>JACKDL010000017.1 GCA_020633555.1 Myxococcales bacterium | reverse complement strand
AGCGTACGGGCGCCCTGAGCGGCCACCTGAGCCTGGGCCCCGTGGCCGCCCGCATCGAGCGGCTGAGCCGCGCCCACTTCCCCGACCAGCGCGACCCGCTGCGGCTGGTGCACGCCGGTCAGGTGCTGCTCGGCGGCGCCCCGGGGCCAGTGGAGCCCCCCGTGGCCCAGGCCGCCAAGGCCACCACCGCCGGCGTGGCCCCCTCGGTGGAGTACCCGGTGGGCGGCGAGCCCGTCACGGCCGCGGTGGTGGCCGTGCCCGGCTGGCCCTTCACCGTTGTGGTCCGCCAGCCCCAGGCGGTGGTCTACGGCCGCCTGCAGACCATGCGCCGCATCGTCATCGGCACCATCGCCGCGGCCATCCTGGCGGCCGTGCTGCTCGCGCTGGTGATGGCGCGCCGGATCACGCGGCCCGTGCGGGATCTGGCGCACTTCGCCACCGAGCTGGCCGCCCGCCGCTTCGGGGGCGAGGTGCAGGTGCAGACCCGCGACGAGCTGGCCATGCTCGGCCAGGTGATGAGCGCGGCCTCGCGCCGGCTGAAGGAGAGCGAGCAGCAGCTCCTGAACGAGGCCGCCATCCGCACGGACCTGGGCCGCTACCTGCCCCGCGAGATCGTCGAGCGGGTGGTGGCCCGCGAGCAGGACATGCGCCTGGGCGGGCAGCGCACCGACATCACCGTGCTGTTTGCCGACGTGGTGGGCTTCACGCCCCTGGCCGAGAGCCAGCCCGCCGAGGTGGTGGTGACGGTGCTCAACGAGCTGTTCACCCTGCTGACGGACATCGTGTTCCGCCACGGCGGCACCATCGACAAGTTCATCGGCGACTGCGTGATGGCCGTGTGGGGCGCCCCCAACCCCCAGGGCGATCACGCCGAGCGCGCCCTGCTGGCTGCCGAGGACATGATGCGCTGGGTCGAGGCCGCCGGCGCCGGCTGGCAGGCCCGCTTCGGGGTGGACCTTCAGCTCGCCATCGGGATCAACAGCGGCGAGGCGGTGGTGGGCAACGTGGGCTCGGAGTCGCGCATGGAGTACACGGCCATTGGCGACGCGGTGAACGTGGCCGCCCGTCTCGAGGGCATCGCCCGGCCCAACCAGATCCTCATCACCCGAGCCACCCGCGACGCCGCCGGGGACGGCTTCGAGTACGCGCCGGTGGGCCGCCGGCCCGTGACGGGCCGGGCCGAGCCGGTGCAGCTCTTCGAGGTCAGCTACTGATGGCGCCCCCGCCCCCGCCCGAGCGCGGCTTCATCCTGGCAGGTCGCTACCTGCTCAACAGCCTTCTGGGCCAGGGCGGCATGGGCCTGGTCTACCGCGCCGAGCACCTGGGGCTGGGCGTCGAGGTGGCCGTGAAGATCATGGGCGGCAACGCCTACGACGATCCCGAGGGCGACCTGCGCTTTCAGCGCGAGGCCCGGCTGGCCGCCACCCTGAACCACCCCCACGCCGTGCGGGTCTTCGACTTCGGCGCCGCCGACGGCTACCTGTTTCTGGCCATGCCGCTGCTGCACGGCGAGACCCTGCGCCAGCGCCTGGCGCGCACCGGCCGCCTGCCCGTGGACGACGTGTGCTGGGTGGGCGCCCAGGTGGCCTCGGCCCTCACCGCCGCCCACGACGTGGCGCTGATCCACCGGGACGTGAAGCCCGACAACGTGTTCCTGGAGCGCCTGCCCGACGGGCGGGAGCACGCCGTGGTGATGGACTTCGGCCTGGCGGTGCCCGTGTCCGAGCAGGGGGAGCTGACCCGCCACGGCGAGGTGTTCGGTACGCCCCACTACATGTCGCCCGAGCAGGCGCGGGGCCGCCCCCTGCAGCCCACCACCGACGTCTACGCCCTGGGCTGCGTGCTCTTCGAGCTGCTGAGCGGCGCGCCCCCCTTCCCGGGCAAGTCCATCGAGGTGCTCACCAAGCACCTGGTGGAGCCCGCGCCGCCCTTGCAAGGCCGGGCCGGGCAGCCCATCCCGCCCGTGCTGGATCGGCTGGTGACGCGCATGCTGCGCAAGCGCCCCGAAGAGCGGCCCGACATGGGCGCCGTGCACGCCACCTTGGAGGGGTTGACGCAACGCGGCCTGAGCCTGGACTCGGGCCCGGCCCCCCGGGTGGCCCGCATGGTGGATCCCGGGGTGCGCGCCGAACCCGACGTACCGGTGGATGGGCGGCTGCGGGTCCTGGGCGGGGCGCTGCCCGACGACGTGCGCCTGGCCCTGCGCGCCCAGCACATCGTCGCTTTGGCCGAGGACGACCCCAGCGAGGCGGATGTGGTGCTCTGGCTGGGCGCCCGCCCGAGCCAGGTGGCCACCTGGCCCCACGGGGCGCCGCTGCTGGTGGACACCGATCCCATCGACGCGGGCCGCATCTCGGCCCTGCTGCGGGCGGGCGCCGCCGGCGTCGTGCTGCAGCCGCTGGGGGTCGAGGGGGTGCTGAAGGCGGTGCAGCGGGCTCTGAAGCGCCGCCGTCGCTGATTCACCAGCGATGACAGAGGGTTGCGCCGCGGCCGGTCCCGAGTCGAGAGGGGGGTGACCGGGCGGGCGGGCGATCGGGGTGATCCGCGCTGGGGGGGCGTGGGGATCACCCGCAGCGATCGCGCGACAGGGCCCAAGGGACCGGCCGGCGGCGCGGGGGCGAGGCCGGATCCGGCCCCGCGCGGGGATCACTCGGCGGCGTCGTCCGCCTTGGGCTTGGGCCTGGCAGCGCGCTTGGACCGGGCCTTCGGCTCGGCCTTGGGTGCCGCCGGGGCCTCGGAGGCCACGTCGACCTCGGCCACCTCGAGCTCAGCGTCCTCGACCACGGCGGCCTCGGCGGCTTCGTCGGCCTGGTGGACCTTGCGGCGGTCGCTCCACCACTGCTCGGCCTCGTCGCGGGCGGCCAGGGCGGCGGTGCGCAGCCGATCCAGCGTCAGGGGGCCCTCGGCCCGCAGCGGCGCCGACACCGACGAGGGCAGGCGCCCCACGAACCCGTCCAGGGCCTCGAGTCCGGCCTTCACCCGCTCGTGCTGCTTGAGCTCGTCCAGGGGGGCCTTCACCAGCTTCTCGATCCGCTCGGACAACGACATGGTCGAACCTCCGTGGCCAATGACGCAGTGCGTCAACGAGGTCAATCTAGCCACCATGACGCACTGCGTCAAGAGCCCGTGGAGCACTTCGATTGCGTCGTGGTGGGCCCGCAGGCCACGATCGGGCCGCACCGATTGGGGGGGACCCATGCGCCGCGCCGCCATCGCCACCGCCCTGCTGCTGGCCGCCACCGCGGCGGTGGCCCTGCCGCCCGTACAGTCGGACGACGACACCGACGACGAGACCACGCTCACGCTGACCTTGCTGGACCGCTTCGTGATGGGCGACGCCCGCAGCTTCTGCCAGCTACGCATCCGGGTGCGCGCCGTCGAGGTGGCCATCGCCGAGGGCGACGAGATCGTCATCGAGGTCTTCGAGGACGACGCCGTGGGCGACGACCGGATCTGGGACACCACCCACCGCGTCACCGCCGCCGAGGCGCAGGCGCAGACCGTGGACCGCCAGTTCGACTGCGGCGCCCGCTTCCCCGACGACTCGGGCGACTACGCCGAGATCTACGCCCAGGCCGAGGTGCGCGCCTCGGGCTGCGGGTTCTGGTGCCTGTACGACAGCCCCCAGACCGCCAACCTGGAGTTGCTGGAGACCTACGACGACGGCACCGACGCGCTGAACGAGGATGACGGCGACGACAACCCCCGCGACGCCGCGCCCGCGCCCCCCGGGGTGGAGCGCAACCGCATCATGCGCGACCAGGACTGGCTGACTCTGGATCTGGCCAGCGCCAGCGACGTGATCGTGGACGTGCCCTACCGCACCGCCTATGGCGGCATCGACGTGACCCTGTTCGACCTGGACGGCGGCGAGGTGGCGCGGGGCGTGGACGGGGCCGACGGCGCAAGGCTCTCCGCCGCGGGGCTGGTGGCCGGCGACTACCGGCTGCGCCTGAGCCCCCGGGCCGGCGACGACTACAACTACTACGATCTGGCCGTGCGGGTGGCCGACGCGGGCTGCCAGCCGGGCGCGGTGGAGGCCGTGCCCTGCGGGCAGTGCGGCGAGCGCCGGCGCACGTGCCAGAACAACGGCACCTGGGGCCCTCAGGGCGACTGCGTGGACGAGGGCGCGTGCGCCCCCGGCGACACCCGGCGCGCCCCCTGCGGCCGCTGCGGCACGGTGCTGGTGGAGTGCACCGACGCGTGCGTGTGGCTCGACGGCCTGTGTGAGGACCAGGGGGTCTGCCAGCCCGGCATGGCCCAGCGCGAGGAGTGTGATCCCGAGGGCTTCCGGGTGCGCACCTGCGACGAAGCCTGCGGCTGGACCGAGTGGACCGAGTGCACCCAGTGCGAGGTGGGCGCCCTGCAGGAGTGCTACGACGGCCCCGAGGGCACCGCGAACGTGGGCGCCTGCCGCCGCGGCCGCCGGGAGTGCATCCAGGGCGCCTGGAGCCCCTGCATGGGCCAGGTGGGCCCGAAGGCCGAGCAGTGCGACGGCCGCGACGTGGACTGCGACGGGCTGGTGGACGAGGCCGACGAGGACTGCGTGGATCCCGTGGCGGTGGGCGATCCCTGCGAAGAGGCCGGCGACTGCGACCAGCTCGTGTGCTTCTCGCCCCCCGCCCAGGATGTGTGGCGCAACGGCTACTGCACCCTGCCCGACTGCGATGAGGACTGCCCCGACGAGGCCGAGTGCGGGCGCATCTTCGGCCGGTTCCTGTGCCTGAAGACCTGCACCCGCTCCAGCGACTGCCGCGAGGGCTACCTGTGCGCCGACGTGAGCCAGAACCGGCTGGCCTGCATCCCCCGCTGCCGGGGCAACGGCGACTGCAAGGATCCCGAGCTGCCGCAGTGCGACCTGGAGGAGGGGGTCTGCGTGCCCCGCCCGCCGCTCGACCAGGGCCCCCGCCGTGATCTGGGCGCTGCGGACGACCTGGGCGTGGGTGGCGCGGGCGGCGGCACCGTGCGGCCGGACGCCGCGGTGATCGGCCCGCGGGTCAGCGAGGACGTGCCCGAGGAGGGCTGCGCGTGTCGCGCCGGTGGCCGCAGCGCGCCCGCGGGGGCCCTGTGGTTCCTGGCCCTCCTGGGCCTGCGCCTGCGGCGGCGGCCGCGCGGCCGCTGACAAGCCCCGGGGGCCATGCCAGCATGCGGCCATGGCAAGCCGCAGCATCCGCCGGGGTCGGGGCAGCCTGACCGCCCGCTTCACCGCCGCCTTCCGCGCCATGGGGGGCACCGATCCGTACGCCCCGCACTTCGTGGGCCCCAGCCTGCGCCCATGGCTGCCGGTGGCCCGCCGGCTCGACAAGCCTCTGAACGCCGCCAGCCTGGGGCTGGTGCACGCCGTGCGCGCCCGCCACGCCTGGTTCGACGGGCAGGTGGAGGCCGCCATCGCCCGCGGTGCGCGCCAGGTGGTGCTGCTGGGGGCCGGGTTCGACAGCCGGCCTTGGCGGCTGGCCCTGGGCGGCGCCCGCGTGTTCACGTGCGACCACCCCGACACGGCGCGGGCCCGCGCCACGGCCGCCCGCCACCTGCCGCCGCGCAGCGTGGACGTGGCCGTCGACTTCGCCAGCCAGGACTTCGGCGACGCCCTCGAGGCCGCCGGGTTCCAGCGCAGCCAGCCGTCGCTCTTCGTGTGGGAGGGCGTCTCGATGTACCTGGCGGCCAGCGCAGTGCGGCAGACGCTGGGCCGGGTGGCTCAGCTCGGCGGGCAGGTGGTCTTCGACGCCTGGTGCCCCCGACCGCACCGCCTGAGCGCGCTGGAGCGCCTCGGCGAGCGCGCCCTGGGCTGGGCCGGCGAGCCGCTGCGCTGGGCCCCAACCCCCATGGGCCTGGAGGCCATGTGCGCGGCGGCGGGCCTGCAGGTGGTGGAGGTTCGCTCCGCGCGCCAGGTACCGGGCTTCGCCACGGCGCACCCCGGCCTGAGGCTGTGCCACGCACAGCCGGGGTGATGTTCACATCCGGCGCGTGATATACGACGCCATGCGATCGCTGCTGATCTTGCTGCTGTGGGCGCCGGCGCTGGCCTTGGCCGGGCCGCCCTGCCCCTTTGCCGGCGACGGCGTGTGTGACGAGCCCGCGCAGTGCGCCCTGGGCACCGACGCCGCCGACTGCGACGCCGCGTGCGCCCAGCCCGAGCCCGAACCGACCCTGTTCGGCGCGTGCCGCTTCCGCGCCGGGGTGCAGGCGCTGGATCCGCCGGTGACCGCCGACGCAGACGCCCGGGGCAGCTTCGGCAGCGGCGGCCCCCGGGGCTGGTCCTTCCACCGGCTGAGCGCCCAGGCCGAGGACGGCCGCGGCCAGGTGGAGCGGCTGTTCAAGCTCTACGTGCCGCGGCGCTACGATCCCGCCCGCCCCGCCCCGCTCGTGATCTACGCCGGCGGGTTCGGCGACGACATGCACCAGCAGGCCTACACCGATCTGAACCGCCTGGCCGAGCTGGAGGGGGTGCTGGTGGCCTACAGCCAGCAGCTCTACCGGGACTTCGGGCCGCGGGGCTACCGGCACGCCTGGTACGTCTACAACCCGGCCTTTGCCGGCGACTGGCCGGCTCTGCCCGACCTGGACTACTACCGCCGGCTCATCGACCACGTGGCCGCCCGCTACAACCTGGATCGCACCCGGGTGATCACCACGGGCACCAGCCGCGGGGCGGGCCTGTCGGTCATGCTGGCCTTCCTGGCGCCCGACACCTTCAGCGGCTTCGTGAGCCAGGCGGGCTTCGCCACGGTCAATGAGTTCGACCGCTACATCGCCGCGTACACCGGTCGGCAGGTGCCGGGCGTCATCGTGCACGGCCTGCTGGATGACAACGTGGTGCCGGCCGAGGGCATCGCCCTGCGCGATCAGCTCGAGGCCCTGGGCTGGGGCGAGGCCGGGCGCCTGCAGAGCCACATTCTGGAGCTCGTGGGGCACCAATGGCAGCCCCAGCTCACCCACCGCTGGTGGCCGTTCCTGTACGCCCAGCCCATCCCCCTGGACGAGGTGCGGCGATGACGCCTTGGCACGCCCCGGGCGCCCTGCTCGCCCTCCTGCTGCCCGCCGCGGCCCTCGCCCAGCCCGCCAAGGTGCCGGTGCAGCCCACCCTGCTCGGCGAGCCGGTGGGCGTCCCCCCGGGCGAGTTCCGCATGGGCCACCAGCGCGACGATCCGAGCCCCACCGGCAGCCTGTGGAAGGTCAACGAGGGCCCGGCCCACCCGGTGACCTTGAGCGCCTTCCAGATCCACCGCCACGAGGTCACCGTGGCCATGTGGGTCGAGTTCCTGAATAAGGTCGGTGGGTTGGCGGCCTGGCACCCACTCCAGGGCGTGCAGCGTACGCCGACGGGCTTCGCCCCCGCCGTGGATCCGCAGCAGCCCGCCCGCGCGGTGAGCTGGGTCGAGGCCCGCGCCTTTTGCCGCTGGCACGGCCTGGAGCTGCCCACCGAGGCCCAGTGGGAGCGCGCCGCCCGCGGCGGCGGCCCCAGTGCCCGCACCTGGCCCTGGGGTGAGGACCCCGCGGACTGCCGGCGGGCCAACCTGGACGGCGGCCGCGGCGGCTGCGCCGACGGCCCGGTGCCGGTGGGCACCTACGGGGCGCTGGGGGCCAGCCCCGACGGGGTCGAGGATCTGGCGGGCAACGTGGCGGAGTGGGTCTTGGACTGGGAGGCGCCCTACACCGACGCGCCGCAGACCGACCCCACCGGGCCCGCCGACGGTGAGTTCAAGGTCATCCGCGGCGGCAGCTTCCTGGAGTGGACCCTGCGCGGTCGGGTGACCGCGCGGGTGGCCGCGCCGCCCGATCGCCGCAGCGTGGCGGTGGGCTTCCGCTGCGCCGGAGGTGCCCGATGAGCCGCACCGCGCTGCGCCACGCCCTGTGCCTGCTGGTGCTGCTTGCGGGCTGCGACGACGGCCCCGCCCCGGAGAGCGCCGTGCCAGACGCCGGCCCCGCAGACACCGGCCCGGAGGACGCCGCCCTGCCCGACGCCGATCTGCGCTCGGACTTCGGCCTGCCCGCGCCCCCCGCCGACGAGGTCCTGGGCGACCGGCTCAGCGACGTGCGCCAGCTCGTGCCCGACGGCGAGGGCGTGCTGGCCCTGACGGGCACCGGCAGCCTGTACCGCGTCACCGAGGCAGGCGCCGAGCTGCTGCGCCGCGACCTGCCCGAGGACGCCCGGCTGGTCCCCACGCCTGACGGCCCGTGGGTGGCCAGCGCCGCGGCGGGCGTCCTGAGCCTGGCCGGGGCGCGCCACGCGCCGGCCGCGACCGGGCTGCGGGGGGCGGTGTTCGCGCACGGGGCCGTGTGGTGGCTGGACGACGAAGAGGGCGGCCGGCTGCGTCACCTGCCCTACCCCGAGGGGCCGGCCGTCACCTGGGCCGCCAACCTGGGCGCCGCCAGCATGGTGTATCCCATGGCCCCCGATCAGGCGCTGGTGGGGGTTGGCGGTGACGAGCCGCGCACGCTGCTGCGGGTCACGGCGGCGGGCGGCGTGCAGCTCGAGACGTCGCGGTTCATCCCCACCGAGGCCGCCGCGCTGGCGGGCACCCCGCACCTGCTCATGCTCACGGGCGCCGGCTGGCTCGAGCGGCTGGGCCCCGCCGCGCTGGAGCGGCTGGCCTATGCGGGCCGGGGCAGCGGCGATCTGCAGGCGGTGGACGGCGCGCTGTGGTGGCGGGCGAGCAACGGCATCCACCGGTACGCGCCGGGGGAAGGCGTCATCACCGTGGTGCCAGGCGTGCAGCCGGCCGCGCTGCTGGTGCATGCCGGCCGGGTGTGGTGGGCCGATCCCTGGAAGCAGGAGGTCCGGGCCCGCCCGCTCGCGCCGTGAGCGTTCGGCGCCCTGGGGCTCACTCGGTGAGGGGGTCGATGACGCCGTAGCTGAAGCCGGCGCCCGCGGGGATCTGGCCGTCTTCCAGCGTGAAGGGCACGGCCACCGGATCCACGCTCTCGACGGCGTAGCGGTCCAGCAGGGCTTCGTAGTCGGGGTTGTTCTCCTGCCGCCACTCCGGGATGTCCATGCGGATGAACTCCACCAGGCTCTCACCCTTGTAGATCCCGTGGAAGGTGGTGCGGTTCACGTAGTCGGCCTCGCCGGTGGCGTCGGGGTGGATGCTGAAGGGGCGGGTCACGTCCACCGTGCCGTCGGGCTGCAGGAAGCGCACGAACCAGTCCCACTCCACCTGCTTCGACTCCACCCGCTCGCCGGCCGCGGTCTCGACGGTCAGATCCACGGTCACCGGGGCGCACTGCTTGACCTTGGCCTCGCTGTCGTTGGGCAGATCGAAGCCCAGCCGCACCTCGGCCGCGTCGCCGACGGTGACCGCCTCGACCGCGGGCTCGTAGCGGTAGTCGAAGGTGCCCTTGATCTGCGTGGTGATCTCGCCGGCGCGGTCGAAGACGCGCACCTCGTAGTCGCCCTTCTCGGCCAGGTCGAAGCGCACGTTCCCGTGGGTGCTGCTGAACTTGCGCTCGAGCTCCACGCCGTCCTTGAACAGGCCCACCTCGGTGCAGGCGCTGGCGTAGTAGTAGGTGCAGTCGTCGCCGGCGCCGAAGTAGGTCCCGCAGCGGCTCGTGCCCACGAACAAGGTGTAGGTGTCGACCGTGGCCGCGCCGCCGCCCCCGCTGGCACACAGCCAAGGGGTCCAGAAGCACATCCAGCCGCCGTCGGCCTTGGCGTCCGCAGCGGCCAGCTCGTCGCAGGTGGCGTCGGCGATGCGCTGGGCGGTGCCGCCGTGGCAGGCCTGACCCGAGGGCTGCTCCGGGAAGCACGCCGCCAGGCGGGCGTTGGCCTGGGCGCACAGGTCGCCGGCGGCAGCGGGCGTGGGCTCGGTGGGCTCGCCACAGGCCAGCAGGGACACGGTGGCCAGGCTCAGCGGGATCAGGCGACGCATGGGGCTCCCCTTTGGGATCGGTCACAGCGGGACAGGTGGACCCCGGCGGGCAATGCCAGGGCCGTGCCAGCCGCGGGACGGGGCGGGGGGCGGGGTTTTGCGTCGCAGCGGCTCGAATTCCGCCGGTAAGTGGCCAGCGCGCCTGCCGCCGGTGGGGTCTGGCGGGTGGCGGGCCGGGCAGTCACCGAGCGCGAACCGAAGTCAGTCTTCGTCTTCTTCGACGTGCACGTCCAGGCGCGCCTCGACCCGGGCGCGGATGGCCCCGTCGCCCTCGGCCTCCACCTCCTGCGCGCCGTCGGTGTGCACATCCAAGGTGCTCTCGACCCGCGCCCGCCGGCTGGGCGGCGGGGGGGCCACCTCCTTGGCCCCGCCGGTGTGCACGTCGGTGGTGGCGCTGGCCCGGCCGCCGCGGCCCGCCAGCAGCTCGGCGGCCGAGCGGCCCAGCCAGGCGGGGGGGCCCCGGCGGCCGCCGTCTTCCTCGTCGTCATCGTCCTCGGCGCGGGCGGCGGCCTTGGCCCGGGCGCGGGCCTCGATCTCGGCCTTCGCCTCGGCCGCCTCCACCTCGGCCCGCTCGGCGTCCGCTCGGGCACGCTCGGTGGCCTCCTGCCTGGCCTTGGCCACCGTCTGAGCGGTGATGGCGTCCAGCAGCAACGACACGGGCTTCTTGTCGGCCATGGCGAGTCCCCCTTCAGGCGTACCCCCGCAGGCTAACACGCTGGCCCGGTGGGTCGGCCATTCCGTAGGCTGGGGCCACACCCGGGGGCGTCTGCATGCGCGTGTTCATCGGTCTGGCCGCCTTGGCCCTCCTCGCCTGCTACCGTCGAGTTCACCCACCCCGGCTGGACGACGCGGGCGACCACGACTTCGCCTTCGACATCCCTGACGTGCACCCCGACGGCCGCTGGCGCATCAGCGCCGTCGCGTACCTCTACGGCGAGTGATGATCGCGATGGATCCCTGCCCGTGCGGATCGGGCCACGTCCTGGCCGCCTGCTGCGGCCCCTGGCTGACCAACATGGGCGCGCCGCCCACGGCCGAGGCGCTCATGCGGTCGCGCTACACCGCCTTCACCCGCGGCGACGGCGCCTACCTGGCGCGCACGCAGCTCGCCCCCGTGGACGCGGACGATCTGGGCGCGTGGGGCCGCAGCGTGCGCTGGCTGGGGCTGAGCGTGTACCGCACCGAAGCGGGCGGCCCCGAAGACGCCGAGGGGCAGGTGTGGTTCCTCGCGCGCTTCGAGGAGGGCGGCCGCCCCCGCAACATCCACGAGGTCTCGCGCTTCGAGCGCCGGGACGGCCGCTGGATCTACGCCGTCGGCGCCACCCCGCGCCTGGGGCGCAACGACCCCTGCCCCTGCGGCAGCGGGAAGAAGTTCAAGCGTTGTTGTGGCGGCGCCGGGTGACTTTCCCCGCGCCCGCAGGTCGAGTACGACATCCCGCCGGCGCAGGCCGGCCCAACCCGTGAGGCACCCATGATCGAGCAGTTCATCGAGCAGGCCGCCGGCAAGTACGGCATCTCCACCGGCACCGCCCGCGATCTCACCGGCAGCGTCATCTCGGCCCTGCGCAAGGACGGCGACGACGCCGACTTCGCCCAGGTGGCCGATCAGGTGCCAGGGCTGGACGCGGTGGCCGACGAGGCCGAGCAGGCCGAGGCCCCCAAGGGCGGCGGCGGCCTGGGCGGCGCCTTGGGCGGGCTGGGCGGCTTCGGCGGGGGCCTGGGCGGCCTGGCGGGCATGGCCGCGAAGGCCGCCGGCGCGGGCGGCGCCATGGATCTGATCTCGAAGTTCACCGGCGCCGGGCTCAGCATGGACTCGGCGGGCGACTTCGTGCAGCTCCTGGTGAAGTTCCTGAAGGACAAGGCGGGCGACGCGGTGGTCAGCAAGCTGGCCGCCCAGGTGCCCATGCTGGGCAAGCTGCTGGGCTGAGCCCGGCGCCGCCGCGCCCCTTCCCCCTTGCGATCCGCGCCCGGATCGCCGATGGCCCCCACTGCAACGGGGGGAGCCCATGGCCCGTAGACTCAAGGTCCGCCGACCCATCGAGAACCGCGGCAGCACCGCCCGGGACCACCTGGCCAACGAGCGCACCTACCTGGCGTGGGTGCGCACGGCGCTGGGCCTGGTGGGCCTGGGCGTGGTGCTCGAGCGCTTCGCGGCCGACACCCGGGACAGCGACTGGGCCGAGCTGGGCGGCGTGCTCCTCATCGCCCTCGGCGGCCTGGCCCTGTTCTACGGCATCGAACGCTACCTGGCCGTGGCCCGCCTGCTGGAGCAGGGGCAGTTCCCCGTGGCCCGCAAGGGGCCGCTGGCGGTGGCGCTGGTGGTCGCGGCCCTGTCCATCGGGGCGCTGATCTACGTCCTGCTGTAGATCCCGCCCCAACCGGTCGCCCCATTGCGGCGAACGCGTTCGCCGGGAGGCTCAATGCCCGCCATCAACCCCAGGGTGCTCATCATCGGCGGCGGCTTCGCCGGGCTGGCGCCCACCGACGCGCCCGCCGCGGCGTCATCGGAGTCCGGCCTCCCCTGAGCGGGCGCGAAGTGGACACCCCACCGGCCCCCGCCTATCGTCCAGGGTGAGATGATGTAGTCAGGAGCCCCACATGCGCACCGCGACGCTCCCGGCGCCCCTGGCGCTGGTCCTCAGCGCGCTGGCCCTGAGCGCCCCCGGCGCATCCGCCAAGGCGCCCCGCAGCCAGGTCGAGGTCCAGCAGGCGTGGCTGCACGCGGCGGTGGCGCGCGAGCTCGCCGAAGAGCTGAAGGCCGAGGCGCGGGTCTTCGACCTGCAGCGTCCCTTCGACGACGTCACCGTCACCCTGCCCGAGAAGGGCGCGGCGCAGGTGCGCTTCCAGCTCGACGATCAGGCCTCGCAGCACTGGCAGGGGCGCTCGGTGAGCCACCGACGCGAGGTCTTCGCCGCCCTGGTGGAGCACACCAAGGCGGTGATGGACTTCAAGGCGGTGGCCACGCTGGCCCCGCGCCAGACCCACGTGAAGCGCTGGGTGGAGCGGCACGGCCTCGAGGTGTTCCTGGTGCCCGCCCACCCACGGCTGCCCTCGCTGTGGGCCGATCTGGCCATCGCCCAGGACGACGCCGCCCGCGACGTGGTGCTGGCCCGCCACGCCAACGGCCGCAGCGAGCTGGGGGTGGCCGCGGGTCCTGGCGACATCGACGCCATCTGGCGCGAGCTGACAGAGCTGGCCGCTGATCGCGCCGCGCGCATGGCCTGCAAGCCCGAGCGCGCCGCCGAGCTGCTGACCTTCGCGCGGCGCTACGCCCGCTGGGTGGACTTCGCGCTGGCGCAGCGCACCCAGCCCCACCACCGGCCCTGCGGGCGGCCTGCCGCCCAGGCCAGCGCGGGGGAGCAGACCGCCTGCGGCACCCTGCGCGACGTGTTGCGGGATTGCGCCGACAAGCCCGCCGGCCCCACCGCCGAGCTGGCGGTGGCCATCCTGCTGCGGGTGGGCACACTGCCCACGGTCCGGGGCTACGAGGACGCCCCCAAGTCCGCGGATCCCGCCACGGTCGAGCCCGACGGGGGGGAAGTGGCGGACGCGCCCACGGGCACCGAGCCGGCGGGCCCGGGGGCCGCGGGCCCCGATCCAGCCGTGTCCTTCTACAAGGATCAGGCCACGCCCAAGTAGGGGCTCGTCAGCCGCCGACGCCCAGCCGCCGCACCGCCTCGACCATCACGTCCAGCGACGCCAGCAGCCGGTGCCCGTCGGGGGTCAGGCTCACCCGACGCACCCCCGGCGATCGCGCTGCCAGATCCAGGCTGACCTGCACCGGCACCACGTCGTCCTGCAGCCCGTGCAGGATTTCGGCGGGGTGCGCGACAGTGACCTCGGCAGCCGCCTGGGCCTGCGTGAAGGCGTCGTAGGGGATCTCGATGGTGCGCCCCACGCCCGCGTGGTCGTAGCGCAGGGCGCCCCGCGCCGCCCACGCCGCCAGGCCGTCGGCGCCCAGGCGGTGCGTCCACAGGGCGTGGATGTTCACGGCGGGCGCCAGCAGCACCAGGCGCAGGCGCCGGTCCAGCCGCCGGCTGGCCACCACCGCCGCCACGAAGCCCCCCAGGCTCGAGCCCACCACCGTGTGGATCGTCGGCACCCCGTCCAGGGCCGCCAGCGCCACGGCCACCTGCTGCTCGAAGGTGAAGCCCCGGGCGTACAGGTCGGGCGAGGCCACCTCGCACCCCAGCGCCTGCGCCAGGTGCTGGGCCTTGGTGCCCATGGGCCGCCCCTCGAAGCCATGGCAGAACAGGATCTTGGCCCCGCTCACAGGTCAAGCTCGCGCATCAGCTGCTCCATCTCGCCGCTCTTCCCGTCCATGCCGGGCAGGTTCAGCCCGCCGGGCAGCCCGCCCAGCTCCAGGTTGGCCAGGCCCGCGAAGGCCCGCCAGCTCGCCCAGGTGATGGCGATCCACGCCAACACCCGCACCGCGCGCAGCACCTGCCGCGCCAAGGCCACCCGCTCCGCCGTGGCCAAGGTCAGCAGCCGGGTGGGCAGATCATCGACGCCGGCGCCCACGGCCAGCGCCAGCGCCAGGGGCTCGCCCACCCGCTCGGCCGGCGGCGTGGCCTCGGCCAGCGGCGCCCCCTCGCGCAGGCGGCGCGCCGTGCCCGCCAGCCCGGCGGCCAGCGAGCCCTCGCTCAGCCGCCCCCGCCCTCGAACACCCCAGCGGGCGCGACGCCCGCGCGCAGCCCCGCACCCAGCAACGCCGCGGCCCGCGCCCGCGCCGCGCGCAGGTGCCAGCGCGCGCCGCCTGGCAGCTTCTGCGTGAAACCCAGCGGCTGCCCGCCCGAGATCCACACCAGCCCCATGAGCACGCCATACGGCACCCAGTCCACCACCGTGGCCCCCACCGGCACCCCGCCCCCCAGCAGCAGCCCCAGGCCGCGCACGGGCAGCACCGTGAGCGCGCCTATGATGCCGGGCAGCACGAGGGCCCCCAGCAGCCGCCGCCGGCGGCCCAGCCGTTGGCGCCGGGCGTCGATGACGGCGTGCAGCGCCAGGGGCTCACCGGCCGCGCCGGGCCCGCCCACCTGGGCCAGCTCGGCAGCGGTCAGGCTGTGGGTGCGGGCCAGCGCCAGCCCCAGATCCACCCCCTGCTCCACCGAGCGGGCCAGCGGGGCCGCCCAAGCCCCCACCAGGCCCCCTGCCCGGCTCAGCGCCTGCACGGCCTCGGCCGAGCTGCGTCCCGCGGCCCGCAGCTCCGCCAGGCCCTCCAGCCCTTGCAGGGGTGCGCTCATGGATCCTCCCTCACGGCAGCCGCCTCACCTCAGGCGCCGCCCGGCGATGGGCGCCACCAGCGCCAACGACCACAGGAACCAGGTGGCCAGCAGCGGGCCCAGGATGCCCACGCCCACCGCCAGCGCCGCCCACCCGGTGACCGCGCGATGAAGCAGGCTGGCCTGCACCGTGGACAGGACGAAGTCGGTCATCGTGGCCCCGGCCAGGAACATGCTCAGTGCCCGCGCCAGCCGGTGGCCCTGCGCCACCAGCCGCGCCAGCCCGAACAACGCCAGGCAGTAGCCGGCGTCGAAGGCCACCCAGGCCCACTGGATGCTCTCGTCGCCGAACCAGCGCGCGCCGTCCACCGCCGCCAGCAGGGCCGTCCACGGGATCAGCAGGGCCGCCAGCCCCCGCAGGCCCCAGGCCCACACCGGCCCGGGCACCCGGCTCATGATCCGCCAGCCCGTGTCGAAGCCGAAGCGCAGCAGCCCGCCGCCCGCGAAGGCCCGCAGCGTGGCCCGGAAGGCACCCACCCCCACCCGCCCCGGCGCCACCGCCAGGTACTGCGGCGTCCAGGTGTCGGGCCGGAAACGCGCTTTGAAGGCCTGGACCCCCGTGAAGCCGTAGAGCGCGCCCAGCCACTCGCGGCTGGCCACCAGCACCCCACGCACCGCCCGGTGTGGCCCGGGGCCCGCCTTCACCCCCGCCAGCGGTGCCATGCCCAGGGTCACGTAGGCGTCGCCCTGCGCCGCCGCGTCGCGCATGGCCGCGTCGATCAGGGCCTCGGCGGTGCCGTTGGGGGCGTCGGGCACCCGGATGACGTCCTCGAAGAACCACCCCTGGCGGACCGGCACGGGCACCGCCGCCAGAAAGCCCACCGCCCGGTCGCCTTGCTCGGCCAGGTAGTAGCGCCGCGCCTCGGGGAACGTGAAGGGCTCCAGATCCACCATGAAGCGCATGACGCTCATGCGACGGCTGGCCAGCCAGCGATCGAGCACCCACTCGATCTCGGCGCGCAGCGAGCCCGGGCGGCGGGCCAGCTCGTCGGCGCCGATGCGGCGCACCACCACGCCCTTGTTGGCCGCCCGCCGCACCTGCGCCCGCAGGCTGCGTCGGCTGGGGCCCTGCGTGTGATAAGCGCGGGGGTCCCAGTCTGGCTGCTCGGCCACCTGCAGGGCGTCGTGCGCGACCCCGGCCGCCGCCAGCGCCTGCAGGAAGCTGGCCTCGACCCCGAAGAACACCGCGCGCCGGCCCCGGGCCCTGGCGGCCGAAACGAAGGCCGCGCCCACCGCCCCCTGCCGCGCGGGCGGGGCGATGGGGCACCCAGCGGCCACCCACCAGCGGCCCGCCGGCACATAGGCCACCGCCCCGTCGCCGGCCGGATCGAACCAGTGACTCAGCCCGCGCTCCAGGGCCTGGAAGCAGGTGGGGCCCACGCCCCCGGTGGCCAACAAGGCCAGCACCTGCGCTCGGTCGGCGTCGGGCGGGGGGCTGTGCCAGCGGTCGACGAGGGCGGTCATCGCGCGAGCATACGCGCTGGCGCTCGTGGGCGCTCGTCCGACCCCCTTGTGACGGGCCCGCCAGCGTCCCGGCGCCTCATTGACACCCGGGGGGCGACCGCATAGCGTGCGCCCATTATTCCCGGCAGCACAGGCGATGGTCATGGCGACTCGGCTCTTGCTCATCGACACCGACGCCGACTTCACCCGAGAGCTGCGCTCGGCGCTGCAGGCCCTGGGGTTCGAGGTCGAGGTGACCACCGATCCCGAGGCGGCCATCCAGATCGCCAAGCTCGATCCGCCCACCGCCGTCGTCATTGGCCTGATGGACGCTCGGGGCACCGGCTACGCCATCTGCAGCAAGCTGCGCCGCCGCCTGATCACCCTGCCGGTGATGATGGTCATCGACGGCGACGAGGCCGGCAGCGACCGCCTGGCGCGCCACCAGCTCTTGAAGACCCGCGCCCAGGCCTACCTGGCCCGCCCGTTCACCGTCGCGCGCTTCCACGACACGCTGTCGGCCATGCTGCCCAAGCCGCTGCCGCCGCGCATCGAGGACCTCAGCCAGGTGGTGGGCGAGCTGCACCTGGTGCCCGGCGACTCCCTGCTGGGCGAGAGCCTCTTCGCCGCCGACGAGCTGGACGCCATCAGCGCCGAGGCCGATCTGGCCTTCGACAACCTCTTCGCCGCCGACGCCCCGCCCCCGCCCACCGGGGAGCTGCCCAGCCTGTCCGCCGAGACCGACTTCGCGCTGACCGACGAGGATCTCATGGAGATCCCCGACGAGGCCGCCGACTCGCTGGCGGGCGATCCGGATCTGTTGGCCCTGGACCGCGACATGGCCAACGCCTTCGACGTGGACGAGGCCCCGCCGCGCGCCGCCACCCCGGCGCCCAAGGCGGCGCCCCGCTCGGCGCCGCTCCCGGTGCTCGACGGGCTGGACGACCTGGAGGACGCCCCCGCCCCGCCGCCCACCGAGAGCCGCGACGACGTGCGGGCCCTGCGCGCCCGCCTGGTGGAGCTGCAGCAAGAGGCCCGCCTGGCCCGCGAAGAGCTGGACCAGCGCCGGGACGACGCCGCCCGCGCCCGGGCCATCGACAACGCCGCCCGCCGCGAGGCCCTGGCCCTCCGCGAGCAGCTCAACCAGCGCGAGCGCGAGCTGGTGGACCTCCGCGAGCAGCTCACCGGCAAGGATCGCGAGCTGCTGCAAGCCGCCGAGGCCCGCGAGGATCTGCAGGCCGATCTCGTCGAGCTGCGCGGCGACGTGCGGGGCGCCCAGGCCCGCCTGGCGGCCCACGAGGCCCGCGAGGCGGAGCTGCAGGGCGAGGTGGACGGGCTCGAGACCGCCCTGGCGCAGGCCCAGGCCGCCGTCGCCCAGGCCGAGCAGGCCACCGAGGCCGCCTACGACAAGCTCCGTGCCGCCGAGGCGAAGGCGAAGGCCGATCTCGACGCCGCCCGCGCCGCCCACGCCGCCGAGCTGGCCGCGCAGGACGAGGCCCACGTCGAGGCCCTGAGCAAGGCCCAGGAGACCGCCGAGGCCGCCCGCGCCGAGGCCGAGGAGCGCGTCGAAGAGCTACAGGCCACCCACGGCACCGAGTTGGAGACTCTGCGCGCCGCCCGCGAGGCCGACGCCCAGGCCGCCGAGGCCCGCCAGGCCGCCGCCCGGGCCGCCTGGGAGGACGAGGCCGCCATCGCCCAGGCCGAGCTCCAGGCCAGCCACCAGCAGGCCGTTCAGGCCCTCAAGGACACCCACGCCGAGGCCCTGGAGGCCAAGGAGACCGATCACGGCAAGGCCGTGGCGGCCCTGGAAGGCACGCTCGCGCAGGCTCAGGCCGACGCCAAGGCCGCGGCCGAGGCGCACGCCGCCCGGGTGGCCGAGCTCGAGGCCGCCGCCGAGGCCGCCGCCCGCGCCCACGAGGACGCGCTGAAGGCCCTGCGGGCCGATCACGCCGCGGCCATCGAAGAGGCCGAGGAGCAGTATCTCACCGACACCACCGCCCTCGAGGCGAAGCTCAAGCAGGCCCAGCAGACCATCGAGGCGACCGCCGAGGCCCGCGACGGGCTGAAGGGCGAGCTCGACACGGCCACCGCCGCGCTGCAGGCCACCCGCAGCCAGGTCGAGGCCCTGGAGACCGAGCTGCACGATGAGCAGCGCCTGCACGGCGACGCCGTGGCCGAGCGCGACGCCAAGATCGTCGACCTGGAGGAGCAGGCCAAGGCCCGCGCCAGCCGCATCGAGAAGCTCGAGAAGACCATCGGCGGCCTCAACGACGAGATCGAGGTCTGGGAGGGCGAGGCCAGCCGGCTCGAGGGCCAGCTCGGCACACTGAAGGGCCGGCTTTCCGAGGCCGAGGGCCAGATCCAGGCGCTGACTGACGAGCGGGCCCAGCGCGACGAGACCATCGCCGGCTTGGAGGGCCAGATCGCCGATCTGACCGGCCAGGTGAAGGGCCTGGAGGCCCAGGTGAGCGAGCGCGACGGCACCGTCGCCGATCTGAACGGGCGCCTCGAGGCCCTTCGGGGGAAGAACAAGGAGCTCGAGGCCAAGGTTGCCCAGTTCGACCAGCTCATCGAGAAGGCCAAGTCCGCCATGAACGTGGCCAACGCCTTCCTGATGCACACCCAGGGCGACGAAGACGGAGACGCCCCGGCCTGATGCGCGTTGTCGATCTGATCCAGCAGAAGCGCGACGGGGGCCGCCTGGACCCCGCCGACATCCAGGCCCTGATCGTGCGGTACACCGCCGACGAGGTGCCCGACTACCAGATGGCCGCCCTGCTCATGGCCATCTACCTCAACGGCATGGACGACGCCGAGCTGTCGGCGTGGACCGACGCCATGCTGCACTCGGGCCGCATCGTCGACCTGAGCCACGTGCCCGGCGTGAAGGTGGACAAGCACAGCACCGGGGGTGTGGGCGACAAGATCTCGCTGCCCCTGGCGCCCCTGGTGGCCGCCTGTGGGGTGCCGGTGCCCATGATCTCGGGCCGTGGCCTGGGCCACACCGGCGGCACGCTCGACAAGCTCGAGAGCATCCCCGGCTTCCGCACCGATCTGAGCGAGGGCCGGTTCAAGCAGCTCGTCGAGACGCTCGGCCTGGCGCTCATCGGCCAGACCGCCGAGATCGCCCCCGCCGACAAGCGCCTGTACGCCCTGCGCGACGTCACCGGCACGGTGTCGAGCATCCCGCTCATCACCAGCTCGATCATGTCGAAGAAGCTCGCCGAGGGCCTGGACGCCCTGGTGCTGGACGTGAAGGTGGGCAGCGGGGCTTTCATGAAGACCCTGCCCGAAGCCCGCGATCTGGCCCGCCACATGGTCGAGGTGGGCGAGCGCATGGGCAAGGCCATGGTGGCCCTCATCACCGACATGAGCCAGCCCCTGGGGCAGGCGGTGGGCAACGCCAACGAGGTGGTGGAGTCCATCCAGATCCTCCGCGGCGAGGGCCCCGCCGACGTGCGGGCGCTCACCCTGGCGCTCGCGCAGGAGATGCTGACGCTGGGCGGCGTGGATCCGGCCGAGGCCGAGCGCGCGCTGGACGACGGCCGCGCCCTCGAGAAGTTCCGCGAGATCATCGAAGCCCAGGGCGGCGATCCGCGGGTCTGCGACGATCCGCTGGCCGTGCTGCCCAAGGCCGCCCACACCGAGCCCTTCCTGGCGGAGCGCGACGGCTTCGTGGCCGAGGTGGACTGCACCTCGGTGGGCGTGGGCGCGCTGCTGCTGGGCGCCGGCCGCCTGAAGACCACCGATCCGGTGGATCCGGCGGTGGGCCTGACGGTGCTCAAGCGCCTGGGCGATCCCGTGCAGGCCGGCGAGCCCCTGGCGCTCATCCACCACAACGATCGCAACCTGGCCCTGGCCCGCCAGCGCCTGGGCCGTGCCTGGCGCATCGGCGACACCGCGCCGGCCCAGCCCCCCCTCATCCACGACCGCCTCGCCCGCGACGCGGCTGCCCACTGACGGAGCGCCCATGGAGCCCATGGAACCGCAGTCCCCCGCCACCGCTGCGGCGTCGGCGGCCGCCAAGACCATCCAGATCACCTCGGACCTCGACACGCCCATCAGCGCCCGCCTGATCAGCGTCCTGGGCCTGTTCGTGATGATCGCCATCGCCTGGGCCATGAGCACCGACCGCAAGAAGGTGCCGTGGCGGATCATGGCTTGGGGCATCGGCCTGCAGGTCGCGCTGGGCTTCGTGGTGCTGCGCACCGATCTGGGCCGCAAGTCCTTCGTGTACCTGAAGGACGCCTTCACGGCGCTGCTGGAGTACTACAAGGCCGGCGCCGACATGGTGCTGGGTGGCATCGCCACCGACCGGCCCTTCGTCTTCATCCTGGCCGTGCTGCCCACCATCATCTTCTTCTCGAGCCTCATGGCCGTGCTCTACCACCTGCGCATCATGCAGGCCCTGGTGGGCGGCGTGGCGTGGCTCATGCGGCGCACCATGGGCACCAGCGGCGCCGAGTCGCTGTCGGCCGCCGGCAACATCTTCGTGGGCCAGACCGAGGCCCCGCTGCTGATCCGGCCCTTCGTCGAGAAGATGACCCTGAGCGAGCTGATGGCGGTCATGGTGGGCGGCTTCGCCACCGTGGCCGGCAGCGTGTTCGCCGTGTACGTCGGCCTGCTGCAGGACAGCTTCCCCGACATCGCCGGCCACCTGCTCACGGCCAGCGTCATGAGCGCGCCGGCGGCCCTGGTGATCGCCAAGATCATGGTGCCCGAGACCGAGGTGAGCGAGACCGCCGAGGGCGGCGCCCAGGCCGGCAAGAGCGAGTACAGCAACCTCATCGACGCGGCCGCCACCGGCGCCGCCGACGGCCTGAAGCTGGCCATGAACGTGGCCGCCATGCTGCTGGCCTTCGTGGCCCTCATCGCCCTCGCCAACGGCCTGCTGGCCTTCGTGGGCGGCTGGTTCGGCCACGGCGACATCACCATCCAGGGCATCCTGGGCAAGCTGCTCTCGCCCCTGGCGTGGATCATGGGCGTGGCCTGGGAGGACGCCCAGACCGTGGGCTCGCTG
Source organism: Myxococcales bacterium (assembly GCA_020633555.1). Classification (GTDB taxonomy): domain Bacteria; phylum Myxococcota_A; class Bradymonadia; order UBA7976; family UBA1532; genus JACKDL01. The sequence continues at coordinate 128,913 of JACKDL010000017.1, read as the reverse complement.
CTGGGCACCAAGACCGTGGTGAACGAGTTCGTGGCCTACCTGGACCTGACCACCGCCCTGAAGGCCGGCCAGATCAACGACCCCCGCTCGGTGGTCATTGCCACCTACGCCCTCTGCGGCTTCGCCAACTTCGGCTCCATCGCCATCCAGATCGGCGGCATCAGCGCCATCGCCCCGGGCCGCCGCAAGGACCTGGCCAAGCTGGGCCTGAAGGCCATGATCGGCGGTACCCTGGCCGCTTTCATGACGGCCACCATCGCCGGCGCGGTCATCTGACCGCAGACGCCTCCGAGGCCCTGTGAGCGACTTCCCCGCCCTGCTCGACCAGGCCCTCTACGCCCCCGATCCCGTCGAACGCGACGCCGCCCGCAGCGCCCTGGCGCAGGCCGCCGGCCCCCGCGAGGTGGGCACCCTGCTCGACCTGCTGGACGCCCGCAACAAGCTCACCCGGCGCCGCGTGGCCCGGCTGCTCAGCGAGGTGCACCCCGCCGTGGCCCACCCACTGCTGGGCGACGCCCTGGGTGACCCCCGCCGGCCCGCCCGGGCCCGGGCCGCCGTGGCCCGCGTGCTCACCGCCACCAGCGACGGCGAGCAGCCCCTGCTGGCCCGCGGCCTGGCCGCCGACGAGGCGCCGGTCCGCCGCGCCGCCGCCACCGCCGCGGCCCCCGCGACGCCCTGGTGGCCGCCCTGGCCGACCCTGAGGCCGAGGTCGCCCTGCGCGCCGCCGAGGCCCTGGCCGCCCGCGAACACAGCCCGCCCCTGGACGCCCTGCAGGCCGCCGCCGCCCAACACGGCGCCACCGGCGCCCTGGCCCGGCTGCTCGCCCAGGCGGATCCGCAGAGTGCCGCGCTCGCGCAGGCCGCCCGCGACGGCGATCCCACCGCGCTGGATCACCTGGCTGATCCCGACGCCCTGGCCGAGCTGCTGGGCGGCCCGCACGCCGTCGCCGCCGCCCTGGGCCTGGCCCGCCTGGGCCAGGTGGACGCCCTGATCGCCCACGCCGAGCCCGCCGTGCGCGCGGTGGCCGCCCGCCACCTCCCCGCCGATCACGCCGCGCTCCCGGGGCTGGCCACCGATCCTGACGAGAGCGTGGCCTGGCTGGCCCGGCAGGCCGCCGCCGGCGCCTACCGCCACCCGGAGGACCGGCTGGGCCCCCACGCCCGCAGCCACGCGGCCAGCGCCCAGGCCCCCTACGGCCTGCGCCCCGGCGACGCGGTGCCCGAGGTCGAGCGCGCCCCCGCAGCCCTGGCCCTGTGCCAGACCAGCTTCGACGTGAACCTGGGCGTGGCCGTGCGCAGCGCCGAGGCCGCCGGCCTGCGCGAAGTGTTCGTGGTGGGCCACCGGGCGCTGTTCAAGAGCCCCGCCCGGGGTACCGACCAGGTGATCCCCGTCACCGCCCTGCCCGACCCCGCTGCGCTCATCCGGCGCGCCCGCGAAGCCGGCTATCAGATTGTGGCGGTGCAGCAGACCCCGCGCAGCGTGCCCTACCACACCGCTGACTACCCCCCGCGCCCCCTGTTTGTGCTCGGCGCCGAGGGCGAAGGCCTGCCTGACGCCCTGCGCCTGGCCGCCGATCTGGTGGTGGAGATTCCCCTGTTCGGCGTCATCGACAGCCTGAACGTGGCCGCCGCCGCCACCACGGTCATGTTCCATTGGCGGGTGCACCGCGGCGCTTGAGCCTCGGCGGGTTCACCGTGGGCGCGTAAGCACCTGAACAGACTTCGATTCTGAGAGAGGTGCGCAGAAAGACGCTGCAGGCGCCGCAGACGGCCGATAGGGATCCCGGGCCCCTCGCTCACAGAGTCGCCCCCATGCCCCCGCCCCTGCCGCTAGCACCCCGGGATGGTGACCCTGGAGGTCATGACCCGCACGCTGGAAGCCCGCCGCCTGCTGCGCCCCTGCGACGAGTTCAACCGCCGAGCGGCGCGCCAAGGTCGCGGGCCCGGGGCGCCGGCAGCCCTCAGCCCCAGCCGCGCAGCTTGCTCTCGGCGGCGCGGTAGTCCTGGAAGCTCTTGCGCACCACGTTCAGCGCCTCAGCCGCGCCACCGAACTCCTCGACGCTTACCGTCTTGTGCTCGAGCTTCTTGTAGTCCTCGAAGAAGCGCTTCATCTCGCGGAGCACGTGCTTGGGTACCTCGTTGATGTCGCCGTACTCGTTGAACGCGGGGTCATCGATGTGCACGGCGATGATCTTGTCGTCCGCCGCGCCCTCATCGACCATGTGCATCACGCCGATGGCCCGGGCCCGCATGAGCGCCAAGGGCACCACGGGCTCGTTGCCCAGCACCAGCACGTCCAGCGGATCACCGTCGTCGCAGTAGCTGCGAGGCAAGAAGCCGTAGTTCGCCGGATACATCACCGACGAGTAGAGGATGCGGTCCACGCGGAGCATGCCGCTGGGCTTGTCGAGCTCGTACTTCACCTTCGATCCCTTTGGGATCTCGATGACGACGTTGAACCCGGTCTCGATGGTGTCGGGGTTGTTGGGCAGGTCGTGCCAGGGATGGGCCATGGTGCCTCCTTGGGGTCGGCGTCCGCGGCGGGTGGTACCAGACCTGCCGAGAACGGCACCACCCGCAATTCGCCCCCCGGGCGCCCCGGGCCCTGCCGAGCGCCGCAAAGGGCGCCGGCGCGCGGCCCGGCCGACCGTCAAGGAGCTGCCGGCCGCCATCCACCGCCGACTCAGAACTCGTGGATGTCCATGTTGGGGCGGGTCCGTACCACGCTGGCAATGCGTCGGCGCTGGGCGTTGCCGCCGGGCTGAGCCCCCAGAATGAGGCTGTAGACGCTGCCATCCTGGCCCCACGCCCCATACAGCTCGAAGCCTTCGTTCGGCGCCAGACCCATGTTGCCGGGGGGCAGTTGGTCGTTGGCGGTGGGCTTGACCGCCTGGTGGCAGGTGATCGCGTAGTCCGCCATCGCGTTGCGCCAGGCGTCCTTGGCCCGCTGGGTGTTCTCGGCCGAGTTGCTGTCGGTGCCCACGTGGCCCGCGTAGCGCTGACCGTTGAAGGTGAAGGTGGTCAGCCAGCAGCCGGTCATGCGGCCCGTGAGGATCTCGGGCCCCTGCAAGCGCATGCAGGCCACCTTGCCCGGCAGCCAGGGCAGCCATCGGAAGGTGCGGTGCCCCTTCAGCGCGTGGGCGCCTGCCTGCACCTGGCTGACCTTGTGGCGGCCCGTGAAGATGTTCCCGTGGGTCTGGGATTCCCGGATGTTGTAGATCCGGTCAGGCACACACACGAAGTCCGTCGGGAACGCGGCGTCCGGGTTCACGGGCGGCTGCTGGTTGAAGTGGGGCAGATCCAGAAACCGACCGACGACGAGCTTGTTGATCACGGGAGTTCCTTGCGATGCAGGTGGATCGGATGTGCGCACAGTAGAGCGCGCCGCGGCGGCACGCGCCACTCTCGTGCGGCGCCCGCGGCGGTGGTGGCATCCACCCCCCGACGCGACCCCGGAGGTCCCATGCGCCCGTACCCCGTCGTGCTCTTCGATCTGGATGGCACCGTGCTCGACACCACCCCCATGATCGTCGAGAGCCTGCGCCACACCGCGCAGGCCCACCTGCCCGAGTGGGGCGCCCCCGAGGCCGATCTGGTGCACGGCATCGGCACCCCGCTGGAGCACCAGTTCGTCGAGCACATCCGGCTGGCGGGCCGCGCCCCTGATCCGGCGCTGGCCGAGGCCATGCTGGCCACCTACCTGGACCACAACCTGGCCATCCACGACGCGCGGGTGAAGCCGTTCGATGGCGTGGTGGCCATGCTCGACCGGCTGCAGATCCGCGGTGCCACCCTGGGCATCGTCACCAGCAAGACCACCAGCACCGCGCGCCGGGGGCTGGAGGTCACGGGCCTGCTCGACCGGTTCCAGTGCCTGATCGGCAAGTCCGAGGTACGCCACTTCAAGCCCCACCCTGAGCCCGTGCTCACCGCCCTGGCCGCCCTGGGCATGGCCGCCGCCGACACCGTGTATGTGGGCGACAGTCCCCACGACCTGCACTGCGGCCGGGCCGCCGGCACCGCCACCGCCGCCGCCACCTGGGGACCGTTCCCCGCGGCCACGCTGCGGGCGGCGCAGCCCGACCACTGGCTCACCCACCCCGACGACTTGCCTTGACACCGCCCCCGCGCGCGGCCGAAACAACCCCCCTTCGCGACTTGGAAGGAGGCCCGCCCATGGCGAGCAAGCGTTACCTGTCGGGGATCCAGCCTTCGGGGCTGCTGCACCTGGGCAACTACTTCGGGGCCATCCGCAACCACCTGAAGCACCAGGACAACGCCTTCTACTTCATCGCGGACTACCACGCGCTCACCAGCACCCGGGAGCCCGAGGTGCTGAAGGCCAACGTGCGCGACGTGGCGCTCACCTACCTGTCGCTGGGGCTGGACCCCGAGCGCGCGGTGCTGTTCCGGCAGAGCGACGTGCCCGAGGTCACCGAGCTGACCTGGCTGCTGATGACCACCACCGGCATGGGCCTGCTGGAGCGCGCCCACAGCTACAAGGACAAGGTGGCCAAGGGCATCAGCCCCACCATGGCGCTGTTCACCTACCCGGTGCTCATGGCCGCCGACATCCTGGCCTACGACAGCGACGTGGTGCCCGTGGGCAAGGACCAGGTGCAGCACCTGGAGATGACCCGCGACATGGCCAGCAGTTTCAATGCGGTCTACGGCGAGGTCTTCAAGCTGCCCGAGTTCATCCTGGGCACCCCGGAGCCGGTGCCCGGCCTCGACGGCGACAAGATGAGCAAGAGCTACGGGAACACCATCCCCATCTTCGAGAAGGGCAAGGCCCTGAAGAAGCTCATCATGTCGGTGAAGACGGACTCCACGCCCCTCGAGGAGCCCAAGAACCACGAGACCTGCAACGTCTTCCAGCTCTACAGCCTGTTCGCCAGCCCCGCCGAGATCGAGCAGATGAAGGCGAACTACGCCGGCGGCAACTACGGCTACGGCCACGCCAAGCTGGCCCTGTTCGAGCAGATGAAGGCCCACTTCGCCCCCGCCCACGAGCGCCGGGCCGAGCTGGAGCGCCGTCCCGAGCTGCTCGACGAGATCCTGGAGGCCGGCGCCGCCAAGGCCCGCGCCAAGGCCCGCGAGGTGCTCGGCCGCGCCCGCGCCGCGTGCGGCCTGGGCTGAGGGCCCCGACAAACGGCAGGAAAGCGGCACTACGGCTTGCGCCGGACCCACCTTTGACTAGACTGTGCGCCGCTTGGCGAGCCCCTTGGGGGCGCGCCCCTGTGAATCATGCCGCGACGCGGCAACGGAGAGCTTCGTGGCGAAGGAAGAGGGAATTCAGGTCGAGGGCACGGTCATCGAGCCGCTGCCCAACGCGATGTTCCGGGTGGAGCTGGAGAACGGGCACAAGGTGCTCGCCCACGTCAGCGGCAAGATGCGCAAGTACTTCATCCGCATCCTGCCCGGCGACAAGGTCACCGTGGAGCTGTCGCCCTACGACCTGACCCGCGGCCGCATCACCTACCGCGCCCGCTGATCCCAGGCCTGGGGGCCGGCAGCGCGCCGGGCCAGCGCCGACCGCGGCGTCCGACCCGGTGGCGGCCCCTGAGCCTCAGGCCAGCGTCCAGCCCTTCTTGATGTTCGCCTGCAGCAAGTCCTCGGCGAGGGCCTCGGCGGCCTCGGCAGTGGGGGCCAGGCGCACCGTGCGCTTCAGGGGGTCCTTGCGGCCCGCGCTGTAGTCGGTGAAGTGCACCACGAAGGCCGGGTAGCGGGGATCCACCTCGGCCTTGTTCGTCTGCCAAACCAGCAGCTTGCGCACCGCCATCTGGCCCTTGGTGGTCTTCGTGTAGACCTCGCGCCGCAGCACCTGGCTGGGCGGCAGATCCACCGCCTCGACCTTGGCGGTCAGGTCTTCCACCAGCACCCGCTCGCTCACCTGCCCCATCCGGGCGTCAATGGCGTCGGCGTGCTTGTCGCTGCGCTCGCGCACGAACACGGGGTGCAGCAGGCTCACGCCGGGCATGCGCCGCACGGCCTTCCAGTGCTGAGCCGCGGGATCGTAGGCGCACACCATGCGCAGCAAGGGCTCGCCGCTGGGCTCGTCGGCCACCACGTCGGTGACCTTCACCTCGATGACCACCTCCGGCCGCACGAAGCGGTACAGCGCGCCGCTCAGGCTGGCGTAGCGGAAGCTGCTCTCGCAGCCCAGCGGCTCCAGGCGCTGGAACATGGCCTCGCGGGTGAGCCCCGGCATGTTCCCGCACGAGCCCACGATGTGGAACTGGCCGTCCTCGCGGATGAGCGCCAGGGCCATGGAGCGCACCCGGCCGGGCTCCTCGGTGCGCTCGGTGTAGCCGATGACCACCGCGTCCAGGGTGAAGCTGGGCTTCAGCTTGTAGGTGCGCGCGTCCTGGGTGCGCAGCACCAGGCCCTCGGCCTTGCCGCTCTCGACGAGCTGGGCGTACATGCCCTCGATGGCCGCCGGGCCCTCGATGCGATCGGTGGGCACCGCCTGGCAGCGCTTGCCGCCCTGGAACAGGCCGGTGAGCACCTCGAGCTTGGCGTCGTAGCTCTCGAAGGGGCCCACCCGCTCGCGATCGCCGCCCCACACCAGGTCGAAGCCGAAGAAGCCCACCCGCGCCGTCTCGGCCGCCGCCTCGCCGCCCAGCGCCTTGGCCAGGTCGTCGTGCCGGGGCCGCGCGCCCTTGCGGATGGCGAAGAGCTCGCCCGCGATGATGGTGCGGTCCTCCTCGGTGGTCACCCGGGGGCCCAGCAGCTTGCGGGCCTCTTCCAGCACGGGCACGGCGCCGTAGATGACCCGCCCGCCGGGGTTGGCCAGCCAGGCGTCGCCGCCCTCCAGCACCAGGAACCACATCTCGCCGTCCACCTTCGGCGAGGCCAGCAGCGGCCCGGGGGGCGCGTACTGGGCGATCTCGTCGGGGGTCAGGGCGCGGTAGCGGCTGGCGATGGCGCGCTTGTAGGTCTTGAACCGCCGGGCCAGATCGGGGTCGCGCACGGCCCCCAGGCCGGTCATGTGGCCGCCGGCGCCCAGGGGGCGGGCGCTGCGGGTGTCGATGGCGTCGACGGGCATCAGGCGGCCTCCCCGGCCTGCTCGGGCCGCTTGAGCTCCATGTTGCTCAGGTGCAGCAGCAGCATGTACTTCGCGCCGTCCACCCGGCCCTCCAGGAAGCCGCGGTAGGGCGTGCCGTTGGTGGCGAACACCAGGGGCTCGCGGCCCTTGTCGCCGGCGCCCAGCATCACCATGGCCCCCTCACCCGCCAGCTCCTGGGCCATGGCAAACAGGTAGTCGTAGGTCAGGCCGTCCACGTGGCGCAGTTGCACCGTGCGGGCCATGGCGAAGCGACGCACCACCTGGGCCCGGGGCAGCTTGCGCCCGGTCCAGCGCACCGGGCGCTCCTCGTTGACGTTGCTCTCGGTGTCCACCGGCGCGCGCCGCTCGCGCTCCTCGCCGTCGGGCCCGGTGACGATCTCGACCATGGCGGGCGGCGCGTAGAGCACGTCGCCGGTGCTCGACAGGAAGATCCGGTCGGTGCGCTCCAGCTTCTGGCCCACCAGCTCCAGATCCACCTCGGGATCCCCGTCGACGAGGGCCTGGGCGTAGTCCTCGCCGTGGGCGGCGGCCAGGCGCTCGTGCAGGCCGTCCTCGCCCGCCGCCAGGTAACGCACGAAGTCGATGGCCTGGCCGGGCAGGCCGGGCCGGGTGCCGGGCGCGGACTTCAGGCCGGTAAAGGCCACGGTGGCGTCACGGCCGGTGGCGTTGCTCACGTGGATCTTGCGGATCGCCATGGTCAGAACATCTCGAAGTCGAGGTCATCATCGAAGTCGTCGCCGTCGTCGGCGGCCGACCAGTCGTCCTGCGCCACCACCGCCAGCTCGCACCACTCGGGGGTGGTGGGCTGGCCGATGAGGGCGTAGACGCCGGTGTCGTTGGCCACCAGCAGGCCGCGGTCCTTCTTGGGGCCGGCGCGGTACACGAAGTCGAAGGCGAACACCTCACCCGCCGCCAACGCCGCGGCCAGGCCTTCATCCACCTCCGCAGGGTCCAGGGCGTAGACCGACTGCACCCTCAGGTCCAGCAGCGCCTCGGCCCCCACGGCTTCCAGGGGCTGGGCCTCGCCCAGGGTGCTGGGGTGGGTCGGGGCCTCCTGGCCCTCGGGGTCCAGGGCCACCAGATCGCCCTGGGCGTACCAGTAGCCGCTGGCGTCGAAGTAGCCCTGAGCGGTCATGCCCGACCGGACGAGCAAGCCGCTGTCCGCCGTCAGCTCGGCCCGCGCGCACTCTCCACCGTCGGGGTCCAGGGGCACCCGCCGCCGTTTCCCGTAGAGCTGGGCGCGGTCCACCTTCTTGAAGTCGAACGCGCTGGTGGCGCCGCCGCGCTCCACCACGATCTGCCGGGCCATGGGGCCTCCCTCTGCGCCGTGACGGCCCACAGGGAAGCGCCCCGGGACCCGCCCTGGCAACCCCCACGTCAGCCTGGGCGTCCCCCTGACCGATAACTCCGCCATCGGCCACGGAGGTCCCCATGCGCACCCTCGCCCTCTGGCTCCCCCTGCTGGCCCTGGGCTGCGGCGCCGCCCCGGTGTCGCCCGATCCCTGCGCCCACGGCGGGTGCCAGGCGGGGCCCCTGGAGGTCCCTCCTGAAGAGCAAACGACCGCCGGGCAGCAAGGCAAGCCCGGCAAGCGCCTGCGCGACGAAGACCAGGCCGACGTGCTGCGCTGCAAGGCGCTGATGGCCGAGAACCCCAGCATGGCGCCCGCCCAATGCCGGGTGAAGGTGGGCCCGCTGCGCATCGGCCCCAACCAGGGGCCCAACAGCGTCGGGGTCACCGTCACCAACACCGAGCCCACCGATCTCGAGAACCCCCGCCGCCTCAACGTCGAGGGCGAGGCCGATCCCGAGGGCCGCCGGTGAAGGACTACCGGGCCCTGCGCGAACGCATGCAGCGGATCGCGCGCAAGCTGCCCCCCGATCTGCTCAGTGGCGCGGCGGATCACGATCTGCTCCACGAGGTCATGACGGGCCTGGGGGCGGCGGCCGACGACCGGCTGCTGGGCTTCTATACCGAGGCCGGTGTGCTGGCCGCGTTCGAGGCCTACGGCATCCTCGACGGTATGCGCCACCGCGGCTACAGCCAGTTCGAGGTGCGCTTCGAACTCGAGGACTTCGCCCACACCATGCAAGTGGTGAGCGACGGTCTGGTGACCTGCGAGTGCAAGCTGCGGCGCATCCGCGGCGCCACCGATCCGTGCATCGCCGCGTTCCAACGGGACTTTCTGCCTGAGCTGCTGGACGTGGAGTGGCTGGCCCTGAGCGATCCCAAGGCCGAGTTCAGCCCCGAGCGGCCCCGGCTGCCCGGCCAGGACGTGCCCGGCAGCGGGCTGGGGGCCGAGGTGTTCATCACCCTGGTGCTGGCCGCTCGCCGACTGGGGCTGCACGGCCTGGTGGAGGTGCCCGAGCGGTTCCACAACGCGGTGTTCTACCAGCAGGGGCCACGCTTCATCGATCCGGTGTTCCAGGGTCGCTTCGAGGCGCTGGCCGACCTGCTGAAGCCCCACACGCTGGCCGAGGTGTCGTGGGCGCTCGAGGAGGGCCGCGTGGTGGACGCCGGCGCCGACGACGCCCCCCTGCTGTGGGCCCCCCGCGAGCAGCTCTACCCCCTGGATCAGCGGGTGGCGCAGTACTTCGAGCTGCCCGCCTGGCGGCGGGCCCGGGCCGAGGCGCGGCGCACCTGTCGTCCACGGATCCTTCCGGCGCCGAGTGGTGGTAGGCTGCTGCCGTGACGACGAAGCACAAAGCCTGCGTGCACTGCGAGGCCCGGGTCCCCCTGGCCGTCGCCGTGTGCCCGTTCTGTGGCGGCCGGCAGCCCGATCCGCGGCCGGCCATGGCCGAGGCCCGCCGCGGGAAGCCCGCCAGCACACCGCCCCCCGGGCGCCCCGCTTCCGACCCACCGGCCGACACGAAGACCACGCAGTCCTTCATGGGCCTGGGGGCCCTCGACGCCGAGGCGAACGCCCGGCCGGCCTCGCCCCGCGCGCTGCGCGACGCCCGCTTCGCGGCGGGCCCGGCCGCAAAGGCGCAGGCGGCCCGCCGCGGTCGCTGGTTCTGGGCGGCGGTGCTCGCGCTGGCCGCGGGTGTGGGCGGGGCCTGGTGGACCTTTCACCCCCGCCCGCTGCCCATGGCCGGGCTGGAACCGTTCGGCGAACGTGCCCTGGCCCGCGAGACCCCGTGCGCCGCGGGCCGCACCTGCGTGGTGGCCTACCTGACGCCCTGGGACCCCTCCAGCGAGCGCAGCCTGAACACCCTGGAGCGGCTCGACACCCTGCTGGCGGGCACCAACGTGCAGCTCGTGGCGGTGGTGGGCCACGACGAGCGCGCCCAGCTCGAGGCCTTCGCGGCCACGGTGCCCACGGCCACCTGGCTCGATCCCAGCGACTACATCCGCTCGGCGCGGGACCTTCAGACCGTGCCCACCTGGTTCGTCATCGACCCCCTGGGGCGGGTGCGCAAGGCCATCGAGGGCACCTACTTCCCGCTGGACTACCACCTGGGCAAGCTGGGGCTGCGGCTGGAAGATCCCTCGTGAGCGAGGGGGATCCGCCGGCCCTCCACCCCACCACCTGGGCTGTGCTCCGCGCGCTGCGGGCGGGCCGGCCCGTGTCCCGCAACCGCCACTACGATCTCTACCGTCGGCCCGAGGTGCGGCGCGCCCGCGACCTGCACCGCTTCCTGGCCTCGGTGGCGGCCGACGTGCAGGCCCACCCGGAGCAGGTCGAGGTGACACCCGCCGCCCTGGACGAGGCCGGCGCCAGCGGCCGCTACGCCCTGCGCATCGACTTCCCGCGGCTGAACGGCCGCCGCACCGCCTACCTCACGGCCTTCGAGCTGGAGCTGCTGGCCGAGCAGGCACCCGAGGTGGCCGAGCTGTTGGCAGCCCGGGTGGCGGCGCGGTCCGCTTGAGCGGTCGGGACGCCCCATGGTAACGAGGCCCGCTTCCACCGGGGGGTTCTGCACCATGCGCCTGCGCACCACCATCGCCACCGCTCTGCTCGTGACCCTGGCGGCCCTGGCGGGCTGCGACGACGAGCCGGCGACCACGCCCGCAGATGCCGCCGTCGGCGGCAGCGACGCAGGCGGCCTCATCGACAGCGGCGCCGGCGGCGTGGGCGGCGGCGAGGGCGGCATGGGCGGTGGCGTGGGCGGCATGGGGGGTGCCGGGGGCGAAGGGGGCATGGGGGGCGGCGAGGCTCCTGCGTGCGACCCGATGGTCGGCTATGGCCTTCAGACCGCGCCGCGCCCCGCGCTGGGCGAGGCGGGCTTCTCGCCCCGCGCCGTCTGGACGGGCAGCGAGTGGGGCGTGACCTGGCAGGCCCACGCCGGCAGCGCCACCGAGCCCGATCTGCGCCACGTCTACTTCCAGCGCTTCGACGGCAACGGGCAGGCCCAGGGCGCGCCCCTGCTGCTCGGCCAGACCAAGGTGGCCCCCCACGCCGTGGCGTGGACGGGCACCCGCTTCGCCACCGCCATCGTGTCGGCCCGCATCGGCGGCGTGGGCTTCGGCGGGATCCAGATCCAGCTCGTGGAGCCCGACGGCACCGCCAGCGGCGAGCCGGCCCAGCTCAACACCACCTTCGACGCCACGCACCTGGCGCTGGCCTACGCGCCCGGTGCCACCGGCGTGGTGGTCTACAGTCGCGGGCAACGCCAGGCGGGCGCGGATGGCCTCTTCGCCCGACCGCTGGACGAGCAGGGCCAGCCCGAGGGCCCGGCGGTGACGCTCACCGAGACCGGCGTGCTGTCGCCCGACGTCGCCTTCGGCGACGGCGCCTTCGGCGTGGTGTGGATGGACCGCGACTCGGCGCGCCCCCTGGACATCGCCTTCACCCTCATCAGCGAGCGGGCCACCCCCATCGGCGAGCCCCGGCGCATCCCCGAGGCGGGGGCCCAGGGCCAGGTGCACCTGGCCTACGGGGCCGGCGCCTACGGCATCGGCTGGAGCACCGTGGATCAGCTCGGCGAGCTGACCATGCGGGTGACCCTGTTCGACCTGAACGGCGATCCGCTCGACGAGGTGGATCTGACGGGGCCCGAGGGCTTCGGGCTGGTCACCGACGTGGCCTGGCTGGATCCGAACTTCTTCGCGGTGGCCTGGCAAGACAACGCCGGCGACAAGCAGACCATCGGGCTGAGCCGGGTGACCCCGGCGGGCAACGCGTCCGCGCCGGTGCGGCTGGCGCCCGAGGACGGGGCGCCCATGGGCAACGCCACCGTCGCGGGGACCATCAGCCGGGCGGGCCTGTTCTTCGTGCGCGATCCCAGCCCGCCCGCGGCGGGCTACTCCGAGGACGTGCGGGTGCAGTTCAGCACCATGGCGCCCTGCCGGTAGCCCGGGCGCTGGGCCCCGCGAGCAGGCCGTCAGCGCAGCGTGAGCACCAGGCCATCGTCCGCGACGGTGGCCCGCAGCGCCGCCGTGCGATGCGCGGCGGCTCGGCTCTCGACGCTCAGGTGGCTGACCACCAGGCGGCCCACCTGCAGCTCGTCGCGGTGCTGCACGAGCTCGGCCACGCTCAGGTGGCCCCAGTAGCCGGTGTCCACGCCGCTGCACTCACACACGAAGAGGTCGGCGCCCTGCACCAGGGCGGCAAGCTCGGGCTGCCAGCCCGTGTCGCCGCTGAAGGCCAGCCGGTGCCGAGGGCCGTCGATCCGCAGGCTGGTGGCCACGGCCAGGCGGTCGTGGCGAGCCTGGATGGCATGCACCGTGCGGCCCAGGGCAGGCACGGCGCCAGGGACGTCCCACTCGAGCCACCGGAACTCGAAGGGCAGGCCTTCGAGCACGCTGGGGAAGGTGGCGGCCCACAGCGCCTCCACCCGCGCCTGAGTGCCCGGCGGCCCGGCAATGGTGAAGGGGCGCGTGCGCTTCTGGCCGTACACCAGCTCCACCAGCAGCACGGGCAAGCCACCGATGTGATCGCCGTGCAGGTGCGTCAGGTACAGCCCATCCAGCCGCGCCAGGTCGCAGCCGAAGCGGCGGGCCTGCATCAACGCCGTGGGGCCGAAGTCCACGGCCACCACCCCGGCGGCGTCCTCGATCCAGTAGCACGCGTTGCCCCGGGCGCCGTGGGCGAACGCGTCGGCGGTGCCCAGGCAGAGCAGGCGGGTCACCGGTGAGGCTCGGGGGCAGGTGTCACCCCTCAGCGTTTGGCACAGTCCGCGCGTTTCAGCAAGCGCGGCCGGTTGCGGCTCCAGGCCCATCTACCTATGCTCCGCGCTTTCGCACGTCCCGCCGGAGGCCCCATGGGCTCCCGCCCCGTCTGGTGTCTGCTCGCCCTGGTGGGCCTCACGGCCTGCGGCCAGCTCTTCCCCCGCCGCGCGGCGCCGGGCGGGCGGGCGGCGACCCCCGACGGGGCCCGGCGGCTGGACCGCAGCGTGGTGCCCCAGGCCTACACCCTGGATCTGCAGGTGGATCCCAACGGCGCCACCTACGCCGGCACCGCCCGCATCAAGGTCCAGATCGCCGGGGAGCGGCAGGCGGTACGCCTGCACGCCCATGGGCTGACCATCGAGGCGGCCTCGGCCGAGCAGGGCGGGCAGACCTGGCCCGCCACCGTCGACGCCGGGCCGGACGGCGGGCTCACCCTGCGGTTCGATCACGCGCTGGCCTCGGGCGAGGCGGTGCTGCGCTTCCAGTTCCACCGCGCCCTGCTGCGCACCCCCGGCGGCGTCTGGCGGCACCAGCTCGGCGAACACTGGTACGCCTTCACCCGCTTCCAGCCCGATCGGGCCCGCCAGGCGTTCCCCTGCTTCGACCAGCCCGAGTTCAAGACGCCCTTCGAGGTCTCGATCACGGCCCCCCAGGGGCACGTGGTGGTGGCCAACGCTCCACGCGCCACCAGCGAGCCCGACGGCCAGGGGCGGGTGAAGCACCGCTTCAAGGCCACCCGGCCGCTCCCGACCTACCTGGTGGGCTTCGCGGTGGGCCCCTTCGACGTGGTGGCCAGCGACGGCGAGGCCGAGGTGCCCCTGCGCATCATCACCGCGAAGGGCCGTCGGCCGCTGGCGGCATACGCCCTGGAGCGGTCCGAGGAGCTGCTGGGGTGGATGACGGACTGGTTCGGCCGGCCCTACCCCTTCCAGAAGCTCGACCTGCTGGCCATCCCCGACGCCTCGGTGGGCGCGGTGGAGAACGCCGGCCTGATCACGGCCCGCGAGACCTTGCTGCTGCTGGATGGCGCCACCGCCGATCCGCAGGCGCGCCTGTGGGCCCAGCTCGTGCTGGCCCACGAGCTGGCCCATGCCTGGATGGGCAACCTGGTCACCCCGGGCTGGTGGAACGACCTGTGGCTCAACGAGGCCTTCGCCACGTGGCTGGCCGCCAAGGCCGTCGACGCCGTGGACTCGGAGCTCGAGGCCGATCTGGAGGCCGTCGGCCGCATCCACTGGGTGATGGCCATCGACAGCCGCGAGGGCGCCCCGCCCGTGCGCCGGCCGCTGCCCGACGGCACGGGCGTGGAGCGCGCCTTCGACCGCATCACCTACAGCAAGGGCGCTGCCGTGCTGCGCATGGCCGAGGCCTGGCTGGGCGAGGAGGCCCTGCAGAAGGGCGTGCAGGCCTGGCTGGAGCGCTTCGCCTACGGCAACGCCAACACCGCTGACCTGTTCGCCGCCCTGGACGCTGCCGCCGAGCGGCCGGTGGGCTCGACGTTGCAGGCGTTCCTCGACCAGCCGGGCGTGCCGCTGGTGCGCGCCGAGCTGAAGTGCCCGGCGGGCCAGGCCCCCTTCGTGCATCTGGAGCGGGGGCGCTACCAGGCCACCGGCGGCGACGAGAACGACGACGCGCCCTGGTCGGTGCCCGTGTGCCTGCGCGCCGGCCGCGGCAAAGCCACCGAGCGCACCTGTGCCCTGCTCGACGGCCCCAGCCGCGACGTGACCCTGGCGGGCGCCTGCCCCGACTGGATCCACCCCAACGCCGATCAGGCGGGCTACTACCGCTGGACCCTGCCCCAGCCCGCGCTCGTCGAGCTCGTGCGCGATCACCGCAAGCGGCTGACCCCCGCCGAGCGCATCGGCCTGGTGGGCCAGCTCGAAGCCCAGCTCGAGGCCGGGTTGCTGCCGGTGGACGTGTACGTCACCGCGCTCACCGCCATCGCCAGCGACGAACACCGCATCGTGGTCGAGCACCTGGTGGCGGCGTTGGCGCGGTTGGCTCGGGTGGCGGTGGACCCGCCCCAGGCGCCCGCCTACGCCGCGCTGGTGCGCCGCCTGCTCACGCCCCACCTGACCCGCCTGACCGAGACGGACGACCCCGACGCGCCGGTGGACGCCACCCTGCTGCGCCCCCGGCTCGAGGACGCCCTGATCTGGCTCGGTGACGACGAGGGGCTCACCGCCCGGGCCGAGGCCCTGGCCGACCGTTTCCTGGCCGATCCCGAGGCGGTCGAGCCCGAGGAGCTGGTGCGCGCCCTGCCGGTGGCCGCGCGCACCGGCGACGTGGCCCGTTGGGAGGCGCTGGTGGGCGCCCTGGGCAAGGAGCCCGATCCGGTGACCCGGGCCGCGCTGGTGACCGCTCTGGGCGCCTTCGAAGATCCGGTGCTCCTGGGCCGATCGCTGGGCCTCATCCTCGACGGCACCCTGATGCCCGACGAGTACCGGGCGGTGACCCGCGCCATCGCGAAGCCCGCCGCCCGGGCGGCCGCCTGGCGCTGGCTGGAGCTGCACTACGCGGCGCTGGAGGAGCGGCTCGGCGCCAACGCCACCGCCAGCCTGGTGACCCTGGCCGCCGGCTTCTGCGATCAGGCCCGCAAGGACGAGGTGGCCCGGTTCTTCGCCGATCGCCAAGGTGCCCCGAGCGTGGCTCGCGATGTGGATCTGGTGCTCCAGAGCGTGGATCGCTGCGCCCGCCTGAGCGCCGCCCTGCGCCCGCCCCTGAGCGCCTGGCTGACGGCCCAGGGGGCGCCGTGAGGCCGCTGGACGGCCACGCCCGCCTGGGCGCCGCCGCCCGGCCCGTCCAGTACACGCTGGATCTGCACCTGGATCCCGACGCCGACTGCCTGCGCGGCGAAGCCCGCATCACCGTGGAGCTGGCCCACCCGACCCCCGAGGTGCACCTCCACGGCGAGGGCCTGCGCATCCACCACGCGCTGGCCCGCCTGCCCGGGGGCCGAGCCACCGAGCTCACCGCCAACCTGGGCCAGAACGGCGCCCTGTGCCTCACCGCCGCGACGCCCCTGCCCGCCGGCACCGTCGAACTGGAGATCCACTGGCGCTGCCCCATCGGCCAGGTGCCCGAGGGCCTGTACGCCGTGCGGGCCGACGACGAGGGCTACCTGTTCACGCAGTTCGAGCCGCTGGGCGCCCGCCGGGCCTTCCCGTGCTTCGACGAGCCCGGGTTCAAGGCGCCCTTCTCGGTGTCGGTGCGGGCGCCGCGTGGGTGCACGGTGCTCGCGAACACCGCCGCGGTGGGCCGCCGGGCCGACGGCGAGGACCTGGTGTGGGTCTTCGAGGAGACCCCGCCGTTGCCCACCTACCTGGTGGCCTTCGCGGTGGGCCCCTTCGACGTCGTGACCGCCGATTCGGACCACAGCCCCGTGCCCCTGCGAGTGATCACCACCCGCGGCCGCGCCCGCCTGGCCCGCTATGCCCTGCAGGTCACCCCGCGCCTGCTGAAGGCGCTGGAAGCCTGGACCGGCGTGCCCTACCCGTACGGCAAGCTCGACCTGGTGGGGGTGCCCGACTTCGCGGCCGGCGCCATGGAGAACGTCGGCCTCATCACCTTTCGCGAGCGGCTGCTGCTGCTCGACCCCGAGCGCGCGCCGGTCCACGACCGGATGTGGGCCGAGATCGTCATCGCCCACGAGCTGGCCCATATGTGGTTCGGCAACCTGGTCACCATGGCCTGGTGGGACGAGCTGTGGCTCAACGAGGCCTTCGCCACCCACCTCGAGACCCTGGCCGTCCAGGCGGTGTCACCTCAGTTCGAGGTGAACCTCGAGGCCGTGCGCGAGACCGACCGGGTCATGGGCCACGACGCTCTGGCCCAGGCCCGCGCCATCCGCCAGCCCATCCGCGACGGCGGCGACGTACTCAACGCCTTCGACGCCATCACCTACGGCAAGGGCGCGGCGGTCGTGCAGATGCTGTCGGCGTGGCTCGGCGAGGCCACCTTCCGGGCGGGGGTGCGCCGCTACCTGAGCCGCCACGCCCACGGCATCGCCCGCACCGAGGACCTGCTTGCCGCCCTGGAGGCCGAGGCCGGGCGCCCCGTGGAGCCGGTGTTGCGGGGCTTCCTCGACCAGCCCGGCGTGCCGCGGGTATCGCTGGCGCCCGTCGCCGGCGACCGCCGCCGTTGGCGCTACGCCGTCACCCGCCACCGCCCTGCCGGCGCCGCCGACACCTCGGGGCGCTGGGTCGTGCCGGTCACCGTGCGCTGGGTGGACGATCTGGGCCGCGCCGCCACCCAGCGCGTGGAGCTCGATCGGCCCACCGGCGAGCTACGGCTGCCCGCCCCCGCCGCCTGGATGCACCCCAACGACGGCGAGCGGGGCTACTACCGCTGGCACCTGCCCGCGGCCGAGCTCACGGCGCTCGCCCGGGCGTCAGCCACCGCGCTGTCCGCCGCGGAGCGCGTGGCGCTGCCGGGGCACCTGTGGGCCCTGCTCGAGGCCGAGCAGATCGACGCCGCCGAGTGGTGCACCGTGGCCCAGGCGCTGCTCGGCGATCCCCACCGCCTGGTCATCGAGGCGGTCATCGAAGGGCTCACTCAGCTCACGCCCGCCGCGCCCGAGGGGCCAGTGTGGTCCGCCTGGATCGCCAGCCGTCTCCAGCCCCACGCCGACCGGCTGGGGCGGGTGCCCCGAGTCAATGAAGGCGCCAACGACCGCCTCGCCCGCCCCACCGTGCTCCGCGCGCTGGCGGATCTGGGCGCCGACGGCGCCACCCGCGCGGCGCTGGCGGACCTGGGCCGGCAGGCGCTGCTCGACTTCCGCCGAGCCGATCCCGAGGTGGTGGCGCTGGCCCTCCCGGTCGCGGCCTGGGACGGTGACCGATCGGTCCACGATCGGCTGCGAGCTGCCCTGGAGGTGGCCCCCACGCCGGCCCACCGCCAGGCCGTGATCACCGCCCTGGGCAGCGCCCGCGCCGACGACCGGATCGAGTCGGGCTTCGAGGCCTTCTTCTGGCCCACGGTCAGGGCGCAGGACCTGTTCGCCCTGCTGCGCCCTGCCGCGGATCACCCGAGCACACGGGGCCGTCTGGCTCGCTGGCTGGATCGCCGTTACGACGCGGTGGTAGAAAAAGTCGGCTTGGAGACCGCGGCGCACCTGCCGCGGCTGTGGGCGAAGGCGGCTGATCGGGCTGAGCGCGATCAGGTCGCGGCGCTGTTCGAGTCGGCCCAGCGGCGGCCCCCCGGTGGCGAGCGGATCCTGCGACAGGTGCTGGAAGGCATCGATCGCAACGTCCGCTTGACCCGCTGGACCCGCTCATCGTTGGCGCG
Source organism: Myxococcales bacterium (assembly GCA_020633555.1). Lineage (GTDB taxonomy): Bacteria > Myxococcota_A > Bradymonadia > UBA7976 > UBA1532 > JACKDL01. Next base: position 110,450 of record JACKDL010000017.1, on the reverse strand, counting down.
ATTCTTGCCTGACGTCGACGACCTCCGCCGGGTGTAATCAAACGCACGGCGGGTAGTTTTTTGCACTGTCCGCCGCTTTGAGTGGACGAGGATGGTCACGGGATGCCGGCACACCCCTCTGGGATGTCGCCTCCGGACCACGAACGCGATGGAAGGATGCCGCCCATGAAACTGACCGGGTCTCGGTTGTGGCGAGTCGGTCCCGCGCTGGGGCTCTTGGTCTTGATGGTGGGGGCCATGGCCGCCACTGGCTGCGACGACAGCATCAACTCGACGGCGGCCGCTCGCCTCGACCTCGCGCCGGACCGGTTCCTGTTCCCGCGCGCGCAGGCTGGTGATGTCCTCGTGCGCGAGGTCGAGTTGAGCAACGGTGGTCAAGGCACCCTGAAGCTCATCGAGTTCGGGCGCAGCAGCTACGACCTCGACCAGTTCTCGCTCGAGTGGTACGCGGGCGACGACGAGACGGCCAAGAGCTCGGTCTTCCCCGCCACCATCGACGTGGCGCCGGGCGACCGCATCACCCTGCGGCTCACCTACACCCCCACGGACAGCTCGGGCGCCCGCGGCAGCGTGGGCTTCCGCTGCAACGACCCGAACAAGGGCGTGGTGACCATCCCCATCAGCTCGCCCCGCGGCGGCGCTGAGATCTTCGTGCAGCCCGACAGCATCTCCTTCGGCCGGGTGCCCGCGGGCGCCACCGCCGAAGAGACGCTCACCATCAGCAACATCGGCTCCGAGGCGCTGCTCTTCGACAGCATCGTCGTGGGTGGCTCGGCCGACTTCAGCCTGCGCATCGGCGACGTGAACGTGGCCGAGGATCCCTCGGTGCTGGTCGATCCCGACGGCGACGGCCAGGACGGCCTGGCCCCCGAGGGCACCATCACCGCCACCGTGGTCTACGCGCCCCCCACCGAGGGCCCCGACTCGGGCGAGCTGATCATCCGCACCAACGACGGCAACCGCGGCGAGCTGGTGGTGCCCATCACCGCCAACGGCGCGGCGCCCTGCATCCAGGTCAGCCCGCCCACCCTCGAGTTCTCGGCCGCCCTGGTGGGCCGCACCACCCCCAAGCCCGTGACCATCACGAGCTGCGGGCAGGAGGGCCTGTCGGTCAGCAACATCCGCCTGAGCGAGGACACCGCCCCGGCGTACCGCATCCGCGAGGACTTCGAGCTGCCGCTGAACCTGCCCGGGGCCACCCCCGAGAACCAGCCCAGCGAGCTGATCGCCGTGGAGTTCACCCCCGAGGATGAGGCGGCCTACGGCGGCAAGCTCATCATCGAGAGCAACGACGCGGCCACCCCCAGCGTCGAGGTGCCCATCGTGGGCCGTGGCACCATCAACGAGTGCCCGGTGCCCGGCGTGGCGCAGGCCAGCTACACGGTGCTGCCCCTGGACATCATCCGCCTGGACGCCAGCTCGTCCATGGATCCCGACGGCAGCATCGCCCGCTACGAGTGGGTGGTGGTGGAGCGCCCCAATGGCAGCACCGCCGTGCCCCACGAGACCTTCTTCAACCGCAACTCGCCCGCGGACGGTGGCCGCGACGACGACACCAGCACCCCCGAGGCGCTGTTCTTCGTCGACCTGGCCGGCCACTACGTGTTCGAGCTGCGCGTCACCGACAACCTCGACCTGGTGGCGCCCAGCGAGAGCTGCCCCGAGCCCGTGGCCCGCGTCGAGGTCACCGCCGAGCCCAACGAGGACATCCACGTCCAGCTCGTGTGGGACACCGCCCGCGACGGCGACCAGACCGACGATGACGGCACCGACGTCGACCTGCACCTGCTGCACCCCCTGGGGCAGCGCTGGAGCCAGGCGCCGCTGGACTGCTACTTCGCCAACAAGAACCCCGACTGGGGCCCCCCGGGCGCCGTGGCCAACCCGTCCCTCGACATCGATGACGTGAACGGCGCCGGTCCCGAGAACATCAACCTGGACGAGCCCGAGAACACCGCCAGCCTGGGCGCCCCCTACCGCGTCGGCGTGCACTACTACCGCAGCGAGAGCTTCCTGGTAGGCGACTACGGCACCAGCGCGGTCACCCTGCGCATCTACCTGGGCGGCCAGCTCATCGACGAGTTCGAGCGCGACCTGGTGGTCACCGACAACTTCTGGACGGTGGCCGGCATCGAGTGGACGCCGCAGGAGCGCCGCGTGGTCGAGATCAACCGGTTCTGGGACGACATCAACCAGATCCCCTGATCCGCCCCACCGCGATGCCTGGGACCGCTTGGCGGTCCCACCCCCGCCGCGGGGTGGCCACTGCACCTTGTAGCGCCGCCGCCCCACCTGTGACCTCCCTGCCCCAGTGTGACGATACAGGGCCCGCATGCCTCGGCCCGGTGGAAGCACCGGAGAGGGAGGGGACGTGAGTCGCACACACTGGATCGCCCTGGCCGCCACCCTGGCGCTGGGATGCACCGAGACCAATGAGAGCGCTGGCGGTGGTGGCGCCGGGGGCAACCCGGCCGACGGCGGCGTCGGTGGTATGGGCGGCGCCGGCGGCACGGACTGCGTGGCCCGGCTCACCTTCGATCCCGACCCGTTGGTGTTCCCCCGCGACGGTACGACGGGCCCCCGCGAGCACACCCTGACCGTGCACAACAACGGCGACTGCGCGGTGCCCTTCGAGTCCGTCACCCTGAGCGGCTCGCAAGCCTTCCAGGTACGGCTGGACGGCCGCGACCCCCGGCGGCAGCCCGAGGTCCTCGTGGATCCCGACGGCGACGGCCGCGCCGGCCTGGGCGCCGGGCGCAGCGCCAACTTCAAGGTGCTGTACAGCAACCCCGACAACGGCGCTCACGTGGCCGAGCTGAGCCTGTGGGCCGCCGGCGAGGCGCGCACGGTGTCCCTGCGCGGCGACGCCGACGGGCGGTGCCTGCGGGCCGAGCCCACCGCGCTGACGTTCCCGCCCACCGGGGTGGGCGGCGGCAGCGTGCTCCCGTTGACGCTGAAGGCCTGTGGCGACGCCCCCGTGCAGATCGAGGCCCTGCGCTTCGATGGCGCCCCAGGCTTCGAGGCGGCGGGCGACCCGCCGCGCGAGGTCCCCGCAAGCGGCGCGCCGGTCGAGCTGCCCATCAGCTTCCGTCCCCGCATGGAGGGCGCGCTGTCGGGGCGGCTGCTGGTGCTCTCCGACGATCCGCTGCTGCCCCAGCTCACGGTCCAGCTCTTGGGCCGCGCGAACACCCCGGGCTGCCCCCAGGCGGTCATCGCGCCCCTGCCCGAGCAGGTGACCGCCGGGACCGTCATCTTGCTGGACGGCAGCCTGTCGCAGACCGACACCGGCAGCATCGCCGCCTACGAGTGGACCATCATCGAGCGCCCCGCCGGGGGCACCTCGGCGCCGGTGGAGTCCTACTTCAACCGCAACTCGCCCGCCGACGGCGGCCGCCCCGACGACGTCGTCACCCCGCAGGCCCTGTTCTCGCCCGACCTGCCCGGCCGCTACACCGTGCGGCTGCGCGTCACCGACAACCTCGACGTGAGCTCCGAGGACTGCGGCGACGCCACCGTGAGCTTCCTGGCGGTGGTGGACGCCGGGGGTCGCATGCAGGTGCAGCTCGTCTGGCGCACCCCCGACGACGGCGACGGCACCGACCTGGATCTGCAACTGCTGCACCCGCAGGCAGGTGATCCGCCCGACGGCGCCCTCATCTGCGACGCCGACAACCCCACGCCCGACTGGGGCGACGCCGGCCCCGCCCACGATCCCGTACTGGACGTGGACGACGTGGACGGCGGCGGCCCCGAGAACATCGTGGTGGCCCAGCCGCAGCCCACGGCCGATCTGGGCGCCCCCTACCGCCTGCGGGTGCGCTACGTGGCCGACGCGGCGGGCAGCCGCCCCGTGGTGGCCACCGTCCGTCTGTTTGCCGGCGGCGCCCTGGTGGACGAGCGCAGCAGCGCCATCGAGGCGCCGGGCGACTTCTGGGAGGTGGGCAGCCTGCCCTGGCCCACCGACCGGATCGTGCCGCCCGAGGCACCGCCCGAGCCCTGAGCGCGCCTTCGCGGCCGCCGGTCGCCTCGCCCGTGGCATGCTGCGCCCATGAGCCTGAACCTCACCTTCGGCAGCACAGCCGATGACGACACCGCCCGTGCCTGGCTGGCCGAGCTGAACGCGACCCTCGCCACTCACGGCCAGCCTGCCCACCGCGAGCCATCCGTCCCGCTCCAGGCGTGGTCCTTCAAGCGCCGCGTCCAGCCCCTGCTCGACGCGGCCGAGGCCACCGCAGGCGCCTGGGCGGTGCTGGAGGGGGTGACGTGGAGCGACGCGGTGTTTGTGCCCCGCCCCCTGCCCACGGTGCTCCGGGCCCCGGACGGGCTCACGGTGGCCAGCCTGCCGGCCCTGTTGGCCGAGCTCACGCGCCTGGCAGCGGCGTTGGCCGCGCAGCACCCCGATCCGGACCACCCCCAGCGGGAGGCCACCGCGCAGCTTTCCGCCGCAGCAGCAGGCGCCGCGGCCGCGGGCTGCGCCCTGTGGGCGCGCTGATGGGCGCCCACGCACCGGGCGCCACGCCCATCGTCGCGCTGGACCGCAGCGGCCACGGGGTCGCCGTGCTGCCCGACGGCCGGCGCGTGCGGGTCCCGGGCGTTGACGTTGGCGAGCACGTCGCGCTGGGCCCCGTGGTGGAGGCCGGGCGCCGCCTCTGGGCCCGTGCTGAAGCCATCGCGGCGCCCTCACCCCACCGCCTGGCGCCAGGCTGCGACCAGGCGGCCGCCTGCCCCGGCTGCCCCCTGCGCCACCTGAGCGACGCCCGCCAGTGGACGCTGCGCGAGGCCAGCCACCGCGGCGCGCTGGTCCGCCTGGGGGGCCTGCCTGCGGACCACCCCATCGAGCGCCTGCCGGGCGCGGCACGCGACGGCTACCGCGCCCGCGCGGTGGCGCGCCCCTACGTCGACGAGCAGGGACGGCTGCGCCTGGGGCTGCGCGAGCTGCCCACCCACTCGGTGGCCGGCATCGACCTCAGCCGTTGCCCCGCCCAGACCGAGGGCTCGCGGGCCCTGCTGGCGTCCCTGGCGGCCGATCTGGACGCCCTGAGGATCGTCCCGTTCGACGAAGAGACTCGGCCCCACGGGCTGCGACACGTGGTGGTGCAGGTGGCCGACGACGGCGAGGCGCAGGTCGTCTTGGGCTTCGGCGCCGAGCCGGACCGGGCCGCGCTGGTCGCCGGTGTACAGCCGGCGCACCCACACCTGGGGCTCCACGTTGAGGTCATCCTGCCCCACAAGCACGGCACGCTGGTGCGCCCTGAGCCCCTCCGAGGCCCCGCCCACCTGCACCTGACGGTGGGGCCCGATCGCCTGCGCGGCACCCTGCCCGCCTGGCTGCCCCAGACCCCCGCCACTGTGCCGGCCCTGCAGGCCGCCGTGCTGGACTGGCTGGCGCCCGGCCCCGGCGAGCGCGTGATCGAGGTGGGCTGTGGGGTCGGCCCGCTGAGCCTGGCGCTGGCCCGTCAGGGCACCCCGGTTCTGGGCATCGACCACAACCGCGCGGCGGTGCTCGACGCGCAGCACAACGCCGTCCAGGCGGGCCTGAACGAGCGGGCCACCTTCCGGGTGGGCCGGGCCGAGAAGGCGCTGCGCCGGCTCCTGGCCGGTGGCGAGCGGGCCGATCTGGTGGTGCTGCACGGCATGCGCAAGCCCTACGGGCCCGCCGTGCTGGCCGGTGTGCGCGCGTTGACGCCCCGCGCCATCCTCATGATTGGCCCGAGCGCCGGCGCGGTGGCCCGCGATGTGGCCGACGCGGGGCCGGCCTGGCAGGTGGGTCGACTGGGCCTGCTCGACCAGCTCCCGGGCACCGCCTGGCTGCTCACGCTGGCCCTGCTCACCCCACGCTGAGCAGCGCAGCCCATGCCGGAAGCTGCTTTAATGCGCCCATGGATCTCGACGACCTGCTGGCCACCGCCTTCCGCCACGGCGCCGACTCGCTGCAGTTCCGCCCGGGCTCGCCGCCGCTGGCCTACGTGGGCAAGCGCCCCATGCCGCTGTCGCACCCGGTTGCCACCGCCGACAGCATCAACGCGCTGATCGCGGGCATCGCGTCCGAGCTGGAGCAAGCCACCTTCGTGGGCACCGGCGCACTGGAGGGCCAGTACACGCCCGACCCCAAGCGCGGGCTGCCCGACATGGTCTACCGGGCGCGGCAGACGCCCAACGGCCCTGCCGTGGCCTTCCGGCCCGGCGCCGCCGTCGCCGCGGCCGAGCCTGTGGCCGCGCGCGCCCCAGCGGCCCCCGCCGCCGCAGCGCCCGGCGAGTGGGGCTGGCCCACCGAGGACGTGGACGCCCTGCTGTCGGCGGTGGTGGAGCGGCGCGCTGCCGACCTGCTGCTCTCCAGCGGCCGCGAGGCCCGAGTGCGGATCATGGGCGGCTTCGAGCGCATCCCGGGCGCAGTCTTCGACGACCAGCGCATCCTGGCGGTCTTCGGCGACGACTTCACCGCCGAGCGCCGCGAGACCCTGGAGCACAAAGGCAATGTGGATCTGGCCTACCAGCTCACCCACAGGGGGCGCCGCCACCGGTTCCGGGTGAACGTGTTCCGGCAGATGGATGGCCTGGCCGCAGCCTTCCGCCCCATCTGGGACACCGTGCCCACGCTGCAGGACCTGAATCTGCCGCCGCAGCTCCTGGAGCTCGCCGAGTTCCCCTACGGCCTGGTGCTCATGACCGGCCCCACCGGCTCGGGCAAGAGCACCACCCTGGCCACCCTCATCGAGCACCTGAACCGCACCTGGCAGCGCCACATCGTCACCCTGGAAGACCCCATCGAGTACGTCTTCAGCCAAGGCCAGAGCATCGTCCACCAGCGCGAGGTGGGTCACCACGTGCACAGCTTCGCCACCGGGCTGCGGGCCGCCCTGCGGGAGGCCCCCGACGTCATCCTGGTGGGTGAGATGCGCGACCTCGAGACCATCGCCGCCGCGCTCACCGCCGCCGAGACGGGCCACCTGGTCCTGTCGACGCTGCACTCGGGCAGCGCCGCGCAGGCCATCGACCGCATCATCGACATCTTCCCCGAGCACCAGCAGGGGCAGGTGCGCATCCAGCTCGCCGACGTGCTGCGGGCCATCGTGACCCAACGCCTGCTGCCCCGCGCCGATCGTCCCGGCCGCATCCCCGCCATCGAGCTGGTGAAGGTGAACTACGCCTTCTCGAACCTCATCCGCGACAAGCGCACGCACCAGTTCCAGACCCAGATTCAGACGGGCCGCAACGAGGGCATGATCCCCTTCGACGTGTCGCTGGTGGACTGGGTGAGGCGGGGCGCCGTGGATCCCGAGGTGGCCCTGCGCGCCGCCCGCGACCGCCGCTTCGTCGAGGCGCAGCTCGCCGATCACGAGGTGTTGCGGTAGCAACGGGAGCGCCGCCACGGAGTGGGCGGCGCCAAGCACCTGATCTACTTGAGGAAGTACGGGACCAGCAGCCCAAGACCCACGTAGGCACCCAGGGCAGATCCCAGGTTGGCCGCCACCGCCACCAGCAACACCCGGGTGAAGCGGTTGGCGTAGACGCCCTTCAGGTTGGTGGCCTGCTCCGGGATGGCCTCGGCGTCCTCGACCGTGGGTTTGCGCAGCCAGGCCTCCAGCAGCCCCACCACCATCCCCGCCCCGATGGTCGGGTTCAGCGACGTGATGGGCGACGCCACGAAGGCGGCCATGATCGACAGCAGCTTGCCGCCCGCCAGCGCCGTGAACAGCGCCGCCAGCACCGAGTTGGGGATCACCCAGCCCAGGAGCATGTAGCTCAGGTTCTCGCCGCCGTGCTTGCTGTAGCCGTAGTAGAAGGCGCCCAACACCAGCGCCGGGATGACCCACTTCAGCCAGCCCACCCACCACTTGGGCGGCGGGATGACCGTCAACGCCTCGAGATCGGCGTCCTTGCCCAGCCGGGTGATCATGCCGGGCACATGGCCCGCGCCCACCACCGACACCACACTGTCCCCGGGGGCCCGCTCGGTGCTGGCCATCAGGTACACGTCGCGCTCGTCGATGAGCGGTGCCTTCACCTGCGGGAGCTGCTCGGCGAAGGCGTTCATCATCTCGGTGAGGGTGTCGCGGTCCTTGAGCTTCTCCAGCTCCTCTTCCGAGATCTCCTCGCGGCTGAAGCTGGCCCCGCCCAGGGCGCCGAGCACCTTGAGCTTGTCGAAGAAGCCCAGGTTGCGCCACGTGCGCTTCAAGGTGGCCTGAATGTCGCGATCCGCGAGGACGACCTCGGCGCCGACGTCCTTGGCGGCCTCCACGGCTTCGAGCATCTCGGCGCCGGGCTTCACGCCCAGCGCGTCGCCCAGCCGGCGCTGGTAGCCCGACAGCGCGAGCTGCGCCAGCACGAACAGCACCTTCTTCTGCTTGATGACCTGGAACACGTCCAGCTTGCGCCAGCGGTCCGGGTCCATCATCGCCTCGAAGCGCGTGGCGTCGAGCTCGATGCAGACGGTGTCGGGCTTCACGAGCTCGATGGTCCGGCGCACGTCCTCGACGCTGCGCTGCGAGATGTGCGCGGTGCCCACCAGGTAGAAGGTGCGGCCGTCGCGCTCGAGGACGGTGACGTTGGGGCCCAGATCCATGGCCGCGCACCCTACACGGGGCGGCGCCGGTGGCGCCAGCCGGATGGCACGGCGTGGGTGGGGAAAGCGAGGCGGAGCGGTGGGACGGGCCGCGATCCGCCGAGCGACGGACCGCGGCAGCCCAGCGGGGCTCAGGGCACGCGGACCACCATGCTGAACTCGTTGCCCAGCGTCAGGTCGCCCGACTGGCGGGTGGTGAACCGCAGCCGGTAGTCCGCCGGCACGGTGCCGTCGGGCCACCGCACGGTGACCTCCACCTCGCCCGTGGCCCCGGGCTCCACGCCCTCGGCGGGCGCCACGTCCACCACCCAGTTCGCCGGGATCTGGCCCACCTCGAGGGTCAGATCCGCCGGCTCGCACGGACCGCGGCTGGCGTTGCGCATCTCGACGGCGAAGGTCATCGAGTTGCCCACCGCCGCGGGCCACGCGCAGTTGGCCTCTTCGCCGGGCTGGCAGGCGCCGCCCACGTAGCGCGCGGCCACGTCGCGACACACCAGCTCGTTCAGGCACTGCAGCGGACCGTCGTAGGGCTCGTTCTCCACGTCGGCGTCCACCAGGCACTGGTCGTAGACCTGCACCAGCGTGCACTGCCGATCGGGGTGCGAGTAGTAGCTCAGCGCCTCGGCGTCGCGGTCGTCCTCCACGAACTCCAGGCCAATGGCCTGGACCTGACGCGCCCGCTGCGCCACCGCGCTGTTGGCACCGCAGGCGAACTCCACGCGCTGGATCGACAGCTCGATGCGGAACTTCAGGGCCAGCACCATGCAGCTCTGCCACTGCCGCACCCACGCCCCGCTGTTCGCCGCCACCTCCAGGTCACGCACGAGCTGCGCGCCCTCGATCTCCAGGTCCAACGCCTGCCGGTCGGTGATGCAGACCTCGTTCTCCTCGCAGTTCGGGCCCAACAGCAGGCCCTGCAGGTCGAGGATGGACGCCATGCTCTCGGCGGCCGCGGTGATCTGAGCCGCCGCGGGCGCGTCGGCCTTCGCCGCGTAGGCCAGGAACTCGCCGCGCAGCGCGGTCAGCGCCGGCCGCAGGTCCTCGCTGTTGATCCGGTTGGCCTCGGGGCGGACCGCCCGCGGGTCGTTCAGATCGGGCAGCGCGAAGTCCCCGAACTCGTTGCACTGGTAGACCGTGTCGGCGTGCCAGTAATACGCCTCGATGGCCTCGAACATCAGGTCGTTGATCACCACCACCCGGTCGTTGGTCTGCAGGTCGCCGCGGTAGCCGGGATCCTCGAACAGGTCCGTCAGAGCCCCCAGGTGATCGGCGCCGATCTGCATGCTGCGGTGGTTCTCGTCGCGGGGCAGGTTGTCGTCGTCCAGGATCCGGCCGCGCATGCGGGTCGTCTCGCGAACCATCTGCCGCGACAGGCCCCACAGCGGGAAGCCGAACCGGGCGTTGGCGTCGGCGCCCTGAGCGGCCACCAGGCTGCTCACCACGCCGCGAAGCGCCATCATGGTCACGCCGCGCTCGTCATTCGCCTCACCCCAGGCCGCCCGATCCAGCAGCTCCTGGGTGCCCGACAGGGCGAAGGCCGCGAACGGGTTCACGTTGGGCCCGGCCAGGTACGCCGCCACCTCGTCATCGATCCAGGCGATGATCTCCGCCAGGGTCAGCTCGCGCACGTCGATGGCGATGCCCTGCACGCTGAAGGAGTCCTGGTCGCGGACGGTGACCGACACCACGTGGCGTCCGGGCTCGTCGAACTGGTGGGTGATCTCGGTGACGTTGGCGCCGGCGTACTCGGGCACCCCGTCGCCGTCCATGTCCCACTCGTAGCGGGTCAGCGGATCGCTGTCGGCGCCCGCACGTGCCTGGACGCTGAAGACCACCGGCACCAGCTCCCGCGGATCCTCGGGCGGGATGATGGCGTCGATGATCGGATCCACGTCGCGCACCGTGACCCGCACGATGACCGAGTGCTCGCTGTCCTCGTCGCGCACCGTCAGCCGCAGGTTGTAGTTCCCGTTGGCGGCATAGGTGTGCTGCGGCTGGGTCAGGTTGGCGCCGCGCACCGGCGGGGTGCCGTCGCCGAAGTCCCACTCGTACTCGCGGATGCGATCGGCCGCGCTGCCCGGCTGGCTGGCGCGCCCGTCGGGCCGGAACACCGAGCCCTGATCCACGATGTAGGGGCCCCCCGCGTTGGCGATGGGATCCACATCCAGCACGGTCACGCGGAAGGCGCGCTCGCCGAAGGCCCCCAGCGAGTCAGTGACCCGCAGCGTGCCGTTGAACACGCCGTCCTCGTCGGTGTTGAAGTCCACCAGCGGGCCCTCGGCGTCGAAGTTGCCGTCGCCGTCCATGTCCCACTGGTACAGGTCGATGCTGTCGCCCACCTCGGGCGCCCGCGACTCGCTGCCGTCGAGCTGAAGCCCGGCGCCCTCGATGGCCACGTAGGCGTTCGCCAGCGCCGGATCCGCCGACGGGTTGCCCGCAGTGATGGGCACCGCCACGGGCGGCGAGTTGATCGAGAAGTTGCGGATCTGCTGCCGGGCCACGCCCAGGCAGTTCGCCACCCGCACCGTCATGGCGTACACGCCCGGCTGGTTCAGGAGCTGGTCTTCGGGGTACGGCACGGAGGCGCCGCCGTTGCGGGTGTAGCTGGCGTCGACGGCGCTGGCGCAGGCGTCGGGCCCCACCACGTCCCAGGTGATGCGGGCTTCGCCCACCAGCTCACCCTCTTCCACGCCGTTGATGTCCACGGCCACCGGCTGCGCGATCAGGTAGCTGCGCTCCCCGATGCCCACGTTCCCGCAGGCGTCCGTGGCGGTGACCCGCAGGGTGCGGCCGCAGCCGTCCTCGGCCACGTCCGTGTTGGTGTCCGGGGCGTTGTCCAGGTTGTCGTTCACGTCGATCGTGGGGTCCGGCACCTGGTTGCCGTTGTAGCAGACGCCCTCACCGAGCTGGTTGCCGATGGTCACGGTGGGCGCGGTCCGGTCGAAGGTCAGCCGGCCGCCCGCGTTGATGTCCACCTCGGCCCCCGCGCCGTCGCGCAGGTTCACGTTGATGGCGTGGCGGCCCTCGGGGACCAGCGCCGGGTTGATGGCGATGGTCACCCGCTGCGCCGAGCCGTCGTTGGGGGTGTCCACGTTCGTCTGACCCACCACCACGCCGGCGATGGTCACGGTGGCGGTCACCACGTCGCCGACGGGATCGGAGACGTCGAGCACCAGGTTCACCGCGCCCGCCCCCAGGCAGGGGGCGTCGGCGTCGGCCCGCGGCGAGATGATCTCGCCCGAGGGCGGCGCCTCGTCCTGGATCTCGATGATGCCCTCGGCCGGGGCCGAGCAGGCGCCCAGCTCATCGCAGACGATCAGGCTCACCGTCTCAACGGTGTTCACCCGCCACCGGTTGCTGTTGTAGCGCACGGTGGCGCCCTCGAGATCGTCGGGCTGATCGTCGCGCCCGAAGCGCCCATCCCCGTCGGTGTCCCACTTGTAGACCGCGATGGCGTCGCAGGGCGCGTTCGGATCCAGCGAGGCGCGCCCGTCCAGCACCACGTCGGCGAAGCCGTTGCCCACGGGGCCGGTCTGGTAGGGCCCACCCGCGTTGGCCACCGGGCGCTGGTTCTGCACGTCGATGACCACCTCGGTGGTCGCCGTGTCGGTCCGGCCGGCGGCGTCGGTGACCCGGACCGTGGCGCGGACGGCGACCTGGCCGTTCTGATCGGGCTCGGCCACCACCGCGCGCTCGAAGGTCACCCCCTGCGCGTCGTCGAACTGGCCGTCGCCGTCCAGGTCCCAATCGTACGCCACGATGGCGAAGCCCTGGTCAGCCGGGCCGAAGAAGCGGCTGCCGGCGGCCGTGAACTCCACGCGCTGCTCGCAGCCCGCGCGGTTGGGGTTGGCCTGCGCGTCGGCATCGGGGCCGCCCACCACCACCAGGGTGGCCAGGCCGTCCGACGTCACGTTGAAGCGGTCGGTCACCCGCAGCCGCACGTCGTACTGGCCCGGGGCGTTGATGCCCGCGGCGTTGAGCTGCGCCCAGGTCAGGTTGAGCTGGGCGCCGCCGCCCTCGAAGCTGCCGTCGTTGCGCAGGTCCCACTGGTAGCGCTGGATGCGGTCGCCGCAGGCAGCGTCAGGGTCCGAGGACCCCGCCGCGTCGAGGCGCAGCCCCTCACCCACGGCGATGGCGTACGGGCCAACCACCCGCCCACCGCCGTCGCGGAAGCCACCCGCCTGGGCCACCGGCGCGCGGTTGCCCTCGGTCACGTTCACCTGCACCGTGGCGGTGCCCGTGTTCCCACGCGAGTCGGTCACCGTGAGCGACACGTTGTTGGGCACCCCGAAGGTGAACTGGTTGAACGCGCGCTGCACCGAGGCGCCGGCCGCGTCGGGGTTCCCGTCGCCGTTGAAGTCCCAGGCGTAGCCCACGATGTCGATGGTGGGGTGCGGGTGGGCCGAGGCGGTGCCATCGAAGGTCACCCGGCCACCGCAGGCCGCGGGGTTCGGGTTGGCGTCCACCCGGGCCACCGGATCGCGGGCGTACACGTTCAGCACCGCGTCATCCTCAGCCGTCAGCCGGGTGGTGTCCTCCACCTGCAGGCGCACCGTGTAGTTGCCCGGCCCGTTGATGCCGGCCGCGTTCAGATCGGCCCAGGCCAGATCACTGGCGGCCGCCTGGTCCTGCTCGGCCTGGTTGGCCGCCTGGGCGCTCACGTCGGCGTTGAACCCGTCGTTGGCGTTGTAGGTGAGGTCCCACCGGTAGAACTCGATGTAGTCACCCTCGTCCGCGTCGGGATCGAAGGACTGCGAGCCATCCAGGGTCAGGCCCTCGCCCACCAGGATGTGATAGCCCCGCTCAGGCGGATCCGTCGGATCCGCGTCCGCCGTCGGCGGCGTGGGCGGGATGTCGTACACCACCTGGTAGCGGATCACGTCGCTGCGGTCGTTGGCGTCCGTCACGCGCAGCCTGATGAAGGTGTCGGGGATCACGCGCGGCGGCAGGGGGATGGGATCGAAGACCTTGCGGAACTCGGTGGTGGGCCGATCGGCGGTCTCGAAGGTCCCGTTGTCGTCCAGGTCCCAGTCGTAGCGCACGATGTTGACGCCGGGCACGGTGGAGTAGCTCTGGCGCCCGTCCAGGGTGGTGGACGAGAAGCCGGTGTCGATGCGGATGGGCGACGGCAGCGGCACCTGGACCACCAGGGCCACGGGGTTCGCCCGGTAGACCCGCACGATGACGTCCGCGGTGCTGCTGGCCCCGAAGCCGTCCGTCACCCGCAGCCGCACCGTGTTGGCGGGCAGGCCGGTCTCGCGATCGGCGGGCCAGTCCAGGAGGTTCTGTACCTGCGCCCAGGCCACGGTGGGGTTGGCGCCGTTGGCATCGTCGAACTGGCCGTCGCCGTCCAGGTCCCACTGGTAGCTGACGATGCTGTCGCCGCAGGGCAGATCCGCGTCGCTCGAGGGCCGCCCGTCGAGGACCAGGTTGTCCTCCTCGAGCAGGTTGATCTCGTTGCTGGCCACCCGCGCCACCGGCGGGGTGTTGCCCTGGTCGACCACCACCTGGAACTGGTCGGTGTCCGTGCGCCCCAGATCGTCGGTGACGCGCAGGGTCACGTCGTAGGTGCCGAAGCGGTCGTAGTCCGACCGGAAGATGGCGCCACTGCCGTCGAACGCGCCGTCACCATCGATGTCCCAGTCGTACTGCGCCACCGCCCGGTTGGGGTTGGGGTGCGACGAGGCCGAGCCGTCGAAAGTGACCTGCTGCTGGCAGGCGGCGGGGTTGGGGTTGGCGCGGCCCGAGGCCACGGGCTCCCGGGGGTAGATGGTCAGCGTCGTCTCGGCACGCGCCACCTGGCCCGCCCGGTCACGCACCTGGATGGCGACGCGGTGCGGCTGGTTCTGCGCCAACCCTTGCAGGGCGGCCCAGCCCACGTTCGGCGTCGCGCCGTTCGCGTCGTCGTACTGGCCGTCGTTGTCCAGGTCCCAAGCGATGGTGAGCTGATCACCACACGGGATGTTCTGGTCGGTGGCGCGGCCGGCGAGCTGCAGGTTCTGACCGACCTCGATGACATAGGGGCCGCCGTGGGCGACCGACGGCGGGACGTTGGCCGCCGCGTCCACGGTCACCCGCACGACGGTGGTCTTGCTCTGCCCCAGGTTGTCCACCACGCGCAGCGTGGCCACGTAGTTGCCGCTGCTGTTGTAGCGATGTTCGAAGGGCTGCTCGTTGTCGGACTCGAAGTCGGCCTGGGCGTTGGTGTCCCACCAAAGGCCGTTACTGGCGTCCACGTCCCACTGGTAGGCCACGATGGTCTGATCGGACCCGGGGTGGAAGCTCTCCTCGTGGTGGAAGACCACCTCACCGGCGTTGCCGCCGACGCAGCCCTCGACCACCTGGTCGGGCTGCACGCTGGCGATGGCCACGGGCTTCGGGTTGAAGATGGTGGGGGTCAGGATCAACCCGCCCATGCCCGACATCATCGCCGGCGCCATGTAGTTGCAGGTGATGGAGGACTGGGCACAGAAGCTGTCGTAGATCCGCCCGAAGACGCCGTAGTTGCCGTCGCGCCCGCTGGCGTCGTTCATCGCCCGGTCCTGGGCGCGGATGTAGTAGGTGGCGAACTGCCGCAGCCAGTCGCGGTCGTCGAAGGTCAGCTCCGGCTCACCGGTGCGGTAGCCCTTCTGGTGGCTGTAGAGGGTGTACGTCGAGCCGCAGCGGCCGCCGCCGTACGCCGAGTTGTTGTCGCCACACTTGTAGTCGCCGCGGTCCCAGAAGCGATCCTGCCGGCCGCCGCAGTGGATCTTGTTGTTCGAGTACCAGTAGTTCTTGGTGTAGGCGATGGCCCGGTTGTAGTCGTCCACCAGGTTCGCCTGCGTCAGGTTGGTCTCGTTGGGGAACGGCACCGTGTTGTTGCGGGCCATGTTGTGCACGCCCACCCAGCGCTCCCCCAGCAAGCAGCCGCCCGTCAGCATCAGGCTCGTGCAGGTGCGGCTCTCGGTGGTGCGGTAGCGGCCACCGCCGTCCGCATTGCGGGTGTTGTTGTAGGAGTTGATGACCGAGCGGTACTTGACGTTGTTGGGCACCACCACGCCCGCGAAGCCGCCGGCCTTCTCGGCGGCCTCGAGGCCGATCATCGCCCACTGCGTCACCGACATGTCCGAGTAGTTGCCGTCGGTACCGGTGTAGCGGTGGTAGTACCACCCGCCCTCACCATAGCCCCGGTACATCTGCTGCTCGGCGGTCAGATCCACCTGGCTCTGGATCAGCCACTCGAAGGGCCGACCAATCACGCTGGCGTGGCCCACCTGCACCGGCGTCCCGGCGAAGGCCGGCGTCATGATGGCCGACGATGCCAGGTACAGGCCCATCAGGTAGCTGGCCGGATCCTCGACCCCGTTGCTGTGTGGGCCCCCGTCGGCGTTTCCGATCCAGGCGCCCACCTGATCGCCCGCGTTGCCGTCCGCCCGGTTGCAGCGGATCACGTTGCGGTTGGCGTCATAACCGCAGGTGTTGTCTTCCTTGCCCGCGACGATGCCCACCGCCCGCGAGTCGGCCCGGATGGTCCCGTTCAGGTAGCGCGCGATGGTCTCGGCATAGGGATCCGTGTTCCAACGCCGCTCATTCGCGGCTTCCCAGGCCTGATCCCGAGGCAGGTTGTACCAGTTGATGGTGCCGGGCGGGTACGCGCCCAGGTGCCCGTTCAGCGCCATGATCCAGGCGTTGATCATGCCGCCGCCCCACTGCTCGTTGCGGCGCACGCTGATCTGCCCGTAGAGCTGCGAGGTGGTGTGATCCCCCCCGAACTCGTCCATCAGGCGGTGGCCGTACCACATGCTCTCCTGCACGGCCATGATGTTCATGATTTCAAGCTGTTCGGCGGTCCAGGTGTCGGGGCCGCCCGGCGTGAAGTCGTAGACGAACAGCCGGAACGTGCCGAACTTGTAGTGATTGGCGGGGTTCCCCTCGGCCGCACACGGCACCTGCAGACGCACGGTGATGTTCAGCGCCCCGTCGCGATCCACGTTGGGCACCCGGAACGTCCGCCCGATGTCCCAGATGTTCTTCGTGGTCGCGTTCCGCGTGAACGTGTACTCCGCCTCGTCATCGAAGCTTCCATCGCGGTCAGTGTCCCACCGGACCCGATAGTTCCCCCCGCAGGTGGCGTTGCGCACCATGGCCTTCAGGGTGATGGGTGCCTGCTCATGCGCCGGGTGCGGAAGCCGAGGGTTCTCGGCGTTGTACGGCACCACCAGCACCTGGTTGGGCGTCGCGTTCGCCTGAGCGCTCGCGGCGTTGCTGATCAACAGCAACGCAGCACCAGCGCACAGACTCGCCGCGGCCCGAAGCCTCGCTCGATTCATCTGACCCCCCTTGCTCACGTCACGCCGCGCTCGACCCGAATCTTCCCCGCGTTCTGCAGAGCTGGCGGTGACGGTTCGATACGGGGTCAAACCTACCAAAAACCCCTGCCGGGAACAGTTCACGCGCACACTTCGGCCCCGCGGCCAACGCAAGCCGCGGAGATCCCATGTGTTTTACGTTGACAGGAAATTTCTGAACTGGCCGTGACGGGTGGGCGAGGGAGTGCCCAAGGGAGCCTTGAGGCCGGCGACCCGACCGGGCGCCGACCCCAAGGGCGGTCACGGAGGGGGCGGGATCAGGGCACGCGGACGATGAAGGAGAACTCGCGGGCGAGGGCCGCGTCGTTGCCCTGACGGGTCACCGCGTCGATGCGGTAGTCGCCCGCCGCGGTGCCGGCCGGCCAGGTCACGGTGACCGTGGCGTTGCCGGCGGCCCCGGCGTCCACGTCCTGCGCAGGCGCCACGTTCATCTGCCAACCCGCCGGCACCTGACGCGCCTCCAGGGTCAGGTCGGTGGCCTCACACGGGCCCCGGCTGGCGTTGCGCATCTGCGCCGTGAACTCCATGGAGTTCCCCGCCGCCGCCGGGAAGTTGAACGCGTCCGCCTGGCCCACCGGGCACAGCCCCGCCGTCACCGTCGGCGGCTGCTCGCGGCACACCAGGTCGTTCAGGCACTCGATGTTCCCGTCGTACGGCTGGTTGTCCGGATCCGCGTCCACCAGGCACTGGTCGTACACCTGGATGAGCGTGCACTGCCGGTCCGGGTGCGCGTAGTAGCTCAGCGCCTCGGCGTCCTGGTCGTCCTCGACGAACTCCAGCCCGATGGCCTGCACCTGCCGCGCCCGCTGCGACACCGCGTTGTTCGCGCCGCACGCAAACTCCACGCGCTGGATCGACAGCTCGATGCGGAACTTCAGCGCCAACACCATGCAGCTCTGCCACTGCCGCACCCACGCCCCGCCGTTGCGGGCCACGTCCAGGTCGCGCACAAGCTGCGCCGCCTCGAGCTCCAGGTCGAGCGCCTCGCGGTCCGTGACGCAGACCTCGTTCTCCTCGCAGTTCGGCCCCAGCAGCAGCCCCTGCAGGTTCAGGATGCTGTCCATCGCCGCCACCGCGTTCGTGATGTTCGCCGCCGCCGGCGCCCCGGCCTTGGCCGCGTACGCCGCCATCTCGGCCCGCAGCGACGCCAGCGCCGGCGCCAGGTCCTGGCTGTTGATCCGGTTCGCCGCCGGCCGCAGCGCCAGCGGGTCCCGCAGGTTCGGCAGCTCGAAGTCACCGAACTCGTTGCACTGGTAGGTGCTGTCCTCGAGCCAGTAGTAGGCCTCGACCGCCTCGAAGAACAGGTCGTTGACGATGCTCACCCGGTCCGCCGCCTCCACGTCGTTGCGGAAGTCGGGGTTGCCGAAGATGTCGCCCACCCCGTCCAGGTGATCCGTCGCCAGCTGGATGCTCGGGTGGTTCTGGTCCCGCGGCAGATCGCCGTTCGCCAGGATCCGGTCCTTCAGCCGGTCCGTCTCGCGCTTGAGCTGCCGCGACAGCGCCCACAGCTCCCAGCCGTAGTCGCCGCCGTTGGCCTGCGCCGTCACGAGCTGCTGCACGATGGCCCGCATGGCCTCGAAGGTCACGCCCCGCTCGTCGTTCGCCTCACCCCACAGGGCCCGGTCCATCGACACCGCCATCCCCTGCAGCGCGAACAGCGCGAAACCGCCCACCGCCCCGCTGGCGATGTCCCCGTCCACCTTCGCGTCGATCCACGCCAGCAGCTCGGCCAGCGTGATCTCGCGCACCTCGACGCGGATCGCGTCGGTGGAGCTCGAGTCGCCGTCGCGCACGGTCACCACCACGTTGTAGGTGCCCGCCTCATCGAACTGGTGCTGCACCTCGGTCATGTTCGCGCCGGCGTACTCAGCCACCCCGTCGCCGTCCATGTCCCACTCGTAGCGGGTGATCGGATCCGAGGCCGTCCCGGGCCGCGCGTCGATGGTGAAGGTCATCGGCGCCGTCTCGTACGGATCGGCCGGCGCGTTGATGCTGTCGATGACCGGATCCACGTCGCGCACCGCCACGGCCACGTCGACGAAGGCCGAGCTGTCCTCGTCCTCCACCGTCAGCCGCACCGTGAACGCGCCCTGCCGCAGGTAGGTGTGCTCGGGCTGGGTCAGGTTCGCGCCGCTCACCGGCGGCGTGCCGTCGCCAAAGTCCCAGGTGTAGTTGCTGATGGGATCCGCCGCCGCGCCGGGCCGGGTGCCGCGCCCGTCGAAGCGCAGGGCCGTGCCCTGGTCCACGGTGTACGGGCCGCCCGCGTTGGGCACCGGGTTCACGTCCAACACCGTCACCTGGAACAGGGTCTGGCCCACGGCGCCCAGGCTGTCCTGCACCTCGAGCACCCCGCGGAACACCCCGTCCTCGCTCGTGTCGAAGTTCACCACCGCCCCGTTGGCGTCCACGTTCCCGTCCTGGTTGAAGTCCCACCGGTACGCCGCCACGTTGTCGCCCGCCTCGGGCGCCAGCGAGTCGCTCGCGTTCAGCTGCAGCCCCGCACCCTCCACCGCCACGTACGCGTTCGGCAGGTTCGGGTCCCGGTTCGGGTGCCCCGCCGTGATCGCCACCGCCGTCGGCGGCGCGTTGATGGAGAAGTTGCGGATCTGATCGCGCGCCACGCCGTTGCAGTTCGCCACCGACACGGTCATCGCGTAGTTGCCCGCCTGGTTCAGCAGCTGGTCCTCGGGGTAGTTCACCGCCGCCCCGCCGTTGCGCGAGTACCGCGCCGCCACGTTGCTCGCGCACGCCGCCGGCCCGATCACGTCCCAGGTCACTCGCGCGTCGGCGACCAGCGCGCCTTCGGCCACGCCGTTGATGGTCACCTCCACCGGCAGCGCCAGCAGGTAGTCACGCTCGGCCACGCCGCTGTTGCCGCACGCGTCCGTCGCCGTCACCCGCAGCGTCCGGCCGCAGCCGTCCTCCAGCGTCTGCCGGTTCGTTGACGGCGCCGGATCCAGCGCGTCGTTCACGTTGACCGCCGCCTGCGGCACCCCGTTCGGGTTGTAGCAGACCCCGTCGCCCAGGTTGGCCCCGATGGTCACCACCGGCGCCGTCCGGTCGAAGGTCAACCGGCCGCCCGAGGTCACCTCGGTGGTGGCGTTCTGGTTGTTGCGCAGGGTCACCACGATCTCGTGGCGACCCTCGGGCACCGCGTTGCCGTTCACCACGATGGTCAGCGGCACCGCCGAGCCGTCGTTCGGCGGATCGATCTGCGCCTGGCCCGCGTTCACGCCCGCGATGGTCGCCGTGGCCGTGATGGGGTTGCCCGCCGGATCGCTCACCCGCAGGTCGATGTTGAAGTTCCCGCCCGCCAGGCAGTTGTCGGCCTGATCGGCGCGGGGGCTCAGCAGCTCACCCTCGGGGGGCGCCACGTCCAGCACGTTCACGCTCGCCTCGGCCGGCGCGCTGCACAGGCCGTTCTGGTCGCAGACGACGAGCCGCACGGTGTCGACCGTGTTCACCCGCCAGTTGTTGCTGTTGTAGCGGACCGTCGCGCCCACCAGGTCGGCCGGGTTGTCGTCCGCCCCGTACCGCCCGTCGCCGTCCGTGTCCCACTTGTACAGCGCCACCGCGTCGCACGGCGCGTTCGGATCCAGCGAGCCGCGCCCGTCCAGGGTCACGTCCGCGAAGCCGCCCTGCACCGGGCCCGTCGTGTACGGCCCGCCCGCGTTGGCCACCGGCGGCAGGTTCTGCACGTCGATGGTCACGACCACCTCGGTCGTGTCGGAGTGGTTCAGGCCGTCGGTCACCCGCAGCCCCGCCACCACCCGGATCCGACCCTGCGCGTCGGGCAGGGCCACCGCCGGGCGCTCCACCACCGGGCCGTTCGCGTCGTCGTACTGCCCGTCGCCGTCCAGGTCCCACGCGTAGGTCTGGATCCCGTAGCCCTGGGCCACCGGCCCGAAGAACCGCGAGTTCAGCGCCGAGAACTCCACCACGTTGCCGCAGCCCGTCCGCGCCGGGTTCGCCGTGGCCACCGCCTCGGGGCCGTTGACCACCCGCAGCGTCGCCAGGCCCGAGGCCGCCTCGCCGAACCGGTCGGTCACCGTCAGGGTGATGTCGTAGTCGCCCACCCCGTTCACGCCCGCCGCCTGGAGCTGCGCCCAGGTCAGGTTCCGCTGCGCGCCGTTCCCCAGGTTCCCGTTGGCCCCCAGCCGCCACGCGTACGACTGGATGCTGTCGCCGCACGCCGCGTCCGGATCCACCGAGCCCGCCGCGCTCAGCGCCAGCCCCTCGCCCGCCACGATCACGTACGGGCCAGTCACCAGGCCGTTCGGGTCCCGGAAGCCACCGGCCACCGGCGTCGGCGCCCGGTTGCCCTGATCCACCGTGATGTCCACCGAGGCGGTGGCGGTGTTGTTGCGGCTGTCGGTCACCGTCAGCGCCACCGTGTTGGGCTGGCCGAAGGTGAAGGCGTCGAACTGCCGGGTGGTCACCTCACCCGCCGCGTCCGCGTTGCCATCCCCGTCGAAGTCCCAGGCGTAGCCCACGATGTCGATGCCGGGGTGCGGGTGGGTCGAGGCGCTCGCGTCGAAGGTCACCCGGCCACCGCAGGCCGCGGGGTTCGGGTTCGCCTGCAACTGCGCCACCGGGGCCACCGCGTGCACCCGCAGGGGCGCCGAGTCCTCGCTGGTCAGGTTGGTGATGTCCTCCACCTGCACCCTGATGGTGTAGGTGCCCGGCCCGTTGATGCCGGCCGCCTGGAGCTGCGCCCAGGTCACGACCGTCCGCGACGCCGCCTGCTGCTCCTGCGCGTTGGCCGCCTGCCGGGTGATGTCGGCCCGGAAGCCGTCCGCCGCGTTGTAGGTCAGGTCCCAGCGGAAGAACCGCAGGTAGTCGCCCGCCTGCGCCGAGTCCGGATCGCTCGACTGCGAGGCGTCCAGCGCCAGATCCTCGCCCACCAGGATGTCGTAGCCCCGCTCCGGCGGATCCGTCGGATCCGCGTCCGCCGTGGGCGGCGTGGGGGGCACGGTCAGCACCACCTCGTAGGTGCCCGTGTTGGTCCGGCCGGTGCTGTCGGTCACCCGCAGACCCACCGTGTAGCGGGGCAGCCGGCCCGGCTGGCGATCGCCCTCGGGCACCACGCGCTGGAAGTTCACCACGGCGCGGTTGGCGGTCTCGAAGACGCCGTCGTTGTCCAGGTCCCAGTCGAAGGTCTGGATGGTCACGCCGGGCACCGGCGAGCGCGACTCGCGCCCGTCCAGCGCCGTCTGCAGCAGGCCGTTGTCCAGCCGCACCGAGGCCGGGTTCGGGTTCTGCACCACCACCACCTCGGGCAGCGCCTCCAGCAGCGTCACCGTCACCGGCGCCGTCGCCGTCCGCCCGAACTCGTCGGTCACCCGCAGCGTCACCGTGTTCGTCGGCAGACCCGTCGCCGGATCCGCCACCCGCAGGCCCGCCGCCAGCAGCGCCGCCCACTGCAGCGTCGGGTTCGCGCTGTTCGCGATGTCCACCGCGTCCGCGAAGCTGCCGTTGCCGTTGATGTCCCACGCGTAGCTGACGATGGAGTCGCCGCAGTTCGTGTTCGGATCCGTCGAGCCCCGCCCGTCCAGCGTCAGCGCGTCGCCCTCCAGCACCGTGATCGCGTTGCTGGCCACCCGCGCCACCGGCGGCTGGTTGCCCTGGTTCACGTTCACCACGAAGCTCGTGGAGTTCGTCCGCCCCAGGTCGTCACGCACCGTCAGCGTCACGTTGTAGTCGCCGAACGCCGGGTACACGTACCGGAAGATCTGGCCCGTGCCGTCGTTGCCGCCCACGCCGTCCACGTTCCAGTCGTACTGCGAGATCGCCCGGTTCGGGTTCGGGTGCGACGAGGCCGACCCGTCGAAGGTCACCTCCGCCCGGCACGCCGCCGGGTTCGGGTTCGCCCGGCCCCGCGCCACCGGATCCCGCGGGTAGATGGTCAACGTCGTCTCGGCGATGGACTCCGCGCCGGCCAGGTCCCGCGCCCGGACCCGCACCCGGTTCGCCTGCCCCACCGGCAGGTTCTGCAGCACCGCCCACGCCACGTTCGGGCTGGCCCCGTTCGCGTCGTCGAAGGCCCCGTCGTTGTCCAGGTCCCAGGCCACCGTCACGGCGTCGCCGCAGGCCAGGTTCTGGTCGGTGACGTTCGAGCGCAGCTGCAGGTTCTGGCCCACCTCGAGGGCGTACGGGCCGCCGTGGCCCACATCCGGCGGCAGGTTCGCCGCCGCGTCCACGGTCACCGTCACCGTCGTCGTCTTCGTCTGGCCCGCCGAGTCCACCACCCGCAGCGTCGCGGTGTAGTTGCCGCGGGTCAGGTACTGGAACTCAAACGGCACGTTCGGGTCGTCGGTCTGGAAGTCCGGCTGCCCGTTGTTGTCCCACCACAGGCCACCGCCTGCCGGCGAGCTGTCCACGTCCCACTGGTACGCCACGATGGTCGCCCCCGCGTCCGGGTGGAACGACTCGCTGTGGTCGAAGATCACCCGGCCCGCGTTCGCGCCCGAGCAGCCCTCGGTCACCCGGTTCGGCTGCACCGTCGCCAAGGGCACGGGGGGCGGGTTGAACACGGTCGGGGTCATGACCAGGCCGCCCATGGCGGCGCCCAGGTGGCCCGAGCCCCAGCCACAGGTCACCGAGGTGGTCTCACAGTAGTCGTCCGTCACCCGCCCGAAGGAGTCGTAGCCGGTCAGCGGGTTGTTGACGTCCATCCCGCGGTCCTGGGCGCGCATGTAGTAGGTGGTGTACATGCGGCGCCAATCCCACTGGCCGACGCGCTCCAGCGTCGGCAGACCCGTCGCGTAGCCCTTCTGGCTCGAGTACATGGTGTAGGTGTTGCCGCAGCGACCCGCGTTGTAGACGGCGTTGGTGTTGCCGCACAGGTAGTCACCGTGCTGCCAGTTGCCGTCGAGCCAGTGGGAACCGAACACCTTGCGCTGGTTGAACCAGAGCGCCTGGTAGGCCAGGTGCCGGTTGTAGCTGTCCACCAGCATCTTGCGGGTCAGGGGGGCGTTCGCCGGGTAGCCGAAGCGTCGCCGCAGGTTGTCGGGAATGGTGGTCGCCTCGTCGGGGAACGGCACCACGTTGTCGGCCTGCATGTTGTGCGTGCCGATCATGCGGTGCGCCAGGATGGCGCCGCCGGTCATCTTGAAGTCGGACCCACGGTTGCCGCCGCCATCGCGGTTGTCGTAGGCCGCGCCGCCGTCCGCCTGCTGGTTCGACAGGATCTGGTACGCCACCCGGTACTTGTGCCGGTTGTTCACGTAGACGTCGTAGGGCTCGCCGATGACCGACACCGACTCCAGACCCACGAAGGCCCACTGGGTCGTCGAGAAGTCACCCAGGTGGCACGCCCCGTCGCCCGCGGTCTGGGTGTTGTAGTACCAGCCACCCAAGGAGCAGCCCAGGTCGATCTGCATGTTCCCGAGCCAGTCGGTGATCTCCTGGATGTACCGCTCCCAGAGCCACCCGGCCGGGCCGTTCTGCAGCGGCGTCCCCGCCAGCGCCGGGAGGGCGGTGGCCAGCGCACCCAGGTTCATGCCCATGTAGTAGGTGTTGGCGTCGCCGTAGGACCGTACACCGTGACCATCCGAGGTGTTGGCCAACCGGTTGATCCGCTCGGCCACGAAGCGGTTGCCGTTCCAACGGTAGCCGTGCGTGTTCTCTTCCTCGGCCGCCCCCAGGGCGCCGCGGTAGTAGTACTGCGTCAGCCAGTTGATGTGGCGGATGACGGTTTCGGCGTAGGGATCCACGTTCCAGCGCCGGTCGTTCTCCGCTTCCCAGCCGTTCGGCAGGTTGATCCCGTGCCGGTTGATCCGCCCGGGGGGGTAGGCGGGCAGGTGACCGTTGGTGGTGAACTGCCAGAAGGCCAGGTTGGTGGCGGCGGCGTAGGGGGAACGACCGCGGATGGTCGAGGTGTCGCGCTCCGCGATGTCGTTCATCTGCCGGTGGTGGTACCAGAGCGACTCCTGCACGGCCATGGTGGCCATGATCTCGATCTGCTCGTCAGTCCACTGGCGGGGGTCGTTGCTGGGCCGGAAGTTGTAGATGAACAGGCGGAAGGTGCCGAACTTCTCAGCGCCGGTGCAGGTGTTCCGCACCTTCACGTTGATGTTGTAGCTCTGGTCGCGATCGACGTTGGGGACCAGGAACGTACGCCCGATATCCTGGACGTTGAAGGTCGTCCCGTCGCGACCCACCCGCCGGGTGTAGTCGTTGTAGACGTTGTCGCGGTTGACGTCCCAGGTGACATCGTAGGCACCGCACTGGGCGTTGCGAATGATGCCCTTCAACGTGATCTGCGCACCCTCATGGGCCGGGTGCGGCAACTGCGGATTCTTCTGAGAATAGGGGACCAGAAGGACCTGGTCCTGCTCCTGAGCCTGCGCCAGCGTCGGAATGGCCAACCCGGCCATTACGGCGACGCCGAGCGCCCCGCGCTTCCACCAATTCATCGGATGTCACCCCCTACGACCCCGACACCGGGCCGTGCCTAACGCTACTTCGCTTCCAAGGCCTTCTCAACGTCCGCAAAAACTTCGAAGAAAAGTCCAAGAATGACGGATGCTTGCTCCGGTTGGTCACACCGACTGGAAAATTCCAACTCGCCCATGGCGGGGCCATCAGCCGGCTCGCAGGCGCCGGCGAGGAGGGCTGCGTGTCGTCGCAAAGCCAGGAGCCGCGGGTGGTTTCGCCCGGTTTCAACACCAGGGTCTACGCCGTGGTGCGGCGCATCCCGCCCGGTTGCGTCAGCACCTACGGCGACGTCGCCACCGTCCTCGGCTCACCCCGGGTCGCCCGGCATGTGGGCTTCGCGCTGGCCGCGCTGCGCGACGACACAGTGCCGTGGCACCGGGTCATCAACGGCCGGGGGCGGATCAGCTTCAAGGGGGACACGGTGCGCGCCATCGTCCAGCGACAGCACCTGGAGGCGGAGGGCATCGAGTTCTCGCCGGCGGGTGTGATCGTGCTGGCGCGGTATCGCTACCGGTTCGACGACTGACGCCGGCTCAGCGGGTCCGCAGCTCCGCCACCAGCGTCAGCAGTGCCCGGGCCAGCGCGGCGGCGGCGTCGGGATGGCGGGCCTTCCACTGGGGGCTGGCGAAGAACACGGCGTCCACCACCTGGGTGGCCCGTGGCTTGTCCAACAGCCTCGGGTAGGTCTGCGGATCGACCGGCTGGGTGCGGTATACCGGGCGCCGGTCGCGGCCCACCTTGGCGTGAAGCGCCTCGGCGTCGATGGTGAGCAGCTTCAGCTTGTCGCCGAAGCCACGGTCGGCGAGACGCGCGGTCCCCTGCCCCGGCTGGCTCACCATGACCATGCACTGGGCTTCGACCCCATCGACCACCTTCAGCAGCCCCTCCTCCAGGGGCAGCTCGCTCGCCTTGTAGCGGGCGAAGCTGGGATCGAGCCGCCCGAACAGCCGCCAGGTGATGTAGGTCCCCGAGCCGTACTGGTTCACCAGGATCCGGTGCCGCTGCGGGTGGAGACCCGCCACGTCATCCGCCTGCACGGTCCGGTTGCAGATCAGGTGAACGGCCTCGGCGTACAGGGTGACCATGCGATCCATGGTCAGCCGGCTCTCGGGCTTCTCGAACTGGTAGAGCGCGTAGGCGTCCTCCTGCGCGATCACGGCGTCACAGCGCCGGGGCTCCTGGTCGATGGCCTCGAGGTTCTCCCACGAGCCGTGGGTCTGGATGACCTCGACCTCGACCGTGTCGGCCAGCGCCTTGGCCAGGCCCACGCCCACGTGGTGGTAGCCCCCGCCTTTCGCGCCAGTGCAGATGCGCAGAAGCGGACGGGGCGCGGCAGCCACCGCCACGGGGGCCAGCGCGGACAGAAGGAGGGGGATCAGCAGGACGCGCATCATCCGGGCCTCGGTGGCTGTGCGGCGAGGTCCGGATGATGGCACGGGGGGGCGGGCTCACGCCAACCGGCCAGCGTCGGCCGGGGCGCGCGGGGCTCAGGGCTCCGGCGCAGGGGGCGGCGGCATGGCGCCGTCGTCCACGGTCACCACCAGGGTGGTGTTGCCGCCGTCGCCGGCCCCGAAGCCGTCGACGAAGATGTAGTAGTCGCCCGCCTCGAGGTTGCTGGCGATGAGGGACTGGGTGCCCGCGCCGCCGTCGTCATCGCAGGCGATCTCGGCCTCGGCGTCGTCACAGACGGTGCGGATGTAGAGCACCGTGTCGAAGTCCGAGTTGGTGGTCTCCACCGTCACGTCGGCCGCCGCCGACAGCCGCAGGAGCACCACCTGCTCCGCCGACCGCGCGCTGCCGCCGCACGTGGCCTCGTAGTCGTTGCCCGTGCCCACGGTGTTGAGCACGAGCTGCGCGCCCTCATCCACCAGCACGGCCACGGGCGCCTCGGCCAGGCACACCAGCTCCTCGAAGCCCCAGCCCGCGGCCTGGCACTCGGGGTCGTCGGGGAAGTCGGTGGCGCCGTCGTCGTCGTTGTCCAGGCCATCGGCGCAGACCGGGGCCTCAGCCGGATCGTCCTCGCTCGCCCCGAAGGGCCCGGCGCAGCCGGGATCCGCCAGGTCGATCAGGCCGTCCTCGTCGTTGTCCACCTCGTCGTTGCAGGGGCCGATGAGGGACACCACGTCCACCGTGACGGTGATGTCGTCCACCACCGCCTGATCGGCGTCGACGATCAGGTAGTACAGGCCCGGCTCGGCGGACGAGACCGTCACCGCGTCACTGAAGGCGCCCTTGCAGGCCACCTCGGTGTCAGCCACATCGCAGGCCCGGCGGATGCCCACCACCGCTGTCACCGGCTCGCCGTTGGCGTCGGTGACCGAGACGGTGAAGTTGGACAGCTCGGCGATCTGCACGCCGATGGCCACCTCGCCGTTCTCCTGGTTGCCACAGGTCGCCGCGTAGACGTCGCGCCCCTCGGCGTTGGGTGCCACGACGACCGGATCGCCGGCCCACAGCACCACCTCGTCGAGCTGGGCGCACGCCGCCAGCTCCGACGGGGTACCCGCGGCGTAGCACTCCGGATCCTCGCCGAAGTCGATCAGGCCGTCCTCGTCGTTGTCGACGCCGTCGGCACACTCCGGCGCCACATCGGGATCGGCCTCGGACAGGTCGAGCTCGAAGGTGCAGCCCGGATCGGCCAGGTCGATGAGGCCGTCGTCGTCGTTGTCCACCTCATCGTTGCACTCGGTGATCAGCGGCTGGATGTCGACGATCAGGTTGAAGGGGGCCGGATCGGCCGCCGCCGTGCTGTCGACGATGACGTAGTAGGTG
Source organism: Myxococcales bacterium (assembly GCA_020633555.1). Taxonomy (GTDB): domain Bacteria; phylum Myxococcota_A; class Bradymonadia; order UBA7976; family UBA1532; genus JACKDL01. Next base: position 82,328 of record JACKDL010000017.1, on the reverse strand, counting down.
CCCGCCTCCAGGGTGGCCTGGCTGCGCGCCGTGAAGGAGCCCTTGCAGAGCACCTGGGTGTCGACGTCGTCGCAGATCCCCCGGATGGACACCACCGAGTTGGCCGCCGCGCCGTCGACGCCCTCCACCGCCACCGCCACGACGGAGCGGACCGGGAGCTGCAGCACCTGCACCGCCTCGCCGCCCGCGCCGTTGCCGCAGCTCGCCTGGAAGGCGTCGGCCCCGGCCTCGTCGGGATCCACGGCGATGACGCCGCCCACGGGGCCCGGGATGACCGGCAGGTCGCCGGGCATCGCGAGGCAGAAGGGCGCCTCGATGTCGCCGCCCGCCGCCGCACACTCGGGGTCGTTCGGGAAGTCGATCAGGCCGTCCAGGTCGTTGTCCACACCGTCGGCGCACTGGGGCACCTCGGCCGGATCGGCCTCGTCATCATCGAGGCCCTCGACGCAGCCCGGATCAGCCAGGTCGATGAGGCCGTCGCCGTCGTTGTCGGCCAGGTCGTTGCACTGCGCCACCTGGCTGACGATGCGGAAGTCCACCTCGATGGCGCCGGCGTTCCCGGCGCTGAAGGCGTCGGCGTAGATGTAGTAGACGCCGGGCTCCAGCACCTGCCCACCGAAGTCCAGCAGGGACAGCAGGCCCGCGCCGCCGTCGTCGTCGCAGTCGATGAAGGCGCCCTCGTCGCAGTTGCCCGCGCGGGCGAACATCATGGTGTCGAAGTCGGCCGCCACGATCTCGGCGGTCACCAGGGACGGGAAGTCCAGCGTGAGCTGGAAGACCTGCTCCTCGCTGCGTCCCCCGCCGCCACAGGCCGCGCCGTTGTAGTTGTCGCCGTTGCCGGCGCTGTTGCCCTGGAACCGGCCGCCCTCCTGACCGACCTCGATCACGTTGTCGCTGCCCTCGCAGCGCAGGATCTCGCTGTCGTCGCCGGCAGCGGGGCAGCCGTCGTCGTTGGGGTAGTCGATGACGCCGTCGTCGTCGTTGTCGATGCCGTCCGAGCACTCGGGCGCCTCGGCCGGATCGGTCTCGTCGTCGTCGGTGGCCCGCTCGCAGCCGGGATCGTCCAGGTCGATCAAGCCGTCGTCGTCGTTGTCCACCTCGTCGTTGCACTCGCGCACCAGGCTCTCGACGGTGATGGCCACGTCGAAGGCGCCCTCGTCACCGAAGAGATCGCGCTCGGCCACGATGAAGTAGGTGCCAGGCATGAGCTCGCCCACCGACAGGCGGGCCGTGAAGCTGCTCTTGCACTCCAGCTCGCTGGCCGGATCGTCGCAAGCGCTGCGCAGCGACACGATGTGGCTGGCGTTGCCGCCCTCGACGTCCAGCGTCTCCACGGTGATCCGCGAGCGCTCCTCCAGGGTCAACGCGAAGACCGTGTCCTCGCCCACGCCGCCGCCGTCGCAGCTCGACTCGTAGGCGCCGTCCGGTGCGTCCGCCGGGTTGATGTTGAACACGCCGCCGGCCTGGCCCACCTCGATGGCCTGCACCTCGGCACAGCGGGTGGCCTCGGTCAGCCCACCGGCGGTGAGACAGTCCTCGTCCTCGGGGTAGTCGGTGGCGCCGTCCTCGTCGTTGTCGACGCCGTCGGCGCACTCCGGCAGCACGGCCGGATCGGTCTCGTCGTTGTCACGGCCGTCGAAGCAGCCCGGATCGGCGAAGTCGATGAGCATGTCGCCGTCGTTGTCGATCTGGTCATTGCACTGCGTGATCAGGCTCTCGATGGCGAACGTGGCGGTCCAGTCCCCCGCCGGCGCCGCCACGTCGCGGCCACGCTCGATGAAGACATACCAGGTACCCCGATCGAGCTGGCGCCCGCGCAAGGTGCCGTTGGTGGAGCAAGCCGCTTCGCCGGCAGCGTCGTCGCAGTCCGCCCGCATGTACATGACGGTGGGGGCCGGCGCACCGGCCTCGTCGGTGACGGTCACGGTGACGTTCGAAGGGTCGTCGAGGGTCACCGCGAAGACCTGCTCCAGGCCATCGCCCACGCCGCAGCTACCGCGGGTCAGGTTGCCGCCGTCCCCGGAGCGGAACGGGAAGTCGCCGCCGGCCTGACCCACCTCGATGAGGGGCAAGCCCGCCGCGCAGTGATCGGTCTCGATGGGGCCGCCGGCCGCATGGCAACCGGGATCATTCGGGAAGTCGATGAGGCCGTCGTCGTCGTTGTCCACCATGTCGGCGCAGGCCGGGGGCGCGGCGGGATCCGCCTCGGTGGCGTCGAAGGGCGTCTCACAGCCCGGATCGGCCGCGTCCACCAGACCATCGCCGTCGTTGTCGGCCTCGTCCATGCACTCGGGGACCTCGAGGGCCTCGACGGTGAACTCGATGGTGCCCGCGCCGGCGCGGTTCGCGCCGAAGCCGTCAGCGAAGAAGAAGTACCGGCCGGCCTCCAGGCGGTTGAAGCTCAGCCGCGACAGCAGGCCATCGCCGCCGTCATCGTCGCAGGCCACCTGGGCGTCGGCGTCGTCGCAGACGGTGCGCATGTGCAGGGCCGAGTCGCCGGCGAAGGCGGTGATCTCGGCCACCACCCGGGCCGGGCCCGTGAGGGTCAACTCGAAGACCTGCTCGGGGCTGCCCGCGCCGCCGGCGCAGGTGCTGCCGAACAGGCCCTGCCGGCCGTCAGCGGTGTCGTAGTCGAAGGCGCCGCCGTCCATGCCCACGGCGATGACGTCATCGGTGGCCTCACAGCTCAGGCGCTCGTCCAGGTCGCCGGCCGCGCGGCACTCGGCGTCGGCCGGCCAGTCGATGGCCCCATCGCCGTCGTTGTCCACGCCGTCGGCGCAGGCAGGGGGCATCAACGGATCAGCCTCGTTGTTGTCCATCCCCTGCTCGCAGCCGGGATCCGCCAGGTCGATGACGCCGTCGTCGTCGTTGTCCAGGCCGTCGTTGCACTGCCGGACATTGCTCGAAGGCGCCAGGGTGAGGTTGATGGCCGTGCCGGGCGGCACGATGCCGGCGGCGTCCACGAACAGGAAGTAGGTGCCCGCCTCCAGGCCGCGCAGGGTGCCAGCGCCCGCCGCGCTGGTGCAGGCCATCTCGCTGTTCGCGTCGGCGCAGTCGCTGCGCAGGTACATGGCGACCGTCGGGGGGATGCCGTCGGGCGGGCCCTCGACCGACAGCTCATAGGCCACATCCGACGGATCGTCGAGGGTGAGCTGCACCACATACTCGGTGCCGGTCTCCAGGAAGACGCAGCTCGGCTCGGCCAGGCTCATGCCCTCCTCGAGATCCACCACGAGCTGGGCGCCGTCCTGGCCCACCTCGACCACGTTGGGGAAGTCGATGCCGCACAGGGGCCGCTCGCGATCGACGCCGGCGGCGGTGCAGTCCATGTCCGCCGGGTAGTCGATGGCGCCGTCCTGGTCGTTGTCGATGCCGTCGGCGCACTCGGGCACCGCCTCGGGATCGGCCTCGTCCTCATCATCGGGGGACACGCAGCCGGGATCGGCAAGATCCAGCAGGCCGTCGCCGTCGTTGTCCACGCCATCCCGGCAGTGCGGGGCCGCGGTCTCCTCGACGGTCAGGCGGAAGTTGCCCGGGCCCACCACGCGGCTGCCGGTGTCGACGACCACGTAGTAGAGGCCCTGAGCGGGCTCATCGAGCCGGGCCACGGTCCCCGGGGTCTCCCCCGCACCGCGGTTGCAGGCCAGATCCTCGGCCACCTCGCAGTCGTTCTTGATGTAGACCACCGTGGGCACGGCGGTGAACTCGTTGTCGGTGCGGAAGGCGATCCGGCGCAGCTCCCGCGACACCCGGTAGGCGAAGACCCGCTCGGGGCCCGCGCCGCCGCCGCAGGAGCCCTGAAGCGCCGCGCTGCCGCCCTCGGTGGAGCCCTCCCAGCTCTCGTTGTCGGCCAGGTGTGCGTTCAGGTCGATGACCTCGACGCCCGCCGGGCACGAGCTGGCCTCGGCCGGATCCGCGGCGCTGGTGCACCCCGAGTCCGCGGGGTAGTCGGTGGCGCCGTCGCCGTCGTCGTCGATCCCGTTGCCGCAGGCCGGCAGGACCGCGGGATCCGTCTCGTCGGGATCGCCCACGCCCTGGCAGCCCGGATCGTTGGGGAAGTCGATGGCGCCGTCGCCGTCGTCATCCATCCCGTTGCCGCAGGCCCGGGGGGCGGCCGGATCGGCCTCATCGTCGTCGCCCGCGGCGCCGCAGCCGGGATCCATCGGGAAGTCGGTGATCCCGTCCTGATCGTCGTCCAGGCCGTTGCTGCAGGCGGTGACGGCGTCCTGGCCGTCCTCGGTGGGGTCCAGGCCGTTGACGCAGTCCGAGTCGGCGAGGTCCACCGCGCCGTCCCCGTCGTTGTCCAGCCCGTCCGCGCACTGGTTCATCATGGGCGGATCGGTCTCGTCGTCGTCCTCGGGGCTCTCGCAGCCGGGGTCCGCCGGGTGGTCGATCTGACCGTCCTGATCATTGTCGACGCCGTCGCTGCATGCTGGGGGCGGGGCGCCCCCCTCACCGCCCATGCCGCCCTGGCCGCCCATGCCGCCCATGCCGCCTTCGCCGCCCTGGCCGCCCATGCCACCAGCGCCGCCTTCGCCGCCCTCGCCACCGGCACCCCCGGCGCCCATGTCGAGCCGGATCCCCGCCTCCGGCTGGCCCGTGCCGTCGTCCGCCGCGCCGTCGCCGCCTTCGTCGGCCACGCAGCCGAACAACAACGCGCAGCTCGCGGCCGCGACCGCCCAGGCCTTCCACCCACTCGAACTCATGCAACCCCCCGGGGGGCCCTCCATGGCCCCTCGCCAGTGTGCAGGCTTAATCAATTTCGGGCCTTTGACGCAACGGGCCGTCAGGGTGACAGCGGGCGCCGACCTCCCGGTCAGGGTTCTGGCGCGGCCCAGGCCACCACGGCGTCCACCAGACCAGGCACCGTGAACCGCGCCGCCTCGATGGCCACGTGGAAACCGGCGGCCCGCGCCGTCTGGGCGGTGATGGGGCCGATACACGCCGCAGGGACCCGCGCGACGACCTCAGCGAGCTCGTCGCTCGAGAGCGCCTCGACGAACTGGCTGACGGTGGACGACGCCGTGAAGGTCAGCAGATCCACTTCGCCACGGACCACGCGCAGGCGCGCCTCGGGCGCCACCGCCGCGGGCACCGTGCGATAGACCGGCACCACATCCACCGTCGCGCCTCGCTGCCGCAGGGTGTCCGGCAGGACCTCGCGGGCGACCTCGGCCCGAGGCAGTAGCACCCGCACGCCCTCGAGATCCTCCGGCAGGGCCTCGAGGAAGGCCTCGGCCACATAGCGCTCGGGGATCAGGTCGGGGACCAGGCCGCGCTGGCGCAGCCGGCGGGCCGTCGCAGGCCCGATGCACGCCAGCCGCGCGCTCCCGAAGGCCCGGGGGTCCCGCCCCTGGGCATAGACGGCGTCCAGGAAACGGTCGACGCCATTGGCGCTTGTGAACAGCACCCAGTGGTACGTGCCCAGCGCCGCCACGGCCTCGGCCACCCGAGCCGGATCGTCGGGCGCGGTGACGTGGATGGTGGGCATGGCGACCACCTCGGCACCCAGCTCGGCCAGCCGGCCCACCAGCGGGCCCTGCTGGGCGGCGCTGCGGGTGACGCCGATCCGGCGGCCGTGCAGCGGCTTGTGGCGCGGTGCCGATCGCGCGGCGTGGGCGGCGGCGGCGGGCCCCACCAGGAGGACCGCAGGGGGCGTCAGCCGCTGGTGGCGCCAGGCCGCCTGGACCTGACCGAGCGTCGTCCACACCAGGTGCTGATCGGGGCGGCTCGGCCGGCGGATCAACGCCGCGGGCGTCTGCGGATCGCGGCCTGCGGCCAACAGCGCCTGCGCGATCCCCCCCGGAGGCTGGGCCGTGAGGGAGACGGCAACCGTGTCGGCCTGGGCCAGATCGGCCCAGCCGCTCTCCGTCGCGAGATCATCGGTCCCGAAGGCCACGGTCCGCCCGCCAGAGGCGCCCGTGAGCGCCAGCCCCGCCTGCGACGCCCCGGCCGCCACCTGAAGGACTCCCGGCACCACCTCGTGCGGCACGCCCGCCGCCACCAGCCCCTCGATCTCCAGGTGGGGCCCGAAGACGGCGGGATCGCCCGGCGTCAGGCGGACCACCACGTCGCCGGCGGCCGCTCGGCGCACCATGGTCGCCACCGCCTGCGCGGCGTCCGCCACGGGCAGCCGCTCGGCCCCAGGGCTCGCCAGCGCCAGCAGATCCGGGTTGCAATCGGGGTCGTGGAGCACCGCGTCGGCCATCGCCAGCAGGCCCTGGCCCCGCGCCGTGAGCAGATCGGGCGACCAGGGGCCGGCGCCGACCAAGTAGACCAGGCCGGGCATGGGCTACCGCAGCGACGCCAGGAGCTCGGCGCCGCCGGCCGCCAGCAGCCGGCGGGCCACGGACGCCCCGAGCGCCTCGGGATCGTCGTCGGACTCGGTCGCCGGCAGGTAGGCAGAGCCGTCCGGGTGGCCGACGAAGGCGCGCAAGGTCAGGCGGCCGTCGTCACTCACCGTGGCGTAGGCGCCCACGGGCACCCGGCAGTCCCCTTCCACCGCCCGCAGGAAGGCCCGCTCCGCAGTGACGCAGCGGGCCGTGTCCGCATGGTGGATCGTCGCCAGCGCCGCCAGGGTGTCGGCGTCGTCGGCCCGACACTCCACCGCCAGCGCCCCCTGCCCCACCGCCGGGATCCAGACCTCGGGGTCCAGGGGCGTGATGGTCACGTCGTCGCGGTCGATGAGCCCGATCCGCGACAGGCCGGCCCAGGCCAGCACCACCGCGTCCACCTGGCGGGGCGGCTCGTCCAGCACCCGGTGCAGCCGGGTCTGCACGTTGCCACGGATGGGCTCGATGTGGGCGCCGGCGAACTGGCGCTTGGCCAGGCAGGCGCGGCGCAGGCTGGCCGTCCCGATGGTGCCGGGCGTGGCGTCGGCCTCGCCGGGCCGGGTGATCCAGGCGTCGCGCACGTCGGCGCGCTCTGGGATGGCCCCCAGCACCAACCCGTCGGGGAGCTTCGTCGGCATGTCCTTCAGGCTGTGCACGGCGAGATCGATCTCGCCGTCCGCCAGGGCCACCTCGAGCTCCTTGGTGAACAGGCCCTTGCCGCCGATCTCGGCGAGCGGCCGGTCGAGGATGTGGTCGCCGCGGGTCTTGAAGATGATGCGCTCGGTGGGCCGGCCGGTGGCCGCGGTGAGCCGGGCGGCCACGTGGTCCGCCTGCCAGAGGGCCAGGGCCGAGCCCCGGGTGCCGATGCGAAGGGGCGTCATGATCACTGCTCTCGCTCGTCGTCGCCCGCGGGGGCGTCCAGGTTGAAAAGGCGCCGAGCGGCCTCGACGGTGCGGTGGCCGTCCGGCTCGGTGGCGGCCCGCTTCAGCTCCATCATCACCGAGTGGAGCAACGTGTTCAGCAGCCCGTCCGCCATGCGCTCCACCGACTTCTGCTGCTTGGGCGTCAGGTCCTGCAGCTTGCGCAGGGCCTTCTCGACCTCGGCCTGCTTGAGGGCCGCCGCGTGCTGCCGCAGCTCGACGATGGTGGGCTTCACCGCGTCGGTGGCCAGCTCGGCGAGGAAGCGCTCCGCCTCCTGCGCCACCATGTTCTCGGCGGCCTCGGCCTCCCGCCGGCGAGCCGCGAGGTTCTCGGTGGCCATCTCGGACAGGTCGTCGACGTCATAGACGAAGACGCCGTCCAGCCGGTTGAGCGCGGGATCGATGTTGCGGGGCACCGCGATGTCGATGAAGAAGATGGGCCGGTACTTGCGTTGCCGCAGGGCCTTCTTCATCTCGGGCTTGCTGACCAGGTATCCGCGGGCGCCGGTGGAGGCGATGATGATGTCGGCCTGCACCAACAGCTCGGGCAGCTCGGTCAACGAGCGCGGGTAGCCGTCGAGGGCGTGGGCCACCTTCTGGGCCCGTTCGATGCTGCGGTTGGCCACCAGCAGCTCGCTGATGCCGGCCTGGCGCAGATGCCGCGCCGCCAGCTCGCCCATCTTGCCGGCGCCCAGCAGCACGGCGCGCTTGTCGTCCAGGGTGCCGAAGATGTTCTTGGCCAGATCCACCGCCACCGAGCTCACCGACACCGAGCTGCGGCCGATGCCCGTCTGGGTCCGCACCCGCTTCGCCACCGCGAACGCGCGCTCTGTGGCGCGGTTGAGCGCCGGGCCGGTCACCCCGGCGTCGCGGCAGGTCTCGTACGCGGCCTTGAGCTGACCCAGGATCTGCGGCTCCCCCACCACCAGGCTGTCGAGGCTGGCGGCCACCCGGAACAGGTGCCGCACGGCGTCGCGCCCCGAGTGCAGGTACAGGTGCTCGCGCACCGTGCCTGGCCGGGTGTCGCCCAGCTCGGCCAGCACCTCGACGATCCGATCGCTGACGCCCTCTTCGCAGGCCACGTAGAGCTCGGTGCGGTTGCAGGTGGACACCACGAAGGACTCGGCCCCGCCGGCCGCGCGCACGCGATCTGCGGTCTCGGGCAGCCGGTCTTCGGGGATCGCAAAGCGCTCCCGGAGTTGGACAGGGGCCGTCTTGTGGCTGAGCCCCAGCACCATCAACTGCATGTCAGGGCGCTCCCAACGAGTACAGCGCCACCACCCCCAGGGTGGCGACGAGCCCCACCGCGGTCAGGATGGCGGCGCGCCGACCGCGCCAGCCCGCCGTGAGCCGCGCCTGGAGCACTGCGCCGTAGATGGCCCACGACACGCAGGCCAGGATGTACGCCAGCTTCACGCCGCCCTCGCCGCGCACCGCCTGGGCCGAACCCAGCAGCAACGCGACGGTGTAGAACGGGAACCCCACGATGATGCTGCGCAGTGACAGCGAGTCGAGCACCTCGAGCGGCGGCAGGCGCTTGCGCAGCCCCGTCCGCCGCTTCGACTTCAGCGCGCGCGCTTGCAGCAGGTAGACGAGCGACACGGCGGTGGCGAAGCCGAAGGCGGTGACGCCGATGAAGGCCAGGCCGATGTGGATCCGCAGGATCCACGCGCCCCAGGTGGGATCGGTCAGGGCGGCGCTGGGCCGGTGCATCAGCAGCGCCAGGCTGGCCAGCACCGTGGCCAGGGCGCTGACGAAGCTGCCCAGGGCCGTGATGGGGTGTCGGCGCAGCAGGAACAGGTAGAGCGCGCCCAGGCTCCAACCCGAGACCCCGAGCCAGAGGCGGGTGCTGCCGCCCACCCCCGCCTGGATCGCGAAGGCCACCAGCAAGACGCCCCAGAAGACGAGGGACCCCCGCAGCAGCCACGCCGCCATGCGACCAAGCTCGGGCCGGGCGCTCCAGAGCGAGGCCAGGTAGCCCGCGGTGGTGGCACCGTACGCGCCCACACCGATGGCGAAGAAGGTCTCCACGTTCACTCCTCCCCCGTCCGCACCGGGCGTTCAGCCGCCCGCCGAGCGCACTTCCGCGGCTCGGGTCGACCCACCACGCCGCCCTGGGGGAGGGCGCCGCGCGCAGCAGGTCAGGGTGTCAGCCCCCGGCGGCCCCCTTGGGGTCGTGCCGTCCAGGCGTGGGCTGCCGGGGGCCGCGGCGCGGTCCGCCGGGGCACCCGCGGCACCGCCAACGGCCAAACGACCGCTTCGGATGAGCCTGGGGGCGGGGGTGTCTCGGCGCCCGTTGGGGCAGCCGACGGGCGGCGGGCCCAGGGGCCCACCGCGCAAGGGGGCCTCAGAGGGCCGGCTCGACGAGCTGCTTCAGGCGACCGCGCACGTTGCTGGCAGGGGCGCCGTTCATGCGGTTGACCACCTGGCCGCCCTTGAAGACGAAGACCGCCGGGATCCCCATGATGCCGAGCTGTCCGGCGATGCCCGGGTTGTTGTCCACGTTGACCTTCGCCACCGTCAGCACCCCGGCCATCTCCTCGGCCAGCGCCTCGACGTGGGGCCCAATGGCCCGGCAGGGCGCGCACCAAGGCGCCCAGAAGTCCACCAGCACCGGCAGCTCGCTCTCGAGCACGTCCTTCTGGAAGCTGGCGTCGGTGACCTCGATGTACTTGCCCATGTCGTCGTTCCTCTCTGCGGGACAATGGTGGCGCCCCCTCCAGGGGCGCTCAGAGAAATCAAAAGACGGTACGCCTCAGGTTGATGTTGAGCAACAGGCCCATGGCCGCCATGACCGTCAGCACGGACGTCCCGCCATAGCTCATGAGGGGTAAGGTCACCCCGGTGACCGGCAGCACGTTGAGCACCATCCCCATGTTCATGATGACGTGCCAGAACACCAGGGCGCCCACGCCGACCGCCACGTGCCCGCCAAACTTGTCGCGGGCCAGCGACGCGCTGCGCAGGGCCCCGAGGATGATCAGCAGGTAGAGGGAGAGCACCACCGCCCCCCCGACGAACCCATGCTCCTCGGCCAGGTTGGCGAACACGAAGTCGGTGTGGTTCTCGGGCAGGAACCCGCCGGCCACCTGGGTGCCGTCGCCGTGGCCCTTGCCCAGCACGCCGCCCGATCCCACGGCCACCCGCGACTGGCGGGCGTGCCAGCCCGCCCCGTGGGTGTCGGCCTCGGCGTCCACCAGGGTGAGGATCCGATCCTTCTGGTAGTCGCGGAGCACGAACTTCCACAGCACGGGCGCCGCCGCCAGCGAGGCCAGCAGCACGGTGACCATCGCCCGCCGTTCGAACTTCTCGAAGGCCAGCATGGAGCCGCCGATGAAGAGCAGCATCAGCGTGTGGCCCAGATCGGGTTCCTGCAGCACAAGGAACATGGGCACCCCGAGCAGGGCCCCCACCGGCAGCAGATCACGCAGGCCATACCCGGCAGGCCGCGGATAGCGCTGGAACCAGCTTGCCAAGGTGAGGATCACCGCGAGCTTCGCGAGCTCTGACGGTTGGAACCCCACGAAGCCCAGGTCGAGCCAGCGCCGGGAGCCGTTGACCTCCTTGCCCACCACCAACACCAGGGCCAGCAGGACCACCACGCCGCCGTAGAACACCGGCGCCATGCGCTGGAGGTTGCGGTAGTCCACCGCCGCCACCCCCGCCATCACCCCCAGGCCCAGCAGCAACCAGTACAGGTGGCGCAGGTAGACCTCGCTGCCGGCGGCGACGGAGGTGGAGTGCAGGTTGACGACAGAGATGGCGCCCAGGGCCACAACGAGCCCGATGATGGGCCAGTCGATCCGCCCGACCGCGGCGGCCGCGCGCGTCATCGACGGCGGCGGACCGTGTTGGCCGCGCTCGTGCTGAAGATGGGCTCGATCTGCTGGTGGTAGTCCTCGATGATCCGGCGGGCCACGGGCGCCGCCTCCTTGCCCCCGGAGCCGCCGTGCTCCAGGAACACCACCACCACCACCTTGGGCGCCTCATAGGGGGCAAAGGCAGCGAACCAAGCGTGATCCCGGTCGCGGAAGCGCTTCACGTTCTGGCGCAGGTGGCCCCGCACGATCTTGCGGACCTGCGCGGTACCGGTCTTGCCGGCGATCAGGCCGTAGTCCACCCCCGCCAGATGGCCGGTGGCGCGCTCCTCATCGTTGACGGCGCGCTCCAGGGACTTCGACACCGCCGCCAGGTGCTCCGGCTTGGCGTCCAGGGTGCTGCGCACCTCGGGCTCGAAGCGGTCGATGACCCGGTGCTCCTCATCCTCGACGCGCTGCACCACGCGGGGCTTGAAGACCTTCCCCCCGTTGGCCAGGGCCGCATAGACCATGGCCATCTGCACCGGGCTGGTACGCACATCGCCCTGACCGATGGCCGTCGACAGGGCGAGACCGTGCTGGAAGCCGCCGCGGGTGTTCTCGTCGTGGTAGGCCTTGGTGGGCACGATGCCCGGCGCGTCGCCGTTGATCCCGAGGCCGCTGGGCTGACCGAGCCCGAACTTGCGGGCGTAGACGGCCAGGGTGTCGATCCCCATGGCCTCGCCCAGCTTGTAGAAGTAGACGTCCGCCGAGGCCGCCATGGCCCCGTTCAGATCCACCGCCCCATGGCCCGACCGTTTGTGGCAATGGAAGATGCGGTTCCCGTACTCGTAGGACCCCGGGCTCTCGATGGGCTCCTCGGCGTTCAGCATGCCCTCTTCGAGGGCCGCCAGCGCCGTGATGGGCTTGTAGATCGAGCCGGGGAAGTAGGAGTGCACGCTCTTGTCGAGCATGGGCAGGTAGGGGTCGTCGGCGACCGCCTTGTACTCGGCCTTGGTGAGGCGACCCGACCAGGCGTTGGGGTCGAAGGAAGGCTTCGAGACGATGCCCAGCACCGAGCCGTCCCGCGGATCCACCACGACGGCCGCGCCGGACTCGTACTGTGCCAGCGCCTTGTACAGGATCTTCTGGACATCCATGTCGACGGTGAGCACCAGGTCGTGCCCCCGCTCGGGGCTCTGGCGGGTCACCGTCTCGGACATCGCGCGCTCGGCCCAGCCCCCGCGCTGCCGCGCGCCCCGGGCATTCACCGCGTAGCGCTCTGAGCCGTCCTGACCGGCCAGCACGCCCTCCCAGGCACGCTCCAGGCCGAACCGGCCAATCATGGACTCGGCGCTGTACCGGGCGTCTTCGTCCTTGAGTTCCTCGGCCCGTGGCTTGCCCAGGTAGCCCACCAGGTGGGCTCCGATCTCGCCCGCCGGGTATTCGCGCTGATAGCGAACCTGGATCGAGACGCCGCCCACGCGAGTGCGCAGGGCCTCGGCAAGCGCCACGCGCTGCCGGTCGATGTCCTGGGCCACCCGGAAGGCGCGGTGCCGCCACATGCCGCGGGGCTGCTCCACCTTCTCGCGCAGGCGGACCAGATCCAGCTCGTCCAGCTCCAAGACCTCGCGCAGGCCCACCAGCAACGCGTCGAGATCCTCGACGCGCGCAGGGGTGACGTACAGGTCGAAGGAGGGTCGGTTGACGGCGAGAAGGCGCCCGTGGCGGTCCTTGATGGAGCCGCGATCTGCAGGCAGCCGCACGGTCCGCACGAAGTTGCGCACCGCCGCCTCCTGCAGCTCATCGCCTTCGACGAGCTGCAACTGGGCCAGCCGGCCCAGGAGCACCCCGAACGCGACCAGCACCGCAACGGTCAGCCGGCGGACCCGCATCTGGTATCCGCTCGCCGACGCGCCGAGGAAGACGTCTGCCATCAAGCCTCAAGCCGAACCCAGTCGGCGGAGCATCTGGTGGCGGAAACCGCTGCCAGAGCCCAAAGCCGGCGCAAGCTAGCAGAAGGTTTGCGACCCGCCAACCGGATCTTGGGAGCCCGATCGGACATATCCGACACATGCGCACCCTGTCGCACATTGGCCACAAAGCCCTGAAGCCGTTGAAATTTCAGGCATTCATGATGAAGGGGGCGCGAGCTGGATCAACCCAGTGTGTCGCCTTCGGAGCGCCGGCCGGACAGGTCATCGAGCCGAGCCATGAGGGGAAAGCACACCAAGACGCCCAACGCAACCACGACGACGCGGGGCACCAGGAGGGCGGTGACGCGATCGGCGAGCAAGGTGTCGTGGAAGAACAGCCGGGCCAGACCGGCTACCAGGGCGACGCTGGCGATCCCGCCCAGCCCACCCAGCAGGCTGCGCCCGACCAGGCCATGGAAGCGCACGCGGTTCCCCAACCCGAAGGCCAGACCGTAGAGCGCCATCCCATGCAGCAGGTGGAGGCCGAGCGGGCTCCCGGCGAAGCCATCGGCCAGCAACCCCAACGCTGCCACCTGGCTGGCCGTGGCCGCCCCGAGCGGTCGCGAGACGCCCAGCCACAAGAAGAGCACCGAGAGCAGGTCGGGGGTCCAGGCCTCGAGGGCGAAGACGGTGGCGATGAACTGCTGCCCCACCAGCGCCAGCAGCCCGACCAGGATCGTGAGCCCGGATCTCACGGATCCCCCTTGTGCTTCTCGTCCACGAAGGCGCCGCCGTCTTCGGTCAGGCCGCTGTCGCCCATGACCACGAAGACCTCATCCAGCGCGTTCAGATCGACCATGGGCAGCACATCGGCCTTCTGGAACGGCCCGCTGCCGTCGTCGGTCACCGTGCGGACCCGCCCCACCACCAGGCCGCGGGGGTAGCGGCCGTCGTCCCCGGTGGTGAGCACCCGCTCGCCGTCGACCGCCTTCACGTCCTTCTGCAGGTATTGCAGGCGGGCCACGTACCGGTCGGGCTCGCCCGACCCCTTGGCCACGCCCCGAGCCCGGCTCTGCTCCAGCACCACGTCGATGGCGCTGCGCGGATCGGTCACCAGCAGAACCTCGGCCTCACCACCGTTCACCGCGCGGACCATGCCCACCACACCGCCCGGGGCGATGACGGGCATGCCGGCCTCGGCGGCCGGCCCTGGCTGTGACACATCGAGCACCACGCGCACCACCCGGAAGTAGGGGCTGACGGCGCGGCTGGTCACCCGCGCGGCGCGCAGCCGGAGGTCCTTGCGGCGATCCCCCAGGTCCAGCAGCCGACGCAGGCGCTCGTTCTCGGCGCGCAGGTCGTCCGCCGCCACGGCCCGCGTCTGAAGATCGGTCACCTGGGCTTGGAGCTCGCGGTTCTCGCGGCGCACGTCCACCAGCGCCACGTAGTCCAGCCAGATGGCGCGGACGCCCTCCCCCGCCACGCTCACGCCCCGCTGAAGCGGCCCGACCGCTGAGACCACCACCGAACCCAGGGGCCCGGGGCGCTCGCCGCGCCGATCGAACTGAAGCAGGAACACGGCCAACGCGGCGTAGATCGCCATCAGGGCCACGGCTCTGAGGGGGGATGGCCCGCGGCGCCTCAAAGCTCACCACGGCATGAGAGCAGCGTGCACATCGGGGGATGGGTGAGCCGGCTCAGGCCTCGACCGCGACGCTCTTCAGCAGCGAGATCTCGTCCAGCGCCTTGCCACACCCCAGCACCACCGAAGAGAGCGGATCATCGGCGATCATCACCGGGAGCCCGGTCTCTTCGCGCAGCAGCATGTCGAGCCCTTGCAGCAGTGCGCCGCCGCCCGCCAGCACGATGCCCTTGTCGACGATGTCGGCGCTGAGCTCGGGCGGCGTGCGCTCGAGGGCCACCCGCACCGCCTCGATGATGGCGCTGATGGGCTCGGCCAGGGCCTCGCGGATCTCGTCGGACGTGATGGTCAGCGTCTTGGGCAGACCCGCCACCAGGTCGCGCCCCTTCACCTCCATCGAGGTGATCTCGCCGCTGTCCCAGGCGTTGCCGATGTGGCACTTGATCTTCTCGGCCGTCGGCTCGCCCACCAGCAGGTTGTACTTGCGCTTCATGTGCTGGACGATCGCCTCGTCCATGCGATCACCGCCCACCCGGACGGAGCGCGCATACACGATGCCCGACAGCGAGATGACCGCCACCTCGGTGGTGCCGCCACCGATGTCGACGATCATGTTGCCGCTGGGCTCGGTGATGGGCAGCCCCGCACCGATGGCCGCCGCGATGGGCTCCTCGATCAGGTAGACCTCGCGCGCGCCCGCGATCTGAGCGGACTCGCGCACGGCACGCTTCTCGACCTCGGTGATGCCGAAGGGCACCCCGATGATCACCCGCGGCTTCACCAGCGTGCTGCGCTGGTGCGCCTTCTGGATGAAGTGCCGGATCATGGCCTCGGTGACGTCGAAGTCGGCGATGACGCCGTCCTTCATCGGGCGGATGGCCACGATGCTGCCGGGCGTGCGGCCCAGCATCTCCTTGGCCTCGTGCCCGACGGCGAGCACCCGCCGGACACCGCGCACATCCTTCTTCACGGCGACGACCGAAGGCTCAGAGCCCACGATCCCTTTGCCACGCGCGTAGATGAGGGTGTTGGCGGTGCCCAGATCGATGGCCAGGTCGTTGCTGAACATCCCGTAGATGTAGTCGAACAACATGGCTGTGGGGGCCCCTCCGGCCGGTCGAACAGCCTGCGGGGTATAGCAGAGGGTCGAACGGTCAGCAAGCCGCTTCTCGGAGGCGTGTCCGCAGGCTTGACCCCCTGGCTACGCTGCCCTAGCATGCCGCGTCATTTTGCCCCGCCCGCCGTACTGGAGGGACGGGAGCCCTCGACCCCGACGAGCGAAGCGGCCCATGCTGACCCAACTGCGCCTGAAGTCTCAGAACTTCATGATCTTCATCCTCTTCGGGATGCTGATCTTCGTGTTCATCTTCTTCTTCGGCCCGCAGTCCCAGGGCTTCCAGCCGGGGGGTAGCCAGGGGGCCACCACGGGCATCGCCGCCAAGGTGGGTGGGGTCGAGATCCCCGCCAGCCACGTGGAGATCGCCGTGCGCCGGCAGGGCGACGTGGACGCCGAGCAGCTTCCGGCCGTCCGCCGCGAGGCCCTGGAGCAGATCGTCGAGCAGGAGCTGCTGGCGCAGAAGGCGCAGGCGGCCGGCATCGCCCTCAGCGACGACGAGCTGTCGGCCTACATCGTCAGCAAGGACAACCGGGACTTCGTGTTCTTCGCGAACCGCGACGGCAAGTTCGACATCGCCCGCTACGAGTCCTACGTCACGCAGGGCTTCGGGGCGTCGACGGCCGCCTACCGCGACGTGAAGCGCCGCGAGCTGCTGGCGGAGCGCTACATCGGCTTCCTCGAGCAGCAGGTCCAGGTCAGCGAGGCCGAGATCCGCGCCGCGTTCGAGCGGGCCAAGCGCACCTGGAAGCTCTCGTACGTGATCTTCGACCCCCAGGAGTGGAAGGCCACCGTGCCGGCCGCCACCGCCGAGGAGGGTCAGGCCTGGGCCGCCGCCCACGCCGACGAGGTGAAGGCCTACTACGACGAGAACAAGAAGGAGTTCGACCACGGCAAGGAGATCCGGGTGTACCGGGTGCTCGTGCGCGCCGCGGCCGACGCCGCCGAGGAGCAGAAGGCCGCGGCCAAGAAGAAGGCTGAGGAGCTCCACGCGAAGGCCACGGCCCCCGGCGCTGACTTCGAGCAGATCGCCCGCGAGGGCAGCGAGGGCTACTACGCCAAGTTCGGCGGCGACATGGGCTGGCAGAGCGAGGACAACACCAGCAAGTCCGACTTCGCCGTCTACAGCCAGCTCGAGAAGGGCCAGGTCTCGGCGGTGCAGTCCACGAGCATCGGCTTCTGGTTCGTCAAGGCGGCCGATATCAAGCCGGCGGTGAAGAAGTCCCTGGACGAGGTCCGCGACGAGATCGGCGCTCGCCTGGCCACCACCGAGAAGCAGGCCGCCGCCGCGAAGCAGGCGGGCGACGCCGCGCTCGCGCGGTTGAAGGCGGGCGAGTCCCTCGACCAGGTGTTCCCGGGTGAGGCCCAGGAGCCGGCGCCTGCCCAGGAGGCCCCGAAGGGCGAGGGCGAGGACGGCGCCGAGGGTGAGCCCGAGGCCGTGCCCGCACCGGCGGCCGCGCCCAAGGCGCCGGCGTTGAAGGTGCAGACCACCCCGCCCTTCAGCGAAGACCGCCCCGTGTTCGCCCGCATCCCGGGCGTGGGCAAGAGCGAGGCTCTGGCGGCCAAGCTGCCCGAGCTCACCGCCGAGAACGCCCTGGTGCCCGAGCTGATGGCGCTGGAGGACGGCAAGCTGGCCATTGTGCGCCTCGAAGAGCGCGTCGAGCCCAAGGACGAGGAGTTCGCGGCCGAGCGCGCCCAGTTCGAGCGGCGCCTGCGCGGCATGCGCCTCGTCCAGCTCTTCGGGAACTGGCGCGCGGCCGTCTTTGGCCCGCCCACCCAGCGGGCGCTCATGAAGCGCTTCGCAGGGGGCGCCCTGCTGGCGGCCCTGCAGGCCGATGCCGGCAAGGTGAAGTTCAACGAGAGCCTGTACCCCGCCCCCGCCCCGGCCGCGCCCGAGAGCGCCGCGCCCTGACCCGCCCGGCCGCCCCATCCGCTCGTGATGGGGTGGGCTGCCTGGCGTGCCTCGGCGCGCCGCCTTCCCCTGCTCTCGTCATCGGTCTGGTCGGGGTTGAACCGGCGTCGCGCTGGCCCTCAGACCTGCTCGAGGGCCCGGCGCAGGCGGTTGAACTCCACCCGGTCCAGGGTCCCACTGCGCAGGAACGCCAGCCGCATGGCGAAGGTGCGCTCCACCAGGCCATCCTCGCCCTGGGCCAAGAGGCGTCGCACCAGGGTCGACAGGCCCACCGCCACCCGCCGGCCGTCGCCGCGGTGGTAGGCGCCGGCGATGTTCTCGCACTCCCCGACCAGATCCACCCGGTCGCGCAGGTGCATGGTGGGCGCGTGGGCCACGCGCCCGGCCCACGGCGCGTCCACGCAGTCGAGGATGAGCTCCGTGCGGCAGATGCCCGCCCCATCGGCGTCGCGGTAGCGCAGCGACACGTCCATCAAGCGGTAGGACCCCGCCGGGCGGGGCGGCACCTGCAGATCGAAGACCCAGCTCGCGGAGCGCCCGCGGCCCAGGGGACCGGCGTCCAGGATGATGCGCCGATCGCTGGCCGTCAGTCGCGGGACGCCCAGCAGCACCGGGCTGGGCTCCGCCCGGAAGATCCGCCCGGCCTCAAGGCCCGGGGCCACGGTCAGGTCCAGCAGCGCCGAGGCGATGGGCTGCGTGCGCAGCTCGCGCACCCGCCGGGCCAGCGCCTCGTCGTCGAGGCGATCCTGGAAGATCACCTCACCGCGCCCCACCGCGGCCACCTGGCCCAACAGGCTCAACTCAGCGGCAGCGTGGGTGACGATGAGGTCGACCCCCCACCCTCGCTCGGCCAGCACGGCGGCCACATCCAGCAGCGGCTCCGGGGCCTCGAGGCCCACGCCCCCCACCACCAACAGCAGGTGAGCCGGGTTGTTTCGCTCGACCTGCGGGTGCTCGAGCAGCGCCTCGAGCGCCGCCCGCTGGGTGCCGAAGCCGGGGCCGGTGAAGCGACAGCCGGATCGGGCCCCCTCGGGGCTCAGCGTGGTGACCGGGAGGCCGCGCAGACCCGCCTCGAGGGCCGCCGTCACCGCCGGCGCCGCCGGCTCTACGCGAGCGACGAACAGGTCCACCGGCCGCGCCGGCCCATCCCCCGCCTCGACCCGAATCGCAGCGTGGACCACCGAGGGCTCGCCCGACCGCGCGATGGCGGGCGTCAGGTGCCCCGTCAGCCGGGGCGGGCGCGGCGTACTCATGGCGCCGAGAGCCCCTGCTCGTCGGCCCCGACGCGGATCACGATGCAGGAGATGTTGTCGCCGCCCCCACCCCGGTTGGCCAACACCATCAGCTCGAAGGCTGCCCAGCGGGCGCCAGGGGCGGTCTCGACGATCTCGCGCATGCGATCCTCGGCGTCGGCCTCGTCGTAGCCGGCGTAGTCGGGGATGCCGTCCGAGCAGAGGAGCAGCGCGTCGCCGGGCAAGAGGCTCATGCGCCGAAACTCAGGCTTCAGATCGGCGGGGATCAGGTGATCCTCGGCGTCCTTCTCGAACTCGCCCACACAGCGGATGAGCGCCGCAGCCGAGGGCGCGGAGCGCGC
Source organism: Myxococcales bacterium (assembly GCA_020633555.1). Taxonomy (GTDB): domain Bacteria; phylum Myxococcota_A; class Bradymonadia; order UBA7976; family UBA1532; genus JACKDL01. Next base: position 63,101 of record JACKDL010000017.1, on the reverse strand, counting down.
CACCCGCGGGGGGTGCCCCATGCGCATGAGCTGGGTGCCCAGGTCGTGATCCACCATGAGCGAGGCGATGTGCCCGTCCCGCACCAGGTAGATGCGGCTGTCACCAATGGACATCAAGGTCGCCTGGTTGCCTTCGAGCAGCGCCGCGACGGTGGTGGCTGCCATGATGCCCTCGGGTGGACCGACGAACCGCGGCATGCTGCGGTGCACGAGCTGCGCGATGCGGGCGTTGCCCGACTGGATCATGGCCTTCAACACCGCGCGGCGGCCCGCCTCGTTCTCCGGCAGCGCCGGATCCACCTCGTCGAGGCCGTCGAGGGTGATGTCTTCGTCGACGTTCGTCTCGCCCGGGCGACCTTCCAGCACGGCCTGCCAGGTGGACACCGCCGCCGCCTTCACGCACCCGCTGGCCAGATCGCCCGAGCCGTGCTCCGAGATGCTCACGCCATCGCTGACCACGAAGAGGCCGATGCCAGAGGGGGCGTGGAACCCGATGAACAGGTCGTCCTGGTTGATGGGGGCGTACTGACCCTTCAGCACCCCGATGTGGCGCTCCTGGCCGATGTCGAGCCTGACCCGCTGGAGCGGCGTCTCGACGCGCCGGCGTGCCACACGCAGCGCGGTACGCAGTGCGGCCAACAGGGCCCGCGCGTCGGCGTAGCGCCGATCGGGCAGCGGCGAGACCGCTCGACGTGCCACGGCGCAGAGCTCGGGCGGGAGCTCGTCGCGGTAGACATGGGGCGGCGGCAGCGCGTGATCGAAGTCGCTCGCCTCTTCGATGGGCGGCACCCGCGCCAGCAGGTAGTAGAGCGCCAACCCCGCGAAGAAGACGTCCGAGCGTGCATCGATGACGCCACCGCAGTGCCCCAGGTGTTCGGGGCTCGAGAAGCCACGCACCTGGCGTCGGGTGGCTGCTCCGGGCCGCGGCGGCGGGGCTGCGAGGGTCAGCGCGTCGTTGACCCAGCGCAGATCCTCGGGATCGTCGAGGCCCAACACCTGGCCGCGATCATGGACACGCGCGAGCGCATCCACCAAGGGCAGGATCCAACGCTCAATGGCCGCGTTGAGCTGCCTGAAGTCGGCGACGCCGCCTTCCCGCAGGGCCGCCAGGCCGTCGGCAAGGGTGGGGCCCGTGACCGCCGGGACCACCGACAGCCGCCAGGCGCCCGCGGTCCCCGTCCACCGGACGGGCTCGATCAGGCCGGGCGCTCGCTCGGCGGCCGTCGCCCACCAGCCATGCAGATCTTCGGGGTCCTGGGTCGCCGTCACCAGCACCGCGCAGGGCTGCCCGCGGAGGATCCCGTCGAAGCGCGCCCCGTCGGCCGCCAGGGGGCGGCGGGTCAACAACCGGACAGGCCCCTCATCGGTCTGGAGGACCTCGCCGGCCTCGGGCCAGGCCGTGCCGTCGGTGAGGCGGCGGCGACCGCAGCCGCTGCAGATGGGACCGACCGCCGATCCACCACAGCCCGCGCAGGTCCACCGCACCACCAGCGGGCCCGTGTCGGTGGGCTCCGTGGCCAGGCCGTCGGTCGAAGGTGACTGGGACACGCGCGCTCCCTCGTGGCGTCAGCGGATGCGCTGTCGGGCCAAGGCTGCCCCCGCGAGTTTCACCCAGCGGCCGGCCCAGGGGCCAGTCAAAGTTCCAGGTCGACGATGTTGGATCGCAGCGAGCGTGCCTTCGGCTGATCCCGGTAGGCGAGGACGTAGAAGGTCCAGGTCCCCTCGGCGAGTTCCACTCGCAAAGACGTCTGGTCGGTGCGCCAGGTGTGGCTGCGCAAGGGGGCTGTCTCTTCCAGCTCGGTCTGCCACTGCACGCCGTGCACGACGTAATCGTCCGCCTCATCGACAGGGGTCCAGGTGAGCGTGACCTCCTTGCCCGCGGCCTCGACCATCAGGACCGGCGACTCCAGGAAACCCGTCTCGCGCCCGCAGAACAGGCAGTCGGCCTCCTCACTCCGCCGCGCTTCGGGGACGCGGTCGTCCACCTCGAAGAAGCAGTCCCAGGCGCAGGCCGCATCGCCATTGCACTGTCGGGCACAGGCTTGCGGGAGCATTCCACCAGGGGCGCCCTCGAAGCGCTCGGCCGGGAGGGCGTCGGGCGGCGGCATGCCGCCCGCCGGCAGCGACTCTGCCCCGGGGAGCCGACGGAACTCGAGCGCCTGGCTGTGCTGTCCCGGAGATGACTGGGGCTCGGGTGCGCAGCCCCCGAGCGCCAGGAGCGTCGTGATGGTCCAGAACACCAGCGGGGTCCACCCGCGCACGGCGGTCACCGTCATTCCTCTTCGGCCAGCTCGTCGCGCAGGGGCGTCGCCCCGGCATAGACGGCGTAGGTTCGGGCGTCCTCTGCGTCCGCCGCTCGGGCCTCCAGCTCGCGGTAGCGCTCGCGAATGAAGGCGAAGAACTCATCCCGGAGGGCCTCGACGTCCTCGGGGCGCGCCTGGAAGGTGAAGGTGCGCGCGGCGGCCAGCTCGGGCTCGTCGCTCAGGAAGCGACGCCGCACGGTCTCGGTCACCGCCTCGAGGTGCTCCTGAAGGGCGTCGATGCGCGCCTCCCAGTCGCCGTGGCTGTAGAGGTCCAGGTGGCGGCCGACGACCTCGTACCGCGTCCGGCTCGACTCGGGCTCCAGCGGCCGCACCCGCCCTTCACGCACCAGGGCCTGGACCGCGAGGCGGGTGCTGTCGAACTCGTTGCAGTGCGGCAGCCGCTCGGCGAGCTCGTCCAGGTTCATCGGGTGGTGGCGCAGCAGATCCTCGACCCGCCGCATGAGGTTGGTCTCGGTGTCGTGAAAGAAGCCGCCCTTGTTGAAGCGCGCCGACAGCGCCTTCACCGTGCGGGTGGACTTCCCGAAGATCAGCGAGATGAGGTTGATGGTGCTGTGCTTGCGCTTGGCCTCCCGCCAGAGCGCCAGCGTCATCATGTCTTTGACGGTGTCGAGCGGGTAGTTGAAGTCCACCGCCATCTTCACCGCCGGGTAGAAGGAGGCGAAGAGGATGCGCAGCACATATTCGGGGTATGGGATCCCCCGTGCCGAGACGTCGCGTGCCTGTCCTTGCATGTCCCCTCGCTCGGCGATGCGCTGTGGGCGACGAAGCCCAGGTGCGACGATAACGTGGGCGTGAGGTTCCCGCAACGCGGCCCGAGCGCGTGGGCCCGCCGTGCCTGGGCCACGCGCAGAGTTCGCCAGCCGTCGGGCGACGGGCTACCCTGGATGCTGACCAGGAGGCCCGCGCCATGACCCGCCCCGATCCCCGGTTGACGCCCAAGCGCCCCATGGCCGCGGCCCAGCGGGCGCTGGCCTATCGCCCCGCGGATGCCCAACCGGCGCGCCCGCTGCTGAGCCCCGCCGGCGCGCTCGATCTGGGCGCGGTGCACGCCGCCCTGGAGGCGGCCGATGTGGCGGCCGAAGGGGGCCGCTACCTGGATGGGGCGCCGGTCTTCGTCGGATCGGTCATCTTCGATATCGCCGCCCCGGACGCCGACGCAGCCCGCAGGGCGATGGCGCGCGATCCCCGGGTCCTGGAAGCCGTGCGGGGGCATGTGCACCGAGCCGTCTCGCGGTTGCTCGGGCCCGACACACCAGCGGCCCTCGACGTTGAGTTGCGGATCGCCCCGCACGGCCGTGGGCTGCGCCTGACGGCCGACGTCGAGGGCGCCCTCGAGGCCGAGGCCGTGTCAGCGTCGCGGTGATGACCTCCAACGCCTCCGAAGCCACCCCGTATGGCCTGCGGGATCTGGAGCGCCTGTCGGGCGCCCCGGAAGCCCAGCTCCGGCGCTGGCACAAGAGCGGGCTGCTCCCGGCCCACCGGGACGGCGGCCAGCTGCGCTACCGGTTTGCCGACGTCATCGCTGCGCGCACCGCGCGGGCCCTGCTCGAGCAGGGGCTCACCACCCGACGGGTCCGCGAGGCGGTCGAGGCCGTCCGCGCCTGGCGGCCTGACGTCCCCCACCCCCTGGCGTCGCTGCGGGTGGTGGCGGACGGCGGCGAGCTGCTGGTGCGCATTGACGACCAGCTCATCCACGGGCGTTCCGGTCAGCTCCTGCTCGACCTGCCCCTGAGCGAAGAGCTGCCGACGGCGCGCCCCGCGCCCGTGGCAGCCCTGGGCAACGAAGCCCCCACGGACGCCGACGGCTGGGTGGAGTGGGCCCGCAGCGCCGAGCTGGCGGGGGAGCCCGCCGAGGTCGTGCAGCGCCGCTATGTCCAGGCGCTGGCCCTTGACCCGCTGCACCCTGGGGCCCTCATCGGGGTCGGGAACGGCGCCTACGCCGCCGGGCGGCTGGACGAGGCCAAGGGCTACTACGAGCGGTCGACGCGGGTGGCCGGCGAGCACCCGCACCCCTGGTACAACCTGGCCAACGTGCTGGATGACCTGGGCCATGTGGACGCCGCGGCCGCAGCCTACCGCGCCGCTTTGGACCGGGATCCGGACTTCGCCGACGCCCACTTCAACCTGGCGCTCCTGTGGGAGAAGCACGGCCAGCGTGGCCGGGCCGAGCCCCATTGGACTCAGGTGGTCGCGCTTGAGCCCGAGGGCGAAGCGGCGGACCTCGCGCGCCGGTTCCTCGCGGATCCCACCGATCGGTGACCGCCGCCGCGCCAGATTGCGACTGCTGCGGGGGCCGTGATACGTTCCGCGCTCTTCGCGCGTCCTGTGCGCGCGACCCCTCACCCGGCGGGCCGTCACCCGAGCGCCCCACGACGCGGAGATCCTTCGAGCCGTGATCTGCCCCAACTGCAAATCCGCGATCGAGCAGGCCCAGTCGGACTCTGTCCGGTTCTGCCCCTTCTGTGGCAACCGCTTGAGCCCGGGCGCCGGTGCGGAGGCGAGCTTCATCGGCCAGACGCTGGTGTCTCGCTACCTTCTGGAGGAGAAGCTCGGTCAGGGCAACGTGGGCGTCGTCTACCGCGCCATTGATCAGCAGTCGGGCCAGTCCATCGCCGTCAAGGTCCTCAACTCGCGTTTCACGCCGAAGATGGCCGAGACCACCAAGGCCTTTGGCGACGTGGGTCGGGCCACCGAGCTGGGCTCACCGCACCTCATGCCGACGCTGGGCATCGGTGAGCACGCCGAGCGGCACGCCTTCTTCGTCGAGCCCCTGCTCGCCAACGCCAGTCTGGGGCAGCGGCTCGAGGGCAACGGCCCCTTGCCCCCCGCTCAGGCGGTTCAGGTGGCGCTGGAGGTCATCGCCGGGCTGAAGGCCCTGCACGGCGCCAGCCTGCTGCACATGGACCTGAAGCCGGCGAACCTGTTCCTCATCCGGGACCCGCTGGGCATGGAGCGTGCAGTCCTGGGCGGCGTGGGGATGCACCACCTGCACCGCCTGGAGGCCGCCCCCACCAAGGCCGACGGCGAGTGCCTGGCGCGCCCAGAGTACCTGGCGCCCGAGATCGCAAGTGGCAAGCCGCTGGACGCCCAGACCGACGTCTACCTGACCGGCGTGCTTCTCTACGAGATGCTCACCGGGCGGCCGCCGTTCACCGGGGGGAACTTCAAGACCATCGCCCGACGCCACGCCCTGGAGAAGCCGGTGAGCCCGCAGCTCGTCCGGCCTGAGGCGCGGATCGGTGATCCACTGTCGGCCGTGGTCATGCGGTGTCTGGAGAAGAAGCCCGATCGCCGGTACCCCACCGCCGCGGAGCTCTCTGAGGCGTTGCAAGCGGTGGCGCTGCCGGACGGCAGCCGGAGTCTGAAGACCACCACCATGACGCCCTCGCCGGCGAAGGCGGTGGAATCAGACGAGGACGCCGCGGCGAAGAAGGCCGAGGAGGCGGCTGCGGCCAAGAAGACCGAAGAAGCGGCTGCGGCCAAGAAGGCCGAGGAGGCGGCTGCGGCCAAGAAGGCCGAGGAGGCGGCTGCGGCCAAGAAGGCCGAGGAGGCGGCTGCGGCCAAGAGGGCCGAAGAAGCGGCCGCCGCCAAGAAGAAGGCCGACGACGAGGCTGCCGCCAAGAAGAAGGCCGACGACGAGGCTGCCGCCAAGAAGAAGGCCGACGACGAGGCTGCCGCCAAGAAGAAGGCCGACGACGAGGCTGTCGCCAAGAAGAAGGCCGAAGAAGCGGCTGCGGCCAAGAAGGCCGACGACGAGGCTGCCGCCAAGAAGAAGGCCGACGACGAGGCTGCCGCCAAGGCTGCCCGCCAAGCTGCCGCCAAGACGAAGGCCGACGACGAGGCTGCCGCCAAGAAGAAGGCCGACGACGAGGCTGCCGCCAAGAAGAAGGCCGACGACGAGGCTGCCGCCAAGACGAAGGCCGACGACGAGGCTGCCGCCAAGAAGAAGGCCGACGACGAGGCTGCCGCCAAGACGAAGGCCGACGACGAGGCTGCCGCTTCCAGCACCGATCAAGGCGGCGACGACGAGACCGACGACGACGGCGCGGACGACGACGACGACGGCGCGGGCAACCGGCGGCGGGGCAAGAAGCGCGGCAAGAAGCGTGGCAAGGGCAAAGGACGCACGCCTGCCGCGAAGGCCGAAGCACTGACGCCGCAGGGCACCGTGCCCGGTGTCGGGGCGCCGACTCCCAAGACCGCTGACGCGCCGCCTCCGGCCGCCGAGGACGCGTCCGACGCGGGCGCGAAGGCCGACGAAGCCAAGGCGACGGCTGCGGCCGCAGCGCCGCTCCGGCAGTCGGGCACCGTGGACATGGCGCCCTCCGCCGCCGAGAGCCACCTCGAGGACGACCACGACTGGTTCGTGGACACGGCTGATCAGCTTCAGGACCACCAGGCTCGGCTGTCGGTCTACCAGGTCCCCGAGGAACCCGAGCGCCCCATCTTCCTGTGGGTGCTGGCCGGGGTGGCCGTGGTCGTCGGGCTGGTGCTGCTGTTCACCCTCGGCTCAGGCGACGAGAAGAAGCCCGAGCCCGATGCTCAGGCCAGCGCCGTCACCGCGGTGCAGCCGAAGGACGCGACGGCGCCTGCGACCCTGGCCCCCGATGCTCAGCCTGCAGCGGCTGCTGCTTCAGATGCCGCGGTCATCGACGCCGGCGACGACGCAGGGGCTGCAGACGCCGAAGCCGCCGCCCCGGACGTGGCGCCTGCCGAAGACGCTGCCGTCGATCCGAAGGCTGCCCTCGAAGCCCAGCTCCGCGACGCGCTGGCAAGCGAGCGTTGGGCCGGCGCCGACGACGCCGTGGTTGAGGGCCTGGCCGCCCTGCGCAAGGTGGACGCGCGCAACGCGGTGGCCGACGAGGTGGCCGCCAAGGCAGTGGCCGCGCTGCAGGCGCAGGTGGCCGCTGGGCTCGAAGCCGGTGAGTACGACGCCGCCCGCGAGAAGCTTGAGCTCGCTCGCCGGATCGCGCCGCGGAACCGGTCGCTGGATCTCCGCGCCTTCGACCGCGACGTGACCGCCCGGAAGGCGGCGGCCGCGAAGGCCGAGGCGGACGCGCAGGCGGTCGCCGCGAAGGCGGAGGCTGACGCGAAGGCGGCTGCGGCGAAGGCCGAGGCTGACGCGAAGGCGGCTGCAGCGAAGGCCGACGCCGACGCGAAGGCGGCCGCGGCGAAGGCGGAGGCCGACGCGAAGGCCGAGGCCGCCGCGAAGGCGGCCGCAGCGACGGCCGCCGCCGACGCACAGGCGCGGGCCAAGGCCGAGGCGGACGCCCGCGCGACCGCTGAGGCCGCTGCCCGTGCCAAGGCTGAGGCCGCTGCCCGTGCCAAGGCTGAGGCCGCTGCCCGCGCAAAGGCCGACGCCGAGGCCCGCGCCAAGGCGGAGGCCGCCGCGAAGGCCGCCGCTGCCCAGGCCAAGCGCGCCGACGGGGCGAACCGCAAGGCACAGATCCGTGAAGGGCTGAAGACCGCTGAGGATCACCTGCGCAAGTCGAACTGGGGCGCGGCCGAGAAGGCCTTCCAGGACGTGCTGAAGCTGGACGGGCGGAGCGCCGAGGCCTACTCGGGCCTGGGCGAGGCGGCCTTCCAACAGCAGCAGTTCAACAAGGCGGTGGAGCACCACACCCGGAGCACCCGGCTGGCGCCACGCAACGCGGGCTACCAGGTGAACCTGGGCATGGCCTACTTCCGCCTGAACAAGTACCCCGAGGCCAAGGCGCACTGGGAGAAGGCGTTGAAGCTGAACCCCAACGACGCGAAGGCCGCCAAGTACCTGAACCTGGTGAACAAGAAGCTGGGCGGCTGACGCGCGCAGCCCCGGGTGGCGCCCGCCATGCACGGGGTCCCGATCACCCAACCCTCACCGCTCCCGGCCCCGGCCCCACCCTCCCCTGGAACGGCATCCGCCCACCGAACGTGGACGCTCGCCGTGGCCCGCCGCCCGCCGCCGTGGGCGTACAGGCCCAACCGGTGAGCCTTGGAGCGGTGCGCGGTCTCAGGGAGCCGGCGCGCCGCGCGCTCAGCCGGGGAGTCCTGCAGGGGCCGCAGGGCGCCGGGGGCGAGGCCGGACCGTCGGTCGGGAGGGACGGGCGGCACAGCCGTCGTCGATGATCCCATTACAGTCGTCGTCCACGCCGTTGCAGCGCTCTTCGGTCGGGGTGGGCGCACAGGTGGCCTCCCCCTGAGCGGGGCAGACCAGGCGGCCGTAGGCGCACTGACCCGCCAGCCCCGTGAGGCACGGCGCCCCCACATGCTCGCCGCCACACAAGGGCTCGGCGTGGGCTTCGAAGATGCTGAACAGGCCGAAGACGGCCACCCCCAACCACATCCGCTGCATGTGCAACCCCCCAGTCGCCCGACGATTGAAGCGCAGCGCGGGGGGCCTCACAAGAGGTTTGTGAGTCTTACAGAGTGACTGGAGAAATGAAGCGCTAGAAGGATTGGAAGGAGGCGCGTGGAGCGCTTAGAAGCGCCCGCCCAACTGGAACACCGCCCCGTCCGCGCCGGCCGTGGGTGCGACCGTGGGCTTCGGAGCGGGGCCCTCGGGGGCGATGGCGTCGAGGATGAAGGTGGCCACGCTGGCCCCGATGAGGCCCGCGCCCACGCCCAGGCCCGCGATGCCCGGGCCCTTGGTGTTGTAGACGCTGGGGCACTCGGTGCGCCCGCGGCCGTCATCGCAGGTGATCTCGCCGTCCAGGATGATCAACCAGGTGCCGACGCCGGCCAGCACTGCGCCACCAATGGCCATACCGACGCCCACGCCCGTGTGCTTGCTGCCGGACACGGCCGCCACGGGCGGCGGGGACGGCGCCAGGCTGTCGCCGCCAGGCTCGTCGCCGTCGTTCAGGCCGGCGCTCAGGTCCACCACCAGGGTGGACGCGATGGTGACCGGCTTGTCCAGCGCGTTGATGTCGCGCTCCTGGGTGCGGAAGCCCTCCTTCTTGATCACCAGGGCATGCTTGCCCGCCGTGACCTCACCGTCGAAGGGCGTCTTGCCCACGGGCTTCTCGTCGAGGATGACCTCGGCGCCTTCCGGGGCCGTGGTGATGGTGATCTTCACCATCGCGGGCTTGGGCGGCGCCACGGGCTTGGGCGGCGCCTTCGGCGGCATGGCCGCCGCCAGCGGTGCCTCCAGATCCTCCAAAGCCTTGGTGAGGCTGCCGTCCACCTCCTCGACCGCGCACAGCTCACACACCTTCTTGGCCTCGGTGCGCTTGTGCAGGGCCTGGTCGTAGAGGCTCAGCTTCACCTCGTAGATCTCGTCGTTGTTGACCACGCTCGCGCTCAGCACGAAGCGCACCTTCGCCGCAGTGGCCAGCTTCTCGCCACAGGCGTCCGTGGCGCAGGTGTCGCTGGCGCCCGCAGCGGACAGGGCCGCCGTCGTGGCCGCCTTGTCCACCACGCTGGCCTGCTTGCCCAGCACGCTGCGCAGGTGCGCGTCGAAGCCCGACGCCACAGGGGCGGTGACCCCCTTGGCCGCAGGGATGGGCGGGAGAACCACCGTGGGCTTGTCGGCGAGGGCCGGCACCGCCGCGAGGGCGGCACCGACGAGGAGCAGACGGGCAAGGGAGCTCGGGGTCATGATTCCTCGGCGAGTACGTGGACCACCACGGCGGTGATGTTGTCGACACCGCCCGCCTCGTTGGCCAGGGCCACCAGAGCGTCGGCGGCGGCCTGCGGCTGGAAGTCCTCCCCAGCCAGCTGACCAGCAATCGTCTTATCATCCACCAGATCGGTCAAGCCATCGGAGCAAAGCAGGATCCGGTCGTCCGCCTCAGCGGGCAGCCGCCAGCGGTCCACCTCGACGGCGGGGCGCAGCCCGATGCCGCGGTTGATGATGTTTCGGAAGGGAAAATCCGGCACCTGGGCCGGGGTCAGCAGCCCCGCGTCCAGGTAGTCCGAAACCAGCGAGTGGTCGCGGGTGAGCTGCACCAGCTCGCCGGCCCGCCACCGGTAGGCGCGGCTGTCGCCCACGTTGGCCACCAGCACGTCGCCCTCGCGGAACCAGACCCCCACCAGGGTGGTGCCCATGCTGAACACGTCGTCGCGGTCGTCGGCCTTGTGCACCGCGTCGTTGGCGTGCTCGAAGGCGCGGGCCAGGCGCGTGAGGTCGTCGGGGATGGGCCGAAGCCAGCGGATCCACCAGGGGCGGCGCGCCAGGGGCCGCTCCAGGGCGTCCCGCACGGCCTGCACCGCGAGCTTGCTGGCCACGTCCCCCCGCTCGTGGCCGCCCATGCCATCGGCGAGGAGCGCGAGCCTCCGCTCCGGGATCACCGCGTGGGCGTCCTCGTTGTGGTCGCGCACCTGACCGACGTCGGTGGCGGCCCCGAAGCGGAGCGCCTTCACCGGCGCCAGGGCGGGGTCAGGATGGGCGGGCGCTCCTTGTCCTTCTGACTGCGCTGGAGCTCGATCTCGGTGAAGAGGGCGGCCGGCGCCACAGCGCTCACGGGCACGTAGCCGCTCTCGGCGCCGCAGTAGCCGTTGAAGACCCCCATCTCGTCGCTCACCGCCTTCACCTTGCTCACCACCGTCAGCGGCGTGCCCACCATCTCGACCCCACGCACCAGGGTCTCGGTGCCCGTCTTGGCGTCCACCCGGTACACCATGCGCGGGATGCCCTTGAAGGCCTGGTAGCCGTAGCTGCTGGTGTTGGTGTTGCCGCCGGTGATGTCGCGGACGATCAGGCCGTAGGGCTTGCCCTGCTTGCGCACCTCGTCGAGCAACATGGCCTTGAGCTTCTTGCGCGAGACGGTGCCCGCCTTCGCGCCCTCGACGATGAGGTTGCCCATGCGGGCCATGGGGCGGTGGGTGCCCTGCGCGCGGCCGTGTCCGTTGCTGGCGGCCGTCCCCTCCACCGGGGTGCGGCTGGTGAGGAAGGCCTTCAGGACGCCGTTCTGCACCAGGAAGGTGTTCTGCGCGGCCACGCCTTCGTCGTCAAAGCGGTACCAGCCGTTCAGCCCCTGATCGGCATAGCGGGGGGTGGTGGGGTCGTCGCGGACCGTCAGGAACTCCGGCAGGATCCGCTGCCCGATCTGGCCCTTGAAGGTGCGCCCCTCCTTCTCATCGTTCTGACGCTCCCCCTCCAGCCGGTGCCCCACGGCCTCGTGGAAGAACACCCCCGTGGCCTCGGGCTCGAGGATGGCCGGGCCGGTGTAGGGATCGGCCACCGGCGCCTTGGCCAGGGCTTCGAGGTTGGCGATGGCCTCGTCCACCTGGGCCACCAGCGCCGCTTCGTCGGGCAGCTCGTCCCAGCGCCGCCCGTAGAGGGTGGCGCCCTGCTCCAGCAGCATACCGTCGGGGGCCTGGCCCACGGCGTGGAAGGCGATCTGGTAGATGATGCGCTCCGCGATGAGCCGGGTGCCCTCGCTGTTCACCAGGTACGTTCGGTCGTGATCGGCGCTGATGCGCACCGAGCCGTCGAGCAGGTCTCGGCCGCGGAAGCGCGCCGACAGGGTGCGGGCGAGCTGGCGCCAGCGCGCCCGATCGACCGCGAGCTTCGCCGCATCGTCCACGTGCTTCACCGCGGGCGCCTTGCTGAAGCTGTCGACGTGCTTGTCCTCGACCTCGGTGACCTTCTTGGCCTTCTTCTGCAGGAAGGTGCTCAGCGCGTTCTTGTAGGCACGGTCCGTCAGCAGCCAGAGGGTGGCCTGGATGGCCTCGGGGTCGTCGTCGAGCGGCACGGCCTTGCTGGGGCGGAAGCCGTCCATGGGCTCGAAGAGCAGCATGTCCTCGGGCTTCTCGCTCGAGTCGAAGCGGTAGCTGCCCACCCGCACGTCCACTGCAGCCACCCGGGCCTGCTCGGTGGCGTCGAACAGCAGCGCGCCGAAGCGCGCTTCCACCGCCACCTCGTCGCGCTCGACGAGCCGGTGGCTGATGAAGTAGGGAGCCTCGTGGTCCTCCAGACGGAGCTTGGCCGTGCTGCGGTCCAGTTCCGCCTCCATGGCGGCGAGCAGCGCCTGGCGCGGATCACCGCCGGGCCCAGCGAGGGCGACGGCGGGCAGGCAGAGGGCGCCCAGCAGGGCGATGGCGGCGCGCATGGTCGTGGGACCTCCAGGTTGGGGGGACGATAAGTCGGACAGCCCTCTGGGGTCAAGGTTGCCACATTTGAGCGTTTTTCCATGATTTCAGGAGGTTGAGCGAGTTGCCGCTGAGCCAGGAGGCCAACTGGGGCCCCCCCGGTGCCTGGGTCGCCGCCCACGGGCTGCCCCCGGGGGGGGCGCTGCTCGACGCGGGCGGGCCCACCCGGGCGCCCGCGCGGTACGCGGCCCTGTGCCTGGATCCCGAAGCGATCTGGGTCCATCCCGAGCCGACCGGGGCGCCCTTCGCCGCGCTGGAGGCCTTTGCCGCCGCCGCCCGCGGTGTGGGCTGGGCGGGGGTGCCGGGCCCACGCCCCCTGGTGATCTGTGCGCTCAGCTACGACCTGGGCCGGACCGTCGAGCGTCTGCCCGGCGAGGCCCTGGCCGACAGCCCCCTGCCCGCCGCCTGGGCCGCCCGCTACCGCGCGGCCTATGTCTGGGACCGGCAGTCGGGGCGCGGCCGCATCGTGGCGCAGGATTCGCCCGCCGCGCAGGCTCTGGCGGATCGGCTGGCGGCCGGCGGCCCGCCCCCTGCCCCGCCCCGCCTGGGCGCCGTGCGCCCCGAGCGCAGCCCGGCCGCCCACCAGGCCGCCGTGCGGGCGGCGCTGGCCCACATCGGCGCCGGCGAGGTCTACCAGGTCAACCTGAGCACCCGCTTCGTGGCGCCCCTCGAGACCCCTGGGGATCCGGTGGCGCTCTTCGCCGCCCTGCACGCCCAGAGCCCCGCCCCCTTCGCCGCGGCCCTGCGCCTGGACGCCGAGCGGGCCATCCTGAGCGTGAGCCCGGAGCGGTTCCTCGCCTGGGACGCGGACGGGCGCGTCGAGACCCGCCCCATCAAGGGCACCCGACCACGCAGCGACGACCCGGTCGCCGACGACGCGGCCGTGGCCGACCTGCTGGCCAGCGCCAAGGACGCCGCCGAGCACATCATGATCGTGGATCTGGAGCGCAACGACCTGGGCCGCGTGTGCCAGACGGGCACGGTACGGGTCAGCCGGCTGCGGGCCGTGGAGAGCTACGCCACCGTCCACCACCTGGTGAGCGACGTGGTGGGCCAGCGGCGCCCCGAGGTGGGCGACGCGGCGCTGCTGCGGGCCCTGTTCCCCGGCGGCAGCGTCACCGGCGCGCCCAAGGCGCGGGCCATGGAGCTCATCGAGCGGCTCGAGCCGGTGCGGCGCGGCATCTACTGCGGCGCCGTGGGCTACCTGGACGCGGCGGGCGGGGGCGACCTGAACCTGCCCATCCGCACGGCCTGGACCACGGCCGACGCCGTCTACTACCAGAGCGGGGGCGGCATCGTGGCCGACTCGGATCCGGCCGACGAGTGGAGCGAGGTGCTGGCCAAGGCGCGGGCCTTCACCCGCATGGTGGCGGGCTGAGCGCGCGGGCCTACTGATCGCCGGGGGCAGCCCCGGCCGGGGTGGGCGCCGGCACCGCCGGGCCCTCCCGCAGGGACTCCTCGGTGGTGCCGTCGATGGGCACGTCGGCAGGCTCGGCCGGCTTCTCCTCGACGGTCTGGCGCACACAGTGCTCGCCGCCCACCGCGAACTGGCTCTTGGTGGCGTTCCAGTTGCCGCCGTTGTGCCAGACCTTGTCGTAGCCCCACAGGCCGTCCAGCGCGCAGCCGCCGTCCATGATGCGCAGCTTGGCCATGCCGCGCATGGGCATGATGGCGGCCACCGGGTTGCCCGGCTTGATCCACTCCAGCTCCAGCAGATCGGCGTTGATGCGCCCGCGCACCCGGCCGTTGTGATCGGGCCCACGGGGATCCTCGTAGGTGCCGGTGACCACGTTCTTGTTCTGCACCAGCTTCATGTCGCCGAACTCACGGCTGTACCACTTGCCGGTGAGGTTCAGCCTGGCGATGGGGCGGCCCGGCTCCATCACCGGGCCGGTGGGCTGGCTGGCGCAGCCGAGCAGCAGGCCGGAGGGCGCGAGGGCAACGACGAGCAACACGGTGAGGGCGCGCATGGCGGGCTCCTGGGCGCGGGTCAAGACGGCCGATCCTTGGCACCCCCCTGCCACGAGATCAAGCCAGGGCGCGCAGGGCGGCCACCAAGGCGTGGTTCAGGCCATGTCCCGGGCAGTGGGCTTCGACGTGCGCGCGCAGGGGGAAGCCCAGCGTGGCCAGGTCGCCCAGCAGGTCCAGGGCCTTGTGGCGGGCCGGCTCGTCGGGCAGGCGCAGGGCCCCACCCACGGGTCGCCCCTGGTCGTCCAAGACCAGCGCGTTGTCGAGGGATCCGCCCCGCGCGAGCCCGGCCGCGCGCAGGGCGGCCACGTCCCGCTGGAACACGTAGGTGCGAGCCGGCGCCACGGCGGTGGCGAAGTCGGCCTGCGTCACCGCGCACCGCCAGGCCGGCGCCGGCGGGTGGTGGGCCACCACCGTGAGGCTCAGCGAGGACGCCGGGCTCACCCGGATCCACCGCGTCTCGTCGCCCACCCGCAGGGCGTGTGGCGGCGCCCACCCGACGTCGGGCCCGTGCACCACGGGTTCGATCCGGGCCACCCAGGGCGCCGCGCTGCCATCGACGACGGGCACCTCGCCCCCCTCCACGTGCACCTCGGCGTCGGTGATCCCCAGCCCCACCAGCGCCCCCAGCAGGTGCTCCACCATGGCCACCGGGCCGTCCGGGGTGCCCAGCGTCGTAGCGCGCCGGGTGTCGAGCACGGGGGCCTCGGCCAAGGGCACGCCATTCAGCCGCAGCCCCGCGCGCGGCGCCGCCGGAGCCACCCGGGCCCGGCAAGGGCGGCCGCCGTGCAGCCCCAGCCCGCTCAACGTCACCGGGCGCTGGAGGGTCATCGCCATGGAGGCAGGGTGCCGCCCCAAAGCACTGGAGTCGACCCCGGGCCGCTGGCACCATGGCCCCTTCGACCACCCACCGGCCGGCAGACGAGGCGAGCGACATGCGCAGCAGTGAGTTGATCCTGGGGACCGCGGCCCTGGCCATGGGGCTGAGCGCCTGCGGGGGCGACGACGGCGGCGGTGGGAGCGAGCCCGTGGCCGACATGGGCGCCGTGGCCGAGAGCTTCACCTGCAACACCGCCACCCGGCGCGCCGAGTCCGATCAGCCGGCGCCCGCAGGCGGCTATGCGTGCGCCGGCGAGCCCGCGTTCGTGACCCTGACCACCGCCCGGGGCCGTACCTACGACATCTTCGCCTACGAGGCCAGCCACCCGCTGGCCAGCGCCGACGACGCGTTCCCCTGCGCCCACTTCCAGCCCGAGGACGGCTCGACGCTGGTGGGGGTCATGCAGGCCCCGGACGTGGACGCCCAGGCCTGCTCGCAGGCGGGCGTCCGCCCGTGGCACTCGGTGAAGTGGGACACCGCCAAGGCCTCGTGCGAGGCCATCGGCTGGCGTCTCTGCACCAAGGACGAGCTGCTGCGGAGCTGCCAGGGCCCCGACAGCACGGCCTACGCCTTCGGCCGGCAGTTCGAGGGCGGCAAGTGCAACTTCCGCGAGGCCTACACCGGGCCCAACGCCGAGGATCCCAGCGAGGCGCCGGCGGGGCAGTACGCCGAATGCACCGCCGGCGAGGGGGTGTTCGACGCCAACGGCAACCTGTGGGAGTGGTCGTCGGAGCGCGACGCCAACGACAACCGGGCGCGCTACTACCACGGCGCGGGCTGGAAGACGATCGCCCAGCGCCACCAGGACGAGGCCCAGGTCTGCGACGTCGAGAGCCGCCTGCCGGGCCTGAGCGCAGCCAGCTTCGCCAGCGAATACGTGGGCTTCCGCTGCTGCCGCGACGGCGAGTGACCGGGGCGCCGTGAAGTCGGTCGAGATTCGCTGGGGTTGGCTGCTCATCACCCTGTCGGTGGTGGCCCTGGTGTTCCTGCGCCACCACAAGTGGGTGGTGGTCACCTATGCGGGCCTGGTGGTGCTGGGGGTGGTCGCCTTCATCCTGCTGGGGCCCCGCCTGGCGGCACAGGCCGAGGCGCGGTTCCGCGCCCAGGCGCTGGCCATGCTGCACGCCGGCCAGTTCGTCGAGCTCACCCGCCTGGCCCAGCGGCAGTGGTGGCTCAACCGTTTTGGACGCCGCCACGTCATCGCGGACATTCAGGGGCTGTCGGCGCTGGCCCAGGACGACGCCGCCAGCGCGCGCAAGCACTTCGCCGCCGCGCTGGAGGCGGCCCCCGCCCCCGACAAGCCCCGCCTGAGCCTGAGCCTGGCGCGGGCCGAGCGCGCCGCCGGCCTGGAGGCCGAGGCCGAGGGCCGCTTGCGCGAGCTGCTCACCCACCACCACGGGGTCACGGGCGTACAGGCCGAGCTGGGGCGCCTGCTGCTGGCCCGCGGTCAGGCCGCCGAGGCCGCCGCCCTGCTCCGCGCCGCGTTGGCCCGCGGTGGCCAGCCGGCCGGCGGGGCGCTGCGCCTCGATCTGGCCCGGGCGCTGCTGGTCTCGGGTCAGCCGGGCGTGGCCGAGGTGCTGTCGGCGGCCGCCGCCGAGGGCGCCGATCCCGACGCCGTGGCCGCGCTGCGAGCCCGGCACCAGGCCACCACCGCCGGGTAGACCACCTGCGGCGCCCGGCGCCCCAGCAGCAGGTCCAGGTGGCCGAAGTCCAGCTCGGCGTCGTCGGCCCCCACCGTCAGCTCGGTGCAGTCCTCACTGCCCAACAGATCCACGGCGGCGTGCACCGACCGGGGGGGCGCCACCCGATCGGCGTTCCCCGCCACGCTCAGCAGCGGCACGGTGGCCTGCCCCAGGCGTTCGTAGGTGCGCTGCACCGGGTCGCCGTCGAAGCCCAGCTCGCGCACGATGTTGTCGGCGAACTGATCCAGGAGGCGGCGCGGCACGTCCTCGAGCACCTCCACCAGGAAGCGGCGCAGCACGCCGGGTGCCGTGTTGCGAATGCTGAGGAAGATGTGCTCGGGGAAGACCCGGACGTGGCCGGCCAGCGGGGCGACCAGGGTGCCTAGGCGGCCCAACCGGACCACCGGCCAGCCCCGCAGGAACACGTCGAGGATCCAGGTGAGGGCGCGCCCCAGCACCCGGCGGTGATCCGCAAAGTCGGCGGGGCTGCCCAGGGCCACGACCCCGGCGATGGCCGGGCCCACCTGTGCGTGGGTGGCGGCGTGGTAGCCGATGAGCCCGCCCATGCTGTGACCCACCCACAGCACCTGGTCCTGGCCGGTGATGGCGCGCACATGGCCGATGGCCGCGGGCGCGTCCTGCGTGGCGTACTCCATGAAGCCGTAACCCCAGCCGTGGCCGGCCAGCAGCCCCGCCCGCTCGCTGGCCCCCGTGCCCCGCAGGTCCAACAGCCACACGTCGAAGCCCTCGGACGCGAGCGTTCGGGCCAGGCTGAGATCATCGGCGAAGTCGAAGAGGCGGCTGTTGCAGGCCAGCCCGGGCGCACAGATGACCGGCGTGCCGTGGGCCGCTGCGCCTTGGGGCCGAAAGCGCCCCAGAGCCAGGCGCCAGCCGTCGGCGGTGGTGATGAAGTGCCGCTCGTCGGGTACCCGCTCGACGGTGAAGAACCACCGCCAGAGCGCAAGGTGTGCGGCGACCAGACCGACCGCCCCCACGACCACCGCCAGGAGCCACGCAAACTGGAGCATGCCGTGAGGGTGCCATGGCCCGACGCGGGGTGCGAGCCCGACCCCAAAAACGCCGCGAAGGGCCGCGAACGTTGATTTTCCGCCTGCTGACCCGTTGACAGCGGCCCGCAGAACGTTCAAACGTGCGGGCACCACCTCTGGAGGGGAAAGAACATGAACAAGAGTGAGCTGATCTCCGCTGTTGCCGACGCTTCGGGCCTGAGCAAGGCCGACAGCGGCCGCGCCGTCGACGCTGTCATCGACGCCATCACCGCTGCCCTCGCCAAGGGCGACAAGGTCAGCCTGGTGGGCTTCGGCAACTTCCTGGTGCAGGACCGCGCTGCGCGCACCGGCCGCAACCCGGCCACCGGCGAGGCGGTGGAGATCGCCGCCAAGAAGCTGCCCAAGTTCAAGCCCGGCGCCGCCCTGAAGGACGCCGTCAACGGCTGAACCGGTCCCGGGGCCCGCAGGCCCCACCGACCGAGCGCAACGGCGCGGTCCTCCCCCGGAGGCCGCGCCGTTCGTCTTTCTGGCGTCTGCCTTTGCAGCCTGTTGGGGGACGGGCCGCCCGTGGCCGTCTCTCAGCGGGCGGCTGACACCTTCAGCGTGAGGTCCAGCCGGGCCGTGCCCCGTGCCACGTGCACGGGCACCGCGGTGCCGGGCGCCGTCGACGCGATCAGCCAGGGCAGCTCGTCGGCTTGCTCCACGGCCTCACCGTTGAACCGCAGGATGATGTCGCCCGGCACCAGGCCTGCCTGGGCCCCGGGGCCGTCCTCTACGAGCTTGCTGATCCGGGCCCCCTGCCGTGCGTCGAGCCCGGCGTCGGCGGCCTGACGATCGGTCACCGGCCGCGGCACCAGCCCGCCGTAGCCGCGCTCGAAGCGCCCGTGGCTGAGCAGCCGCCCCACCACCACGTCGGCCTGTTCGATGGGGATGGCGAAAGCCAACCCCTGGGCGTCGCCCACCATCGCAGTGTTGAGCCCCACGGTCTGCCCGCGGGCGTCCACCAGCGGCCCCCCGGAGTTGCCCGGGTTCACGGCCACGTCAGCCTGGATGAAGGAGCCGAAACGCGGCCCTCCACCGGGCAGCCGGCGCCGGCCCACCGCGCTGACCACGCCCACGGTGATGCTGTGTTGCAACCCAAACGGGTTGCCGATGGCCGCCACCCACTCCCCGGGCCGGAGCGCGTCGGCCCGCGCCCGGGGCACCGGCGGCGGGACGGGCCCGTCGGCGGCCAGCAGCGCGAGGTCCATGGGGCCGTCCCCGGCCAAGACCCGGGCGGCGAGCACCTTGCCGGTGATGAGCCGCACCCGGATCTCGTCGGCGTCGGCCACCAGGTGATCGTTTGTCAGGATGTGCCCGGCCGCATCCCATACCAGTCCGGTGCCGGTGCGCTGGACCTGGAACTGGCCCCGCTTGCGTCGGCCAGCGGCGACGCCCACCACCGAGGGGCTCACCCGCGCGAAGACCGCCGCGAAGTCGGGGCCGCCCACGTAGGCCGCGCTGGCCGGGACCGCCGCCGGGGGCAACGCGTAGGTGCCTTGGGGTTTCGGCGGAGGCGGGGCCGCGGGGCCCGGGCCGGCCTTGCCGGCGTCGAACGCCACGGCACCACCCTGCCGGGCGGCGGGCTTGGCGTCGCGGGGGGCGGACGAAGCGGCCGACGGGGCAGAGGCCGCGGCGGTCGCAGGGGCCGGGCCCGGTGCAGACGGGGCGACGCCCGCCTCGGCACAGCCCAGGCAGGCCAGCAAGGCCAGGCCTGGGAACCGGGCCGAGGGACTCACCTCTTCGCCTGCACGAACTTCATCCGCAGGTCGTACAGCACCGAGTCGAGGAACTTCTCCTCGGCCGGCTCCAGGTTGCCCTGCGTCTTCTCGCGCAACATGATCAGGGTGTCGATCAGGTGCTGCGCGGCCTCGAGATCCACCGGAAGCTCAGGTCCCCCGTCGATGGCGCCCAGGTGCATGAGCGCCATGGTGTTCAGGGACATGATGTGGGTCGAGAAGGACATGGCCTGCAGGGTCCGGGTGCGGGGATCGGGCTCGGGCGCCTCCTCGGTGTGATCCACCTCGGCCGCCCCATCCATGCCCGCCCGAAACACGCGCTTCTCGCTCACCGTGCCCTCCGCGAGGCCTACTCGTGCTCGCCCGTGGGCCGGGCGTTCACCGTCGAGACCCCCACATGGGTGATCTGGATGGCCATCGACTGGGCCCGGTCGGCCTGGTCCTTCAGCCCCTTCAGGTGCTGCTCCAGCTCGGCCTGAGTGAGCCGCCCGCGGGACATGTGGCGCTCGATCAAGCGGGTGTCGAAGCGCATCTCGTCGGTCATCTCCATGGGATCCACCTCTTCGTGCAACGTCGCGCGGAATGGTGGGGCCCGGCCAGGGCTGCGTCAAGGGCGCCCGCCCAGGCCCCGGCTGGCAAGGCCCGCGCTCGGATCAGCGCGCCGGGCCCAGGCCCACGAGACGAGCCACGTCCGGGCCGGCGCGTCCGCACGACTCTTCTCTGCGGACTCATTCGCCGTCTGTCGCGCTCCCCACCAGCACCCGCCCGCAACCGACTGGAGACCTCCATGAAGCGCACCCTGCTGACCCTCGCCGCTCTGCTCCTCCCCGTCGCCCCGGCAATCGCCGGCGAGGTGAAGATCAAGAACTGCACCGACGAGCGCCTGCTGGCCTGCAGCTACGACAGCAGCGACGGCCTGATGGAGATCCCCTTTGACGTCAAAGGGATCGGCGCCGACAAGACCAAGACGGTGAAGTGCGTGAGCAAGAAGTGCCGCGTCTTCCTGGGCATGTCGAACAAGAAGAAGAAGGACTACACGAAGGCCGCGGTGGCGGGCGGCGGCGCCGTCCTGGGCGCAGCCGCCGGGGCCGAGGTGGTCGGCGCTGGCTTCATCGTCCCGGCGCTGTTGGGGACCGCCCCCGTGGGCAGCGCCGCCATCCTGGGGGGCGGCGCCGTGGCCGCCGGCGTCGTGGTGGGCTCCATCAAGCTCGCCGAGGGCTTCGACAACGGCAAGACCTGCAAGAAGATCATCAAGAAGGCCAAGCAGGCGAAGAAGCAGGGGCTGGGCAAGATGACCGCCAAGCTGAAGGGCAAGTACACCCTCCAGAGCGCGACGGTGGATGGCCAGACCTACATGTTCTTCGAGAAGGGCCACAACGCCTGCAAGTGAGCCCGCCCCCGGGCCGGGAATAGCTGCGCGCTTCCCCCCGTTGACAGCCCGCGTCAGCGGCTTATGGTGGCCGCCTCTCGCGCGCACAGGGGGTCAGGGAAGTGGAACGGGACGTCCGCGTCATCAACGAGCTGGTTCGTCAGGAGAGCGCCTTCGTCGATGAGGTGCTGCACGAGGTCGACAAGGTCATCGTGGGGCAGCGGGCCATGGTCGAGAAGGTCCTGCTGGGCCTGCTCACCGGCGGTCACGTACTGCTCGAAGGTGTGCCCGGCCTGGCCAAGACCCTGACGGTGAACACCCTGGCGCAGACCATGGACGCCCGCTTCCAGCGCATCCAGTTCACCCCGGATCTGCTGCCCGCCGACCTGATCGGGACGCTGATCTACAACCCGCGAAGCGGCGAGTTCACCCCGAAGAAGGGGCCGATCTTCGCCAACATCGTGCTGGCCGACGAGATCAACCGCGCCCCGGCCAAGGTGCAGAGCGCCCTGCTCGAGGCCATGCAGGAGCGGCAGGTCACCATCGGCGACGAGACCTACAAGCTCGATCAACCGTTCATCGTGATGGCCACGCAGAACCCCATCGACCAGGAGGGCACCTACCCGCTGCCCGAGGCGCAGGTCGACCGGTTCATGCTGCTGGTGAAGGTGGGCTACCCCACCCGCGAGGAGGAGCGCGACATCATCGGGCGTCAGCTCGACCCGTCGCCGCCCCAGATCCGCACGGTCATCACCCCCGAGAAGATCTTCAAGGCCCGTGAGGTGATCAGCGAGATCTACGTGGACGACAAGGTCAAGGAGTACATCCTGGACATCGTCTTCGCGACCCGCGATCCCGCCAGCCTGCCGGGCCTGAAGGACTACAAGAACTTCATCGAGTTCGGGGCCAGCCCCCGCGCCAGCATCTGGCTGGCCCGGGCGGCCCGCGCGCACGCCTTCATGAAGCGCCGCGGCTACGTCATCCCCGAGGACATCAAGGCGTTGGCGCCCGAGGTGCTGCGGCACCGGGTGATCCCCACCTACGAGGCCGAGGCCGAGAACATCACCAGCGACGACATCATCGCCCGCATCCTGGACGTGGTGGAAGTGCCCTGATGGCCGGCCTCTCCCGAGAGTTGCTCGCGGAGATCCGGCGCATCGAGATCGTGACCCGGCGGCTGGTGAACCAGCAGATGGCCGGGCAGTACCACTCGGTGTTCAAGGGCCGCGGCATGTCCTTCGACGAGGTGCGCGCCTACGCCCCGGGCGATGATCCGCGCGCCATCGACTGGAACGTCACCGCGCGCACCGGCGATCCGCATGTGAAGACCTTCGTCGAGGAGCGCGAGCTGACCGTGCTCATCGCCGTGGACATGAGCGGGTCGATGGCCTTCGGCACCGCCGGCGACGAGAAGCGCCGGGTGGCGGCGCGGCTGGCGGCCATGATGGCCTTCTCGGCCATCAAGAACGGCGACCGGGTGGGCCTGGTGGCCTTCACCGACACGGTGGAGCGCTACGTGCCGCCCAAGAAGGGCCGCAAGCACGTCCTGCGCATCATCGACGAGATCCTGGCCTTCGACCCGGTGGGCGCGGGCACCAACCTGCGCGAGGCCCTGGAGTTCATCGGCCGGGTGGCCAAGCGCAAGGCGGTGGTGTTCCTCATCAGCGACTTCCTGGACGACGGCTACGAGCGGGCCTTGCACGTCACCGCCCGGCGCCACGACCTGATCCCCATGACCGTGGTGGATCCCGCCGAGGAGGCCCTGCCCGACCTGGGCCTGCTGGTGCTGGAGGACGCCGAGACGGGGGCGCTGGGGGTCATCGACGCCGGATCCTTCGGGGTGCGGCAGGCCTTCAACGCCACCCAGGCCGAGCGCAAAGCGGCGCGCGAGGGCGACCTGAAGCGGTACGGCGTGAGCCCCATCGAGGTGCGCACCGACGCCAAGGACTACGCGGCGCCCCTGGTGAACTACTTCCGCATCCGGGCGAGGCGGCTGTGATGACGGCGCTGTTGCTCATCGCGGCGCTGTGGGCGCCGGACGCGGGGGTGGCCGCGGCCGCCGCCGACGGTGGCGCGCCCGAGGCCGCGAAGCCCCTGGAGCCCAGCGGGCCCCCGCCAAAGGTGGAGATGACCTGCGCGCCCCAGCCCGTGCGGGTGGGCGACGCGCTCACCTGCACCCTGGTCATCGACCACCGCGCCGACGTGACCGTGAAGGTGGTGGCCCCCAGCGGCGCGGCCCGCAAGGGCGAGCCCACCCCGGCCGAGCCCGCTCCCGGCGGCGGCCTGCGCAGCACCCGCGAGCTGGTGCTGAAGCCCTTCGGCCTGAAGGACGTGAAGATCCGCGGCTTCCAGGTGGTGTGGCAGGAGACGGGCGGCTACGAGGGCCGGGTGGACGTGCCGGCCATCCGGGTGCCGGTGAAGAGCATGCTGGCCGGCCAGGCCGAGCCGGACTTTCGCACCTTCGCCAAGCCCCCCGAGGGCGACGCCGAGGGCTTTTTCAGCCGCCATGGCCCCCTGCCCTTCGTGGTCACCAACTGGCCGCTCATCATCGGCCTGATCGTGCTGGGCGCCCTGCTGGTGGGCGTGGGCGTCGGCGTCGCCATCAAGCGCTGGCTGGCCGGCCGCGAGGTGGACGAGGGCCCCTTCGAGGATCCGCGGCCGGCCCATGTCATCGCCTACGAGCGCATCGAGCGGCTGCAGGGCGAGGACCTGTTCAGCCAGGGGCAGGCCAAGCAGTACTACTTCCGGCTGTCGGAGATCGTCCGCGACTACATGGGCCGGCGCTACGGCTTCGACGCGCTCGAGATGACCACCGAGCAGATCCGCGCGGCGCTGCAGACCGAGGTGCTGAGCGTCGAGGCGGGCGTGGCCGTGCGCGAGTTCCTGGAAGAAACGGACCTGGTGAAGTTCGCCGACTTCGCGCCCGCAGATGACGGCGGCGACACCGTGCTGCGCATGGCCCGGGGGCTCATCGAGCTGACCCGCGCCGCCGACGTGGCCCCTGCGGCCGCGCCGGCGCCGGAGGGCGGCGCATGATCTGGCCCGACTACCCCACCTGGGCCCACGTGGCCTTCTGGATCCTGGCCGCCGTGAGCCTTGCGGTGCTGGTGCAGGCCTGGCGCACGCGCCGGGTGAAGACCGCCGCCATGCGCTTCCCCGCCCGCCACCGGCTCGACGGCGTGAAGCGCGGCTGGAAGGCCCGCTTCGTCAACGCGCCCCTGGCCCTGCGCACCGTGGCCATCCCCCTGGCGCTGGTGGCCCTGTCGCGGCCCCAGCTCCCCGAGGAGGAGACCGCCGAGGTCGAGGGCATCGACATCGTGGTGGCCCTGGATCTGTCGGGCTCGATGGCCAGCGTGGACATCAGCGACGAAGACCTGGTGGCCCTGCAGAACCAGGGCAAGGATCCGCCCGATCGCTTCACCATCGCCGTGGACGTGCTGCGGGAGTTCATCAAGAGCCGCAAGTACGACCGGGTGGGCCTGGTGGTCTTCGGCAAGGAGGCCTTCCTCCAGTTCCCGCTGACCCTGGACTACGGGGTCATGATCCGCATGCTCGACGCCATGCGCCTGGGCGACATCGACGGCGGCGCCACCGTCATCGGCAACGCCCTGGCCATGTCGGTGGCGCGGCTGCGCGACAGCGAGGCCAAGACCCGGCTGGTGATCCTGATCACCGACGGCGAGGACAACGGCAGCAACATCAGCCCGGTGGAGATGGCCCAGGAGGCTGGCAAGCGCGGCATCACGGTGTTCCCCATCCTGGTGGGCACCGAAGACCAGAGCCGGCAGCCCACCGACATCATCGACGCCTTCACGGGGCAGCGGATCTACAAGAAGGTCGACAACCCGGTGAACCCGGCGCTGCTCAAGCAGATCGCCGACGAGACGGGCGGGCGCTTCTACCGCAGCACCGACAAGAAGGGGCTGAGCGAGGACCTGCGCGACATCCTGGATCAGTTCGAGAAGTCGCGGCTGGTGGACTACGCCGCCGCCGAGCGCACCGAGCTGTTCCCCTGGTTCCTGCTGCCCGCCCTGGCCCTGCTGTTCCTGGAGATCCTGCTCTCGCAGACCGTGCTGCGGAGGTTCCCATGATGCGCTGGGGCCATGGGGAGTGGGTCTGGATGGTGGCCCTGCCCGTGCTGGCCATCGGGCTGTTCGCCTGGGGCCACCACATGCGGCGGCGGCTCATCGACAAGGCGGGCGCGTCGGGCCTGATCCGGCAGCTCGTGGCGTCGGTGAGCATGGAGCGGCGCCTGTTCAAGCAGCTCCTGATGGTGCTGGGGCTGAGCCTGCTGGTGGCCGCCGCCCTGCGCCCGCAGCACGGCCGCCGGCCCGAGCCGCTGCGGCGCACGGGCATCGACATCGCCATCGCCTTCGACATCAGCAAGAGCATGCTCGCCCGCGACGTGCAGCCCAGTCGGCTCGACGCCGCCCGCAGCGAACTGGAGACCATGCTCTCGACCCTGCAGGGCCACCGCATGGCGCTGGTGCCCTTCGCCGGCGTGGCCTGGATCCAGAGCCCGCTCACCGCCGACAAGAGCGCCATCCGCCTGTACCTGGACAGCCTGGATCCGCGGCAGATGCCCGTGGGCGGCACCAACCTGGCCATGGCCATCGAGCTGGGCACCAAGCTGCTCACCGGCAGCGAGGACCGCGGCGAGAAGGCCAGCCGCAGCCGGGTGCTGCTGCTGATCACCGACGGCGAGGACGCCAACAAGGACCTGGGCGAGGCCGCGAAAGAGGCGGCGAAGAAGGCCAGCGAAGCCGGCGTGAAGATCTACGCCGTGGCCATCGGCACCCTGCTGGGCGAGCCCATCCCCGTGCTGAACGACGACGGCAGCCACGCGGGCTACCAGCGGGACTCCGAGGGCAAGCCCATCTACAGCAAGCTGAACATGGATCTGCTGGAGGAGCTGGCCGATCTGGCGGATCCGCAGGACGTCGAGGCGCTGCGGGTGCTCCACCACGACGGCAGCGAGAGCATGGCGGTGGCGCTGGCCAACGCCCTGGACACCCTGCAGAAGAGCACCATCGAGAGCAGCCTGCGGCACCGCTTCGGCGAGAAGTTCCAGTACGCCATCCTGCCGGCGGTGCTGCTGCTGCTCATCGAGGTGTTGCTGGGCGAGCGGGCGCGCCGGCGGCGGCGCGAGGAGGCGGCCTGACATGCGCACCCGCCTGACCTTTGCGGCCCTGAGCTTCCTGCTCTTGACCGGCCACGGGCCCTTCCAGTGCCAGAGCGCCGAGGTGGATCGCGCGGCGAGCGCCCTGCGCGAGGGCGAGGCCAAGACCGCCCTGGACGCCCTGGCCGAGCTGACCGACGACGCCCCCGAGGTGCACCTGGCCCGCGGGCTGGCCCACCTGCTGCGCGACGAGCTGGACGACGCCAACGGCGCGCTGGACCAGGCCTACCGGCTGGTGGCCGGGGCCGAGGCCCGCGGTGAGCCCCTGGAGAATGGGCCCGCCCTGCGGCAGCGGGTGGCCTTCCTGCGGGGGCTCGTGGCCGCCAAGCGCGAGAACTGGGCCGACGCGCTGGTGGAGTTCCGCAAGGCGCTGGAGCTGGATCCGGCGGACGAGGACGCCCGCTGGAACCTGGAGATGGCCTGGTACAAGGCCAACCCGCCCTGCCCGGCCCGCGAGGACGATCACGAGCCCGACGACACGCGCCAGGACGCAAAGCCGTGGGAGGAGAAGCACGGCAAGGAGCGCCTGCTGTGCCCGGGGAACACCGACTGGTTCACCCTGCCGGATGTGCCCCAGAACGGCATGCTGTACGTGCGGCTGAGCGGCGAGATCGACACCGCCGATGAGGAGACCCGCGAGGTCAGCCTGGCCCTGTACGGCCCCGGCGACGCCGACAACGCGCCCACCCAGCAGGCGCCCATGACCGGCGGCAAGGCCGCGGTGGCCGTGGGCGGCGTGCGCCGCGGCGGCGTGTGGCACGTGCGGGTGGAGGGCCCCGGCCGGGCCGAGGTGAAGTACGGGGTCGAGGTGGAGATCGTCCCGCCGTGCCCGGTGGACGACAAGCTGGAGGAGAACGACAGCCTCGAGGCCGCCAAGGAGGTCAAGGAGCCCCAGAAGGGCCTGAAGGCCTGCCCCGGCGACCCGGACTGGTACCGGGTGGAGGTGCCCAAGACCGAGGCCATGCAGGCCACCATCGCGTACGACGTGAAGCGTGCGCCCCTGCGGGCCGCCCTGTACGACCAGCACGGCACCCTGGTGGTGGAGGGCCGCGAGAGCGCCGGCGGCATCGGCCTGGGCATCCCCCAGCTCGAGAAGAAGCCCGAGCCCAAGGACGACAAGGGCAAGAAGGGCCAGCCGGCGGACGACACCCCCGAGCCGCCCCCCGAGACCCAGACCTGGTTCATCGAGGTGGCCGCGGCCACCGACGAGGAGAACAACTACGCCCTGCAGGTCCAGCCGCCCAGCGACGGTGGAAAGGACCAGAACCAGGACCAGCAGGACCAGGAACAGGACCAGAAGGACAAGGACCAGGGCGACCAGGACCAGGACCAGAAGGACAAGGACAAGCAGGACCAGGGCGACAAGGACAACGATCAGGAGAAGAAGGACCAGAAGCAGCCTGAGCCCAAGCCGCAGGAGCAGCAGGTGGATCTGGACAAGCTGATCGACGCCCTGGACAAGCACCCCAAGAACCCGCAGCTCGAGAAGGCGCTGCGGGGGCTGCAGGTGGTGCCGCGGATGGAGGACTACTGAGTTGCCGGTGTCCGCCCCCCGTGCCAGCCTGCGGGCCGTGCGCGCCGCCCTGCCCCTGCTGGTGTTCTTCGGCCTGCTCGCCCCGGCGTGGGCCGAGCCGTCCCTGGACGTGTCGGTGGACCGCACCGAGGTGGTGCTGGGCGACCAGCTCAGCCTGACGGTGACCCTGCTGGCCGACTCCCGCGGATTCGGCGGCCCGCAGATCCAGGAGCCCGCGCTCGACGGCTTCGCCGTGGTGGGCCGCATGAGCTTCTCGAGC
Source organism: Myxococcales bacterium (assembly GCA_020633555.1). Classification (GTDB taxonomy): domain Bacteria; phylum Myxococcota_A; class Bradymonadia; order UBA7976; family UBA1532; genus JACKDL01. Next base: position 35,044 of record JACKDL010000017.1, on the reverse strand, counting down.
TACGACAGCCGCCGCCGGCAGAACGAGTTCAAGCTCCAGCTCCAGCTCTCACCGGTGAAGCCCGGCGAGCTGGTGATCGGCCCGTTCCGCTACACCGAGGCGGGCAGCACGGTCGCCAGCGAGCCCATCAAGGTGACGGTGACCGGCGGCGCCCAGGGTGGCGCGGGCGACCCGAACGCCCCCGCCGAGCAGGCCCCCGACCAGATGGCCTTCATGCGCTGGGAGGTGGAGCCCGAGGGCCCGCTGTGGCTGGGGCAGGGCCTGCGCGCCCGTCTGTGCCTGTACGTGAACCGCCAGCTCTCGGTGCGCCTGGAAGAGGTCAGCGACGTGAACCCGCAGGGGTTCTGGACCCAGGAGCGCGGCCGCCGCGAGCGCGCCCGGCTGGTGCAGATCGGCAACGACGTCTTCGCCCGCGAGGTGCTCTGGGACCAGCACCTGTTCCCCATCCGCGTGGGCAACCTGACCCTGCCCGAGGTGTCGGCGAAGATGGTCCTGAGCACCCGCGGCATGGCGGTGCGCCGGGCCCAGCGCCTGGACCGCAAGGTCGAGGCCCTGGCGCTCACCGTGCGCCCGCTGCCCCCGCAGGGCCGCCCCGCCGACTTCGCCGGCCCCGCCGTGGGCGAGGTGCGGCTGGAGGCGCAGACCAACCGCACCAAGGTGAAGGCCGAGGACGGCTTCCAGCTCACGGTCACCACCCGGGTGGACGGGCTGATCGAGAACGTGCCCGAGCTGGAGCTGCCCGACATGCCCGGGCTGAAGGCCTTCCCGCCCTCGGCCACCACCAACACCAGCGTTCGCGGCGATCAGGTGGTGGGCGTGCGCCGGCAGACCTGGCTCATCCGACCCACACAGGCTGGGCGGGTGCAGGTGCCCGCCCTGAGCCTGCCCTACTTCGACCCGCAGACGGGCCGCTACACCACCGCCCGTACCCGGCCGGTCTGGCTGACGGTCACCGGCACGCCGCTGGCGACAAAGGACGGGGATCCGGCCGCGACGGCGGCCTCGCAGGCATCGAGCGACGGCCCCGCCCTGCGCACCATCCGCAAGGCCCCGCGCCTGGAGGGGGCGGCGGGCGGCGCGGCCTACACCCACCCGCTGCTGTGGGCGGCGCTCATCCTGCCGCCGCTGGCCCTGTTGGGCCTGATCTTGAATGACCGGGTGCAGCGCACCCGCGCCAGCACCGCCGGCAGCCGCACCGCCCGCAAGGCCCCGAAGGTGGCCAAGGACGCCCTGGCCCAGGCGGGCAAGGCGGGGGCCGGCCAGGCCTACACCGCCATCGCCCACGCGCTGGAGGGCTACTTCGAGGCCCGCTTCGGCCGGCCCTTCAAGGGGCTGACCCACCCGCAACTGGTGGCCACGCTGGGCGAGCTGGGCGTGGGCGCCGACACCGCGCAGGCCGTGGTCCGCGAGCTGGAGAACTGTGACTTCGCCCGCTTCGCCCCTGGCGCGGGCGCCGACGACGTGAGCGAGGCCGCCCGCCGGGCCGCCGCCCTGGTGGATCGCGTCGAGCAGGAGGTGGCCTGATGCGCGCCCTGCTGGCCCCGCTGACCACCCTGCTGCTGCTCGCGAGCGCCGCCCTCGGCTCGGGCGTGGACGCCGCCAACGAGGACTTCTGGCAGGGCCGCCACGGCCAGGCGGCGCAGGGCTACCGCGCCGCGCTGGAGGCCCACCCCGACAGCGCCGATCTGTGGTTCAACCTGGGCACCGCCGAGGCCGAGGCCGGCCGGCTGGGCCCCGCCATCCACGCCCTGGAGCAGGCCCTGCTGCTGGCCCCGGGCGACGAGGACGCCGCCCACAACCTGGCCGCCGCGCGCCAGCGCGCCGTCGAGGCCGCCGTGAAGTCGGGCAGCGAGGGCCGGGTGATCCTGCCCGGCGACGACGACCTGGGCACCGGCCTGCTGACCGCCTTCTCGCCCACCCTGCTGGCGTGGGTCTTCGGCCTGTCGTGGACCCTGCTGTTCGCGCTCATCGCCGTGTGGCGCAAGACCCGCAAGGCCACCCTGCGCACCGGCAGCAGCTTCGGTGCCGTGCTGGCCGCCCTGGTGGCCATCGGCGCCGGCGGCCTGCTGGTGGGCCGCGCCAACCTGGACGGCAGCGCGAAATTCGGCGTGGTGGTGGCCGAGCAGGCCAGCGTGCGCACCGGCCCCGGCGACCAGTACCAGCGCGCCGCGAAGGTGCTGGGCGGCGTGAAGGTGCGCCTGCGCGGCACCGACGGCGGCTGGCAGCAGGTGGTGCTGCCCGACGGCAGCGACGGCTGGCTGAAGGCCGCCGAGGTGGCGGGCCTGAGGCAGCCCGGCTGAGGGGCGCCGCGGCCACCGCTTGCCGCCGCCCCCGCCCGCCGCCATCCTGCCCCCATGCGCCTGTTCGACGACACCGACCCCGAGACCGAGGCCTTCCTGGTGGAGGGCTACCGCCGGATGACGCCCGAGCAGAAGTGGGCGCGGGTGTTCCAGCTCAACGCCGCCCTGGAGCAGCTCCAGACCGCCCGCATCCTCGACCAGTATGGCCCCATGCCCGAGCGCGAGCTGAAGCTGCGCCTGGCGGCCCTGCGCATCCCCCGCGACCTGATGATCGCCGCCTTCGGCTGGGATCCTGAGGAGCACGGGCTGTGATCCCAGGGCTGGCCGAGCCGCTGGCGGTGACCGCGCAGGTGGGGGCGGTGCTGGACACCCTGCAGGTGCCCTACCTGATCGGCGGCTCCTTGGCGTCCTCGCTCGTCGGGTTGCCTCGCGCCACGCAGGACGTTGACCTGGTGGCCGAGCTTGAGCCAGCACACGGGCCCCCGCTGGTGAGCGCCCTGGAAGCCGACTTCTACATCTCGGACACGGCCGTCCGGGACGCGATCCGCCGCAGCGCCAGCTTCAACGCGATCCACCTGGGCACGATGTTCAAGGTCGACGTCTTCGTCTCGGCCAAGACCCCGCTCCTCGCGAGCGAGATGGCTCGCCGCCGTTGGGTGGAGGCGGGCCCCCACCGCCTGCCGGTGGCCGCCCCTGAAGACGTGGTGCTCCAGAAGCTGGTCTGGTTCCGCAAGGGGGGCGGGGTCTCTGAGAAGCAGCTCAGCGACATCCGGGGTGTCCTGAGGGTGACGGGCGCTCGCCTTGACCAAGGCTACCTGGACGCATGGATCGCCCGCCTGCGCTTGGAGCCCGAGTGGGCTCGGGTGCGAGGCTGAGCCTCGAGGGGCACGACCGCCCGGCCGATCGCCCGTCCAAGCCCCGATGAACCCCCTACGTCGCGGTGCTGGGCTGGCTGCCACCCACCGCGCTCGACCCCTTCGAGCCGCCGACCCCCTGACCGGCCCTCACTGCCGGCTTGGGAAATCCGTCGCCTGGCCTCGGCAACCTGAGGCCGGGGGCCCGGCGAACGCCGCGAACGCAGGCGCGGCGGCATGGCACGGCCGTTGCTCTGGGCCTCGGGTGACACATCTCCCACGAGGTTCACCATGAAGCGCGCTGTGTTCACCGCCCTGATCGCCCTGACCGCCACCGCCTGCATCACCGAAGAGGCCGAGCCGGGCGCCGCCCCCGACGCGGGCGCACAGGCCGATGGCAGCGTGAGCCCCGATGGGGGCGCCCAGGGCTGCGACACCCCCAACCCCGCGGAACAACTGGGTTGTCAGGACAACAGCGACTGCGAGGCCACCCAGATCTGCCAGCAGGTGCCCGGCTGCGTGCCGTCGAGCTGCGAGTGCACCGAGGAGGGCTGGGCGTGCACCGCGGACTGCGGCCCGGTCATGGGCTGCGTGGACATCGGCATGCCCGGACAGTGCCCCGACCAGTTCCAGTGCGCCGAAGGACAGGTCTGCGAGGACGGCGTGTGCGTCGCCGCGGCCCCCGAGTGCGACGACGCCAACCCGTGCCCGCCCGGCGGCCGGTGCGAAGCGGGCGCGTGCGTGCCCCTGGGCGCCCCCTGCCAGCGGGACTATGACTGCCCGAACAGCGCCTGCGACGAGGCCACCGGCGAGTGCCTGCCCGCATGCCCCAGCGACCCCGAGGCGCCCCTGTGCGACGCGCTGCCGCCGGTCTGCCCCATCGGCAGCACCCTGGTGGCCACGGCCGGCTGCTACGGCTGCCACGACCCCGCCGACGCGTGCGCGCCCGCCGCCCCCGAGACCTGCTGGGGCGCCTTCCAGGACCCCGACGGGGTGTGCATCGGGCCCAACGACGGCGTGCTGCCCGCCGAGTGCTGCCAGACCGGGCACTACCGCCACCAGTTCGGCACCCTGGAGCCGAGCTGCGCGCCCGACGACGGCCCCGCCGTGTCCCTGGGCTTCAGCCTGGGTCACCGGGCTTGCGGCGACCAGCCCCGCGCCAACCTGCGGGTCTTCGTGTGGGCGGATCGCGAGCGCCTGCGCGGTGAGTCCTTCGGGTTGGCGGGCGGGCAGTCCGGCGGGCAGGCCCAGTTCTGCGACCTGGACGACTGCGACGTCGCCACCGCCGGCGAGATCCACTTCGACGCCATCTCGGACTACGAGCTGACGGGGCGGTACTGGATCCGCCTGGGCCAGGGCGTGCAGGAGGCGACCTTCCGGGTGGAGTCCTGCGGCGAGCTGCCCCACCCCGGCTGCGGCTGAGCGCGAACCGCACCGCGCCGAAGCGGTCGAAGGGGCGCCGCCATTGACGGCGGCGCCGCCCTTTGGCACAGCCCGGGGGCCTACCCCCTCGGAGCCCCATGCCTCACGCCCCCGCTCTCCTGCGCGCCCTGACCGTCGGCCTGGGCGCGTGGCTGCTGTTCTGGCTGCAGCCCCTGGTGGGCCGGCTGATCCTGCCCCGGTTTGGCGGCGGCCCGCTGGCCTGGGCGGTGACGCTGGTCTTCTTCCAGATCGTGCTGCTGGGCGGCTACGCCTACACCCACCTGCTGGTGCTGCGGCAGCCGCCCCGGCGCGGCCGGGTGATCCACCTGGCGCTGGCGGCCCTGGCCTTGCTCGCGCTTCCGCTGGGCACGCCAGTGGTGGAGGCCAGCTCGCCGCCGCTGGCCATCCTGGCCTCGCTGACCCTGGGCGTGGCGGCGCCCGCGCTGGTGCTGGGAGCCACGGCCCCGCTGGTGCAGGCCTGGGCGGCCCAGGTGGACGACCGCTCGCCCTATCGGCTGTACGCCTGGTCGAACGTGGGGTCGCTGGGGGCCCTCGTGGCCTACCCCTTCGTGCTGGAGCCGGCCTTCGGCGTGTCGGGGCAGACGGTGGCGTGGTCGGTGGCGTACGGGGCGCTCGTGCTGCTGCTGGCCGTCACCGCGCGGCAGGGCTGGGCCGACCTGCGCGCGCCCGATGCCGCCGAGGCGGGCCCCCCGCCCACGGGCGGTCAGCGCGCCCTGTGGCTGCTGCTCACCGCCACCAGCTCGGCCCTGCTTGTGGCCTGCAGCGACCTGCTCACCGAGGACTTCGCGGCCACGCCCTTCCTGTGGGTGCTGCCCCTGGGGCTGTTCCTGCTCAGCTACATCCTGGCCTTCGGCAACCCCCGCTGGACCACCCGCGCGGTGTGGTTTCCCCTGCTGGCGGTGGCGCTGCTGGGCCAGTGGTGGGCCCTGGAGGAGGGCTTCCGGTCGAGCATCCTGACCCAGGTGGCCGTGCACTCGAGCACCCTGTTCGTGGCCTGCATGGTGCTGCACGGCGAGGTGGTGCGCACCCGGCCCGCGCCCACGCACCTCACCGGCTTCTATTTGATGACCGCGCTGGGTGGGGCCCTGGGCGGCGCCACGGTGAGCCTGCTGGCACCCCTGGCGCTGCCCCTGCGGGTGGAGTGGCCGCTGGCGCTCATGGCCGCGGCCTTCCTGGCCCTGTGGACCCTGCGCCGGGCCCGTCAGCAGGCGGATCTGCGCGGCGAGCCGCCCTGGATTTGGGCACTGCCGGCGCTGCTCATCCTGGGGCTGGGCGGCGCCTACGCGAAGTCCATCGCCGATGATCAGGCCTACGTGCAGGCCACCGCCCGGGGCTTCTTCGGGGTGCTGCGGGTGCGCGATGTGCCGGACAGCGAGCCCGACGGGCCCGCCCGGAAGCTGCTGCACGGCCACATCATGCACGGCCGCGAGTTCACCGACGCCCGGCAGGGCATCCCCAACGCCTACTACGGGCCGCGCTCGGGGTTGGGGCTGTACTTCCGCTGGGGCAAGGAGCACCCGCCCCGGCGCATCGGCGTGCTGGGCCTGGGCGTGGGCACCATCTCGGGCTTCGCCCGCTGCGGCGACGCGGTGGACTACTGGGAGATCGATCCGCTGGTGGAGGCGCTGGCCCGCGACTGGTTCACGTACCTCAGCCGGCCCTGCGTGACCTCGACGGTGATCGTGGCGGACGGCCGCCTGGGGGTGGCCGCCTCACCGCACCGCTACGACCTGCTGGTGCTGGACGCCTTCAGCGGCGACGCCGTACCCACCCACCTGCTGACCCGCGAGGCCATCGGCGGCTACCTGGCGAAGCTCACCGAGGGCGGCGTCATCGCGGTGAACGTGAGCAACCGCCACCTGGACCTGCGGCCCGTGGTGCGGGCCCACGCGAAGCACTTCGCGCTGAGCCTGAGCGAGGTGACGAGCAAGGCCGACAAGGCGCAGGGGCTGGCCACGGCCCGCTGGATGCTGCTGACGCGTCGGCCCGATCTGCTCGAGTTCATTGAGGATCTTGGCGAGCTAGACCGGGTGCGTGACCCCGACGATCAGCTCGTGTGGACCGACGACCGGGCGCCGCTGCTGCCCCTGCTGCGGGCGCTGCGGTAGCCGCTCACCCGCAGGCGTTGCTCGCGGCCTCTTTCGGCTGCGGGCTCCGGGCGCGGACCAACAGCCGATCCACCACCGCGAACAGGCCCATGCCGCCGAGCATGGCGGGCACGAAGAGCAGGGCCTCGCTGACCCCGCCGCCAGCGGCCGTCAGGGCAGGCCCGGGGCAGAAGCCGGCGATGCCCCAGCCCAGACCGAAGAGCAGGCTGCCCGCCAGCAGGCGGCCATCGATGTCGCTGCGCTGCGGCTGCTCGAACTGCACCGCCAGCACCGGCTGCCGCCGTCGCAGCACCAGCCGGCGCAGCGCCAGGTGCACGCCGATGGCGCCCACCATCACGAACGCCAGGCTGGGGTCCCAGTTGGGGCCCAGGTCGAGGAAGGCCACCACCTTGTGGGCGTGGGTCATCTGGGCGACGGCCAGGCCCCCCGCGAACAACAACCCCGCCACGAACGCGCTGACGACGCCCATCACGCCACCCCCCCGGTGAGCACGCTGGCCGCCAGGAAGCCGGTGGCCATGAAGGCGCCCGTCGCCACCAGCGAGCGGGTGGACAGGCGCGAGATGCCGCAGACGCCGTGGCCGCTGGTGCAGCCCCCGCCCAGCCGGGTGCCGAAGCCCACCAGCAGGCCGGCGCCCACGATGGCGGCGGGGCTGCGGGTGAGCTCGAAGGCCAGGGCCTGCGGCGCCGCCAGCGCCAGCCCGGTGCCGCCCAGCACCAGGCCCGCCAGGAAGGCCACCCGCCAGGCCCGGTCGCCGGGGCGACCGCCCAGCAGGCCGCCCGCGATCCCGGTGATGCCGGCGATGCGCCCGTTGAACAGCAGGAGCGCGGTGGCGGCGAGCCCGATGAGGGCCCCGCCGAGCAGCGCGCTGTAGGGGGTGAACTCGGTCATCACGGCCTCCAAGGCGTCGATGGATGATTTATACAGAAACCACGTCGGAATAACGCAAAGAAGAAATCCGCGGTTACTCAAGCCACCGAAACAAAAGCGTGATTCGGAAAAGCGAGGTCCCCCGAAAAAGCCCGACCTCGGCCTGGCGTAGCCCTCCGGCAGAACCCCACCCGGCCCGCTGGGCCTTCACCGGAGAACAAACCATGGCTCGCTTCCACCGCCGCCTCGCCCGCCGCCTGACCCCCGCCGCGCTGCTGCTGGCCGCCGCCCCCGCGGCCGCCGAGTGCACCCTGGATGACCTGCGCCTGGTGGTGCCGGCCGCCGTGGCCGACGGCCCGGTGCCCGCCGCCGCGCAGATCGTGACCCGCGGCGAGTGCCCCGACGCGCAGGTCCGCCTGAGCGTCGGCGAAGAGACCATCGTGGACGCCCCACTGAGCCTGGCCGGCGACGTGGCGGTGCTGGACGCCCTGCTGCCCGCGGCGGCCGGCGAGCACACCGTGACGGCACAGGTCTTCGTCGCGGCCCAGGCCCTCGAGGTGGCCGCGGACGTGCGGGTGGGCGCCGATCTGAGCCCCGCCCCGGGCGACCTGGCGCTGGAGGCCGTGGCCGACCCGGAGGGGCTGCGGGTGTTCGCCCGCGGCAGCGCGGCCACCGAGGGCGTGGCCCAGTTGGTGTGCGTGCAGCCCTGCGCCCAGCCCGACGGCGCCCTGACCCTGGACGTGGGCCGCGCCCCAGTGCGCGCCGAGGGCTTCCAGGCCGAGCTGGTGCTGCCGGCGTGCACCCACCCCAGCCTGGTGGTGTGCGAGCTGGTCCCCAACGGCGCCGGCGCCGGCGAGGGGCCCTTCGCCGCGGCCTCACGGGGCCTGGGCGAGGACCCCGCCGGGCCCATCCAGGCCCGCGGGGCGGTCACCGTGGGCTTCGACGGCCTGGTGGACCGTGCCGGGGTGGACGAGGCCGCCGAGGCCATGGCCGACCGCCTGCCCGCCGGCCCCCTGGGCGATCTGCTGGGGGCCGCCGACGGGCGGCGGCTGGCCGGCAGCCTGCTGAACGATCCCATCGCGGCCACCCTGGGCTTCGGCGGCGTCAGCTTCGACGTGGACGGCTTCGGCGGCCGCCTGGGCTTCGGCGTCGGCGAGGGCGACGGGGCCCCGCCGCCGCCCGCCGAGGGCCAGGGTGGCGAGGGCGACTTCGGCGGCCTGTACCCCGGCGGGCTGCCCCCCGGCTTCTTCGAGGGCTTCGGCCTGGGCGGCGTGGGCGCGGTGCCGGCGGCGCCCGGCGTGGGCGACTGGCTGGGCGGCCTGAGCTTCGGTGGCCTGCCCGGCGTGGGCGGCGACAGCGATGCGCGGGCCCGGCGCGCCCTGGGCCCGGCCATGGGCGCCATCGCCGACGCGCTGCACCCCCCGGTGGGCGCGGGCCAGGGCTCGGCCACCAGCCCCGTGCACGCCGGTGGGCTGCCCGACGCGCCCCCGGGGGCGTTGGACGACGTCAGCGAGATGATCTACGGCGCCGGCAGCCTGATCATGGACGCCACCGCCACGGGCGGGCAGGTCACCGCCGCCGCCGCGGGTGGGGCCCTGTACGGCATCCTCAAGGGCACCTGGTCCATGCTGAAGATGGCCGGCGACGCGGCTGCCGGGATGGTGGTCACCCAGTCTCTGAACGCGGCCGAGAAGGCCGAGCTCGACCGCACGCTGGTGCAGTACGACGTCGACAAGGACGGCAGCCCGTACAGCTTCTGCTCCAAGCACTTCGAGGGCCGCACGGCGCTGTTCAAGCACTGCATGGCCGACCAGGACAACGCCGAGGAGTGGCGCTGCAGCGACAAGAACACCGGCTCGGACAAGAAGGACTGCAAGCCCGAGGGCGGCGCGGGCGGGGGCAGCCAGATGTGCCTGGAGGACAACTGCGACGACACCGGCCGCAACCCCTTCGTGCGCTTCCCCAAGGCCCAGGGCGACCGGGCGGGGTTGGCCACCGCCGTGGGCTGCACGGGCCGCAGCGAGGCGGGCCGCCCGATGGACCCGCACGGCGAGCAGTGCGCGCCGCTGAAGCCCATCAGCGTGGCCACCGTGGACGCCATCGCCTGCAAGCGCACCTGCATGGCGGCGATGTGCAGCGACACCGCCTGCGGCCCCGTGGCCATGCCCAGCCGCGTGGCCCCCGGCTACACCGGCGGCGGCGTGAACCCCGCCAACACCACCCCCGCCGAGCCCCGCTGAGCCGCCCCGGCCATCGACCCACCCTGCCCGCTGTGCGACGCTCCCCCTCCATCCACCTCGGGGGGAGCCCATGCCCGCCATCCACCAGCGCCGCCCGCCCTCGCGCATCCTCGACCCGCTCACCGGGTTGCTGCTGCGCGCCCCCGAGGTGGCCCACGCGGCCAACATCGTCCAGGCGGTCGAGGCCAGCCTGCCCGCGCTGAAGGCCTACATGCCCTTCGCCCACCTGCCCCAGACCGAAGACACCCAGTACGACCGGCTGGTGAAGGTGTGCGCCGACTACTGGCGCGGCGACGACTTCCATCTGCACCTGTTCGACGCGGCCTCTGGCGCGCTGTTGGGCGGCCTGGGGCTGCACCGCAAAGCCCACCACGCGCACGCCATGGAGATCGGCTACTGGATCCGGAGCGACCGGGCCGGCCAGGGCCTGTGCACGCACGCCGCGCAGATGGCGGTGGCGCTGGCGGTGCACCGCTTCGACTGCGTACGCGTGCAGTGTGTCTACGACCCCAGCAACGCCGCCAGCGCGCGGGTGGCCGAGAAGGTGGGCTTTCAAGTGGAGTGCGACCTGCCCGGTTTCCTGCCCACGGGCACCGACGCCATGCGCGCCGAGGGCTGGCGGGTCAGCGGCACCGCGCGCATGACCGCGCTGAGCGCCGACCGAGCCCGCGCCCAGCCCTGGTGGGATGACCTGGTGGCGCGCCTCCAGTGGTGGGACGGCCAGGGCCGCCCGGTGGTGGACTGCGCCTGAGGAGGCCTGTCAGGTTGGGGGCAACTGGACGCGGGCCGCCAGTGCCCAGCGCGGGCACCGCCCAGGCGCGACCTGCAGATAGAGTGCCGACTCCAGCGCGTCGACCCGCTTGCGGGGCCGGGCCTTGCCGGCCTGGGCCAAGACCTGGATCCCGTCTTCCCACGGCGCCGCGACCCCACGCCACAGCGGCCAGACCGTGGCGCCCTGGCGCACCGCCAGCCGCCCGGGGGCCAGCGGCGGCCCGACCCAGCCCTGGCCATCGGGGGCCGTCGGGCAAGCCCCGGCGAGCTGCAGGCAGCGCGGTCCATCGGCCAGGCCGCGCCACAAGCTCAGGCGCTCGACCCCTTGCAGCGCCTGGAAGAGGTCGGCCCCGACCTGCTGCGCCAGCGCACCAAAGGAGCCGTCCACCGGCCCCGGGTGGTGCTCCAGCCGCTCCAACCCGTCGACGGCGGCCTCCAGCGGGGCTGGATCGGCCACCAGCGGGCGCCCGACGGCTCGCTCCAACAGGCGGCGCTTGGTGATCCGGGTGAAGTCCAGCGACGTCTGCCAGTGCGCCGAGGGGCCTGACGCCACGGCGAGGCGCAGCCACAGCGCCACCAGCGCGTCCAGGGCGCCCACCAAGGGGATCCAGGCCCCCTCGCCCCGGGCCTTCTTGGCCGCGATGGCCAGCCAGGCCAGCGGACCCGGCAGGCGATCCAGTGCGGCGTTGGGCCAGGGGGCCGCATCGCCGGCGACGGCCCGCCCCCGCGCGAAGCGCCAGTAGCGCTCCCGGCCCGCCACCGTGCCCCGGTAGAACGTGAACCCGTCGCCCGCCTGGCGGATCCAGCGCCCGTCCACGGCGTCGGCGCGCAGGGGTGCCAGCAACGCCGTCACATGATCCAGCAGCGCCCGGCCGTCGCCACCCGGCCCCCAGGCGTCACGCTGCCAGGCGGCCAGCTCCGCCCAGCCGCCGGGGTGATGCAGCGCCGCGTTCAGGAGCTTGGGCACGGCATCGCAAGCAGCCTGAAACGCCGGCGCCGGATCGGCGGCCCTCGCCGCAGCCGCCAGACGCCCCAAGGACGGGCGCTCCTCGAGCTTCGCGAGCACGTTGGCCTGGGGCGAGCCGGACGTGGTGGCGATCTGATCCAGCACCGGCGCAGCAGCGAGGTACAGGGCCACCTCGGCCGCGGCCTGCACGGCCAGGGTCAGGCTGGGCCCATCGGCGTCTGCCACCAGCGCCGGCGCCAGCGCAGCGAGCGGCGCGGGGCCGTCCAGGCAGCGCAGGGCCAGGCCCAGGCGGCGGGCGGCCAGGCTCCCGCGCGTCGCCAGCGCCTGGGCATAGGACGCCCGATCCGACCGGTCGCGCAGGCCCTCGAAGGCCCGCGTCAGCGCCGACAGGTCCTCCTCGGGCCAGGCCAGGGTGGCGGCGCGGACCTTGTCCGCCCGCACCGGGTCCACGACGGGCTGGCCGTCCAACCGGTCCAGAGCCAGCAGCCACCGCCCTTCATCGGTGTGAACTACCGCCGGATCCTCCTCCAGCAGGTCCTGCAACCTCAGGTGGCCTTGGTCCTCAGCCCAGACCTGGCCGATCACCGCCATGACCTCGCCGGGCGTCAACGGCCCCGCCGCCGCGTGCAGCACCGCCCGGCTGCGCTCCACCAGCGTCCGGGCGAGCGGCTCGGCGGGGGGCGGGGTCGCGGCCGGCGCCAGGGCAGCCATGCGCCCCCACGCCACGGCAAAGTGCTGCTGCAGCAGGGCCCTCAAGCGGCGGACCGGCAGCACAGGCAGGGCGGGCTCCTGCGGCCATGCCTCCGGCGTAGGCGCGACGAGCGCGCGCACGCCTGCGTGACGCTTGCACGCCGAGAGCTTCCCCTCGCGGGTCTGGGGGTTGACCGGGCGCGGGCGCTCGTCGCTCGCCCCCTGGCCCACGGGGCAGCCGGTGAAGGCGAGCTCGGCCGGCGCCGGCACGCCGAGCACCGCGCTGGTGTATGCCACGCAGGCGGCCAGGAAGACTGACTGGCCGTGCACCGGCCCCGGCGGCGCGGCCACGGTCCACCCCAGCGCGGGGATCCGGGCTTCGGCCCCGGGCACGTGCCGCCCCACCCACTGCGCCGCCTGGCTGACCACTGCCTTGAAGTCGGGGTCCGCCTCTTCGGGCGGCGTCAGGGCCGCTCCGACCCGGATCGCCAGAACCCGGCCCGCCCCCTCGGCCGGCACGGCCGGGAAGAGCGCCACCCCCACCTGCGGGCACGGCTGCCAGAGCCGCTGCAGCTTGAGAGGCACGTCGCGCCGGGCGCGGGCCTGTTGCCAGGCAGCACACAGGGCGTCGATGAGCGCCCGATCGCCCCGGTGGCTCAGGATGCCGCCGACGGGGTGGAGGTCGGCCAGCGCCTCGAGCCGCTGGGCCACCTGCTCCACGAGCGGATCGGGCTCGGTGAGCTGGTGGGCCAGGGCCTCCAAGAGGGCGCGGTCGTCGACCCGGCATCGCCGTGCCCTCACCCATCGCGTGGCCGTGCTCACGCCTCCACCGTGTCAAGCCGCATGACCGCCGCCCCGACCCGCAGCTCGAAACGGCCCTCGCCCGGCAGGCGGGCGATCCAGAGGGTGGGCTTGCGGACCGTGATCGCCAGCGGCGCCGCGGCGCCGGTCCGCAGGTCCAGCACGGCCACCACCTCGGGATCATCCAGCCGCAGTTCCACCCCGAGCCCGGCCGTGAGGACGAGGGTCCGCGCGGCCTCGTCGAACCGCACCGTCACCCCGGCGAGCCGCGCCACCACGCGCCCCCCACTGCCGTCGGGCTCGGCGTCGTCGGCGGCCAGCCTGAGCGCCTCCGCAGGCGCTGGCACCCGTGCCGGCAAGCGGAGCACCACGTGGGGGGTCGGCGACACGTCCTGGGCGGCGCCCAGCGCCGGCGCGCCCACCAGGGCCGGGGCCAGCCACCACGCGGGCAGCCCGGCCCCCAGCTCGGCCAGCAGCTCATCCTCCACGGGCTCGAGGTCCAGCGCCCCCGCCGCGAGCCGGGCGCCCCGGGCGTCCAGGTGAACCAGCGCCGCGCGCCAGGCCGCTGTGCGCCGCGCCGCTGCCGCCAGCCAGCTCACGCTCGCGAGGCGGTCTCGCGCGCGCAGCGCCTGCAGCAGCAGGGCCCGCCACACGGGGTGGTCGGGCTCGTAGCGCCCGTCCAGGTCCACCAGGCGGGCCTCGGCCGCCTCCACGGCGACCTCGGCCACGGCGTCCACCTCGGCCCACCACGCCGCGGCCCGATCCGCCGCCCAGGTCCGGGCCTGCACCACGCCGAAGGGCAGCGGGGGCGGCGCGGCGGCGGTCAGCGCGCCGCGCTCCACGGGCAGGAGCCGCGCGAAGCGGCCCACGGCCTCAGCCTGAGCCAGGGGCAGGTCGTCCTGCCAGGTCTCGTTGACCCAGCGCAGGACCTTCGAGCGTGCCGGCTCCCGGACGCCCGAGAGCCACGCCTCGAAGGGCGGCCGCGCCGGCGGTGCGAAGGGCATGCTCATCGATTACTTCCTCGGCCAGGCCGGCGCGCCGCTGGCGCCGTCGGCCCCAAGACGGGCCCCAGCCACACCACCGGACAGCGGCCAGTCATGGGGTCCCCCGGTTCGGCTTCTTGTGACGCAGGTACTCGGCCAGGGCGGCGTAGGCCTCCCCCTGCGGATCGGGCGGCTCGCGTGCGCTCAGCTCCTCCGCCAGCTTGCTCAGCGCCTCCACCGCCCGGCGCTGGGCCCGCATGATGCGCTCGCTGCAGCGGGGCTCGGCGCGGTGGGGCTCGGGCTCTGCCTCGGCGCACCGGGCCACCAGTTCGGCCAGACTCAGTCGCCGCTCGACGATGGCGTGCCGATCGGCCACATGCTGGAGCACCGCCCCCTTGCCCGGCCGCTCGATCAGCAAAGCGGGCAGGCGCGCCAGGAGATCCGCGATGGCCGTATCGAGCAGCGCCCCGTCCTCGGCGCCGTCGGGGGCGGTGCGGGTCGCCAGGGCGGTGTCGAGCGCGGCGCCGCCCACCTCGCGGGCGCGCCGACGCTGCAGGTCGATGCACCGGTTTCGGAAGCCCGTGCGCAGGTAGGCCACCGCCTGCCCGGCCGTGGCGAGGTGGACGTCCACCGACAGCCCCCGCAGCAGCCGCTGGAGCAGGTCGTCGGCGGCCTGCTCACGCACCGTGTCGGGGAGGTTGGTGCAGCGCGTCGAGACCATGCCCTGGACGGCGTCGTACAGCGCCGCCCACTCACGCGGGGTCAACACAGCCGCGGCCCCCTCGCCACTCAGGCGCTGCATCGCGGCCAGCAGCCCCTGGGGGTCCTTCACCCACGGGCTACCCATGACCCCAGCCCTCCAGGCTGGCCGCCCACAGGCGCGGGGTGGCGTCGCCCGGCCGCGCCCAGCAGGTATCGGCCGCGGCGCCGCCCACCCCGATCCACGCCAGCAGTCCACCCTCCAGATCCGCCAGACTCTGCGCGTCGCGCAGGACCCGTCGGGTGCGGTTGGCCACGAAGTCGGCCAGCACCAGCCAGGGCGAGGCCCGCCGATCGAAGCCGCCCAACCAGGCCAGCTTCACCCGGCCAGCGTCCGCCTCGGCCAGCCAACGCTCGATTCGGCTGCGATTCAGCGGCGTGGCCGGCTCGTCGGCGGCCTCGCGCGCGGGGCGCCACAACACATGCAGCTTGAGCCCACCGCCGGGCGCCCGCTGCCCCAGGTGCCCCGCCAGGCCCACCAGCAGCGCCCGGTAGCGCGGCTGGGGCGCCCGCGGGCAGGCTTCGCCGGCCAAGGTGATCCGCACGCCGTCGGTGGCCAGATCGGCCATCAGCCCCTTGAGCTGGTCAAAGAAGGCGCGCTGCAAGGCCAGCAGCGCGGCGTCCTCGCCGGGGCCCACCTCGGCCTGCAGTACGCGGAGGTCGTCGAAGGGGGGACAGGCGCCCGCTGCCAGCGCTTCGTCCACCCGGCGCACGCTGTCGCGCTGGCGCCAGGACAGCCGCTGGCGCAGCGTGTCCAGGGCCGCCCGCCCGGGGAAGGGCCGGTCGGTGCGCAGCGCCGCCAGCGCCAGCAGGATGGGCAGGTTCAGGTGCGCGGCGTGCAGCGGCCACGGCACGAAGTCGAAGCGGCGGCGCATCCACTGCGCCAGCGCCACTTCGTCGGGCCCGGCGTCCCGGGGCACCAGCACCCCCGCCACGCACACCGTGTGGTCGTGCTCGAAGTCGCCGCTCTCGTCGAGATAGACCGCCCAGCCCATGTGGCCCCCCGTGCGCCCGGCGGGTATCTTTCCACGGGCATCGGCGACGGGCAACCCGCGCCCGGTCAGCCCAGGACGGGCAGGCTGTCGCCCTTGCCGTAGAGCGCCTCGCGCACCGACTGGGCGAGCTGGGGCTGCAGGGTGCGGAAGCCATCGACGAGCTGCTTCAGATCGCGGCGCCGCGACCTGGGGAACGGATCACAGACGGGGCAGGCCACCGGCTGCACGCCGTGGCGGGCGGCCCAGTCCTTCACCGCCTGCTCCTCCACCAGGATCAGCGGGCGGATGGTGGTCACCTGGCCGTCGGCCGTCGGGGTGGCCGGCTTCAGCGGGTCCAGGCGGCGCTGGTACAGCAGGTTCAGGAAGAACGTCTCGATGGCGTCATCCAGGTGGTGGCCCAGGGCCAGCTTGTTGAAGCCGTGCTCGGCGCACCACCGGTTCAGCACGCCGCGCCGCATGCGCCCGCAGATGGAGCACGGGATCTGACCGGGCTTGAGCTGGGCCTCCACCACCGACCAGGTGTCTTCGGCCACCACTGTCACGGGGATGCCCAGCGCGGCGCACACGGCGTCGAAGCCGGCGCGGTCGAAGCCCGGCTGGCGCTGGTCCAGGTGTACCCCGGTCCACTCGAAGTCCAGGTCGGCCCGCTGGGCCAGGTGGGCCATGACGCCGGCCAGCAGCAGCGAGTCCTTGCCGCCGCTGAGGCCCACGGCGATGCGGTCGCCGGGCTGGATGAGGTCGAAGTCGCGGACGGCCCGCTCGGCCAGGGCCAGCACTGCCTTGCTGGGCGGGGCGTCGAGGCGGGCGATGGGCGGCAGGGGGGTCGGCTGGGCGTGCATGGCGCGCAGGGTGGCGGCGCGGCGGGGGCCGGTCAAGGCGCCCTCTGCTCCAACCGCTCCAGATCCAACAGCTCCCGGCTGGCGGACGAGGCGAAGGCCGCCGCGCCGGCCACGAAGAACACCACCCGCCACTCCTCGCGCTCCAACCGGATGTACGCCGCCTCGCCGTCGAGGCGCTCCAGCGACGCGCTGGCGGTGCTGTGCCCGGCGCCCATCTGCGCCTCGAGGCCGAAGTTGATGCTGCGCTTGTCGCCCAGGTAGCCCATGCTCCAGGTGGCCCCGTAGCGGTCCACGTGGGGCTCGTAGAACCCCTTCGGCAACGCCGGAACCGAAGGCGCCGAGGTGCGGTTCGTGAAGAGCCCCGCGCGCATGGGCCAGCGCGCGGCGAACGGGAACTCCACGCCCACGGCCGCGTTCACG
Source organism: Myxococcales bacterium (assembly GCA_020633555.1). GTDB lineage: Bacteria > Myxococcota_A > Bradymonadia > UBA7976 > UBA1532 > JACKDL01. The sequence goes on along the minus strand of JACKDL010000017.1, from coordinate 18,004 downwards.
GTCAGCTCGTGGGTCACGTCGTTCAGGTACAGCCCCGCGGGGCCATCGGCCACGTTGAAGCGCTGGTAGCGCATGGGCAGCACCACCGACAGATCGGCCGACACCGTCCAGCCCGCCCCCTGCCAGGCCCCACCCACGCGGCAGTGCCCCGGCAGCACCGTCTGGGCCTCGGCCTTCTGCGGCGCGTTGACATACGTCGGCAAGGCGTCGGTCACGCCCGCCCGATCCCCCGAGTCGGCCAGGATCTGCCCGTAGGTGGCCTGCCCGGCCAGGGGCACGCTGGGCGAGGTACACGCCACGCCCGCCGACCAGGGCCCTGCCGGGGTCCACAGCACCCCCAGCCGCCCCTGCACCGAGTCGGTTGAGGTGCGTTCCTCGGTGGTCAGGTCCAGGAACATCACCGACGCGGGGTCACTGCCCTGGAGCAGCCGGCTGCGCCGCAGGCGGCGGCTGCGGGTCTGGGCCACCCAGTAGGCGCTGACGCCGAGCGCCCAGGCCCCCGACGCGCGGAAGGCGTAGGTGATGCCCCGCATGAGCTGGCGGGCGGAGCGATCGTCGCTGAGGGTGAAGCGCACCTCGTCGCGGCCTCCGGGGGCGTCGAAGGGCTTCGCCACCCGTCCCGAGAAGCCCAGGCTGCGGTCGCTGGCCAGGAAGGTGGTGAGCGCCAGCGCGTGGCGCCCCAAGGTCGCCGAGGCCACCACATACGACGGCTCGGCTGCCGCCCCGCTGGCGGTCATGTCCTCGGGCTGGAAGTAGCCCTCGTCCCGTAGGCCGCTGCGCAGGGTGTAGGACTCGAACCCGACGAAGGTGAGCGCCCCGGAGAACTCGGCCCCCTCCAGCCGCGCGAGGCCCGCGGGGTTGTACCAGGCGGCCCCGGGCTCCACGGCCAGACCGGTCACGGCGCCGCCCATGCCCAGGGCCCGCTGGCCGTAGCGGAAGTCCTCGAAGTGGAACTCGTCAGCGCGGGCGGGCGTCGCCCGGCCCAGCCACAGGGCCAGCAGCGGCAGGGCCAGCGGGACCGCGCGGTTCACGGCGCCAGCGGCTCCGCCTCGTCGTTCCAGGCGCTCACCCAGGCGCCGTGGCTCTCCACCGCCTCGAGCAGCGCGGCGAAGTCGTCATGCACACCCAGCGTGGCCGTGTCGGCGATGAGCAGCAGGTGCCGCTTCGCACGGGTCAGCGCCACGTTCAGCCGGCGGCGGTCGGCCACGAAGCCCACCTTCCCCGCCTCGTTCGAGCGCACCAGATCCACCACGATCGCTTCGTTCTCGCGCCCCTGGAAGCCATCCACCGTGTCGATCTCGAGCCCCGCGGACACCTCGTCGGCCAGCAGGCGCCGCAGCAGCCGGCGCTGGGCGCGGTAGGGGGTGATCACCCCCACGGCGGTGGGCGGCAGCCCGCGCGAGATCAAGCGACGAACCTCGGCGGCGGTGCGCTCGCCCTGGCCGGGGTTGGCGGTGCTGCCGTCCTCGTCGCCCACGTCTGCCCAGCCCTTGCCGGCGCAGTCCACCAGCACCAGCGGCGTGGGGCGTTCGGCGTCCTCGGCCACGCCCAGATCGGCCAGCGTCCAGCCCGCCACGGCGGGGTGGGCCACGAGCCGACCCCCGTAGCGGGTGGCGCTGGGAAAGGCCATGAGATCCGCATGCATGCGGTGCTGCACCTGCAGCAGGGTTCCCGCCTCGGGGTGGGCCTGGGCCAGCCGCTCGAACAAGGTCAGGCCCAGGCCCCCCTGCTCGGCCTCGGGGCACAGGATGGTGGGCGGGAGCTGCTCCGGATCGCCCGCCAGCACGGCGCGCTCGCCCCGGCTCAGCGCCACCAGCGCCAGGGGATCCGGCACCTGGGTCGCCTCGTCCAGCACCACCAGGTCGAAGTGCTCCGCCCCCAACAGCGCGCTGTCGGCGCCCGCCGCCGTGCAGCACACCACCGGCGCCGCCTTCAGGAGGGCCCGCTGCGCGCCCTTGAGCTGATTGCGAGCGTCGCGCTCCAGGGCCCGGGCCTCGTCCATCATCTGGCCGAACTCGCGCCCACGCAGGGCGCCGCGATCCCGACGGTTGAAGGCCCGCCGCCGCAGATCCCGAGCCTCGGCCTGCCACTTCCGCGCCAGGTGAGCCGCGTCGGTGTGGGCCAGCAGCTCGTCCAGGCTGTGGGCCTCGAGGGCGTCGCTGACCCGCGCCGGGTGACCCAGCCGCACTGGCGCCAGCCCCGTGGCCAGGAGCCCGGCGCCCAGGTGATCGGTGGCGGTGTTGCTCATGGCGCAGGCCAGCACCCGCTGGCCGCCCGCCACGGCGCGGCGGATCACCTCCACCAGCGTCCGGGTCTTGCCCGTGCCGGGCGGCCCGTGGATGAAGGCCACGTCCTCGGTGGCCAGCGCCCGCACCACCGCCGCCCGCTGGGGTCCGTTCAGGGCCACGTCCAGGGGCGCGTCGGGGCCCGCCTCGCCGAACACCGGGGGCCGCTCGCCGAACAGCACCCCGCGCAGGCGCGCCTCGACGGTGCCGGCGGCCGCCGTGCGCCAGCGGGCCAGGGCGGCGTCGCCGCGGGCGAAGGTCTCTTGGGGATCGTCGGTGTCCAGGTGGAACACCCCCGACAGCAGCCGCTCGGGGGGCTCGCCGTCCACCATCACCGACAGCAGATCGCCGCGGCGTCGGCCCACCACCCCGCGCGCGTGGCCCTGGGGATCATCCACCGCGGTCCACCAGAGCCGCGCCGGGGCGCCGGGCGACAGCCGCGGGTCCTCGGGCCAGGCCTTCGGGCGGATCCACAGCAGCGTGCGCCCGCCCGCCACCAGGGCCAGGTCGTCCACCTCGCAGTCGGCCAGGGCGTCGCCGCGGGCCACCCGCTGCGCCAGCGTGGTGAGCGCCCGCTGCGAGTGGGCGCGGCTGGCTGCGAAGGCCCGCTCCATCCGCCACAGCTCGGCCAGCCGCGCCAGCCGATCGACCTCGAGCGTCACGTCACTTGGCGAAGGCCTTGCGGCCCTCCTCCTGGCGGTGCTCGGCCAGCCGCTTGTAGTGGCGGTAGCCCAGCCCCTGCAGCGCATCGGGCGGGGCCAGGTTGATGTCCACCAGCGTCTTGGTGCCGTACGTGCCCGCCAGCACCGACGGCCGGTAGGCCTGCACCGTAGCGGCGTCGGCGAAGGGCGCCAGGGGCCGCAGGATCTGGTGGGCGTGCACGTGGATGAAGTGCGCGAAGCTGCAGCGGGTCCAGCCCACCGCCTTGGGCGGCAGAATCTCGTGGGGCGTGGCCAGCAGGCGGCCGCCCGTCAGGATCTCGAGCTGCTGCCCCACCTGCGCCACCATGCAGCCCGGGGGCGCCACCCCCTGCAGCCGGCGGCCGTTGGGGTGCTCGGCGGTGGGGCGCGTGCGCAGGTACAGCCCGGCGCTGTCGTCGGGCCGAGGCGCGATCTGGCCCTGCGGGTCGTAGAACCGCCCGCCCGGCAGCAGGGTCAGCAGGTTGAAGTCGGTGTGCTCCTCGCCCCACAGCACGTCGCTGCCCACCTGCTCGGCGCTCAGGGGCAGGTAGCGCAGGGCGCGCGACACGTGGGCCCCACCCTCGATGAGCCGGTCGAAGGTGTCCTCGGCCAGCCCCAGCGCCCGGGCCGCAGCCGCCAGCAGCCGCACCCCGATGCCGTGCACCTGCCGCCCCAGGGCCAGGTAGCCGTCGCGGAAGCCGTCGGCCCCATCGGGCCACACGTTCTCGGCGTAGAGCTGCGGGTACTCGGCCTGCGCCACCGGATCCAGCGCCTCCGGCGCGGCGAAGTAGCACTCCTTGAAGTCGGGCTGCCCGCCGGCCACGACGGCCTGCTCGGTGTTCGGCGGCGTCCACCCGCGCTGGAACCAGATGTCCCGCCCGCCCCAGGTGGCCTTCTCGGCCTCGGGCCGCTGGGTGACCGCGATGAAGTCGCGATAGAAGCCGTCCACCGCCTCGGGCGCGATGCCGTGGCCCTTGATGAAGATGAGGCCGTAGCCCCCCAGGCCGGCGAGCAGCGCCTTGTCGGCGGCGTCCCGAGCGGGGCCGGGGGCGGCCAGGTCGGCCAGGTCGACGACGGGGATCTCGAGGTGGGGCATCGGGTCACTCCGTGGTTGCGGGCGCAGGGTACATCAAGCCATGCAGCCGTCGCCTTCTTGCAGCAAGGGTGAGTTGCTCCCGGGGTGCTGGATGGCGCACTTCCGCCCTCCCCGGCTCGCTGCCGAGATGCTACCGTCCAGCCACACTTGGGAGGGGGTAAGGGATGGCACCACGCAGACCTGCCGCGGGTCCGGTGCGCGGCAGCTTGACGACGGCCACGACGTCCGCAGACCTCAGGACCCAACTCGGCGTGAACCAGGGCGGAGCCAGTCGACCCCTGCGAGCCGTGCTCCGCGACCTGGAGCGCACCGAGCAGGCCACAGACTCGGCACGCCGGGCGACGAAACTCCGGAGCACCATCCAGCACCTGGATCGCTTGGGAGACCAAGACCTTGGTCCACCCATGCCTGCGGCCCCGCAAGGTGCTCAAGTCGGGCAGGGCGTCCAGGCAGCCGCCCCGCAGGGGGCTGCCGCCGCGGGGCCGTTGCCTATGCCGCAGCGGCGGGAAGCCATGGTCCAGTTGCGCCGCCAAGCACAGCTCGCGCTGGCCCGCAATCTGGTGGATTCGATCCAAAGCGACGAAGTCGACGAGCCGACGCTGGCAGAGATCATGGACCACGCGCTGCAGGGCGCCCGACCCGACCACCTGCCCACGACCGTGGAGTTGGTCAACCTCGAAGCGATCCTGGCCTATGTGGACGACGCTCGCGGAGAAATGCAGGCGGCTCAGCCGCCCACCTGGAGTCCCGCGCTGCAGGCGCAACGCGACAGGCTTGATCGGCTACATCGCCGCCGCGTCGACGACGATGGTCTGCTCACCGCGCAGGTGCGGGTCACCGGGCCTCAGGGGACGTCGGGGTCCTACTTCATTGGCGGCACCCCGCCCCATGGGGTATTCAAGCCGGCCCTCCAGGAGGACCCCGACCCCATCGCGGGACGGCAACGGGGTGAGAACGCCCGCAACGAGGTCGTCGCCGTCGGGCTCGGCCAGACCGTGTTCAATGCGCCTCCCCTGCGCCTTCCCCTGGCACAGGCCCGGGTCGCCACCCTGTCGCACGCCGCCATCGCAACCCGCGGGACCGCCCTGTACCAGCGCTTCGCGACACAGAACCCGCCCGCCGCCATGCGCAACCCCCTGCAGACCGGGGCCCTGATCCAGTACCAAGACTCCCAAGCCCCCCTGGTGCAGACCAAGGAGTTTGTGGTCCCCGGGCGGCCAGGTTTGCGCTACGCGTTTGGTCAAGGCAACGCCACCGCAGCGGCCAACCGCACTGCCGCAATGCAGCAAGTCTACCCGCTGTGGAACCTGCTCACGCAGCGGCAGCGAGCCGACCTTGCCCCCACCGACCGATTTGTCTTCGTCACGCCAAACAACACGGACGCAAACGCATTCGGAGACGAGCTCGCTGCCCTCGCGGTTTTCAACGTTGCCACGGTGCAGCTCGACAGCCACGGCGACAACGTCCTGCTCGGCACCCAGCCACGCAGCCGGCCCAATGACGTCGGCTACCGCCGACTGCTGCCAGTTGACCAGGGTCTGATGCTGCCCGACCTGGACGGTGCGATCGACCGCATCGGTCAGGCCGGCATCGACGTCTGGGAATCGTGGGCCCGCAGCGACCAGGCCCACACCCCCTTCACCCCCAACGTGCGCCAAGCCGCCTTGGCCCTGGACCCCATGGCCCTCACGGCCGAGACCCGCCGGCTCGCCGAGAGAGCCACCGCGGAGTCAGGTGGGACCTTCCCGGCCATCAAGGATGAGCAGCTCCTCGTGCAGCAACTGACCGTGCGATGCATGCAGGCGATCCTCCAGGCCGACCCGGCTGCGTCCCCCGCTGACCTGGCGGACCTCATGGTGAACACCGCGGGTGGCGACACGCCGTTCACCATTGCGTTGCGCGTTCTGAGGAACCAGCGCGACAACGCTGGAGGCACCGTTACCCAGGCCATGGTCGACAACGTCTTCTCCCAGTTCCAGACCCTGCGTGCCATCGCTCAACCGAACCTGGATAATACGCCCGCAGTCGCTCAACTCCGCCGGCAACTCCAGCGTCTGGCCGCGCTGCCCCAGCCACCTACAGCGCAGCTTCACGCTCTCCCAGCCCAGATCCAGGCCGCCTTGACCCGGCATCCGCGGCAGGACGCGATCGAGGTCGACGCGACCGCTGCGACCGCCGAGCTGCTGATCGCAGAGGCCGAGGTTGCACAGCCCGGGCACCAGGGGCCCACCAGCGAGTTGGCTGACGCCCGCCAGATCCCGAATCAGATCCATGCCATTCGCGGTCGGCTGCTTGCGCGCGGCATGGCGAACGAGGCCAACGAACTCAACCAGTGGTCGCAGGGACTCGCCACTCACCTGCAGCAGGGCGAGGTGGTTGAATTCGTGCACTTCGCGAAGTTGGCAAAGGCCAAGGCGGATACCTATCTCCGCCTTGCGACCAATCAACTGATCGGTCAGATCGACGCCTCCCTTCGGATCCTCAATCGGACCCCGCACAGAAACGCTGCCCTCGACGCCAGGCTGACCGCGCTTCAAGCCCAGGCCGCGGCTCAGCAGATCCCGTACCCCACGTTGTTCGATACGGCAGACCAGCTGCTCACCGCGGTTGAACAGGCGTTGCCGGCGGCCCTGCCGCCCCAGTAACGGTCACCCCCCCTCGGGCCGCCACGACCGGTTGGCCTTCTTCTCGCCCTGGGCCTTCTTGGCGTCCAGCCGGCGGCGCACGCTGCCCTTGGTGGGGCGGGTGGGGCGGCGGTGCTTGGGCACCACCAGCGCCTGGCGCACCAGGGCCGCCAGCCGCTCCAGGGCCAGGGCCTTGTTGCGGTGCTGGCTGCGGTCGTCCTCGGCGCTGATCTGCAGCACCCCGTCGTCGTCGATGCGGCCGGCCAGCTTCCGCATCACCCGGGCGCGCTGCACCTCGGTGAGCGCGGTGGTGCTGGCGATGGCCCAGTGCAGCGTCACCCGGCTGCTGGTCTTGTTGGCGTGCTGCCCCCCCGGCCCACCCGAGCGGCTGGCGGTGAAGTACAGCTCCCACCCGGGGATGACCACGCCCTCTTGCACTTCCAGATCGTCCATCAGGCGTACGGATCCACGACGGTGCGGCCCGCGTCCTTGGCCGCCACGGCGGCGGCCACGTGCCCGCCCAGCATGGCGCCCACGATGCCATGGCCCGAGCGCAGGCTGGCGCCGCACAGGTAGAGGCCGCCCAGCGGCCCGCGGGGGCCCGGCCGGCCCTTCAGGAACTGGTCGGGCGTGGACGAGATGCCGTAGCTGGTGCCGTTGGTGGCCCGGGTGTAGCGGGTGTGGGTCAGGGGCGTGGCCGACTCGCGGTAGACGATGCGCTCCTTGACGCCCGGGAACAGGCGCTCGGCCCGCTCGATCAGGTCGTCCTCGAGGGCCTGCTTCAGGGCGTGGTAGCGCTCGCTCTTGCGGTACTTCCAGCCCACCACCTCGTCGGGTACGGCCCCCCAGGCCGCCGCCCCCCCCGGCACCATGGTCATGATCTCCAGGGTCTGGTGCCCCGGCGGCGCGTGGTGGTCGGTGTCGGGGTCCTTCAGGCTGGCGCTGGTGATGTACGCCGCCCGCGCGTGGGGCTCGCGGGCGTCCACCTGGGCGTACAGGTGGTCGAAGTCATACTCGTCGAACTGCCAGTAGTTCGACCGCTTCATGCCCAGCTCGGCCAGGTCGCCCCGGACGCCCAGCACGGTCATGAAGAGGCCGCTGGGCCACTTGTAGTCCTTGGTCTTGCGCACCACCTGGTCGGGCAGGTGCTCGGGGCCGATCAGGTCGAGCATGGTCTTCTTCAGATCGGCGTTGCTGATGACCTGCGCGGCGCGGGTCTCGAAGACCTGGCCGTTCTTGTCCTCGGTGCGCACACCCACCACCCGACCCCCCTCCACCAGGATGCGCTCGATGGGGCGCCGCAGGTGGATGGTGCCGCCGGCGTCCTCGATGGCGTCGGCCATGCGGTCGGCCAGCACCTGCCCACCGCCCTTCGGGTACCAGGGCCCGTCGAAGTAGTGGTTGGCCAGCCCGCCGTGCAGCAGCGCCGACACCTGCCCGGGGGGCAGCCCGTAGTCGCCGTTCTGCCCGAGCATCACCGCCTTGCACTTGGGGTCGCGCACGTGGGCGTCGAGCAGCTCCCCAATGGTCCGGTGCATGTACTTCAGGGCGATGGGCGCCCGCAGGCCCGCCAGGGCCAGGCTGAGGGTGGGCTTGCCCTTGCTCCGGTCGTTGGCCTTCCCCAGCCGGGAGAGCTGCTCCAGGAACTTCACATAGACGTCGATGCCCTTGCGCTCGTGGGGGAAGAACTCCACCAGGCGGTCGCGGTAGGTGCGGCGATCGGCGGGCACGGGGAAGGTGAAGTCGGGGAAGACGAAGCGATCGAAGCCGTCGAGATCCATCGCGATGGGCTCGACGTCCTGCCCCACGCCCCGCAGAAGCTGGCGGATGGCCCCGTCGGGATCGCCCACGTAGTGCAGGCCCACGTCGAAGTTGAAGCGCCCCGCCTCGGCCTTGCGATGAAACTGGGTGGTGCACCCCCCCGCCACATAATGGGCCTCGAAGCAGGCCACCTTCAGGCCCGTGCGCGCCAGGTAGGCGGCGGCGGTCAGGCCGCCGATGCCGCAGCCCACCACCACCACGTCGGCCTGCTCGGGGGGGGCCTGGCGGCTGCGCCGCGCGGTGTGCTGGGTGGGGGTCCACTGCTCGGCCATGGGGCACCTCCGGGGGCGGGCGGGCGAGAAATCCTCCGCAGGATAGATCGAAACCGCGGCGCGCTGCGTGTCAGACCCCATCGCCGGCACCGTCCGGTCCTCCGAATCGACCCAGGAGCCCCCGATGGACGCCGAGCACATCAACACCGAGCCCGTCATCTGAGGCCCCGAGCCTCAGCCACCGCGCCCCCCGCTGCCCGCCGTTGACGCGCCGCCCCCCCTGACCGCAGCCTTCACCCCACGACCTCAACCTGGCGGCCTCCCTTGCGCACCCTCCGCCTGCCCGCGCCCGCCGCGCTCCTCGCGCTGATCTTGCCCCTGACCGCGTGCGGCGTGGGCGTGGGCCAGCAGATCCAACAGGTGAAGGTGGACGGTGGCCCCGAGGCCACCATCCGCATGAACACCCTGAACATCCTGGACCCCTGGGGCGCGTTCCTGGCGGCGGTGGCCACCAACGACAACGCCGTCAACGCCCGGGACACGGCCATCCGGGAAGCCTTGGGGGAGGGCTGGCGCTCAGGCACCGTCAGCTACGATTACGAGGTGGTGCCGCCCCGCCCCGGGCGGATGACCGTCTTCAAGTTCGCCTGGGGCGAGGGCGGCGACGACACGCCCCTGGACGCCTTCGAGTTCGAGATGACCACCGGCCTGTTCAACCACACCTTCGAGAGCGGACTGAACCTGGGGCTGACCCTGGGCGCCCACTACCAGAGCTGGGAGGCCGGGGACGACGCCCGCTGGAGCCGGGTGGCCATGCCGCTGGGCGTCAGCGTGGGCGTGCAGCTCGGCGAGCGGCTGCACCTGGCGCCGTGGTGGCGCTGGGACCCGCTCTCGACGGCCTTCCAGGCCATCCTGGGCCCCCACTGGTTCGACCACAGCGCCGGCGCCCTGCTCACCGTGGGCCTGGCGAGCTGGCTGCAGGTGCACGTGGAGGGCAGCTACCTGAGCCCCAGCCTGAACGACGGCGATGACAGCGGCCGGGTGCTCCAGGCCAATGCGGCGCTGATCTTCGTCTGGAACCCCGAGGACGACTGAGCCGGCAGGCGCCGGGGCCTCCCAGCGCGTCTCAGAGGCCCCCAGCGCGCTGGAAGACCACCCGCTCCCAGTCGCGGTTCTCGTTCAAGAACAGGCTGCTGCCGCAGCGGAACCCACCAAAGGGCTCGCTGTCGTGCCAACACAGGCGCAGGTCCCCCTGGACGTTGCCCGTGTCGCAACTGTTGCGCTCCACCAGGGCGCCCTGCGGCGCGAAGCCGAAGGAGTGGCCGTCGGTGTAGTACCAGGCGGTGCCGTTGTGGTCATGGGCGGCCGAGGGCTGGCCCGGCACCATCTGGAACACCTCGTCGCGCACGCCCATCGCCGCCACGGTCAGGGTGTCCTCGCCCACGGGCCGACAGCCCACCAAGAGCACCTCGTTGGGGCAGTCGGCCGCCAGCCGGAACCCGGCGAACTCGTCGGCATATGTGCTGGTGTGGCAGCGGGCGAAGCCCATGGCCTCCACCGTCGCCACGGGCAGATCCACCCGCGGCCCCGCGAAGGTCCGCTCCACGACGGCGCAGTCCAGCCCCTCGTCCACCTGCCCGTCGCAGTCGCTGTCGATGCCGTCGCAGCTCACCTCGTCGGGCACACACAAGGGCCCCGGCCGGTGCATCACCACGCGCTCGAAGTCGGCGTCGAAGCTGATGTCCGCCCCGCAGCGGTAGCCGCCCGAGTTGATGCCGGTGTGCCAACAGAGCCGGTCACCGGAGCGAGCATCGGCCGTGTCGCACTGATTGCGGGAGACCACCGCCCCCTCGGGCGCGAAGCCGAAGGAGAACCTTGGCCCGAAGTACCACGCGCTGCCGTTGTGCGGGTGGGTCGCCTCGACCTCGTCGGGCACCGCCTGAAACACCTGATCGCGCAGGCCCATGGCGGCGAGCTGGAAGTCCACCTCGCCGGCCCGCCGGCAGCCCACCAGCACCACGTCCTGGTTGCACTGCGCCCGCATGCCCACGTGGTCGATGTCCTCGACGTAGGTGTCGGCGAAGCAGGGCTCGAACCCGCCCTCGCGGGCGGCCAAGGCCGACAGGTTCTGCACCGGGCCCGCCAGGCTCAGGGGCTCGGCGCCTCCGCCGCCGGCGCCGCCATCACCGCCAGCACCGCCTGCGCCCCCGGCCCCACCTGCGCCCCCGGCCCCGCCGACGCCACCCATACCGCCTGCACCGCCCGCGCCACCCATGCCGCCTGCGCCGCCCGCGCCACCCATGCCGCCTGCGCCACCCATGCCGCCTGCGCCGCCCGCGCCGCCCATACCGCCTGCGCCGCCCACGCCGCCTGCGCCGCCCATGCCGCCTGCGTCGGGCTCGGTCGCGGCGCAGCGACACTCACCAAACCGACGGTCGGCCCCGCACACGCGTGAGCTCGCGGTGCCGTCCGGGCACTCACAGGGACGCAGATCCCCTTCGCTGCAGCTGCTGCTGCCGCCCCCGCCGCCGCCGGGCACGCAGGCCCCCAACGCGATCGCCGCCGTGGCCGCCCAGGCGGCGCGAAGCATGCCTTCGAACATGATCCCCTCCCATCGGTGTGCGGGCTGCATACGCCGCATGGTGCCGCCGGAACGACCGGAAGCGGCGTCTGCCCGGCATCCTCTGCTGGGCAAGGGCGGGCACTCTTTGCCATGCTCCCGCCATGGCGAAGCAGAAGTTCCCCGTCACCGCCGCCACCCGCGCCCTGAAGGCCGCGCGCGTGGCCCACACCCCGCACCTGTACGAGTACGTGGAGCGCGGCGGCACCGCCGCCAGCTCGGCGGCGCTGGGGGTGGACGAGCACCGCGTCATCAAGACGCTGATCTTCCAGACCGACGCCGGCGATCCGCTGGTGGTGCTGATGCACGGCGACCGCGCCGTGTCGGCCAAGGAGCTGGCCCGACACCTGGCGGTGAAGACCGTGGAGCCGTGCGACCCGGCCGTGGCCGAGCGCCACTCGGGCTACCAGGTGGGCGGCACCTCGCCCTTCGGCCTGCGCAAGCCCCTGCCCGTGTACGTCGAGGCCAGCATCCTCGACCTGCCCCAGGTGTACGTGAACGGCGGCAAGCGCGGCTTCCTGGTGCAGCTCGATCCGCAGGCCTTCGTGCAGGCGCTGGGCGCGCAGCCGGTGGCGGTGGCGCGGTAACGGGCGGCTGGCGTTCTGGCGCCCGGCTACTCGTCGAAGAGCACCGGCGAGCCCTGGAAGTCCATGGCCGAGTGCACCAGCAGCACCGTGCCCAGCTTCTCCAGGCGGGCGTCGTACTGGTCGAACACCGCCTCAACGTCGTCCTCGGCACCCGGCAGGCGCAGGCCCAGCATCACCAGGTCCGCCTCGCCCGACTCTTCGGCCATCATCTCGTCGATGGTCTGGTGCGGGCGGCGCAGCAGCACCTTGGCCTTGGCCTTCAGCCGGGCCGACTCGAACACCCGCTTCATGCCCGCCTTGGCCTTCTGGGCCTGGCTCTCGTCGTCCACCACGGTGACGCAGGTGACGTTGGCGCCCCGCCAGCGGTCGTGGCTGCTGATGAGCCAGGCCACGAGCAGCATCATGGCGCCGTTGGCCTGCAGGCCGCCCCACCACACGTGGATCTCGCGCTGGAGCCCGAAGCCCCGCTTGGGGTCGAAGCGCAGCAGCAGCAGCGAGTTCTGCAGCAGGCTCAGGTCGTCGAGCATGCGGAAGTAGCCCGGCGCCCGCTCGCGCTTGCTCAGCCAGCCGAGCATGACCGTGTTGGCTTCCAGGTTCCCGATGCCGTAGCTCTGGGCGATGGTGACCACGCCCTCGTAGACGTCGGGCACCACGTCCACCCGGAAGAAGGTGTTCGGGTAGTGCTCGGTGAGCTCGTCGAGCCGGCTCGACAGGTCGCGGCGCTCGGCCGCGTGCTCGGCCACGCTGCCCCGCACGAGCTGCATGTAGCTGACGATGCCCCGGTCCTGCACCACCGCGCTGCCCAGGTCGAGCAGGTAGCGGCGGCGTCGCGCCGGCCCCCCGAAGATCAGCAGGTTCGGCCGCCAGTTCAGCGGGTGGTACTCGGTGGCGTGCAGGTGCCGCAGCGAGGTGCGCACCAGGGCCGCCCACAGGCCGTGGCGGGCGTCGCCGAAGGTGGTGTTGAGGTTGCGCTTGTTGATGTAGCCGAAGATGAGCGCGCTGATGACCGTGGCGGCCACCATGGCCCCCAGGTTGATGATGCTCATCACGTAGAAGCAGCCGATGGCGCCGCCGAAGCTGATGATCACCGGCACGGTGAAGGTGGGCCGGAAGCTGGGGCTGGCGGCCCAGCGCTCCAGGGCGCAGGCCAGGTTCGTGACGCCGTAGGTGGCCAGGAAGAACATGGTCAGCACGGGCGCGATGAGGTCCAGGCTGCCCACCATGATCCCCGCCTGGGCGAGCACGAAGGTGAACACCAGCCCGTTGCGGGGCTCGTTGGAGGGCCCGGCCCCCTTCGCAAACGCCCCCGGCGCCAGCCCATCCATGGCCAGCGCCTGCAGGGTGCGCGGCGCCGACAGGATGCTGCCCACCGCGCTCGACAGGGTGGCCCCCCACACGCCCACGTAGATGAGCTGCGGGACCCAAGCCATGTCGAAGACGGCCTGGTTGTTGGCCCGCAGGGTGGCCAGGTCGAAGTTCAGCGCCAGCACGATGGGGAAGGACAGGTACACCAGGAAGCCGGTGCCGATGGCGAACAGGGTGCCCCGGGGCAGGCTGCGTCGGGGATCCTTCAGATCGCCCGACATGCTCACGCCCGCCATGATCCCGGTGACGGCCGGGAAGAACACCGCGAACACCTCGGCGAAGGAGGCGCCGTCGCTGGTGAACCACTGGATGCTGGCCGGCCCGGCGATGGCGTCGTCCCCCACCCGGCCCACGAAGAAGCTCACCAGCGACACGCCGATGGCGGCCATGACCACGTACTGGGTCTTGATGGCCGCCTCGGCGCTGCGCACGGCGATGACCGTGAGCAGCAGGTTCATGGCGGTGCTCAGCAGCACGGGCTGCAGGTACCACGGGGGGTTCGGGCCGATGATGTAGCCCAGCGACTCGGTGAACCCGACCACGTAGAAGGTGACCGACAGGGCCTGGGCGAAGAACAAGGGGATGCCGATGGCGGCCCCCGCCGAGGCGCCCAGCGCCCGGCTGATCATGAAGTACGCGCCGCCCGCGCCCACGGTGCGGTTGGTGGCGATGCTCGACACGCTCAGCCCGGTGCTGAGCGAGATGGCGTGGCTGATGCCCACGATGATGAGCGCCCCGCCCAGCCCCGCGTTGCCGACCACCCAGCCGGTCCGCAGGTACATGATCACGCCGAGGATCGTCAGGATGCTCGGCGTGAACACGCCCCCGAAGGTGCCCAGCCGGCGCGCCGAGTTGGCGTCGCCCGCCTCGGGGCCCCCGGGGATCGGCGTGGTGTCGATGGGTTGTACGGTGCCGCTCAAGGGCGCGCCCCCCGCGGGGCGGCGGGGATCACCCGCGCACCGCCTGCAGCGCAGGCCCCAGGCGGGCGAGGCAGGCGTCGATGTCGGCCAGGCTCACGGCGCCCACGCTGAAGCGCACCCAGCCGGGGTTGTGATCGTCGCCGAAGGCGCTGAAGGGGATCACCGCGCAGCCCGCCCGGTCCAGCAGCCACTCCACCAGGGCGTCCTCGTCGGGCACGCCAGGGGTGCCGATGAGGTCGAACTTCACGCTAAGGTAGATGGCCCCCTGGGGCATGATCACGTCCACCGGCAGGCCCTCGGCCTTCCAGGCGGCGAAGGCGTCGGCCAGCCGGTCCAGCCGGGCCTGGAGGGCGCCCAGGAACTCGGTGAGGTAGGCCGAGATGGCCCCGTCGTCGGCCAGCAGGGCCGCCGAGGCCACCTGCTCGGGCTTGGGCGCCCAGGCCCCCACGTGGGTCATCAGGCTGCGGATGCGGTCGGTGATGTGGGGCGGCGCCACCATCCAGCCCACCCGCAGGCCCGTGGCCGCGAAGCCCTTGCTGATGCCGTCGGCGAACAGGGTGTAGGCGGCCATCTCAGGTCGCACCGCCACCGGCGTCAGGTGCTCGGCGTCGCCGAAGGTGAGCATGCGGTAGACCTGATCGTAGACCAGGTACAGCAGCCGTTCCCCCGCGGCCTCACGGCGCCGGTTCTCGGTGAGCACCAGGTCGCACAGGGCCTCCATCTGCGGCCGGGTGATCACCGTGCCCGCCGGGTTCAGCGGCGAGTTGATCACCAGCAGCCGGGCCTTGCCGATGTGCGGCGCCAGGGCCTCGGCCGTGGGCATGAAGGCGTCCTCGGGACGGCTGGGCACCGTCACCAGCTCGGCGCCCACCAACTGCGCGAAGTTGTTGTTGTTCCAGCTCGGCACGGGGGTGAGCACCACCTCGCCCGGGTCGAGCAGGCAGCGATAGGCCGAGTACAGCACGGGCCGCACGCCCGAGCTGACCACCACCGCGTCCAGGGGGTAGTCCAGGCCCAGATCCCGCCGGTAGTGGTCCAGGATGGCCTGCCGAAGTTCGAGCAGGCCGTTGGCCGGCGGGTAGTTGGTCTGGTCCGCCTCGTAGGCCGCCACCGCGTGGGCCTTCAGCGCCGCCGGCACCTGGAACTGGCCGGGCGCGAAGTCACCCACGGTGAACTCCACCACCGGCTCGCCCCGGGCGATGCGGTCGCGCACCGCGTAGGCGATCACCAGGATCCGGCTGGGCACCATGCCCAGCGCCACCTGGCTGAGGCTGCGGGCCTCGGCCTCGGCGAGCGCCTGGGCGGCGGGGAAGTGGCGCGCGGCGTCGACGGTGGGACGGTTCATCGGGCCCTCAGAGCTCGAACGCCCGGTGCGCCATGTAGCTGGAGCGCACCATCGGGCCCGCCTCGACGTGACGGAAACCCATGGCGCGCCCCACCTCGGCGAAGCGGGCGAAGGTGTCGGGGTGCACCCAGCGGTCCACCGCCAGGTGCTTCGGAGTGGGCGACAGGTACTGGCCCAGGCTGAGGATCTCGCAGCCCACCTCGCGCAGGTCCCACATCACGGCCTCGACCTCGTCGTCGTGCTCGCCCAGGCCGAGCATGAGCCCGGTCTTGCTGATCACGTCCGGCCACTCGTGGATCCAGCGCAGCACGTCCAGGCTGCGCTGGTACAGGGCCTGTGGGCGCACCCGCTTGTACAGGCGCGGCACGGTCTCGGTGTTGTGGGCCACGATGTGGGCGCCGGCTTCGAGCACCCGCTCCACATCGGCGCGGGCGCCCATGAAGTCGGGGATGAGCAGCTCGACGCGGCAGTCGGGGGCCGCCGCGCGGATGGCGCGTACGGTGTCGGCGAAGTGGGCGCTGCCGCCGTCGGGCAGGTCGTCGCGGTTCACGCTGGTGATCACCGCGTGGCGCACGCCCATGCGGCGGATGGCCTCGGCGGTGTGGGCGGGCTCGTCGGGGTCCAGCGGGCCCGGATCGTTGCCCACGGCGCAGAAGCCGCAGCGGCGGGTGCAGCGCTCGCCCATGAGCATGAAGGTCGCCGTGCCGTGGCTCCAGCACTCGTCGATGTTGGGGCAGCGGGCCTCTTCGCAGACGGTGTGCAGCTTCAGGCCGGCCTTCAGCCGCTCCAGCTCCTTGAAGGTGTCGTTGCGCTGGTAGCGCACGGTGAGCCAGTCGGGCCGGGGCCCGGGCTCGCGGTGGCGCACCCGATCCTTGGGGGCCACCCCGGGCGCGGTCGCAGGGGCTTGCGGCGCAGGGGCTTGCGGCGGCTGGACGCCGCGCGGCTCGTGGATCTGGAACAGGTCGGCCATGGTCCGCGGACTCCTCAGGGCCCGGCAGTATCGCCGATCAGGCCCCCGCCGTCACCCGGGTGGCACCGAACAGGCGCTCGAAGTGCTGGGCCAGGCGATCCATCACCTCGGCCAGGGGGATGCGCCGCCCCGTCTCCCGTTGCAGGCTGGTGACCCCCTTGTCGCGGATCCCACAGGGCACGATGAGGTCGAAGTAGCCGAGATCAGGGCTGACATTGAAGGCGAAGCCGTGGTGGGTGACCCAGCGGCTGAAGCGCAGGCCCACCGCCCCGATCTTGCGCTCAGGCTGCCCGTCGGCGCCCATGAGCCAGGCCCCCGGCTCGCCCGGGTAGCGGCCGGCGGCCACGCCGTAGTCGGCGCAGGTGTCGATCATCACCTGCTCCAACAGCCGCACGAAGGCGCGGATGTCCTTGCGGTCGGGGGCCAGGTCCACGATGGGGTAGCCCACCACCTGCCCGGGCCCGTGGAAGGTGGCGTCGCCGCCCCGATCGGTGATCACCAGCTCGACGCCACGGGCCGCGTAGGCCGCCTCGTCCAGCAGCAGCGAGGCCGTGCCGGCGTTGCGGCCCACGGTGACCACCGGGTCGTGCTCCAGCAGCAGCAGGGTGTCGGGGACCTCGCCGGCCTTGCGCTGGTCCACCAGCGCGCGCTGCCAGTCCCAGGTGGGGCGGTAGGGCCGACGCCCCAGGAAGCGCACGTCGAGTGCGCGGGGGGCGCTCACGGGGCCTACATCGCGGCGTCGTCGAAGGTCTCGAGGGTCTGCTTGATGTGGCCCATGAACTGGTCGGCCACGGCCCCATCGATGACCCGGTGGTCGAAGCCCAGCGTGAGGTAGCCGCAGAGCTTGGCGGCGAAGGTGTCGGTGCCGTCGGGCAGGGTGATCACCTTCACCCGCTTTTCGATGGTGCCCACCCCCAGGATGGCCACCGAGGGCTGCGGGATGATGGGCGTGCCCCACTGGCTGCCGAAGATGCCCGGGTTGGTGATCGAGAAGGTCAGGCCGGCCACCTCATCGGGCTTCAGCTTCTTCTCACGGGCGCGGCCGCCCAGATCGGCGATGCTCTTCGACAGGCCCACCATGCTCAGCTCGTCGGCGTTCTTGATGACCGGGACGATGAGCCCCCAGTCGAGCGCCACGGCGATGCCCAGGTTGATGTCGCCGCGGTAGATGACGTTCTCGCCGTCGTGGGCCGCGTTGACGATGGGGAAGGCCTGCAGCGCCTTCACGGCCGCCTTCGCCAGGAAGGTGGTGAAGGTGAGCTTGGCGCCCCGCTCGGCGTAGGTGTCCTTGTACTTGCGGCGCAGCTTGTCGACCTTGCCGTAGTCCACCTCGAAGCAGGTGTGCACGTGGGCGCTGTACTGCTTCGACTCGATCATGCGGTCGCTGATGACGGCGCGCATGCGGCTCATGGGCTCCCAGCGGTCGTTCTCGCCCATGCGGACGGGGACCTTGGGCACGAAGAGCTGGGTCTTGCCGGC
>JACKDL010000016.1 GCA_020633555.1 Myxococcales bacterium | reverse complement strand
TGCGCGACGCGAAGGATTGGTACGGGAAGGCCTGCGACGCGGGGAAGGAGACGGCCTGCTGGGAGGCTATCGGCCTGCTGCAGCGCCTGCAGAAGGCGCGGCCGAACCCGCTGGGGTTCTGACCGCCGGGCGGACGGCTGTCAGCCGGTGGCCACGTTCACGTTCGCGCCCATGTCGCGGATGGTGAAGCTGGAGTTCGCCAGGTTATCCAGCGGGAAGCAGGTCTGAATGTGGATCTCGGCCTGGCCCGGCGCCCGGTCGATGATCACGCGCACGCCGCGGGCACCGCCGGTGGGGCTCTGCACCGCCGCGTTGTTCTTGTGCACCGTGTGCATCCGCGGCGCGGGGGTCGCGCCCAGGAAGCCAGCCTCGCGGATGGGCCCGACCTCGAGGGTCAGCCGCAGGTTCTTGCCGGCATGCACCGGCGCGTCCAGCAGCCCCAGGGCCTGCTGCCCCTTGGGCGAGTTGAGCGCCTGGCAGGCCGCGTCGGCCTGCTGGATGACGTTCTTGAAGGTCGAGGTGCGCACCGCGCCGCCACGGTTCTTGAAGGCGTTGTTGCTCTCGCCCACCCGCTTGTGGGTGCGGTCCATCATCTCGGCCTGGCTGACCCCCACGCCGCCCGGGGTACGGATGGCGTGCAGGCCCCGCGAGTGGGCGTCTACGCCCGTGATGGGGGACGGCGAGTGCTCGGCCTGCTGGAGCAGGCGGCGGACCTCGAAGCTCTGGTAGACGTGGCGGTACGGCACGGTCTCTCCCCTCTCTCCGGTGGCTGCGTGTTGGGACCCTGACGGTCCCCGCCAACGTAGTGCGGGCCGTCAGGCCCGGCAAGCCCTGTGGGGTGGCGAGCCCCTTGGGCGCAGCCGTTGCCTCGAGCGGCCCTCTTCGGCACCCTCGCCCGCCATGCTCTCCGCCCTGCTCACCCTGCTGCTGGCCGCCCCCCCGCCGGCCGCCCCCAGCCTGACCGCGCACCCCCGCAGCGACACCCCGATCACGGTCGACGGGCGGCTGGACGAGGCGCCCTGGGGTCAGGCGCCCGCGGGCACCGGCTTCACCGAGCGCACGCCCGCGCCGGGGCAGCCCTCGCCGGCGCACACCCGGTTCCGGGTGCTGTACGACGCGCAGGCGCTGTACGTGGGCATCGAGCTGGGGTTGCTGCCGGGCGAGAGGCCCCGGGCCCTGGAGCTGACCCGGGACGCCTCGCGCATCTGGGCGGACGACGCCGTGACCGTGAAGCTGGACGTGCTGCTGGACCGGCGCACCACGCTGGGCTTCGTGGTGAACCCCGCCGGGGCGCGCATCGACTACATCGCGCTGGACAACGGGCGGGTGTTCCGCCGGGAGTTCGATGCCGTGTGGCAGGCGGCCACCCAGGTCCACCCCGACCGGTGGGTGGCGGAGTTTCGCCTGCCCTACACCGCCCTGGGGCTGACCCGGCGGCCCGGCGAGCGGGTGCTGGGCCTGAACATCACCCGCGACCACAACGCGCGCACCGCCACCGACGACTGGGCGCCCCTGCCGCCCGAGTTCGGGCCGGCCGCCGCCACCCACTACGGCACGCTGCGCGGGCTGCAGGACGTGGGCGTGCCGGGGCGGCCGCTGACCCTCATCCCCTACGGCCTGGTGAAGCACCCGGGCGATGACGCCTGGTCGGGCGACGCGGTGGACGTGCGCCTGGGCGGCGATCTGCGGGTGCGGCTGGGCGAGGACACCTGGGGCGAGCTGACGGCGCTCACCGACTTCGCCGAGGTGGATCTGGACGACGAGCTGATCAACCTGGATCGCTTCCCGCTGTTCCTGCCCGAGAAGCGCCCCTTCTTCCTCACCGGGCTGCAGATCTTCGAGTTCGGCGAGCGGGGCCAGTCCCAGGTTTTCTTCTCGCGGCAGATCGGGCTGGACGCCGCCGGCGTGGCGCAGCCGCTTTTGGGGGGCGCGAAGCTGTACGGGCAGGCCGGGGACGTCCAGTTCGGCCTGCTGAACGTGGCCACGCCCGAGGCGGGCGGGCAGCCGGTGGCCAACCACGCGGCCTGGCGCTTCAAGTACATCTTCGAGGGCGGCGGGCACCTGGGGATCATCGGGACCGCCCGGCACGGGCTGGACGGGGCCGCCGAGCTGCCCACCCACGTGGCCAGCGGGCTGGACGGCGCCGTGCGCCTGCTGGACCGCCGCCTGGAGCTGGCCGGGTTCACGTCGCTGACGCAGACCGAGGGCGCGCCGCTCGGCGACTCCAGCCAGGTGCGGCTGCGCTACCAGGGCCAGGCCTGGCAGCCCAGCCTGACCGTGCGCCGGGTGGACCAGGACTTCGACCCCGCGGTGGGCTTCGTGCGCCGCCGCGACGTGGTGACCACCACCGCCCAGGCGCCGTGGTGGACCTTCTTCCAGGGGGCCGTCGCGCGGCTGCAGGTGGTGCCCATCGTGGTCTGGGAGCGGTCCGCCGACCTCAGCGAGGCCCGGTCGGCGGACGCCGGGGCCGAGGTGTGGCTGCAAGGCCGCACCAACTGGCAGCTCGGCGCCTTTGGCGGCTGGCGCTCGGACGTGGTGGTCAGCGACTTCGAAGTGGTGCCCGGCCTGCCGGTGGCGGCGGGCAGCTACGCGGGCCCCTACGCCGGCCTGTCGCTGAGCAGCGCCAGCCAGCGCAACCCCAACGGCAGCCTGACCCTGAGCGTGGACGACGCCTTCTTCGGCGGGCGCCGCCTCCGGGCCGACGTGAGCGCCCAGGCCTACGCGGGCGCCCACCTGCGCTTCGCCGTCAGCGGCGCCGCCGCCCGGCTGGACCTGCCCGGCCACGGCGCCCGCCACACCCTGGCGCTGAACGCGGGGCCCACCGTGGCCGTGAGCACCACCCTGTTCATGGATCTGCTGGCCCAGGTGAACTCGGTGGAGGAGGGCGTGCGCGGGTTGGCCCGCCTGCGCTGGCGCTACCTGCCGGGCAGCGATCTGTTCGTGGTGTACCAGGAAGACATGGGCTACGCCGGCGGCCTGCACGGCCGCGAGCGCCGCGCAGTGCTGAAGCTGACCTGGTGGCTGGACGCGGTGCTGTAGCCGCGGTGCTGTAGCCGGCCCAGGCCAGCCCCCGGCTCAGGCTTTCTCGACGATGACCACCAGGAAGCCGCCCAGGCGGGCGGTCACCGCGCGGTCGCGGGCGATGCGCTCCGCCGTGCCCAGCACCTGCGCCACGCCGGGCACCTTGTGGGCCTGGGCGAAGGGCGTGAACACCCGCACCCCCCGCACATCCACCACCTTCAGGCCGTTGGGCAGGTAGCGGCGCACCTCGCTCAGGCTGTCGTAGCGGGTGTAGACCTCGTGGTCGTTGGTCTGATCGCTGACCTTGTTGGGCCGCTTGAACTTCTTGATCAGGTAGCGCAGCGAGGTCTTGTTGTAGAACTCCAGCGCCGCCTTGCCGCCGGGCCGCAGCACCCGGTGCACCTCGCGCATGGCCTGCTCGATGGCCTGCACGTGGGCCAGCACCTTGAAGCTGTAGACGAAGTCGAAGCTGCCGTCGGCGAAGGGCAGGTCGGTGGCCGAGCCCGCCATGACGTTCAGCCCCCGGCCGCGGGCCTGCTCGAGCATGCCGCGGCTGATGTCCAGCCCCACGGCCTTGCGAGCGAAGGGGTCGATCTCCTTGAGGATCAGCCCCGTGCCGCAGCCAAGCTCCAGCACGTCCTTGCCCACGCTGAGCGGGCGGGCGATGCCCACCTGCAGCCGGTCGAGCATGGCGTGGTAGCCGTGGTGGCGCTCGCGCTCGTACCAGCCTGCGAAGTCGTCGTAGTAGCTGCGGTTGTCTTTCATCAGGCCGTCCGGGTCATGAGGGCGCCGGATTCTGGCGCCCCAGCGCTTGGGACGCAAGCCGCGCGGGTCGGTGGTGGCCGGCGGGCAAGGGCGCGGGTAGACTGCGCGGGGTCTCGAGAGGAGCTTCGGTGAACAAGCACTGCCCGGTGTGCGGCTACGAGGGCGATCGCTCCCACTGCCCCAACGACGGCGAGCGGCTGCTCACCGCCGAGGAGCTGAAGGCGCGCCAGCCGCCGGAGCCCACGCAGGCCCCGCCCACGGACCGCACCATCCGCGCCCACGCGCCCGCCATGGGCGGCGACGCCACCCTGGCCACCGGCGATCACGAGGCCCTGCGCGACGAGAACTTCGGCAAGTGGGCCGAGCCCCAGGTGCGCAAGAAGGCGGACGATCCGATGATCGGCCGCAACCTGGGCGACCGCTACGAGGTGCAGGCCCTCATCGGCAAGGGCGGCATGGGCGCCGTGTACAAGGCCCGTCAGCCCGCCGTGCAGCGCGACATCGCCCTCAAGGTGCTGCTGGACGAGTTCGTCGAGAACGAGACGGTGGTGCGCCGCTTCCACCAGGAGGCGCTGGCCGCCAGCCGGCTCACCCACCCCAACACCATCAAGATCTACGACTTCGGGCAGACGGACGACCACGTCCTGTACATCGCCATGGAGTACCTGCGCGGGCACAGCCTGGCGCAGGAGCTGGCCCGCAAGCCCCGCATGGCCCCCAAGCGGGCGGTCCACATCATGCGGCAGGTCTGCAAGAGCCTGGCCGAGGCCCATCGGGCGGGGATCATCCACCGCGATCTGAAGCCCGACAACATCTTCCTGGCCGACGTGCAGGGCGAGCGCGACTTCGTGAAGGTGCTCGACTTCGGCGTGGCCAAGCTGAAGGAGTTCGACGGCAAGGAGGGCACGCTCACCCAGGCCGGCATGATCTTCGGCACCCCGAAGTACATGAGCCCCGAGCAGGCCCGCAGCACCAACCTGGACCGGCGCTCGGACATCTACGCCCTGGGCATCATCCTCTACGAGATGCTGGCGGGCGAGGCGCCCTTCCAGGGCGACAACCCGCTGTCGATCCTCATCGCCCACGTCAACCAGCACGCCCGGCCCTTCCGGCAGCTCGACAACCCGCCCGAGGTGCCGCCCGCGCTGGAGGCGGTGGTCTTCAAGGCGCTGGCCAAGCACCCCGACGGCCGCCAGGCCAGCGCCGACGTGCTGCTGGCCGAGCTGGACGCGGTGGACGCCATCCTCGACGGCGCCCCCTACGAGGCCTACGCCGACCGGCTGCCCCCCACCCTGGTGGGCGGCGACGGCACCCCCTCCATCGTGGGGCCGGCCATCATCCCCCAGGGCAGCGACAGCACGGCCCACGGCGCGGTGGGCGGCAACACCGAGGTGTTGGCCGAGGCGGCCATGTCGGCCTCGGACCCCACCGCCTTCGAGGTGGGATCCATGCCGCTGGCCATGGACCCGTCCGACCTGCAGGCGCCCCGCAGCAAGGCCCCCCTGCTGGCCATCCTGTTGGTGGCGCTGGTGGCGGTGGGCGCGGGCGTGGCCTTCATGATGAGCGGCGGCGAACCGGCCGTGCCCGACGCGGGCGTCGGCCAGACGCTGGCCTCCACGACCCCGAGCGTGGGCGGACGCGCGCCCACCACGGCCGCCCCCGCTTCGGCCGCTGCGGACGCTGCGTTGAAGGACGCCGGGCCCCAGGACGCCGCCCCGCCCGACGCCGCCGTGGGCAAGGAGTTCGTCATCGCCAGTGATCCCAGCGGTGCGCGCATCATGGACGACCGCACGGGCCGCAAGGTGGGCGTCACCTACGCCCGCATCCAGGTGGCCGAGGAGACCACCTTCACCCTGGTGAAGAACGGCTACAAGCCGCGGCGGTTCACCATCAACCCCGCCGACGAGGGCGCCCAGCGCAGCCTGAGCTTCGAGCTCGAGCCCAAGGCCCGCCGGGTGGAGCCGCCCAAGCCGCGCACCATCGAGGTCACCCCCGTGGCCCGCCCGGCCAGCGCCCCGGCCACCCGCCCCGCCCGCATCGTGGCCCCCGTGACCGCGGCACCCGCCACGGCCGATCCCATCGAGCTGCAGTAGATCCGCGCGGCACGAATCGCGCCGGTCCGGAATGCCCGCCGGGCGGGCCCGGTTGCACGCTCAAAGCCCGCCCCCTATGGTGGCGCGTCCGAACCAGCCCCCCTGACGAGTTCCGCCCATGCAGCGCTACCTCCTGCTCATCGTTGGCTCGGTGCTGTCCATCGCCCTGGACCAGTGGTCCAAGATCTGGGCGGTGAACACCTTGCTGCGGCCCGAGGGCTCGACCCTGCCCACGGACGCCGATCACATCCGCACCACCACCCAGGTGTGGGTCGAGGGCTTCTGGAACATGCGCCTGGCCGGGAACAAGGGGGCGGCGTGGAGCATCTTCCGCGACATGCCCGAGACCTGGCGGGTGCCGTTCTTCGTGGCCATCTCGGTGGTGGCGGTGGGCGTCATCTTCCACCTGTACCGCAAGGCCGAGCACAGCCTGACGCGCTGGTCGCTGATGCTCATCCTGGGCGGCGCCATCGGCAACCTCATCGATCGCGTTCGGCTGGGCTTCGTGGTGGACTTCATCCAGTGGCACTACCAGGACGCCTACTGGCCCACCTTCAACGTGGCCGACATCTGCATCTCGGTGGGCGTGGGGCTGATGGTGGTGGACATGCTGCGCCAGTCCCGGGCCGAGTCGGCCGCCAAGAAGGCGGCGAAGGCGGCCAAGGGCGCCGACGGCGTCGAGGCCTGATCCGCCGCCGTGCGGCCCATCCTCTTCGAGGTCTTCGGGGTCGCGATCCCCAGCTACTTCACCCTGCTGACGGGCGGCTTCCTGCTGTGCCTGCTGCTGGCCTACCGCGACGCGCCGCGGCTGGGGCTGGATCCCGAGGACGTGCTGGATCTGGGGCTGTGGGTGCTGCTGGCCGGGCTGTTCGGGGCGCGGCTGCTGCACGTGGTGGCCGACGGCTTCTTCATGGATTACGTGCACTTGTGCACGGATCCCCTGCAGGTGGACGTGCCCAGCTTCATCCACGTGCCCTGCGCCGTGGACGGCGACTGCGTGGCGGCCCAGGCGGGCGCGCTGTGCGATCCGGCGGCGGGCCGCTGCCACCCGGCCCGCGACTGCTTCGCCTGGCTGAAGTTCTGGCAGGGCGGCCTGGCCTTCTTCGGGGGGCTGCTGGCGGCGCTGGCCGTGGGGCTGCGCTTCATGGCCCGCCGGGGCATGGCCCGGGCGCGGGTGCTGGATCTGGGCGGCTTCGCGGTGCCGCTGGCGCTCGGCGTGGGCCGGGTGGGCTGCTTCCTGGCGGGCTGCTGCTTCGGGCAGCCCACGGCCGGGCCCTTCGGGGTGGTGTTCGACGGCGCGGTGCGGGCGCTGGGCCCCAACGCGACGTGCCCCCCGGGCTGGGACCGGGTGGCCACGGTGGCCGGTGACGCGATCTGCGCCGTGGGTCGGCCCGCGGTGCTCGAGCAGGCCGAGCAGGGGCTGCTGCACGCAGGCGCCCACGGCAGCCTGCCGGTTCACCCCACCCAGCTCTACGAGGCGGCGCTCGCGCTCGCCCTGTTCGTCGGCGTCTACGCCCTCCGGCGCCGGCTCGTGGGCCGCGCGTTCTGGGTGTTCGCGGCGGGCTACGGCGCGGGGCGCTTCGCCATCGAGCTGCTGCGGGCCGACGACCGCGGGCTGTGGCTGGGGGGCGCCTTGAGCACCAGCCAGTTGATCGCGGTCCCCGTGGTGGCGTACGCCCTGTACCGGTTGGCGCGCCCGGCCGCTGACGTCCCGCCTGTGAAAGGGCCCTGATGCACCCCGTCCTGTTCAGCCTGTTCGGCTACCCCGTACACACCTACGCGGTGGCCATCGCCCTCGGCTTCGTGGCCGGCATCTGGCACGCGGCCCGCTACGGCGAGCGGGTGGGGCTGGATCGCGACATGATCCTCGACCTGTGCTGGTGGCTCATCGTCAGCGGGCTGGTGGGGTCGCGCATCGCCTTCATCATCGTGGAGTGGGACCAGTACTACCTGCCCTGCGTGGACATGGCGCAGTTCAACCTGCTGTACCCCGACAAGGCCATCACCGAGCCGGACTGCACGCGGCTGCTGCGGTTCTGGAACGGCGGGCTGGTGTTCTACGGCGGGGTCATCGGGGCGCTGCTGACGCTGGTGTGGTTCGTGCGGCGCGAGGGGGTGAGCGTGTGGCCCATCGCCGACGCGCTGATCCCGTCGCTGGGGCTGGGCCAGTTCTTCGGGCGGCTGGGCTGCCACGCCGCCGGCTGCTGCTGGGGCGCCCCCTTCGACTCGGCCTGGGGCGTCGAGTTCCCCCGGCGGTCCATGCCGTGGGCGGCCCACGTCGAAGAGGGGCTCATCGAGGCCACCGCCCAGCACTCGGCCACCATCCACGCGGTGCAGCTCTACGACGCGCTGGTGGGGCTGGGGCTGTTCGCTCTGCTGGTGTGGCTGCGGCAGCGCAAGCGCTACCACGGGCAGGTGTTCATCTACTGGATGTTCCTGTACCCGCTGGCCCGCGGCACCATCGAGCTGGTGCGCGGCGACGCCGAGCGCGGCTTCCTCACCGAGATCACGGTGCCCTGGATCAACAACCTGCTGGGCTACCCGGCGAACACGGTGAACTTCCTGTCCACCAGCCAGTTCATCAGCCTGGGCATGATGTCGGTGGCGGTGGTGCTGCTGGTGGTCAACCGCCGGCGGCGCAACGCCGGCGGATCCGCCGGCAGCCCCGGGCCGATCAGCCCAGACGCGCCAGCCGCCGGATGACGGCGCCGCGATCGGCGTTGTGGCCCACCCAGGGGCCCCGGCCGTCGCGGATGCGCTCCCCCAGCCAGCCCACCTGCCGGTCCATGAGCGTGGTCAGCTCGTCGCGCAGCCCCCCGGGGGTGACCGCGAGCAGCCGCGCCGCCCCCCAAGCCGCGGCCCGGGCTCGCCGGATGCTGAAGTTCACCAGCGCCTCGTCCAGCCCGCCCAGCAGCCGATCGGCCAGCCGCAGGCCGGGCACGTCGCCCCACACGATGGCCTGGGCGTCGTCGATCATGCCCTCGAGCAGGTCGTTGATGCGTTCGAAGTCCCGGGCCAGCGCCGGCAGTCCGGGGCCCGGGCAGGTGGCCTCGGCGGCCTGGGGCAGGTCGAAGTTGATGTGGGCGTTCATGCCCAGCAGCAGGTGCTGCAGGTCGCCCACCTGGGGGTCGTCCAGGGCCTGGAGAGCCACGCGCCAGGCCCGCGGGGTGGGCTGGCCCGCCTGCCAGGCGGCTTGCACCGCGAAGAAGCGGTTGGCGAAGTCGATGTCGAACCGGGCCATGCGCGGCCCGTCGTCGAACCGCTCGGCCTCGATCCCCGCCTTCACCCCCGCCGTGACGCTGCGGTACAGCGCCGGGAACAGGCCCGCGGTGGATCCCCGCGCCGCGCCCTCGTCGATCAGGACATCCAGCCGGGCGAGCACCTCGTCCAGGGTCTTCGCGGGCGTCATCGCTGGGGCACGTTCAGGCCCAGCCGCTTGCGCAGCTCGGTGTACTGCGGGCTGACGGCGAACAGCAGCAACGCCCGCAGGCGCGTGGCCGGATCGCCCACCAGCGGGTGGGGCTCGTCGCGGATGAGCCGGGCCACCGTGGCCAGGTCGCAGCTCACCAGCAGGGCCAGGCGGTTGGCCGTGTGCTCCACCGCCTCGAACCAGGCCTCGACCCCCTGATCCAGCGGCTGGGGCAGGCCGGGCACGGCCGCCTCCAGATCCGCCCGCCGGCCGGCGGTGAGCTTGCCCAGCGCCTCCACCAGCTTGGCCTCGGCGGGCACCTCGAGCTGGGGCGCCACCAGCGCCAGCGACGCCGCGATGACTCCCAGCACCCGCTGACGGGCCCGCAGGGGGTCGGGGTCGCCGCTGGCCAGGATGTGCTGCACGCTGGCCAGGTACAGGGCCCGGGCGCCGCGGGCTGCCGCCTCGGCGAAGCCGGCGCTGGCCATGTCGGGGGCCACCAGCAGCCCCGGCGGCCACAGATCGGCCACGCCCAGGCCCACGGTGGTGGGCGAGAGCCACGCCGACGCCACCGTCACGCCGGTGACCTGCTGGGTGTACTTGAGGATCTGCCCCAGATCGCTGGGGGCATCCAGGTCGAGCTGGTCCTTGCGGGGGTGCAGCCCCAGGGCCTTTGGGGTGCGCGCCAGCAGCGGCCCGGTGATCTCGTGGGTGGCCAGCAGCACCCCGTCGATGGCCTGGCTGCGGGCGGCCCAGGTGAGCAGCGCCCAGTCGCCCGCGTCCAGGGAGCGCTGCGCCTGCGCGGTGCTGTGGCGACGGCCCTCGTCGTAGAAGCGGCGCTCGTCGGCGTTGGCCTGCCCCAACACCACCAGGGCCTGGCTGGCGCACCAGGCGCCGTCCAGGTGGCCGGCGTCCAGGTGGCGGCGGGCCAGCTCGCGGTAGCCGCCCGGATCGGTGGGATCCAGGCGCACCAGCGAGAAGGCCTGCTTGACCGCGGCCTGGTGATCGCCCTCCAGCGCGTACAGCTCGGTGAGCAGCGCGCGGGTGGGCCGGTCGTCGGGCCGCTTGCGGGCCACGATCTCGTAGGCCTTGATGGCCTCGGCGTAGTTGGCCAGCCGGCTGCGGTTGATCTCGCCCAGGTTGCGGGCCAGCGAGATCACCAGGGCGTCGTCCAGGCGGTGCTGGCGGGCGCGCACCAGCATCTTGCGGTAGTAGCGATCCTGGCGCGCGTAGTCGTGATCCGCGGTGAGGATCTCGTCGATGGCCTGGAAGGCCCGCACCAGCGTGGGGTCGATCTCCAGGGCCTTGTCGAGGGTGCGCACCGCCACGTAGTGGTCCTCGATCTTGTCCCGCTGGATGATCCCGATGGCGTAGACGTACTTCGCCTGCTTCGCCGGATCCTCTTCGCGCTTGGCCAGCTTGCGCAGGACGGTGATCGAGGCCTCCCAGCGATCGGTCTCGCGGTAGGCGTCCAGCAGCCGCAGCAGCACCGGCGAGGTGTCGGGCAGCACCTCCTGGGCCTTGAACCAGGCCTCGACGGCGCGGACGGTGTCGTTGAGCTGCTCCCGGTACAGATCGCCCAGGGCCAGCCAGCGGCGATAGCGGATGTCGGCCTCGGCCGGCGCCTCGGCCTCACGCCGGCGCACCTCGGCCAGCTCCTCCCAGCGCCCCTCGGCCTCGAACAGCGCCCCCAGGGCCGCCAGGGCCCGCTCGTTGTCGGGCTCGTACTGCAGCACCAGCGCGTACTGATCAGCGGCCCGGCGCAGATCACCCAGCCGCTCGCCGTAGATGGTGGCCGCCTTCAGGTGCAGCGCCGCCGCCTCGCCCACGTCGGCGAAGGTGCGATCCAGGGCGCGGCGGTAGATGCGGGCCAGCGCCTTGAACAGGCCGTGGCGCTCGGCCAGGTGCTCCAGGTGCATCTCGAGGCCGCCGTCCAGCGCCTCGACGTACACCCGGCCCAGCAGCTCGAACGCCTCTTGGGGATCGGCCAGCTTCTCTTCGAGGATCTGGGCGATGCGCAGCACCATCCGCACCCGGGTGGGCGCGTCGGCCAGGGTGTTGAGCTGGCTGCAGAGCAGGTCCTTCAGCTCCGCCCAGCGGCCCTGGGCCTCGAAAAGGTGGGCTAGCTCACGCTGCCGGGCGGGATCTTGGGGGTGGCGCTGGGCCAGCCAGATCTTGTGGGGCGTGGCCGCCTGATCCTGGTCGGTCAGGTCGTACCAGCCCACCAGCCGGGCGTGGAACGGCTCGGCGCGGTCGGGATCGGCGGCGAAGCGGGCGCACGCGGCCTCGTAGGCGCTGAACACGGGCTGCCAGTCCCGCGCCCGCTCGGCCAGCCGGGCGAGCTCGCCCGACCGGGCGTCGTCGGGGGCGGCCTCGAAGGCCTGCAGGGTGAGGGCCAGCGCGTCGCCGGGGCGGTTCAGGCGGCCCTCGTACAGCTCAACCAGCCGGGCGCGGGCGGCCGCCTGCTCGCCCGGGTCCGTGGCCTTGACCAGGCGGCCCTTCCACAGCTCGGCCACCACGGCCCACTCGCCCGCGTCCTCCAGGGCGTCGATGAGCGCGTCCTCATTGGCCCGATCGCCGGGATCCAGGTCGCTCAGGGTGAGACGGTGGCGCAGCACCTCGGTGGCCTCACCCTGCAGCGCGTACCAGCCGGCCAGCCGGCGGTGGAAGGTGGCCGCGGTGGCGGGCTCGCCCTGCCACCGCTCGCAGGCGTTCTCGTAGGCGGCCAACACCCGGTGCCAGGCGCCGCACCCGTCGGCCAGGCGCGCCAGCCACTCGGCGAAGTGGCCGTCGTCAGGGAACTCGTCGAAGGCCTGGAGGCTGACCATCAGCGCGTCCTCGGCGCTGCCCAGCGGCCCCTCCAGGGCCGCGCTGGCCCGGCGGTACAGGGCCATGCGCCGGGCGGGATCGCCCTCGCCCTCCAGCAGCTCGATGAGCTGCCCCACGAGCTCCTCATGGCGGCCCTCGGCCTCCAGGCGATCCGCGCGCTCCAAGCCGGTCTCTTCGCTCACCGCGCTCTCCCTCGCTGGCGTCCGAGGCATTGTGAGCCCAACCGCCCGGAATTTCGAGCTTGGGCCGCGCAGGCTCGCTTGCGACGGCAGCGGCGGCGCGGGCATATGGGCGCGATCCGAGCGGAGGTGGCCATGCGCGCGGTCTGGACCTGGGTGGTGGCGGTGGGGGCGTTGGTGGGCTGCGTGCCCTCGGGCGGAGGCGAGGGCGCGGCCGATCAGGGCGGCCCAGCCGACGGCCGGCCCGCCGCGGACGGCGCCGCGGACGCGGTGAGCCAAGACCTGGCGCCCCCACCCGACGGAGGCCCGGCGCCCGACCAAGGGCCTGCAACGGACCGCGGCGTCCCCCCCGATCAGGGGCCCACCGCCGATCAGGGCCCCGCGCCCGATCAGGGGCTGGACATGGACCCACCGGCCCCCGACGCGGGCCCCGCGCAGGACATGGCCCGGCCCGACGGGGCCCCGCCCGACATGGCGCCAGAGCCCGACGTGGCGCTGCCCGACATGGCCGTGCCCGACCTGGCGCTGCCCGACCTGGCCTTGCCCGACATGGCGCCTGAGCCCGACATGGCCTTGCCCGATATGGCGCCTGAGCCCGACATGGCCATCGATCCGGACATGGCCATCGAGCCGGACATGGCGGTCGAGCCCGGCTGCACCGACGAAGTGGTGGCGGGCCTGGGGCGGGTTTGGGCGGGCGACACCACCGGCCAGCCCAACGACTTCTCGCCGAGCTGCCAGGCCCGCAACGGGGCCGACGTGGCCCTGGCGTGGACGGCGCCCGCGGCCGGCACCTACGTCTTCGACACCTTCGGCACCGGCCACGACACCGTGCTGGCGGTGCTGGACGGCTGCGACGGCCCCGAGCTGGCCTGCGACGACGACGACGGCGGGCTGCAGTCGCGGGTCACCGTGAACCTGGCCGCCGGCCAGGCCGTGGTGGTGGTGGTGGACGGCTACAATGATCGCGCGGGCCCGGCGGTGCTGAACATCCAGGCCCAGGATCAGGCCTGCGCCGCCGGCACCCACCGCTGCGGCGACGCCTGTGTGGCCAACGCCGATCCCGCCCACTGCGGCGATCGCTGCCTGCCCTGCCCCGCCCCGGCCAACGGCGAGGCCACCTGCGCGGCCGGCGCCTGCGGCGTACGCTGCGCCGTGGGCTTCCAGGCCTGCGCCGAAGGCTGCTGCCCTGCCCCGGCCGAGTGCTGGGACGCCGACGTGGGCGGCGCCGTGGGCCGGGCGGTCTTCCGGGGCCCCAACGCCGGCGCCAACCGCGTGGTGCCGGGCTGCCAGGCCCGCCACGGCGACGAGGTCATCGTGCGCTTCACCGCGCCCGCGGCCGGGGACTACACCTTCGACACCGAGGGCAGCGACTTCGACACGGTGCTGGTGGCCCTGTGGGACTGCGACGGGGACCAGCGGGCGTGCAACGACGACGCCATCGGCCTGCGCTCACGGGTGGTGGTGCCGCTGGCCGCCGGCGAGTCCACGCTGCTGGCCGTCGACGGCTGGGGCGGCGCCGTGGGGCAGGCGGTGCTGAACGTCACCGCCCCCGCCGGCCCCGCGGTGGAGGACTGCGCCGCCCTCGGCGACGAGGACGGCGACGGCCGGGCCGACTGCGCCGATCCCGACTGCGCCGCCCACCCGGCCTGCCTGCCCGATCCCGAGGACTGCGCCGCGCCGGGCGACGAGGACGGCGACGGCCTGGCGGACTGCGCCGATCCCGACTGCGCCGAGGCCCCCGCCTGCCGCCAGGAGGCGGGCCAGTGCGCCGACGGCCACGACAACGACGGCGACGGGCTGACGGACTGCGCCGACGAGGACTGCGCGGGCGCGGTGGCCTGCTGCGCCGATCACGATCTGGGGTCGCGCACCGGGCTGAACCTGGCCGGCGGCTCGGCGGGCGGCCTGAACTCCGATGACTTCCAGGGCCGCTGCGGGTTCCTGGATCAAGAGGAGCGGGCCTACCGCTGGGTGGCCCCCGCGGACGGGGTCTACCTCTTCGACACCACCCACTGGCGCGGCCAGGGCGACACCACCCTGTACCTGCTGGACCGCTGCGACGGCGAGAGCCTGGTGTGCAACATGAACCCGCTGATCGATCACGGGGGCGCCCGGCTGACGGTGTTCCTGCGGGCGGGCGACGAGCGGCTGGTGGTGGTGGACGGGGGCGGCGACTTCCTGCTGAGCATCGTGCGCGCCGACGCCACGGACGCGGGGCGCTGCCGCGATGACTTCGGCCAGGGCGGGTTCCCCGCCGCCGGCTGCGGCTGCATCGATCGGGATCTGGGCTTCGCGCTGGGCTACGGCCTCGCCGACCTGCAGGTGGCCGGGCAGCCCTCGGACCAGCAGCCCGAGTGCGGGCTGGCCGTCGGGCGCAGCGACGTCACCGTGCGCTGGACCGCGCCCTACACCGGCCGCTTCCGCTTCGTGGCCAGCCGGCAGGTGAACGAGCCCGACTACGCGCCCGTGCTGCAGATCCGCCGCGCCGCCTGCGACGGCCCTGTGCTGGCCTGCGTGCGGGGCGATCGCGAGGCCAGCGCCGAGCTGGATCTGACCGTGGGCGACAGCGTGCTGCTGACCCTGGACAACGGCCTGGCCAACGGCAGCGACCGCGCCTCGCTGGCGGTGCTGGCGCCCACCGAGCTGGGCTGCAGCGACGGCTTCGACGATGACGGCGACTTCCGGTTCGACTGCTTCGATGAGGACTGCGCCGCCGCGCCCAACTGCCAGCCCGCCGCGTGCCCCGAGTACGAGGCGCCGAGCCGGGTGGGGCGCCGGGTGGTCATGGGCACCACCGCCGGGCGCGGCAGCCGCGAGCGCCTGTGCGGCAGCGATCGCACCGCCGACGCCCGCGTCCTGTGGACCGCCCCGCTGACGCGCACCTACACCTTCAGCGCCCTGGCCGCCCACGAGACGGTGGTGGGCGTCTACCGGGGCGCCTGCCAGATCGAGGACGCCACCGAGCTGGCCTGCCGGGGCGCCAGCGCCTCGGCCCAGGTGCAGGCGGGCGAGACGGTGACCGTGGTGGTGGACGGGCAGCCCAACAACCGCCCGTTCCAGGGGCACTTCGAGCTGATGATCGGCACCCCCGACGAGACGGGCTTCTGCGACGACGGCCAGGACAGCGATGGCGACTTCCGCACCGACTGCGACGACGCCGACTGCTTCGAGGACCCCTACTGCGCCGACTTCTGCGCGGGCGTGGATCTGGGCTCCGCCCTGGGGGATCGGGTGGCGGTGGGCGATCTGACCGGGGCCCGCCATGACCGGGTGGGCTCATGCCAGGGCTTCCAGAATCGGACCCCCGACGAGGGCTTCCAGTGGACTGCTCCGGCGGCGGGGCGCTATCGCTTCGACACCCTGGGCTCGCAGGCCGACACGAACCTGTACCTGCTGGACGGCGACTGCGTGGGCGCCGAGCTGGCCTGCAACCGGCACGCCCTGGACGCCCTGCACTCGGCCCTGGAGGTGGATCTGGCGGCGGGTCAGGCGGTGGTGATCATGGTCGAGCACGCCGACACCCGCACCCCGGGGCCCTTCATGCTCAACATTCACCCCACCGAAGCGGGCGCCTGCGCGGACGGCGTGGACGATGACGGCGACGGCCTCACCGACTGCGCCGATCCCGACTGCGGCCTGGCCCTCGCCTGCCTGGGCTGCGTCACCGATGACCTGGGCGACGCCACCGGCGACCTGGGCGAGTTCAACAACTTCGACATCCTCGAGGTACAGCTCGAGAACAACTACGCCGGCACCTGCGGCGGGGATCGCACCGACGAGCGGGTGTTCCGCTGGACGGCGCCCCGCAGCGCCGATTACCGGCTGGTGGCCAACTGGGGCTTCGGGCAGCCCGCGGTGATCTACGCGCTCACGGGCTGCGCGGGCGAGGAGCTGTTCTGCGCCGCCGACTCGTACCGCGGCACCCCCAACGAGGCCAGCCTGCGGTTCTGGGCCGATGCGGGCCAGACCCTGCTGTTCGTGGTGGACAACGTGTTCTTCGCGGGCGCCTACCGCATCGAGATCCAGTAGGGCCCGGGCCCCCAAACGCCCCGAGCCGGGCTCAGGGGGCCGGGCGCACCCGGTACAGCACCCCCGCGCCGTAGTCGCCCACATACAGCTCGCCCTGGTCGTCGAGCCCGAAGGCGGTGGGCTGCAGGTCGAAGCGCCCCAGGGCCCACGCCTTGTCGGTGGGCACCGCGGGTTGGCCCGCCGCGGGCAGGTCCAGGGCCCACAGGCGCCCCGAGCCGAAGTCCCCGAACACGTACTTGCCCGCCAGGCCCTTCAGCAGCGCGCCGCCGTACACCACGCCGCCGGTGATGGAGCTGCCCAGCGGCCCGTGGGGGTACTCGTAGATCGGATCCACCATGCCCTTGGCGTCGCAGGCGCTGTCCGGCGGGAAGCAGTGGGCGGCCTCGCGGGTGTTCCAGCCGTGGTTCTCGCCGCGGCCCACCACGGTGATCTCCTCCCACGCGTTCTGGCCCACGTCGCCCACCACCAGGCGCCCGTCGGGGGCGAAGGCGTAGCGCCAGGGGTTGCGCAGCCCCCAGGCCCACAGCTCGGGCCGGGCGTCGGCGCGGCCCACGAAGGGGTTGTCCTTGGGGATCCCGTAGGCCTTGCCGGCGTCGGGGTGATCCACGTCCAGGCGCAGCATGCCGCCCAACAGGGTCTGCAGGTTCTGCCCGTGGCCCTGGGGATCATTCGCCGCGCCGCCGTCGCCGAAGCCCACGTACAGCATGCCGTCGGGGCCGAAGCGGAGCTGGCCCGCGTTGTGGTTGGGCCACGGCTGGGCCACCTCGAGCAGTACGGCGTGCTCGGTGGGCGGCGCGTCGCCGGCCAGGTCCCCGCGCCACTCGGCCACGCGGGTGAAGCGCCCGGCGTCCGTCTGCACGCTGTAGTTCAGAAAGAAGCGCTTGTTCTTCAGGTAGTTGGGGT
Source organism: Myxococcales bacterium (assembly GCA_020633555.1). Classification (GTDB taxonomy): domain Bacteria; phylum Myxococcota_A; class Bradymonadia; order UBA7976; family UBA1532; genus JACKDL01. Next base: position 140,956 of record JACKDL010000016.1, on the reverse strand, counting down.
GCAACGCCAGCCCCAGCAGGCCCTGCTCGGAGCGGGTGGGCACGTCCACATCGAAGATCTTCACCTTGCGGCCGTGCAGGGCGTCGACCCGCCACGCCACCCCCGCCTGGGTGAGCACCACCAGCGTGCCCGCCGCCCCGGGCAGGGTCTGGATGTCGGTGAGGCCCCGCAAGCCGTCGGTCACCGGCACCAGCACCACGGGCAGCGCCCGCTTGGCGGTGTCCGGGCCATCGATGACGGGCTTCAAGGCCGCCCCGGCCGGGGTGGACTGCAGGGTCAGGGTGGCGGTGACGGCGAGCGCCGCCCCCACCGCCAGCGTGCCGATCAGGCGCCGTCCCATGGGCTTGCCTCGTGCGGGTCTATTGGCCTTGGCCCAGAGAGTAGCCCGGCTGCCCGTCGAAGGTGCACAGGGTCTCGATCTTGATGAAGTCGAAGCCGTGGGCTCGCACGCGCTCGAGCAGGGCCAGCAGATCGCCGTGGTCGATGGCCTGGTCCGCCGGCGCGTGGAACCGGCAGCGCCAGTGATCGGTGCGGAAGGTCTCGGGGTGGCCGTTGGGCCACACCAGCACGCCGCGGTTGGTGATCATCTGCAGGGCCAGGCCGGGGGCCCCGCACTGGGCCAGGCGCCGGCCCAGCACCTCGGCGTCCCGGTCGCCCTCGTCCCAGTCCAGGAACACGTCCACGCCCACCATGGCCTTCCGAGGCCGAGGGGCGCGGGGGGCAGGCGCGATGGCCACCTGGCCGCCCCCCCCCCGGCGCCAGAGCTGGCTGGGGCGCTCGCCCAGCCGGGCGATGATGGCCTGGGTGAAGGTCTGCGTGTCGCAGACGGTGGCGGTCACGCCCGCGCGGGCCAGATCCGCCGTGTGCAGGCCGTCCTCCAGGGTCTTCAGCCAGGCGTCGTGCACCCGGTCGGCCACGTCGGCCTGGCCGATGTGCCGCAGCATCATCACCGCCGCCAGCAGCAGGCCCGACGGGTTGGCCACCCCCTGCCCCGCGATGTCGGGGGCCGAGCCGTGGATGGCCTCGAACATGGCGCAGTGCTCGCCGATGTTCGCCGACGGGCACAGCCCCACCGAGCCCGAGATCTCGGCGGCGATGTCCGAGAGGATGTCGCCGTACAGGTTGCCGGTGACCACCACGTCGAAGCGGCCCGGAGACGCCGCCATCCGGCCGGCGCCGATGTCGATGATGGCGTGATCGGTCTCGAGCTCGGGGTAGCCGGCCTTGATGCGGTCGAAGGCCCGATGGAACTGCCCATCGGTGACCTTCATGATGTTGTCCTTGGTCATGCAGGTGACGCGCTTGCGCCCCTGGGCCCGGGCCAGGTCGAAGGCGTAGCGCACGATGCGCGCGCAGCCCGGCTCACTGACCAGCTTCAGGCACTGGGAGACCTCGGGCGTCTGGCGGTGCTCGATGCCCGCGTACAGGTCCTCCTCGTTCTCGCGCACGATCACCAGGTCCACGCCCGGGTGGCCGCTGGGCACGAAGGGGTCGTAGGTGACCACCGGCCGCACGTTGGCGAACAGGCTCAGCGTCTTGCGGATGGTGACGTTCAGCGACTTCACCCCCTTGCCTTGCGGGGTGGTGATGGGCGCCTTGAGGAACACGCCCGTGCGCCGCAGCGACGCCCAGGCCCCCGGCTCGATGCCCGAGGTGATGCCCCGGCGGTAGACCTTCTCGCCCACCTCGATGAACTCGGGGCGGATCCGCGCCCCGGCCGCTTCGAGCACGCTCAGCGTGGCCCCCATGATCTCGGGACCGATGCCATCGCCCCAGGCCACCGTGATGGGCGTCGCCCCGTCAGCCGCCATGTCTCGCCTCCCTTGCGGTGTTGCGGCGGATCGACGCGCCGTCTCGACGCCCGGTCTCATCGAATGATCGAGCCACTTCATCAGCCCCAGCCTGAAAGCAGGGGGCGACCGCGCCCCCGTCGAGGTTGAAAAAACCGAGGCGGCGGGCGATTGAAGCGAAATGCGCGCCGCCGCCCCCGCCGCCGTGCTCCTCGCCGCCTGCGTCGCGGGGGCCCAGCCGTCACCCATCCAGGGCGGCGAGACGCTGCTGTGGGTCCCGCGGCTCACGGGCGCCTGGACCCTGGACGTGGGCGCCGACTCGCGCCTGCAGCCCCTGGGTGACGGCACCGAGCCCCCCCTCCCCGAGGCCAACCTCGCCTTGCACGTGGGCTACCTGGACTACCTGGACGGCCACGGCCGCCTGGCCTGGGGTGGCTACCTGGGGGGCGCCTTCAGCCTGGAGAGCGACCAGCAGCCCCGCCCCGCCGACAGCCTGCGCCTGGACTTGGGGCTGTGGATCCGCGCCCGGGCGCTGAGCCCCGACTTCGTCCACGGCGCGCTGGGCCTGTTCGTCGAGGGCGGGCCGCTGTTCCTCGGCGAGCCGCTCGGGCCCGTCGGTGACCAGAGCGACCTGGCCTGGCGGGTGGCCGGCGGCGTCGAGATGGGGTTCGGCCTGCTCTGGTACCTGAGCCCCTACCTGTTCGGCGAGGCGCTCTTCCGCGTGGGCGCCGAGGCGACCCGCGTGGGCGGGGCCACCCACACCACCTGGATCGCCGGGCTGCGTCTGAACTTCGAGTGGGCCGGCCGCGCCGGCGCCTCGGCGGCCGACGAGCCCGATCCGCCTCAGCCGCCCCCCTTCGACCCCTTCGCCGAGCCGGAGGCCCCATGATCGTGCCTGGACTGACCGAGCGCCCCACCCCCCGCGGGGCGCGGGTGGCCCTGGTGGACGCTGTGCACCTGCACGGCCTGGGCGGCGCCACCGCCCGGCTCGAGGCCCTGGCGGCGCAGGCGGTGGCCGCCGCGCTGGTGCCCACCGCCACCTGGCCGCTGACCCCGCTGCCTGCCCGGCTGGTGTTCGACGGGCTGGGACAGGCCGCGATCGGCGGGCCCGTGGACGCCGTGGGCCTGGGCGATCCCGGCCGGCCCGAGACCGCCGACGGCCTGCGCGAGCGGCTGGACGAGGTGCTGCCCACGGCGCCCCGGCTGCTGGCCGCCGGCCTCGCCGACGCCCACGGCGCCCCGCGCCACCCCCGCGCCATGCTCGACGCCATCCGCCGGCTGGCCCCCCACGCCCAGCGCTGGGTGCTCGACGCCGACGAGGTGGCGCTGCTCACGGGGCGGCCGTGCCCCGACGGCGCCGCCCTGCGCGAGGGCGGCCGCCGCCTGTTCGACCTGGGCTGCCCGGCGCTGCTGCTCTGCGGCGGACGCACCGAGGGGCACGCGGTGGACTTCGCCTACGACGGCCAGGACTTCACCGAGTTCGGGGCCGATCGGGTGAAGGGCGAGGGGCTGCACGGCGCCAAGGCCACGCTCACCGGGCACCTGCTCGCGGGGCTGGCCCGGGGCCAGGCCTGGCTGCCGGCCATCGAGGCGGCCAAGGGCGCCGTGAGCGACGCGCTGGCAGGGGCCCAGGGGCTGGACGGCGCGCGGCGCGCGGCGCCGCTGGCTCAGGCCTGGCGGGCGCTGGGCGTGGATCCTGCGCCCATCAAGCCGGTTCCCGTGGGGGTAGACGGGTGAGCCGGTTGCGGCGCCGCATGTTCAGCAGCTCCACCCCCAGCGAGAAGCCCATGGCGGCGTAGATGTAGCCCTTGTCCACGTGGGCGCCCGTGCCCTCGATGAGCAGCATCACGCCGATGAGCACCAGGAACGACAGGGCCAGCACCCGGATGGTGGGGTTCTCCTGCACGAAGTCGCCCACGGGGCCGGCGAACACCAGCATGATCCCCACGGCGATGAGCACGGCGGCCACCATCACCGGCAGGTGATCGGCCATACCCACGGCGGTGATCACCGAGTCCAGGCTGAACACCACGTCCAACAGCATGATCTGAAAGATGATCTTGCTGAAGCTCACCCGCACCGCGGGCAGCCCGGCCTCGTCGGCCTCGTCGTGCCCTTCGGGGTGGTTGACGTTGTGGTGGATCTCGGTGGTGGCCTTGTAGATGAGGAACAGGCCGCCGCCGAACAGGATCAGATCCTTGCCGCTCCAGGGCCGCCAGAGCTCGAAGAAGGGCTCGGTGAGCCGCATGACCCACGAGATGCTCAAGAGCAGCAGCACCCGGCTGATGAGGGCGGCGCCGATGCCCAGCCGGCGGGCGCCGAGCTGATCCTCCTTGGGCAGCCGCCCGGTGAGGATGGTGATGAAGACGATGTTGTCGATGCCGAGGACGATCTCCATGGCCGTGAGCACGAGCAGGGAGATCCACGCTTGAGGATCGCTGAGCAGTTCCATCATGGGCTGGCGTCGAAGGGTCGAGCGTCGATGAAGTGGGCGTCGGGCGGGCCGAGATCAAACGCGGGCCGGCCCACCAGGGCGTCGTCGCTGGGGGGCGGCACGCCCCCGTCCGCGGCGGCCACCCGGGCCGCCTCCAGGAGGGCGGCCGCCGGTGACGGCTCGCCCGCGCAGAAGAACACCTCGCCGTCGGTGACCTCGTAGGGCAGGTCCTCGGGGCAGGCCTCGGGCAGGCCCTGGGTGTAGACGCACAGCGCCGTCCACGACACCACGACCCGCTGGCCCCCCGGGCCGCAGTCGATGCCCTGGGTACCGTCCAGGCGGGAGCGGGCGCAGCCGCTGGCCAGCGAGGCCACCAGCAGCGCAGCGAGCCCCAGCCAGCGGGCCGTGGGCGGAAGGGGGCCGGTCGTGATCAAACGGGTCAGCATGGCCGGCATGGTCACTGAGCGCCCCCCTGCGCCGCAAGCCCGGGCACGGGGACGAGCGCCGCCCACACCGGCAGGTGATCGCCGGCGAGCGCCGGGCCCACGCGGTGATCCACCACGATCAGCCCCCGCACGAAGACGTGATCGATGGGCACGCCCAGCATGGGCCAGCCCGCTGGCCAGCTCGGCTGCAGGCCACGGCCCACCCGCCCGTGCACCAACCCGGCTTCCCGCAGCGGCGCCAGGGCGCCGGCCCACGGGGCGGCGTTGAAGTCGCCGGCCACCACCAGCCGCGGGCCAAAGAGATCGAGCCGCCTGGCCAGGCCTTGGATGGCGCCGTTGCGCTGCCGCCACAGGGCGTCGTTCATGGGCGGCAGCGGGTGGGCCACCACCACGTCCAGCGGCCCGCCCGGCGCGGCCACCCGCGCCCAGAGCATGACGTCGGCGTAGCCGTCGCCCACCCGCAGCGCCTCGTGATCCAGGATGGGCCAGCGGCTGAGCAGGGCCAGGCCCATGAAGTCGTCGCGGGGGCGGGCCACCCGGTGCGGCCACTGGGCGCCGACCTCGGCGACGCCGGCCATCCACGCGGCGTCCACCTCTTGCAGGGCCACCAGATCGGCCTCGGCGGATCGCAGCCACGCCAGCGTTGCGCCGTGGGGTGCGTCCATCTGAACGTTCAGGCTGATGAGGCGGATGGGGGCCTCGCCGCCGGCCGGCGCCGCCGGGGCCGCGCCCAGCAGACCCAACAGCGGCCAGCCGTTGACGAGGCACAGCCCTCCCGCCAGCGCCAGCGGGCGCCAGGCCCGCCCCACGCCGGCGTACAGCGCCAGCAGCACCGCGGCGGCCACGTAATGCGGCCGGAAGTGGCTGAAGACGTCCACGCCCCACCACCACGCTTCGGCGAAGCCCGCCAGCGACACCGCCGCCAGGGCCAGGCTCAGCCGCCACAGCACGCCGGAGGCGCGCGAGGGGCGCGGGGCAGGCTCACCGCTGGGAGGCGCCTGGGACGGCCCGTCGCTCATGGGGTCGCGGTGGCCTGCAGGGCCTGGATGTAGTCGGGGCCCTCGCGGCCGAAGATGGCCTTCACGGTGCCGTCGGGGGCCAGGACCACCGTCCGCGGCAGCGCCAGGCGCTCGCCGTCGGCCGCCGGGCCGCTGCGGCCCGCCAGCGCCTGGCTGGCGGCGCCGAACTTGTCGATGAGCAGGGGCACGTCGGCCAGCGCCCGGTCGGCCAGCCACGGGCCCACCACGTCGGCGGGCTGCCCCACGGCCACCAGGGTCACCGTGAGCCCCGCGGCCGCCAGCTCGGCGCGGTGGGCGGCCAGCGCCTTCAGCCCCACCTCGCAGGGCTTGCACCAGGTGGCGAAGAGCACCAGCGCGTGGGCCTTACCCGGCTGCTCCAGCACCTTGGTGCGGTTCAGCACCCGCCCGTCGGGGGTCCAGCCCGCGAACCAGGGGGCCGGCAGGCCCACCTTGGCCTGCCCGGCGGCCTCGAGGCGCTCGGTCAGGGCGTTGGTCTCGGCTGCGGGGGGCGCGGCCGGAGCGGGCGGCGTGGGCGCCGCCAGGAGCCAGCCCAGCAGCCAGAGCGTGCTCACGGGGCCTCGACGGGCAGCACCGCCGCCAACGCGTCGGCCAGGGGCCCGGCCAGATCGGCGGCCGCGGTCTTCTCGAGCAGGGTGGCCCGGGCCCGGTCGTCGCTGCGGGGATGCACCGCCGCCAACTTCGTACCCACCAGATCCAGGGGCGCCACCGGCCGCCCATCGCAGCGGGTGACGCTGCCCTGCAGGCCCAGCCGGCAGCGGGGCCCCAGGGGGCTGCGATCGCAGGTGACCGTGGCCTGGGGCCGCAGCAGCAGCCCCGCCTCGCAGGTGGCGCCCGGGGCCGCGGGCAGGCCCAGCGCGGTCAGCCCGCGCACCAGCGCCTGCCCCACCGGGGCCTGGAGATCGGCCTCCAGCCCGTCCAGCGCCAGGGTCACCGGGTGCGCCGCACGCACGGCCTCGGCGCGGCCCTGCAGGGCCCGGAAGGCCTGGCGATCCTCGGCCAGGGCAGCGGGCGCACCGGCGATGACCACCAGCGGCGCTGCGGCCGCCTCGGCGTCGTCGTAGGCGCTGCGGGCCGCGCCCCAGGCCACGGTGAAGGCCGGCCCGTCGCTGTCGGCGGCCTGCGCGCCGCGGGCCAGCGCCGCCTGCAGCCGGTCATGGGCCGCCTGCCACTCGGGGGTCAGGGCGTCGCGCGCGCGGGCGCGGTCCAACACGGCATGGGCGCGGTGGGGCATACCCTCGCAGGCAGGCAGGGCCGCGACCTCGATGAGCTCGGCCCGGTCGAAGCGGGCGCGGGTGCGGACCACCTGCCGAACCGCCTGCGTGCCCTGCCCATCCACCTCGGCCTGGGACACCTCCAGCCGCGCTTCGAGGGCCGAGGCCACCTGGGCGGCCACCGCCGCGCGGGCCGCGTCGGCGGCGGCCTGGGCCGTCGGGCCCGCGCCGACGGCGCTCAGGACCTCAGCCCGCGGGGCCTCGGTCGCCGGGCACGACGTGGGCGCGCCGGCACAGCCGGCGACGACGGGCAGCAGCAGGGTGACAAGGGCTCGCATGGGCGCGGCAGCATAACAAAGTGCGCCCACCGGGCGGGCTCACCGTGTACCCGCGCCGGTCGATTTTTCGGCCCAGGGCTTGCGAGGTGACGCCAACTGACTATGCTGCGGCGCGACCCGCAGGCGCCCGGGACACGCGAGCGCCCGCGACTTGTATATCGAGGGAGGACGAGATGATGCGCTGGATCATGGCGGCGGCGACCCTGGCCCTGGTGGGCTGCGGCGGCGGCGGCAAGGTGATGTACTCCGACGGCTTCGTGCACCCGAAGCACCCGTACATGGTCCGGGACGCGGGCGGCGGCAACCGCATCATCCCCGACTGGACCTTCATCAACTACGAGCTGGGCGACTCCGGCGCCCCCGAGTCGCCGAAGCTGGATGCGCAGTACCGCCTGGGCATCTCGCTGGACGTCGACAACGACCAGACCAAGGAGTACTTCGAGGACATCGAGCGCTACGACGTGCTGCTGGTGAACAGCAACACGGGCTCGAAGCTCTTCGTGCGTACGCTGCCGCTGACCCCGCAGGCCGGCAACCAGACCCTGGAGCAGATCCTCAGCGCCTACCTGCTGCAGGTGGGCCAGGACGGCGACTTCGGCGCCGACGTGCCCAGCGACCCCCCCAAGGGCCAGGTGCCCAAGTTCGCCACCCGCATCGTGCGCCAGGGCCCGGCCGAGGTGGCCGGCATCCAGGGCCTCGAGGCCGTGGTCGAGCGCGCCGACGTGCCCAAGGCGGCCGTCGACAACAACACCCAGTGGGAGCGCCTGAAGGTCCGGATGGTGAAGCCGGACTTCAAGTGGGTGGCCAACGGCAAGGGCATCCCCGCCGTGATGATGGTGGGCTATGTGGCCAGCGCCGCGAACTTCAACAAGGATCTGGCCAAGTTCAACACCCTGCTGGAGTCGGTGGAGTTCATCGAGGACTGGCAGGTGGTGCAGCTCCAGTCGGGCAAGATCATCGACGAGTGCCTGCCCCAGCCGCCGGCCTTCAAGCTGTCGATGACCGTCAACGCCGCCGGCCGCCGCACCGACTTCGGCGTGGCCCCCGAGCAGGGCGAGGATGTGCGGCTGTGCATCATGGACCTGCTGGACAAGATCCAGTTCGCGGCCCGCGACAACACCCGCAGCTTCAAGGTGGACATCGCCCGCGGCCTGAACCCGCTGAAGGCCAAGCCCAAGCCGGCCCCGAAGCCGGTCGCGGCCCCCGTCCCCACCCCGGTGGTGGAGCCCCTGCCCAGCGTGGACGCCCCCGCGGACGCCCCCGCGGCGACGCCCGCCCCTGCGGCGACGCCGGCCCCTGCGGCCGCGCCAGCCCCCGAGGCCGCGCCCGCGCCCGAGCCCGCGCCCTGATCCAGCCCTGAAGGCGTTGGGGCCCGCTCAGGGCCCCCGCTCCCCGCCCCCCGGCCCGCAGGCGGCCCCGGTCAGAAGACCGAGCGCGCCGCCCGGAACCCCAGCACGTTGTTCTTCGAGCCGGGCACGTCGTTCTCGCGGTTCGCGAAGCGACAGAAGGCGCCGCCGCTCTTCCAGCCGCAGCCCTTGATGACCCGCGTGTCGGTGAACTCGGCCCCCAGCGGATCGGGGTTCACCTGCCGGGCCGGCTGGTAGATGCCGTAGTCGGGGTCGTAGCGGTCCCAGACCCACTCGCCCACGTTGCCCAGCATGTCGAACAGCCCGAAGGCGTTGGCCTGCTTGCCGCCCACCACGTGGCTGCGGGCCTGGGCGCTGAGGCTGTACCAGGCCACCTGGTCCAGGTTGGCCCCGTAGCGAGCGTCGGCCACGCCGGCGCGGGCGGCGGCCTCCCACTCGGCCTCGGTGGGCAGCCGCCAACCGTCGCAGGCCGGATCCCAGGTCGTCTCGTCGGGGTTGCAGACGTAGAAGCCGTCGCAGGTGTCGCGGTCGTCGCAGCCCAGGCCGGGCGTGCCGCGGCAGGTGCTCAGGTCGTAGCAGGGCGTCAGGCCGTCGGCCTCGGAGCGGGCGTTCAGCCAGGCCAGGGCCTCGTAGAAGTTCACCATCTCCACCGGGCGATCGGCGCAGCCGTCTCCCCGGCACTCCCCCGGCCCGCCCGCCGCGAACCAGGCGGGGTTGCCCTCGAGGAGCTCGACCCACTCGCCCTGGGTGACCTCGGTGGGGCGGATGAGGAAGGGGCGCGACAGGGCCACCGTGTGGCGGGTCTCGTCGGTGTCCCGCTGGGGCTCGGTGTCGGGGCTGCCGCGCAGGTACTCGCCGGCGGGCACGCACACCACGCCGGCGGGCACGGGATCGGGGCAGGCCACCGGCGGTACGCCCTGATCGGCCGCCGCCTTGGGGCCCTCGTCGTCGCAGCCGAGCAGGGCACCGGCCGCTGCCAGCGCCACCATCCAGCGGTTGCGGTTGTGGATCACTCGCTCACTCCTGTTGGGTCCTGCGCGTTGGGGTCGCTACGATAGCCCACCCGGTGGGTCCTCGGGGGAGACATGGCACGCGACATCGGCCTGGCGGCGCTCCTGGGCGCGGCCCTGGGGCTGCTCGGCTGCACCGGCTCGGCGGTGGACGGGCCCGATCCCGTGGCGCAGGGCGCGTCCGACGGCGCCGTGGGCGCGGGCGGCGGCGCAGGTGAAGGCGGCCGGGGGGGCGGCGCGGGCGGCGGCGCCGGTGGGACCGGCGGCACGGGCGGACCCCCCCTGCCCCCCGAGGCCGCCGCCCAGTACGGCGAGCACTGCGCCCGCTGCCACGGCCCCGTGGGCCAGGGCACCGACGCCGGCCCGCCCCTGGATGATCTGGCCGATCGCGGCCGCGCCTGGCTGGTGGACCGCATCGACCGCACCATGCCTTCCACCGATCCCGCGGCCTGCCAGGGGCCCTGCGCCGAGGCGGTGGCCGACTTCATCCTGGGCCGGCTGCAGGCCGCGCCGCCGGTGGACTGCGCCGCGCCGCTCTGGCCGCCCCGGCGCCTGCGCCTGCTGAACCCCCGCGAGTACCGCGCCGCGGTGCAGGCCGTGCTCTTCCCCGATCAGGGCGAGCCCGCGGCCTGCCCGCCGCACACCTTCCGCTGGGAGGCCGGCGGCCGCAGCCCTCGCACCGTCCACGTGGCAGGCGACTTCAACGGCTGGGCGGCGACGGTGGCCGAGGGCGGCTGGCCCATGGCCGCGACGGGTGGCGCGTGGGTCCTGACGCGCGACGTGCCCGCCGGGCGCCACGCGTACAAGTTCGTCATCGACGAGCAGGACTGGATCGCCGATCCCGCCAACCCGCTGAGCGAAGACGACGGTTTCGGCGGCCGCAACTCGGTGGTGGAGATCGCCCCCTGCGCCGCGGGGGCCCCCGACGCCGCGCTGGAGGCCGCGCTGGCCGGCCTGGTGCCCGCCGTGCGCCCCGAGCACTTCGGCTTCGACACCCACGCCGCCAGTGGGCGGGCTGGCGCCGTGCACGTGGACGCCTGGCTGGCCGCCGCCGAGGGCGTGGCGCAGGCGGCCCTGGCCCAGCCGCAAGGTTGGCTGGGCTGTGCCGCCGTCGAGGCCTGCCCCGAGCGGGTGGTGGACACGGTGGCGCCCCGGCTGTTCCGCCGCCCGCTGACCCCCGCCGAGCGCACCCGCTGGCTGACCCTGGCCCAGGCCGACGGGCGCGCCGCTCTGGAGGGGCTGCTGTCGTCGCCGGGCTTCCTGTACCGCAGCGAGCTGGGCGAGGGCGCGGGCCCCTTCACGCTGACGGGCGCCGAGATCGCCGGGGCCATGGCCGCCTTCCTGTGGGGCACCGGGCCCGACGACGCCCTGCGGGCGGCGGGCGAGGCGGGCCGGCTGGCCACCCCCGAGGGCCGCGCCGCCGAGGCCCGCCGGATGCTGCAGGACCCGCGAGCCCGGCGCCAGGTGGGCGTGTTCGCCGCTCAGTGGCTGGGCGTGGATGCGGTGGAGACGCTGGTGAAGTCCCCCGAGCTGCACCCGGAGTTCGATCCGGCACTGGCTCGCGACTTCCTGAATGAAACCAAGAACTTCGTAGCGACCTCGGTGTTCGACGGCGCGGGCACGTTCGCCGAGTTGGTCACCGCCGACTGGACGGTGGCGAACCCCCGGCTGGCCGCGCACTACGGCCTGGCGCCCCCCGACGCCGACGGCCGCGTGGCCCTGAGCCTGGGCCGCCGGGTGGGTGTCCTGGGCCACGCCAGCGTGCTGGCCACCCAGGCTCACAGCGATCAGAGCAGCCCCATCCGCCGGGGGCTGTTCGTGCGGCGCCACCTGCTGTGTCAGCCGCTGCCGCCGCCCCCACCCAACGCCGGCGGCGTGCCCGACGTGGATCCCACGGCCACCACCCGCGAGCGGTTCCGGCAGCACACCGACGACCCCTTCTGCGCGAGCTGCCACCAGTACATCGACGACCTGGGCTTCGGCTTCGAGCACTTCGACGCGGTGGGGGCCTGGCGCGCGGTGGAGAACGGCGCACCCATCGACGCGCGCAGCGATCTGAACGACCTGGAGGGGCTGGGCCTGGGCACCTCGGCGCCCTACGGCAGCCTGGCCGAGCTGGGCGCGCTGCTGGCGGGCAGCCAGGCGGCGCCGCGCTGCTTCGTGCAGCAGCTCTGGGCCTTCGCCCTGGGCCGCGCCGCCGACGGCGCCGCCGACGCCTGCCACGTGGACGCCCTGGCCGACGGCTTCGTGGCCTCGGGGGGCGACGTGCAGGCCCTGCTGGTGGCCCTGGTGGCCCACCCCGCCTTCGTCACCCGCGGCCCGGAGGATCCATGAGCTGGCCCCGCCGACGCTTCCTGAAAGCCGGGGCCGCCGCCCTGGCGGGCCTGCCGCTGCTGGTGAACCGCGCGGGCGCGCAGGCGGGCCCGGCCCGCCGGCTGGTGGTGTTCTACTACCCCGACGGCGTCCCCGGGCCCAGCCAGGAGGGCGAGCCCACCGCGTGGCACCCCACCGGCAACGGCGCGAACTTCCAGCTCAGCGACGTGCTGTCGCCCCTGGCGCCGTGGCGCGAGCGGCTGCTGTTCTTCCGGGGCCTGCACATGGGCGGCACCGACGAGGGCAGCCACCCGGGCGGGGCCCGCAAGCTGCTGACAGCCGCCGATCAGGGCCAGCACGAGAGCTTCGACCGGGTGATGGCGCGCACGCTGGGGGCCGATCGGCCGCACCGGCACGTCTACCTGGGCGCCATGGCGAACCACAACAACGCCAGCGGCGACAAGCACATCAGCTACCCCGCGCCGGGGCACACCGAGCCCCCCGAGGATGATCCGGTGCGGGCCTTCGACCAGCTGTTCGCGGGCGCGGCGCCGGGTAGCCCCGATCCGGCCGTGGAGGCCCGGCGGCGACGCAAGGCGTCGATCCTGGACGCGGTGGGCGAGGAGCTGGCGGCCCTGCGCCGCCGGGTGGGCGGGGCCGAGGCGGCCAAGCTGGAGTTGCACCTGCAGGGCCTGCGCGAGGTGGAGCAGCGCCTGGACGCCCTGGCCGAGCAGATGCCGCCCGGGGATCGCTGCACGGGGCGGCCGGCCAGCCTGGGGGCCGTGCGCACGGACGCCCTGTACGACCCGGCGAACTTCCCCGCGATCCTGAACGCCCAGCTCGACACCACCGTGCAGGCGGTGGCCTGCGGGCTGACCCGGGTGGCCGTGGTGCAGGCCAGCCACCACACCAGCGAGCTGATCATGAGCCGCTTCGCCGGCACGGCGCTGCACACGCCCGACTTCGACATGCGCAGCCACCAGGCCAGCCACTACGGCGCGCGGCACTCGGGCCAGCTCTACGACGCCTTCGTGGCCCAGCGCCGCTACTGGGCCGAACAGCTCGCGGGGCTGCTGGCCCGGCTGCAGGCCCTGCCCGAGGGCGACGGCACGCTGCTGGATCACACGGTGGTGCTGTGCGTGACCGAGGTGTGCGACGGCAACACCCACCGGCACGGCGACATGCCCTTCATCGTGGCGGGGGGCGCGAACGCGGGGCTGAACACCGGGCGGCTCATCGACACCGGCGGGCGCCTGCACGGCGATCTGTACGCGGCGCTGGGCACGGCGCTGGGGCAGCCCATGGACCGCTTCGGCCACCTGTCGGGCGGCCGGCTGGGCCTCTGAGGGGCCGGCGGCGTCAGGCCAGCGGGTAGCCCTGGCGGGGGCCGTCGTGCACCCCGCCCAGGTTCTTCAGGTTCGTGAAGCCCAGCCGGCGCAACTGCTGCAGCGCCATGCCCGAGCGGTTGCCGCTGCGGCAGTACAGGACGATCTCGCGGTCCTTGGCCCCCAGGCGCTCGGCCTGGGCCGCCACCGCCCCAAGAGGCAGGTTGACGGCGCCCTTCAGGTGACCGCTGCGGAACTCCGTGGGCGAGCGCACGTCGAGCAGCAGCTTGCCGTCGGGCGGCACCTCGATGGGCGCCACGGGGCCGCTGCGCAGGGCGCGCAGGCCCATGAGCACGACGAAGACCCCGACGAAGGCGAGAACGGGCATCAGCGAGTCCACGGGCGCTCCTGGACAGCGGTGGGCAAACGGCGCAACCCTGCGCGCCGTCGCCGGAGTGCGCAAGGCGGCAAAGTGTCGCGCCACCCGGCCCCCTGACCGGCCGTCGCGCCCAACCCCCTGCCCGGGAGGCACCCATGGGACCTTCGCTGCTGCTGCTGGCCGCCCTGACGGCCCCACCCCCCGCGCCCTGCCGGGCGCTGCTGAACGTGCGCGACGCGCAGGAGCCCATCAGCCAGGGCTACCGGGTCCACGACGTGCGCTTCGGGCAGGGCGCCCCCACGGTGACCACCGTGGCCGGCCTGGCCACGGGCGTCGGCGCCGACGTGGCGCGGCTGCGGCTGCTGCCGGACGGATGGAGCGCCCCCCACGGCTGGAGCACCCAGGTGGCGCTGCAGGTGCTGGGCGAGAAGGGCCTGGTGGATCTGGTGGCCCCCGACAGCGGCCTCAGCCGCGATCCCGCCGACGCCCCCGAGGGCATGAGCCTGCAGGGCGAGGGCAGCCTGCCCGAGCTGGCGGTGCTCGGCCCCTGGCTGGGCGTGCACCAGCTCATCTACGGCTACGGCGGCGGCGCCCACGACTACCACGACGAGGCGTGGCGCCTGCTGCGGCCGCCCGCCAAGGACGCGGTGGACGCCCGCCCGCTGTTCCAGGACGCGGCGAAGGCGGCGCAGGCGGCCGCCGCCCGGGCCAAGGCCAGCGTGCAGGACGAGCCCCCCGAGATCACGGCCGAGTCCCTGGCCGGCGCCGCGCTGCGGGTGCGGGGCGGCCAGCTCGAGCTGGTGGACGTGCTGTCGTGCTGCTCCTGGGCCGAGAACCACAACCTGTACGAGCTCGTGCAGCCCGTCAGCCCGACGCCCGCCCTGGCCCCCTACGTGCCCGATGCGCAGGGCCAGTACGCCGGCCCGAAGGGCTGCTCGCTGAAGATCGCCGGCGGCGACGCTTTCGTGCGGCAGGGCGACGGGCCGGCCCGGCGGGTGGCGCTGGCGGGGCCCCTGGTGGGCCTGGCCTGGATCGAGCCCGGGGCGCCCGCGCTCGCCCCCTGGCCCGCCGACGTCAAGGCCGCGAAGGCCGCCCTGGCCCTGGCTGGCAAGGCCTCGGCGGAGCATGGCGCCACCCGCTGGGCCCTGGCGCAGCGGGCCGCCACCCTGGCGCCCACGGACGGCGCCGTGCTGCTCGAGGCGGGCTGGCTGGGCTTCAAGGCGAAGGCCGAGGGGGGCGCCCAGCAGGCCCAGGCCCAGGCGTTGACCGAGCGCGCCCTGGCGCACACCGACGCCAAGGCCGACCCGGTGCAGGCTGCGAAGGCCCTGTACAACCTGGGGCGCTTCCGAGAGACCGCCGGCGACATCGAGCAGGCCCGCGCCCACTACACCCGCTCGCTGGCCCTGCGGCCCCACCCGGTGGTCAAGCAGCGGCTGGCGGATCTGCCGAAGGGCCCAGCCGCAGAGTGAAGCGCGCCCCCGGCTGGCCGGGGTTGTCGAGGGTGAGCCCGCCCCCGTGGGCCTCGGCGATGCGCTGGCACAGCGCCAGGCCCAGGCCCGTGCCCTTCTCGCGGGTGGTGTAGAAGGCGTCGAACACCTGCTCGGCCTGCGCGGCGGGCACCCCCGGGCCGTCGTCCTGCACCACCAGCCCCTGGCCCGTGGGCGTCACCGTGACGGTGGTGGCCCCCGCCTGCCCCGCGTTGCGGATCAGGTTCAGCAGCAGCCGCTTGAGCTGCCCGGGATCGGCCTGGAGCACCGCGTCGGCGTCGCCTTCGAGGCGCACCTGCAGGTCGCCGGCGCCCATGGCCAGCTCGAAGATCAGCTCGCCCAGGGCCACCGGCTGACGCTCGATGGGTGCGCGGCGGGCGTAGGCCAGGAACTCTTCGACCACCCGCTTGAGCTGGCCCAGCTCCTTCTTCACCCGGGTGAGCAGCTCGAGCTCGTCGGGGCGATCCTGCAGGTCGTCCTCGAGCAGGCCCACGAACAGCTCCATGCCCCCCAGGGGGTTGCGCACCTCGTGGGCGATGCCGCCGAGCATCATCTGGAGCTCGCGGTCGCGCTTCAGCAGCCGCTCGCGCATCTCGTCCATGGTGCGGGCCAGGGCGGTGATCTCGGCGGCGCGCCCCACCTCGGGCACCGGGGCGTCCAGCTCGCCGGCGCCGATGCGCTGCGCCGCCGCCACCAGCCGGCCCAGGGGCGCGGTGAGGGCGCGGGCGAAGAAGCCCACCATCAGGGCCAGCAGCAGCAGCGCCAGCGCCGTCAGGCCCACCAGGTAGCGGCCCAGGGCGTCCAGGTTGGCGTAGGCGCCCGCGTCGCCCTCGACCCCCAGCACCGCCACCACCTGCCCCTCGTGGGCCACCGGCGCGAAGCCGCGCATGTAGCGGACGCCGTCCGTGCCCCGGTACAGCACGCTGGCGGCGGCCTCGCCGGCGGCGACCCGCTCCAGCTCGAAGCGGTCCTCGGCCAGGCTGCGATCGGGCTGCCCGGGGGGCGGCGCCTCGGGGCTGGAGTCGGCGATGGCCTCGCCGTCGGGCCGCACCAGGAACACCCGCCGCGCCCCGCTGGCCTCGGCGGCGCGCTCCAGGCGCCGCACCAGGTTCTCGTGGGTGCGCTGGCTGTCGGGCTGGAAGCGCGCCACCAGCCCCGAGTTCAGGCCGGCGGCGGTGGCCGCCGCCGCCCCGGTGAGCCGGCGACCCACCTCGTCCTCCACCAGACTGCGGGCGGCGAAGAAGCCCAACGCCCCCAGCGCCCCCAGCGCCAGCACGGCCGGCACCAGGAAGCCCACGGCGAGCTGGGCGCGCAGGGCTTGGGGGAGTGGCCATCGCACGGGCGCCATCGTGCCCCACGGGCGGCAACCCGTCCACGGGGCCGGCTTGACCGCAGGGGCTGCGTGGTCAGCGCGGCTCGCGGTATGCTCGGCGGATGCACTTGCCCACGCCTGCCGACGTCGCCGAGGCCGCCGCGCGCCTCGCCCCCTGGATCCGCCGCACCCCCATCCTGCGCCTGCAGGGCCCTGGGGCCCGCCCGGTGGTGCTCAAGCTCGAAGGGCTCCAGCGCTCGGGCTCCTTCAAGCTCCGCGGCGCCCTGAACAAGCTCATGGCCCTGGGCGAGGACGCCCGCGGGGGCGTGGTGACCGCCAGCGGCGGCAACCACGGCCTCGGCGTGGCCTGGGCGGGCTTCCTGCTGGGCGTGCCCGTGCGGGTTTTCGTGCCCGAGGGCGCGCCCGCCGTGAAGGTCGAGGCCATCGAACGCGCCGGCGGGGACGTGCGGCTGGTGCCCGGCGGCTACCCCGAGGCCAATCTGGCCGCCCGCAACACCGCCGCCAGCACCGGCATGCCCTACGTGCACGCCTACGACGACGCCGCGGTCATCGCCGGGCAGGGCACCGCCATCGCCGAGCTGCTCGAGGACGTCCCCGAGGTGAACACCGTGGTGGTGGCCGTGGGCGGCGGCGGGCTGGCCGCGGGCGCCGTCCTGGCCGCCGGCTCCCGGCGCGTGGTGGGCGTGGAGCCCTACGGCGCGGCCACCATGCACGAGGCCCTGCGCGCGGGCCGCCCGGTGCGCCTGAACCACCTGGAGTCCGTGGCTGCCGACGCGCTGGGCGCGGGCCAGGCGGGCGAGCTGACCTACGCCGTGTGCGCCGATGGGCTGGATCGGGTGGAGCTGGTGAGCGACGAGGCCATCCTGGGCGTCCGCCAGTGGCTCTGGGATCACGCCCGGCTGGTCTACGAGCCCGGCGGCTGCGCCGCGCTGGCCGCCCTGGCCCAGGGGCTGCTGGACGACGATCCCGGCCCCATCGGCGTGCTGCTCTGCGGGTCGAACACCGATCCGGGCAACCTGCGCCGCTGACGCACGCCCCCAGCAGGCGACCGTCAGCCCCAGCCCTGCCCCACCAGCCGCTGCAGCGCCCGCTGGAAGCGCGGCACCGACACCGCGATGTGCTCGCAGACCCGGCCATAGAGCATGGCCGTGGGCACGTGGCGCTGGCCGCCCAGCTCCTGCTGGGCCTTGTGGAGCTCGAACAGGATCACCCGCTCCAGCCGGGTGAGCCCGTCGCGCACGTCGGGGAGGTCGTCGTTCGCCATGGTCGGAGTCTGGCCGGCCACGCCGGCGCCGCGCAACGCGCCTTGAGTCCGCCGCCCGCCCCGGGCAGGCTGCGCGCCATGCGCCTGGCCCTCCTGTTGCTGCTGACGCTCGCGCCCGCCCTGGCCGGCGCCGCCCCCACCGTGGTGCGGATGGTGACCGCCGCCGAGGTGAAGGCCCGCGAGCCCCGGGGCGAGCAGGCCCACTTCCCCCCCGACGACCGCGTGTTCGCGTGGGCGCAGGTGGACAACGGCGCCGGCCCCCCCACCCACCTGGTGTTCGTGTGGATCCACGCCGGCCGCGAGGTGCATCGGCAACGGGTGAAGGTGAGCAACAGCCCCCGCTGGCGCACCTGGAGCCGCCGCTGGCTGCACCCCCGGCACGCGGGGCCGTGGGTCGTGCGCTTGGAGGCCGAGGACGGCGCCGTGCTCGCCGAGCGGGCGTTCACCGTCGGGGGCGAGCGGCCCGACGTCGCCGAGACGCAGGCGCCCGCGCGCAAGGACCCGGAGCCGGAAGAGGCTGAGCCGGAGGATCCCACGCCCGAAGAGGCCGAGCCCGAGGACCCGGAGCCGGAGGATCCCGCGCCCGAGGACCCGGAGCCGGAGGATCCCGCGCCCGAGGCCCCGGAGCCCGAGGATCCCGCCCCCGAGGCGGCGCCCACACCGGCTCCGAGCGACTGCCGGGCCCTGGTGACCTTCCTGGACGGCGAGGCCCAGCCCCGCACCCTGGTGCTCCGCCCGGGCGCCCGGCGCCCCGTCGAGGCCGTGGTGCCGGGTCTGGCCGTGGTGGACTTCTCGGGCGCCGCCCACGCCCTGCGGGTGGTGCGCACCCGCGACACGCAGCGCGCCGGCACCGGGCTGGTGGATCGGGAGCACGACCTGCTCTGGGGTCGCCCGCTGGCCGGCGGCCCACCCACCCGCTGGGCCGGCTTCCCCGCGCGCCTGCCGGTGGCTCCCGACGAGATCCGCGCCGAGCACAACCACCTGACCGTGGTGAGCGTGCTGGGCGGCCTGGTGGGGGTCCACCTGCGCCTCACGGGGCGGGCGCCCGAGTGGTTCGACCGCAGCCGCTATCTGACGGTGGGCGCCCCCGGGCGTCCGGCGGATCCCACCCTGGGGCGGATCCCCGATCTGCCCATCCGCACGGTGGCGCGCCTGGCCGAGCTCACCCGCCTGACCCCCGAGGTGGCCCCCGATCCCGCGAAGCACGACTTCCGTCGCGCGGCCTGGGCCCTGGGGGCGGCCGGAGATCTGCGCCTGTTCACGCTGATGACGGGCCCCGAGCGCACCTTCCGCGTGGACATCCCCGTCGAGACCCCCGCGGTGCTCGAGGGCCCCGACGCCGGGGGCTGGTGGCGAGCCCCCTGCGGCGCCGTGCGGCCGGGGGGCTCGGCCTTGGTGGTGCGCCGCGTCGGCCGGGCGCCCGCCGCCCTGGCGGTGCCGGGCGGCCTGAAGGCGCTGCTGGGCGTGCGCTGGCTGCCCGCCCGCCACCCCTGGCGCGTCGCGGCCCATGAGGCGGCCTGGGCCAGCCTGGCCGCGCCCGACCGCTGACGATTTAGGCGCGACACGCCCGCCAATCCGCCGATGGATCCCTCGAAGGCCCGCTTCGAGGTGATCCATGTCCACCGTTCACACCGCCCTGGATGCCCTGCTCCACACCCCCCCCGCCGACGCGGCCCGGCTGGCCGAACGCCGGGGCGCCGTGAGCTCGGCAGCGCTGCAGGCCGCGCTGGCCGACCGGATCCTGGCCGGCGACATCACCGCCGAGCAGAGCGACTGTGTGCCCCTGCTGGCCCGCGTGCTGGGCGCCGGCGTGGGCCGCGAGCGCCTGCTGATCCTGCTGTTCGACGCCCAGGCGCCGCCCCAGCGGCGGGCGCTGGCCCTGGCCGCCCTGTTCCACGAGCCCGACGGGCACACCCTGTTCGACCGGCTGGGCCCAGCCACCCGGGTGCGCCTCGCGGATCCGTGGATCCGCCCCATGGTGGCCCTGGCGCCGGTGGATCCCGACGCCCAGGCCGCGCTGGCCGATCTCATCGCCAGCACGCCGGCCGCCTGGCGCGGCGCCATGGTGGCCCGCATCGAGACCTGCCGGCGCCGGCTGGGCACCCCGGCCCACGAGGCCTACGCCGCCGCCCTGGTGACCCCCGAGCTCGCGGACGAGTGGCCGGTGCTGTTCGGCCACGTGCTGGCCGAGGGGCCCGCCGCCTGAGCCCCGGATCCGCGGATCCGCGCCACCGCAGGGCCCGGCGCATGGATCACTTCTTGCTTGCTGCCGCTCCCGAAACAAGATTGCGGGGCCAGCCCCCGCCGGGCGCCGCCGCCCTGGAGCATGGATCCTCCACCTGACCGGAAAAGGTGGAGCACCCCTACTCCAGATCGCCGGCCAACCCGGGAAAGGGAGTCGAGATGCACGTCAACCCGGTCGACCAGGCCATCATCCTCGCCGCCGGTATGGGCACGCGGATCCGCGGCGAGGCCCAGCCCCTGCCCAAGCCCCTGGTGAACGTGGGCGGCCTGCCGCTGCTCAAGCGCGCCGTGCTCACCGCCAAGAAGGCCGGCATCACCCGCTTCGTCATCGTGCTCGGCCACGACGGCGAGCGCGTCCGCGGCGCCCTGGCCGAGGATCCCGAGCTGGCGGGCGTGGAGCTGGTGTGGGTGCTCAACGAGCGCTACCAGCTCGCCAACGGCGTGAGCGTGCTCGCGGCCCGGCCCCACATCCGCGGCGAGTTCTTCCTGATGATGGCCGACCACGTGGTGGATCCGGCCATCTACCAGGCGCTGCAGGTGAAGAGCCCCGAGGGCGGCCTGCTGCTGGCCGTGGATCGCAAGCTCGACACCATCTACGACATGGACGACGCCACCAAGGTGGTGACCGGGCCCGGCGACCGCATCGTGAAGATCGGCAAGATGCTGCCCGAGTTCGACGCGGTGGACACCGGCGTCTTCCGCTGCGCCCCGGCCCTGTTCGACGCCCTGCAGCGGGTGCTGGACGAGAAGGGCGACACCTCGCTCAGCGACGGCGTGCAGGCCCTGGTGGCCCAGGACAAGGCCCGCGTGGTGGACGTGGGCGCGGCCTGGTGGCAGGACGTGGACACCCCGGGGTCGAAGAAGCACGCCGAGAAGCTGCTCTTCAAGTCGCTGACCAAGGCCATCGACGGGCCCGTCAGCAAGCACATCAACCGCAAGATCTCGAAGAGCATCACCCGCCTGCTGGTGAACACGAACGTGGTGCCCAACCACATGACCTTCGTGGGCCTGCTGGTGGGCCTGGCCGCCTCCATCGTGACCCTGATGGTCACCCCCAGCAGCCTGTGGCTGATCCCCCTGGGCGGCGTGCTCTTCCAGCTCAGCAGCGCCATCGACGGCTGCGACGGCGAGATCGCCCGCCTCAAGTTCAAGCACAGCGACTGGGGCGAGTGGTTCGACACCATCGTCGACGACGTGGTGAACACCACCTACATCCTGTCCATGGGCATCGCGGTCACCAGGCTCACCGGCGAGAGCCTGTGGTGGCAGCTCGGGGCCACCACCTTCGTGGTGGGCTGGATCGTGGCCGGCAGCCTGTACAAGAAGCTGCTCGAGAACGGCAAGGGCACCCACCTGGCCATCGAGTGGGACTTCCAGAACGCCCGGGATCCCAACTGGTTCCAGCGCTTCTGTGACCGCTTCATGTTCGTGGCCAAGCGCGACTTCTACGCCTTCGCGCTGATGGTGGTGAGCTTCTTCGGTGCCCCCGCCTTCAAGGTCATGCTGGCCCTGAGCGTGGTCGTGGTGGGCATCGTGGGCTTCCAGTGGGCGCTCACCGCCGCCCGCGAGGCCGCCGGCCGCCGCCGCGAGCTCACCCGCGTCGAGGGCTGAGGCCCCATCCCGCCCTCAGAGCGAGCCCACCAGCGCCGTCAGCAGGGGGTGCTCGCACAGGCCCGCCAGCGGCACCAGCGCCGCCACCAGGGCCACCGTCTCCTTCTCCACCGCCTTCAGCCGCGCCGCGCGCTCCGCCTGGGGCAGCGACCGGAAGGCCGTGAGCTGCTTCAGCAGCGCCCCGTGGGCGGCCTGCTCGGCGTCCAGCGCCACCCCCAGGGCCGCGCAGGCGGGCCGGTGGTGCTCGGCCAGCGCCACGACCCGCTCCATCAGCACCACCACCTGCCGGCCGAAGGACGCCCCCGCGGGCACCGCCGGCAGCGTCGGGGGGGGCTTCTCGCCGGCGAAGCGGCTGGGGTTGCAGGCGCCCAGCGCCGCGGGCTGCTGCGCCTGCTGCACACACGCGGCGAAGCCCGCCCAGCCCTTGGGGCCCAGGGCCTCGCGCTGGCCCGCCAGCATCTTCTGGCAGAACGCGTCGCTCAGGGGCTCGGGCCCGCCGGGCTGCGCCTTGGCCACGGCGCGGATGTGGGCGCACAGCGCCTGGGGGGTGGGCGGGGTCTCGGCGGCCGCGGGCGTCGCCACCAGGATCAGCAGGGCCAGGGGCACGCGGGCGGTCATCGGCTGGCCCCCTCCAGGAAGTCCACGCACCAGCCGTGGAGGGGCGCCAGCGCCTCGCAGTGGTCCAGGGCCCAGTCCACGAAGTCGGCCCGGTGGAAGGCCGCCGGCGGCGGGCTGGCGGTGAAGCGCGCGAACAGGCCGTCGTGCTTGAGCAGCCCGGCGCGCGGGTGATCGGCCGGGTAGCCCCGGGGCACCCGCTGGTAGTGGCTGTGGCCGATGGCGTAGCCCTTGGCAGCCAGCGCATCCACCAGCGCCTGCAGGGGCGCGCCCGTGGCGTCGTCGGCCACCGCCGCCCGGTACGCCTTCAGCAGCTTGCCGTCGAAGTACCAGAGGCCCGCCCCCACCACGACCTTGCCCGGCTCGAAGTGCACCTTGAAGACGCTGTTGGCCTTCTTCTGCGCCAGCGGGCCCTCCCAGAAGATCATCTGGGCGTAGGTCTTGAACGGCGGGCGGTCGGGGTTGAAGCGCCGGTCGGTGTGGATCTTCTTGAAGCTGCCGCGGCCCGTGTGGTTCGGGCTGTAGCCCACCTCGGGGCGCAGGGCCTGCAGCCGCTGTCCCAAGGCCTCGATGAAGGCCTGGCTGGGGGCGACGACCGCGCCGTCATAGGCCTCGCGGTGGGCCTCGAACCACACCGGATCGTTGTGGGCGGCGACCCCCGCGTAGAAGTCCAGCGCGGCGGTCGGGAAGCCTTCGAAGGCCATGGGGGGCTCCTGGGTGAGGGGGGCGCCGGGAGGATAGCAGACAGCCCGCGCTTGCCGGCGGCCCGCCAAATGACCAAGATGCGCGGCCATGCGCGTACATCCCAAATACTTCGTCCCCAACAGCTTCACGGCGCTGTCGATGCTGTTCGGGCTCGCCTCGGTGGTCATGAGCATGACCGGGTACGCCAACGAGCTGCGGGGCCTGGACGGCGCCGAGCAGTTCCGGCTGGCGGCCTGGATGATCTGCTGGGGGGTGCTGCTCGACAAGCTCGACGGCTCCTCGGCCCGGCTCATGAACGCCAGCTCCGAGTTCGGGGTGCAGTTCGACAGCTTCGCCGACTTCGTGGTGTTCGGCATCGCCCCCGGGGCGCTGGCCTACACCCGGCTGGGGGTGTCCGAGCTGCCGCTGAACAAGATGCTCATGCTGGCCGGCGTGGGCTTCTACGTGGTGGCCACCGGCATGCGCCTGGCCCGCTTCAACATCAGCGAGCCCCCCGGCGGCGACAAGATCTTCTACGGCATCCCCACCACCTTCATGGGCGCCCTGGTGGCGGCCCTGTACCTGGTGTGGGACGGCTATGGGCTGCCCGAGGCCTACCTGAAGGCCTGGCCGGGCATCATGCTGGTCGGCGGCATGGCCATGGTCAGCAACGTGAAGCTGCCCAAGCTGAAGCCCCGCAAGAACAAGGCCTTCAACCTGTTCCAGATCGCGAACATCGCGGCGGTGTACATCCTGGTCCCGCTGCGGCTGTTCCCCGAGTACATGCTGGGCCTGCTGGTGATGTACCTGGGCGTGGGCGCCGGCTACATGCTGCTGCACCCGCCCGAGTTCGAGGATGAGGCGACCCCCGAGGCTGCCCAGCCCGACGAGGGCGGCCCCGCCTGATGCTCTGGCTGCCTGCCCTGGCCGCCGTCCTCGTCGGCTGGCTGGGCCTGGGGTGGGCGGTGGGCCTGACCGCCGACGCCGCCCCCTGGATCCGCTGGACCGCCCGCGCCGTGGCCTTGCTGGCCGGGGGCTACCTGGGCTGGTGCGGCCTGCTCTTCGCCGCCCAGCGCGCCGTGCTCTTCCCCGGCACCCGCCTGGCCGTCGATCCCCGGCGGCCGGCCCCCGCCGGGTGGCTCCCCCTGGACGTGACCCACCCCGACGGCCTGAGCGAGGGCTGGTTCCGGCCGGGCCTGGGCTGCGACGCCGAGCACCCCGGCCCCCTGGTGGTGTACGCCCACGGCAACGGCGAGCTGGCCCACGAGCAGCTCGGCTGGCTGGCTGGCTACGCCGAGCGCGGCGTCAGCGTGGCCACCCTGGAGTACCGCGGCTACGGGCGCAGCGGCGGCGCCCCCACCCAGGCCGGGCTGGTGGCCGATCTGCAGGCCTTCGTGGATCAGGCGGCCCGGCGGCCCGAGGTGAACCGCTTCCAGATCGTCTACCACGGTCGCAGCCTGGGCGGCGGGGTGCTGGGCGCCCTGCACGCCGTTCGGCCGGCCCGCGGGCTGATCCTGGAGAGCACCTTCGCCAGCGCCCGGGCCATGGCCGCGCAGTTCCGCGTGCCGGGCTTCGCGGTGCTGGATCCGTTGGACACCCTGGCCGCCGTGCAGGCCCACCCGGTGCCCACGCTGGTGCTCCACGGTCGGGCCGACGGGGTGGTGCCCTTCACCCATGGGCAGCGGCTGGCCCAGGCGGCCAAGGGGCGGCTGGTGGCCCGCGACTGCGGCCACAACGATTGCCCCCAGGACGCCCTGTACTGGGTCGAGCTGCTGGGGCTGGTGGAGCAGGTGGCGCACCCGCGGTAGGCTCCCCCCATGACGACGGGAGGATCCATGCGCAGGTGGGCGGCGGCAGCACTCTTCAGCCTGGCCCTGTGGGGCTGTGACGACGACTCCAGCGAGGGCGGCGGCGGGGCCGGCGGCGCGGGGGGCCACGGGCACCTGGCCGACGGCGGGGGCGGCAGCGGCGGCGTGCAAGCCGACGCCTGGCAGCCCGGTTTGATGAAGATGGGCGCCCAGGGCCTGATGGTGCGCTTGGACACCTCGGATCCCGATCCGCTGACGCGCACCCAGCACACCTGGGCCTTCACGGTGATGGACGGCCAGGGCCCGCAGGCCGGCTGCGCCGTCACGGTCACCCCCTTCATGCCCGATCATGGCCACGGCGCGAATACGCCGCCCACGGTGAGCGAGGTGGGCGACGGCGCCTACCAGGCGAGCCCCATCGACCTGTTCATGCGCGGGCTGTGGACGGTCAGCTTCGCGCTGACCTGCGGCGACGTGACCGACGAAGTGCAGTTCGCCTTCTGGATCGAAGACTGATGACCGCAGGGCGGGCGCTGGCGGTGCTCGCGGCCCTCTGCGGCTGCGAGGATCCCAGCACCGCGCCGGTGGACGCCGCCCGCGAGGCCTTCGTGGGGCGGCTGGTGGACGGCGAGCCGCCCGACGCCCCGGCCCCGGACGGGCCCCCCCTGGACTTCAGCCCCCCGCGCGACGCCCGCTACGACGCCGCGCCGCCCCCCGACGAGGGGCCGGTGGATCTGGGGATCATCGACAGCTCCGCCGAGTGCGCCGAGGAGGCCCTGCGCTGCGGGCCCGAGGATCCCACGGTGATCGAGCGCTGCCGGGGTGGCCGCTGGCGGCCCGGCGCCTGCGGGGTGGGCGAGATCTGCCAGGACGCCGCGTGCCGCCCCGATCCCCGCGGCTGCGCCGAGGGGGACCGGGTGTGCCTGGCCGCCGACGCCCCCGCCGCCTGCGATCCCGCCGGCCCCGCGTGGCGGCCGCTGGCCCCGTGCCCCGCGGGGCTGCGCTGCCGCGCCGGGGCCTGCGAGCCCGCAGCCTGTGCCGACGCCGCCGAGGCGGGCAGCTACCTGGGCTGCGCCTTCACCGCCGTGCCCCTGCCCAACTTCGCCGAGCGCTACACCCCGGGCACCCCGGTGGGCCTGGTGCTCACCAACCCGGGCGAGCAGCCCGTGGCGATCACAGCGCTGGATCCCACCGGCCAGCTCGGCGCGCTGGTGGCCGAGCACGCGGTGACGCTGGCGGACGACCCGCTGGTGCCCGAGCCCGCCTTCGACCTGTACGGACCCCAGACCGTCCGCTCCGAGGTGCGCGACGCCGCGGGCCGGGTGGTGGCCGCGGCCGTGGCCCGGGCCGACGGCCTGGCGGTGCCCCCGGGCGGGACGGCGACCCTCCTGCTGCCCGCGGCCGACGCCGGGACCGTGGCCCGCTCAGGGGCCTTCCCGCTGGGCTGGCGCGTGCTCACCGATGGGCCGGTGGCCGCCTATCAGTTCGCGCCCTTCTGCTGCAATTTCAGCTTCAGCAACGACGCCAGCCTGCTGTTCCCCGAGGCCGCGCTGGGCCTGGACCACCGCGTGGCCGGGGCGCCCGTGTTCTTCTTCGAGGGTGTAGCCGCGCCGGCCACCGTGGCGGTGGCCGCGCCCCAGGGCGCGACCGTGACCCTGACCCTGCCGGACGGCGCCCGCATCCGCCGCGACGAGACCGGGCGGACCCTGGCCCTGGATGACGGCCGCCTGCGCCTGGCCCTGGCCCCGGGCGAGGTGTGGCTGGCCCATGTGGAGGACGGGGCGCCGGGCGATCCCACCGGCGCGCGGGTAGAGGCCGACCGGCCGGTGGCGGTGTTCGCCAGCCACCTGTGCAGCTTCGTGCCCCACGGCGTGGGCTTCTGCGACCACCTGGAGGAGCAGGTGCCGCCCGTGGACGCCTGGGGCCGCCGCTACGCCCTGGTGCCGCCGCCGCCCCGCGGGCGCTCGGGGCTCGACCAGCAGGTGTGGTGGCGGCTGGTGCCCGAGGTGGAGGGCACCACGGTGACCCTGAGCCGACCGCTGGCGGAGCTGGGCGAGCCGCGGCCCCTGGCCGACGCGGGCCTGACCGACTGCCACGCCCTGGCCACGGGACCCACCACCCTGCGCCTGGACGGGCCCTGCGAGCTGGCCACGGCGGCCCCCCTGGGGGTGGTGGCCGACGAACCCCTGCTGGTGGTGGGCCTGCTGGGCGGCCAGGATCTGGTGCAGGCCGACAGCCCCTTCGGCACCCGCGCGGGCGACCCCAGCCTGTTCCTGGTGCCCCCCGACCGGCAGCTCCGCCGGGACTACGCCTTCCTCGTGCCCGGCACTTACGCTCTGGACTTCTTGACCGTGGTGGCCGCCGCCGACACCGCCCTGGCGCTCGACGGCGAGCCGGTGGATCTGGCGGGCGCCGCGCCCATCCCCGGCACGGCGCGGGTGTTCCTGCACCTGCCCCTGGGCGACGGGGGCCACCGCGTCACCGGGGACGGCCCCTTCGCCATCCGGGTGACCGCCTTCGACGACTTCGTGAGCTACGCGCTGACCGGGGGCCTGGACCTGCGCAAGCCGTAGCGGCACCCTGCCGCCGAACCCACAGGAGGCCTGCCATGAGCGCCGAGCCCTTGGTGCTGATCCGCGACGTGAACGGCGTGCGCACGCTCACCATGAACCTGCCCCGGCGGCTGAACGGCTGGACCGAGGCCATGATGCGCGCCAAGGCCGAAGCCCTCGCCGCCGCGGCCGCGGACGCCAGCGTGAAGGCGGTGATCCTCACCGGCGCCGGCGACTACTACAGCGCCGGCGTGAACCTGGGCGGCACCATCAAGCTGCAGGCCCCGAAGGCCCTGCACGCCTTCATCGTCGAGCACAACGAGGCCCTGTTCCGGCGCTTCATCGAGTTCCCCAAGCCGATCCTGGTGGCGGTGAACGGCCCGGCCATCGGCGCCAGCGTCACCTCGGCCACCCTGTGCGACGGGCTCATCGCGTCCGAGGCGGCCACCTTCTCGACCCCCTTCGCCAAGCTGGGCGTGGCCCGCGAGGGCTGCTCCAGCGTGTACTTCGCGCGGCTGATGGGCGCCGAGGCCGCCGAGCGCATGCTGGGCGCCGAGGGCTGGGTGCCCACCGGCGCCGAGGCCGCCGAGATCGGGCTGGCCCAGGAGGTGGTGGCCCCCGGCGCGCTCCTGGACCGCGCCCAGGCCATCGCCGAGGGCTGGATCGCCGAGGGCCGCGCCCGCAGCTACCGCGCCGGCGCCACCGCCGAGGAGCTCATCGCCGTGAACGCCGAGGAGTCCGTGCGGGTGGCCGACTCGTTCCTGAGCCCCACCTTCCTCAACGGCCAGTTCGAGTTCCTGTGGAGCCGCAAGAAGCGCGGCCCGGCCCTGGTGTTCAAGGCGCTGACCCTCACCCACCCGGTGTGGAGGCGCTTCCTGTAGCGCCGCCCGCCGGCCAGCGGGTCACCACGCGGGCGCCGCCCAGCGTGGCGTCGGCCTCCACCCAGGCGCGGCCGCCGTGTAGCTGCAGGATCCGGCGCACGATGGCCAGGCCCAGGCCCACGCCGCCGCCGGCACGGCTGCGGCTGGGATCCAGGCGAGTGAAGGGCTCGAACACCCGCTCGCGATCCGCGGCGGGGATGCCGGGGCCGTCGTCGGCCACGGTGATGCACACCCCGTCGGCCTCGGCGTGGGCGTGCACCACCACCGCGCCCTCGGCGTAGCGCACGGCGTTCAACAGCAGGTTGCGCAGGGCCCGGCGGAAGGTGCGGGCCTCGGCGTGGACCACCAGCGCCGGCGACACGGGGCCGACGGTGACGGCCACCCCGGCGCGGCGGCCGCCTACATCCGCCACCAGCCGCGCGAGCTCGTCGGCCACGGGCAAGGGCGCCCGCTCGGCGGTGACCCCGGCGGCCCGGGCGCGGGCGTAGGTCAGCAGCTCGTCCACCAGGCCTTCCAGCTCATCCAGATCCTGGTCGATGCCCGCCACGCGTCGGGCCCGCTGGCCGGGCTCGGCGTCGGTCTCCAACATCTCGATGGCGAAGCGGATGCGGGCGCAGGGGGTGCGCAGCTCGTGGGACACGGCCTGCAGCAGGTGCTCCTGGCTCTCCACCAGGCGCTGGTTGTGCGCGGCCATGGCGTTGAAGTCGTCGGCCAGCGTGCGCACGGGGCCCCGGCGCACCGCCGCCCGCGCGCTCAGATCGCCACCCGCGATGCGCCGGGCGGCCGCGGCCAGGCGATCCAGGCTGCGGGCCAGCGGCACCGCCACCAGCAGGGCCGCCAGCAGGCCCACCACCAACGCCACCGTACCCAGGATCCACCACAGCGCGTCCGGGCGCCCGTCCAGCGGGATGGGGCCCACGCGCACGACGCGCGCCCCGTCCACGGCGGTGATCCACAGGGCCGCTGGCGTGGGCTGCTCGATGTGCAGCGTCACCCCGTGGGTGCGCAGGCGCATGGGGGCGTCGGCGGGCGGCGCCTGAGCGGCCTGGCCCGGCGCGTGGACCGCGGCGCCCACGGCCGCCGGTTCCAGCCCCTGCGCCGCCGCCCGGGCCACCCGCCCGGCCAGGTTGCCCACGCGCCCGCGGGTCAGCTCGCCCTGCTCGAGCTCGGGGTCCACCACGAAGGTGTGGAAGGCCCAGCGCTGCCAGAAGGCCGCCAGGACGATGGCCCCCGCGATGGCCAGGGCCACGCTCAGCACCAGCCGGCGGGTCATGGGTCGCGCGCCAGCAGGTAGCCCACCCCGCGCACCGACTTCAGCCGGCGGGGATCCTGGGCGTCATCGCCCAGCTTGCGGCGCAGCCGCGCCACGCGCAGGTCCATCGACCGGTCCAGGCCGTCGTACTCAATGCCGCGCAGGGCCGGGTAGATGACCTCGCGGGCCACCACCTCGCCAGCGCGCTCGGCCAGGAACCACAGCAGGTCGAACTCGGCGGTGGTGAGCGAAACGGGCGCACCCGCCACGGTCACCGACCGGGCCCCCGCGTCGATCACCAGGTCGCCCACCCCCAGCCGCTGATCCACCGCCGGATCCGGCGGCGCGCTCACCCGCCGCAGCAGGGCGTTCACGTGGGCCAGCAGCAGCCGCGGGCGCACGGGCTTGGCCAGGTAGTCGTCGGCGCCCACCTCCAGGCCCACCACCTCGTCCACCTCGTCGCCGCGGGCGGTGAGCATGAGCACGCCGCCGGTGTAGCGGGGCCGGATCTGGCGGCACACCGACAGGCCGTCCAGGCCGGGCAGCATGAGGTCGAGGATCACCAGGTCGGGGGGCTCGGCCAGGATTCGCTCGACGGCGCGATCGCCGCGGGCCTCGTGGGCGACGGCGAACCCCTGCTGGGTCAGGTACTCGCGCACCAGCTCGGCCAGGCGGGGGTCGTCCTCCACGAGCAGCAGGCGGGGGCGGTCGGCGCGCATGGCTGCACTGTAGCCCAGCCCGGCCCCGGGGCCCGTGGGGCTTGTGTATCGGTCTGTCACCGCAGGCCCGGCGGGGCCGCCCAGGCGGATACGAAACGGGCACGCAAACCCCCAGGAACGCCGCCGGCGCGGCCCCGATGATGGAACCGTCGCGGACCCCCCTCGCCGCGACCGATGGGAGCCGATCATGGCCGAGCTTGCCGCCCCCCGCCCCCCCACCGACCCGACCGCCGATCCGGCCGCCGACGTGCGCCGCCGCCTGGGCCTGGATGGGCGCGGCCGCTGGCGCCGCCGCCTGGGGGCCTTGCTGGTGCTGGCCACCGCGGCAGGCGGCATCGCGTGGGCCTGGCAGCGCGGCGCCGCCCCGCCCACCCCCGTGCGCTACCGCACCGCGCCCGTCGAGCCCGGGATCATCGCGGTGCAGGTGGTGGCCACCGGCTCGCTCCAGCCCGTGCGCACGGTGGAGGTGGGCGCCGAGATCTCGGGCCGCGTGGTGGCGGTGGCCGTCGACGCGAACGACCGGGTGACCGCCGGGCAGGTGATGGCGCGCCTGGATCCCGAGCCGCTGCGCACTCAGCTCGAGCAGGCCGAGGCCCAGCTCGCCGCCGCCCGCGCCGCCCGGCAGCAGGCCAAGGCCACCCAGGACGAGGCCCGCCTGGCCCTCGCGCGGGCGCGGACCCTCACCGACCGGGGCCTGGCCGCCGCCCAGGGGCTGGAGCAGGCCGTCGCCGCCCACGCCCGGGCCAAGGCCGCCCACGCGAGCGCCCAGGCCCAGGAGCGGCTGGCCCGCGCGAAGGTGGATCAGGTGCGCACCGATCTGGAGAAGGCCGAGATCAAGGCGCCCATCGACGGCATCGTGCTCACCCGCAGCGTCGAGCCGGGCAACGCCGTGGCGGCCTCGCTGCAGACCCCCGTGCTGTTCACCGTGGCCGAGGATCTGCGCCGCATGCGCCTGGAGCTGGCGGTGGACGAGGCCGACGTCGGGCGGGTGGCCACGGGCCAGGCGGCCCAGTTCACCGTCGATGCGTGGCCCGGCCTGACCTTCGCCGGCCAGGTGTCCAGCGTGCGCTTCGCGCCCACCACCAGCCAGAACGTGGTGACCTACGAGGTGCAGGTCGCCGTGGCGAACCCCGAGCTGCGGCTGCGGCCCGGCATGACCGCCACGGCGCACATCACCGCCCAGAAGGTGGATGACGCGCTGCGGGTGCCCAACGCGGCGCTGCGCTTCACGCCACCTCAGGCGCAGGCGCCGCGCATGGGCGGCCCGCCGGGCCCGCCGGGGTTGCTGGGCACCGGCCGGCCCAAGCGGCAGAGCGCGGGCGCCGCCGCGAAGGCCCGCCCCAAGGGCCCGCAGGTGTGGGTGCTGGAGGACGGCGCGCCCCGCCCGGTGCCCGTCGAGACGGGCGTGACGGACGGCACCTGGACCCAGGTGACGGGGGGCCCGTTGCAGGCCGGCCAGGCGGTGATCACCGGGCTGGACAGCGCGGGCGCCGACCGCACCGCCGGGGGCCCGTCATGAGCGCCCCGCTCATCGCCCTGCGCGACGTGACCCGGATCTACGGCCAGGGCAGCACCGAGGTGCGCGCGCTGGCGGGCGTCAGCTTCACGATCCAGGCCGGCGAGTTCGTGGCCGTCATGGGCGCCAGCGGCTCGGGCAAGAGCACCTGCATGAACGTGCTGGGCGCCCTGGACCGCCCCACCGCCGGCCAGTACCGCTTCCGCGACGTGGACGTGGGCCGCTGCGACCGCGACCAGCTCGCCCTGCTGCGCCGGCACTACCTGGGTTTTGTGTTCCAGAGCTTCAACCTGCTGCCCCGCACCAGCGCGCTGGACAACGTCATGCTGCCCCTGATCTACCAGCGGGTGCCCCGCCGCGAGCGGCTGCGCCGGGCGCTGGAGATGCTGGATCTGGTGGGGCTGGCCGATCGCGCCCACCACGGCCCCGCCCAGCTCTCGGGTGGGCAGCAGCAGCGGGTGGCCGTGGCCCGCGCCCTGGTGACCCACCCCGACGTGGTGCTCGCCGACGAGCCCACCGGCAACCTCGACAGCGCCCGCAGCGCCGAGCTGCTGGGCCTGCTGCAGCGTCTGAACCGCGAGCGCGGGATCACGGTGGTCATGGTGACCCACGAGGCCGAGGCCGCCGCCTTCGCCCAGCGGGTGCTGTGGTTCAGCGACGGCCTGGTCCAGCGGGACGGCCCGCCCGCCGAGGTGCTGGCGTGATCGCCCAGACCGTGGCCATGGCCCTGCAGGCCATCGCCCGCAACCCGCTGCGGTCGCTGCTGACCATGTTGGGCGTGGTCATCGGCGTGGGCGCCGTGATCGGCATGGTGCAGCTCGGCGAGGCCGCGAAGAAGTCGGTCACCGAGCAGATCGCCAGCCTGGGCCAGAACCTGCTGATGGTGCACCCCGGCGCCGGCGGCCCGGGCCCTCACGGCGCCCGCGGCGACGCCCAGCCCTTCGATCTGGACGACGTGGCCGCCCTGCGCCGCGAGGTGCCCGGCGTGACCGTGGCCCCCACCGCAGGCGCCAGCGGCCTGGCCGTCTGGGGCAACCGCAACTGGCCCACCAAGATCACCGGCACCGACAACGCCTTCTTCACCGTGCGCGACTGGCCCCTGGCCCAGGGGCGCCCCTTCGAGGCCTTCGAGCTCAACGGCGCCGCCCCGGTGTGCGTGCTGGGCGCCACCGTGAACAAGGAGCTGTTCGCCGGGCAGCCGCCCCTGGGCGAGCGCCTGCGGGTGGGGGCCGTGTCGTGCGAGGTCATCGGCGTGCTGCAGAGCAAGCAGTCGATGATGGGCGACGATCCCGACGACTTCATCGCCATGCCCATCCGCACGGTGCAGCGCCGCCTGGCGGGCAACACGCACGTGCCGATGGTGTTCGTCTCGGCCAACGACGGCCGCACCGCCCAGGCCCAGGCCGACATCGAGGCCCTGCTCCGCGAGCGCCGCCGCATCGGGCCCGGCCAGGCCGACGACTTCGCCGTGCGCGACATGAAGGAGATCGCCGCCCGGGTGAACCAGTCGAACGACGTGCTGACCACCCTGCTGGGGGGCATCGCCGCCGTGAGCCTGCTGGTGGGCGGCATCGGGATCATGAACATCATGCTGGTGTCGGTCACCGAGCGGACCCGCGAGATCGGCGTGCGCATGGCCGTGGGCGCCCGGGGCGCCGAGGTGATGCGCCAGTTCCTGGTGGAGGCTGCGCTGCTGTCCACGCTGGGCGGCCTGATCGGCATCGGGCTCGGCGTCGGCGGCTCGTACCTGGCCACGAGCAAGCTGGGCCTGCCCTACGTCTTCGTGCCCAACGTGAGCCTGCTCGCCTTCGTGTTCTCGGCCGGCGTGGGCGTGGTGTTCGGCTACGTCCCCGCCCGCAAGGCCGCCCACCTGGACCCCATCGAGGCGTTGCGCCATGAGTAGCCGCCGTCTGTCCAGCGTGGCCCGCCCGTCGTGGCTGGCCCTGACCTGCTTCTGCCTCGCTGCGCCCGTGGCAGCCGCCCCCCTGGGGCCCGACGACGCCGTGGTCCGGGCCGCCGAGCGCGACCCCGGCCTGCGCGCCGCGCTGCTGGCCGCCGAGCAGGCCCAGCAGGCCGTGGTGCGCGAGGCCCACGGCTTCGTGCCCACCCTCACCGCCGAGGTGGGCTACACCCGCAGCACCACCCCCAGCCTGGGCGGCGACGGCATCAACCTGGCCATGGGCCACGACCTCACGGGGCGGCTCGCCCTGAGCAAGCCCTTCGCCGTCGGCACCACCGTGAGCGCCGAGCTGGGCTTCAACACCGCCGCCCGCGACGTGGTGCAGCCCTTCCTGGCCCAGCGCGTGACCGTGGGCCCCACCTACGGCCTCAACCTCACCCTGCGACTCACCCAGCCCCTGCTGCGGGGCTTCGGGCGCGCGGCCGGCGAGGCCGCGCTGGGGGTTGCCGGCCAAGCCCGCACCGCCGCCGAGCGTGCCCGCCTGCGCACCGCCAGCGCCCTGGCCCGTGACGTGCGCACCGCCTGGTGGCAGCTCTGGGCGGCGCAGGCGGCCCAGGCCATCCAGGTGGCTGCCCTGGCCGTGGCCGAGCGGCAGCTCGACGAGACCCGCCAGCGGGTGGACGCCGGCGCCCTGCCCCCCACCGACACCCTGCCCCTGCGCACCCAGGTGGCCCAGGTGCGCGAGGCCCTGGCCAGCGCCCGCAGCCTCGCCCGGCAGCGCACGGTGGCCCTGGCCCGGCTCATCGAGGGCGACGCCGCCGCCCCGGTGGCCATCGCCGCCGAGGCCCCGCCCCTGCCCCCGGAGCTACCGCCGGCCGCCACCGTGGCCGCCGAGGCCCGCGCCGCGGCGCCCGATCTGGCCGAGCTGGCCGCCGCCGTCGAGCAGGCCCGCATCCAGGCGGACGCCGCGGCGAACCAGGCCCTGCCCGCGCTGGACGCCAGCGCCTGGGTGAGCGCCGCCGGCCTGGGCGATCAGTCGCTGGGCGACGCGGTGGGCATGACCGCCACCGGCGAGGCGCTCAGTGGGTACGTGGGCCTGAGCCTGAGCCTGCCGGTGGTGGGTACGGGGCGGGCCGCCGAGGCCGAGCGCGCCCGCCTGGCCGAGCGGGCCGCCCGCGCCCGTCTGCAGCAGGCCCGCGAGGCGGCCGAGGCCCAGGCGGTGCAGCAGCTCGAGGGAGTGGCGGCGGCCCAGGCCCAGCTCGCCGCGGCCACGGCCACGGCGGCGGTGGCCGCCGAGAGCGCCGAGGCGGCGCGGGCCCGCCACCAGGCCGGCGCCGACACCGCGCTGGCGTGGGTGGTGGCCGAGCAGGACCGCCGGGCGGCGGCCCTGCGGGTGGCCCAGGCCCGGGCCGATGTGGCCATCGGGCAGGCCGCCCTTGATCACCTCACGGGGCGGCTGCTGCCCACGCCGTGAGGGTCTGCGGTGGCTTGGGTGGTTCAGGTCGGTTCGGGCGGCTGATGGCCAGGTGGGGACGGGCCGTGTGGGTGTCGGGGTAGACCGGCTGGCGCCGGTCTACCCCTTCGGCTGCGGGTGGCCGCTCACCGCGAGCGCCGGGCTGGCCAGCTCAGGGGCAAATCCTCGCCCCCTGGCCGCGGCTTCGCCGCACCCAGGGGGCTGCGGGCGCCCCATCGCCGGCCAGCCCGGCGCCCGCTCCGTCGCGGCAATTCGAAGGGGGTGGGAGAAGTTGAAGATCGAGGCGTTGTGGGGCCGATGGGCGGCGGCGGCGTTCGCCAGGTGGTTCGGGTGGGAGGAAACGCTGATCGCCAGGGGGCTTGGGGGTGACCTCAGCGGGTCATCTCCACCGTGCCGCCGGCGGCGATGGTGCAGCCGATGCCGCCCGTGGTGTCGTAGCGCCCGCTGAGGGTCCCGCGCACCGTGTTCGCGTCGACGATCTCGGTGATGGTGATCTCCACCGTGTTGTCCCGCTCGACGATGCTGGCCACGTCGCCGTTGTGATCGCGGCCCGGGAAGGCGCCCGACAGCAGCAGCCGCTCGGCGTTGCCCGTGCCGGTCATGATGTAGTTGTCGCCGTTGAAGCTGGCCGTCACCGCCCCGCCGTCGGCGGTCAGCACCCCGGTCACCCGGTAGTCCTGGGC
The DNA here is from genome assembly GCA_020633555.1 of Myxococcales bacterium. Taxonomy (GTDB): domain Bacteria; phylum Myxococcota_A; class Bradymonadia; order UBA7976; family UBA1532; genus JACKDL01. The sequence goes on along the minus strand of JACKDL010000016.1, from coordinate 105,280 downwards.
GGCGGGCGGCATGTCGCGCACCGACCACGAGCACTCCGCGGTGTAGGCCACCTGGAACGACCAGGTGCCACCCCAACTCATGGCGGCGGGCTGCTCGGGCTCGGGCTCGGGCTGCTGCCCCCCGCCCGCCGGCCGGGGCCGGCAGACGCCGCTGGGCGCCGCGCCGCCGCCGTTGCCACCGCCCGCGTTCCCACCGCCCGCGCTGCCGCCGCCGTTGCCGCCGCCGCTCGCCTCGGCCTCGCAGGCCATCACGCACGCCTGCTCACAGGGCGCCTGCCCGCCGCACTGCGCCGCGCACAAGTCGTCGCAGTTGTTGGGCAATTCGCCGCCCGGCTGCTCGCCCCCGCCCGGCTGCTCGCCCCCGCCCGGCTGCTCGCCCCCGCCCGGCTGCTCGCCCCCGCCCGGCTGGCCGGCCCGGTCCGCTTCGCAGGCTGGCACGCACTCGGCGACGCACCCGGCGTCGCCCTGGCACAGCTCGTCGCAGAGCTGGCCGCAGGGCAGCGTGTTCAGGCCGCACTCATCGGCGCAGGCCGCCTCGCACGCCAGGTCGTTCACGTCGCAGTCGAACACGCAGTCATCGAAACACTCGAAGGCACCACCGTCCTTGAAGGCGCCCCCGGCCGGCGCGGCGCCCGACTTCGCCGCCGCGCTGAGGTCGCAGTAGGCGTCGGCCCCGCACTCGGCGTCGGCCCGGCAGCTCACCGGCGCGCTGCCCCCGCCGCCCGCGCCGCCCGCGCCCCCCGCACTGCCGCCGCTGCCCCCGTTGCCGCCGCTGCCGCCGCCCGGCGCGCAGCCGGCGAACAGGGCCACGGCCAAGGCCAGGCCGGTGGGGGTCAGGGTCCGGGCGCACTTCACCTGCTCGTTGAGATCACGCATCGTATGGCTCCTTTGTGGCTTCGTTCCGCGGGCTGACCGGGCCCCTTTGCCCGGGGTCACCTCGCTGGATGCGCCCCCTGAACGCCGCCCGGCCGCCGCGTATTGAGGTGGAGCTGATGTCCCGTGATGTCCCGGCCCCCGCCCCCTCCGGGAAATCGCTGCTGCCGTTGGCGTTCCGCCTGCCAAACCCGCCGCCGGGCTTTCGTGATCGAGGCCCCGAGCTGGCCACAGTCACCGGCTGGCTGGCCCAAGGGCCGGTGGCCCTGCTGCACGGCCCGCCCCAGAGCGGCAAGAGCGCCCTGGCCCTGGCCGCCGCCGCCCGCTGGCGCGCCGACGGCGGCCACCCCGAGCACGCCGCCCACGTGGGCGCCGCCGCCCTGGGCGCCGAGCCGCTCGAAGCCCGCCTGCGGCGCATCCTGGCCCTGGGCGACCTGCCCTCGCCCGACTGGGGGCCGCTGGCCATCGACGCGGCCGCCGCCCGCGCCGCGCTCATCGACCTGGCCGACGCCGGCCGCTGGTTGGTGGTGGTGGACGACGTGGACACCCTGGGCGCCCCCGATCTGGCCCTGTTGTCTGATCTGGCCCGCTACGCCCAGGTCAGCCGTTGGATCCTCACCGCCCGCGTCGCCCCTGCCGGGTTGGTCCAGGCCGCTCCCGCCCTGCGCCTGGCGCCGCAGGCCGCCACCACCCCGCCCCCCCCGCTGCCCGCGGTGGACGACGACGCCCTGGCGGCCACCCGGGCCCGGCTCGCCTGGCTGCGCCGCCCCGCCGACGGCCCCATGCTGGCCGCCCTGGGCCTGGCCCCTGACAGCCCCGATCTGCGCGCCCTGGACCACGCCGGCGAGCTGGCCCGGGCCGGCGACGCCGTGGCCCTGCGCCGCCCGCCGCCCGCGCCCACCGACCCCGCCGAGGCCCACGCCCTGGCGCAGCGGCTGGCCGCGCTGCCGGCCCACGACGACGCCCACCTGGAGGCCCTGCGCCTGTGGCTGATCCACGGCCACGGCGCCGCCGCGCAGGCCCTGCTGACCCGGGTGGGCCACGCCCTGTGCGAGCGCGGCCTGGCCGGGGACGCCTTCCGCCTGCTGGAGGCCGCCCCCGCCGCCCTCGCCGCCCACGCCGAGCTGGCCGACTGGCACCGCTGGTGCGCTCGGGAGTGGGGTGACCCCGCCGCCCGCGACGCCGTGGTCGGCGAGGCCCGGAGCTGGCTGGGGCACTTGCTGAGCGCGCGCGTGGCCCGTCAGGCCGGCGACGGCGAAGGGGCGGTGGCCGCCGCCGCCGTGGCCCTGTCCCAGGCCCCCACCCCCCGCGGCCGCGACCTGGCGCGGCTGGAGGCCGCGCGCGGTCGCTTCGGCCAGGGGCGCTTCGCCGACGCGCTCACCCACTGCGCCGCCCTGGAGGAACGGGCCGGCGCCGTCGCCGTCGAGGCCGCGCTCCTGGAGGCCGAGGTGGCCGCCCTCACCGGCGACGGCGACGCCGCCGCGGCCCGGGTGGAGGCCCTGCTGGGCGCCGGCGGCCTGTCCCCCGCCCTGGCCCTGCGCGGCTGGCTGGGCATGGCCCGGCTGTACCTCATGGGCCAGCGCCTGCGCGACGCCGAGCGGGTGCTGGAGGGCCTGCTGGCCACCCGGGCCGACCGGGCCGGCGACGCCCTGTCGGGCCGCATCACCCTGGAGATGGCCGCCAACGCCTTCGCCCAGCGGGCCGCCTTCGACCGCGCCCGGGCCATCGCCGATCGCCTGGAGCGCGCCGGGCACATCCCCGCTGCGCGGCTGCTGTTCGTGCGCGCCTCGCAGGTGGTGGCCGACGAGTGGCAGGGCGCCCCCGCCGACTTCGAGGCCACGGTGCGCGCCCTGGCCCACGACTGCGACCGCATGGGCCCCGGCATGGCCGCCGACGTGCGCGCCTTTGCCGATCAGCTCCTGGCGCGGGTCGCCCTGAACGAGGCCCGCCCCCCCGAGGCCCTGGGCCCGCCCCAGCCCGCCGAGGTGCCCACCGGCCTCATGGCCACCAACCGCGACCTCACGCGCGCCCGCCACGCCGCCCGCTGGGGCCACGCGCTCGCGGCCCCGCCCCTGGACGACCCCGCCCTGGCGGCCACCCCGCGGGAGCACCAGGCACTGGTCACCCTGGCCCACGCCACCGCCCGCCTGGCCGCCGGCGCCGCAGAGGCCGCCGACGCCGCCCTGGACGCCGCGTGGGGCCTGCTGGAGCCAGGCGGCCACACCCTGCAGCAGCTCGACATCCACCGGCTGCGCCTGTGGACCGCCTTCGCCCGCGGTGACGCCGATCACCTGGCCCGCACCGCCGCCGCGGTGGCCGCCGTCGCCGCCACGCTGCGGCTGCCACGGCTGGCCGAGGAGGCCGCGTTCTTCGCCCAGGGCCGCCTGGCGCCGCCTGAGCAGCTCGAGGCATGGGCTGCCGACCGCGCCGGCGCGCGCACCCGCTGCCGCTGGGCCCGCTGGTGGCTGGGCGCCGACGGCCCGCTGGATCCGCTGGAGGCCGCCGCCTTCGAGGCCACGGCCCTGCCCGGCTGGCAGCGCGCCGACGGGGTCACGGGCCCCGAGGCGTGGGCGCCCGGGTGGGGCCTGGACCAGGCCCGTGGGGTGGTCTGGTGCGGCCCCGAGGTGGTGGGCGACCTGAGCCGCCACGCCACCCTGCGCGGCCTGCTGGAGGCCCTGCTGGATCTGGGCGGTCGGGCGGACAAGGAGCAGCTCATCGCCCGCGCCTGGGGCATCGACGACTACCACCCGCTGCAGCACGACAACCGCCTGCGGGTGGCGGTGCGCAAGCTGCGCGGCCGGCTGGGGCCCGCCGGCGCCGAGGTCATCGAGACGCTGGAGGACGGCTACGCGCTGGTGGGGGTCTGGCGGATCCTCGGCGGTTGAGCCTCTGCGGCCCGTCAGTCCCGCGGCGGCGCGGCGTAGGTGCCGTCCCGCTCGCCGCTGGCCGAGCGCCAGTTGGGATCCTCGGCGGGGAAGGCCTCGGCGTCGTCGTTCGCCTCGCCCGGGGTGGCGAAGATGTGGTCGCGGTACGCCTCGCGCACGTTCTCGCCCGTCTGCTCGCCGCGGGCCCAGCTCGCCCGGTCCCGCCCGTCGCGGATGGGGAAGCAGTCGGCCTGCTCGGCACAGTCGAAGTGCACGCGCACCATCGAGTAGTTCTTCGTGGTGGCGTCGGCGGTGCTGCGCCCGCCGGCAAACGGTGGACCGCCGTCACCGGCGTAGTCCATGACGTTGCCCTTGGGATCCACCAGCCGCAGCGCGAAGTCGGCGTTGCGCAGGTTCATCCGCAGGAAGCGGGCGTCGTTGGCCATGTTCATCACGAAGTCGGGGTTCTGGTAGGCCCCGCCGCGGAACTGCGGCCGCAGATCGTCGTAGGGCTCGGTGTTGTGGCCCAGGATCAGGAACCGCTCGTAGGGCCCGATCACCGTGCCCGGGTACAGGCCCACGGCGAAGTCGTGCTCGTTGGCGATGTTCCACATGCTCAGGTCGATGGGCCGATCGGTGGTGTTCAGCAGCTCGATGAACTCGTCGTTGTCGATCTGATCGAACTGCCCCGCCTCGGGATCATCGCAGGGCACGGTGAGGCCCGGCTGACTGCGGTGCAGGCAGTCGCCGTTCCAGCCGTCCCACATGATCTCGTTGAACACCACGTCGCCCGGCTTCAGGCCCGTGTCGTCGCCGATCCACTGCCGCCCGAAGTTCTTCCCGATGCGCCACAGCAGATCGAAGTAGGTGTGGTAGGCCCGGGCGATGCGCGAGCTGTCCAGCACCATCAGCGTCTCGTCGTTGCTGATGGTGGCGCTCGACGACCAGTTGAAGCTGCCCGTCAGCACCACCCCGTGATCGGTGCCGGCGTCCATGATCATGGTCTTGGTATGCAGCCGGCCGCCGCCCGCCTGGTAGTCGCCGGGCTGGCGGGCGTTGTCGTTGCCGTCGATGCGCAGGTCCAGCCCGTTGATCAGCATGCGGTAGGCCTCGTGGTACGGGCCGTTGCTGTGGAGCTGGCTGGTGTCGATGACGCCGCGCACGTACTTGCGCACGAAGGGCCGCTCGCAGGCCACGGTCAGGTTGCACTCCGCGCGCGCGGCCTCGTCCAGGTCGATGGCGCGGGCGGGATCACAGCACGCGTTGTAGTGCTCGAACTCCTCGTGCTTGCTGATGAAGGCCGCGCCCACCTGGTCCTTGGTGAAGGCGAAGATGGTGAACTCCACCGAGTGGGTGGCGTTGCGGATGGCCTCGAGCATGCGCCCGACGGTGTCCTCCTGCGGCGAGAAGTGGATCTCCACCGCCGTGTCGCCCACCTGGAACCGGTTGCCGTTGTCCAGCCGCTGCTTCGCGTAGCCGAAGCGCCCGGCGAACATCTGGTTGAACTCCGCCGTGAAGTCCGCCGCCACCTGGGGCGAGTCGATGATCACCCAGTTGTTGTCGTTGCGGTCGAAGCCGGTGGGCGTGATGTTCCCCGTGCCCGTGACGACGATGCGCCCGTCGAACACGAAGAACTTGTTGTGCATGATGTGGTTCTGGTTGCCCACCTGGAACGGCACGTTCAGCCGGTCCATCTCGTCGTAGCCCAGCACGTTGCCGAAGGCGTGCTTGGCATCGCCCACGAAGCGTAGCTGCACCCCGCGGAAGAACGCCCGCACCAGCGCCTGCACCACCGTGCGCTGGCTGAAGCCCATCACCGCGAAGTCGATGGTCTGCCGCGACCGGTCGATGAGCTGCACCACGATGTCATCGGCCGTGGTGTTGATGCCGTTGGCCTCGTTGCTGCCCGGGTAGTTGAAGTACGCCTCGACCTTGGGCGTGACCATCGCCCGCTTGTCGGCGGCGCTCAGCTCGGTGTCGCAGCCCGCCAGGCCCGCGCCCAGCCCCAGGGCCACGCACAGCCCCAGGCCCCACAGTCGCCCGCGCATCACTCCACCTCCCACAGGGCCTCGAACCACGCCACCGCCGCCGGGAAGTCGCCCGTGCCGGGGTTGGCGTTGTTCTCGCGCAGCACCACCATGTGGCCGTCGGTGAACACATCGCTCGGCCGCCCCGGCAGGCTGCCGTCGCGCAGCTCGGTGGGCCCGAAGGCGATGGTGCTCGACAGGGGCTGGCTCGAGATGAGCGCCTGACCCGCGTACTTGCTGCCGTTGATGGGGCTGCGGATGGCGTCCAGGATCACCACCGTGCCCATGGGCGCGGCCTTCTCACGGATGACACCCTCCACCCCGTCGGCGGCCAGGGCGGTCTCCAGGGCCTGCACCAGGCCCACCCGCTCGGTGTAGTCGTCGAAGGTGTAGCCCTCGCCCCGGGCCGAGGTGGGCACCAGCACGCGCACGTCGAAGCCGGCCCGCACCTTGTAGCGCAGGGCGTCCACCAGGGCCTCGTTGGCAAACGTCTGGCTGGCGATCCACACGCTCGACCGCGCCCGGTAGATCTCGTCGATCATGTGCTTGGCCAGCGGCTCCTGGGGCCCGTAGTAGGCCTCCACCACCCCATCCTCGATGGGGTAGACCGTGCGGTTGTTGCCGTCCGCCGAGGTGCTGGCCCCGAACAGCGTCAGCGTGGTGGCGAAGGTGCCCGCCACGAGCTGCCGCAGGGTGTGCCGGAAGTCCTTGCAGAAGATCTGGCCCACCGCGGCGAAGCCCACCTGCCAGCGGCTCGCCACCGCGGCCTCGTCGGTGGGATCGAAAAACCCGCCCGTCACCGCCAGCAGCCGCAGCCCGTCGGCGATGATCATGGTGTGGGTCATGCGGTTCTGGCTGCCCAGTCGGCGCACGTTCATGCCGGGCTGCGGGCTCCAGGTGATGGGCCCGTTGCCGAACACCACCGGCACCCCACCGTCGCGCAGCACGGCGAAGCCCGCGTCGCCCCGGGCGTCGGTGTCGGCGGCGATGAACACGCTGAGCCCCCGGTCCTTCGCCGCCACCAGGGCCTCGGCGATGGCCGTGCTCTCCAGCCGCGCGAAGGCCGCCACGATCTCGCCCTCGGCCTCGGCCACCAGGCTCACCGCCCGCTGCTCCAGCGCCGCGGCGGTGATGCCCGTGCCCTCCGGGCTGACGATGATGGCCTCGAACTTCTCGAAGTAGTCCGTCTCGGTGTGCACCGGGGCGGTGTCGCCGCCGAAGGCCTCGGGCCGGGGGTCGCTGGTGTCGCAGGCGCCCAGCAGCAGGGCCAGGGCCGCCAGAAGGGTCGCGGTGCGGCTCATTGGAAGTCCCCCGACGACACGAAGCCCGAGTAGTCCGGGCTGTTGGGCATGCCCGGGCTGGCGAACGTGCGCGCCCGGTAGTCGGGGTGCACGAAGCGCCGCAGCTCCTGGTGCAGGATGCCCCGATCGCCGTCGTTCCAGTCGCTCAGCGCGTAGGTGTGCCACGCCGCGTCGCGGTTGCCCCGGTTGTTGAAGATGAGTTGGATGCGCTCCATGGACCGGGTGGTCACCAGGTCCCAGGCCCCCGCGAAGGGCAGCTTGCGGTCGTCGCCGCCGCCGTCGATGAGGCGCTCGTCCAGATCCCGCAGGGTGATCTCGAAGGGCCCGTGGGGCAGCGTCAGCTCTTCAATGTAGTAGTCGGCCAGGAAGCAGGTGCCGTCGGCGGTCACCCGCACGTCCTCGGGGGCCTCGTCGCAGGGGATGCGCCCGAAGGCCCCGCCGTCCCGGGCGGCGATGGTGACGAACCCGTTGGGCTCCACCGGCGCGCCGTTCACCCGCGGCGGAATCACGAACTCCCGCCGGCTGCGCAGCCCGCTGGTGTTCCCCCAGTGCCGCCCGTCGGCGTAGGTGCCGTAGTCGATGGTCAGGATCCAGCCCGTCAGGTGCATGGGCCGGGGGTGCTTGTTCTGCAGCTCGATGAACACGTCACCCGGGTCGTGCACCGCCCGGCCCTGGGCGTCCAGGCGCACGCTGCCCGCCCAGTTCACCTCGGTGACGTTCACGTTGCCGCGCTCGCCGTTGCTCAGGAAGTCGTCCTCGGCGGTGCCGGTGCGGTAGCCCACCGACTCGCCGCGATCGTCCGGCTCGGGCACCGTGTTGCACGCGGCCAGGGCCGCGAGCGCCAGGGCGCTGAGGCTCGCGGTGTGCCGGCCCATCAGAAGGACACCATGGTGCCGAAGCGGAACGCCCAGAAGGTGGCGTCGCCGCCCAGGGCCGTCAGCCGCTGGCCCGCCACCCGGTTGACCTTGGTGGCGTAGTAGTCGCCCGGCAGGAAGGCGCTGAAGTTGGTGTAGATCCGGAAGCCCGAGCTGCGGTCCTCGCCGTCGCCGAAACGGCGCGACAGCTCGATGTCGTACTCCTGGCCCAGGGTCTTGCCCGCCCGCGCCTGCGCCTCGAACTCGGCGCGGCTGCGGCCGAAGGGCGGATCGTCGATGGCGTCGATGTTGTCCAGGTCCAGGAACGTGCTGCTGGTGTCCGTGAAGGTCCAGAAGTCGAAGCGCAGGCTGTAGTCGCCCAACCGGGTGCCCGCCGCGGCGTGGATGAACTGCGTGCCCGCCGAGCGGCTGATGTCCTGGGGCGTGTGATCCACCCCGAAGGCGTCCAGGTGGGCCGAGGGCCGCCAGGCCGACTGCCGACCCAGGGTCAGGCCGCCCAGGCGCGCGCCGCGGAAGCCCACGAAGCCGCGCTCGAACTCCAGCCCGTCGCTGGCGTACTGGGCGCCGTCGAAGTGGTAGAAGTCTGCCTCCAGGTAGAAGCTGCTGCGCTTGCCGCCGCGCACGCTCAGCTCGGCCCCGCCGCCGTAGGCGTTGCCGCTGGTGTCCACGTCGCGCTCCACCACCGGCCGGCGGTCGATGCCCGCCGAGCGGGCGAACTCGCCGAACAGGTTCAGGGCGCCCGTATCACCGAAGTCGATCTTGTAGCTCGCCCGCGCCCCCATCATGTGCTGGTAGTCGCGGTCGCGGAAGTTCCCCAGGGTGCCGCCGTAGGTGATGTTGGCGCCGCTCTGGTCGATGGGCCCGCCGCCCACGGTGGCGTAGAAGTAGTAGGCCTTCATGCCGAAGGCGTCGCCGCCCTTGAACTTGCGGTCGTAGTCGTACACCGCGCCGGTGCGCAGGGTGTTCGTCTCGCCCCGCAGGCCGAAGACCGTCTCGCTGCCGTCACGGAAGTACTGGTAGCCCGACACGGGCTGATCGTGGCCGGCGAAGAAGTCGATGGCCAGGATCCGCAGGCCGCCGAAGGCGCCGAAGTCGGCGTCCACGGTGATGGCGTCCAGGGTGCCGTTCAGCATGTAGTCGGTGGGCACGCCGCCGATCTGGAAGGGCTGGCGGCCGAAGGTGGCCTTCAGCGTGAAGTCCTGCGACTCCACGAAGGCGTAGGTCATGCTCAGCCGGAACACGTTGAACACGCCCGGGTTGTTGGCCGTGCGGCCCAGGCCGTCGTCGCGCCACACCAGATCGTACTTGAGCTGGGTGTCGAGCTGGATGGCCTGCTGCGGGCGGTAGGCCAGGGTGGCCGCGATGTCCGTGTGCCCGAAGTTGCGCCGATCGTCGGTGTCGATGACCCGCTGATCGGTGGACTCGTCCAGCGCCTGGTAGTCGCGGTTCTCGTAGGCGTGGATCTCGGTGGCCGACACGACCCCCAGGTACAGCTTGCCCACGTCGGGGCGGCGGCGCTGCTGCACCACCGTCTCCAGCGGATCCTCCAGGAAGCGGGCGCCGGTGGCCAGGGGCAGGCGGGGATCGCCGCCCTCCACCACCTCATCCACCACCACGTCCTCTTGATCCTGAGCCAGGGCGGGGCCGCTCAGCAGCAGGCCGATGACCGCGGCGCTCAGGCCGCGCGAGACGATACGCATTGCTTAATCCTCGCTCTCGAGCCGCTCGATCTGGCCCAGGCGGTTGACCCACTGGTTCTGACGTTGGAAGCCGCGCACCACCGGCCCGGTGATGGCGATGTGCGCGCCGCGTTCGACGGAGAAGCCCCGCCGGCCCAGCTCCACGTCCACGGACGTGGCCCAGCACACCGGGAGTTGGTCCTCGGTGACGCGCGCGCCCTCGGCCTGGCACAGCGACGGACACACGGTGTCCACGCAGTAGGCGTTGTCTTCGGTGCTGCACCGGGCGCCGCAGGCGCCGTTGCACAGCTCCAGGCAGACGCCGTCGGCGGTGGCCCGGCTGCCCCCCTCGGGGATGGGCTGCGAGCTGATCACCAGGTCGTTGAAGTTGTCGTTGGTGGGGCTGGTGATGACGTAGCCCTCCACCCGCACCACCCGGCCGATGTCGGCGATCTGGAAGGGGCCGTCCGCCTCGCCCATGCGCTCGAAGAGCACCGGGCGATCGGGCTGGCCGTCCACCAGGGGCACGGGCAGCTTCTCCACCTCGGCCACCAGGATGTAGCGGGCGCCCTCGTCGCCGAAGGCCTGCATCAGCGCCCGCACCTTCATGCGCAGGCGGTCGCCGAAGGTGAAGGGCTCGGTGCGGGCGTCGCGCAGCACGGCGATGCCGCCGCTGTCGTCCACCACCACGTAGCTGCCGTAGTTGCGCTCGTCCTGATTGCAGACGGGCACCTTCAGGTACTGGCGGGGGTGCAGGGCCACCACCACCTCGACCTCCATGGGCAGGTCGTCGACCACGTTGGGGCCGCCGCCCTGGCACTGATCGGTGCTGAAGGTCAGCTCGGCGTCCGCCCACAGGTTGGGCGCGTCGCGATCGACCCCTTCGTCGGGCAGCAGCGCGATCAGATCCGCCAGGCCGGGCTGGCCGGGCGCGGGCAGCCCGTAGGCCACCCCCGGGCCACGCTCGCGGAAGTCCACCGGCTCCTGGACGTCGCGCTGCTCGGGCGCCACGGACCAGATGTCACCGGGGGGCGTGCGGGTGTCGTTCGGGCTCGCACAGGCGGCGGCGCTCGCCACCACCGCGAGCGCCAACCACCGTTCAGTCATTGTAGATGCGCATCCAGGTGAAGTTGATGGTGTCGAACTGCGGGGTGCCCTGGAACAGGCGCATGGGGCCCACGAAGGTCAGGCACTTGCCGGGCTCGGCGAAGTCGCTCTTCGTGCGCAGGATCCCCACGCCGTGGCCGTAGTTGAAGCTGTTCCAGCACTTCTGATCGGGGCCGCACTCCTCGGGCGCGCCCTCCAAGGTGCCGGTGACCCGCACCACCTGGTTCAGATCGGCCTCGGTCAGCTCCCGATCGACGTCGAAGATGTAGACGTCCTGGTTCACCTCGACGAGGTTCCAGTTGGTGCCCTTGGTCACCTGGCCGGCGCCGAAGTACTGGTCCACCTGGGTCACGTCCAGGTCGATCTTGTGCCCGACCCGGATGGGGAACATGGGCAGGCCCTCGACGTCGTTGAAGTCCATTCGGACCTCGACGGTGCCGGCGCCGTCGGCCAGCCAGAAGCGCGACTGGCTGCCCGGGATCTCGAAGTTGCCCGCGAAGTTGGTGGCCACCACGGTGGCGCCGCGGATCTCGATGGGCGTCTCGAGGTCGACGGGCTCACCCTCGGCCGGGAAGGCGGCCATCAGGGCCGCGATGCCGGCGTCGTACTCGGCCGGGTAGGGCTGGAAGACCGCGTTGCCACCGTCGGGGGCGTCGGCCTCGGCGCCGAACACCTGGCCCAGGTAGGTCACGCCCTCGCCGCAGACGAAGGGCCCGCCGCCGCCGGCGCCGCCCTCACCGCCCATGCCGCCGGCACCGCCAGCACCGCCGGCACCGCCGGCACCGCCAGCGCCGCCGGCACCGCCAGCGCCGCCTTGGCCGCCCGCGCCGCCGGCCCCGCCTGCGCCCCCTTGACCGCCTGCGCCGCCTTGGCCGCCGGCGCCGCCTTGGCCGCCCATGTCGGCGCCGTCGCTGCCGCTGCTCTCGCAGCCCAGGGTGGCGGCCGCCAGCACGGCCAGGACAATCCAGATCTTCTGCATGGTGCGCTCCCCTCGGTGAGCGGGGAGCATACCCCAGCGGCGGCGGCTGGGGATCGGGCGGGGTTCAGGGAGGGCCCAGCCCGGGCTCAGGGGCGCGTCTCGCAGTGGTCGGTCTCACCGCGGCGGCCCCACAGCGGCGCGGGGCTGGCCTCGCTGTAGCTCTTGCCGGCCTCGGCCTTCACCCCGATGTACAGGTTCTGGTTCTGGCCCACCCGCTCGACGTCGTTGCCCACGTCCACCGGGCACAGCATGTCGGCCTCGGTCACGAACACCCGACAGACCCCTCGGCCGGCGGGGGTCCAGTCCATGCAGTGGGTCTTCCAGCTCTTCCCGGCGATCAGCTCCTTGCGCTCCCGGTTGATCACCCGGGCCTTGTCGTCGGCGTTGTAGACGCAGACCGTGGCCTTCCGCCTGGCGCAGTTGTGGATCTCGAAGCCCACCTTCTCGAGCCCCAAGGTGTCCTTGGCCCCCCGCTTGACCTTCTTCCAGGTCTTCTTCAGGCCGCCCTTCTTCTTGGCGACGGCGGGGGCGGGGGCGGCCACCAGGGTGGCGACGGGGGCGGCGGCGATCGTCAACAGGGCCAGGGTACGCAGGCGCATGCTCAGCTCCAGGTTCAAGATCTGCCCAACAGGCGCAGCCCCACGGCGGATCCCGCAACGGTTCGCACACTTTCCTCCCCACCCCGGTCGGCGGGCCCCGTGCGACCTCAGTGACACACCGAGCGGCCACTGCAGTGGCCATGGGCCAGGCGGATGGCGCCGCGCGCCCACGTCCCATGCAAGCGAGCGCATGCACGGCGCGTGGCACGCCATCTGCAACGCGGGCCCCCCTTCGATCGTCCGTGGCCCCCTGGTCACGAAGGAGAAGCGCATGCGCCGCCTGCCCGCCCTGCTCTGGCCCCTGGCCTTGATGGCATGCGGGACCCCCGACGAGGCCCCCGCCCCCACGCCGCTCGCCCCCGAGGGCTTCGATGTGCCCCTGTCGGCCCACGAAGGCCCCCGCCCGGTGTGGCAGACCGACGCCGAGCGGCGGGCTGGCAAGGCCGACGGCTTCGACGCGCGCGGCAGCTACGCCGACATCTTCGGCGTCACCGCCGCCCCGGCCGGCCCCCTGCGGGCCGTGGCCGAGTTCGAGACTTCGGACGCCGTGCTGGTGGCCTGGGAGGGCGACATGTCGCCCTTCTTCGCGCAGGTGGTCGGCGCCATCGCCGACGCCGCCACCGTCTACGTGGTCACGCCGAGCCTCAGCTACAGCAACCAGGTGCGCGACTACCTGGCCCGCCGCGGCGCCGACACCACCCGGGTGAAGTTCTTCGAGTTCGAACACGAGAGCTTCTGGACCCGCGACTACGGCCCCATCCCCGTGGTGGACGGCGCCGGCCAGCCCCGCTTCGTGGACGCCATGTACTACCCCGACCGGCGCCGCGACGACGCCATGCCCACCCTCATGAGCCGCTACTTCGGCGCCGGGGTCAGCCGCCCCGAGCTGAACATGGAGGGCGGCAACTTCATGACCAACGGCGAGGGCCTGTGCGTGGCCACCGAGTGGCTGGTGGAGCAGAACTACCCGAAGTCTGCCAGCCAGGTGCGCGCCATCGCCAAGGCCCACCTGGGCTGTGACGAGCTGGTGATCCTGGAGCGGCTCGAGGGCGAAGGCACGGGCCACGTGGACATGTACGCCAAGTTCCTGGACCGCGACACCGTGCTGGTGGGCACCTACGACCGGCGGGAGGATCCCACCAACGCCGCGCTGCTGGACCGCAACGCCCAGCAGCTCGCCCGCCTGGGCCTGGACGTGGTGCGCATCCCCATGCCGCGGCCCACCTACCCGGTCTACCGCAGCTACACGAACTCGCTGATCGTCAACGACACCGTCCTCGTGCCCACCTACCGGGCCGACCGGAGCCGCGAGAGCGAGGCCGTGGCCATCTACCGCCGCGAGCTGCCCGGCCACCGGGTGGTGACGCTGGACGCCGAGGACGCCATCCAGCTCGGTGGCGCCATCCACTGTGTGACCATGGGCTTTGTGCTCGAGGGCCGCGGCCCGGTGATCCCGCGGGATCCCGAGCCCGTTCGGCCCGAGCCGGAGCCCGAGCCCGAGGTGGGGGCCTACACCTCGGCCCCGCAGAGCGCCATCCGCGACGGCTACCGCACCCGCGACGTGATCGCCGTGGACGACGCGGGCCTGGCGGGCTCGGTGACCGTGCAGGTGGACATCCGCCACACCTACGTGGGCGATCTGCGAGTGGTGCTGAGCCACGCGGGCAAGGAGGTGGAGCTGCACCGCTTCGCGGGCGGCGACGCCGACGATCTACAGCGGGCCTACCCGGTCGAGGCGTTCACCGGCCTGCCCAAGGCGGGCGAGTGGGTGCTGTCGGTGGAGGATCACTACGACGGCGACCAGGGCACGCTGGCGGCCTGGGGGCTCAGCTTCGACTGAGCCCGGCCCGCCCTCGCCCCGTCAGTCGTTCGGCCCCAGCATGCGGAAATGCATGCCCCAGTCCACGCCCACCGTGGCCCCGTCCTCCAGCTCGTGCCAGACGTTGGGCTCGGGGGCCACCAGCTCGCTGGTGAGGATCAGGTGGCGCACGATGCCGTTCTCCACCGGCGCCTCGCAGATGCCCGGCTTGTACAGCGCGCAGGTGTGCCGCTCGGGGCAGTGGCTCTTGTAGGTGCTGTAGTTCAGCGCCACGCGGGCGCGGTGCCCGATCATCACGTTGCCGTTGGTGGCGATGCAGGTCAGCTTGGTCTGCGTCTCGCCGTAGGCGTCGCTGATGGCCAGGATGTCGCGGGCGGTGGCGCGCAGCGCGTGGGCACACGGCTCGAAGGGCAGGCCCGGCAGGTGGATGTCACCGAACTCGGCGCACAGCCGGGTGAGGAAGGCGTAGAAGTACACCTCGCTGTCGGTGTCTCCCAGGATGTTGCGGTGGAACCGCGGGGCCACCAGCGCCCGCACCCGGCCGCGCACGTCCGGATTCTCGTTGTAGCCGGCGATCTGCCCGTTGTGGGCGAAGATCCACTTGCCGAACTGGAAGGGGTGGCAGTTCAGCAGGCTCACCGGCCCCACGTTCGCCTGGCGGATGTGACCCAGGAACGTGTTGGTGCTGACCACGCTGCCCAGCTCGCCGAAGAGCCCATCGGCCAGCGCCTGCCGCGTGTTGCGGTACAGGTGCGGGTACTCGTCGACGTAGTAGCCGATGCCCCACCCATCGGGGTGTTCGCGGCTCTGCTGGGCCAGGGCGTTCTCGGCGGCGAGCAGCGACCGGTGGACGGTGCTCTTCAGGGACGTGCGGAAGGCGTACAGGCGACACATGGCCAAGATGATACGGCGGGCCAGCCGGGATTGACAGGGGCGCCAGCGGGCGAGACGCTGGGCGCTCAAGCTCACCTTGGGAGGACCGCGCATGGCCATCCGCACCGCCATTGGCGACTCGCTCTATCTGCACCGCGCGAAGGCGGGCCCCATCACCCCCGGCCACCACCTGCTCATCTCCGCCCACGGGGTCTTCGTGCAGGAGCTGGCCTTCTTCGGGCGGCCCCTGAGCACCCGCGTGCCGGCCTGGTGCCAGCTTCACTTCTACGCCCCGCACGGTGACTCCATCCTCGATCCCACCGTGCCGGCCATCCTCTCGGGCTCGTACCAGGTGTTCGAGACCATCCGCCCCGGCTCACCCGTGGTGGACTACCGCCTGAGCAAGTACCAGGGGCGCCACGGCAGCGTGAACGAGACCTACGAGTCCATCACCGAGAACCTGCGGGCCAACGAGGCGGTGCTCGACACCATCCAGCAGCAGGCCGCCAAGGGCCGCGCCATCAAGTTCGGGCCCAACTTCGCCTTCCACTTCGACGTGCTCACCATCCGCAACCGTTGGTGGATGAAGGCGTCGGTGGGCGAGAAGCTCAGCGACGTGCTCCAGGCGCTGGCCACCGCCGGCTACCGCTACGAGAACATCCACTGCAGCTTCTGCCGCTCGCCCATGATCGGGGGCGGCACCAGCTCGGCCACGCGCTTTGGCCAGGGCTGATCGACCGGGCATCGTCCTCTCGGGGGGCGGCGCCCGGGGCGCCTACGAGGTGGGCGTCGTGTCGGGCGTGGTCGAGGTCCTGGGGCGCGGCCCGAAGGATCCGCCGCCCTTTCGCGTGTTCACCGGCACCTCGGTGGGCGCCATCAACGCCACCTGGCTGGCCGCCCACACCGACCGCGGAGACCTGGACGTCGCGGGCCTGGCACAGGTGTGGACCGATCTGCGCCTGCCCGTGCACCTGCGGCTGGACCCCCTGCGGCTGCTGGGACTGAAGCGCATCGCCGCCCGCTGGCTCGACCGCGAGCACCTGGGCCCGAGCATCCTGGATCCCCGCCCGCTGGACGCGGTGGTGGCCCACGCCATCCCCTGGGAGCGGCTGCACGCCAACGCCCGGACGGGCGCGCTGCACGCCCTGGTGGTGGCCGCGCTGGAGGTGGCCACCGGCCGCACCACCCTGTTCCACGAGACGGGCCCCGACTGTGAATTCCGCCCCAGCCGTGATCCGCGGCGGCGGGCCTGGCCGGGGCCCATCGAGGTGGACCAGGTGCTGGCCTCGGCGGCGATCCCGCTGGTGTTCCCCGCCCGCCGGGTGGGCCACGCCTGGTTCTGCGACGGCGGCCTGCGCTTCAACACCCCCATCGCCCCGTGCATCCGCGCCGGGGCCGATCGCCTGGTGGTGGTGTCGCTGCTGCAGCCCGGGGTGAACAGCCACCCCGTCGCCGCCGAGATGGCCTACCCCAACCCGCTGTTTCTGCTTGGGAAAGTGCTGAACGCGCTGCTGCTGGATCCGGTCACCTACGACCTGCAGGTGCTGCAGCGCTTCAACCGACTGGTGCGTGTGCTCGACGACGCCCTGACCCCGGTCGAGCGGGCCAAGGTGGACGCCGAGATGACCCAGAGCCGCGGGCTGCCCTACCGCGAGCTGCCCACCCTGGTGTTCCGCCCCTCGGTGGATCTGGGCGAGCTTGCGGGTCAGCACCTGGCGGAGCACCGCCCCCCGGAGATGGGCTGGCTGGGCCGCCGCCTGCTGGAGCGCGCCAGCCGCCCCAGCGCCACGTGGGAGGACGACCTGGCCAGCTACGTGCTGTTCGACGGCGCCTTCGCGCGGGCGCTCATCGATCTGGGCCGCGCCGACATGTTCGCCCGTGCCGACGAGGTGCGCGCCTTCTACGCCGGCTGACCGGCTCGCGGAGCCGCGCCGACCAGGCGGCCGTGATCAAGGCGCGCCGACGCAGGCGTACTGGTGGTCCGTCGAGAGGCGCAACGCCGAGCACGGTCGCCTGGGCCAGTGGAACAGGCTCGACTCGAACGTGACAGCCGATCAGTCGAAGACCGCCGCCACCTGGGAGCGCGCCTCGCCCAGGCGCTGCTGCGCGTTGGTGATGCGCATGACCAGAAACAGGGTCGCCGCGGACGTGGCCAGCGGGACCAGGACCAGCGCGGCCGTGCTCACCCCTTGCCAGTGCGGCGGGATCCACCGCGCGACGCTGGCGACGGTCAGCCCCAACGTCCCCAGGTTCAGCCCCCACCAGGCCGCCACCACGGCCCTCGCCCAGCCGCGCTCGGTGGGCCGCGCGGGCTGCCACAGCTCCGCCAGGATCTGCACCGGCCGCACGAGGGACCACGGCGGCACCAGGTAGCCGAGCACGGGCCAGCGCCCCGCGAAGCGAGGCTGCGCCCCCAGCGCGGGCAGGTTGCTGTAGACCCGGAACGTCCACCACGGCAGCAGCACCCCGGCGACCGTCGCCATCGCCTGCGCCACCAGGCTCGCCTTCAACAGGTTCGCGAGCAACGGGCCACGCGCCCAGGGCGGCTGCTGGGCGACCTGCCAGATCATGGCGCCGGCGATGATCTGCAGGACGATGGAGAACACCAGGAAGGCCGCCAGCGAGAGCCCCAACAGCATGGGGGATCGGAACCGACCGCTGAGCCGTGCCATGCGCCGATCCAGCGCGCGGGCCATCCACCACAACGCGACCCCGATCCCGACGAGCCAGACCGCCAGCGCCGCCCAGTCCACCTGCAGCTCGTATCGCACCGGATCAGCCCCCGTCCCCAATCTCGTACGTCGCGCGCGGCCGGGCCTCGGACCACGGATCCTCGCCGTCGAGGGCGAAGGCCTGCTCGATGGTCTGGATCAGCGCCTCGCGGAGCGCGGCGCGCTGGATGGGCTTCAACGCGTCCACCCCGACCCCCATCGGGAAGCGCACCTGCACGGCCGTCTGGGGGGCCAGGTCGGCGCCCACCGGCTCCAGCCCCGGGACCACCGGCCACTCGGGCGCGATGACCGGTGCCCCCAGCAGAACTTGGAGCTGCATGTCCGCGGGGCCGGCCTCGCGGGCCGTGAGGTCCAGCGCGTCGATCCACGCCCCCCGATCCACCACGGCGTGAAGGCGCTCGACTTCACCCTCGATGCGGAGCGTGCCGGGCCAGTACTGCCCCGTGTGGTCTTCCACGATGACCACCTCACGATCACCGCGGGCGATGGCCCACGCGCCCTCCCCCTCCGGCACGGGGGTCAGACCGCTGGCCTCCAGCCCTGCCACGAGCGACGCGTGGCCCCTCAGGTTGGCCAGCAGCCTCCGCCACCAGATCTCGTCGCCACGCGCGACGCTGGCCAGGGGCTCGCCCACCGCGCCCCACGGACAGAAGCGGCGGCCGGGCGTCAGCGGCGACCCCCCGCCGACCCGCAGCGTGAGCAGGCCCAGGACGTCGAGCAGCGGGTTGGCGGGGAGCAGGCAGGCGTGGCTGGGCACCATCCGCGGCGGCGCCGCGTTCAGCTCCGCGCGCACCTCGACCTGCAGCGCGCCGTCGACCACCCGCGCCGTCTGCATCCAGCCGTGGGCCTTCGGGGCCGTGTCCGGGGCCCAGGGCGATCCGGCACGGTGGGCGTGGGCCTGGGCCACCATCCACCTCAGCAGCACCAGCAGCGCCGCGGGGCGCCCGTCCACCAGCGGCGGCCGCTCGGCGCCATCGGGGTCCGGGGCAGCCGCCCACGGGTCGCCCTGCGCCATGTCGAGCTGCATGCGCTGCAGGGCGTCGAGCGGGACCCCGCGCAAGCGCACGAGCTGCCGTAGGGTGACGTGGGGCAGGTAGCGCTCGGCCTGGGCGACGAAGCGCAGGGCGGCGGCCGTGGCCTCGGCGGGCGCCGGCGCGACCAAGCGCGCGGCCTCGTCGAACCAGGCCGACGCCACCGCCGCGTCCACCTGCTCCAAATCGGGCAGCGCGGCCAGCAGCAGCCGGGCCGTCGGGGTCAGATGCGGGCCCGCCGTCGGGTAGACCGGCTGGCCCACCAGCCCATGGATCTGAGCGTCCAGACCCAAGAGCGCGATGATCTGGGCCAGCCGCTCCGCCGGGGGCTGGGCCCCGGCCCGCAGCTCGGCCAGCCGCCCCACCAGGCACCCCACCCCCGCGTCCCACGCCATGCTGCGCTCTTCGCTGCCGAAGCCAAGCTGAGGCTGACCGGCGCGGCCGACGGCCACGGCGAGGTCGAAGGCCACGCGGCACTTCGCCGGCGGCTCCCCGAACGCCACCTCGCCCAGCCGATCCACCACCGGGGCCCATGCGGGCTCCGCAGGGTCATCCCACAGCCACGCGGTGCCTCCCCCCGGCACGGACACGGGCGTCTTGGCCAGCTCCACACCAGCGCGGATCCAGGCCTCGACCTCTGCCGCCGGCGGGCGTGGCCCCGACGCATCGGGCCGCCAGGTGCCAAGCGGCTCAGCATCCACCGCCGCGTCGGGCGGGACCGGCACCAGCTTGAAGGGAGAGCAGCCGAGCCCCAGCGCAACGAGCCCGATCAGTCTTGCGCGTCGCATCCATGCCTCCCGCATGACTCGAAGACGGCCTTCGGTCAGCGGGCAGCGGCGCCCCACCCCTGGGTCACAGCTCGTCCACGAAGACTGCGCCCTCGAAGCGATCCGCGCCGAAGGGCAGATCCATCAGCCCCTGACGCGGGTGGCTGGCACGGTACAGCGCCGGTCGCTCGGGGAAGCGCGTGGGGTAGTAGTTCACCTCGGTGAGCAGGTGACGGGCCCGACGATCGGCGTTGTCGATGGCCTGCAGCCGCTGGCGCACCGCCGGCGTCCTGCAGGCGGCGATGGTGGCGTCCACGGCGGCGTGATCCCAGGCCGTGGGCGTGAAGCCCGGATCCCGAGCGCCGGGTGTCACCGGCTTGGGATCGCGGTCCAGCCACAGACTCGCCTGCCCGTCCAGCCCGAAGGGGCACACGGGCTCGCCGTTCAGCCAGGTGTTGAAGTGCACGTGCGGCACCCCCCACGGGAAGGTGATGGCGCCGTCCAGGCCGCTGTAGCCCGACAGAGCGATCGCCTGACCACGGGCGAGCACGTCGCCCTCCTTCACCAACGCGCGCGCCAGGTGGGCGTAGGTCGTCATCAGGCCGTGGCCGTGGTCGATGAACACCTTCAGGCCGCCGCGGTTGAACTCGGCCACCACCCGAGCCACGACGCCCGGCGCCGCCGTGAGGACGGGGGTGCCCACCGGGATCGACAGATCGGTGCCGTTGTGGCTGTCGTACGTCAGGTCGCGACCGCGGAAGTCGCGCACCTGCGTCCTCTTCACCGACCACCCCGCCTCGACGGGCGTCTGGGTGTGGTTGAACAGGTTGGTGAGGATCACCTGCCCCGGCACGCTCTGGCGGCCGAGCCACAGGGGCGCGGCGAGCCGAGGGCGCAGCAGCTTCAGGCTCGACAGGCCCCACTGGCTCGGCGGCACGTCTTCGGCCCCGCGCAGGGCGATGGCGGCCTGCTTGGCCCGCTCGCGCACCGGGCTCAGGCCAAGGATCTCGGTGAACCGCAGGTCGTGCCCCATGGCGCCCTCCCCTCCAGACGGGGCATGGTACGGCATCAGCGGCAGCCGGCGAAGGGCCCCATGGACGCACCGCAACCCCTTTGGGTGGACACCGCCCCCGAGGTCACCGAGCTGCTGGCTGTCCTGAGGGACCAGCCGCTCTACGGCTTCGACACCGAGTTCATCCGGCAGAGCGCGGACGTGCCCCAGGTAGCACTGGTCCAGCTCTCGTGGGCCGGTGGCGTCGCCGTGGTGGATCCGCTGGCGGTGGATCTCGAGCGCCTGGCGCCCGTGTTCCACGGGCCAGGCACCGCGTGCGGGCACGCGCTGGCGCAGGATCTGGAGATCATCACCCACCACCTGGGCGCCCCACCGACCGCCGTGTTCGACACCCAGGTGGCGGCCGCCTTCCTGGGCTACCGCCAGGCTGGCCTGTCGCGGCTGCTCCTCGATCTGCTGGAGGTGACGCTGAGCAAGCAGGCCCGACGCTCCGACTGGCTGCGGCGACCCCTGAGCCCCGCCCAGCGCGCCTACGCTGCGGCCGACGTGGCCCACCTGCTGCCGCTGGTGACGACCCTGACGGCGCGGCTGCGGGCGGCCGACCGGCTGGCCTGGGCTCAAGAGGACAGCGAGCGGCTGCGCACCGAGGGCATCAGCCGGCCCGGGCCCGTGGACGGCTGGATCCCCGACGAGCTGGCCGAAGCCGTGCGCACCCGCGCCGATGAGCTGGCTCTGCCGGCCCCTCTGCTGGCCACCCGCGCCGATCTGGCGTGGTGGGTGAAGGGCGAGCCCCCCGACCGACTCGTGAACGGCTGGCGACGGGCCATGCTCCAGGACGTGCTGATGGCCTGGGAGGCGCAGCAGGCCTGAACGCCCCGCTCAGCCTGGATGCGGACGGTGAACCGAACCACAGTGCCGCCTGCCTCCAGCACCTCGCGGCTGATCTCGGCCGCCTCGCCGTACCAGGCCAGGCAGCCGTAGATCGGGCCCTCGGGCAGATCACCGAAGCCCCTCCGCGAGCGGCAGGTCATGCAGACCTCGTTGGAGGCGTCCCGTTCCTACTCGAACGTGGGGCTGAGCCTTCGCGGGGCCGCTCGGCCCCGCGCGGCCATCAGTCGCCCCACTCGCCCACCACCTTCAGCAGCGCGCGGGTCAACGCCGCGGACGCCTCGGAGTGCGCAGCCTTCCAGGCCGGGCGTAGGAAGAACACCGCGTCCACCGCCTGGGTCACGCCGTCCTGGGTCAGCATGCTCGGGTAGAGCTGCTGGGCCAAGGGCACGTCGCGGTAGACGGGCCGGTCGAGCCCCTGCAGCTTGCGGTGAAACTGCGGGTGGCGCACCGACAGCAGCTTGAGCTTGCCGCCGAAGCCGCGCTCCGCCAGCGCCACCATGCCGCGGTTGGGCTTGTTCACGATGAGCACGCAGCGGGCCGTCAGGCCGTCCACCACCTTGAGCAAGGCCTCGGCCACCGGCGCCTCGGCGAAGGGCAGCCGGGCGAGCTCGGGGGCCAGCTTCTGGAAGAGGCTCCAGGTGATGTAGGTGCCTGAGCCGTATGGGGCCACAAGTACCTGATCCTTCTTCGGATCCAGCTCACCCACGTGCTGCGCGGACACGGCCCGGTTGCACACCAGGTGCACGTGCTCGGAGTACAGGGTCGCCACGCGATCCACCGCGGGCGCCCCGGCAGGGCGCTCGAAAGCGTGCAGGAGCTGCGCGTCCTCCTGTGCCAGGCCCGCGTCACAGGGACCGTCGGGGCTGTGCAGCGCCTCGAGGTTGTCCCATGAGCCGTTGGTCTTGACGATCTCGACGGCGATCTTGCCGGCCAGCAGCTCCTGGATGCGCTTGCCCACCCGCTGGTAGGTGCCGCCTGGTGCGCCAGTGCACAGCCGCAGCACAGGCGGCGGCGGGGGCGCCGACGGGGCGGTGGCCTCGGGCGGCGCCGCGGCGACGGGCGCGGCGAGCAGGCTGAGCAGGGCGATCCAGCGGAGGGGCATGGCGACACTCCGGTCGGCGGACACGGCGGGATGGTGGCACGGCGCCCCCGGTGGCGCCAAATGGTCGCCGGCCGGCGATCCGATGGTCAGGGCGTGGCCCCGAGGCGCCGGCTCTTCTTGCGGAGCGTGCGCACGGCCCGGCGCACCACGGCGTAGGTCCACAGCGGGACCGCCCCCTCCCGGGCCGGCGCGTCATCGGCGTAGATCCGCCAGCGCAGGGCCGCCTCGCCGCGGCGTACCGCCGCGATGTTGTTGGCGTGCAGGGTGATCCAGACCTTTGCGAACAGCAGCTCCTGCTGGGGAAACAGGGGCGTGGGGTGGTAGCGAAAGAAGGTCAGCTCGCCCGGCTGCTGGGTGAGCTGCACGTCCCCTGGCTCGAGGATTCGGGTGCGCGCGTCGCTGCTCACCACGGGCCGCGGCAGGATGATCTCGCAGCCCACGTGGCGGGCCAGGTTGCGCCCCTGGTTCGCCACGAAGGCCTGCAGACACAGCAACACCTTCGGGCCGCGGGGGTCGGTGTCGTCCGGCTCGGGGGCGCCGAAGGGGGTCACGCGGGCCACGGTCACCTGGGGATGGCGCGTGCGGCGCAGCACATCCTGTACATGCACGTGGCCCATGGGCCGCGACTTGCCAGCGATGCGCAGGTAGTAGCGGTTGTCTCCCGACTGGTGGGGGGCGTCCTCGCTGGCCTGGATGTCGATGATGTAGATGGCGTGCCCCGGCCGGATGCGGCTGGGCCCGTCGGTGCGCGGTGCCACCTCGAAGACGTTGAAGCACTTCAGCGGGGGATCCACGGCCCCGGGGATCACGTCCTCGAGCCAGGCGCGCGTGCCGCCCCCCTTGACGTCCACCGGCACCCCACCGTCGGGGCTGCCGTCGTCGTTCAGCCCAAGGAACAGCCGCCCGCCCCCGCCGTTGGCGAAGGCGCTGAGCTGTTTGCTCAGCGACGCGATGAAGTGGGCGGTGATCCCCTTCTCGTCCACCATATAGGGCGTGCTCTTGAACTCCTGGTAGTCATGCTCGTGGGGTGTGAGCCCATCGATCATGTCCTCGTTCCACGCGTGCGCCTTGTCGGTCATGCGAGGGAGTGTACCCCGCCCCTGTCGGCGTGCGACAAGCAACCTGTGCGACCCGCCGAAGGAGGTGGCCCATGGCCGAGCGCCCGTTGGTCTTCAGCCTGCCCGACGACGAGGCCATGGCCGAAGAGTTGCGCTGGCAGCTCGACGCCGAGCGCGGTGAGGTGGTGCGCCACATCTTCCCCGACGGCGAGCACTACCAGCGGGTGATCACGCCCGTGGAGGGCCGCCGGGTGATCCTGGTGGGCTCCCTCCATGACGACCACGCCACGCTGGCCCTGTATGACCTGGCAAGCGGCCTGGTGGCCCAGGGCGCGTTGCGGCTCGAGCTGGTGATCCCCTACTTCGGCTACAGCACCATGGAGCGCGCCGCGAAGGCAGGTGAGGTGGTCACCGCCAAGACCCGTGCGCGTCTGCTCAGCAGCATCCCCCGGGCCAGCTACGGCAACCAGGCCCTGCTGGTGGACCTGCACAGCGAAGGCATCCCCCACTACTTCGAGGGCGGCCTGACCGCCACCCACGTGTACACCAAGGCCGCCCTGGTGCCGGCGCTGCGCAGGCTGGGCGGCGCAGACTTCGTGCTCGGGAGCACGGACGCCGGCCGCGCCAAGTGGGTGGAGTCGCTGGCCAACGATCTGGGGGTTGATGCCGCCTTCATCCTGAAGCGCCGAGTGTCGGGCAGCGAGACGGTGGTGCAGGCGGTGAACGCCGAAGTTCGCGGGCGGCGCGTGGTGATCTACGACGACATGATCCGCACCGGTGGCTCGCTGATCGGTGCGGCACGCGCCTACAAGGACGCGGGCGCCACCTCGATCGTGGCGGTCTGCACCCACGGTGTGTTCCCGCCCGGTTCGTGGGAGCGGCTGACGGACTCGGGCCTGTTCAACAAGATCGCCGCGACGGACAGCCACCCGTGTGCCCGAGATCTGGCGGCCTGCGGGCTGGAGCTGATCCCGATCACCCCATTGCTCGCTGCGCACTTGGAGAGCTGAGCCGTGCCCCGCCGGCCCGCCGCCGCGCGACCTGCTCGGGCGTGGCGCACCGCTTGTGTGAAGGCTGCAATCACATGATTCATAAACCCATTTTGGATTTTCGAGCAGAAAGACGCGACACGCCGTGAGATCCGCCGATGGGGATCTGGACACCTTCCGTCCGGAGATCCGCCATGGCCTGCCCCGTCCCCAAGTACCACCGCAAGGGCATGACCCGCCGCGCGGATCGCAAGCGCTGCATCCTGCCCGGCAAGTGGAACTTCTGCACCAGCCGCACCCGGCGCGGCGAGTACTGCTTCAGCGAGCTGGACGACGACGACCGCCTGGTGCTGTGGGGGTTCGTCGCCTTTGCGGCCAAGCTCTACGGGGTGGATCTGGCCTTCGTGTTCGTCATGTCGAACCACCTGCACATCATCTGCCGGGCCCAGATCCCCGAGGCGGTCAGCCTGTTTCACGGGCACTTCAAGGCGCAGTTCGCGCGCTACATCCACCGCAAGCACGGCCGCACCGGCGCCGTGTGGGGCGGGCGGTTCCACAACGTCAACCTGCTGGATGACGAGGCCCAGGTCCGGGCGATGACCTACGGGATCGACCACGGGATGAAGGAGTCGCTCGTCGCGCGCTCCGACGAGTGGCACCTGCCGCACACCATCAACGAGCTGTGCGGCGACGGCTGGCTGCACGGGGTGGTGTGGCGGCGCCGCGTGGGCGACGTGAAGGGCGAGTGGTGCCGCATCAAGCAGCGCCTCGTGCCCCTGGACCGCTGGGCCGACAATCCGGCGGGCTACCGCACCTTCATCAAGCAGCTCCTGGAGGAACGCGTGCAGCACTACACCGAGCTGCGCGCGGCCCAGCGCGAGGGCTATGGGAAGCTGCGCGCGGCGTACCGCGAGGCGGGCTTGGACCCCGATGACTATGACCTGCCAGACGGCCGCCTGAAGGGGATCATCCGCCAGCATGACTACGTGCCGACGGTGATCAAGAGCAGCCGCGGCACCCGCTTCAGGGCCGTGGGGCCAGACCGCGAGGCCGAGCTGAAGGCCGCTCGCGAGGCGCATGTGGCGGCGTGTGAGGTGTACGACGCCACCGTCGCGTCCCTGGTGGCGGGCACCTTCGTGGGTGAGCCCACGCTGCCCGAGGGCTACCAGTGGCCGACCGCCATCGCGGCGGCGCTGGGCGTGGGCGTGGTGTGCTCGACCTGGGCCGAGATCTTCCGCGAGACGGAGCCGATCCCGCCGGGCTCCGCATGGGCTCGGGCCGGCTGACGGCGGGCAATTCGGACAGGTTGGTCGGGCAGCGCTCTCGGAGCGCCCAGGCCGCAGTTCACCTGCGGCGCGACGCCGCAGGTCCTCATGGGCATCCGAGGAGAGTGGCTGAACATCCTCGGCGACTCTCGAGCTGCTGTTGGGCGGTTTTCACCGATCCCGTGACCCTGGCGGGCTCGTGCAACCCGCCAAGCCCCTGCTTTCATTGGGACACAGCGTCCTGGTCACTTTCATTGGGACACAGCGTCCTGGTCATCCTGGTCAAAGTGCTCACCGTGTGCTCGACCAGTCGCCGCGCCCTACCGACGGCCAATCACTCGAAACGCAGACCAATGGGGATTACCGTTGGCGCGCAGCGCGCGGGCAGCGGACTGCGCGGCACGCGCCGGTTGCGTCGCGCCATCTGACTCATAGAACAACTTCATGAAGGCAAGGGCAGCCCCGTCCGCCACCGGGCGGTCCGTCGCCACCACCGACACGGCGCCCGCTGCCAGGAATGCCTCGGCGAGGCCCACCGCCCGTTCGTCCAGGAGCACTGCGTCCACGCCCGTCTCGCAGCCCGACAGCACTACCCGGGGACGGCCTGCCAAAGGCAGCGTGAGCAGATCGGGCAGGCCCAGGACGCCATCGGCGAGTTGCAGGTGAGCGGCCCAGGGATCGCGGTCGCCCAACACACCGTGGCCGGCGAAGTGGATGGTGGCAGCGGAAGCCAACGCCGACCGCACCGCCGCCACGGTGGCCTGACCACGCAGCAGGCGGACACCGCCCAAGGCTTCGGCCACCGCCCGGCCCTCGGCGAAAGCACCTTGCAGGTCGTGGTTGGGGTCGCCAATCACGACCGCCGCCCCAGCCTCGCCAGAGGGCTGGGCCAGCAAGCCAGCATGCGGTAGCCAGCTCACGGTCCAGCGCAGTGCCGGCGGCTCGTCCCCACGGTTGAAGGCCGCAAAGCCCTGCGGGTGGCCACCAGGCACCACGTACAGATGCGCGTACTGGTCAACCCGTGCGAAGACCCCGGGCCACGCGTGTCCGGGGTCGGCCGCGTGCACCGTCAGCCGGTCGCGGTCCAGCACAAAGACCCGCCACCCCGCGGGGGTCCGCGCGAAGGCCAGCAGGGCCTCGTCGACAGCCAATCGCGACTGGGTCTCGGCGGCCGTCGCGCCGGTGTCTCCGCGGATGGGCGCCACGGCGTCGAGCCAGGCATAGGCGCCTTCGAAGGCTGCATCGTGAGCGGCCTCCAGCCGAGCCTGTTCGGTCGCCCACGCGGCTCGGCGATCCTCGGGCACGAGAGCCGCCTTGGTCCCGTGCGCCCGCAAGGCTTCGGCGGCGAGCGCCGCGCCCTCCAGCCGGGCAGCCCAGGCCTGGCGCTGCGCCTCGGCAAGCCCTGCCAACCGGGCGGGCGCCTGCGCGGCACGCAGCACACGCGCCCGACCGCTGTCGGCCACCGCGAACGCCTGGGCCAGCCGGCCCGCTCGCAGCAGACGCCCCACGGCCTGGTCCACCAGGCGCCGGTGGGCGGCCAGGAAGTGCCCTCGCCCGTCCCGCAAGCGCGTGCCGCGGGCGCGGCGCGCCAGCTCATCCAGCGCGCGGGCCTGCGCCGCCAGAGCCGCGGCCGTGTCGCCCTCGCCGTCCGCGGCCTCGGCCACACAGGCCAGGGCGCGCCAGGTCTGGTGGATCGGGGCGTCGGCGTCGGGCTCGGCCAGCCGGGCACAGAGGGAGCGCGCGGCCCCGTAGCGAGCCTCCTCCAGCGCCAGCCGCCCTTCCAGCAGCGCGGCCTCGGCGGCCCAGCCCGAGCTGCGGGTCGAGTCGACCGCCTGTGCGCGCCCCAGGTGTGCCCGGGCCTCAGCCGGTGCCCGCCGCGCCAGCGCGACCCGGGCGAGGTTCACCCAGGCGTGGGCGCGGCTTGGGCCACCCAGCCCTTGGGCCTGCGCCGCCTGCCGCAGCCAGCCCTCGGCCGTCGCCAGCGGGGCCTCGCCCGCCTCGGCCTGCAACAGCGCCACCCAGCCTCGGTTCACCGCCCAACGGGCCTGCCCCTCCCGATCCTCCGTGCTCAGGGCTTGCCGGGTGCGGTCCAGCAGCTCGGCCGCCCCCACGCGGTCGCCCAGGTCCACCAGCATCAGCGCGTGAGCCTCGGTGACCATGGCCGCCATCCCCTCCAGCCCCAGCCGCCGCAGGCCAACCTCGGCCGCTCGGTACAGCCCGCGCGCCGCTCGGAAGTCGCCCAGATCACTGGCCAGGTTGCCCCGAGCGTAGGCCAGCACCGCCTGTCCCTGGGGGTCGGGGAGCGTGTCCTGCAGGCGCTGAGCTGCTTGCAGGTGGGCCTGCACCGCCGATAGCCGGCGCCCTTGCGCCGCGCACCAGGCCGCCGACTGGTACCAGCGGGCGGCCCGCCCCGGCCAACCCGCCGCGTCAGCTTCCGCGGCGGCGGCCGCCCACGCCGCCTCGGCATCACGCAGCAGCCCCGCCTGCATGGCCCCCCGGGCGCGGGCGGCGTGCGGCTCCGCTGGCACCGGATCCAGCCACCGCGCCGGCCAGCGGGCACGCACCCCGTCCTGGGCGTCCAGGGCGACCCAGGCGGTCAACCCGGCGCACGGCGCGAGCCCGGCGACTTGGACCTGTTGCGCGGACGCTGTCTGGGGGGGGACCACACGCCCGCTCGGCGTATCACAGGCCAGCCGCAAGGCGGGCGCGCCCTCTGGCCACCACAAACAGGCCCGATCCTCAGGGGTGAAGGCGTGGGTGCCGTCCGCGAGCACACTCCACCGGCCGCCCAGCTCGGCCGCCACCGGCGCTGGCGGTGGTGGGCGATCGGCGCAGGCCCATAGCGCCAGCGCCAGGGGCCACGCTCGCCTCAAACCGCTGGCGGCGTGCCGGCCAGGAAATCCCGACTCAGCCCGCGGATCTTGTGCTGCCAGTTGTAGACCACCTGAGTGTTCACGCCCATGAGCTCGGCGGCGTCGGCAGGGCCCAGGTGATCTTCGTAGATCAGCTTCAGCACGAGCTGGCCTCGCTCGGGCAGCTCGGCCATGAGGAAGGCGCTCAACCCCTCGAGCAGGTCGCGACCGATGGTCGCCTGCTCCGGATCCGGGGTGGCGGCCGCCTCGTGCTGGGCATCCTCGATGGGCGCAGCGTCCACGCCACCGCCGCGGCGCTCGGCCAGGTGTGCGCGGTTGCGACGCCAGAGTTCCCGGCGGCACACCATGCCCACATACCCCTCCAAGCTCTTGCCGCGGCTGTGGTCATAGGCCCGCAGCAGCCTGCCGTCCTGCTCCAACAGGCTCAGCCAGATCTCCTGGGTCAGATCGTCCACGTCCTGGGCACCCAGGCGCCCACCGCGGCGGCGCAGATAGGCGGCAGCCCGGGAGCGCACCACCGGCAGCACCCGCTGGGTCAGCGCGCGCAGCGCCCCGCCATGACCGTTCAGGGCCTTGCGGATCAGCAGCTCATCGGCGGGGGCCCCATAGACCCGGGCGATGAACAGGCTGGCGAGCCAGAAGATCAGCGGGGCCCCTCCCCGCCCGACGCCGGGCGCAGCTCGATGGGCACCGCGTGCCACCAGCCTGCGCTGGCCGCGCGTGCCGCCCCGGGCTGGGCCCCGGCGCGCTCGTCGCTGTCCCCCAGGACGATCCAAAGGGTCCACCGGCCCGGACTCAGCGGAGCCGTCGCCAGCGGTACCTCGACCGTCAGGGCCCCGAGCTCGGCCGGCCGAACAGGCGCCGGGACCGTCCGCAGCGGACCGCCCGCCGCGGGCGCGGCGTACACCCGGACGCTGGGGGCATGCTCTCGGCTCGTGCGCGGTCGCAGGGGCACCCTCAGCAGGCTGTCGGGGTACACCACCGCCACCTCGGCGGGGGCATCGGCGCCGCGCACCATCTTCGCAGCGCCCGCCAAAGGGCCCGCCAGGTAGTCCGGGGACGGCGGCCCATCGGCGATGCGCCACCAGGCGCCCACGGCCACCAGGACGGCGGCCGCCGCAGCCAGCCAGTAGCCGGCGCCAAAGCGCCGACGGGGCCCTTGGCGCACCATGCGCTGCACCTGAAGGTCGTCCACCGGGAAGGCCACCCGGCCCCAGGCCACCGCCCGCGCCTCGGCGTCGCGGGCCAGCCGGCCCTCCAAATCCGCCGCGTCATCGGCGCTCAGCCGCCCCGCCTGCCAGTCCGCGATCAGGGCGTCGTCAACGGCGTCCCCCTCGACGGCGGGATCGCGCTCCACGGCCATGGCCTGCCTCAGCAGGGCGTCGAGGTCGGTGTCGGGGCGGGGTTCGCTCATCTCAGGGTGTCTTTACACCGTCCATGGCCGGGTTTTCACGGGGCTCGACAAAAACCACCACCTCGCGCGCCGCCCAGTCGTCCTGCGGCACCGCCACCGGGCCCGCCCGCACGCCCAGCGCGCTGGCGGCGATCCAGCGCCCCAGCGGGTGACCGCCAAAGGCCCGCGGGACCGCGCCGTCGCGCACCGGCGGCTGCACCACCGGGCCAAAGTCGGCCGGCGTGGGCGTGAACAGGATCTTCAGGCGCTCCACGGTGGCTCGCCCGCCCGCAGCGGTGAAGCGCAGGGGCACGCGCCAGGTTGCGCCGACCTCGATCTGCTCCACAGCCCCCGGGGACGGGTACAGCACGGCCACCTGCCCGTCGGCGCTCAAGGCCAGCACGTTCAGGTAGAGGCGCCGCTGGCTCCCGTTGTGCACCGCGAGCGTGCGCTGGGCGCCGTCCGGTACAGGGCCCGTCGGTTCGAGGTTCACCGACACCTCCAGCCCGTCGCGGCTGGTCAGGGCCCAGAGCGCGTGCCAGCGAGCCCACGCCAGGGCCTGCCGCACCACACCCTCGCGGTCGGTCACGGGCCCGCGCGGTGCGCCGCCGCTCACCAGCCGCCAGCCCCCGGCGACCGCCTCGGCGGTCAGCCAGGCGGGTCCCCGGCTCGGGGCGAGCTGCGGCCATCGGGCCAGCGCCTCCCGCAGGGTGTCATCATCCACCGCCAAGGCCAGTCGATGCGGCGGTGCCACCCAGGTATCGAGCCGGGCGGTCCACCCGGCCGCCACCCGCGCGTCCGTCGGGCCCTCGGCATGGGCCGCCGCCACCGCGGAGACGGTCAGGGTCCCCGCCGGCCGGCCCCCGGCATCCAGCAGCGCGTAGCGCGATCCCACGGTCACGCCGTGCACCTGACCCGCCGCCAAATGGGCCTGCCCGGGGGCCGCAGGCGTCACCACGATGCGCTCGGCCTGGCGCGTCTCGGGCCCCCCGCCAAAGGGCAGACGATCAGCCCCGGGCCCCTCGAGCTGGGGCTGCTGGTTCGGAAACAGCCCCTCGACCTCGGCGCGCACCCGCGCCATCACCTGCCGCCAGGTGGCGGTCCGGGGGCCGCGCTCCAGGGTCCGCACGAGCGCCCAGGTCAGCGCCCCGTGCACCCGCCCGTCGGCCAGCTCCACCTCGCGGGCGCGCTGACCGGCGCGGCCGGCGGTGAGCAGCACGAGGGCCGGCCACTGGTCCGCCGGATCGCCGACCATGCCCCCGGCGGCCGGCACGGGCGCGACCCCCAGCGGAGGCGCCGCGCGGACGCCCGGCCCAGTGCGCAGCCCCGTACCTGAGTGGCAGGCGTCCAGGATGACCGTCACCTGCGCGCCCTTCTCCGCCACGGCCGCGATCCGCGCCCCGAGCGTCTCGTCCAGCAGGTCGCCCCCGTCGGGCCCGCCCCGCTGATCCACCGCCAAGAGCGACTCATCCCACCCGTCGGCCTCGTCGCCGTTGGCATCGGCCACCTGGCTGCCGTGCCCGCTGAAGTGCACCACCACCTGGGCCCCGGGCTCGGCGTCGGCGGCCAGCCGGTCGAGCGCCGCCAGGATACCTTGGCGGGTCGCCTGCCCGTCCTGCAGCACCCGCACGCGGTCGACCGGGAAGCCGAAGCGCCGAACCAGCAGCGCCCTGACCGCGGCCACGTCGTTGCGGGGCCCCGCCAGATCCGTCACCCCGGGCGCCTGGTAGTCCTGCACACCGATGAGCAGGGCCGCGTGGCGCGGGGGCGCGGGGCCGCAGCCCACAGCCAGCAACGCCAGCAGCGCAAACCCCGCCCACGCGGCCTGCCCGCGGATCAGGGGCACCCGCCCTGCTTCACGGTGAACGGCCACTTCACGTCGAAGGGGCCTTGATCGTCCACCAAGGTCACCGTGGCCTGGGCCTCGGCGTCGTCCCAGAAGCTGGCCTTCGGCATGTGCGCGAAGTCGCCCACCGACAGGCTGGTGGGGCTGCTGCTGAGGGCCGCGGGATCCAGGCTCAGCACCTGCTCGGCAGTGTTCGGGTCGGGCTGACTGGCCAGCAACACGACCTTGATGGCCAGGGCCTGGGTCTGCGTGTCGAGCTGCGTCTCCAGCATCACCCCCGTCAGCGCGCCCGCCTCGTCGAAGCACCCGCGCAGGATGCAGGTCATGCACCCCCGGACCCCCGGCCGGTCGCCCCGCGCCACCACGGGGCCGTCGCCCATGGTCTCCACCGGCGGCTTCCCGCCGCAGCCCGCCGCCGCCAGGGCCAGCGCCCAGATCCACTGCCTCACAGCATCCTCCTCACCACCAGAGCCGGGCGGAGCATACGCGGCCGGCTTGCGGGCATGAAGCACCGCGTCAGGCCACCGCGCCCGCGGCAACAAACCGCGTTGATCCCGCCGCACCTGCTCAGCAGCATGCACCGCCGCTGCGCCTGCCTTTTCTTGGATCGCATCTTGAAAGGCCGGCTGCCCTTGTCCCGACGCCGAGGATCGCCATGCGCGCCATCATCGCCGCTGCCCTGCCCCTGACCCTGGCCGCCTGCGCGGCCGACCACAGCATCCCCGTGGATCCGCCCCCCGCCGACCGGGTGGCGGTGGAGCAGCAGGCCGCCGATCGCCTGGGTCACTACAAGAAGGCCGACGACGGCAAGGTCCAGATCCCCATCGAGCGCTCGATGGAGCTGGTGGCCGCGAAGGGCATCGAGTACCCCGACAAGCTCACCAGCCCCAAGGAGGCGGCGGCCGCGCCTTCGGCGGCTGCGGGCACGCCCGAGGGCGAAGCCCCCGCGCCCTTCGCGGTGGACGCCGAGAAGGCCACCGCCGGCAAGGCGCTGTTCGCCGCCAAGACCTGCAGCGCCTGCCACAGCATCGACGGCAGCAAGTTGGTGGGCCCCACCCTGAAGGCCTTCTGGGGCCGGGCGGTGACCCTGGCCGACGGCAAGAGCCTGTGGGCCGACCAGGCCTACTTCACCGAGTCGGTGAAGAACCCCACCACCCAGATCAGCGGCGGCTTCCCGCCGGCCATGCCGCAGCTCCCCGTGAGCGAGGCCGAGCTCGAGCAGCTGCTGCACTACGTCGCAAGCCTGTAGCGACGCCCCCGGACCGCCGGGAACCTACTGCAGAAGGTGGGCCGCCAGCGCCACCAGGTGGGCCGGCGCGAGGCGGCGCCGGGGCTCCGCCGGCCAGCGCCCTTCCAGCACCTCCCAGCGGGGGATCCTGCTCTGGTAGACCGGACGGATGTCCCCGTCGCCCACGAAAACCACGGCGTGCTCACCGGCGGCGACGCGAACCAGGATGGTGGCCGTGTAGCCGCGGGTCCCATCGACCCGGTCCCCGGCGAGACCCTGGAACCAGCCCGACTCGACGGCGAGCCCCGGGCGCGGGAAGACCCACGGGGCGCCATCCCGCTGATCCACCTCCAACCGGTCCGCGTACAGCCGAACCGCCAGGGTCCGGGGCCCCACCACGTCGAGCTGCCGTGCCGTGCGCTTGTAGGCCCACCAGAAGCCCAGCGTGGACCACAGGAAGGCGCCCAGGAGAATCACGCCCACCGGATCGCGGGGCCGCACCGCAACCACCAGCGCCGCTGTGACGGCCGCAGCGGCCCCAGCCGCCAGGCCCACGCGGCCCATCAGCGCCAGGCCCTGGCGCCAGAAGCCGGGTCGCAGTGGCCACTGCCCCTGCAGGGACGCCGCCAGGCCCTGGGCAGGCTTCAGCCCACTCATCGTCGCCTCCCCGGCGCGTCGGGCGCTCGGCCGCCCCGGGCGCGCCAAGGCGTCACCCTACCTCGACCCGGCTTGGGAAGCGCCCCCGAACCGTTCAAGCCCTGTGTCGGCGCGACCAGGTCGCCTCTGCGGGGCCCCTGGCCATGGCGACGGAGCGGCCTCGGTTGACCTGACGGGGCCGAGGGTGGACCGTGGAGCGCAACCGCTGGAGGCCTTCATGCGCACGCTCGCGTTGCTCATCGCCCTCGCCAGCCCCGACCTGGGCCCCGATCCGGGCCAGGTCGGCCTCTTCGACCTGGGCGCCCCCGACGCCAGCCCCCCCACCTGTGGCTGGGCGCCCGCCCGTGCCGATCAGGGGGCCCCTTCCGAGACCACCGTTGTCTACCCCGCCGACCGCCTGGGCTGTGGCGTGGCGCCTGCCGGGCCCCACGCCTGGAAAGCCATCACCCGCATCGCCGTCGCGGGCCTGCACCTGAAGCCGACGGGCACCGTGCTGCAGGTGGTGTTCCTCGACGCGCAGGGGCGCCGCGTGCTGCCCACCGGCCGCCCCCTGCGCTTCGACATGCGGTTCAAGGCCCGCCACCGCGGCGTGCGCAAGGTGCCGGCCGAGCACCGCGACGGGGTGTTCACGTTCACCCTGCCCCGCAACCACCGGGCGGCGCCCTGCGAGAGTCACCTGTTCTTGAGGATGGACGGGGCCGCGGGCGTCATCGAACACTGGCTGGACGACTGGCTCTACGGCTGCTGAGCAGGTGCCGGGCGGCGCAGCGCTGGGGCCGCCGGCAGCCCCCAGGCCTTGGCCTTGGCCCCGTAAACGGCGGCCGGGAGCTGTACCAACCGGTCCCCGGGCGCCAGGCGTGTCAGCAGCGCATCCAACGCGTGCGGCGCCATGGCCGTGCACCCCACCGTGGGCGCGGCGCCATCGTGCAAGAAGATGCAGCTCCCCTGGCCCGGCGCCCGCTGCGGGTTGTGCCGCACCTCCACCACCACCCGGTACATGGCCATGGCCTCGGCGCTGCGCCAGGGGGGCGCCTCGCCGGGCGTCAGGGGCACCACGCGCCCGTAGTCGGCCGCCGCCGGGTCATCCACGCAGTGCAGCCGGGCCGCGGTCTCGCGGGTCCACATGCGCCCCACGCGAAACACCCCCGCCGGCGAGCGCCCGTCCCCTTCCTTCTTCCGGGGCGCAGGGTCGCTGGGGTCGGGCGCGGAGTGCGTGCCCACGCCCCAGCCCAGGCCCGCGTGGCCAACGTGCACGGCCACCGGCCCCCAGACCAAGGTGTCGCCCCGATACAGCGCCGCCATCCCCCAGGTGGCCGCCCACTCAGGCGTGACCACCACCAACGTCTGCGGGGGCGCGGCCAAGGCCACCAGGAGCGCGATCCAGCTCATGCCCCAGCCTTCGCCCAGAAGCTGGACGTGGCGTTCCCCGACCGGCTGTCGTGGGCGCATCCCCGGTGACGGCGGCGGCGGCTGGGCCTGGGGCACCACAGCCTGGGGTGTGCGCTCCGGCCGCACCGGCGCCGACAGCGTCGCCCCCCCCGTCGGCCGCGCCGAGCGGGAGCCGGACGTGGACATCCTGACGTGGCAGGCCGCACGCCCGCCGCCCCGCCGGGCTAGCCCAGCAGCGGCAGGTTGGCCACGCCGATCAGCGGGAAGACCTGCTGCACGGTCTGCTCGCTGTCCACCCCGGCCAGCCTGCGCAGGGCCGCGTGGATGTGGCCGGGCTCGATGCGGATGCCGCCGTCGCTCAGGGCCAGGGTGCCCGGATCCACCGTCAGCGGTCGCACCCGCTCGTCGGTGCCGCCGATGACCCGGTTGCCGGGGATGCCCTTGCCCATGAGCATCACGCTGGTGATGGCCCAGTGGTCCTTGCCGTTGCCGCTGTTGTAGCTGGGGGTGCGGCCAAAGTCGCTGCCCATGACCACGGTGAGCTTGTCGGCGATGCCCTGGCGCTCGGCCTCGTCCCACAGGAAGTCCACGCCCGCCAGCAGGTCGCTCATGCTGGCCGTGTGGGCGTCGTCGTGGTTGCCGTGGGTGTCGAAGCCACCCCGGGTCAGGTTGGCGGTCTTCGCGATGCCGGCGCGGAAGGCGGCGCAGCACACCTGGGCCTGGCCCTTCAGGCCCCGCTCCAGCTCCTGGGGCAGGTACTCCGAGAGCTGGCGCACCTCGTTCTTGCCCACCCGGGCGGCGTACAGGGCGTCCTGGGTGGCCGTGGCCTTCGGCAGGCCGTAGCGCTGGCCCAGCCAGCCCCGGCGCCGCTCCAGCGCCGCCTGGATCCGTTCGTAGGTGGCGTCGGTGTGGTAGCGCTCGCCCTCCACCGGGTTGCGGGGATCGATGGCGTTGGGGAACGCGATGCGGTTGATGAGCCCGATGTTGCCCGTGCGGGTGGGCGCCACCAGGCCGCCGGTGAGGTCGTAGCCGCCGTTGCTGATGAACGCCATCGGCTTGCTGCGGGCCTGGGTGCCGGCGATGAGCGCCGCCAGCGCCGGGTAGCCCTCGGCCAGCTTGCCGCTCCACATGTGGCGGGTGCCGCTGTCGTGGTTGTTGGTCTGGCTGTCCACCCCGTTGATCACCAGCGTGCGCTGGTAGTGCTTGTCGAAGAAGGCGCGGTGATCACCGATGGGCGCATAGCGCAGGTTGCCCGCGGTGCCGATGTCATCGGTGAGGAAGTGGTTGACCGGATCCTCGTCCTCTTCGTTGCGCATGCCCTTGGGGTCACAGAGCATGGTGGGATCCCACCCGCCCCCCGCGTGCACGAACACGAAGAAGTGGTCGATGGGCGCCTCCTGGGCGAACCCGCGCCCGGGGAGCATCACGCTGAGGCCGGCGGCGCCGGCCAATCGCAGAAAGTCGCGACGGTCCATGGTCCTTGGCCTCCGGATCACTGGTGGTAGAGGAAGCGCCAGTCGGCGAGCAGGTAGGTGAGCACGGCGTGCCAGGCGCGCAGGGTGCCCTCGGGGTCGTAGCGCAGCCGCGCGTCGTCCTCCAGGGCCTCGTCGCTCCAGAAGTCGCGCTCGTGCCGGCAGCGGCCCGGCAGCGCCGTGGGGACCTGCTCGTTGCGGATCCCCGCGAACAGCTCCCGCCAGGTCTGCAGGTAGAGCTCGTAGGTGGCGTCCTCCTCGGGGTGCCCCGGGGTCAGCACCTCGCCCAGCAGGCGCTGGTGCAGGTAGCGGATGTTGGCCCGGATGGCCTCTTCGGCCTGCGGCACGGCGAAGCCGTTGTCGTCCTCGGGCCGGTAGCTCGCCTCCACCAGCGGGAACAGGTGCCGCTCCGCCAGGGGCCGGTTGAAGTCCTCGGCGGTCACCAGGCAGGCCATGTCGCTGGCCATGCGCAGGGCGATGTTGGCCATGATCCCGTTGGGCTCGCTGATGCGGTCGGTGATCTGGTCGGAGTCGATGCCGCCGATGAAGAACAGGAACTCGTCGCGGTGGGTGAGCTGGTCGCGGTCGTTCACCCGCGCCTGCCACGGGCGGCCCAGCGTGGCCACCAGCTTCGCCGACAGCTCCTCGGGGGTGAGCAGCCGCGCCGTGCCCAGCGGCGCCAGCACCACCGCCTCGTCCTCGCTGAGGCCGGGGGCGTTCAGCGCCCGGTAGAACGGGCTCTCAATCACCAGCGGGATGATGACCTTCAGGTTCTGCCCGCCGGCCTGGAAGGCGTCCACGAGCGTGCGCAGGAACGCCTGCTCCTCGTTGTAGAAGGCCAGCTTCGCTTCGAACCGCGGGTCGCTCTGGTCCTGCGGGTTGGTGAGCGGCCGACGGCCCACCAGCCCCGTGTAGACGGCGTACACCGCCGACAGGGCGAAGCGCTCGTCCGCCGCGATCTGCCCCGCCAGCCACTGCAGGCTGCGGCCCCAGTCGTCGGGGGGCATGTCGGCCTCGAAGCCGGGCGGGCGCATGTCGCTGAACCAGCCCTCCTCGGGCAGCCGGTAGCGGCCCCGGTCGTCCCAGTTCTGGAAGGCCCCCGCCACGGGATCCATGCTCGCGTGGCACACGGTGCACTGGGGGTTGTTCATGGTGGGGTTGTGGTCGCGGATCTGGGTGGGATCCACCGGCCGATCGGCCTTCTGCAGGATGTCGGTGGCCAGGAACAGCCGGTACACCGTGCGCGCCCGGTGCCGGTTGCGGTTGGTGGGCGTGGTGGGATAGCGGTTCAGGAACATGGGCGAGGTCAGCACGCCGGCGTGGGGCACGCCGTCCACCTTCAACGCCTTGAACTCCATGGGGTTCAGCGGATCGTCAAAGGCCGCGGTGTCCAGGCCGTACACCTGCGCGCTGAAGGGGTTCAGCAGCATGTAGTCCGCGGTCAGCACTTCGCTGAAGGGCCGCTCGCTGCGCACCACGTGGGCGATGAGCTCCAGGGGCTCGCGGGCCACCGACAGGTTCGACCAGCGCCGGGCGAGCTGGCCCGCCTCGGTGTCGTCGGGCAGGTCGCGGTAGTAGTGCCGGCGGGGGAAGTCGTCGCTGTCCAGCAGGTTCGTGGCCTCGTCGCCCCGGGCGTACTTGTCGGTGAGCAGATCGTCGTTCCACCAGCGCTTCAGCGTCTCGTAGAAGGCGTCCTCCTGCATGTAGCCGGTGAGCAGCGCCTCCAGGGCCGCCGCCCCGCCGCTGCTGACCTGCTCCAGCTCCTCGACCGTGGGCAGCTCGCCGATGAGCTGCAGCTTGGCCTTGCGCAGGGTGCCGGGCAGATCCACCAGCTCCACCTTGGCCAGCAGGCCGCTGCCCTCGCTGCTCGCCTCGCACACCACCGGCGCGTCGAACCGGCGGATGAGCTCCTGGAAGGCCTTGTCGGTGTCGCTGCCCACCTTGAAGCGCTGCCCGCCCCCGTGGGGGATCTGGTTGGTGGGCATGCCCCGCAGCAGGTTCACCCCGTCGCGCTCGAAGGCGGCCACCTCACGCAGCACCTCGAAGTTGCGCCGCAGGTAGTCGGTCTCGCCGGCGCTCGCCAGCACCAGCATGCTCTGGTTGGCGATGCCTTGGGGGTTGTGGCAGTTCACACAGTCGGCCTCGAGCACCGGCAGCGACACCTGCTGCTGGAAGAACTCCAGGTCGCTCACGCACCCCGCGCCAGCGCTCTCGGCGGGCTGCTCGCTGTCGTCACAGCCCACCGCCAGCGCACACAGCGCAAGGGCCAGCCCCGCCGGCCGCCAGGGCCGACGCGTCGTCATCCACCTCATGGTTCCCCCTGTGACTCCGCACGCCACCTGTGGCGAATGTTCTGAATCTTCGATTTCTTGTCAAACGCCCTGATCGGCGGCGCCGTCCATTGCCCCGTCCTGCGGCGCACCGTCCGATCCGCCCCCGTCGCCCACGGTCATGTCCGCCGCGCCCTGATCGGCGCCCTGATCCGCCGCGCCCTGATCCGCCGCGCCCCCGTCGCCCATCCCCATCTCGGGCGGGGCCATGTCGGGGGCGCCCGCGTCGCGCTGAGCCATGTCGGGCGGGCTCATGTCCGGCGGGCTCATGTCGGGCGGGGGCGCCATGTCCGGCGGCGGCGGGCAGCGGTTGGGCTCGCAGGTGCCGCCCTCGGTGAACTCGCCGTCACAGCGGCCCCCGTCGATGACCTGGCACTCGCCCCGCCGGCAGCAGGCGCCCACCGCCCGCGCCGGGCACGGATCGGGCGCGCAGGCCACGCCGTCGCCGATGAACGTCCAGGCCCGGCCGAAGCAGGTCTGCTCGTCCAGCACCTCGCAGGCGCTCAGAGGCGAGCAGCAGGCGCCCACCTCGGGGGCCGGGCAGACGTCCTCGCCGCACGCGCGGCCCGGCCCGACGAACGTGCCCCCCGTGGCCAGGCAGGCGTTGGCCTCGGCCAGCCGGCAGGCCCCATCGCGGGCGCAGCAGGCGCCCACCGCCCCCTCGGGGCAGGGATCGGGCTCGCAGCTCGCCTGGTCGGGCAGGAAGAGGCCGTCGCACGCCACCTGCGTGGTGACTCGGCAGCCGTCGTTGCAGCAGGCCGCCGGCGGGCCCGCGTCCGCGCCCCCGCCCTGTCCGGCCCCGTCGTCGCACGCCAACAGAGCCAGCGCGCCCCAGATGATCAGTCCGCGTCGCATGGGGGCGAGCATAGCCAATCGGCGCGGCCCGGGGACCACCTTCGCTCCACCTGCACCCGGCCGCTGTCACTGGATCGACGCCCGCGGTTGATCCGGGCCCCTGCCGCGAGGGATCGTGCGCCGTCTGGAGGTGCCCATGCTGTCCCTGCTGGCCGTCGCCCTGCTCGCGCCTTCGCCCCCGCCCCTGGTGGTGCTGCGCCCCGACGGCGTGCACGTCATCGACGTCCACGGCCGGGTGATCCGCACCCTGTCAGCCACGCCGGGCGACTGGGCCCACCGCCTGCCGGACGGCACGCTGGTGGTGGCTCAGGGCGCAGCCGGCCTGCTCGCCTTGCCGCCCCAGGGCAAGGCGCGGCCGCTGGGGGCGCTGCCGGCCGTGAAGGGTTGTGGGTTTGCGGCCGACGCCAAGGGTGATCACGGGCTGTCGCTTCAGTCGGCGCGGGACGCCCAGCACAGCCCAGACGGGCGCTGGCTGTGCGTGGCGCTGCAGGACCGCAACGACAACATGGCCGAGATCCGCGCCCTGTACGACGTGGAGCTGGCCACGGGGAAGGTGCACCCGAGCCTGGCCATGGCCCCTGGCTGCCCAGGCGGCGCCATGCTCAGCGATCGCTGCACGCTGGTGGGACCCCCGGCGGTCACCCCGCCCGCGACGCCGCCCCCCAAGGTGAGCTGGCCCTTCGAATGGCAGGGCGAGCGCGGCGTGCTGCGGGGCGGCGACGGGCCGGCTCTGGACTTCTGCGTCGGCCGCCCCCAGGAGGCGTGCGACCCGCCCGACACGGCCGCGGTGAGCCCGTCGGGCCGCTGGCGCCTGCTGCGCCTGCCCACGAGCCAGGGCGACTACATGCACCACGCGCTGTTCGCCGTGGATCACCAGACGGCGGCCCTCTACCCCATCACCGAGGGCGCCTGGCCCAGCCCGCTGACCCCCACCCAGCGCCAGCAGCTTCTGCGGGACTATGCGGCGGTGCCCAGTCTGGACGTGGTGACCGAGACCCACATCGCCGCCACCGGCCACGGCGAGCGGTTCGCCGTGGACGACCTGCTGGTGAGCCCGGGCGAGCGGGTGCGCCGGGTGGGCCGGCTGGTGCCCTGAGCGCGGCGCGCCGACCGCTCAGGGGCAGGCGCCCAGGGTCGAGCGGATGCGGATGGTGCCGGGCCCCTGGTTGGGGTTCAGGCTGTCGACGAACACGAAGGCCGGCACGCCCAGGAACGGGATGCGCACCTGGATCTGCGAGGTCACGCCGGGCCCGCCGTCGTCGTCGCAGCTCAGGGACGGCGCCTCGACGTTGCAGCCCCCGCGCTGGTGCAGCACGGTGTCGAAGTCGCTGCCCTCGGTGCTGATGCAGTAGTTGCCCGCCAGGGGCCCCACCACGATGAAGGCGCGCTCGGGGCCACGCCCCAGCTCCGGGCCCCCCTCGATCTGGCAGGTGTAGTGGCTCAGCGCGCCGCCGATGGGCCCCTCCCACATGGCGCCGCCGACCAACACCACCGGCGCCCCCTCGGCGCAGGCGTCCACGGCAGGGGCGCACACCCCATCGTCCACGGCGCCGTCGCAGTCGTCGTCCATCTGGTTGCAGACCTCGACCGGCACCGCCCCGCAGGCGCCACAGGCGTTGGCCACCCCCTCATCGGTGCGCCCGTCGCAGTCGTCATCCGCGCGGTTGCACACCTCGCGCGGCACGGGGCCGCACGCGCCACAGGCGTTCAGCAGGCCCTCATCGGTGCGGCCGTCGCAGTCGTCGTCGTTGCCGTTGCAGGCCTCGGTGGGCACGTCGCCGCAGCCGCCGCAGGCGTTGGCCACGCCCTCGTCGGCACGGCCGTCGCAGTCATCGTCGGCGCCGTTGCAGGTGTCCTCGGGCACCGGGCCGCACCCGCCGCAGGCGTTGGCCACCCCCTCATCGCTCCGCCCGTCGCAGTCGTCGTCCTCGCCGTTGCACACCTCGGCCGGCACGGCGCCGCAGCCCCCGCAGGCGTTCAACACCCCCTCGTCGCTGCGACCGTCGCAGTCGTCGTCTTCGCCGTTGCACTGCTCGCGGGGCACCGCGCCGCAGCCCCCGCAGGCGTTCAGCACCCCCTCGTCGCTGCGGCCGTCGCAGTCGTCGTCCTGGCCGTTGCACTGCTCGCGGGGCACCGCGCCACAGGCCCCGCAGGCGTTCAACAGCCCCTCGTCCACCTGCCCGTCGCAGTCTTCGTCGGTGCCCTCGCAGGTCTCCTGCGCGGGCCCGCGGCCCGAGCACGCGCCCCAGGCCCGCTCGGGGCTGCACGCCTGCTGGCCGGTGGTGCAGGCCCCCACGGCGGTCCCGCAGGGCCGCACCTCGCCGGGCGCGCAGCACTGCGCCACCCCCTCGTCCACCTGCCCGTCGCAGTCGTCATCGCGCTCGTTGCAGCGCTCCTCTTCGGGGGCGCCCGCCTGGCCGTCACAGGTCAGCCCGTCGCCGTCGGCGCTGCACACCAGCCGCCCCCGGGCCGTGCACGCGCCAAGGCCCACGCCGCAGGCCTCGCCCAGGCCGGGGAAGGCCTCGTCCACCTGCCCGTCGCAGTCCTCGTCGCGGCCGTCGCAGGTCTCGGGGGCGCCGGGCCAGATCCCGTCGTCGCCGTCATCGCAGTCCGGCCCCAGCGGGCAGCCGTCGCCGCGCTCGTCCCCGTCCCCGTCTTCGCAGCCCGGGCTGATCACCCCGGCGTCCTCGCGGTCCACCGCCCCATCGGCGCTGGCGTCGGCCCGGATCATCATGTCCGACGCCGGCGTGGCCCCATCGGGCGCGCCCACGTCGGACCGCCCGGGCGCCGCGTCCTCGGGCCGCCCGATGTCCAGCGCGGCCTGACAGCCCCCCAGCCCCAACGCGATCAGGCCCGCCTGGACCACCCCCGCCCTGACCCGCCCGGCCGTCCATCGCCGCATGCTGTGCGTCCCCCGCTCTCCCCGGTCGCGGGCCTGAGCCCGCACGATGTTATACCGTGCCGAATGCCTTGCCGGCCATCCGGGCCGTCGCTAATCTGACCCGCGGGCCAGAACTGCGCCCCTGTCCCCGCTGGAGGCCGCCATGAAGTTCCTGGTGAAGCACGCCATGCAGGCGCTCTACCCCACCACCGAGCATGGGCCCGGCATCGACCAGACCCACCTGGACGACTTCCTGGCGCGCTACCGCCGCGAGGCGCCGCCCGCCATGTACGCGGGGCTCCTGGCGGCCAGCCTGGCCTTCGAGTTCACCCCTCCGCTCACCGTCGGGCAGCTCAAGCCGGCCTTCCTGCTGTCGCCCGAGGCGCTGGACGCCCACGCCGATCGGTTGACCCAGCACGACGCCTACGCCGTGCGGCAGCTCATGCTCCTCATCAAGCTGGCCGCAGGCCTGTGCTGGGGCGCCGACGCCCAGGTGCGCGAGGGCATGAACCTGCGCCCCTACCCCGCCGATCCCGGCACCTGGCAGACCACCTGAAGGGGGCCCGTTCATGAGCCACATCGCCTTCCAGCCCAAGGGGCAGCGCGTCGACGTCGAGGCGGACTACGTGGTGGTGGGCAGCGGCGCCGGCGGCGCGGCCGCCGCCAGCGTGCTGGCGCGCGCCGGCTACAAGGTGGCGATCGTCGAGGCCGGGCCGTGGCGCGCCCCGCAGGACTACCCGTCCACCACCTATGGGGCCATGCGCGACCTGTTCGACAACTGGGGCCTGCAAGTCGCCCTGGGCAAGAGCATCTCGCCCGTGGTCCAGGCCCGCTGCGTGGGCGGCACCACGGTGATCAACTCGGCCATCTGCGTGCGCACGCCGGGCGACATCTTCCGGCAGTGGGCCCGCGAGTGGGGGGTGCCCGAGCAGGGGCTGAGCGCGTCGGTCTGGCGGCACCAGGACGACCTGGAGCAGGAGCTGTGCGCCGAGCTGGTGCCCCCGGCGTCGCGGGGCCGCTCCACTGAGCTCGCCCTGGAGGCCGCCGAGAAGCTGGGCTTCAAAGAGCACCACGTCATGACCCGCTACGTGAAGGGCTGCCAGGGCTCGGGCCAGTGCCTGCAGGGCTGCCGCAACCTCACCAAGCAGAGCACCAACGTGAACCTGGTGCCCGAGGTCCGGGCCCGCGGCGGCGTGGTGCTGT
Source organism: Myxococcales bacterium (assembly GCA_020633555.1). Lineage (GTDB taxonomy): Bacteria > Myxococcota_A > Bradymonadia > UBA7976 > UBA1532 > JACKDL01. The sequence continues at coordinate 61,310 of JACKDL010000016.1, read as the reverse complement.
CCTGCGCCCCGGTGGACAAGGTGGTGATGAAGCGCGGCGAGGCGGTGGGGGTCACCGGCCGCTTCATCCACCCCGGCAACCGCAGCAAGGGCGCCGGCTTCTTCGTCCGCGCCCGCAAGGGCGTGTTCGTGGCCGCCTCGGCCACCTACACCCCGGTGATCCTGATGCGCTCGGGGATCCGTCACCCGAAGCTGGGCCACTTCTTCCGGGCCCACCCGGGGGCCGGTGTGTTCGGGGTGTACGACGAGCCCATCGACATGAACGTCGGCGCCACCCAGGGCTGGGCCAGCATCGGCTTCCGCGACTCGCCGGGCATCAAGCTCGAGACCCTGGCCATCCCCCCCGAGATGATCGCCAGCCGGCTGTCGGGCGGTGGCACCGCGCTCATGAGCAAGCTGAGCGAGTACCGCCACCTGGCCATGTGGGTGCACTCCATCCGCGCCGAGACCGCCGGCCGGGTGCGCAACCTGGGTGGGAAGCCCTTCGTCACTTACAGCCTGGATCTGCCCGACATGCACCGCCTGCGCGCCGGGCTGTATCTGACGGCGCAGATGCACTTCGCGGCGGGGGCCAAGGCCATCATCCCGGGCATCCACGGGCTGCCGTACAAGCTGGGCCCTGACGACCTGGAGCTCATCAAACACGCCCCGCTGGAGCACCGCCGCTACATCACCATCATGACCCACCTGTTCGGCGGGGCGGTCATGGGCGGCGACCCCCGCACCAGCGTCTGCGACCCCACCGGCAAGGTGCGCGGCACCCGCAACCTGTTCGTCTCGGACGCCGCCGCCATCCCGACGGTGCTGGGCGTGAACCCGCAGCACACGATCATGGGGCTTGCCCGGCACTTCGCCGAGCGGCAAGTTGCCTGACCCGCGTCGCCGCTCCTGACGCTCGACCCACAAGGGGGTCCGGCCCGTGCGCACCCCGCAGCAGAACAAGCGAATGGTCCTCCTGGGCACCCTGGGCTGCGCCCTGATCGTGGGCGCCCTGGCCTGGTTCATGCCCGTCAGCCAGATCGGCTGCGACCGCCACCTGGACTGCCCGCCCCACGCCGGACGCTGCTTCGTGGGCCCCGCGGTGCCCCAGGGCCACTGCGGCGAGCGCTGCAAGGTGGACGCCGACTGCCCCCAGGGCTGCTGCCGCCCCAGCGCGCTGGACGGGAAAGCGGTGTGCGCCCCGGTGGACGCCTGCGGCTGAGCCGCCTGGCACCGTCGCCCGGTCCGCCTAGGGCAGCGGGGGCAACGTGCCCGTCTCCACCCGATCCCGGCCCAGCCGCTTGGCGGCGTACAGGTGCCGGTCGGCGGCCTCGATCAGCACAGCGATGGACTGGGGGTCGCGGGCGTGGGCCACGCCCCAGCTCGACCGCAGCGGCTCGCCCTGGAGCGCGGCCAGCGGATCGGCGGCCAGCACATCGCGCAGCCGCTCGGCGAACCGCGCGACCCCGGCTGCGCCCAGCCCGCTGAGCAGCACCACGAACTCCTCGCCCCCGAACCGCGCCACCAGATCGCCCGGCCGCAGGTTCGCCTCGAGCCGTTCGGCCACGGCCACCAGCGCCTGATCGCCCGCCGGGTGACCGAAGCGATCGTTGACCGCCTTGAAGTGGTCCAGATCCACCATGGCCAGGGCCACCTCGGCCCCGTCCTGCCGGGCGCGGGCCAGCACCCGGGCCGCCGCCTCGGCGAAGCCGCGCCGGTTGAGCAGCCCCGTCAGCGGATCTCGCCGAGCCTGCCGGCGCAGATCGCCCTGCAGCTCAGCGGCGAGCACCTGGGGCACCAGGATGGCGAAGGCCAGCACCATGGTGATGGACTCCAGCAGGGTCTGCGGCGCCAGGTTGGTGGCGAGCCAGTCCTCCGTGGCCGGCCCGAAGACCATCACGGCCCCGATGTAGACGTGAAACGCCGTGTGGCCCGCCATCAGGACGCCCAGCCAGCGCGCCGGCCCACCGCCGGGGGCCTGCAGCCACACGTGGGCCACCTGCCCATAGACGGACAGCACCAGCAGCCCGTGCCACGCTGACCGCACCCACAGGGTCGGCCAGACCACGCCGAACGCCACGTAGAGGACCCCGGTGGTCACTGTGACGCCGACCACCAGTGCCCATGAGAGCGGTGGCCGCCCCATGAAGCGCCGGGTCCCCTCCAGCAGGGCCAGATAGCCCACCGCGAGCAGTACGTTCGCCAGCGGGATGGAAGCCCATGCCGGCAACTTCGCGCGCATGCCGATGAGCAGTGATCCGGTCAGGGTGACCGCCAGGTGGGCCACGAACCAGCGTAGCCCAGGGCGCTCCCGGTGGACCCGCTGCACCAGCCACAGCGAGAGGAGGGCTATCCCCGAGGCGAAGGCCGACGCGACGGACAGCGTGGGTGTGTGCAACCACCCCCCCCAGGGCCAGGTGTGAACACGCCTCCCGACTGTGCGCGTCGCGGGGAGCGACTTCAAGGGCGGCGCCGAGTCCGCAGCGCCGCAATCAGGCCCAGCACCAGCGCCCAGAGCGGCCCGCCGAACCCGGGCACCCCGGGCAGGGCGGCGCACCCGTCGCCCACGTTGCTGCCGGCCACCCGCAGGCCACCGTCGTCGCCCACGCCCGCGTCCACCGGGGTCGCAGGATCCTGGCCGTCGCCGAAGTCGTCGAAGACGTTCGGATCGGTCTCGCCGGGATCCAGTGCGCCGTTGCGGTTCAGGTCCTCCTGCCCGTCGTCGCGCCCGTCGCCGTCGGTGTTGCGGTTCGTCGGGTTGGTGGGGTTGGCCCCGTCCACCTCGGTGCCGTCCAGCAGGCCGTCCGAGTCGGTGTCGGGGTTCAGCGGATCCGTGCCCACCCCCGCCTCGCGGCCATCGTCGAGCTGATCGCCGTCGGTGTCGGGCAGGTTGGGATCGGTCTCGTCCACGTCCCGATCGCCGTCCGCGTCGCGGTCCTCCTGACCGTCGAGCAGCGTGTCGTCGTCGCTGTCGGGGTCCAGCGGATCAGTGGGGTTGTTGCCGTCCACCTCGACACCGTCCCGCAGGCCGTCCGAGTCGGTGTCCGGGTCCAGCGGATCGGTGCCGCGGGCCACCTCGGGCCCATCGTTCAGGCCGTCGTCGTCCGTGTCGGGATCCCGCGGATCGGTGCCCCGGTTCACCTCTTCGCCGTCGATGAGGCCGTCGTCGTCCGTATCGGGATCGTTCGGATCGGTGCCGCGATCGATCTCGTCGGCGTCCTCCAGACCGTCGCCGTCGCGATCGGGGCGGGTGTCGTCGCTCGGGTCGTCCACGGCGTTGCGGCCGCCCTCCACCTCGCTGCCGTCGGGCTCACCGCCGTCGTCGGTGTCGGGGTCGAGGGGATCGGTCTCGTTCGGATCGCGGCGGCCGTTGCCGTTCGCGTCCTCGGCGCCGTCCCGCAGGCCGTCATCGTCCGAGTCGGCGTCCAGGGGATCGGTCTCGCCGGGGTCACGCCGGCCGTTGCGGTTGCCGTCCTCGACGCCGTCGCCCAGGCCGTCGGCGTCGCTGTCGGCCCGGCGCGGATCGGTCTCGTTGGCGTCCACCAGGCCGTCGCGATCGGCGTCCTCCAGGCCGTCGGCCAGGCCGTCGCCGTCCGTGTCGGCGTTGGTGGGATCGGTCTCGTCGGGGGCCACCACCCCGTCGCGGTTGGCGTCCTCCACCCCATCCAGCAGGCCGTCGCCGTCCGTGTCGGGGTTCAGCGGGTTGGTGCCGGCCATGCCGCCCACCTCGACGCCGTCGAGGATGCCGTCGTCGTCGCTGTCGGCGTCGTTGGGGTTGGTGCCGATCTCGCGCTCGCGGGCGTCCTCCAGGCCGTCGCCGTCGCTGTCGCGGCCGTTCACCACGTCATCCTGCGGGGTACGCACGGGCTCGCGGCCGTTGGCCACCTCGCTGCCGTCGCGCTCGCCGCCGCCGTCGGTGTCAGGGTTGTTCGGATCGGTCTCGTCGCCGTCTTGGCGGCCGTTGCGGTTGCGATCCTCCTGCCCATCGGTGAGGCCGTCGTCGTCGCTGTCGGGATCGTTGGGATCGGTGGGGTTCGCCGCGCTCAGCTCGTCGCCGTCGCGCAGGCCGTCGCCGTCCGAGTCCGCGGCGTTGGGGTTCGTCTCGCCCGGATCCCGGCGGCCGTCGCGATCGGCGTCCTCCACGCCGTCCCGCAGCCCATCATCATCGCTGTCGGGATCCAGCGGATCGGTGGGGTTGGCCCCGTTGACCTCCACCCCGTCCAGCAGGCCGTCATCGTCCGTGTCGGGGTCCGCCGGGTTGGTCTCACCCGGATCCAGCCGCCCATCGCGATCGGCGTCCTCGACGCCGTCGTTCAGCCCGTCATCGTCGCTGTCGGGATCGCGCGGATCGGTGGGCCCGCGCACCTCGATGCCGTCGTTCAGGCCGTCGTCGTCCGTGTCGGGGTCGTCGGGATCGGTCTCGCCCGGGTCCAGCCGGCCGTTGCCGTTGCGATCCTCCTCGTCGTCGTTCAGCCCGTCGCCGTCGCGGTCGCTGTTCTCGTCGTCGGGCCCCACCACCACCACATCGACGGGCCCGTCCCCGCACAGGCGGCAGCCCACCTCGGCCACCACCGTCAGATCGCCCTGCACCCAGGTGTCGTAGACCTCCTCGGGGGCGGTGAAGCTGCCGTCGCCCTGCACCCAGAAGCGGCCCTGGCCGGGCGCCGAGCCGTCGGCCGCCGTGGACAGCGCGTCGGCCACGCCGGGCACCAGCTCGCCGGGGTTTCGAATGGGCAGATCGTTCCAGAACATCACCCGCGGCGCGCGGGCCGCCGCCGGGCCGCCCTGCTCGAACACCCGGAAGCCGCGGGCGTTGGTCTCGATGTCGATCATGGGGAAGTGGGTCTCGGCCGTGATCAGGCCGATGACGAAGCGGTACTCGCCCGCTGGGACCGGCCGCCCGTTCAGGCCCGTCCCGTCCCACTCGGCCTCGTTGCGGCCCACCACGGCGATGCCGTTGAGCGAGGCGTCACGGGCCGGGTCGAAGTCCCCGTCGCGATCGGTGTCGATGATCACGATGTAGGTGCCCAGGATGTTGCTGACGAAGCTGAAGGTCGCGCTGTCCTGCACCCCGTCGCCGTTGGGGCTCAGCGAGTTGCTGCCCGCCTCGTCGTTGAGCTGGGCGTCGGTGATGGCGGGCACCGGCGGCCGGGCCGGCGCGGGATCCGGGTAGTTCAGGTACAGCCGGTGCTGGATGACCGGGAAGCGGGTGGGAAGCCGAGGGCCACCCGGCTCCTGGGTGCGGCAGGCGCCGCTGACCGGATCGGGATCGCCGTAGAAGCACCAGCTCCGGCGGGCCCGGCTGAAGTCCAGCCCCGCGTCGCCCTGGAACACCACGCCCAGGCTGTTGGCCAGCAGCACATAGCGGTAGCCCTGCATGCCGTTGAAGTCGATGACGAACACCTTGGCGCCCATGCGCGCCTGACCGTCGATCAGGGCCTCCACCTCGGCCACCGCGAAGAAGTCGGTGTCGGTGGGGTACGCGAAGTCGTGAGCGTTGATCTGCCAGCGCGGCGAGAACAGCCGCCCGCCCGGGGCCGACTCGCCGCGGGGGGTGAGCACGTCCACGGCGAAGTAGCGGGTGGTCTCGGCGTCGTTGATGGGGTTGACCGTCTCGGGCTCGCCCACGAAGTGCAGCAGGTAGGTCCCTGGCTGCTCCAGCCGCCGGTCGATCCAGTTGCCAGGGCCCGTCAAGTGGTTGCAGTAGCCCCGCTGGGGCGTCACGTCCAACGCCACCCCGCAGGTGCGGCGACCGTCGCCCAGGGGCAGGCAGCGCTCAGCGCCCTCGCAGTCGGCGTCGCCCGCGCAGGTCAGGCCGTTGGACTGGGCGATGAGGTTCTCCGCGAAGCGGTCCGGCAGGCGGCTGACGATGATCTCGCTGGCCTGCCGCTCGGCCACCACGGGGTTCGGGCGGCGCTGGCCGTTGGCGTCGAAGGGCGCGTCATCCAAGGGGATCGCCGGCGCGACGGGCGGCTCCATCAGGCCGTCGTCGCTGGAGCACACGCGCAGGGTCTCGCCCGCCGCGCGGATGTCGACCACCAGGGTGGCCCGACCCTCCAGGCCCTGCGTGGGACCCAGGTTCAAGGTGCCCTCGGGCACCGCCCAGGCCGCGCTGGCGCCGAACAGGCCGGCGCCCAGGAGTCCCACCGCCAACAGCGACCGGGTGACGAATACAGGCGCAGTGCGCATACCGCTCTCCAAGTTCCCGTGCGCGCCCCCCGGGACGGCACGGACCGCCCCGGACCCCGCGGCCCGCGTTCGAAGGGTGCCCCAGCGAAGCAAGAGGTGCGCCAAGGGCCGAACCGCGGCGCGCGCGGCGAACTTATCGGACGAACTGGACGTGTGCGTACATGTAGGCTAGACAGCCAATTGCGGGGATCGGATCGTGGGGCGCCGGCGTCTCACGCGCCCGCCCTGACGGGAGGAAGAGCATGATCGCGCCCAGGCATCTCGCGCTCGCTGCGCTCGCATCGCTGCTCGCGGCGCCAGCTCTGGCCCAGAACATCCAGAACTTCCGGCCGGCGCCGGGCACCTGGAACGGCATCACCGTCGAGGGCGGCCAGACGGCCGAGCACCTGCAGTTCGTGCCCTCGCTGATGTTCAGCTATGGCAAGAGCCCCTTGGTGGAGCGCGCCGACGACGGCACGGTGGTGCGGCCGCTGGTCCAGCACCTGAGCACCTTGAACGTCATGGCCACCTTCGGCCTCTTCGACCGGGCCGAGATCGGCCTGGACGTGCCCCTGCACTATGTGGCCGTGAACAAGGACGCGGGCCTGGAGGGCGGGGCGGCCCTGGGTGATCTGCGGGTGCTCCCCAAGGTGCGCCTGTTCGGCCTGGACAAGCGCAGCCCGCAGGTGGGCCTGGCCCTGGCGGCCCCCATCACCCTGCCCACGGGCAACAGCGACCGCTGGGTGGGCGACGACCAGATCACCGTGGATCCCAAGCTGGTCTTCGAGCTGGACCTGAAGGTGTTCCGCGCGGCCCTGAACGGCGGCGTGCGGGTGCGGCCCGATCGCACCGATCCCAAGCGGCTGGAGCTGGGCAGCGAGGTCACCTACGGCGCCGCGTTTGGCGCACACCTGGGCAGCGAGGACTTCGAGCTCATCGCAGAGGTGTTCGGCGCGGCCCCCCTCGAGGACATCCAGGGGGCCGAGCTGGCCCCGCTGGAGGGCTTGCTGGGCCTGCGCATCCACACCGCCCCCGGCCCGGTCATCACCCTGGGCGCCGGCACCGGCATCGTGGCGTCCTATGGCGATCCCACCGCGCGCATCTTCTTCGGGCTGGCATGGAACCGCCACGAGCGGGACTCGGACGGCGACGGCATCCTGGACGAGGACGACCAGTGCCCGCACCAGCCGGAGGACAAGGACGGCTTCCAGGACAGCGACGGCTGCCCCGATCCCGACAATGACGGCGACGGCCTGCTGGACAAGGACGACAGCTGCCCCGACGAGGCCGAGGACCGCGACGGCTACGAGGACGCCGACGGCTGCCCCGAGCCCGACAACGACGGCGACGGCATCCTGGACTCGGTGGATCGCTGCCCGATGCAGCCCGAGGACATCGACACCTTCCAGGACGCCGACGGCTGCCCCGATCCCGACAACGACGAGGACGGCATCCCCGACGTGAGCGATCGCTGCCCGCTCGACCCCGAGGACAAGGACGGCTTCGAGGACGAGGACGGCTGCCCCGAGCCCGACAATGACCGCGACGGCATCCCGGACGTGCAGGACGACTGCCCCCTGGAGGCCGAGACCATCAACGGGAACAACGATGAGGACGGCTGCCCCGACGAGGGCCGCTCGGCCGTGGAGCTGCAGACCGACCGAATCGTGATCCTGGAGAAGGTCTTCTTCGAGTTCGACAGCGATGTGATCAAGGACATCAGCTTCAGCGTGCTGAACCAGGTGGCCTCGGTGATGAAGGCCAACCCGCAGATCCAGAAGGTGTTGGTGGAGGGCCACACGGACAGCCAGGGCCCCGATCAGTACAACCAGGAGCTGTCGGAGCGGCGCGCCGCCTCGGTGGTGCGCTACCTGAAGGCCCGCGGCATTGCAGAGGGCCGGCTGATCTCGCAGGGCTTCGGCGAGTCCACGCCCATCGACAGCAACGACAACCGCGCCGGGCGGGCCCGCAACCGCCGCGTGGAGTTCAAGATCATCGATCAGGTGCCCGACACCCGCCCCGGCGCACCCGGCGCGCCCAGCCGGCGGGCCCCCGGGCGCGCCCTCCCCCCGCCCGCCGCGGCGCCGGCGGCGCCGCCCGCCACGCCCCCCTCTACGCCCCCCGGCGCGCCCATGGCGCCCGCCGGCGACCTCCCGGTCCGCTAGCACCCCCCCCCTCGCTCAACCTGACAGCTCCCACGGCCGTAAGACGCTGGACGCGACCCGTACAGGTGCGCTAGAGAGCGCGCCGATCCGCGGGGGGCATGGATCGACCGACAAGGGAGTGGATCCTGATGAAGCTTCGTTATCTGGCCGCAGCGCTTGCACTTTCCACCTTCGGGCTCGCGCCCGCGCACGCTCAGAACGTCCAGAACTTCCGGCCCGCGCCGGGCACCTGGAACGGCCTGAGCGTGGACGGGGCACGCACCGCCCGGCACCTGCAGTTCGTGCCGTCGCTGTACCTGAACTATGGCCAGCAGCCGTTGGTGTATCGCGACGCGAACGATGAGGTGGTCACCACCCTGGTGGAGCACCTGGGCACCCTGAACGCCATGGGCACCCTGGGCCTGTGGGACCGCGTGGGCATCAGCGTGGACGTGCCGGTGCACTACGTGGCGGGCGACGGGCTGGAGGAGGACGGCGTCTCGCTGGGCGACGTGCGGCTGATCCCGAAGGTGCGCCTCTTCGGCATGGCGCCCGACGACAAGGACTCGAAGCTCGGCATCTCGCTGGTGGTGCCGGTGGCGCTGCCCACGGGCGACTCGGCCCGGTTCGTCGGCGATGACACCGTCACGCTGGATCCCAAGCTCGTCTTCGAGATGGATCTGGGCATGTTCCGCATGGCGCTCAACGGTGGCGTGCGGGTGCGGCCCGATGAGGCCAAGCGGGCGGGCCTGACCTTGAGCAACGAGGTGGTGTACGGCGCGGTGGCCGGCGTGCACCTGGGCAGCGAGAACCTGGAGCTGCTGGCCGAGGTCTTCGGTGCGGCGCCCCTGGAGGAGATCGAGGGCGCCGACACCGCGCCCCTGGAGGCCCTGCTGGGCCTGCGCATCTTCACCCGCCCCGGGCCCGTCATCACCGTGGGCGGCGGCACCGGCATCGTGGCCAACTACGGCGATCCCGAGTTCCGCGTGCTGCTGGGCCTGGCCTGGGATCCGCAGAACCGCGACCGCGACGGCGACGGCATCCTCGACGACGTGGACCAGTGCCCCGATCAGCCCGAGGACAAGGACGACTTCGAGGACGCCGACGGCTGCCCCGATCCCGACAACGACAACGACGGCATCCTGGACGCCGAGGACAACTGCCCGAACGACCCGGAGGACAAGGACGGCTTCCAGGACGCGGACGGCTGCCCCGATCCCGACAACGACAACGACGGCATCCTGGACGCGCAGGACCAGTGCCCCATGGATCCCGAGGACAAGGACGACTTCCAGGACGAGGACGGCTGCCCCGATCCCGACAACGACCGTGACGGGATCAAGGACGTCGACGACAAGTGCCCCATGGATCCCGAGGACAAGGACGGCTTCGAGGACGAGGACGGCTGCCCCGATCCCGACAACGACAAGGACGGCATCCCCGACGTGAAGGACGCCTGCCCCCTCGAGCCCGAGACCATCAACGGGGTCAACGACGAGGACGGCTGCCCCGACAAGGGCAAGGTGATGGTCAAGGTCACTCGCGAGAAGATCGAGATCCTCGAGAAGGTGTTCTTCGAGACCAACTCCGATGTGATCAAGACCGTGAGCTTCGGGATCCTCAACCAGGTGGCGGCGGTTCTGAAGGCCAACGCACACATCAAGAAGCTGCGGGTGGACGGCCACACCGACGACCGCGGCAAGGACGACTACAACCTGGATCTCTCCGATCGCCGGGCGGCCTCCGTGGTGCGCTACCTGGTGGCGCAGGGCGTCGACCGGGCGCGGCTGGAGTCGAAGGGCTTCGGCGAGGAGCAGCCCATCGACACCAACAAGACCAGCAAGGGCCGCGCGAACAACCGCCGGGTCGAGTTCCTGATCCTCGAGCAGGACGCCGGGGGCACCGAGGTCCGCACCCAGTGACCCCCCGGGCGGCGTCGCCCTTGATGCCGCCGTGCCCGCCCCCGACACTGGGGCACCGCCCCTGCTGAAGGTGCCCCGTGTCGGCCCCCGCCCACTTCGCCTGCGCCCACCCGGATGCCCTGCTGGACGCCCTCGCGGACGCCCTGCGGGCCCCGGGTGATCCGTGGGCAGCCCCCGTGCTGGTGGTGCCCCACGCAGGCGTCGGTCGCTGGCTGAGCATGGCGCTGGCCGAGCGGTTGGGGGTCTTTGCCGGCATCGACGTGCAGCCGGTGGACGCCTGGCTGGCCGCCCGGCTGGCTCGGGATGGGCGGGGCCCCGGGGACGGCTGGCGGGCACCCCACCTGATCTGGCGGATCCTGGCCGCCCTCCCCGATCGGCTGGGCGGCAGCGAGTTCGAGGCGCTGCGCGGGCTGCTGGGGCCGGGGCGCCGGGTGGACGCCCGCCGGTGGGCTTTCGCCGCGCGGGTGGCGGCCCGGTTCGAGGCGCTCGATGCCCACGATCCCGAGCAGGCCCGCGCCTGGTTGGCCGGCGACGGGGTGGGCTGGCAGCCCGCCCTGTGGCGGGCCGTGGCGGCGGCCGGCGCGCCGCCCGGGGCCGCGCGGGTGGCCGGGCTGGATCGGCCGACGCCCGCGCCGGTCCACCTCTGGTGCCCGCCCCGGGTTTCCGCTCTGCTGGCCGAGGCCTTGCCCCGCCTGGCCGTAGCCGGCCCGCTCACGGCGTGGCGCCTGGATCCTCGCCACGGCGGCGCGCCCGCTGCACCCTGGGCCGCCTGGAGCGCGCCCCACGCCGCCGTCGCCGAGGCGCTGACCGCCGCGCTGGGCCCGGCGAGCACGCTCGCGGCGACGTCGCCCGCCGGTGGGGCGCTGGGGGCGGCCCAGGCCGCGCTGCGGGGGCAGGTACTGGCGCCGGAGCCCCGCCCTTCCCTCCAGATCCACGCCTGCGCGGGGGCCCTGCGCCAGGTGGAGGTGCTGCGGGACGGCCTGCTGGCCTTGCTGGCCGCCGATCCCACCCTGGAGCCCCACCACATCGGGCTGTATGCGCCCGATCCCGATCGGCTGGCGCCGTTCCTGGAGCCCCTGCTGTCGGCGCCGGAGGAGGCGCAGACCCGGCTGCCGCTGAACGTCGCCGATCGCCCGATGCGCGCCGACAACCCTGTGGCGGCCGCCGCGGCCGAGGTGCTGGCGCTGGCGGGCAGCCGCCTGAGCGCCCCCGAGGTGCTGGGCCTGCTGCAGCGGCCGGTGGTGCAGGCGCGGTTCGGCATCGAGGAGGCGGATCTGAGCGTGGTCGAGGGCTGGGTGGTCGAGGCCGGCGTGCGCTGGGGCATCGACGCCGAGCACCGCGCGGGCCACGGGCAGCCGCCCGCCCACGCCCACACCTGGCGCTTCGGGCTGGACCGGCTGCTGCTGGGCTGCGCCCTGCCGGACGACGCCGGGAACCTCTGGGGCGGGGTGCTGCCCTTCGACGGTGTGGAGGGGCGCAGCACCGCGCTGCTGGGGCGGCTGGTGGACTTCTGCGAGACCCTGTTCCGACACGTCCGGGCGCTGGCGGGGCCGCTGGACGCCCAGACCTGGCGCCGGCGCCTGCTGGAGGCCGTGGCCGATCTGTGCGAACACACGGCCGACAATGACGACGCCCACCGAGCCCTGCGCGGAGCGCTGCAGGACCTGGAGTCCGCGGCGGCCCAAGCGGCAGGGCCCATGGAACGCGAGGCCCTGGCCGCGCTGCTGCGAGACCGGCTGGACGCGCGGGTGCCGGGGCGGCGCCATCTGTCGAAGGGCATGACGTTGAGCGCGCTGGCGCCCGGCCGCGTGCTGCCCGCTCGGGTGGTGGTGCTGTTGGATCTTGGCGCGGATCGTTGGCCCAGCGCCCGCCTGCGCCTCGACGACGCGCCGCTCATGGGCCCAGGCCCGGCCCCGGAGCCGTCGGGGCAGATGGACCGGGCGGCGCTGGTCGAGGCGGTGGCCCTGGCCCGCGACGCCCTGTGGGTGCTGTACGACGGCGTGGATCCCCGCGACGGCAGCCCCCGCCCGGCCGCCCCCGAGATCGATCTGCTGGCCCAGGCCTGCGGGCCGACGGCGGCCCCGGTGATCCACCCGCTGCACCCCTTCAACCCCGCAGTGCGCGCGGCCGCGGCCACCTATGATCCGCTGGAGGTGGCGGCTGCCCGTGCGCTGCTGGCGCCCACCGTGCCCAGCGTGGCCTTCGACGCCCGCCCCCTGCCCGACGCCGAGCCCGGCGACCTGAGCCTGGGCGATCTGGCCCGGGCCCTGAGCGATCCCTTGGCCGTGTTCCTGCAGCGCCTGCAGGTCCACCGCCCCGATCCCATGGCGCCCCCGCCCGACCGCGAGCCGCTCCTGTTGGACGGGCTGGCCCGGTGGGCGGTGGGCGAGGATCTGTTCGAGCGTCGCCTGGCCCTGCAGGCCCAGCCGGTGGCCGCCCAGGCGGTCCAGGCGGCGGGGCGCCTGCCCCACGGCGTGGTGGGCCAGGTGGTGCTGGGCGAGGTGGGCGACGAGGTGGCCGCCCTGGCGCTGGCCGTCGAGGAGGCCCAGGCCGCGGCCCGCCCGGCGTTCCCGCCGATGGATCTGGACCTGACGCTGGACGGCGTGCGGCTGGCCGGGCGGGTGGACGGCCTGTGCGGTCCGGGCCGGCTGCGCCATCAGTCCGGCAAGGTGCGGGCGAAGCACCTGGCCGAGCTGTGGGTGGAGCACCTGGCGTTGAGCCTGCACGGGGAGTTCGGGGGCATGAGCCTGCTGGTGGGCCGCAAGGAGGACCGCTTGGGGCGACCGGCGTGGCACAGCTTCCGCCCGGTGGCTGAGCCCGCGCCCTTGCTGACGGCCGTGCTCGATGCCTGGCGGCAGGCCGCCCGAACCCCGGTGCCTCTGTTGGCCGATCCCACGCTGGCCTGGGTGCGCGCGACGGCCGGCGGGCGCCGGGCCACCGATCGCACCCGCGCGAACGTCGAGCGCCAGTGGGGCTGGGGGCTGGACCGGCAGCCCCTGGCCGCCCGCCTGTACGGCTCGAGCTGCCCGCTGCTCACCGATCCCGAGCTGCAGACGCTGGCCCACGGCCTGTGGGGCCCGCTGCTGCACCACCTGACGGTGACGCCCAAGTGATCACCCCGTACGATCCCGCTCTGCCGCTGCCCACGGGCACCGTGGTCCTCGAGGCCGGCGCCGGCGCAGGCCGCACCCACACCCTGGCCCAGGCGGCCGGCCGGCTGGTGGCCCAAGGCGTCCCGGCGACCGCCGTGCTCCTCGTGGCGCCCCGCCGACATGGGGTTCGCGCGCTGCGGGCCGCGCTGCCGCCGACGGCGCGGGGCGCCCACCTGCTGACCGTCGACGAGCTCGCGCTGCGGCTGGCGACCTGGCTGGGGCCCCTGGTGGGCCTGGACGGGGTCCAGGGGCTCAGCCCCACCGTGGACGATCGGCTGGCGCAAGCGGTGCTGGCCGACTTCTGGGGCCGCAGCGTGGTGGGGAACGCCCGCAGCCGCGAGCGCGTCCGGCAGCTCGGCCGGGTGGACCTGGACGCGGTGGCCCATCTGGCGGCGTTGGCGGCGGCCGCGCCCCACGCCGCCCTGCGCCCGGAGGGCGAGCTGGCCGCCGGTGAGGCGCTGGCCCGCGCCGTGTGCCTGGAGGCGCGCCGGGTGGGTCCCGCTCGCCGTGTGGGCCTGGGCCGCCCCACGGTGGCCGAAGTGTGGGAAGCCGTGGTGGACGCGCACCGGGATCCAGAGCGGGCAGCGCCGCTGCGCGCGGCCGTGCGCGGCACCTGGCGCGCCGCCTTGGTGGACGACGCCCAGGATCTGGATCCGGCCGCCGTGCCGGCGCTCCGGGCGCTGTTCGACGGCGCGCCCCTGTGGCTGGCCAGCGATCCGCGCCAGCGCTTGCCGGGGGGCGACGCTGCCCGCCTGCGGGGCGCACCCACCCTGCCCGCCACCACCCACACGCTGCCCGTGGCCCATCGGGCCGGCGATGGCCTGGCCGCGGCCGTCGCGGCCCTGTTCGACCCCAGTCGGCTCGGCGACGCCATCGCGCTCCCGGCTCAGACGCCACTGGCGGCGAAGGCCGAGCGCGTCGATCCGGACTCCGGGCTGACGGTGGCCTGGGTGACGGCCCCCGCCGATCCCGGGGCGGCCGAGGCCGAGGTGGCCCGCGCCTGCGCCGCCGACGTGCAGCGCGCGCTGGCGCGCGGGGCCGCGCCCGACGCGCTGGCCGTGGTGGTGCAGACCCACGCGCAAGCCGAGCAGGTACAGGCCGAGCTCCAGCGCCAGGGGGTGGCGGCCAGCCGCGTGGGTGGGCGCAGCGTCTTCCACGCGCCGGTCGCCGATGATCTGGCCCTGTGGCTGGCCGCCCTGGTGGATCCCAGCCCGCGGGTGCTGCGGGCGGCGTTGGCCACCGAGCTGGGCGGCCACGACGCCGCGGCGCTGCATGCACTGGCCCAGGACGAGCTGCGCTGGAGCGAGTGGCTGGAGACGGCCCGCCGCATCGCCGCCCGCTGGCAGGCCGGCGGGGTGCTGCCCGCGGTGCAGGCCCTGCGCAAGGCTCTGGATCTGCCGGCGCGCTGGCTGCGGCATCCCGAGGGCGCCCGCCGGCTCACCGATCTGCGCCACCTGGCCGAGCGCCTGCACGCCGAGGCCGCGCACCGCGATCTGCGTCCGGCCGCGCTGGTGGCCTGGTTCGAGGCGGTGCGGGCCCAGAGCGACCCGCCGCTGGCCGGTCTGCGGGCGGAGCAGGGGGCAGGCGCCGTCCGCATCCAGACCGCGTGGCGGGCGCGCGACGGCGAGTTCGACACCGTCTTCGTGCCGTTCCTCTGGCAGCCGCCCACGGATCTGGGGCTCGCGATCGGCGCCGCGGCGGGCGGCCCCGCCCTGGAGCTGCGCGGCGCCCGCGATCGCCCGGCCCCCTGGCGACGCGCGGTGATCCGGGATCGGCTCGACGAGCTCCGGCGGGCGGGCTACGTGGCCATCACCCGGGCGCGGCGGCAGGCGGTGCTCTACTGGGGCGCCCTGCCCGGGGCCGCCCGGTCGGCGCTGGCGGGCATACTGCACCCACAGCCGCTGTGGCCCGAGAAGGTGGGCGATCACCTGGAGCGGCTGCCCCCCCAGGGCTGGCGCGAGGAGCTCGCCGAGGTGGCGCGGCTGCCCGGCGTGGCGGTGGTGGACGCCGATGGCGCTCCCAGCTCGGCCTTCACGCCCGCCCCCGTGAGCGTGCCCGCCAGCCTGCAGTTCGACCGACCGCTGGACCTCCAGTGGGGGCGCACCAGCTTCTCGGGGCTGACCCGCGACGCCCCGCACGCCACCCACGCCGGCGCGGACGAGCCCGAGCCCTCGCTGGAGCTGGACCTGACGCCCCCGCCCACCCGGCCGCTGCCCATGGACTCGGTGCCACCGGGCGCGGTGACGGGCACCTGCGTGCACGGGATCCTGGAGCGGTGGGACTTCCGCGAGCCTGCGGAGCTGCCCGACGCCTGCGCGGCCGGGCTGGCGCGCCACGGCCTGCCGGCGGGCTGGGCCCCTGCCCTGAGCGCCGGCCTGGGGGCCGCGGTCCAGGTGCCGCTCACGGCGCTGGGGGGCCTGCGGCTCGCGGATCTGGGCCCGGGCGACCGGCTGGACGAGCTGGCCTTCGTGCTCCCCGTGCAGGCCGCCATCGATGGGGCCAGGCTGGCCCAGGTGATGACGGCGCACCCGGGCCCCGGCCTGCCCCCGGGCTATCGCGAGCACCTGGCCGCCCTGCCAGCAGCGCCGGTGCGCGGCTTCCTGAGCGGCAGCGTGGATCTGGTATGCCGTCACGCCGGGCGCTGGTACGCCATGGACTACAAGACCAATCGGCTGGGTGGCGCCCCCAGCGACTACACCCCCGACCGGGTGGAGCGGGCGATGGTCGACGGGCACTACGTGCTGCAGGCCCACCTGTACGCCGTGGCCTTGCACCGCTTCCTCACCGTGCGCCTGGGGACGGCCTACGATCCGCACGCCCACCTGGGCGGCCTGGCCTGGCTGTTCCTGCGGGGCATGCACCCCGATCACCCGCCCGGCACGGGCGTCTGGGCCCACACGCCGCCCGTGGCCCGCATCGAGGCCCTGTCGGCCTGCCTGGGTGATCCGCCCAAGCCCGCGCCGGTGGGCTCGGCCGCGGCCCAGCTCAACCTGGGGCTCGGCTGATGGCGAGCCTGTTGACGCAGTGGACCGAGGCCGGCCTGGTGGGCCCGCTGGGGCACCGCTTCGCCCAGGCCATGGGCCGCCTGGCGGGCGAGTCCGACGGCGAGGTGCTGCTCGCCTGCGCCCTGGCCGCCGAGGCCCCCCTGCACGGCGACGTGTGCCTGGACTTCAACGCCCTGGCCGCCCAGCTCGCCGCCCGGGGCGAGGGCCACGCGCTGCCCGAGGACACCCCCGATCCCGAGGCGTGGCGGGCGCGCGTGGCCACCAGCCCCCTGGCCACCGGCGGGGGCGCCCCGCTGGTGCTCAGCGGCGGCCGCCTGTACCTGGCCCGGTACCACCAGCACCAGAGCCGCCTGGCCCACGCCGTGGCCGAGCGGGCGGGGCGCACGCTCCAGCCCGCCGATCCGGCCGCCCTGCGCCTGGGGCTGCAGGCCCTGTTCCCCGACGCCGCCTCGGCCACGGATGGCGTGGATCGCCAGCAGCTCGCCGCCCTGGTGGCCTGCCTGCACCCCTTCGCCGTGATCACCGGCGGCCCCGGCACAGGCAAGACCACCACGGTGGTGCGGCTGCTGGCCCTGCTCCTGGGCGAGGCCCGCGCCGGCGCCATGCCCTGGCCCCCGCGCATCGCCCTGCTGGCCCCCACGGGCAAGGCCGCCGCCCGCATGACCGAGGCCGTGCGCCGCCAGATCGCCTCCCTGCCGGTGGACGAGGCCATCCGCCAGGCCCTGCCCACCGAGGCCGCCACCCTGCACCGCGCCCTGGGCGCGCGCCCGGATCGGGTGAAACTGCGCCACGACGCCCGCAACCCGCTCACGGCCGACGTGGTGGTGGTGGACGAGGCATCCATGGTGGATCTGGCCATGATGGCGCGGCTGTTCGATGCCCTGCGCCCGGGCAGCCGCCTGATCCTGTTGGGGGACCGCGACCAGCTCGCGTCGGTGGAGGCAGGATCGGTGCTGGGGGACCTTTGCGCGGAGCGCGAGCGGTTCTCGCCGGCAGCCGCCACCCGCATCGCCCGCTATCTGGGGCCGCTGCCCCAGGCCCTGGTGGATCCCGCCGGCGCACCGGGCGTGGGCGACACCACGGTCAATCTGGTGCGCACCTGGCGCTTCGACCCCGGCAGCGATCTCGGCGCGCTCGCCGCGGCCGTCAACGCGGGCCAGCCGGAGCCGGTGCTGGCCTTGCTGGCCGATCCCGCGCGCAAGGCCATCTCGCGGGCCGAGCCCGCACCCGGCGATCCGGTGGGGGGCCTGCGCGCCCGTGCCGTGGCCGGCTACAAGCCGCTGGCCACCGCCACCGATCCGGCCGCCGCCCTGGAGGCCCTGGGCCACTTCCGCGTGCTGTGCGCCCACCGCGGTGGGCCGCTCGGGGTGCGGGCGGTGGGTCAGCGCATCGAGCGCTGGCTCGCGCAGGCCGGGCTCATCCACCCCGAGGCGCCTTTCTACGCCGGCCGCCCGGTGATGGTGCTGCGCAACGACTACGCCATCGGGCTCTTCAACGGCGACGTGGGCGTCACGCTGCCGGGCCCCGAGGGCCCCCGCGTGTGGTTCCCCCAGGCGCACGGTGATCCCCGCCCCATCGCGCCGGCCCGGCTGCCCCCCCACGAGACGGTCTACGCCACCACCGTGCACAAGGCCCAGGGCTCGGAGTTCGAGGCCGTGGTGGTGGTCTGCCCCGAGCAGCCCTCGGCCTTGGTGACCCGCGAGCTGCTGTACACCGGCATCACCCGCGCCCGGCGCACGGTGCACCTGTTGGCGCCTGCGGCGGTGGTGACCGCCGGCGTCCGCGCGCGGGTGGTGCGCGCCTCGGGCCTGCGCGACGCCCTCGCCCGGATCGCGGGCGCCCACCCCCGCTGACCCCATAAGATGATGGGGCTGGAAAATTGCGGTTGCGCCCCATTGGACGCCGGACCACGGCACGTTAAGCTGCCCGCGGGGGCAGGCATCAGGAGGGGGCCCATTGCCCGGCAACGACGGCATCGACAGCCTGCTCGACGACCTCTTCGGCGAGGGCCCGGCGGGAGGCGGCGAGCGCACCCTGCGCGCGCTGGAGAGCGAGCTGGGCGTCGAGATCGCGGCGCCGCCTCGGCGCCCGGCCGCCCCCGCCGAAGACACCGGCCCCGAGCCCCAGATCCAGTCCCGCGCCGGCGCCCGCCGCCCTGACGATCCCCCGCCGAGCCACGAGGACGAAGGCCCTGGGCGCATCCGGGCCCGCACGACGCCGCTCTCCGAGGCCGAGCTGGCCGAGCTGGCCGCCCACCGCCACGCGCCCGAAGCCGAGGGCCCCGGTCGCATCCGGGCCTTGGACGCGCCGCTGCCGGATCCCCCGGCACCGCCGCCCGCCCCGGCGCGGTCCGCCCCCGAGCCCACGCCGCAGGCCCCGTACGCGACCGTCGACCGCGAGCCGGCCCCGGCCCGCCCGTCGCCCGAGCCCCCTTCCCGGTCGTCGGCCCGTCCGGCCTTCACCCCGCCGCCCGAGCGCGTGAGCAGCCGACCCCGCCGGGCCACCGCGGGCTACGGCGAGGTCGCCGCCCAGCCCACGGGCGCGCCCGCGGCGCCGACCCGGCCGACCCGCGAGCCCGCCGTGCGGTGGCCGGACTCCCGCGGCCCCGTGACCAGCGCGGCCAGCCCCGAGTCGAGCCCGCCCTCGGCGTCTGCGGGGGTGCACGCCAGTCGGCGGACCACCGGCGCCCGGCGGGCGCTCAGCCGCGCCGAGGCCGCCACCCTGCGGGGCGCGCCGGAGCCGCGGCCCGATCTGACCGACGACTTCGCGGCCGTCGACGACCTGTTCGCCGGCATGGAGGACCTGGAGCTGGGCACCCAGCCGCCCTTGGCGTCCGCCGCCGTGCCCGATCGCCCGTCGCCCGAAGCCCGTGCGCCCGTGGCCGCCGGCCCGGATCTGGGTGACATGAGCCGCCCCGCGCGGCTGGTGCGCGATCTGGGCACCGTGGACTGGAGCAGCCTGGATCCACGGGCCGGCTTCCTGGTGACCCAGGCAGACGGCCGCACCACCTTCGACGAGCTGGTGATCATCTCGGGCCTGCCCGAGGCCGACGCCCGGGGCCTGCTTCTGACCCTCGTGTCGCGGGGGATCTTGGCGTAGGCGGGGCACAGGGCACAGACTGAGGCGGGTGCGGCCAGGGGCCCGCGCCTGGACGAGGGGGAGAAGCAGCGCATGGGATTCGGCTTCGGTGGCAACCGCCGCAGCGTCTTGCAGCAGGTCGAGCAGGGCCGCTGGAAGAACGACGAGGAGCGCAAGGAGCTCCTGAACCAGCTCCGCGAGGCCGGCCTGAAGCCGGCGGACGCCCTCGGCCTCATCTGGCACGCCGACGCCGGGGTCCGCCAGGCCGCCTCGGAGATGTTCATCAGCCGCGCCGACGTGTCGGCCGCCATGCTGCTGGCCCGCGACATGGGCAAGCGCACCTCGGCGCAGCGCACGTACGCGGGCCGCATCTTCAACCGCCTGCCCGAGGACACCGTCCGGCCGGTGGTCGAGAACCTGCTCACCGACAAGCTGCCCAAGGTCCGTCAGCTCGGCTGGGAGGTGGCCCTGGCCCTGGGCGGGCAGATCGGCATCGAGTACCTGCAGAAGGCCGTGCGAGAGGGGCCGGTGGCCATGCGCGGCACCGCCCTGCGCCGCCTGCTGCAGCTCGTGCGCCCCGACCGCATCATCGAGCTGCTGGTCCAGGCCGCCAAGAGCGACGACAGCCGCCTGGCCAGCACCGCCGTCCAGGCCCTGGCCGACATCGACGACCCGCGCATCATGGCCCTGATGGTGGACCGCTTCGCAGAGGGCGACGCCGCCGTCCGCGAGCAGGCCACCAAGTGGCTGCTCGATGCCGCCGTCAAGCACCCCAAGGAGGTGCGGGCGTCCATGTTCGAGATGCTCAGCCGCGGCGATGACGCCACCCGCCGCCAGGGCGTGCAGATCCTGCTCGAGACGGGCGAGACCGCCGAGATCCTCGCCGAGCTGCTGCTGTTCCTGAACGACCTGCTCGGCTGGCTGCGCGACCGCATCATCGACACCCTGCGCACCTTCGGCGACAGCATCTTGCGCGCCTCGGTGGCCCTGCTCTCGCACCCCGAGGACAGCGTGCGCACGCTGGCCCTGGTGCTGGCCGAGTCCTTCAACGACAAGCGGCTGGTCGGCCCCCTGTGCCGCATGCTCAAGGAC
This sequence comes from Myxococcales bacterium, assembly GCA_020633555.1. Taxonomy (GTDB): domain Bacteria; phylum Myxococcota_A; class Bradymonadia; order UBA7976; family UBA1532; genus JACKDL01. The sequence goes on along the minus strand of JACKDL010000016.1, from coordinate 40,771 downwards.
GACGACTGGTGGTTGAAGATCACCGCGTGCGACTCCCTGGGCCGCCTGGGCGACGAGCGGGCCGTGCCCTTCCTGGCCGAGGCCCTGAAGGACGACGACTGCAACTGGGCCGCCATCGACTCCCTGGCCCAGATCGGCAGCAAGCAGGCCTTGAACCCCCTGGCCCAGCTCCTGCGCCAGGACCGCGAGGAGCTGCGCATGGAGGTGGTGCGCGCCTTCAGCCGGTTCACCGACGAGCGCCTCATCCAGCTCCTGAAGGTGGTGAAGGCGCAGGACCCCAGCACCGACGTGCGCACCCGCGCCAGCGAGGTGCTGCGCGACATGGCCGCGCGCCTCGACATCGACATCGAGGGCGACGAGGCCAGGGCGGCGGTGTCCGCCGACAGCCTGGGGCGCCCCATCGATCGGCTGCTGGCCAAGGCCCGTGAGATGGGCGCCAGCGACATCCACATCAGCACCGACGAGCCCCCCATGATCCGCATGGGCGGCAAGCTCAGCCGCCTGCCCGATCACCCCAAGCTGAGCGGCGACGAGACCCGCGCGTGGGTGCGCTCGATCCTGTCCGAGAAGCAGCTCACCATCCTGGACGACGCGGGCGAGATCGACTTCTGCCACAGCATCAAGCAGGTGGGCCGCTACCGGGCGAACGCCTACGAAGAGCGGCTCGGCATGTCGGCCACATTCCGCACCATCCCCAACCAGCCGCCCACGTTCTCGGACATCGGCCTGCCCGGCCACCTGACCGAGCTGCTGGACTACCACCAGGGGATCATCGTGGTGTCCGGCCCCAGCGGATCGGGCAAGAGCACCACGCTGGCGGCCATCATCAACCTCATCAACGAGACCAAGGCCGACCACGTCCTCACGCTGGAGGACCCCATCGAGTTCGTGCACCCGGTCAAGTCGGCGCTGGTGAACCAGCGCGAGATCGGCAAGCACTCCGACAGCTTCCACGCGGCGCTGCGCGGCGCGCTGCGTGAGGATCCCGACGTCATCATGGTGGGCGAGCTCCGGGACGCGGAGGTCATCCGCATGGCCCTCGAGGCCGCCGAGACGGGCCACCTGGTGGTGACCACCATGCACACCACCAGCGCCGTGCAGACCGTCGAGCGTCTGGTGTCGAGCTTCCCGCCTGAGGAGCAGATGCAGGTGCGCATGGGCCTGAGCGAGGCCCTGAAGTTCGTCATCTGCCAGTCGCTGGTGCCCAAGCGCGAGGGCGGCCGGGTGGCCGTCTTCGAGATCCTGAAGGGCACCTTCAACGTGGGCAGCCTGATCCGCGACGACAAGACCTTCCAGCTCTCGAGCATGATGCAGATCGGCCGCAACGTGGGCATGCAGACCGTCGACATGGCGCTGATGGACCTGGTGGAGTCCAACGTCATCACGCCCGAAGCCGCGTGGATGCGCGCCGAGAACCAGGACATGTTCGCGCCGCTGTGTCCCCCCGACTTCCTCGAAGCCCAGGGAGGCTGACCGATGAGCCAGGTCATCCAGGCCAAGCACCGCATCGACCGCTTCCTCAAGCTCATGAAGGACCGCGGCGCGTCGGACATGCACCTGTCGGTGGGCCGCCCGCCCATCCTGCGCAAGTCGGGCCGCATCGAGCCGGTGCGCTACCGGATCTTGAGCGACATCGACTTCGCCAACCTCATGCAGCCCATCACCCCGCCCGCGCTCTGGCAGCACTACCGGGCCACGGGCGACTGCGACTACGCCTATGAGGTCCCGGGCCTGGCCCGCTTCCGCGTGAACATGTTCATGCAGGAGCGCGGCATGGGCGCGGTGTTCCGGATCATCCCCACGAAGATCCTGACCTTGGACCAACTCCAGATGCCGCCCTCGGTGCGCAGCCTGGCCTACCTGGACAGCGGGCTGTGCCTGGTCACCGGGCCCACCGGGTCGGGCAAGTCCACCACCCTGTCGGCCATCGTGCACGAGATGAACTGCACGCGGGACATGCACATCATCACCATCGAGGACCCCCTCGAGTTCGTGCACCCCAACCAGAAGGCCCTGGTGAGCCAGCGCGAGGTGGGCACCCACTCCAAGGGCTTCCGCCCGGCACTCAAGGCCGCCGTGCGTGAGGATCCCGACTGCATCCTCGTGGGCGAGATGCGTGACCTCGAGACCATCAGCATGGCCCTCTCGGCCGCCGAGACGGGCCTGCTGGTGTTCGGCACCCTGCACACCAACAGCGCGGCCAAGACCATGGACCGCGTCATCAACGTGTTCCCCACCGACCGCCAGGCCGGCGTGCGCAGCGTGCTTTCGGTGGTGACCCGCGGGGTCCTCGCCCAGCAGCTCTTGCGGCGCAAGGAGGGTGGCCGCGTGGCCGCCATCGAGGTGCTGTTCTACACCCCCGCCATCGGCGCGCTGATCCGCGAGGGCAAGACGCACCAGATCAACGGCGCCATCCAGCAGGGCCGCAGCAAGGGCATGATCGGCATGGACGCCAGCCTGCGGAAGCTGGTGCAGGAGGACGTCATCGACGTGCACGCCGCCCTCGAGAAGGCGCTGGACAAGGACGAGATGCGCAAGTGGTGCCAGGCCCAGGGCATTGACGTCTCGGTGCCCGAGGACGACTGAGCCTGGCGCCGCGGCCCGTCAGTCCCCGTCGCCGTCCCCGTCGACGACCTGCCGCGCAACCCCGTAGCTGAAGCCCTGCCGTCCCAAGGCCGCCAGATCCTTGTCGCGGCGCTCGGCGCGGCGCGCGGGATCGCGGTGAAAGGGCCCGATGCGGCGGCGGCGGGCGTAGTTCAGCGCCGCCTCCAGCTCGGGATCGGCCGTCTCCTCGTGCAGGTGGGCCAATGCCGCCTCAGCCTGGGCCTCCGGCACCATCCGCTCCCGCAGCTTGGCCGCGATGGCCCGCCGCCCCTTCCCCCGCCGGTGCAGGCTGTCCACCAGGGCCCGGGCGTAGGCCGCGTCGTCCACCAGCCCCATGCGCCGCATCTTCACGATGATCTCGGGCAGGCCGGCCTCGAGGGCGGTGCGATCGGCCTCAGTCAGGTCCTCGGCCCGCCGAATGCGGCGCCGGAGCACGAAGGTGAGGCGGTCCTCGCTGCAGGGGAACCGCTGCAGGTGGCGCACCGCGGCGCGCTCCAGGCCGCCCAGGTCCAGCGCGCGGGCCATCAGAAGCTCGCCACGGTGTCGGCGCAGCCAAGGCTGGCGCTGAGCTCGAACTTCGCGGGCGCGCTCATCAACCAGCTCTCGCGGCTCAAGAGATCGGCCACCGAGCGCGCGCCGTTGCACCAGTCGCTCAGGTTCTCGAGCGCCCGCGGCTCGGCCACCGCCCAGTGGCATTGCTCGGGCTCCACCTCGGGCACCAGCGCACACAGGCACTGAGCCAAGGCCTCGCACGGGGAGGCCATGGCAGGGGCGACCTGACAGTCGGTGGCGGCACCCACCTGCCCGTCGTCGCCCACCCGCCGCACCTGCACCCTGCACTCGGCCGGGCCTGCGTCCGTGGCGATCGCGAGGTCGGGCGCCGCCGCGTCCACCGGCGCCGCATCGGGCGCGGCGTCCGCCGCCTGGGCGTCGGGGTGCAGCGCCGCGTCCGGCCGCCCCTCCCCCGGCTCGATCTCGAACGTCCTCGGGCGCGCGTCGTCCGCGCACCCGACCAGGCCCACCAGGCCAACCGCAATGCCCCAAGGGCGCAGGGTGTTCATGGGTGCGACGTTCCCAGGGCGCAGGCGGCCGTGCAAGCACCGGGTGAAATCACTAGTTGATCTTGATTTTCAAATTCTGCAAAACCTCACTGCCCTCGCCCTGTCGTGGGCCCACCAGAACCCGAGGTGCCATGCCCACGCAGCCCCCCCTGACGCCCTTGGCCGCCCTGGCGGCCTGTGCCCCCTGCCTTCTGTTCGCCTGCGCCGATGAGCCGGCGCCCACCCGTGGGGGCCACGATCTGCCCCGCCTGGTGCGGGTGCTCGAGACCAACGCCGCCATCGCCCACGCGGCCTACAGCGACGCCGTGGACGAGGCCATCGCCCTCAAGGGCGCCGTCGAGGCGCTGCGCGCGGCCCCGGGACCGCAGACCCTGGCCGCGGCCCGACGGGCCTGGCGGGTCGCGCGCGAGCCCTACGGCCAGACCGAGGTCTACCGCTTCCGCGGCAGCCCCATCGACGACACCGACGGTGATCCCGGCAACGGCGAGGACGGCCCCGAGGGGATGATCAACGCCTGGCCCCTGGGCGAGGCGCTCATCGACTACGTGGTGCTGGGGGGAGACTTCGGCGTGGACGAGGTGGGCGTGACGGCCCACGGCACGGGGGTGGCCGAGCCCATCCCGGGCAACAACCTGATCCACAGCCTGGACATCCCCCTGGATGCGGCGCTGCTGGCGCACTCGGTCACCGCCGAGGACGAGCACGATGTCATCGCCGGCTACCACGCGGCGGAGTTCCTGCTGTGGGGCCAGGACCTGAACGCCGACGGCACCGTCACCGACGGGGATCGCACCGACGCGGTGAAGGTGCCGGCCTACCTCGAGGCCCAGGGCGCCCTCACCACCCACGGCGGGCAGCGGCCCGCCAGCGACTTCGACGCCACCGAGGGGCTCTGCACCAGCGGCGCCGGCAACCCGGCGGATCCCCGCGTGTGCGCCCGCCGGGGCCTGTACCTGGCGCTGGTGTGCGACCGGCTCATCGCGGATCTGACCCAGGTGCGGGACGCCTGGGCGCCCGGCGCGCCCTACCAGCAGGCCTTCACCCGGCCCGCCGACGAGGCGGCCGCGAAGCAACGGCTGCTCCAGATCCTCACCGGCATGGGCACGCTGTCCGAAGGTGAGCTGGCGGGCGAGCGCATGCAGATCGCCCTGGCCGCCAACTCGCAGGAGGACGAGCACTCCTGCTTCTCGGACAACACCCACCGCGACATCTGGCTGAACGCCGAAGGGGTGGCCAACAGCTACTTCGGCGACTACGCGGGCTACGACCGCACCCTGGACGGGCAGGACGACGCCACGGGGCGGGCGGTCACCGGCTACGGCGTCGACGACTACCTGCGCGACGTGGGCCAGGCTGCGCTGGCCGACCAGGTGGCCGCCGCCCTGGAGAGCACCCGCGGTCACTGCGCGGCCATCGACGGGGCAGCCCGCGCCGGCCGGCCCATCGATGTGCTGATCGCCAACGCCAGCGGCGACGACGCGCAGCCCATGCGCGACGCCATCCGGTCGCTGAATGCCCAGTCCGCGCTCATCGCGCGGGTCGCGGTGGATCTGGGGCTGGGCGACGCCGCGCAGGTGGTGGATCCCGACGCGTCGGCCTGTGACACCAGCGATCCCACGGCCGAGTGCCCTTGAGCGTCGCCGGCGTCAGAGCGCTGGGGCCGCTGCTGGCCGCCAGCATGTGGGCGTGCGCCGCCGTGGATCCGCCGCCGCAGGCACCCGGCGGCGCCACCACGGTCGGCCTCCGCCCGGCGCCGTCTCTGATGCGGCCCGCGGCCAACCTGCCCGCCGAGCGCCGCCCCGACTTCCACGCCGGCCAGGCGCTGGCGCGCCAGCCCTGGGTGAAGGCGCCCACCGCCACCGACGCCCGCGACGGCCTGGGCCCCGTGTACAACGCCCGCGCCTGCCTGCAGTGTCACGTGAACGGCGGCCGGGGCCCGATGCCCGCGGGCGACGGGCCCCTGCCCTTCACGGCGGTGGTGCGGCTGAGCCGGCCAGACGGCCAGCCCGACGCCACCTACGGCGCCCAGCTCCAGACCCGTTCGGTGGCGCTGCGCCATCAGCTCGACGGGGCGCTCACGCCCGTCGACGCCGATCCGCCCCCCGAGGCCCGTGTCGAAGTGCAGTGGGCCACCCGAGACTTCACCTACCCCGATGGCCGGCGGGTGACCCTGCGGGCGCCGCGGCTGGCGGTGGACGCCCTGGGCTACGGCCCGCTGCAGGCCGACACCCGCGCCAGCCTGCGCACGGCGCCGCCCCTGCACGGCATGGGCCTGCTGGCGTTGGTGCCCCAGGCCGCCCTCGAGGCCCTGGCCGACCCCGACGACGGCGACGGCGACGGGGTGTCGGGCCGGCTCAGCGCGGTGCCAGACGTGGAAGCCGGGGGGCAGGCGCCCGGCCGCTTCGGCTGGAAGGCCAGCCAGCCCACCGTGCGCCAACAGGTGGCCGCCGCCCTGGTGGAGGACATGGGCATCGCCAACCCGATCTTCCCCCGCCAGCCATGCACCGACCGCCAGCCGCGCTGCCGAGCGGCGCCCCACGGCGGGGGCGAGGACGGCCTGGAGATCAGCGCGCCCTTGCTGGCGCTGCTGGTGGAGTTCGCGAACAACCTGGCCGTGCCGGCGCGCCGGAAGGCCAAGGACGCCCGGGTGCGCGCCGGCCAGGCCCTGTTCGCCGAGGTGGGCTGTGCTGCCTGCCACCACCCGCGGTTCGTCACCGGACCCAGCGCCACCGATCCGCATCTGGCCGGCCAGGTCATCTGGCCCTACACCGATCTGCTGCTGCACGACCTGGGGCCGGGCCTGGCCGACGGGGCGCCGGACCACGGCGCCACGGGGGCCGAGTGGCGCACGCCGCCCCTCTGGGCGCTGGGCCTGGGCCGCGCCGTGAACGGCAGCCGCGCCCTGCTGCACGACGGCCGCGCCCGCACCGTCGAGGCGGCGATCCTGTGGCACGGGGGCGAGGCCCAAGGGGCCCGTGACCGCTTCACCGCGCTGTCGGAAACATCCCGTAAACACCTGATCATGTTTGTGAAATCACTATGACCACCCAACCGACGGCGCCGGCGCCCCTCCTGCTCGACCGCCGCCGCTTCCTGTCTTCGCTGGCCGCCGCCAGCGCCGCGCTGGCTGTGGGCTGCGCGGACGACGCCGACCCCCTGGGCGAGGTGATCGTCAGCGCCCAGGGCGCCGACGCCTTCTCGATGGCGGCCACCGGCGCCCACGGCCCGGTGCACGCGGTGCCCACCGACTTCCGGGGCCACGGCCTGGCGTGGCACCCCCTGCGCCCGGGCGCGGTGCTCATGGTGGCGCGCCGCCCGGGCACGGCCGCCGTGGAGGTGGACCTGCGCGCCGGCCGCATCCGCCGCCGCTTCGCGGTGGCCCCCGACCGCCTGCTGTGCGGACACGCCTGCTTCAGCGCCGACGGCCAGATGCTGTTCACCACCGAGGTGGACGCGCAGACCGGCGCCGGGCGCGTCGGCGTGCGCGACGCCCGCACCTATGCGCCGCTGGGCGAGCTGGACACCAACGGCCTGGGGCCGCACGAGCTGGCCCTGATGCCCGACGGCCGTACTTTGGTCGTGGCCAACGGCGGCCTGCTCACCCGGCCCGAGAGCGGCCGCCAGGTGCTGAATCTGGACACCATGGATCCCAGCCTGGTCTACCTGGACCTGGCCCGTGGGGCGGTGGTGGAGCAGGTCCGCCTGGCCGAGCCCAAGGCCAGCGTGCGCCACCTGGCGGTGGCGCAGGACGGCACCGTGGCCGTGGCCACCCAGGTGCAGCGGGAGGCCATGGCGGGCGCCGCGGTCGTGCCGCTGGCGGCCCTTCACCGGCGCGGGGAGCCCCTGCGCCCCCTGGCGGCCCCCGAGCCCGTCACCGCCGCGCTGGCCGACTACCTGGGCAGCGTGGCCCTGAGCGAGGCCAGCCGCGTCGCCGGCTTCACCAGCCCCCGGGGCGACCTGGCCGCCTTCTGGCGCCTGCGTGACGGGGCCTTCCTGGGCTACCACCGCATGGTCGACGTGTGCGGGCTGGCGGTGACCTCCGATCAGCAGCGGTTCGTGCTCAGCAACTCGCTGGGCGAGCTGCGCTGGCTGGACGCCCACACCCTGGCCGAAGACCGAGCGGCCCGCCGCCACGCGCCGGGGCTGCGCTGGGACAACCACCTGATCGCGGGGGTGCTCTGACCATGCGCCTGTGGCTGTTGCTGGGGCTGTGCGCGGCCTCTCTCCCCGGCTGTGACTCGTCGGCGGATCCCGGCCCCGATCCGGCCCGGGCCCAGCTTGCGCTGGCCCTGTCCCACGCCGTCGAGCAAGTCATCGTGCCCGCCGTGCAGGCCTTCGACGCGGAGACCGCCGCGCTGGCGGCGGCCCTCCCCGCGTTCTGCGCGGCCCCCGACGTCGCGGGCCTGACCGGGCTGCAGGGGGGCTGGCGACAGCTCGCCCTGCGCTGGCAGGCCGTGGCGCCGCTGCGCTTCGGCCCGCTGCAGGATGACCTGGTGTTTCCCACCCTGAACTTCATCGAGTCCATGCGGGCGCGGGGCGAGGACTACACCGAGGCGGTGCGCGAGGGCCTGGCGACGGCGCTGGCGAGCGACGCCCCGCTCGACGCGGCCTTCGTTGAGGGTCTGACCTTCGACCGGGTGGGGCTGCTGGCCCTGGAGGTGCTGCTCTTCGAAGGCACCACCGCCGAGCACCCCACCGCGCCCGAGGCGGTGTTGGCCGACTTCCAGGCCAACCCCCGCAAGTGCGCCTACCTGCAGGCCATGGCCGACCACCTGGCCGGCAAGGCGGCCGGGGTGGCCGCGGGGTGGACCATGCGCTTCGGCGCCGGCGACGCCTTCGCCGTGCAGATGGGGCACGAGCGGCTCGACGACGGCGCCTCGCCCGCGGCGACCTTGATCATCGCGCTGGCCGAGCATCTGGACTACGTGCGGCGGCGCAAGCTCGAGGGCACCCCCGACGCGCGCCTGTCGGGGGGGTTCTTCCCGCAGCAGCGGGCGCTGCTGGCCACCTGTCGGGCCTTCCTGGAGGGCGCCGACCCCGCGGCGGTGGGCTTCCTGGACGCGCTGGACGCGTTGGGGCTGACCGAGACCGCGGCACCCATCCGCGCCGCGCTGGTGCAGGCCGAGAACGCCGCGGAGGCCGAGGAACGCTCGGCCCTGGCCGAGGCCCTGGCCGCCCTGGAGGGCCACCTGAAGCGCGGGCTGCCCCAAGGGCTGGGCGTGCCGCTGGGCTTGAACTTCAGCGATGGCGACTGACGCCGGGAGGTCCCCTTGGGGCGCGCAATGTTGATCTGGCCGCCGGCGGCGCTGCTGCTGGCGACCCTGACGGCCTGCGCACCGCCCGAAGAGGCGCCCGCGCTGGCCAGCAAGGCCCTGCTGGGCGAGGCCCTGTTCCACGACGTGGACCTGTCATGGCCCCGCACGCAGGCCTGCGCCACCTGCCACAACCCCGAGCACGGCTTCATCGACGACCGCCGGGGCCCCGACGGGCGCATCGGCCCGGTGTCCCTGGGCGCGGACGGGGCCTCGCTGGGGGATCGCAACGCGCCCACCGTGGCCTACGCGGCTCTGGCGCCCCCCTTCCAGGCCGCCGGCGCCCGCACGCGGCACCACCGGCAGCGCCAGGGCCGCACCTACGAGGGCCCGCTGGGCGGGCAGTTCTGGGACGGGCGCGCGCCCGATCTGGCCGGCCAGGCCCAGGGGCCCCCGCTGAACCCGCTGGAGATGGGCATGCCCGACGCCGCTGCGGTGGTGGCCCGGCTGCAGGAGAAGCCCGCCTACGTGGCCGCCTTCCGCGCCCTGTTCGGCCCCGCCGTCTTCGCCGATCCCGACCGCGCCTACGCCGCCTTCGCCGAGAGCATCGCCGCCTTCGAGCAGACCGAGGCGTTTGCCCCCTTCGACAGCCGCCATGACCGGGCCCTGCGCGGTGAGATCACCCTGAGTTTCAAGGAGTTGACCGGCAAGTCGCTGTTCTTCTCGCAGTTCACGAGCTGCAGCGCCTGCCACCAACTCCACGGCAGCGGCGACCCCGTGGGGCGGCTGCGGGAGCCCTTCACCGGGTATGAGTTCCACAACGTCGGGGTGCCCGTGAACGCAGCGGTGCGGGCCGCCAACGGCCTGGGCCCCGACGACGGCCTGGCCCAGAACCCGGCCACCCCCGCGGCAGCCCACCGCGGCCGATACAAGACCCCCACCCTGCGCAACGTGGCCGTCACCGAGCCCTACATGCACAACGGGGTGTTCCAGGACCTGCGCACCGTCATCGAGTTCTACGACCACCAGGTGGATCCCGAGGGGCGGCCCCTGAACCCCGAGACGGGCGAACCCTGGGCGGCCCCCGAGGTGCCCGACACGGTGGCCCACGACCTGCTGGCCCTGAGCGACCCCCTGAGCGACGACCAGATCGAGGCCCTGGTCTGTTTCCTGCGCGCCCTCACCGACCAGCGCTGGGAGCACCTCGTCCAGGACAAGGGCATCGCCTGCGCTGATTGAGGATCCACGCTGGCCCTTGCGGCGCACCGCTCCCCCGCCCGGCGCTTGATCTGCATCGGCCGATCGAGTCCCCTGTAGGCATATCTACGGGGCCCCGTTTGGGCGCCGTGTCGAGTCTGGGGGTGTCCGATGTCGAACCGTCTGCTGGCCGTCTTGGCCGTGCTGTGTACCGCGCTGGCCGGCCCCGCGGTCGCCCAGGAGACCAACTTCAGCCGCGACGTGGCCCGGTCCATCGACCTGGGGCTGGGCTGGCTGGACGCCCAGGGCGCGTTCAACCAGAACAGCTCGGCGGGCGACGCCGCGGGCCTGGTGGCGCTGGCGCTGCTCGAGAAGCGGCAGAGCGCCGATCAGAACGCGGACGTCATCGGCTACGACAACGCCAACGCCGCCGATCGGGCCCGGCTCGACCGGATCATGACCTACATCATCAACCGGTCCACCAACGCAGGCTTCGCGGCCTACCGCGACGGCGCCGACCTGATGGCGTTGGCGGTGTACATCCGCCACGGCGGCCCCAACCGCAACGGGGCCAAGACGGCCATCACCAACATCTTCGACCGCATGCGCGCCAACCAGAACGCCGCGGGCTACTGGTGCTACACCAACGGCGGGTGCAACGACTCCTCCACCACCCAGCTCGTCATGGCGGGCCTGGCGGCGGCCCGCGGTGTGTTCAACGACAACGACGCCTTCCTGCGGGACGTGAACCGGCGCGACCAGCTCGACCAGCTCACCGCGCGCACCCGGCAGGGCTACGGCGCCAACGGCGTGAACGGCGGCCTGAACGGCGACAAGGGGCACGGCTACCGCACCGGCTACGAACCGTCCTACCAGCAGACCGCCTCGGGCCTGTGGAGCCAGATCATCGGCGGCGGCGACATCAACGACGTCAACGTGCAGGCCTACTACCGCTGGCTGTACCACCGGTACACCTACACGGACATCAACCCGCACCGGAACAGCTGGAACCACAGCTTCATGTACTACCTGTGGTCCTCGTCGAAGGCCTACACCTTCCTCGAGGACGCGGGCATCGCGCCGGCGGGCAACAACATCGGCGCCGACGCCATCGGCACCCTGCCCCCCGGCCAGGCGCCGGCGGTGAACTACCGGCAGGTCCACCGCGACCCCGCCGGCGTGGCGCGGGTGGGGGTGCACGGCAACCAGGGCGTGGGCTACTACCAGGACATCCGCGAGCAGGCCCGCTGGTACTTCGACTACGCCTACACGATCATGGCCCTGCAGGGCGCCAACGGGCAGTTCAACGTGCAGCCCGGCCACAGCCAGTGGAACGGCTACAGCCACCAGGCCTACGCCCTGCTGGTGCTGGAGCGCTCGGTGGGCGGCGGCTGCCCCGACGGCGACAACGACGGCGCCTGCGACAGCGAGGACAACTGCCCGCAGGTGGCCAACCCCGATCAGGCCGATCAGGACCGCGACGGCCGCGGCGACCTGTGCGACATCTGCCCCGCCGCCGCCGATCCCGACCAGCGCGACGGCGACGGCGACGGCCGCGGTGACGCCTGCGACAACTGCCCCCAGAACCGCAACCCCGATCAGGCCGACCAGGATGGCGACGGCCGCGGCGACGCCTGCGACAACTGCGCCGCCACCGCCAACCCCGATCAGGCCAACGCCGACGGCGACCGCTACGGCGACGCCTGCGACAACTGCGTGCGGGCGGCGAACAACGATCAGGCCAACGCCGACGGCGACCGCTACGGCGACGCCTGCGACAACTGCCCCGGCGCCGCCAACGATGACCAGGCCGACGGCGACGGCGACGGCTACGGCAACGCTTGCGACAACTGCGTGGCGGCCCCGAACGCCGATCAGGCCAACGCCGACGGCGACCGCCACGGCGACGCCTGCGACAACTGCCCCCGCGCCGCCAACGACGACCAGGCCGACGGCGACGGCGACCGGGTGGGTGACATCTGCGACAACTGCCCGGCGGCCGCCAACGCCGATCAGGCCAACGCCGACGGCGACGGCCCGGGTGACGTCTGCGACAACTGCGTGAGCGTGGCCAACGCCGATCAGGCCGACGGCGACGGCGACACGGTGGGCGACGCCTGCGACAACTGCATCGCGGCCCCGAACCCCGACCAGACCGACATCGACAACGACCTGGTGGGCGACGTGTGCGACGCCTGCGTGGGCGATCCCCAGCCCGAGGTCTGCGACGGCATCGACAACGACTGCGACGGCACGGTGGACGAGGATCTGGGCGTGGGCGAGGCCTGCGACACCGGCAACCCCGGCGTGTGCGCCGGCGGCCGCATCGCGTGCGAGGCCGGGGCCCTGGTGTGCCTGCCCGATCTGATGCCCAGCGACGAGGTGTGCGACGGCCTGGACAACGACTGCGATGGCGCGGCCGACAACAACATCATCGGCCTGGGCCAGGAGTGCGCAACCGGCCTGCCGGGGGAGTGCCGCGTGGGCCGCTCCCTGTGCCTGGGCGGCTTCATCCAGTGCAACGGCGACGTGGATCCCGCCGCCGAGCGCTGCGACGCCCGCGACAACGACTGCGACGGCCGCATCGACGAGGACGTGCGCAACGCCTGCGGCGGCTGCGGCGCCCTGGGGCCCGACGGCTGCAACGGCGAGGACGACGACTGCGACGGGCAGATCGACGAGGATCCCGACTGCGCTGGCGGCCTGATCTGCGCCGAGGGCGAGTGCCGCGATCCGTGCGTCAACAACGAGTGCCTGGGCGGCTTCCGGTGCATCGAGGGCGCCTGCGTGGATCTGTGCTCGCTGACGGACTGCCCGGCCAACACCCGCTGCGAGGCGGGCGAGTGCATCGATCCCTGCCTGGACGTGGCCTGCGCCGCCGGCGAGGTCTGCGTGGACGGCGCCTGCATCGGTGACGACTGCGCGGCCAGCGGCTGCCCCGACGGGCAGCGCTGCACCGACCAGGGCTGCCAGGCCGATCCCTGCGCCGACATCCGCTGCGAGGCCGGCCAGTACTGCCGCGGCGGGCGCTGCATCGACTCGTGCGCGGCCATCTCGTGCCCGTTCGGCGAGGCTTGCGTGGACGGCGTGTGCCAGGCCACCGACTGCGCCGAGGTGCAGTGCCCCGACGGTGAGGTCTGCCTGGAGGGCGGCTGCCAGGGCGATCCCTGCGCGGCCGTCACCTGCGGCGAGGGCCAGGCCTGCGTGGGCGGTGACTGCGTGCTGGACCCCTGCGACGGGGTGGAGTGCCCCGCGGGCCAGCGCTGCGAGGTGACCCCGGACGGCCGCGCCAACTGCGCGTGGGGGCAGCAGGAGGATCCGGGCACCGGCGGCATCGGCGGTGAGCCCGGCCCGGGCCCCGACGCCGGCGCGGGCGGCATGGGCGGCGCGGGCGGCGCCGGCGGCGAGGCCGACGCGGGCACCGTGCCCACCGGCGACTTCGGCACGGGCGATCCCAACCAGGAGCCTGTGGAGTCCGTGGGCTGCAACTGCGACGTGGGCGGCGATGGCCAGGAGCCCCTGCCCCTGCTGGCCCTGCTGCTGGGCCTGCCCCTGGTGCGCCGCCGCCGCCGCCGCTGATCCCCACCGCCCCCTGGATACCCCACCCCCGCAGACCCCGGCCATCAAGCGCCGGCACGACCTGCCGCGCCGGCACGACCTGGATGCGGTGAGGGCGGGGGCGCTGCTGTTGGGCGTGCTCTACCACGCCGCCCACGCCTACACCGCGCAGACCCACGTGCCCTGGCTGGTGCGCGCGCCCGACGGCTCCTGGCTGCTGCACGACCTGCAGGCGGTCAGCCACCTGTTCCGCATGCCGCTGTTCTTCGTGATCGCCGGCTTCTTCGCGCGTTGGCTCATCGAACGCGATGGGCCGGCGGGCATGGCCACCCACCGGCTGAAGCGGCTGGGCGGCCCCTTCCTGCTGTTCTGGCCCCTGTTGGCCGTGGCGGGCGCGGTGGTGGTGCTGGAGGCCCGCGGGCGCCCCGGCGTGGTTGGGCTGGCACCCCGGCCCGGGCTGCACACCATGCACCTGTGGTTCCTGGAGTATCTGCTGCTGTTCTGCCTGGCCGCTGCCACCCTGCACCGGGTGCGCGTCCCCGGCGCGGCGCGGCTGCGGGCCTGGCTCTTCGACTTCCGGTTCGGCTGGCTGGTGTTGCCGGCGCTGCTGCTGCCAGCCCTGGGCGCGACGCCGCTGGCGGTGGATCCCCCCACGGCGCTGGCGCCCGCCCTGTGGCCCTTCGGCTACTACGGTCTGTTCTTCCTGTTGGGCCACCAGCTCTTCCACCACCCCGGCTGGCCGACGCCGTTCGCGGCCGCGCCGGTGCCCGTGGTGCTGGCGGTGTCGCTGCCGGTGTACCTGCGGGCGCTGCAGACCGGCGAGGCGGGCTGGGCACCCCGGCTGGCGGCGGCCTGGGCCTCGGTGGCGCTGGTGGTGGGCGCCCTGGCGCTGGGGGCCCTCGTGTTCCGGCGCACCCACCGCGCCGTGCGCTACCTGGCCGACGCCTCCTACTGGATCTACCTGGTGCACCTGCCTGTGGTGTTGGCCCTGCAAGTGGCGCTGGTGCCCCTGTCCTGGGGTCCGTGGGCCAGCTTCGCCGCGGTGAGCGCCGCCACCCTGGCGTTCACGCTGGTCACCTACGCCTTGCTGGTGCGCCCCACGCCGTTGGGGGTGCTGCTCAACGGTCGTCGGGGGGCGGCGCGCCGGCGGCCGCCTCATCGCTGAGCAAGCGGTCGACCTTCTGCCCCAGCGCCACGATCAAGGCCTCGTTCTCGGCCCGCAGCTTCTCGATCTCGCTGGCCAGGAAGTGCACGTTGCGCTCCAGGGCGCTGTTGTTGTCCATGACCATCTCGTCGACGAACACGGCGTTGGCGATGGAGAAGCCCAGGATCCCGCCCGTGAGGACCACGAACACGAAGAAGGCCTTGGCCGCGGTGCCCATCTCGGGCGCCGACAGGGCGATGGCTTCGGGGATGTCGAACCAGCCCTCGACGGTGAACACCTTGAACATGGTGTAGATGGCCCGCAGGGGATCGCCGAAGTGCTCGGGGGCCACGTCGCTGAACAGGTGGGCGCCGATGAGCCCCAGGACCATGTTGTACAGCGCCAGCGCGATGATGAAGCCCACCGACGCGCGCAGCGCCCGCATGACGCCGCGCCAGAGCTGGTCGGCGTGGGGGATGAAGCGCAGCACCCGCAGGAACCGCAGCACACGCGCGGCCCGGAACACCAGCACCAGCGCCACCTCGTCCACGTCGGTGAAGGGGCTGATGAGCGTGGGCGCGCTGGCCACCACCAGGACGAAGTCGAAGCGGTTGATGGCCCGCGCCCAGAACCCGTGAAGCCCCCGCAGACGGATCTTCGCCACCATCTCGAGGAAGAAGTAGAGCAGGCAGGCGTAGTCCAGACCGAAGAGCACCGGGTCCAGGTGCGCCATCGAGGGGAACCCGCGGACGAAGATCACGGCCAGGTTGAAGAGGATGACACCCATCACCAGGCGCTCGTCCACCAACCGCTCCAGGACCGGGCGCCGGTCCGACATGCTGCGTCTCCCTGGGGCACGTCGTGCGCCCGCTGACCCCTGCGCTCAAGCCCACCGGGGGGCCGGTCGATCCCCGGAGGCACGGCCACCGCCGGAGCCCCCGTGAGCGACACCTTTGCCATCGAATATGCCCTGACCCTGCCCGACGGCAAGCAGGAGTGTTTCCACGTCGATCTGGACGCCGAGAGCCTGGTGCTCATCCGCCAGCCGCCCGAGGCCCCCCCCGTCTGGACCGAGCTCGGCTTCCACCAGTGCGCCAACTGCCCCCTGCGCGAGGATCTGCACCCCCTGTGCCCCGTGGCGGTGAGCGTCTTCGACGTGGTGAAGCTGGCCGCCCAGCTCCCCAGCTATGAAGAGGTCTCGGTGCGCGTGACGGTGCCCGAGCGGACCGTCGTCACCACCACCACGGCCCAGCGGGCCCTGGCCAGCCTGATGGGGCTGCTGTTCGCCACCTCGGGCTGCCCCCACACCACCATCTTCCGGCCCATGGCCCGCTTCCACCTGCCCTTCGCCAGCGAGCAGGAGACCATGTTCCGCGCCATGGGGAGCTGGCTGCTGGCCCAGTACATGGCTCGGGCCGAGGGCCGGCCGGCGTCCTTGGATCTCGACGGCCTGATCCAGGCCTACGAGGAGATGCAGGTCATCAACCGGCACATCACCCGCCGGCTGTGGGCCGCGGTGAAGCTGGATGCCTCGGTGAACGCCGTGGTGCTGCTGGACCTGCTGGGCAAGGCCATGCCCGACACCATCGAGGAGCAGCTCCACGAGCTGCGCTACCTGTTCGCCGCCTGGCTGGACGGCCGCGGGTTCACCCCCGCCCCGCGCGACCCCGACGACGACTGAGCCGCGGCTCAGGGTTTGCCCGTGCCGTCATACAGGGGCAGCACCAAGCGCCCCGTGGGCAACGGCAGGGCCAGCTCCACCCGATAGGCCGTCTTGTCGGCCAGGCTGGCCGCGTTCGCCTTGGTGGCCGACCACAGGCCGTCGCGCCGGGCGGCGGCGGCGAACTTCACCGCCTTGCCCAGCAGCCCGGCCTGGGGACGGACCGCCAGCGCGATGGGCCGGGTGACCCGCGCGCCCGGAGCCACCTCGAAGGGCGGGATGCGGGTGGCCGTGACGGCCTCGCCTTTGTGGTACAGGGTGACCGTGTTGTCCCCGACCTGCGCAGTGCGCCCGGTGGGGTTGTGGATCTCGACGTCGAAGCGCAGCCGCAGGCTGGGATCGGTCAGCCCGGGCAGCGCCCAGTCCACCGACGACAGCACCGGCCGCCAGGTGCACTTCAGCACGGGCGTGGCGTGCCAGGCCGCCCGCACCGCCCCGCCGAAGTAGGCCCCGTTGTACAGCAGCAGCCCCAGCAAGGCCGCCCAGCCCAGCCCCTTGAACCGGCTGGGGCGCAGCGCCTTCGCGGCGGACACCATGCGGCTGCCGGCCAGGGTGCCCGACAGCAGGGCCCCCGCGAACACCCCCAGGTTGACCGCCGCCAGGGCCGCAAAGCCCACGGTGGGCGACAGGTGGGGCAGCGCCTTGCCCATGCCCCAGATGGGCAGCGCCCACACCGCGCCGAACACCAGGCTGTGCAGGGGCCGGCGCAGCCCCAGGGTGCGGTAGACGTCGGTGGGCGAGACGTGGTGGCGCACCAGGGTGGGCCCCAGGAAGTCCACGGCGAAGCTCACGCTGAGCACCGCCCAGGTCAGGGCGCCGCCCACCTTGGCCAGCCCGGGGGTGACGCTCACCCGCAGGGCCCCCAGCGCCAGGGCCAGGAACACCACCAACAGCAGCGCCTCTTCGACCACCTGCTTCATCAGCGGCGGCTGCGGCGGGGGCGGCGTCCACCCGGCCGTTCCGGCCCGGGCGCTGCGCTCGTAGCGCGCCGACGCGATCTCCTTCAGCGGGAAGGTCACCGCCGGCACCACCACCGCGATCAGGCTGACCCACAGGTTGATCACCGCGGGCAGGTGATCGCGCACGTAGCCCTGAGCGAACACCTGCGCGGTGGGCACCCAGCCCTCGGGCAGTACGAAGCGCAGGGCGGCGTCCAGCAGCTCGCCCTGGTGCGCGGCCACCGCCCAGCCCAGCGCGGCGAACACTGCCGCCACGGCGGCCAGGTAGAGCGCCAGCGCGCGCGCGGCAGGCGGATCGGGGGCAAGTCGGGCCATGCTCAGGGCGTCTCCGCGGCGATCGTCTCGGCCATGTGGTCCATGAACGCGCGCACCCGGGGGGTGTGGCGCAGCTCATCCAGGGTCAGCAGCCAGACGCCGCGGGTGAACTCGTCGAGCACGCGGCCCACCCGCACCAGATCGGGCTGCGCGTCGCCCTCGTGCAGGGGCAGGAAGTGCACCCCCAGGCCGGCCTGCACCGCGTGGACGATGCCGGCCGAGTTCAGGTCGATGCGCAGCGCCACGCGGGCCCCCGGGGCGTTCTGCGCCAGCCAGCCGTCGAGCCACTGCGCCGCGGGGCCGCGCTCGTCCCAGCTCAGCCAGGGCAGCGCCGCCCAGGGCGCGTCGGGCCCGCCGTGGGCGGCCACCAGGTCGCGGCGGCCGTAGGCGGCGAAAGCCACCTCGTCCACGCGGCGGCCAATGGCATAGGGCGGCGGGCTGTTGGTCAGCCGCAGGGCCACGTCGGCGTGGCGCCGGGTCAGCGACACCTCGTCGTCGGTGGTGGTGAGCGTCAGGGCGACCCCCGGGTACCGCGTCAGGAAGCCCTGGAGCTGGCCCACGTAGCGTCGCGCCAGCAGGTCCATGGTGCTCACCCGCAGCGGGCCCTGGAGGCGCACGTCGCGCCCCTGCACCCGCCCTTCCAGGGCCAGCACCTGGCCCTCGACGGCCTCGGCCACGGCCCGCATGTCCTGCCCCGCGGCGGTGGCCACGAAGCCGTCGGGGGTCTGGTCGAACAGGCGCACGCCCAGCCCCTCCTCGAGCTGCCGCAGTCGGCGCCCCACCGTGGTGTGCGTGACGCGCAGCGCCTTGGCGGCGCCGCTCAGGCTGCCGGCTCGGGCCAGCGCGAGCACGATCTGCAGGTCGTCCCAGTTCACCCGTGCATCCTTGCACACGCAGTGAGCGACATCGAGCATTGGGTGAACGACAGCGCACAGACACAGTGGAACCACCCAGCCCGGAGGTTCCCATGTCGCTCCAATCCGCCGCCGCCCCTGCCGCCGCATCCAGCACGACCCGCCCCTCGATGGTGGCCGCCCACCACCCGATCTACGGCGACGCCTCGGTGGTGATCCTGGCCCCCACCGCCCGCCCCAAGCCCCACGAGGGGGAGGTGTTGGTGGCCGTCCACGCCTCGTCGGTGAACTACGGGGACCAGGTCATGCTCACCGGCCGACCCTGGCTCGTCCGGCTGGTGTTCGGGCTGCGGCGCCCCAAGCGGCGCCTGCTGGGCATCGACGTGGCGGGCGTGGTGGCGGCCGTGGGCCCCGGGGTCACCGACTTCGCGCCCGGCGACCGGGTGTTTGGCCAGAGCGAGGGGGCCTGGGCCGAGCTGGCCACCGTGCCGGCCAAGGCGCTGGCGCACCTGCCCGACGGGGTGCCCTTCGCCGCCGCTGGCGCCGTCCCGCTGGCCGGCATGACCGCGCTGCAGGGGCTGCGCGACCATGGCCGTTTGCGGGCGGGTGAGCGGGTGCTCATCAACGGCGCCTCGGGCGGGGTGGGCCACCTGGCCCTGCAGGTGGCCAAGGCGCTGGGCGCTCACGTGACCGCCGTGGTCAGCGCCCGCAACGTGGCCCAGGCCCGGGCCCTGGGCGCCGACGTGGTGGTGGACTACACCCGCCAGGACTTCACGGCCACCGACGCCCGCTACGACCTGATCCTGGACGTGGCCGGCAGCCAGCCCCTGCGGGCCTGCCGGCGGCTGCTCCAGGACGGCGGGCGCTACGTCTCGACCGTGGGCAACCTGCGCTTCCTGCTGAAGCTGGTGGTGGCGCGCCTGTTCTGGCGCAACCTCGGCTTCTTCAACCAGCGGGCCGACGCTGCCGATCTGCACACCCTGGCCGGCTGGCTCGCCGACGGGCGGCTGCGCCCCGTGGTCGAGCGCAGCTACCCGCTGGATAAGGTCGCCGACGCCCTGGCGGCCTTCGCCCATGGGCCGAACGGCGCCAAGACCCTCATCGTGCGCTGACCTTTACGGCGGCGGGCGCCAGGGCCCAGACTGTGCCGGTCCGACGAGGGGAGGTCCGGTCTTGCCGCACGCCGTGGTGGATGGGTGGTGGCTCTACGGCAGCCAGGTGCCGCCGGGGCACGCCCTGGCCGGCGCCCCTCCACCCGAGGGCGCCGCCGTGTGGGTCGTGGAGCAGGCCAGCGGGCTGCGCGACGGCCCCTACAGCGAGTGGTGGCCCCGCGAAGATCCACAGGCCGAGCCCAAGCTGCGCCGGCAGGGCGTGTTCGTCGACGGCGAGCAGGTGGGCGAGTGGATCCTGTGGCACCCCAACGGCCGCCAGCGCCGCCTGGGCAAGTTCAAGGACGGCCTGGAGGAGGGGCGCTTCGTCACCTGGTTCGAGACGGGCCAGATCGAGAGCGAGGGCCGCTTCGTGGGCGGCCGCCGCGACGGCCTGTGGGTGTGGTGGCGGCCCGACAAGGCGCGCCAGAAACACCGCGAGGCCACCTACGTCATGGGCCGGCCCCACGGGCGCTGGACCGAGTGGTTCATCGACGGCCAGACCTCGCTGATGTGTGACTACGCCGAGGGCAAGCGCCACGGGCCCTATCGCACCTGGCACCGCAACGGCCGCGTGGCCGAGCGGGGCGAGTACTGGGCGGGCGACAAGCACCTGACCTGGGAGCGTTTCGACGAGCGCGGCGACCTGCTGGCCAGCAGCCGCTGGGTGCACGGGCGGCGGATCCCCGACTGAGCCCGCCGGCCCCGGCCCGTTGGGTCCGGCGGTCAGTCCCCGCAGCGCCCGCGGGTGCTGACCGGCGCCCAGCGCTGGCTGGTGCGCTTCTTCGTGCGGGTGGTGGTGGCCTTCGGCGCCGAGCCCAGCGAGAACACCAGGGCGTCGCCCTCCAGGTTCACGCGGGTGACGTCCATGCCGCCTTCCTTGCCGCCCGCCAGGCCGAACTTCGCCGTGCTGATGCGGGTCTTGCTGGTGCCGGCGGCCTCGTCCCACAGGTTGGTGGCCCACTGGGTGGCCTGCTTGAACAGCGGCGGGCCGTCCAGCTCCTCGAGCTGCACCCCGGCCACGCCCAGATCCAGCTTGCCCTCCTTCAACGCCACCAGCGGGTTGGCGCCGATGCGGGCGCGGATGCAGGTGCCCTGAGCGCTCCAGGCGTTGATCTTCAGCGGCCGCTCGCCGCCCACCCACTCCAGGCCGGCGCTGAAGCTGCCGCCCTGCTCGGGCTTGCCGTCCATGTTGAAGGCGTTGGGCAGGTCACCGCGGCTCATGGCCCAGTTGGCCAGCTCCACCACCGCGCCCGTGGCCAGCCGCACCTGGATGTCGTCGCTCTGGGTGGAGCGGGCCGTCTTGGCGCTGTCGCTGAGCGCCGCCTTCGGCAGGCCTCGCTGCACGGGCAGAGTGGTGCGGGCCAGGATCTGGAAGGCCCCGTCGTCGCTCACCAGCTCCAGGGCCGCCAGCGGCAGATCGGGCATCTGGAACTTGAAGCTGGCCAGCTCGCCCATGGGCGTCAGCACCTGGTCGCGCAGCAGGCGCACCGCGTTCTGGCTCAGCCAGCCGATGGCCGTGCGCGACAGGCGATCCACCTCGGCCCGGGGCACGATGAGCTTCACCGGGGCGGGCAGCTTGCTCAGCATGGCGTTGGTCAGCCGCGCCACCGCGCTGTCCGGGATGCTGGGGGTCACCGACTCGAGCATGTCGGCGCGCACCGACAGGGCCACGGTGCCCTTCTTCGCGTCGCTCACCGGCGCCGTCTCGGTGCCCAGGCTCATGGTGAACAGCGAGCTGTTGCCGAAGCCCACGTCCAGGTCCAGCGCCACGCGGTACTGGCCCTCGGCCTGGGCCCGCTCGATGCCGATGCGCTTGGGCGACAGCTTCAGCTTGTCGACATAGCGAGCGATCTGCCCGAGCCCGGGGATGTCCAGCTCCTTCGGGCGGATGCGCGCCAGGCCCTTCTGGATGGCGTCGTCCACCAGCTTGCGCGGGATCGCCACCGCCAGGTGGGGCTGGTCGCCCACGGGCGACGTGCGCTGCTGGAAGGCGTCGCGGTGGGCGGCGATCTGCTGGCAGGGGCCGCAGCCAAGCTGGGCCACGCCCGCCAGGGCCAGGGTCAGGACGGTGAGGGGCGCGACGCGCATGGGAGCTCCGGCTGGTCGAGGGGTCCGCCGCCGGTTCTAGCGTGTCAGCACCCAGCCCGCCACCGCGGCGAGCATCACCAGGCCCGCCACCAGCCAGCCGCCCACCGGCCGCGTGGGCGGCGCCACGTCCACCAGGCGGATCTGCAGGTAGAGATCGCCCCCCGGCCCGCCGTCCACCACGCCCCCTTCGCCGCGCAGCCGCAGGGTGGCGCCGTCGGGCAACTCGGCGGGCAGTTGCAGGGTGATCACGTCCCCCTCCCCCGCCCGATCGGCCCGCTCGATGAGCTCGCCGTCGTCCATGGGCAAAGCGAGCGGCACCTTCACCTTCACGGCCTTGCCCAGATCGCCCCGCGGGATCTCGAGCACCGTGTGCAGGTCGGGGCCCGGCGCCTCGTCGCCCGCGTCCTCGTAGATGGAGCCCAGCTCGCTCACGCGCGCCTCCGTCGGCGGCGCAAGCCGGCCACGCCCAACAACCCCCACCACAGCAGCGCGTCGCCGCCCGGGGCCTGGGTGCAGTCGATGATCACATCGCCACCGCCGGCCGCCGGCGGGATCGTGCCGGCGTCCGTCCGGGGCGGCGCCTGATCGGGGTCCCCGGCGTCCCGCGGCGCGGCCGCGTCGGGCTCGCCCCGATCGCGAAGGGCCAGATCGGGCGCGCGCCCATCCTGGCCAAGGTCTTCGGCCGGTGGCGCGGCGTCGGACGCGGGCGCCGGGTCGTAGCCCACGCCCTCATCGGGGTCCGGACCCCGATCGGGCCCCATGTCGGCGGCCCCCAGATCCGCGGGCGCCCCCAGGTCCACCGGCAGCCCCATGTCTTCGACCGGCGCTGCCTCGCAGTCCGGCGGGGCGGCCCCGGGCAGGTTCGCAGGATCGTGGTACCAGCGGCCGTCCACCCCCAGGTAAAGCGGGAACACCTCGTTCAGGCCGTAGCGGGCCAGCAGATCCACGTAGGTGATGTCGGGGGTGCCGTAGCCCAGCCCGTAGGTGCCGTAGCGCATCAGGTGCCCGTTCAGGTTGGCCTCGACCACCTCGACGGCGCCGCCGTCCCCGACGCCCACCACCTGCGGCGCGCTGCGAGCGGCCAGCCCCGCCCGGTCGGTGGCCACCGCGAACACGGTCCAGCAGCCCGCGCCCAGACCGCACAGGCGGGCGCTCCAGCCGCCGTCGTCGCCGACCGTGGCCAGGGCCTCCAGCGGACCCGCGCCGCCCTCGCCCCGAGCCACCAGCGCCACCGCCGGCACGCCGTCCTCGTCATCGCCGCTCGTGCCCCGCGCCTCGACGCACCCGCTCACGCTCTCCACCGCGGCGAGCTGCACCCAGGGCGGCTGGTCGTTGGCCGGATCGCGCAGGATCACCGGCGCCCCCTCGACCGCCGCCGACTCGACGCCAGCCCCGTCCCGGGCCACCGCCACGGGCGTCCAGGGGGTGCCCCGCGCCACGTTGGGGAACAGCACGGCGAAGCGCTGATCCGCCCCGGGCACCACCACCCGCGGCCCCAGGATCCCCGCCGCCCCGCGCAGGCTCACCGCCACATCTGCGGCGGGCCCCGCCACCTGGCCGCTCACCGCAACGGCGCCCTGCTGCGGCTGGGCCTCGGCGGCCACCCACACGACCTGCGCCGGCTGGGCGGGCGCGGCGCGCACGCGGCGGCCGTGCTGCGTGAACATGCGCGCCAGGAACAGCCCGAAGTCGGGGCCCTGCTGCGCCACGAACTCCAGCTCCTGCCCCTGGCCGCCCCCCGCCGGCCACGCGTGCCCCAAGCCGTCGGCCTCCAGGCGCCACACCCGCGGCCCGGCGGCGTCGCGCCACTCGGTCAACCGGCCGCCGACGGCCACCCCGGGCACCGTCGCCAGGGGGGCGTCGCCGGGGCCCTGGGCGCCATACAGCGCCGCCGCCATCCCCGCGTTCACCGCCGCATACCCCTGCGCCACCGTGAAGTCGTTGCGCCCGGCCACCACCGCGAAGAGCTGGGTGTCGAAGGCGCCGGCGGTGCCCCCGGCGAGCTGCCGACAGTCCCGCGTGGCCTGGGCCACGTCGGTGGCCACCCGCCCGATCTCGGCGGACGAGGTGCCCACCGCAGGCCCGGCGGCCACACCCACGCCGGCAAAGACGTCGGGCGCCACACAGCCCATGATGACCGCCTGCCCACCCCCCGACGAGAGGCCGGCGATCCACACCTTGCCCGGGTTGATGCCCAGGGCCCCGTCGGCCAAGAGGGCGTCCACCAGGCCCAGCAAAGGGGCCACGTGGCGGGTGCGGCGGGTGTGGTTGGCGCCGTAGTAATCCCAACAGCCCAGGATGACCCCGCCGTTGGGCACGGCCGGCGTGGCGATGACCACCCCCTGATCCTCGGCAGCCCGCTCCAGCCCGGCCCGCTGGCGCATGGCCTCGGCGGACTGGGTGCACCCGTGCAGCGCAATGAGCAGCCCCCGGGCGCCCGCCTGCCCCGCCGCCGGTGTGTACACCTGCACGTTCATGCCGGCGGCCTGCCGCGGCTGCCAGGCGCCCTGGGCGTGGGCGCTGGCGGCGAAGGCCAGCACCCACAGCGTCAGGATCAGTCCGTGATCTCGAGGGTGTCGTACGCCCTGAAGAACTGCTTCGAGTAGTCCACCGCGCTCAGCACGCTCCACAACAACCCCCCGCCAACGCCCGTCCAGCCCAAGATCTGCCACACCGTCGCCAGTCCGGGCACCACGTCGGCGATGTAGAGGAACCAGGGCACGAAGGACCACCCGATGAAGTTGGTCTTCAGCTTGCCCAGGAAGTTGCTGTGGATGGTCAGCCCGTGGGCCGCCATGAAGCGCCGGATGGTGGTGATCCAGAACTCGCGCACCAGGTAGATCACCAGCAGCCACAGGGGCGGCACGCCGTCGACGCCGCTGGTCATCACCATCAGCAGCAGGGTGCTCTCGAAGAGCAGGTCGCTGAACTGATCGAGGATGGCCCCCAGGTGTGTCACCAGGTTCATCCGCCGGGCCAGGTAGCCGTCCAGGTAGTCGGTGAGCCCGGCCACGATGCCCAGGGCCACGCCCGCCACCTTGAAGCCGGCAAACCACACGGTGATCGCCACGAACAGCAGCAGCACGCGAGCCAGGCTCACCAGGTTGGGGATGCCCCGCAGATCCTGGGCGATGTTGGCCTTGCGCGTCTTGGGGGTCGTCTCGCTCATGGGCGCCGGCTTGCCCCTTCGAGCGGTCGACCGTCAAGCCAAACCGCCCGATTCGGCAACATCTATCGCCGCAACCGCCGTACCCGGCCCGCCGTCTACTTGAAACCCATGTTCAGAAAGAAGCTCATGCCCATGCTCCGCATTGCAGCCCCGTGGTTGATCCTGCCTCTCGCCCTTGCCGCCTGCGCCCCCGACGACGGAGAGGCCGATCCCAGCCAGCCTCCGGTCAGCCTGGACGCGGGGGCCGGCGGGCAAGGCGGCGAGGGGGGTGCCGGCGGTGCCGGCGGTGCCGGCGGTGCCGGCGGTGTGGGTGGCGAAGGCGGTGAAGGCGGCGCGGGCGGCGTGGAAGCGCCCGAGTGCCCGGGCGGCGTTGAGCTGCTGGGCGACGGCTGCCACAGCCTGGACGCCGTGGACCACGCCGTCATCGGCACCGACGCCGACATGCTGAACACACCGCGAGACCTGGCCTTCAACCCCATGGAGCGCGGCGAGCTGTGGGTGGTGAACCGCACCGACGACAGCACCACCATCTTCCTCCAGACCGACACCGCCCGGCAGAGCTCCATCCACATCGTGGATCCTTTCGCCCTGCACTTCATGGAGGAGGTGTCGAGCATCGCCTTCGGGGCCCCCTACACCTTCGGCACCTGCCAGGAGAGCCGGAACACCTACAACGATCAGGCCCCCGCCAACGACTTCATGGGCCCGGCCCTCTGGTCGGCGGATCCGGCCATCTACGGGCGCACCAACCCCGACGCCGTGGACTTCGTGGGCGCCGATCTGGGCAGCCACCTGGACATGCTGCACGAGAGCCCGCTGTGCATGGGCATGGCCTGGGAGCGGGCCAACGTCTACTGGATCTTCGAGGGCCTCACGGGGTCCATCATGCGCGCCGACTTCGCCCTGGACCACGGGCCGGGCTTCGACGACCACAGCGACGGCGAGATGTGGCGCTACGGCGTGGGCGAGGTGCAGCGCCAGCCCGACGTCCCCAGCCACCTGGCGCTGGATCGCGACAGCGGCCTGCTGTTCATCGCCGACACCGGCAACGGCCGGGTGGCCACCCTGGACACCACCGTGGGCGGCGACGAGGCCACCCGCGTGCGCCAGGTGATGGAGCCCGGCACCCGCCTGTGGCTGGTGGAGGACCACGCCCCCATCGAGACCTTCGGCACCACCGCCGACGACCTGGAGCGCCCCTCGGGACTGGCCCTGGGGCCGGACGGGAACGTGTACGTGGGCGACAACGCCACCGGCCGCATCTGGGCCTACTCCCGCGACGGCGTGGCGCTGGACTGGCTGGACACCGGCCTGCCCGCGGGCGGCCTGATGGGGCTCACCTTCCACCCCGACACCGGCGACCTGTACTACGTGGACGCCGTGGGCGATCAGGTGCTGCGGGTGCGCGCCCGCTGAGCGCCCGGGGGCCCGGGCTGGCCCCTCAGCGCCGGCCCTTCGCCTTCAGCACCTGCTTGCAGGCCTTCGGCACGCTCGGCTTCTTCGGCCGCTTCCCCCGCGGCCCCTTCTTCGGCGCCCTCTTGCGGGCCGCGACTTCGGCCTTGCTGAACCAGGTCTCGCCGCCACAGCCGTCGCCCTCGGGCAGCTCGGCCTGGTTTCGGCAGTCGGGGCTGCCGGCGGGGCACTGCAGCCGGATGTGAAAGTGCCGATCGTGCCCCCACCAGGGCCGGATCTTGCGCAGCCAGGCCCGGTCACCGGGCACCGTGGCGCAGAGCTCGTGCTTGATGACCCAGTGCACGAAGATCCGCGCCACCTCGGGCCGGCTGGCGGCCAGCCGCAGCAGGGTCACCTGCCGCTCGGTGAAGGCCTCGCGGTCGATGACCTCGCGGGCCGGATCCACCATCGACCGGAAGTCCTCGTCCTTCTCCCGAGCCTTGGGGCGGGTGAACCAGATGTCGGCGTCCAGCCCGAGCTGGTGGCTGCGGTGCCCCGAGCTCATCAGCCCGCCGCGGGCCTGGCTGATGTCGCCGATGAGGATCCCCCGGCCCGTCTCGGCCAGCACCGCCTTGCCGTACCAGCGCAGAAAGGCCGCTGTGTCGGGGTGCCCGAAGTAGCGCTTGCGCCAGCGGCGGATGGTCTCGAAGCCCTTGCCCTTCTCGGGCAGCGCCACCGCCCCGGCCAGGCAGCCGCCGGCGTACCCGCCGTGGGACTGGGGCTTCTGGGCGCTGGGCCCGTCCACCTTCGCCCAGGGCGTCCGGCGGGCCCCCGCGGGCGACGCGGCGAGGCTCGTGAGCAGGGCGAGGAGAGCGGCGGTGGGGAGCGTTCGGAGCATTCGGCGTGCCGTTGACCAGGGTTGGGGGGCTCTATACCGTGCGGCCCCATGAAGACCCACATCGAGTTCATGACCGCAGCGGAGGCCCTCGACGGGGCCACCTCGGCCCTCTTCATCGGGCGGCGGGACCGGCTGCTCGCCGATGACGTGACCGACCTGCTGCCCGCCGGCGTCGCCCCGCTGTGGCCCGCCATGATCGACGGCTGCAAGCCCGGCGACAAGGGCGCCGCGCAGGGCACCTTCGCCGCAGGGCCGCTGGCCCGGGTGGTGGCCGGCGTCATCAGCGACCGCTGCAGCCGCCACAACGCCCCCGGCCGCCCCGACGCGGTGCAGGAGCTGGTGGCGCGCAACGCCCCCGGCGAGGGCGCCGTGGCCGTCATCCTGGCCGTGGACGAGGCCGCTCAGGCGCTGGGCGCTGCCGCCGCCGTGGCCCGGGCCCTGCCCGAGTTCGACCGCAAGAGCGCCCGCCCCCGCCCCGAGCGCGAGGTGCGCGTGGCCGTGCTGGCCGCCGACGGCAAGCCCGTGGCCCTCAAGCGGCTGCAGATCGTGGCCGACGGCGTGCGCTTCGCCGGCCGGCTGGTGGACATGCCGCCCAACGAGCTGCACACCGACGCCTTCGTCGAGATCGCCCGGGACGTGGCGGCCCGCGTGGACGCCGACATCACCATCCTGCAGGGCGATCAGGTGGCCCAGTCGGGCCTGGGCGGCCTGTGGGGCGTGGGCCAGGCGGCCACCCACCCGCCGGCGCTGGTGATCCTGAGCCACAAGGGCTCTGCCGGCGGCCGGGCCATCAGCCTGATCGGCAAGGGGATCGTCTACGACACGGGCGGCTTGAGCATCAAAGGCAAGGACCACATGCCGGGCATGAAGGGCGACATGGGCGGCGCCGCCGCCGTGCTCGCCGCCTTCATGGCCGCCGCCGAGCTGGGCACGGCCCACCGGCTGAACGCCGTGCTCTGCCTGGCCGAGAACAGCGTGGGCCCCGAGAGCACCCGCCCCGACGACATCCTGCACCTGTACTCGGGCAAGACCGTCGAGGTGAACAACACCGACGCCGAGGGCCGGCTGGTGCTGGCCGACGGCGTGGCCTGGGCCGAGCGGCACCTGAAGCCCGAGGTGATCATCGATCTGGCCACCCTCACCGGGGCCCAGCTCATGGCCACCGGGCGGCGCCACTGCGCCAGCGTCTGCAACGACGACGCCCTCGAGGCCGCTGCGGTGGCCGCCGGGCGCCTCACGGGCGACCTGGTGCACCCCCTGCCCTACGTGCCCGAGTTCTTCCGGGGCGAGTTCAAGAGCGAGGTCGCCGATCTGAAGAACTCGGTGAAGGACCGGATGAACGCCCAGAGTTCCTGCGCCGGGCAGTTCATCGCCGAACACCTCAGCGAGGACTACGCGGGCGGCTGGCTGCACCTGGACATCGCCGGGCCCAGCACCGCCGGCGAGCGGGGCACCGGCTTCGGCGTGGCCCTGCTGACTGAATTGCTCGACCGCCTGTGACGTTAGGGGCGCCGCGGCCGGGTTGACTTGACCCGTGGGCAGCGCCCACGCTCCCGGCAGCTTTTCCAGGGACATCGCCAGCGGGGAGGACAACCATGGCGTTCCAGATCACCCAGTACATCAAGCGCGGCACCTTGGGCGTCGCCGTGGTTGGCCTTGCGGCCTTCGGTTGTGTGGCCGGCGGCGGCGGTGGCGGCTCTGGCGGCAGCGGCGGCGGCGCCGGTGGTGGCAACGGCGGCGGCAGCAACGCCTCGCAGGGCGGCAGCCGACTGGCCGACAGCCTGTTCGGCGGCGGCGGCAGCCAGAACGGTGGCGGCGCGGGTGGCGCCGGCGGCGTGGCCGGCGGCTCGGACGCGGGCGTGGGTGGCGGCGGCGGGCCGGCCGCGGGCCAGGCGGCCTGTCAGACCGTGTGTGTCTCGGTGCTCGCCTGCCTGGGCGCCGCCTGTGAGATCCCCATCGCCGGCAACGAGCTCGCCGAGGCCACCGCGGCCTGCGTCAGCGAGTGCACCGTCGAGGCCAGCGTCGAGGAGGTCCAGGCGGTCCTGGAGCTCACCGCCAACGAGTGCGCCGGCTTCCTCGAGCTGGCCCAGGAAGACGGCATCTGCGGCGAGTTCGACGCCGACGACTTCACTGGCGGCGCCGGTGGCTCGGGCGGCTTCGGCGGCGGCGCCGGCGGCGCCGGCGGCGGCGCACCGGTGGGCGACCGGGCGCTGTGCCAGACCGGCTGCACGCAGCTCATCGCCTGCGCCGAGGAGTTCGGTGGCGATCCCGCGGACGTCGCCGAGTTCGCCGCCACGTGCGTGGACGCCTGCGTGGCCGAGGCCACGGCGGCCGAGCTGGCCTGCGTCGAGGCGGCCTTCGGCGACTGCGGTGAGATGTTCGCCTGCATCGAGGGCATCGGCGGTGGCGAGGGCGGCGCGGGCGGCGCCGGCGGCGCCGGCGGCTTCGGCGGCGGCATCCCGGGCGGCGAGGGCTGCGACCTGTTCTGCAGCATCTTCGAGGAGTGCGGCGCAGGCACGGCCGACGAGTGCCTGCAGGTCTGCCAGCAGGGCGCCTTCCCGGCCGAGGTGCTGCAGTGCGTGGAGCAGAACCAGGACGCCGGCTGCGACGCCCTCTTCGCGCTCTGCGGCGAGTGAGCTGATCCCCGGCGGGGGTCAGTCCTCCGCCGCCCGTTCCGGTGCCTCGGCCAGCGGCCGCGTGGCCTTGCGCTGCGGCGCCGGTCCACCAAAGTCCCGCTTCCAGAACACGCCCACGCTGCCCACGGCCGCGTCGCCGTAGGCGGTGTCCAGGGTCCACGACGGATCCAGGCGGTACTCCACCCGCGCCTCCTTCTCGTTCTCATCGGGGGGCGCGTTGTGGTGGTAGACGGTCTCGACGTAGAGCTGTCGGTTCACCTGCTTGCCCACAGTGAGCACGGGCTGGCTCAGGCTCTGGAACTTCAGGCCCAGCTTGTCGACACCCAGCCGATCATAGAGCTGCCGCGACAGCGACGGGTTGTGGAAGCGATCCACCAGCTTCGCCACCTGCCGCCGCACGTCCCCGTTGCGGCCGTCCACCGCATCCACCCGCCCGGTCACCAGCAACGTGAGGATCCGGTACTCGGGCAACGGCGGATCGCTGGCCAGGATCAGCTCGGGCCGACGGGCCGGCCCGCGGATGGCCAGATCCACGTAGGTGCCCACCACCTCGCCCTCGGCGAGCCAATCGAAGATGGGCTCCAGGGCCGCCGCCTTCGGCGGCGCGTCGGGATCCCGCAGGCGGGCGGTCTCGGCGGTCAGATCCCCCTCGACCGTCACCAGCGGCCCCCCCTGCAGCGAGATGCGCCCCCGCCGCAGGGTGAAGGGGTTCTCGAACAGGCTGAACTCGCCCTCGAGCACGTCGAAGCCCCCGGTGACCTCGGCCCGCTCGGCGGTACGGTCCAGGGCGAGGGTGCCCCCGATGCGCAGGCGCACCCCGTCCCCTTCCACGGTCACCGGCTCGGCCAGCGCCACCGTGAGGGCCAGGTGGTCATCGCCCACGAACAGCCGCTCAGGCCCCCGGGCCCTTCCGGCCCAGTCCACCACCTGGATCCGCCCGTTGTGCGGGATCGCCTGGGCCGGCGGCATGCGGATCGCGGTCAAATCCACCCGGGCACCGTCCACGGTGACGGTGGCCTGCGTGTCTCCAGGGCGCTGCACGCTGTGCACGGCCACGTGACCATCGGCCAGGCCCGCCGACACCAGCGGGTGCAGGAAGGGGACCCGCCGCGCGGTGAGATCCAGGGCCGTGGTGAGAGCCCAGGCCGACCACAGCGGCACCGCCGTGGGATCTCCCTCGGGCGACGCCGCCAGCTCCAGGTGGCCGCTGCCCGCCCAGGTCCCCACCCCGCTGGCGGCCGCCAGGCGCTCGATGGTCAGGCGGGTGTCGGCCGCAGTGAGCCGCACCGTCAGCGCCCGCAGGCGCTGGTGGCCCGCGATCACCGTCACGGCCCCACCCTCCAGCGTGGCCTGCCCCGCGAACGCCGGTCGGGCCAGGCTGCCCGCCACGGTGAAGCGCCCGTCGAGCTGCCCCTGCGGGTCGTGCAGGTCCCCGGGCAGGTACGGCGCGGCGGTGCTCAGCGGGACCGCCAGACCCAGCGCGCCGGCCACGGCGGCCTGCCCCGGGTGGAAGCGCCCCTCGCGCCATGCGAGCAGGGGCAGCTCGGTGCCCAGCTCGAGGATCACGGCGCGACCCACGCTGGCCTCCAGGCGCTGGGCCTCGGGGCGCACCTTCAACGCGGCGGCCAGGGGCAGCGGCGCGTGATCACCATCGGCCAAGGTCCCGGTCAACCGCCCGTCGCCCGCCAACGCGCCCAGTGGCCCCTCGGCGTCGACCTGAAGATCCACCGTGAAGTCGGCCGCCGGGTGGGCGCGCCAGAAAGGCCGCAGCCGCTCGGGGGTCAGCCCCTGCGCCCGCAGGCTCAGCCGCAACGGCTCGCGGTGCCGCCAGGTCAGCGACGGCGCCGCGGGATCGAGGTCGAGCGGCACGCTGAAGCCCAGCGAGGCCACGGCGGCGTCGCGCGGGCCCCAGCGCAGCGAGCCCTGGGCCACGCCGCCGTGGAGGTGGCTGTGCAGCGCCACGGCGCCGACGGCCTCGCCCGCCCAGCGCAGCCCGTCGCCGTTGACCTCCAGCCGGAGGTCCTGCCCGTCGAGCTCGGCCTCCAGGTCGAGCAGCCCGCCCAGGCCCAGCACGGGGAACGCCGCGGTCCAGGCCTCCAGCCGGGCCCCCTGCACCGCCAGGCGCCCGGCCCAGGGGCGCTGCCCGTGGATCCGCAGAGCCAGCGCCTCGCCGTCCACCCGCACCGGCACGCGCGCCGTCAGCGACAGCTCGCGCGCCAGGGGACCCGCCAGCGCCGCCACCACCTCCAGCTCGGGGTGCTCCCCGGCGCGCAACAGGTTCAACGCCAGGGTCCCCAAGGGCTCGCCGTCCCAACGGGCCGCCCAGGTCAGGGCGCCGTCGACGGCCAGATCCGCGGGCTCGCCGCCCAGGCGCACCACGCCAGCCAGCTCGCCCTGCAGGGCCGCCCACGGGCCGCGGGCGTCCTCGGCGAGCAGCCCCACCACCTGGGCAAGCTGCACACCCACCACCTCGACGGTCAGCCGCAGGGGGTCCGGGGGGCAGACCTGGCCCCGACGACAGCGCTGGGGCCGCAACCGAGGGGCCACCTGGACCGCCACCACGCCATCGCCCAGACGCGCCGTCACGCGACCCGTCCAGCCCTCGGTCCGGGCCCAGCGCAGGGTCCCCCGGGCGGCGCCCAGCGCCGTGCCGGCCACCGCCCAGCGCGTGAAGTCGAGCTCGGCGCTCACCTCGCCCGCGACCCGCGTCACGGTCACCGCGCCCTCGAAGCGCAGCGGCCCATAGCTCACCGTGGCCTGGGCCAGCCGCGCCGTCTCCGGATCCACCACCTCGGGCGTCCCGGCGAGGGCCCACCCGTCGCGCGTCTCGAGCTCGACGGGATCCCGGGCGCGGCGCAGATCGCGCCCGAGCCAGCGCGCGAGCGCGTCGGCGTCCGCCAGCGCCTTGGGCGCGGCGAGGCCCGGGGCGCCCAGCACCGGGATCAGCAACAGGCTCAAGGCGAGCAGGGTTGGGGTGCCCATCAGAATGCCTCCCCGAAGCCGAAGTGCACGCCCCAGCCCGGCACGCCGTCGTACACGCCCGGGTCGTTCAGGCGGAAGCCCACGTCCAGCCGCACCAGCCCCACCGGGCTGTCATAGCGCAGGCCAGGGCCCGCCGTGTGGTTCCACTCCGCCGGGGTGAAGGTCAGCTCGCCGGCCTGCACGTCGCCCACATCGTAGAAGGCCACCAGGGCCAGCTTGCCCAGCGGGATGCGCGCCTCCAGGTTGCCCAGCACCATCGTCTGCCCGCCCGCTGGCACGCTGGGATCCTCCTCGAGCCGGGGCGAGAGCTGCCGCGTGCCCCAGGCCCGCACCGTGTTGGCGCCGCCCAGGTAGAACTTGCGGTCCAGCGGGGCCCCCGGCGTGTCGCCGTAGCCCAGGATCAGGCCGCCCTCGGCCCGCGCCGCCCACTGCAGCCAGGACCATGGGCGCCAGAAGCCCCGCCAGCTCGCCAGCAGCTTGTGAAAGTCGAAGTCGCCCAGCAGGGGCCCACCGGCGAGGTCGTAGGTGAAGCGCAGCATGGCGCCGTTCTGCGGCGCGTTCATGTCGTCCACCAGCGGCAGGTCCACCACGAAGCGGATCCACGGCAGCAGGTACGGATCGCGGAAGTCCAGGCCGAGCTGGGTGGTGCTCTGGTCGAGCGCCGGGCTGATCTGGAAGAAGTCGACGTAGGCGATGTTGTAGCTGACGTCGGCCCGCAGGAAGTGCCCGAACCAGCGCCCCACGCCAAAGGCGCCGCTGGGCGACCAGAACTTGTAGCCGGGCTGGATGTCCAGGTCGAAGCGCGGCCGCAGGGTCCACAGCAGGTGATCCTCGAGCCAGCCCTTCTTGGTGAACTTGGGCTGCACCGTCACCACGGGGCCGTGGGCCTCGGGATCCACCGGATCGGGCAGCTCGGCCCAGCCCGCCAGCACGTCCAGGTCCAGCCGCACCAGCCGCTTGAACAGGTTGGTGTGGGTGTAACGGGCCACGAGCTGCTGCTCCCAGCGGGCCGCCTCGAACACCCCGCGCACGCCCAGGCGGATGGTCTGCGGATCCGCCTCGTTCACCCGCAGCCGCACATCCACCAACCCCTTCTCGACGGCGTCGGCGGGCTGCACGGTCACCCAGCGGAACACGTCCATCCCCTTCGCCGTGTGCGCGATGGAGCGCATGAGCCCCGGCGAGAACTGCTCGCCGCGGGCGAAGGCCACCTCGTTGAGCACCAGGTCCTCGGGCACGTCCACCAGCCCCTCGACCACCACCCGCCCCACCCGGGCGTAGGGCCCGGGATCCAGGTGCACCGTGGCCCGGGCCGTGCGCGCCCCCGGGTTCACCGTGGCGTCGCCCACCACGCGGGCCAGCGGGTAGCCCCAGGCCTGCAGGCGCAGCCGGCTCAGGCCCAGGGTGTCGTTCAGCACCGGCACCTCGAAGGGCTGGCCGGGCTGCAGCGGCGCCGTGGCCTGCAGGGCCTCGCGGGCCATGGGATCCAGCCCCGCCCCCGCGGCCCACTCGAACACCACCTTGTCCAGCAAGGTGGGCTCGCCCTCGGCCACCCGGATCACCAGGTCCACCTCGTCGTCGTCGCGCTCCACGTGCAGGTCGAGCACCCGCGCCCCGTGGTAGCCGTGGGCGGCGTACAGCGCCTCGATGCGGCGGGCGTCCACCGGCACCAACGCCTCGTTCAGGTGGTGGTCGGGGCTCAGCGGCACCCACGAGGTCTCGCCCAGGTGCAGGTGCTCGATGAGCTTGCCCTTCGAGAAGCGGGTCACGCCCTCGAAGCGCACGTCGTCGATCTCGGGCACCTCACCGAGGATGGGCTTGGGGTGCGGGGTGCCGCCGCAGGCTGCCAGGGCCAGCGACAACAGGGGCAGGGCCAACAGGCTCGGAGCTTTGAGGCGCATGGCTGCCGTTTAGCAGGCGCAGTCCACCCACGCCACCCGGCCGTGCCTTCAGGGCTCAGCGGCGCAGAGCGCGTAGGCCGTCCAGGCGGCGCCGGGGTCGGGCGTGTCGCCGCACAGGGTGTTCAGCGCGCCGTTGTTGGTGCTGCGCTGGGTGGTGCGCGTCACCACGTCGGCCCAGCGGCCCCCACCCGCGATCACCCGGCGGCCCCCGCAGGCCGCGTCGATGCAGAACCGGCCGCCGCCCGGGTGCATCCCGTCCCGGCTGGTGACGGTCACGTCGGCGTCGCGCACGCACACGGCCATGGCCACGGCCGTGGCCGCGTTGGTGGTCCGCCCGCAGAGCTGCCAGCCGTTGCGGTCCGGCCGGGACTGGCTGAACCGCAGCGACGCGCCCCGGTTGCTGCCCCCGCCCACCAAGGTGTAGCCGTCCGGGCACTGCGCGAGCTGGCACGCCGTCTCGTTCTCGGCGTACATCCGGCGCTCGGTGACATACTGGATGTCGGTGGTCACCACCCCGCAGTGGGCCTCCACCGTCCACGCCGTCGGCGCCTCGGCCCGCCCGCAGATCACGAAGTCGTCGTCGCCGGGCACGGGCTCCAGGTAGGTCAGGTTGACGCCCGCCGTCCACTGCCCGCCCCCGCCCAGGATGCGCTTGCCGTCTGGGCACCGCGCCCGCATGCAGTTCTCGCCCACGCCGTCGTGCATGCCCTCCTGGATCACAGTCTCGATGTCGGTGAGGGCCGGCGCTGGCCCCGCGTCCGGCGGCGCGGCGTCGACCACCGCCTGGTCCTCGATCACCGCCATGTCCTGCGCCGCCATGTCGACCAGGGCCAGGTCGGCCCCCGCCATGTCGTCGGCCCCGGCCATGTCGGCCCCGGCCATGTCGGCCCCGGCCGAGGCGTCGCCGCCCGTCCCCGTGCTGTCCTCTCCGCAGGCGCAGAGCGCCAGGCCAAGCGCGAAAACCGCGCCCCACCGCTGCTTGTGTGTCATGGCGTTCCCTTCCTGCCCCCCGGGGCCGGTCCACCCGTTCTTAGCACACCTGCCGGCAGCCGGTGCGCCCCCCTGAGTTTTCCGCTATGTTGCCGCGCCGCCATGTCTGGGGGATGGGGATGAAGAGGCTGGGAGCCGTCGCGCTCGGCGTGGCCCTCGCGGGGCCCGCGCTCGCCGACGAGGGGGAGTCGACCACCGTGGCCGATGCGCTGCAGGTGGGCACGAACAAGAACTACAAGCCGTTGATCCACAAGCGGATCGCCGGCATCACCGTCTCGGCGCCGATCTGGCTGAAGACCTCCGGCCGGTACTTCGATCCGGTGCAGGTGGATCCCGGCACCGAGTTCGCCCCGGACGCCGTGGTGGATCCGCAGGTGCGCGCCGGCCTGGTGCTGGACAGCGAGCTGTTCTACGCCCCGCTGGTGTTCAAGGCCGAGCTCGAGGCGGACTTCGTGTCGGGCGTGGCGAGCGGGGGGTACGACCCCACGCCGGCCCAGGCCGACGACTACGTGGGTGCGCCCCACACCAACGAGCTGGACACCCTGGTGCTCCGCAAGGCCTACGGGCGCTTCAGCTTCGGCCCCATGATCACCCTGGGCGGCGGCTACATGACCAGCCACTGGGGCCTGGGCCTGTTGGCCAACGACGGCGCCCACGACTGGACCCCCGGCAGCGCCTACTTCGGCGATCCCCGCGGGGGCGACCGGGTGCTGCGCGGCTTCGTGGCCAGCGGCCCCTGGACGGGCGCGGATCTGATGTTCTCGCTGGCCGTCGACCAGGTGCAGGGCGACGACATCATGACCGCCGACGATGACGAGGCGACGCAGATCATCGGCGCGGTGACCGCGGGCTACCAGAAGGACCGCCAGATCGGCGCCTACGTGGTGCACCGCACCCAGACCGCCGGCGACGGCGCCGAGACGGTGATCAACGCCTTCGACGTCTACGGCAAGTGGTCGGGGCGCATGGGCCAGGGGCTCACCTACAGCACCGAGCTCGAGGCCGCGTTCATTCTGGGCACCACCGAGCTCGCCCCCAGCCTGGACTTCGTCGAGCACGACGTGATGCAGCTCGGCGTGGCCAGCCGCACCCGCATCGACGGGGGCGACTACGGCGGCGTGCTGGACTTCGTGTGGGCCACCGGCGATCAGGACTTCGATGACAACGCCCAGAACGCCTTCAAGGCCGATCCCAACTTCGAGATGGGCCTGATCGCCTTCCGGCACGTCATCGCCGCCCAGACCGCCCGCGGCCCCGCTCGCGCCGGCGATCTGGACCTGGTGGGCCGCGCCAACCCCGATCTCGACCGCTTCCCCACCCGGGGCTCGGTGAGCAACACCATCGCGCTGTTCCCCAAGGGCTTCTACCGCCCGGTGGCGGGGCTGGAGATCTACGGCGGGCCCCTGTTCGCCTTCGCCGAGGTGCCCCCGGCCGATCCCCGCAACAGCCGTCTGGGCGGCGGGCAGGCCCGCAACGCGCTGGACGGCGCCCCGGGCACCTACCTGGGCACCGAGTTCGACGTGGGCGTGCGCTACCGGATGCTCCTGGCGGGCACCGAGCTGACCCTGGGCCTCGAGGGCGGGCTGTTCATGCCCGGCGACGCGCTGGTGGACCGCGACGGGGGCGTGCCCGACGCCCTCAGCGGCGGCCGCGCCATGATCCGGTACCGGCTGTGAGGAGGATGCCGACCATGTCCCGCATTGCGCGCGCAGGCCTGCTGGCCGCCCTGCTCACCCCGGCCCTGCCCGGCTGCTTCAGCGACGAGCCCGAGCTGCTGGCCGAGGCGCCCGCGGCCCGGACCACGGTGAAGTTCGACTTCCTGCACCGGCCGCTGCCCGAGATCCCGCTGCCCAACGACATCGCCACCTGGCCCGACAGCACGTCGGCCACCGGGCGGCGGGTGAACGCCTCGATGATCGCCCCCACCGGGCTGGAGCGCGAGGTGCGCACCCTCATCGACCAGCTCGACGGCTGGGGCGTCAACCAGCCCATCACCATCCCCTTCTCGGGGGCCATCGACGTCAACAGCCTGCTGGCGGGCCACCGGGACCCGAACTACGACTTCAGCAACGACGTCGTGTACCTGATCGACGTGACGCCCAGCTCGCCCGAGTACGGGCAGCTCAAGGCGCTGGACATGGGCGAGGGCAACTACCCCACCGCCCTGGAGCGCTTCGAGTACTGGGACAACGATCCGCGCGCCTGGACCACCTCGATCTTCTTCGACGAGGAGGACGAGGACGTCAACCGCAACGGCAAGCTGGATCCCGGCGAGGACGTCAACGGCAACGGCGTGCTGGATCCGGGCGAGGACCTCGACGGCGACGGCGAGCTGGACTGGCCCGAGGACACCGACTCGGACGGCCACCTGGACGTGCCGAACTACCTGCCCGGCCGGCGCCCCGCCCGCGACGATCTGGCGGCCCGCGCCGACGCCCTGATGACCTTCTACGAGAAGGAGACCAACACCCTCATCACCCGGCCCATGGAGCCCCTGCGGGAGCGCACCACCTACGCGGTGGTGGTCACGCGGCGGCTGCTGGACGCCGGCGGTGAGCCGGTGGGTTCGCCCTTCAAGGGCATCCACCACACCTCGCAGGCCGAGGCCCTGAAGGACCTGGGCAGGTTCCTGCCCGCCGGCCTGGGCCTGAGCGATGTGGCCTTCGCCTTCACCTTCACCACCCAGAGCCTGCAGAGCCACTGGGTGGCCGTGCGCGAGGGCCTGTACGGCTACGGCGTGCAGAAGCACATCGGCCAGGAGTTCCCGGCCGTGCTCGACGGCCTGGAGCCGCTGCGCGATCCCGAGCACCGCAACTTCGCCGGCGTGGACAACGTGTACATCCTGCGCAGCGAGGAGTTCATGGACGCCTTCAGCGTCCTCAGCCAGCAGCTCCAGGGCCAGGAGGACGGCAGCCTGGAGTTCGCCGATCTGATGAACTCCCACCGCTACGTGGACTTCCACGTCATCGGCCGGTTCAAGTCGCCCCAGCTCTTCGAGCGCTTCGCCCCCGAGGACGCCAGCGAGTGCCCGGCCGCCTGCCAGGCCGCCGCCAGCCGCTGCGACCTGGGCGAGCTGGACTGCCCCGCCCAGTGCGGCGAGGCCATGCCCGCGGGCTACGTGAGCTGCCTGGGCGCCGCCAAGACCTGCGCCGAGACCCGCCGCTGCGTCGAGGTGGGCGCCGACGCCGAGCGCACCCAGGAGCTGCGGCCCTGGCTGCCCCTGAACCAGCAGAGCTGGCCGGTGGACCTGGACCTGAAGCCCGCCAAGGCCCGCGCCGAGGACGTGCGCTTCTGGCTCACCGTGCCCCGCAAGGAGGTCTCGGCCCGCGGCGAGGGCAAGATGCCCCCCCTGGTCATCGTGGGCCACGGCTACACCAGCAACCGCTTCGAGTTGGCCCAGTTCGGGGGCTTCTTCGCCCGCCACGGCATGGCCGCCATGGCCATCGACTGCGTGAGCCACGGGCTGGGCATCAGCCCCGACGAGGAGCGGCTGGGCCGCAGCCTGCTGGGCGCCTTCGGCCTGGAGCGGTTCGGGGAGGCCATCCTCACCGCCCGCGCCGTCGATCAGAACCGCGACGGCACCATCGACAGCGCCGCCGACTTCTGGACCGCCTACATCTTCCACACCCGCGACGTGGTGCGGCAGTGCGCCCTGGACTACTCGCAGCTCATCCGCATCGTGAAGAGCTTCGATGGCGAGCGCCGCTGGGCCTTCGACGTCAACGGCGACAACGAGAACGAGCTGGCGGGCGACTTCGACGCCGACGGCCAGGTGGACATCGGCGCCGAGAGCCTGGTGGGCATGACCGGCGGCAGCCTGGGCGGGATCATGTCGATGATCATGGCCGGCCTGGAGCCCCACGTGGACTCGGTGGCCCCCATCGCCGGCGGCGCCGGCCTGGGCGACATCGGCAACCGCAGCCAGCAGGGCGGCGTGCGCGAGGCGGTCATCCTGCGGGTGATGGGCCCCCTGTTCCTGGGCAACCTGAACGAGGACGGCACCTACCTGCTCCAGCAGGTGATCCCCGATCTGAACGACACCAGCCGCAAGCCCTTCGCTGTCATCGAGGGGGTCAACCCCGGCGACACCCTGGTGGTGGAGAACCTGGACAACGGCAACCGGGGCTGCTCGTTCATCGACCGCGAGGGCCGCGCCCGCGCCAGCCTCGAGGCCGACTTCGGCGACCACGTCGAGGTGCACATCTACGCTGGCCCGCAGATCATGCCCGGCGAGGGCTGCGTGCTGCGCGAGGGCGTCGAGCCAAAGATCAAGGTCAGCGAGTTCGGCGTCGAGGTGCAGTTCCAGCAGACCACCTACTACGAGGGCGAGCCCCTGGTGACCCTGGCCGAGGGCTTCGGCGAGCGGCGGGCCACCCCCGGCATGCGGCGCTTCCTGGCGTTGGGCCAGCTTGTGCTCGACGGCGGTGATCCGGGCACCTACGCGCGCCACATGCTGAAGGAGCCGCTGGTGTTCCCGAGCACCGGCGAGCAGACGGGCACCCATGGCGTCATCGTGACCACCATGGGTGACATGAACGTGCCGGCCAGCTCGGGGGTGACCTTCGGCCGCGCCATGGGCCTCATCGGCTACACCGAGGACGATCCGCGCTACGGCAAGCCGCTGAACCAGGTGCTGCTGGACACCTACACCGCCGAGGCGGTGCACAGCTACGGGCGGCACCACGACACGGCGGGCAACCCGGTGCACCTGGACATCGAGAACTTCGCCGAGGGCAACGACCTGTACGGCGACACCATCCCGCGGCTGGATCCGCCCCTGCGCATCGGCGTGGGGCAGACCGACGCCCTGGGGGGCAAGTCGGCGGCCATCTTCCCCTACAACGTGCCCGGCGGGCAGCACGGCTTCGCCTTCCCGGGCAACGACGCCGACCGCTTCATC
>JACKDL010000015.1 GCA_020633555.1 Myxococcales bacterium | reverse complement strand
TGACCCCGAAGGACCACACGTCCGCCGCGCCAGTGCAGGTGCGGGGGTCCATGGCCTGCTCGGGGCTCATGTAGTACGGCGTGCCGATGGTCAGGCCGGTCTGGGTGGCGCCCAGGTTGGTCTGATCGGCGGCGATGCCGAAGTCCAGCAGCTTGACGACCTCTTCGCCGTCCTTGCCCTGGGCGATGAACACGTTGTCGGGCTTCAGATCCCGGTGGATGATCCCCGCCTCGTGCGCCACCGCCAGGGGCTCCAGCAGGGCCCGCATGGCGGCCACGGCCTTGGCCCGCGGCCAGTCGCCCTTGAGCTTGTCGCCCATGCCCTGGCCGTGGAGCAGCTCCATGGCGATGTAGAGCGTGTCGTCGTGGGTGCCGGCGTCGTAGACGGCCACCACGCCGGGGTGGTCGATGGTGGCGGCGGCCTGCACCTCGCGCAGGAAGCGCTTGATGCCCCCGTGCCCCTGGGCCACATGGGCCCGCAGGATCTTCAGGGCGACCTTCTGGCCGGTGACGGCGTGCACGGCCCGGTGCACGTCGCCCATGTTGCCCGACCCCAAGGGACCGACGATGCGGTAGCGCCCGCCGATGAGCTCGGGATCCTCCAGGGAAGGCATTTGACGACCCGATGAGTGCGCGATGGGCCGCAGCCTATCAGGGAGTCTTGGTGCTGACCACGTCGGGCATGAAGGCCGGGCAGCGGCGGGTGGGCATGAAGCTCAGCTTGCCGTCGGGGCCCACGTGGATGGGCACGGCCAGGTGCAGGTCGCCGGCGCACGTGACCTCGAAGTGGCCGGCCTGGCCCTCCAGGTGCGCGGCGGTGGCGCGGCAGCCGCGGGCGGCGGCCTCGGCCAGCACCCGCGCCAGCCGGGCGTGGGCCTCGGGGGGCTCGACGCCGCAGGCGGCGGGCGCTGCGGCCAGCACTGCGGGGCCCAGGGCGTCCAGTGCCTGGGCGGCGTCCTCACGGGCGGCGGCCATCAGGTCGTCGAACTGGCTGGGGGGCGGCGCTGCGGTGCGTGACAACAGCCAGCCGACCCCCACGGCCAGGGCCAGGGCCTGGGCCACTGCGACGATGACCAGCACGCGCCGCAGGCGGGCGCGGGTGGAGGGCTCGGGGGCAGGGGCGGGCTCGCTCACGGCCGGCAGCATAGCGCGGCTGGGGGTCGGGCGGGGGGGCGGCCTACTTGCCGTCCTTCACGCGGCGCGAGATGCGGGCGTGCTCGCGGTTGCCGATGAGCTCGCGGGCGTGGCCGCGGTCGATGGTGCGCACCACCCGGAAGTGGCGGGCCTTCACCTCGCGGATGCGGCGGAAGGCCTTGTCCCACAGGTGCTTGGGGTATTTCTTCTGCTCCCAGAGCTTCAGCAGGGTCTCGAGCACGGCCACCTGCTTGTCCACCGTGTGGCAGACGAGGAACAGGTCGTTGCCGGCCTCCAGGGCCTGCACCGCGGCGTCCTCGATGCTCATGGTCTGCGAGATGGCGCCCATCTCGAGATCATCGGTGACGATCAGCCCCTTGAAGCCCAGCTCCAGGCGCAGGTGGTCCTGCAGCAGGGTGCGGCTCATGGTGGCCGGCTTGTCGGGATCGATCTTCGGGAAGACCACGTGGGCGGTCATCACCATGTCCAGGTGCGGCGAGCTCTGGGCCAGCTTCTGGTAGGGCCGCCACTCCCGGTTGCGCAGGGTCTCGGCGTCCAGATCGCACACCGGCAGGGTGAGGTGGCTGTCCTCGCGGGTGTCGCCGTGGCCGGGGAAGTGCTTGCCGCAGGCGATGAGCGAGTTGTCGTGCAGGCCCCGCACCACGGCCCGGGCCAGGTTCACCACCGTCTCGGGATCGTCGCTGAGGGCGCGGGTGCCGATCACCGGGTTGTCGGGGTTGGTGTTCAGGTCGAGCACCGGCGCGAAGTTCAGGTTGAAGCCGGCGGCGCTCAGCTCGCGGCCCATGACCGCGCCCACCTCGTAGGCCACGCTCACCGAGCCCAGCGACCCGAGCTGCGCCATCTCGGCGAAGGTGGTGAAGGGCTCGGGCAGCCGGTGCACCTTGCCGCCCTCCTGATCGACGCCGATGAAGGGCGGCACCCCCTGCCCGCGGGCCCACAGCTCCTCGGTCAGGTCCATGACCTGCTCGAACTCCTGCAGGTTGCGCTTGAACAGGATGAAGCCGCCC
This sequence comes from Myxococcales bacterium, assembly GCA_020633555.1. Taxonomy (GTDB): domain Bacteria; phylum Myxococcota_A; class Bradymonadia; order UBA7976; family UBA1532; genus JACKDL01. The sequence goes on along the minus strand of JACKDL010000015.1, from coordinate 165,751 downwards.
AGGCCCCACTCCTCGTCCAGCCGCAGCAGCTCGGGGGGGATCCGGGTCCCGTCGAAACCGACGATCAGGCGCTGGCCGATCCGGCGCTTCATGTTGCGCAAGGCGTCAGACACGGGGGCCTCCTTGGGTGGGCGGCGCAGGGGGAGATAAGCGGCCGCGCAGGGTAGCGGAAGGACCGCAGATCGTAAAGCTCGGCCGCCCCGGGGCTGCGGGGCGCCTCAGCCGTCGAGCAGGGCGATGAGGATGTCGGCCTGGAAGCGGGCGTCGGCCACGGCGTTGTGCACCAGCTCGGCGGGCGGCGGCTGGAGCTGCGGGTACAGCTCGGCCAGGCGCTCCTTGTTGCACTGCTTCCAGGGCAGCATGTGCCGGCCCATGAACAGCGCCTTGGTGTCCAGGGCGTTGTAGCCAAAGGGGTTGTCCCGCTCGGCCCAGGCGTAGTGCCAGGCCACGAACATCCAGTCGAAGGGGGCGTTGTGGCCCACGAACAGGGGGCGCTCGCCGGGCTGCAGGTTGGCCTTCACGAAGGCCTCCAGGTCGCTCAGGGCCTGCTTCGTGGACACGCCGTGGGCCGCCAGGTGCGCGCGGGTGAGCTTGTGGATGGGCTCGGTCTCGGGGTCCCAGCCAGGGAACTCCGGGACAACCTCGCGGTACAGCTCGGCGCCGCGCACGTGGCCGTCGCCCTGCAGGCGCACCACGACGGCGCCCACGCTGATCATGTTGAACAGGCCGGGCACGGGGCCGCTGGCCTCGAGGTCGACGCAGAAATAGACGGTCTTGGGGTCGCGGACGGGCATGGCGGATCTCCACGGAAAGCCGCGCTCACTTAGCACAGCGGCCGCGGCGCCGCGACGCGGGTTTGCCCCGCTGCAGGCGGCGGTGCTACTTGCGAGGGCGCACACACAAGAAGGGGCGGCATGCGCCTGCTCACCGTAATCGGAGTGCTGCTGGCCCTGGCCGGCTGTGACGTGGCCCCGCCGCGCATCGTCGATGTGCAGGCGCCCCTGGACAGCACCCACCTGGGGCCGTACCGGGTCACCGTGCTGACGGCGGGGCGGGTGGACACCGTCGAGGTCTCGCCGCAGCCCATGTTTGGCGTGCCCTTCCAGATGGAGCGCGCTGGCGACGGGGTGTGGGCGGTGGACCTGCCCCGCACCGAGGCGGTGGGGCTCGACCTGTTCTATGCGGTGGAGGCCTGCGGGCCCGGCGGCTGCGACCGCGAGACCTTCGACTTCAACCTGCTGGCGCGGGCCAACGTGTGCCTGGTGGACGGCGACTGCCCGCCCAGCCAGATCTGCGACCGCCTGCGCCGCGTGTGCAAGGCCCCGCCGGCGGCCTGCCGCGACGACGGCGACTGCCCGCAGGACCTGTTCTGCCCCACGCCCGGTGACGTCTGCCGCTTCCCGCCCGAGACCTGCGAGCTCGACAGCGCCTGCGGGCCCGGGCGGGTGTGCCAGGACGGCCGCTGCGTGCCCCGCGGTGACTGCGTGGTGAACGGCGACTGCGCGCCGGGGTTCGTATGCGACGGGGGCACCTGCGTGCCGCCGCCCCCCGAGTGCCGCCAGGACGCCGACTGCCCGCCCGAGCGCCCGCTGTGCATCGGCGGCGCCTGCGCGCCCGACGATCCGCAGGGCTGCCGCGGCCCCCAGGACTGCCCGCCCGACGCGCCCGTGTGCCGGCCCGACGGCCAGTGCGTGCCCGGCGAGCTGCCCTGCGAGAACAACGAGTGCCCCGCGGGCCAGGCCTGCCTGGACGGGGTGTGTGTGCCCTTCGGCTGCCGGGTGGACGGGGACTGCGAGCCGGGCCTGGTGTGCGCCGACGGCCGCTGCCAGCCCCCCACAGGCTGCCGGGCCGACGGCGAGTGCGGGCCCGACGGCGCCTGCGATCTCGACAGCGGCCTGTGCGCGGAGGGGCCCCGGCGGCGGGTGTGCCTGCCTTGCGCCGATGGTGCCCCCTGCGGCCCCGGGCTGGTGTGCGCCGATTTCTCGGGTCTGGCCTTCTGCCTGCCCCCCTGCGCCGTCGGCGGCGAGTGCCCGGCGGGCTTCTTCTGCGACGGGCAGATCTGCCAACCCCAGGAGTTCTGCGGCGGCTTCGAGTGCGAGCGCGACTTCGACTGCCAGAGCGGCGTGTGCCAGTCGGGCACCTGCGAGCCGCCGCAGGTGTGCGCCCGCAATGGCGACTGCGCGGCGGATCGGGCCTGCGTCGAGGGCACCTGCCGCCCGCTGGCGGCCCAGTGCCAGCAACAGTTCGACTGCGCGCCGGGCACCGGCTGCCTGGCCGGGCGCTGCGTGGAGGCCGACCGGGACCTGGGCTGCACCCCGTGCATGCCCGGTGGAGCCTGCGACGGCCAGGGCATCTGCCTGCAGCTCGACCCCGACGACCCCCAGCCCTTCTGCGCGGTGGCCTGCGGCCAGGGCGGCTGCAACCCCGGGCAGTTCTGCGCGGAGGCGGGCTTCACGGGGCTGAGCATCTGCGTGCCCGAGGATCGCTGCGACACGGGCCCCGTGGACTGCCCTCGCGACGCCTTCGAGCCCAACGACGGCCCCGACCAGCCCACAGCCACTGGGCCGGCCTTCTTCGCGTCGCTCACCGCCTGCGAGGATCCCGACTGGTTCCAGCTCAGCGAGCAGCCCACCTTGATCCAGATCAGCAGCCTGGGCCCGGCCCTGTTCGTGCGGCTGCGCGACGCCCGCGGCCGGCTGGTGGATCAGACCCGGCTGAGCCCGGGGCAGGCCGCCGAGCTGCCGGGGGTGGCGGGCGGCCTGCTCGAGGTGGTGGGCGCCAACGGCGACCGCGGCGCCTACGAGCTGTTCGTGCAGGCGCTGGAGCCGCAGATGTGCGACGACGACCTGCTGGAGCCCAACGACGGGCCCGACGGCGCCGTGCGCATCCGCTTCGGGGCCGAGATCGCCGCGGTGGTCTGCCCCGGCAACGAGGACTGGTACCGGCTGGCCCTGCGGCCCAACGAGGGCGGGCTGCTGCTGGTGACCGTGGACGGCCCGGCGGCCCTGAGCCTGACGGTGCTGGACGCCGACGGCCAGATCATCGCCGAGGGCACGCCGGGCCCGGGTGAGGCCCTGCCCTTCATGGTGTTCCAGACCACCGGCCTGCGCCTGGCGTGCACGGGCGCCTGCAACCAGCCCGCCCGCTACCGGCTGACGCTCAGCCGCTGATCCGACAACCCACCCGGAGGTCCCCGACCATGCACCGCCTGTTCCTGTTGGGGGCCTGCCTGGCCCTGCCGCTCTGCCCCGCCGCCGCCCAGCCCGCGGGCGCGGCGGCTGCATCGGTCACCCCCGCCGAGAAGGCGCCCCGCAAGGTGGCGCCCTCGGGCAAGGCGTGGATCACCCTGCTGGCCCAGGGCGAGCAGGCTTTCGTGGGGCGGCTGGAGATGGCGCCGGGGACCAAGGTGCCCGAGCACCAGGACCCCACCGAGGAGTACATCCACGTGCTCGAGGGCACCGGGGTGCTGACGCTGGACGGGGTGGCTCACCCCGTGAAGCCGGGCGATACGATCTTCATGCCGGCCCACGCCAAGGTGAGCTACGTGAACGGGCCGGCGCGCTTCGTGGGCCTGCAGGTGTTCGCGGGCCCGGGGCCGGCGAAGAAGTACGCGGCGTGGGCGGCCGCACCGGCGCAGTGAGGCCGTGGGGGCGCGGGCTCAGCCGGGCCCGAACCGACGGGCCAGCCGCGCGAGCGCGATCTCGGTCTTGCTGTCGGCGATGATCCCCGCCTCGCAGGCGTCCAGCGCCTCCTGAAGCCCCCACCAGCGCCAGCCGCCCGGCTCCTCGAAGGGGGTGCCGTCACCCTCGGGCGGCACAACCGGCGCGTCGGCGGGCACCTCGGCGGCATACAAGTGCAGCATCTCGGCCAGGATGCCCCCCGAGGGGTAGGTGCCGGCGCCCAGCCGCGCCAGGGCGGCCACGGGCACCGTGATCCCCGTCTCTTCGAGCACCTCGCGGGCCCCGCAGCGGCGCAGGCCGGCCTCGCCCCGCTCGTCGGCCTCGGGGATGCCGGCGGGCGCCTCCCACAGCATGGGCCGGTCGGGGCCGTCGTCGACCACCGGCGGATCCAGCCGGGCGCGCAGCGCCACGCCGGGGCGCAGCACCTGCAGCAGACAGACCTGGACGCCCCCAGGCCCGCGGCGCCACGGGAGCACGGCCACCGCGTCCACACCGCGCCGGTGGGCGCTGTCGGCCTCGAAGGGCGCGCTGGCGGTGCCGTCGGTGTAGTGGTTGCGCAGGCGCTGCCGCTCGATGGTCAGCCAGGTGCTGGCCACGGCCGTGCGCCCCAGCACCTCCAGGCGGGCGAGGCGCTTGCTCACCGGGCCGGCTCGCTGTGGCCCAGATCGTTGCGAGCGGCCTCGCTGATGGCCACCACCGCCGGGTGCTTCAGGCGCCGCTCCACGCTGATGGCGTAGAACCGCTCCACCACGCCCTCGGCGGGCCCCACGGGCTCCACGTGGTACTGCTCCTGCACCGCCGCCGTGACCCAGTCGGGGATGGCGAACACCCCGTTGCCGTGCTGCCCGAACACCTTCATCAGCGCGGAGTCGGCGAACTCGCCCACGATGTTCGGGCGCACCCGGTGGCGCTCGAAGTAGCTGTCCAGCGAGCGGCGCAGCATGGTGTCCGAAGTGGGCAGCAGCACGGGCGCCCCATCCAGGCTGCGGGGGAAGTCCTTGCGCAGCGTCGCCGCCAGCTTGGGCGCGGCCATGAAGGTCACCCCGCACTCGCCGAGCTGGTGGTTGTAGGCGCGCACCTTCACCCGGGGGGTCACCGGGGCGTCGGTGAGCACCAGGTCCACCCGGTGCACCGCCAGATCCGCCAGCAGCTCGTCGGCGGGCGCCTCGGTGACCGCCAGGCGTACGGGCGGATCCAGCTCCAGGGCGGGCTGGAGCAGCCGATGCACCACCAGCTTGGGCATGGCATCGGTGACGCCCACCACCAGCTTCATGGGCGCGCCCGACGGCCGCTTGCGCAGGGCGTCGAGCATCTCGCGGCCCGTGGCGAAGATGGTCTCGGCGTACTCGAAGACGAACTGGCCCACCCCGGTGAGGTGCAGGCGGCGCCCGCGGCGCTCGAAGAGCTGCTCGTCCAGGTAGCTCTCGAGCGTGCGGATCTGGGCGCTGATGGTCTGCGGGGTCAGGTTCAGCTCACGGCTGGCCTGCGCCACGCTGCCCTCGCGGGCCACCATCCAGAAGTAGAAGAGGTGGTGGTAGTTGAGCCACTCCATGCGCCGTCCTCGGAAACGGGGTTGGACCCTGTCGGGCGATTCTGCCGAACGATGCGGCTGAACCTGCCAGGGTTCTGGCGACCATGCGGTTTCTTCGAAGATTGGCGCCCGCGGGCCTCCGCCGGTGGACGGGGCAGCGCCTTTTCGTCAGGCTCTCGGCCGTCCCCCCGCCCCGGAGGTCCCATGTCCACCGCGTCTCGCCCCACCCCCGGCCCCGTCCCCGCGCTGGTGGCGCGGATCCGCGCTCGCTTCGACGAAGGCCACACCCGCAGCGCCGCCTGGCGCGTCCGGCAGCTCGAGGGGTTGGCTCGCATGTGCCGGGAGCGCGAGGCTGAGATCGAAGCCGCCCTGCGGACCGATCTGGGCAAGTGCCACCTCGAGGCCTTCAGCACCGAGATCAACTACAGCGCCGCCGAGGCCGAGCTGGCCGCGAAGAAGGTGCGGGGGTGGATGAAGCCCGACCGGGTGAGCACCACCCTGGTGGCCCAGCCCGGCACCTCGCGCATCTACAAGGATCCGCTGGGCGTGGTGCTGATCATCGCCCCCTGGAATTACCCCTTCCAGCTCGCCGTGGCGCCGCTCATCGGGGCGCTGGCGGCGGGCAACTGCGCGGTGGTGAAGCCCAGCGAGGTGGCGCCGGCCACCTCGGCGGTGCTGGCCGAGTGGCTGCCCCAGTACGTGGATCCCGAGGCGGTGGTGGTGGTCGAGGGCGGCGTGCCCGAGACGACGGCCCTGCTGGAGCAGCGCTTCGACCACATCTTCTACACGGGCAACGGGCATGTGGGCCGCATCGTCATGGCGGCGGCGGCGAAGCACCTGACGCCCGTGACCCTGGAGCTGGGCGGCAAGAGCCCCACCGTGGTGGATACCAGCGCCGATCTGGCGGTGGCGGCGAAGCGCATCGCCTGGGGCAAGTTCACCAACGCCGGCCAGACCTGCGTGGCCCCCGACTACGTGCTGGTGGAGCGGGCGGTGCACGACGCCTTCGTGGCCGAGCTGGTGGCGGCGGTGAAGGCCTTCTACGGCGCCGATCCCCAGGCCAGCGGCGACTTCGGGCGCATCATCAACCCCCGGCACTTCGACCGCCTGAAGCCCCTGCTGGACAGCGGGACGGTGGCGGTGGGCGGCCAGCACGACCGCGACGACCGCTTCATCGCGCCCACGGTGCTCACCGACGTGGCCCCCGAGAGCCCGGTGATGGCCGACGAGATCTTCGGGCCCATCCTGCCGGTGATCGCCGTGGACTCGGTGGACGCCGCCATCGCCTTCATCAACGCCCGCCCCAAGCCGCTGGCCCTGTACATGTTCAGCAGCGACAAGGCGAAGCAGGAGGCGGTGCTGGCCCGCACCAGCAGCGGCGGCGCGGTGATCAACCACTGCGTCATGCACCTGGCCGTGCACGGGCTGCCCTTCGGCGGCGTGGGCGAGAGCGGCATGGGCGGCTACCACGGCAAGCACAGTTTCGACGTGTTCACCCACCACAAGTCGGTGCTGAAGAAGCCCACGGCCATCGATCCGGCGATCATGTACCCGCCCTACGATGACGCGAAGGTGAAGTGGCTGAAGCGCCTCTTGTAGGGCCGCCGGCCCCTCAGCGCACGGCGGGGATCACCAGCCGCAGGCGCTCGGCCTCGTCCACCTGCCGGGCCCACGCCGCGAACGCCGCGTAGTCGGCGACGGGCAGCTCGCCGCCGGCCACCTTCACCGTGCTCACCACCTTCAGGTCGTCACCGTCGCACTCGACGGTGCGGGTGAAGCGGTGCGGGCCGTGGGCCAGGGCCACGGGGGCCGCCGGCGGGCAGGTGAAGTCGCGGTCGCTGGCCAGGCGCCACACCACCCGCTGATCGGTGGGCAGGCTGATGTACAGCGGCAGCTCGCGCTCGGGCAGCGGCGCGTGGGTGCGGGCCGGCGCCGTGGGGAACAGGGCCAGGCCCAGCCGGTCGCCCACCTGGGCCTCGAAGCGGTAGCGCAGCAGCAGCGGGCCGTCGGGATCCTGCGCGGCCGGATCCTCCAGCGCCGTGACCTTGGCGGCGCCCACGGCGGCCACCAACAGCCGCTCCACCAGCCGCGGGCGCTGGGCGGGATCCAGCCGGCTCAGGTGGTGGCCGACGACGATGGCCTCCTGGCCCTCCAGCCGGTCCTCCACCTCGCCCCGCAGCACGCCGTCGGCGCCCCACTCGGCGTCCACCTTCACCCGCCGCCGGTCGCCCACGGTGCGCGGGGCGGGCAGGGGCTGAGGCTCGGCCCGGGCGCCCTCGATGGGCCACACCTGGATGCCGTCGCCGCTCACCAGCGTGAAGGGCATGAAGCCCAACGGCGCCCGCTCGGGGCCGGGATCCAGCACGCCGCCCGCCCAGAAGATCAGCGGGTACGGGAAGTGCGACACCTGGGTGAAGGGGCCCGGCGGCTCGTGCACGGCGGGGCGGCCCTGCCACAGCCGGTGGGGCACGCCCAGCACCTCCAGGGCAGCGCTCAGCACCAGCGCGCGGTTGCCGTTGCCCGTCTCCACCGCGCGGGCGGCGTCCTCCTCGATGACCCCCTGCTGGTCGTCCACGGCCTCGCGTACGGCGCGGGCCAGGCGCTTCACCTGCGCGGCGGGCTCGCCGTCGCCGGCGTGCTCGCGGACCCAGGCCTCGAAGGCCAACGTCTTGCGGCGGCGGGCCAGCGCCCGGTCGCGCAGGTAGGCCAGGTCGTCCGCCAGGCTCACCTTGCGGCCCGCGCGGGCCGAGGGCAGCCACCGGGCGGCGGGGGGCAGGTCGGGCTCCTGCACCACCTGATCCACCTTGCGCACCTCGACGCGCCAGCCAGCGCGCTCGCCCAGCCGCACCGGGGTGGGCTCTGGCGCGCCCGCCAGCACCTGGATGTCGGGCGGCGTGTCGTCGGGGCCGTACACCTCGAAGCGCTGCCGGTGGATGGGCAGATCGACGCCCTGGAAGAACACCCGGGGGGTCAGGAAGCCCTTGTCGTACAGGTAGCCGTTGTCGCCGGGCTCCAGGTACTGGGCCACCACGAAGTCGCCGGCCTCCAGCTCGGGCAGGGTGATGCTGTCCTTCTCGGGCACCTCCTCGCCGTGGCGGATCCGGCCGTCGGCCTTGCGGGTGTACAGCGCCACGATGCGGGTGCCCTGCGGCAGCCCGATCTCGCCGTAGGTCTCGGCGGCGTCCCGCGAGCGGATGGCCAGCACCTCGTGCACCCAGCGCAGCCGCTTGCCGTCGGCGCCGTACAGCAGCACCGAGTGGTCCAGCACGCGCACGGCGGGGCCGGGCAGGGGCACCTGGGCCTTGAAGGCGGCGATGGCGGCCTCGGTGTCCAGCACCAGCGGCGCGAACTCGGCCAGCGCGGGCTCGGCGGCCACCCAGTCCAGGGCCAGGTTGCTGTGGGGGAACCGGGCCACCAGCGGCGCCAGGCCCATCAAGGGCCCGTCGGCGGGGGTCAGGTCGATGATCTGCGCCACGTCATCGGCGCTGGCGCCCTTGCCCAGCGCCTCGCGGGCGTCCTCCAGGCGGCCCAGCCCCAGCAGCGCCCGCGCCCGCAGCCGCTGGGCCTTCGCGCCCTTGGCCTCGGCCTCGTCCAGCACCGCCAGGGCCTCGTCCGGGCGGTGGCGGTCCAGGAGCTGCTGGGCAGCGTCCAGGGGGCGCTCGCAGCGCAGGGCTGCCTGCACGGGATCCTCGCGGGTGGGGGCGTCGTCGCCCAGCGCGGCCTGATCGGGCAACAGCGCGCAGGGATCCGGGGCGAACCGCAGGGCCTCGCCCAGCGCCTGCCCGGCGGCCTCGGCGCGGCCCTGGCTCAGCAGCGTGCGGCTCAGCAGGCGCCAGGCCTGGTGGCTCTGGGGCGCGGCCTTCAGCACCGCCCGCAGGTGGGCCTCGGCGTCGCCCGCCTCGCCCTCGGCCAGGGCGATGCGGGCCAGGGCCAGCCCCGCGGCGGCGGGCGCCAGGGGCAACGCGGCCTGCCAGTGGGCCTTGGCGGCGTCGCGGCGCTTGTGCTCGGGACGGCCGGGGGTCACGTCGGCCAGCCGGGCGCGCAGGCCTGCGAAGCCCGCACTCTCGGGCGCCTGGGCCAGGTGCGCGGCGGCGCCCTCGGCGTCGCCGGCCAGCAGGGCGTACTCGGCGAACAGGGCCGCGCGCACGGCCGGCGAGTGGACCGCCTTCATGAGCACGGGCGCGCCCTGCCCGGGCGTGGCCCAACGCCAGGCCTGGGGGCGCCGGTCGCTGGCCCAGGCCACGATCAGCGGCCCGTCACCCGGCGCGCTGAAGGTCACCCGGTCGGGCGGGAAGCGGTGCCAGTCCGAGCGGTAGACCTCGGCTCCGCCGCGCCAGGCGATGAGGGGCCCCGCCACGCGCAGGGTCACTGTCGGCCCCGGCTCGTCGGCCGGCAGCGGCCACACCGTGAGCACGAGCCCGTCGGGATCGGGCTGGCCGCGCCCCTTCGTGAGCGCCCACACCTGCGCCAGGGCGTGCAGGTGGCCGTCCTCGCCCAGCTTGGGCGGCGTCTTGGCCAGGCGGGGCAGATCCAGGAAGGGCAGGAAGCTCACCCGCACCGTCGAGCGGGGATCCGCCAGGGCGACGCGGGGGGGCGGATCACCCAGCGCCGCCTTCAGGCGGGCCTCGCCGTCGGCGAGCTGCGAGGCCGCCTCGTCGACCCACTGGTGCGCGACGGCGCGCACGAACCCGTCGTTCGACCGGGTGGCCCCGGCGGCTCGCTGCAGGACGTCTGCGTAGGCCAGGCGGTCGGCCGCCACGCGCGCCTGGCCCAGCGCCACCAAGGGGTCGTCGCGATCGGCCGCGCCACGGGCGAAGGCCTCCGCGGCGCCTTCGCCGTCGCCCTGCAGGTAGCGCAACCAGCCCAGCTCGCCGTGCCGCGCCCCGGCGGCGGCGTCCGCGGCCTGCTCGGCCAGGCTGGGCGGCCGGGCCCCGCAGGCCGCCATCAGCGCCACCCCGCACAGGATCACCAGCCGGCGGATCACGGCCCCACCTCCAGGGGCGCCGCCAGCGCCCGATCGGCCTCGCCCAGCCAGGCGCGGAAGGCGGGGTAGTCCGCCGGGGCCACCTCGAAGGCGTCCATCACCACCGTGCGGACCACCTGCACCTGCCCGGCGGCCTCGCGCACCGTCACCTGCACCCGGCCAAACGGGCTCTGCACGTCCACCGCGGCGTGCGGGCGCACCCGCCAGCCGGCCGGCAGCGCCAGGTCCAGCCGCACGGTGTGGCTGTGCTTGAACGGGAGCTGCCGCGGCGTCTTGCGCTGGGCCTCCTGGGCGTAGCGTGCCACCAGGTCGCCCCGCAGGGGGATGGCCCGGCCGCCCTTCGGCGCTGCCGGCAGGGTGGGCACGGTCAGCCGGGCCCGAGCGGTCACCGGATCCAGGGCCGGCCGCAGCCCGCCAAGCTCGGGCGCCGCCACCACGGCCCCGGGGAAGCGCTCCGCCACCAGCCGGGCCAGCACGGCCGCCGGATCGGCCGCCCCCTCCAGCTCCCGCCGGGCCTGAGTGGCGGGTTGGCCGCCCAAATCCAACGTCAGGGTGCCGGTCAGCGCGCCGCCGGCCCCGATCTGCCCCTGCACCGCCCACTCGGCCCGGTTGAAGGCCGCCGGCTGGGCCGGCACCGCCCGCAGGCCCTGCCTGTCGCCCACCACGAACACCTGCGCCCCCTGGTCCGAAGGCGGCAGCGTCCACGGCCCGTTGCGGTCCACGGTCGGGTCCATGAATCGTTTCAGATCAGGCACATACACGATGGCGTGGTCGAACAGCGCGAAGCTGGCGGGGGCGGGGGCCACCGCCCCGGCGGCCCGGGTGCGGGTCAGCGCGAACTGCGCGTCCACCCCCAGCGCCCTCGCCAGCGCGATGAGCAGCGTCGCCTTGTCTTTGCAGTCGCCGAAGCCCCGGGCCAGCGTCTCGCTGGGGGCCGCCGGCTGGAAGCTGCGCACGCCGAACTCCAGCCCCACGTAGCGGGTGCGGTCGGCCACCTTCGCGTACAGGGCCGCCAGGATGGCCTCGGGCCCCTGGGCGTCGCCCGCCCACTCGCGGGCCACGGCCTCCAGCGCCGGGGTGGGGGTGGTGCGCTCGCCCAGCAGCGCCTGGTAGCGCGCCTGCACGGCGTCCCAGCCCGGCTCGGTGCTCACGTGCACGTAGGCCTGCAGCGACGACGCGCCCGGCATGTTCGGCTCGAGGGGGATGGCGGGCACGTCCTGCGCCGTCACCCGCAGCCCCTCGCGCTGCACCGCCAGCCCAGGCGCGTTCACCTCCAGGTGCATGGCCGCGGCGCGGGGCCCCGTCACCTCCACCACCACCCGAGCGCGCGGGGCCGCCTCCTGCAGGTAGGCCAGCTCGCCGAAGTAGCCGGGAAAGCTGGGATCCGGCGCCGTGTCGGCCAGGGCCCACGCCACCTCGATCAGGTCGCCCGGCTGCGGCCGGTCGAAGGCCAGGATCTGCGCCCGCAGGTCGTAGTAGAGCCGGTAGTCGGGCTCCGACAGGTCCTCGTCGCGGCGCTGCGGGCTGGCGTCGGGGGCGCCCTCGCGGATCAGGCGCGCCGTCTCCACCGTCAGCCGCTGCTGGCCGGGCACATAGGGCAGCGACCAGGTGTTGTACCGGCGGGCGCCCTCGTCGGTGAGGATCCGCAGCAGCCGCCGCACCCGGCGCACGGCGCGGCCGTCCTCGCCCACCGCGGCCTGGGCGTGGTGGTACAGCACATGCGCCACCGCGTCCTTCGGGGCCTTCGCGGCCGTCAGCTCGGCCACGGGCGGACCCAGCGCGGGCGCCTCGGGCCGCGCGCTCAGCGCCTCCACCCACGCCAGCAGGCCGTCATCGCCCGGCTGGGCTTCCAGGGCCTGCTGCACCAGGGGCAGCGCCTCGGTCAGCCGCCCCTGGGCCTGGTAGCGGCGGGCCAGCGCCTCGGCCACCACGGGGTCCTGGGGCAGCCGGCGGTGCAGGGCCTCCAGCCGGGCGGTGGCGGCGCCGTCGTCGCCAGCGCGGGTGAGGATGGCGGCCGCCTCCAGGGCGTAGGTCACCCGCTCGGGGTGGGCCACGATCACCTCATCCAGCAGGGCCACGGCCTCCTGAGTCTCGCCCCGCCGGGCCCGCAGATCGGCCAGCTCGTAGCGCAGGTCGGGCCCCGCCAGATCGGCCTCCACCAGCGCGTGCAGGCTCGCCAGCGCCTCGGTGATGCGCCCCCCCGAGCGCAAGGCGTGGATGCGCGCCTGAGCCAGGCGCACCCGATCGGGCCGGGCCTCCTGGGCGTCGGCCAGGCGGGCAGCGGCCCGGTGGGGCAGCCCCAGATCCTCCAGGAACACCGCCTCGAGCCGGCGGGCGGGCGGCCAGGCCGGATCCTCGCCCAGCAGCGTCTGCAGCACCGCCCGGGTCTCAGCGTGGCGCCGACCGTAGTAGTGCCCCCAACCGTCGGCCAGCAGCAGGTGCCGATCGGCGTAGGCGTCGGCCTCGGTCACGGGCCGCAGGGCGCGCTTCTCGGCCCGCAGCGCGGCCCGCTCGGCGTCGGGCAGCACCTCCAGCCAGGCCCGCAAGGTCCGGGGGCTGGGCTCCACCTCCCAGGCGCCCTCGATGGCCACCCGGGGCACCGCCAGCTCCCGATCGGGCAACCCACTCACCCGGGCAAAGTCCGCGAGATCCCTCAGGTCTTGTGCCACGGGCGGCTCGGCGTCTGCGGCCTGGGCCAGCTCGGCCCACAGGTCCCGGGGGGACGGGTCATCGCCCTCGGGGACCTCGGCGGGCGCGGGGACCGGCCCCCAGGGATCCGGGTGGGCGGTCAGCTCGGTCAGGGGGCGCCCGGCGCCGTCGGTGATCCGGGCCACCAGCCGCCAGGCACCGTCCACCTGGCCCACCTGCACCACCAGCGTGTTGTCGCCCGGCCGCAGCACCACCGGGATCGTCGCCTGGTCCAGCCACAGGTCGTGGGCCACGTCGCCGGTGAACACCTCGTCGCCGTTCAGGCGCACCTTGGCGGTGTCGTCGTAGCCCAGCCGCAGCACCGCCGGGCCGCCCGTGGGGTGATGCAGCCGCGTCGCCACCGTGCCCTGGGTGCGTTGGGCCGGGCGCAGGGCGGCCTCGAGCCACAGCACCGGCCCCGGCACGGCCGTCCAGCCTGCCGGGCTCAGCGCTTCGGTGGGGTGAGGGGCCGGGCCCGCGCGGCCCACCCAGCCGTCCAGCAGGCCCAGGGCACGCTCAGCCTCGCGGGCCGACTCGCCGTCCATGCGGCCGCGAGCGGCGGACCGCAGGTGCCACCAGGCCTGCGCCTGCACCAGCGGCGCCAGGTGGGGATCCGCGGCCAGGGCCGCCAGCCGCGCCTCCAGCTCCGACGCAGGCAACCAACGCCCCACCTCGGCCAGGCGGGCGATGTCCACCGCGGCGCCGGCCTGCTGGCCGCGGGCGCGGGCCTGGGTCATCAAGCGATCGGCCTCGCGCTCCTCGGCGGGTGGCCCCGCGGCGATCTGGAGCAGGGCCAGGCAGGCCAGCAGCAGGGTGGGACGGCTCAGGGCGGGCTCCCGATGAAGTTGTGCAGGCTTGGTGGCCGGGCAGGGGGTCGAAGTTCCGCCGGGGCATGGTATCTTCGCCACCCCGGCATGCGAAGGATCCGATGGTGCCCTGCCCCCGATGTGGAGCCGAGGTGGCCCCCGGCGCCCGCCAGTGCGGCGCGTGTGGGGTCGATCTGCCCGCCGAGGCGCGGGTGCGCGCGCTCGGCGCCCAGGGCGGGCGCGGGGCCGGCACGCTCTCGGGCGCGCCGGCGGTGACCCCCGTGCCCTTGGACGGGCGCACCCTGCCCGAGTCCACGCCGCCCGCGCTGCTGGCGGCGTATGCGCCCTTGGACCCCGACGCCCCCACCGTGCGCGAGGGCGCCCTCGACGGCCTGGCCGAGGCGCTGCTGCGCGCGCCGGCGCAAGCCCCGCCCTCGCCGGCGGTGGAGCGCATGTCCGACCTGTCCCTGGGCGGCTCCGATCGCGGCCAGCCCGCGCGGCGGCGGGCCAGCGTCATCACGGATCCCCAGGTGTCGCCCGCCACCGCCGAGCTGCAGCCCCGCGAGACCGTCGAGGGCTACACCATCGAGCGCGAGGTGGGTCGCGGCGGCATGGGGCGTGTCTACCGCGCGGTCCACGGCGTCACCGGGCAGACCGTGGCCCTGAAGATGCTGCTGCCCGAGCTGGCCGACGACGCCCGCCTGCGCAAGCGGTTCGTCAACGAGGCGCAGCTCCTCGCCAAGCTCGAGCACCCCAACCTGGTGCCGCTGCTGGGCTTCTTCGAGACCCCCCGCGGCGCCTTCATCGCCATGCCCTTCGTCGAGGGCATCACCCTCGACAAGATGCTGCGCCGCCAGGGCCGCCTGGACATCGACGTGGCCCTGGATCTGGTGGGACAGCTCGCCAGCGGCCTGGACCACATGCACCGTCAGGGCATCATGCACCGCGACCTGAAGCCCTCGAACGTGCTGGTGCGCGCCGACGGCAAGGTGAAGATCACCGACTTCGGCATCGCGCGGGCCATCGGCGCCGAGCGCCTGACGAAGCAGGGCATGGTGGTGGGCACCGCCGAGTACCTGGCCCCCGAGCAGGCCAGCGGGCAGACCTTCGACGACGTGCGCAGCGAGATCTACAGCCTGGCGGTGCTGGCCTACGAGATGCTCACCGGTCGGGTACCCTTCCGCCACCAGAACGCCGCGAAGGTGCTGCTGCAGCACGTCAACAAGGCGCCGCCGCCGCCGCGCACCGTGCGCCCCGAGATCCCTGTGGGGGTCGAGGCCACGGTGCTCCAGGGCCTGGCGAAGCGCCCCGAGGATCGGCCCGTGAGCTGCCTGGCGTTCCACGCGGGCCTCATGCAGGGCCTGGACGAGGACGGCCCCACGGCGGCCGAGGCGCAGGTGCCGACCCCGGGCGGCGAGCTACCTGCGATCACGGCCGAGCGTTCGGCGGGCGGCGGGCTCACCCTGGCCCTGCAGGTGCTGCTGGGCGCCGGCCTGGGCGCGGGCCTGGCATGGGGGGCCTGGCAGATCATGAACGCGCTGGACTGACGGTCCGGTCGCCCGCGTCCAAGGTCTGGACGCCCTGCACACATCCGTTCACTTTCTGGACAAGGCGCCATGCGCAACCCCTTGAAATCACGTTGGGCACGGGCCTTGCTCCTGGCCGTGGCATGCCTGTCGCCGACCCCTGCCGCCGCCGCCTCGCCCCCACCGGACGCGACCCCTGCCCCGGGGGCCCCGTCCGAGGGCGCCGCCTCCGATCCCGGGCCCACCTACCTGCCCCTCACCGATGGCCAGCTCCTGTTGTGGCTGGAGCCCGCCGGCGCCGCCTGGTGGGCCACCAGCCGCCACCCCCTGGGGGATCGCGCCCTGGTCACCGGCCTGGGGGTGGCCCGGGCCGCCGGGCCCGCCCGCCTGGCCTGGCGGGTGCACCTGGCGCACGAGGGCCCGCTGGACGGCACCGTGCGCTTCCTCATGGTGGACTTCCTGAGCTTCGAGCGGGTGTACCGCCCGGGGACCGCCCTGCGCCCCTGGTGGCGCCTGGGCCTGGGCTTCGGCCTCGACCTGAAGGGCGACCAGGTGGATCTGGGGGGCGACGGCTACTTCAACCCCGCCAACGGCGCCAGCGGCGGCCTGATGGTGGGCCACGGCTGGGGGCTCGACGCCTGGCTGGGCGAGCGCTGGTTCCTGCGGATCGAGGCCAACGCCCGGGCCCACGTGGGCGCCGGCCGCAACGGCCTGCTATTCGGCGGGGCGCTGGGCGTGGGCTACGCCTGGGATCTGGCGGCCTTGCGACCGCCCCCCGAACAGACACCCGCACCCCCACCGGCGGAGGTTGACCCGTGAGCAAGGCCAAGAAGCTGAAGACCCGCTTCGTCTGCCAACAGTGCGGGCAGGACAGCCCCAAGTGGTTCGGCCGCTGCCCGAGCTGCGAGGCGTGGGGCACCCTGGTCGAGGAGGCCGAGCCCACCTTCACCCCCGGCGCGGGCGGCGGGGCCGCCTTCGGCGCCATCGGCGCCAGCCGCCCGCAGCGCCTGGCCGAGATCCAGGGCGCCGACGTGCCCCGGTCGCCCGTGGGTATCAGCGAGCTCGACCGGGTGCTCGGCGGCGGGCTGGTGCCCGGCAGCCTCATCCTGGTGGGCGGCGACCCCGGCATCGGCAAGTCCACGCTGCTGCTGCAGGCCGCCGACCGCATCGCCCAGCGGGGCCTGACGGTGCTGTACGTCACCGGCGAGGAGTCGGCGCGCCAGACCCGCATGCGCTTCGACCGGGTCGAGGCCAGCGCCCAGAGCCTGTGGCTCATGGCCGAGACGGCGTTGGAGCGCATCGAGGCCCACGTCGAGAAGCTGCAGCCGGCCGTGCTCATCATCGACTCGGTGCAGACCCTGTTCACCCAGGGCATCGAGTCGGCGCCGGGCAGCGTCAGCCAGCTCCGGGCGGTCACCGCCCGGCTCATGGCGCTGGCAAAGGGCAAGGAGATCGCCACCTTCCTTGTGGGCCACGTCACCAAGGACGGCGCCATCGCGGGCCCCCGCGTGCTCGAGCACATGGTGGACACCGTGCTGTACTTCGAGGGCCAGCGGGGCCACGCCTTCCGGGTGCTGCGGGCGGTCAAGAACCGCTTCGGCAGCACCGACGAGATCGGCGCCTTCGAGATGAAGGGCACCGGGCTGGCCGAAGTGAAGAACCCCTCGGCGCTGTTCCTGGCCGAGCGGGCCCACGGCACCTCGGGCTCGGTGGTGGCCGGCAGCTTCGAGGGCACCCGCCCCCTGCTGGTGGAGGTGCAGGCGCTGGTCAGCCCCACCGTCTACGGCACGCCGCGGCGCACGGCCATCGGGGTCGACTCGAACCGGGTGGCTCTGCTGCTGGCCGTGCTCGAGAAGAAGGCTGGCCTCGACATCGCGGGCAGCGACGTCTTCCTGAACGTGGCGGGTGGCATGCGCCTGGTGGAGCCGGCGGTGGACATGGCGGTCATCGCGGCGCTGGCCAGCAGCCATGTGGATCGCCCGGTGGATCCGCACACGGTGGTCTTTGGCGAGGTGGGGCTGGGCGGCGAGATCCGAGCGGTGGTGGGCGCCCAGGCCCGGGTGGCCGAGGCCCGTCAGCTCGGCTTCAAGCGGGTGATCATGCCGGCGAACGACCGGGCCCAGCTCCGCGACGAGGACGGGGTTCAGCTCATCGGGGCGCGCCACGTGGGCGAGGCCCTGGACGCGCTGTTCTGAGCTGAGGCTGACCGCGGCGTGGCGTGTGGGGGCGTTGGTTGTGCGGGCCGCCGCCCCCGTGTGGCTCAGGCCGGCCGCTCCTCGCGGCCGTCGGCGTGGCGGGCGAAGCGCTCGAACTTGCCGCCGTGCACCGGGTCGCTGCCGGGCCACGGCCAGCCGCCGAACCGGGTGCGCTGGTAATCGGCGTAGGCCTCCCGGATCTCACCCACGGTGTTCATGACGAAGGGGCCGTGCTTCACCACCGGCTCGCCGATGGGGCGGCCCTGCAGCACCAGCACTCGGGCGTCGGCCAGGCCGTTGGTGAGAGTCAGCGGCGTGTCGGCCTGCACCCGCACGCCTTGGCCCACGGTGACCGGGTGGTCGTCCAGGCGCAGGCTGGCGCCCTCGAAGAAGTAGATCGTGCGCTGGGTGCCGGGGTTGGCCGCCGGCAGCGTCCACTGGGCGCCCGGCAGCAGCCGCGCGGTCCACAGGCCGATGTCGGCCTCGCGGCGGGCGGCCCAGGAGTTGGGCGGCGGCGCCGGGGGCGTCGCGTCGCCCAGGGCGCCGGCCACCACGCGGATCTCGCTGGCGCGCCCCTGATCGTCGTGCACCACCAGCTTGGGCACCTGGTGGCTCCAGAACATGCTGAAGTAGGGGGGGACCCGCTTGTCCTCGCGGGGCAGGTTCAGCCAGATCTGGAAGAAATCCATGGGGTTCTCGCCGTCCTTGCGGAGCAGCGGGAACATCTCTGCGTGCATGACGCCGTTGCCGGCGGTCATCCACTGCACGTCGCCGTTGCCGTACCGGGCGGCGGCCCCCATGGAGTCGGCGTGGTCGATGTAGCCCTGGCTCGTGACCGTGATGGTCTCGAAGCCGCGGTGCGGGTGGGCCGGAAAGCCGGGCACCACGTCGCCGTGGTACATGCGCCAGCCGTCGATGCCCTCGAAGTCCTGCCCGATGCGCCGCCCCGTCAGCGGCGCAGCCGGCCCGTACTGGGCGTTGCCCGCCGGGTAGGCGTCGTTGTGGTGCACGCAGAACAGGAAGGGATCAAAGGTCTTCCAGGGCGGCGTCCCCAGGGGGAACTGCTCGAGGATCTTGGCCATGGCGCACCTCCTCAGGGCGACGGAGAGATGCCCATTGGACGCGCGAGCGGGGGCGGGGTCACGGGCCGTGTGCGCAACGGACCGTTGCCAGGGGCGCCGGCTGGCGCCCGCGGCTCACATGGCGGTGCCGACGAGCTCCACCATGCGCTGCGCAGACAGGTCGCTGGTGACCGTGTAGGTCAGGCCGTTCTTGCGGAAGAGCACGACCCGCCGGCCTTCGTGCTCGGCCACGCTCACCGGGCGGCCCTTGATCCGGCGCACCTCGCCGAGCTGCTCGATCTCCAGATCCTCGTCGAAGGCCAGCACCGAGACCTTGTGGCGGCCCACGCCGTAGACCATGTAGGCGGCGCGCTGGCCGTGGCCCGCGCGGGCGCCCACCCGGCTCAGCCGGCCGCCCATGAGCATCAGCCGCCGGTCGCGGAACCGCGGCGCCGTCACCTTCAGCCGGGCGCGGCGCTGGAACCACTGGTCCAACTCCTCGGCCTCGGGCGTGGGCACGTCCAGGGGCATCTCCTCGTCGTGCTGGGCCACCGCGTCCTGCACCACGGTGGGCGTGAAGCCGGTGGTGCCGACGAAGAAGAACACCGCCGCCGCGGCCGCCACCATCGGCACCGGCAGGGCCAGCTTCACCAGCTTCTGGCGGCGCTGCGCGGGCCCCGCCTCGAGGGCGAGCCGGGTGCGCAGCCGGGCCTTGGCGCCCCCCGGCATGGGGGTGGGACGGCCCAGGGTCTGGCGGACGGCGGACTGGATGGCCCGGTGCTGCTCGAACCAGCGCCGGCAGTCCCCGCAGGCGGCCAGGTGCATGTCGAAGTCGCGCCGCTCGAGGGCGTCGTACTCCCCGTCCAGGTACGGATCGACGAACTGGTGGAACTCGTCGCAGGTCAGGTGACTCATCCGTTGGCGCTCTTTCGCTTGCGGCGGCTGCGGTACAGCTCCAGGTCGGCCACGTTGTCGCCGTTGGCCCCGTCGGGCCGCCGGATGACCCCACGGTCCAGGGCGTACTCGAAGAGCTGGGCCTGCAGGAGCTTGCGGGCGCGGTGGAGCCGGCTCATCACCGTGCCCACCGGGCAGTCCAGCACCTCGGCGATCTCCTTGTAGGAGAAGTCGTGCATGTCGGCGAGCAGCACCGCCATGCGGAACTCGAAGGGGAGCTGGTCCAGCGCGGCCATGACCTCGTCGCCCACCAGGTGGGTGAGGAAGTCTTCGCGGGTGTCGGGCGGGAGCACCGCCGGGCCGTCATCGGCCGCGTAGCGCTCCAGCAGGTCGTCCACCTCGCGCTGGTCCAGGACCTTCTGCTCGGTCTGCCGCTTTCGGTACTTGTTGATGAAGATGTTGGTCTGGATGCGAAACAGCCAGGCCTTGATGTTCGTGCCCTGCTCGAACTTGTGCCAGAAGCGGTAGGCCCGCAGCAGGGTCTCCTGCACCAGGTCCTCGGCCCGCGTGGCGTCGCGGGTCATGCGCAGGGCGGCCCCGTACAGGGCGTCGGCGTGCGGCATGGCCACGCGCTCGAACTCCGCGTGATCGGTGGGCTTCTTGCGGCCCAGCAGTCGGTCGAACATCTCTCATCCCCAAGGCGCGAAGGCGTTCGTCATGGGGTACGAATCAGCGCCCGGTTCGATTTGATTCCCTGAGCCCGCAATTCTACGGACCCGCCCGGGGCTGTGCCCAGCGAACCCTGCCGATCCCTGACGCGCCGCGTCGTTACCTGGCGGAATCCCGCCGCTATGCTCCGCGCGATTCCAAGGGACGATCCCAGGAGACGACCATGATCATCGGCGTACCGGCCGAGGTGAAGAACCACGAGTACCGGGTGGGCCTGGTGCCCGCCGGGGTGAGGGTGTTGACGGGCGCGGGCCACACCGTGCTGGTCCAGCAGGGCGCGGGGCTCGGGAGCGGGTTGACCGACGCCGAGTACGTGGCCGCAGGGGCTACGCTGGTGGCCGACGCCGACGCCGTCTGGGGCGAGGCGGGCATGATCTGCAAGGTCAAGGAGCCCGTGCCCCAGGAGTACGGGCGCATCCAGCGCGGCCAGACCATCTACACCTACCTGCACCTGGCCGCCGAGCCCGAGCTCACCCAAGTGCTGCTGGAGCGCGAGGCCACGGGCGTGGCCTACGAGACCATCCAGATGCCCGACGGCACCCTGCCCCTGCTGGAGCCCATGAGCGAGGTGGCAGGCAAGATGGCTGCCCAGGCCTGCGCGCAGATGCTCACCAAGGAGGCCGGCGGCAAGGGGCTGCTGCTGGGCGGCGTGCCCGGCGTGGGCCGCGGCAAGGTGGTGATCATCGGGGGCGGCACTGTGGGCTACAACGCCGCCAAGGTGGCCGTGGGCCTGGGCGCCCGGGTCACCATCCTGGACATCAACGTGCGCCGGCTGACCTGGCTGGAGGACGTGTTCCTGGGCAAGCTGGACACCATGTACTCCGACACCGAGAGCGTCGCCGAGCTGGTGAGCCAGGCCGACGCCGTGGTGGGCGCGGTGCTGGTGGCCGGGGCCCGCGCGCCCACGCTGGTGAGCCGCGAGGTGGTGGCCCGCATGGAGCCGGGCTCGGTGATCGTGGACGTGGCGGTGGATCAGGGCGGCTGCGTCGAGACCGTGCGCCCCACCACCCACGAGCAGCCCACCTACGTGGCCGAGGGCGTCGTGCACTACTGCGTCTCGAACATGCCCGGCGCGGTGGCCCGCACCAGCACCTTCGCCCTGCACAACGCCACCCGCCGCTACGCGCTGGCCCTCGCCGAGCTGGGCGCCGAGCAGGCCTGCCGGCAGGATCCTGTACTGAAGGGTGGCCTGAACACCTGGCGCGGGGCGGTCACCCACAGGGCCGTGGCCGAGTCGTTGAGCCTGCCCTTCAAGCCCTTCGGCTGATCGCACAGCCGGGCAGCTCAGCCCTGGCAGGCCCCGTTCACGCAGATCTGCCCCGCCGCGCAGTCCGCGTTGGCGGCGCACGCGCAGGGGACGGGCACGCCCGCGGCGTCGAAGCAGCCGGCGTTGGGGTCGCAGTCTTCGTCCACGAGCCCGTCGCCGTCGTTGTCCATGCCGTCGCAGCCGTCGATCCCGGGGTCGCCCGGGCCACCGTCGCCGCACTGCCCGTTCACGCAGGCCTGCCCGGCGGGGCAGTCGGCATCGACGGCGCACGCGCAGGGGACGGGCACGCCGGCGGCGTCGAGGCAGCCGGCGTTCGGGTCGCAGTCCTCGTCCACGAACCCGTCGCCGTCGTTGTCCAGGCCGTCGCAGCCGTCGGCGCCCGGATCCACGGGCCCGCCGTCGCACAGCCCGTTCACGCATGCCTGCCCAGCGGGGCAGTCCACGTCGGCGATGCAGGGCTGCCCGTTCGGATCGCCACAGCCCTCGTCCACCTGCCCGTCGCCGTCGTTGTCCACGCCGTCGCCGCAAATCTCCCCGCCGGGGACCGCACGGGCCTGGAGCGCCAGGAGCGCCTGGGGTCGGACGGGGTCATTGGTGGTGAAGATCACCGTGGCGGCGTGGGCCTGGCCGTCGGGCGGCGTGAACGTCACCGCCAGCTCCAGTTGGCTCTGGGGCGCCAGCCCGGGCTGCCCGTCGCCGTCGGGATCGGCGAGCACGCCCGGTGTGGTGATGGGGTCTACCGCGTTGATCTGCAAAGTGAATGCGGGGGACCCATCCATGGAAAGGCCCGCGAACAGCAGGGGCTGCTGCCCGATGTTCATGACCGTGACCTGGGCGACCGCCACCTCGCCCGGCGGCACCGCGCCGAAGTCGAGCTCGGCGGGCCGGAGGCGGATCGCCGGGGGCTCGGCGGGCAGGCACACCCCGGTGGCCGGCTCGCAGACCATGCCTTCGGGGCACCCCTCGGGCCCGCAGTCGCCCGGGTCCCCGTCGCAGCCCTCGTCCACCTGCCCGTCGCCGTCGTTGTCCAGGCCGTCGTGGCAGATCTCGCCGCCGGGGTCGATGGACTCCGCGCAGAACCCATCCACGCAGGCCGAATCGGCGGGGCAGTCCAGGTCGCCATCGCAGACCACGGGCTGGCAGAGCTGGCTGCCGTCGTCGCAGCGCTGACCCGTGGGGCAGCCCGTCTCGGTGCAGCCCATCGGGGGCGGCGGGATGACCTCGCAGCCCTCGTCGATCTCGCCGTCGCCGTCGTTGTCCAGGCCGTCGTCGCAGATCTCGCGGCCGCCGGGGCCAGCATCGGCGCCCTGACCACCGCCGTCCTGCCCGCCGTCCTGGCCCATCTGGGCGCCAGCGTCGCCCCCGCCCACCTGCGCGTCCGTCTCCACCACGCACGCGGTCAGCGCCAGCGCGCCGGCCGCGATCAGCCAATGTCGAATGGGGTCAACCATGCGGAACCTCCCGTTGTCCTCGACCTCCACCCACGGTTGGGGCCGGGCGCGCGGTTCCGTCGAACTTTCTGTCAGGGGGCGGATTTTTCCGTCAGGGCGGCCTGCACCGTGGGCCGATGCATGCTCTTCGGGTAGCGGCGCAGGAAGCGCTCGGCGGCGGCGCGGGCCTCGGCCGTTCGCCCGGCGAGCTGTAGCGCCCGCACCTGGAAGACCGCGCGCTCCTCGGTCAGCCGGCCCTTGGGGAAGCGGCGGGCGTGATCGCGCAGGCCAGTCAGGGCGACGGCGCTGTCGCCGGCACCCAGGGCGACCGCGACCTGGGCCAGCAGGGCTCGCTCGGCGGCCAGATCGGGGTCGGTGCGTGGGGTGCGGGGCACGGGCGGCGCCACGCGCCGCGGGGGGGGACGCCGGGCCGGCCGCACGGGGGGCTCGGCGCGGGGCGGTTCGGGTTGAATGGGGGGCGCCGGGGGCTCGGGCGCAACAAGGGGGTCCACGGCGGGCACGGTTGGGGCCGGCACGGTCTGCGGCGCGGGCGCTGGATCAGCCGCGGCGACGGCAGCCGCAGGCGTGGGCCGGGTGGCCTGCCAGGTGGCCACGCCCCCGCCCGCCACCAACAGGCTGATCACCAGCCACAGCTTCCCGGCCCCCACGGCCGCGACCCCCGCCCCGGCGGTCGCCGCGCCCGCGGCAGCGCTCCCGCTCGTGGCGGCCGTCGTCGCCTCGGCGGCCGCCTCCAGCCCGGGCGGGGGGGTGGGCAGCGCCGCCGTGGCCAGCACCCGGGCGTACAGCCGCTCGCTGACCGCCGGATCGGGGCCATCGTCGGCGGCGCGCTCGGCGGCCAGCAGCGCGTCCAGCCCCAGCTCGTCGCGGCGGTCGCTCATGGCGCCCCCTCCGTCAGTCGAATGCGGCGCACCGCCGCGGCGAAGCGCTCCCGGGCCACCCGCAGGCGCGAGTAGACCGTGTTCAGCGGCAGCCCCAGGGCCGCGGCGATCTCGGGCCCCGAGGCCTGGTCGATGTCGGCCATGACGAACACCACCCGCCGGTCCAGATCCAGCGTGTCCAGGGCCTGCGCCACCAGGTCGCGGGCTTGCCGCGCGGCCAGGAGCTGCTCGGGGTCGGGCTGGGCCGCCGGCTCGCCCAGGCCCACGTCGTCGCCCAGCCGCTCGCGGTGGTGCCGGGCCCGCCGCCGCTCATCGGCGGCCACCCGCCAGGCGATGCCCGTGAGCCAGGGCTTGATGGGCCGCTCGGGATCGAAGTCGGGCAACCGGCGGTGCACCACCACGAAGACCTCGTGGGTGGCATCTTCCAGGTCCCGCGCCGCCACGCCCAGCCGCCGCAGGGTGCGCCAGACGTGGCCCACGTGCGCCGCGTAGATCTGGTGCAGATCGGGGGGCTCGGCGGGGGCGGGGGAGGCATGCATCACCCCCATGTTGGCGGCGACGCGGGGGATCCGTCACAGAAAGTTGGCGGATCCGGTGGGCGCGGTGGGCGGGCGCCGGGTGGGCTCAGCCCTCCTGGCCCTCGAGCCAGCGCTCGGCGTCGATGGCGGCCTGGCAGCCCATGCCGGCGGCGGTGATGGCCTGACGGTACACGCTGTCGGCCACGTCGCCGGCGGCGAAGACGCCCTCGACGTTGGTGTAGGTGCTGCGGTCCTTCACGTTCAGGTAGCCCACGTCGTTCATGTCGAGCTGGCCCTTGAACAGATCGGTGTTGGGCTTGTGGCCGATGGCGGCGAAGTAGCCGGTCACGGCCAGGTGGCTGCGCTCGCCGGTGACGCGGTTGAGCAGCTTCACGCCGTTCACGCCGTTCTCGTCGCCCGTGACCTCCTCGACCGCCGTGTTCCAGATGAACTCGATCTTGGGGTTCTTCAGGGCCCGCTCTTGCATGATCTTGCTGGCGCGCAGCTCATCGCGGCGGTGAATGACGTAGACCTTCCTGGCGAACTTGGTGAGGAAGTTGGCCTCCTCCATCGCCGAGTCGCCGCCGCCGATGACGCAGATGTCCTGATCGCGGAAGAAGAAGCCGTCGCAGGTGGCGCAGGCGCTCACGCCGCGGCCCAGGTACTCCTGCTCGCCCTTGACGCCCAGGTACTTCGCGCTGGCGCCCGTCGAGACGATGATCGCGTCGGCGGTGTGCTCTTCGTCATCCTCCCAGATCTTGAACGGGCGGCTGCTGAGGTCCACCTTGGTCACCATGGTGTAGGCCACCGTGGTGCCGAAGCGCTCGGCCTGCTGGCGCAGATCTTCCATCATCTGGGGGCCCATGACCCCCTCAGGGTAGCCCGGGAAGTTCTCCACGTCGGTGGTGGTCGTGAGCTGACCGCCCGGCTGGAGGCCCGCGGCCACGTAGGGCTTCAGGTCGGCCCGGGCGGCGTAGATGGCGGCGGTGTAGCCGGCAGGGCCGGAGCCGATGATGAAAACCTTGTGATGCGCCATGGTGTGGCCTTTCTGGGTGGGTTCTGGTCCCCGGAGCCCGCAAGGCTCGACACCGTGACCTGTTCTGTCAACTGCCAGCCCACGGAGGCCCCATGCACACCCCGGCCAGACTTCGCCCGAAGCGGCTCCACGGCAACGCCGCGGGCGTCGCGCCCGGTACGCTGCAGCCCCACGCCGAGGCGAAGGAGACCCGCGTCACCCTGCTGCGCTATGACGGCGAGGGGGTCACCGAGGCGGTCGAGCCCGAACTGGTGAAGGTCCGCGAGGGGCTGGGGCATGGGGTCATCTGGCTCGACGTCCAGGGCATGGCCGACACCCGCCGCATCCAGGAGCTGGCCGGCCTGTTTGGCCTGCACCCCCTGGCGGTGGAGGACGCGGTCACGTCGCACCAGCGGGCCAAGGCCGAGGCGTACCCCGAGCACCTGTTCGTGGTGGTGCGGCAGCCCGACGGCGACGATCCCGCCAACACCGAGCAGGTGTCGCTGTTTCTGGGTGCCCACTATGTCATCACCTTTCAGGAGCACGCCGGCGACTGCCTGGATCCCGTCCGCGAGCGGATCCGAGGTGCGGCGGGGCGGATCCGCAAGCGGGGGCCCGACTACCTGGCCTACGCCATCCTCGACGCGGTGGTGGACAGCTACTTCCCGTGGGTGGAGACCAACGACGCCCACCTGGCCGAGATCGAAGACGAGGTGCTCGCGGGCACGGCCAACCACGGGGTGATCGACACCCTGGCGCGGCTGCGGCGCCGCTTCGCGCGGCTGCGGCGGCTGCTGGCCGGGTTGAACGACTGCCTGGAGGATCTGCGCGAGGCCGAAGCCAGCCTGGTGGGGGCCGAAACCAAGGTCTACTTGCGCGACGCCCTGGACCACCTGCGGCGGATGATCGATCAGGTGGAGCACGACCGCGAGACCGCGGCGGGCCTGCTCGACTACCACATCTCGCGGGTGAACCATGAGATGAACGACGTGATGAAGGTGCTCACTGTGATGAGCACCGTGTTCATCCCGCTGTCGTTCCTGGCCGGCCTGTGGGGCATGAACTTCGCCAGCATGCCGGAGCTGCAGACGCCGTGGGGTTACCCGGTGGCGCTGACGCTGATGGCGGGGGTGGCCGCGTGGCTGCTGCGGTGGTTCCGCAGGCGCCGCTGGATCTGAGCGCGACGGCTGGATCCGGGCGCGACCGGGGCCGCCCACGGCGGCCGGGAGGCCAGGCTCTTACTTGAGCTTGGTCTCCTTGAACATGACGTGCTTGCGAGCCTTCTTGTCGTACTTCATGAGGCTCAGCTTGCCCGTGCTGGTGCGGCGGTTCTTGGTGGTGGTGTAGAACACGCCGGTGCCGGCGGTGCTCTCGAGCTTGATCTTCTCGCGCTTCGGCTTGGCCATGGTTTGCTCCCTGAGAGTCGAGATCGATTCGAAAGGCGAGGGAAGCTAGCAGAATGATCTCGGGCTCGCCAATCGATCGTGGCGGTCGGCTGAAAAACCGGCGCGGATCCTTGGCTTGGATTGCCGTGGGTCTCGGGCGTTGCTAGGTTGCGGCGCGCCTGAAGGCAACAACCCGAGCACGCTGGAGTGGGAGTCGATGCAAGAACTCTACGAGGGCATCGAGCTGACCGCGACGCAGACCGAGTGGATCTGCCGCGGCCTGTTGGATCTGGCCGCCGTCGACGGGATCGATGAGAGCGAGACCGAGCTGGTCAAGGAGTTCTACCGGGGGACCGGTGAGGACGCCGACATCGCGGCCCTGCGCGCCGCGGGCTTCGACGTGGAGAAGGCCGCCAAGGTCTTCCAGACCGGTGGCAAGGCCCTGGTCGAGGCGTTCCTGGTCAGCGCCTACCTGCTGATCTACGCCGACGGGAAGCACAGCGACCAGGAGCGCACCCGCATCGGGAAGTACGCGGAGGCCATGGGGGTCGACGCCACCGAGCTCGAGAGCCTGCACGTGAAGGCTCGGCTCTACCTGCTGGAGGTGTTCGCCGAGACCCTGCGCAACCGCGAGGTCGTCAAGGCGATGGGGATCTCGGAGCTGGGGCTGACGGAGGCTCAGGTCTCCAGCCTGATGGAGGATTGAGCCGATGGGCTTTCTGAACCGGATGTACAACCTGTGGAAGGGCTTCCTCTCGATCTTCGTGGGTCGGATGGAGGAGAAGCACCCCGAGATCGCTTACGAGAACGCCATCAACGGCATGACTGAGAAGTACGCCAAGCTCAAGAGCGCGGCGGCGGGTCTCATCAAGCACCGGGCGAAGCTCGAGGCGAGCATCGAGAAGAACCGGGCCGAGCTGTCGCAGATCGCGCTGGACGTCGAGACCGCCGTCGACCAGGGCGAGGACGAGGTGGCCATGGTCCTGCTCGAGAAGCAGGGCGAGGTCGAGGCCCAGCTCGCCCAGGACGAGGCCGAGCTGGCCCGCGCCGCCAAGGACGCCGAGTCGGCCAAGGACAGCCTGCGCGAGATCAAGGTCGAGATCGACAAGCTCAAGCGCGAGAAGGACCGCGTCGTCGCCCAGATCAAGGACGCCGAGGCCCGCAAGCACATCCAGGAGCAGCTCGACGGGCTGAGCGTGGATGACGAGGTGAAGGCGCTGGACAACGTGCGCGAGTACGCCGACAAGGTGCGCGCCGAGGTCCAGATTGGCGACGAGCTGAAGGAAGACAGCATCGACGCCAAGCTCAAGGCCATCCGCACCAAGTCGGGCAGCAGCGCCGCCAAGGCCAAGCTGGCCGCGCTGAAGGCCCAGCGGGCCGCCGCCGAGGGCGACAAGAGCCTCTGAGGCCTGCCCTGGCGCCCCGACGGGGCGCCGATCCCGCCTACTTCGGCCCGGGCGCGCCCTGGGCCAACCACGTCCGCACCAGCCGCATCTGGGCCCCGCTCAACGGGGGCAGGCCCAGCGGCATGCCCAGCCGCTTCGCGTCGGACGCCACGCCCCCGGCCGCGAACTCGGTGTGCCGGCGGGCCAGGGCCTGGTAGAGCAGGGGCGCCTCGCCGGGGGCGGGGGGCGCGATGACACTCACCCGCTTGCCGTCGCGCAGCAGGCCCTCGCGCACGCCGTCGTAGGTCTCGAGGTTCAGCCCCAGGCCGGCGAAGCCCAGGCCGCCGGTGTTGCCGGCGCCCCCGTCGCCGTTGTTGCTGTCGGGGTGCATGTGGCAGTGCACGCAGATCTTGCCCAGCACCTCATCGAACACCTCGTCCCAGGTGACCTTGCGGGCCAGCACCGGGAAGTCCTGCGCGGCGGGCCGCGGCCGCTCGCCCAGCTCGGCGTGCAGCAGGAAGTCGGCCAGCCGCTCGGCGTCCTGGGGGCCCACGGCCTGCTTGGGCATGGCGGTGTGGGGATCCACCGCCTGGGGATCCTGGACGAAGCGCACCAGGGTCGCCCGATCGATGCGCCGCCGCACCAGGGCCAGGTCGGGGGCCAGGGCGGCCACGGGGCGCATGGCCTGCCAGTAGGCCGCGTCGAGCCCGGGTCGCAGCGCGGTGGTGCCGGTGAGGTGGCACGTGGGGCAGCCCAGCGCCAGGAAGCGCTCGCGCCCCTCGGCCACCTGGGCGGGGCTGGGGGTCGGGCCCGGGGCGGGCGCGGCCTTCACGTCGGCGCCCGCCAGCTCGGCCAGATAGGCCACCACCGCGTCCTTCTCGGCGGCGGACAGCCGCACCGGGATCATCCGCTCGTCCAGGTGAGGGCGCAGGTCGAAGGGTCGATCCAGGAAGCCACGCACGAAATCCGGGCGGATCCGGCGGGTCAGGCTGCCCAGGTCGGGCAGGCGCACGAAGTGTTGGATGGAGTCCAGGTAGCGATCCCAGTCGGGGAACTGGGCGCGCATCCGGGCCTTGGCGGCCTCGTCGCCCTTGGTGCCCAGGATCCAGGTGTGGCAGTCCACGCAGTGCTGCTCGCGGTCGGCGGGGGGCAGGCCCCGGTCGCCGCCGGTGGGATCGCTGATGGCGTGGCAGCGGTTGCACTGGGCCGCCTGCATGGCGGCCCGGCCCGCCTGGGCCTGGGGGGACAGCGGCGCGGCGCGGGCGGGCTCGAACAGGAGCAGCGCGCCCAGGACGGCGAAGCCGAAGGCCAGGCGGAGCACGGATCCGCTCAGAGCTTCAGGGCCATGGCGGGCTGCGCCTTGGCCTTCAGGGTCTTCAGGACGGCCGGCGAGGCGCCCAGGCGCTCGGCGGCGGCGACGTCGGCGCTGATGTCGGCCCCCGCGGGCGCCGCCAGGGCGCGGGCCACGTGCAGGCGCCGCTGCTGGGCGTCGGTGAGCGCGCCGCGCTTCGCCAGCTCGGCCAGGTGCTCCAGGGCCTCGGCGGGCGACTCCGCCACCAGGCCCTCGGCGTAGGCCAGGCGGGCGTCCAGGTGGTTCGGGTTCAGGGCCAGGGCGCGGTTCAGGCGGCTCATGGCCCGATCGCTGCGGCCCTCCTTCGCGTGCAGCCGGGCCGCCGCGTAGGCGGCCTGCGCCCGCTCGCTGGTCTTGCCCTTGGCGTTCATGGCGCGCTCGTACAGGCGGATGGCCTGGCGGATCTGGCCCTTCTGCTCAGCCTTCTGCGCCTTGGCCATCAGGGGCTCCATCTCCACCGGCTGGTGCACCCGCATCATGGCGCAGGCGTCGGCGGTCTGGGGCGACACCGCCACCAGGGCGGGCAGGGCGAGGGCGGCCGCAAAGGCGAGGTGCTTCATGGGGGGCTCCGGTGCGTCGGGGTGAGGGACTGCCCCTTCGAACGCGCGCCGGGCCCCATGGTTCTTCCCGCGGTGTTTTTTTTCTGCGGGGGCACGCGGCGGACAGCTACTCGGCGGCGGCGGGCGCCATGGGCACGGTGGCCGACTGATCGGCCAGGAAGCGCTCCAGGGCGCCGCGCAGGGCGGGCAGGCCCTCGCCGCGCCGCACCATCACCCAGTCCACCCGGGCGTGGCGGCAGGCGGGCAGCAGCAGATCGGTGGCCTCCTGGTTGATGTGCCGGGCCAGCACCAGCACCAGATCGACCTCGTGGTCCTGGATGGCGTTGGCGAGCGCCTCCAGGGCCGGGGTGTCGCGGGCGTCGCACCAGCGCAGGCTCTCGAAGCGGAAGACCTCGGTGAACATGTTCTGGCGGGTGGTGTTCAGCTCGGCCCCCACCAGGGCCGCGCGCCGGCCCCGCACCCGCGCAGCGAAGGGCCAGTCGTCGGGGAGCTGCAGCTCGTCGATGGGCAACGGGCCGGTGTCGGGCTGCCCGCTCGCGCGGTGCCGGATGGCGTCCACCACCGAGGCCAGGTGGGGGTTCTCGGCCAGGGCGTCCAGGTGCGGGGTCAGGAGCTGCACCAGGCGCCCATCCTCGGTGCTGACGCCGGCGTCGAGCACCTGCCCCACGGCGGCGTGCAGCGCCTCGGGCAGGGGGGCCGGCGTGGCCTGCGCCACCGCGGCCAGCCGCCCCAGCGCCTGCTCGGGATCCAGCTCGGCCTGCTCGGCGTCCAGCCGGAAGCCGCCGATCTCGCGGCCCAGGGACTTCCACCAGAAGTCCGCGTCGCCGTGCCATGAGCCGCTGTCGGGGCGGTGGCTGCGGCCCAGGCCCGTCACGTAGCCCGGCTGGTGGGTGCTGGAGAACTGGGTGAGCTTGGCGAAGCCCTTGCGGAGCTGCCGCTCCAGCAGCGACCGCACGTGGGGGGGCGAGTCGTCCTGCAGCGCGCGCAGCCGCGAGACGAACAGGCCCACCAGGTTGCGCTGCACCGGCCGCGGCAGATCCACCCAGGTGTTGATGCGCACCAGCTCGCGGTCCAGGGCGGCGGCCTCGGCCACGCGGCCCTCGTCGTTCATCACCCCCACCGGCGGCCCCACCCGGGTGGCGATGGCGAGCACCTTGCCCACGTCGAAGGCCGGCTCGGGCAGTTCGGGCAGCCAGTCGTCGGCGTCCAGAATGTCGTCGCTGCCGTCGAGGGAGTCCTCGGGCAGCGGCGTGTCGCGGGGCTCGGCCAGGTGCACGATGGGCCCGTCGCCGCTGGCGTACAGGATGCCACCGCCCCCGTGGCGCCACTGCAGTGCGGCCAGGCCCCACTCCTTGGCGGCCTCGTCGCGGGCGCTGCGGGCCTGATCCAGGGCCTCCTCGAGCTCGGGGTGGGGGCCCTCGGCGCCCAGCCGGGCGTATAGACCGGCCAGCCGCTTCTGGGCCTCGCGGGCCACCCGCTCAAGGGCTTCGAGCCGGGCGCGCTTCTCCTCGCTGGTCATGCCTACCGTCCCGCGTACTCGGGCGGCTGCTTCGTCATGAAGGCCGTGACCGCCACGCCCAGGTCCTGGGTGACCAGGTGCCCCACGTTCCAGGTGGCCACCAGCTCCAGCAACCGATCGGTCTCGTAGCGGGTGGCCTCGTTCATGATGTGCTTGGCGCCCTGCACGGTCAGGGGCGGGTTGGCGGCGATCTCGTGGGCCACCGCCATCGCGTGGGCCACGCAGGCCTCGGCGTCGGGCAGCACCCGGTTCACCAACCCCATCCGCTCGGCCTCGGCGGCGTCCACGTCGCGGCCGGTGAACACCCACTCCCGCGCGACGCCGGGCCCCACGATGCGCGGCAGCCGCTGCAGCGTGCCCAGATCGGCCACGATGGCGATCTTGGTCTCACGCACGCTGAAGGTGGCGTCGGCCGCGGCGAAGCGCATGTCGCAGGCGGTGATCAGGTCGACCCCGCCGCCGATGCAGGGCCCGTGCACCGCAGCGATGACGGGCACCCTGCAGCGCTCCACGGCGGTCATGCAGGCCTGCATGTCGCGGATCATCTGGTGGAAGCGGGCCTGGCGGCCGCCGTCGGGCCCCTTGCCGGGCTGGATGGGCAGCTTGGGCACCATGGCCATGAGGTCGAGGCCGGCGGTGAAGGCCCGTCCCTCGGCGCGGATCACCACGGCGCGGACCGTCTCGTCGGCGTCCAGGCTCTGCACCGCGGGCACGAACTCGGCCCAGAAATCGGGCCCCATGGCGTTGAGCTTCTTGGGCCGATCCAGCACGAGCTGGGCCACCGGTCCATCGCGCTCGATGCGCAGTGCGCCCATGGCGTCCCCTTCCGGCCGAAAGGGGCAAAATTACACGAAGCTCACGAATTTTCAACGGGCTGCCCCCGCGCCGCGAAGGTGTCACCGGCAGGGGCATGACATCCACAGTCGGCTCCGCTACCCTGCGCGCGCTTTGCGGCCCCCCCGCGCGGAGGGGGTCGGTCGGACCACATCCCGCGCCCCTGGGCGCCTCGCGGAGAACACGCCATGCGTCGGCTTCCTCTCACCACGGCCTCCCTCCTCCTCGCTGCGTTGGCTTTCACGGCCACGGCCTGCACCCCGGGCGGGGGCGGTGATCCCGCCGGCGGCCAAATGGGCGGCCAGGACATGGGCGCCGGCGGTGCCGGCGGGGCCGGCGGGGCCGGCGGGGCCGGCGGCGGTGCTGGCGGTGCCGGCGGCGCGGGGGGCCAGGGCGGTGCGGGCGGCGCCATGGGCAGCGCCACGTGCACGGCCTTCTGCGAATACCTGGATGGCTGCGGGAGCTGCCTGTACGACGAGACCGACACCTGCCTGGACGTGGCCGGCTGTGCCGTGCTCTGCGACGCCCAGGTGCCGCCGGCCGCCGCCGAGTGCGTGGCGGGCCTGGCCATGTGCGACGACGACGCCTTCAGCGCTTGCTATGACGACAACATCGGCGATGACGACTGCGCCAACGCCTGCCGCGTCCTCGAGGCGTGCGAGCAGTGCTTCACGGACGAGGACGACGAGTGCCTGTCGCTGGCCGGCTGCGCGGTGGTGTGCCGGGACGTGACCCCGCCCGCCACGGCCGCCTGCATCGCCGCTGTCGGCGAAGCCTGCGACACCATCGACGCGTGCTTCGAGTAGCCGCGCCGCTCGGCCGGGGGGCTGGCGTTCGAATGCGCCAGGTGGCCGCTGTGGACGGGCGCGTGGTCGACTTCGCGCTGCGGGCGCCCCACGGGCGCGTGCACGGGGCGCGCGACAACGGCAGCGTGGGCCAGGACTTTCTCACCCTCGGCTGCGGGTGGCCGGCCGAACCGGGTGAGTGATGGGGGCGCGACCGGCGCGTTGATCGAAGCTCGCCTCAGGGGGCGGGTGGGCTGATCTTGTCGCAGCGGCATTCGGCGACGTCAGCCCCACACTCCACCCAGCGGGTGCGGATGCCCGCCGTGTCCCAGCCCGCCTGCTCCAGGCAGTCGCGGACCTGGCTGCACATGAAGCCCTGGCTGCCGATGAGGAGCGGGCTGCCAGCCTGGGCCAGCAGCTCAGCGCCGCCGCACAGGCCCCGCAGATCCACGTTGCGCAGGTTGTAGGTGGCGTTGCCCAGCAGCGTCAGGTCCAGCCCCCGCTGAGCGTCCACTC
Source organism: Myxococcales bacterium (assembly GCA_020633555.1). GTDB lineage: Bacteria > Myxococcota_A > Bradymonadia > UBA7976 > UBA1532 > JACKDL01. Next base: position 132,193 of record JACKDL010000015.1, on the reverse strand, counting down.
GGACGCCGCGCAGATCGGGCGACGCGTCGCCCGGGTACTCTCCCTGGAAGGTGACAGCCCCGCCGAGCACCGCCCCGGTCCAGGGCACCGCCGTGGCGTCGAAGTCGGGGCTGAAGGTGACGTCGTGGAACACGGCGCCTTGCAGGTCGGGGGCGCCGGTCATGCTGCCGAACACCACGCCGTCGAAGGTCGCTTCGCGCAGATCGGCGCCGCTCCAGTCCGTGCCGCTCAGCTCGGCGCGCGTGAAGGTGAGCCGGCCGGTCTCGGCGCAGTCCGGGCGGGGGTCCGTGCTGGCGGCCCCGTGCACCCCTGCGCACTCGCCCGTGCCGTCCGGCGCGACCTGCGCCCACGGCGAGTCCCCCTGGCAGGCCCCGTCGCATGCAGCGCCGGCGGTCCGGGAGCTGGTCTGTGTGAGATCGACCCCTTGCAGGTTCACGTCAGCGAACCGGGCGCCCGCCAGGCAGGCGCCGCTCAGATCCGTGCGCTGCAGCGTCATGCGCTGATCGCTGTCGACCCCCATGAAGTTCGCGCCCACCAGGGCCGCGCCCGACAGATCCGTCTCGATCAGGTTGGCGCCTTCAAACCGAGCCAGCGCGAGCAGCGCGCCTTGCAGGCGGGTGCGGCCCAGGGTGGTGCCGACGAAGCGGGCGCCCGTCAGCACGGCCTGCGTGAAGTCGTTGCAGGCAGCAACGCCCGAGCAGGGGTTGATGCTGTCGGCGCGGCAGCGCCCCAGGGGCAGATCGGCGTCGGCCAGCGGGGCGCAAGGCTCGGGATCCTGCTCGCCCAGGTCGCCGCAGCCGGTGACGCTGCCCTTCGAGCCCATGGCCGCGTTCGAGAAGTCAGCCTGTGGCAGGTAGGCACCACGGGCGCGCACCCCACGCAGCGTGGCGCCCGTGAGGCTGGGCGCGGTCCAGCGGGCGCACATCAGGTCGCTGCCCGCCAACACGATGCCGTCCAGCGCCGGCCCCTCGAAGGCGGAGCCGCCTGCGTCGGCGCAGGTCAGGGTGGTGTCGGCGGCGTCCAGCCACCGCCCCAGGAAGCGCTCGCTGTGGGCGCCGCGGAGCACGGCGTCCCTCATCAGCGCGGTGTTCAGGTTGGCGCCGTCCAGGTTGGCGCCCGTCAGATCCACGCCGGACAAGTTGGACTGGTTCAGATCGGCGCCCGACAGATCCACGCCGGCCATGACCACGTCGTTGGCGCGCACGGCCACCGCCTCCACCTCGCTGAGGGTGGCGTCGGTGAAGTCGCTGCCGCGCAGATCGGCGCGATCGAGCAGGGCCAGCGACAGATCGGCGCCCTGGAACAGTGCGTCGCGCAGCAGGGTCTGGCGCAGGTTCGCCTCGCGGAGCACGGCGTCCGTGAGATCGGCGTCTTCGACCACCAGGTCGAAGCCCAGCATGTTGCGGAGCTGGGTGCGGTGAAGGCGAGCGCCCTTCAGGGCCACGTGGTCGAGCACCAGCGCGGTCATGCGGGCGTCGTCCAGGCGGGCGCCGCTGAACCGGGTGCGCGACACGTCGCACCGGGCGTCGAGGGGGGTGGCGGGCAGGTCCCAGTTCGGCGCCGGAGCGGCGGGGCACTGGCCGTCGGCCAGCACGTCGGCGTAGCTGCACCGGGTGGGGGCGCGCAGATCCCCCAAGCTGGCCAGGGCGGCCACCGGGTCATCCAGGCACAGCGCAACGGTCACGCCGTTCACGCTGGCGCACTGCCCGTTGGCGCGGAACACCACCTCACGCACACAGCGCATGGCGGCGCGCAGCTCGGCCACGGACTCGTAGCGGATGGTGTCCGCCACCTGGCACTCGCGGACCCAGGCGTCGCAGTCGGCGAACAGCTCGCCCGCGCCGTCGCAGCCCTGGGCGGCCTGGCAGGCCTCCCAGCAGACGCCCCGCTCTTCCACGGCGCAGTCCAGGGGCTCGTCCTCGGGGCGGCCCTGGGCGTCGCCGAAGGTCACGCCGAGCAGCGAGGCGCCCGCCAGATCGGCGTCGCGGAAGTCGGCGCCGATGAGGTTGGCCCCGTTCAGGTTGGCCCCGTTCAGGTGGGTGCGGCAGCAACGCGCGTTCGCCCAGCCCTTGCCTGGCAGGGCGGGATCGCCCACCAGGCAGGCTTGGGCGTGGGCGTCCCAGTCCAGCGCCTGGCAGCCCACGGGCTCGTCGAAGCGGGCCCGCTCGATGACGGCGTTCACCAGGTCGGCGCCGGTGAGATCGGCGCCGCGGAAGTCGGTCTCGCTCAGGATGGCGCTGGTCAGGCTGGCCTCCCGCGCGTCGGCGCCGCGCAGATCGGCCTGGGTCAGGTCGTTGAGCACCATGCGCGCCGATTTCAGGCAGGCGCCGCGCAGATCGGTGTGGGCCATGCGCGCGCCCTCCAACGACGCGCCGCCCAGGTCGACGCCGACCATGACGGCCCCCCGCAGATCGGCCTGGTTCCAGTTCACCAGCTCCAGCCGCGTGTCGGGCCGCACACCCCCTTGCCCACAGGGCACCAACGGCACCTCGTCAGGCCCCAGGGTGGTGAAGCGCGCCGCTTGCAGATCCGCCGACGCCAGGTTGGCGCCCACCAGCACCGCGCCGTCGAGCAAGGCCCCCGACAGATCGGCACCGAACAGATCCGCCGAGCGCATCAGGGCGCGGCTCAGGTCCACCCCGCTCAGCGCGGCGCCGAACAGATCGGCCTCGTCCAGCCGCACGCGATCGGCGGGATCGTCCGAGGACAGATCGGCACCCCCGAGATCGGCGCCGGTCAGATCCGCCCCAGCCAGGTTCAGGGCGCGGCAATACATCCCGCAGCCGCCGCAGGCGTCCGCGGGCACCGGGCCGAACTCGCCCGAGAGGACGGCGCCGGTGAAGTCGGCCTGGCGCAGATCGTAGGGGCCGCGCAGGGCGCAGGCCTCCAGGGGCACCCCGTCGAAGTCCAGCCCGGCGGCGGCCAGGTTGTTCAGTTCGATGCCCAAGGCCAGGCGGGTCACCGGGGCGTCGCGGGTGATCTCGACGAACTGCGAGGCGCTGGTGAAGCCGGCGCGGCTGACGGTGACCAGGTAGCGCCCGGTGGCGGCCACCGCCAGCGAGGCCGTCTCGCCCGTGCCCACCACCCGGGTGTCGTCGTCGGCGGCGGCGTCCACCCCGCGCACCTCGACGGTGGCGGTGCGCTGCGCCACGGGGATCCAGGGCGGCTCCACGGCCACGGTGACCTCGACGCGACCGGCCACCGGCTGGGCGTCCAGCACCAGGTCCAGGCCGGCACCGTCGGGATCCAGGAACAGATCGATGTCGTCGTCCCAGGCGAAGCTGCCCAGCGCTGCCGCCTCGGGGATGGCGTAGCCGTCGCGCTCCAAGGTCAGCGTGTAGCGCTCCTCGCGGGAGGCCCGCACCTCGAAGCGGCCCTCCACGTCGGTCAGCACGGTGGCAAAGGGAAGGTCGTCGCCCGCCACGGCCAGGCGCACCACCGTGCCTGCGTGGTCGCGGCCGTCGGCCACCTGCACCCGGCCGGCGAAGAGGCCGGCGTTCGGGCCCTCGGCGCCGTGGGCCAGCACCACCTGGCCCACATCCAGCCCGGCCCCGACCTCCAGCCGCAGGGGACGCTCGATGGGGTCGTAGCCCACCCCGTCCACCCGCAGGATCCAGTCGCCCGCGGCCAGCCCGACCAGCCCGAACCGCCCCTCGGCGTCGGGGTTGGTGCCCACGGGGGCGCCGCCGGCCAGCGGCGTGGCCGTGACGGTGGCGCGCTGCACCCGCTCGGGCGTGGACAGGCGGCTCAGGGTCACCAGGCCCTGCACGCTGGCGGGCTCGCCCACCAGCCGCACCACGCCCACCTCGGCCTCGTGGTCCCAGGTGGTGCCCGCCGCCACCCGCGGGATCTGCACCTCTTGTGGGCTGTAGCCCCGGTCGCTCAGGCGAAGCTGCACCGCGCCGGGCGGCACCTGGACGATGAACCGGCCCTCGCTGGTGGTCTGGGTGGCGTAGTCGGTGCCCACCACCTCCACCTGGATGCCGCCGTGGCTGCCGGGCGCACCGCCCAGACGCTCCACCCGGCCCGAGACCCGGGTCTCGCCCGCTTCGCTGACGGCCAGCACCAGCAGCGGCAGCTCGGTGGTGCGTCCCAGCTCGACGGTCACCGGGAAGGCGAGGGTGTCGTAGCCCTCGGCGATGAGCCGCAGCTCGTAGCGGCCGGCCGGCACGGCGGCGAACAGGAACGCGCCGTCGCCCTCGGGGTTGGTTTGGTCCAGCACCTCGCCGTCCTGCCGCAGCTCCACCCGGGCGGCGCGCACGGTCTCGGGGTTCTGCACCCCCGCCAGCCCCAGCACCCCGCGCAGCCGGCCGGGCTCGCCGCTGAGGCGCACCACGCCCACCTCCTGCGCCAGGTCCACCTGCGCGCCCTCGGCCACGTTGGGCAGCGAGCGCTCCTCGGCGTTGTAGCCCTGCGCGGTGAAGCGCAGCGTCACGGGGCCGGGGGCCACCCCCAGCTCGAAGGCGCCGGCGCTGGTGGTGGTGGTGGCGAAGGGCGTGCCGGCCACCTCCACCAGGATGCCGCCGTGCCCATCCTCGTCGGCGCCCGCGCGCTCGGCGCGGCCGCGCACGACGGTGGCGCCCACGGCCTGCACGTCCACGGCGAGCTCGGTGCGGGTCAAATCGCGCAGCTCACCCACGCTGAGCACGACGGGGATGGCCACGGGCACGTAGCCACCGCGGCGCAGGTGGATGGTGTATGCGCCCGCCGCCAGCCCGCTGAGGGCAAAGCTGCCGTCCAGGGACGGGTTGGTCTGGGCCGCGGTGGCCCCGTCCGCCTCGGCGGTGATCACCGCCTCGGTGAGCAGGTTGCCGGCCGTGGTGTTGGCCAGCGCCAGCACCCCGAAGACCTGGGCGGGATCGCCCACCAGGACCTGATCGTCCACTTGGGCGCCGCGGCCCTCCACCACGTCCACCGCCAGATCCACCGAGGCATAGCGGGCGCGGGTGATGCGCAGGGTGCGCCGGCCGGCAGGCAGGCGCAGCAGCCAGCCCCCGTCGTCGTCGGTGAACACCACGTCGGGTGAGCCTACGGCCTCTACCCGGGTGCCGGCGTGGGTGCCGTCCTCGGTGCCACCCAGGCGCACCCGGCCGCTCACCTCGAAGCGGTCGGCCTCGTCGGCCTCGAGGATCAGCTCGCCCAGGCTGGCGTTCCCGCCGATGGTGATCTGCACCACGAGGCCCGCGGTGCGCTCGCCGTCCAGCACCAGGGCGAAGCCCGGCACGCGCGGCTGCACCCGGTATTGGCCGGCGGGCAGATCGTCGAACTGAAAGCGTGCCCGCCGGTCGTCGCCGGCTTCGCCGACCACGGCGGCCTCGCGCAGCGCGGTGGTGGGGGCCGAGAGCGCGAACAGGGCCACGGTGGCGCCCTCGAAAGCGGCACCGGTCACGCCGTCGGGCAACGTCAGCGTCCCGTCGAGCGTGCCCTTGGCCTGCTGGGCCTCGGGGGCCTGCGGGTCGTACGGGTTGGTGGGGGCCAGGTCAGTACAGCCCAGCGCCCCTGCCGCCACCGTCCACGCCACCAACCACCAGCCTGCACGCATCGCCAACCTCCATCTGCCGGGGGCGCCTCGCACGCACCCCCTCGGCAAGGGTCACGCGACGTCGATGGCGACAGTCCGCAGTTTGCGTGGCGAAAGGTCAACCCGGAAGCCCGGCCGTGATCACCACTCCGCCGTGGCCCCCAGGCTGAGCATGCGGCCGTTCACGCGGTCGAAGCGGCCGCCGTAGTCGCCGTTGTGGTGCTGATAGGTGGCCCACTGGGCCGTCACGATCAGGGGGTAGTAGTCCCAGTTCGCGGCCAGCCCGTAGCTGTAGCCGTAGGGGGCGTCATCGAACAGGGCATCCACGGCGGCCACCAGATCGACCTCCACCCGGCCCCCGAACCGCAGGGGGCCCTTGATCACCCCGACCTCCAGGTCGAAGTTCCACAGGGCGCGGTCCAGGACCACCTCGTCGTTGCTCAGGTCGCGCAGGACGATGTCGATCATGTCCAGGTCCACATACATCGGCGCCAGGTTCAGAAGGCCGCCGACGGTGAACTGGAACTCGCTGAACTCGGTGTCCAGGCTGCGCAAGGGCTCACCCCTCACCTGGGTGTCGCGCTCGCCCCCGGACCACGCGTAGGCCAGCCGGACCCGCACGCCCTCGGACATGGGCGTGTACTCGGCGCTCCACGTCTCGGTGGTGGTGATCGAGTACTGCGACACTTCCTGCTTGTAGTCGTACCGGGCGCTGGCGATGACCGAGGCGAGCGCCCCGGTGGTGTCGATGAGGGTGATCCGGTGCACCGGGTACTGCACCCGGACGGGCGACTTCCCGCTCTGGTGCTTGCGGGTGAACTCGGCCTGGTGCACAGCGAAGCCGTAGCCCAGCCCGAAAGCCAGGGCGGGCGCGGGCAGGCCCACGGCCAAGGCCAGGGCGAAGGCGACGGCGGGGTGGCGCATGGGGCCCACGGTAGCGGGCCCGCTGCCGGTAGCCAACGACCTGCGCGCGCGGTAGCGTGCCGGCATGCGTTCCCGCCTGCTCATCCTCGCCCTGTGGGCCGCCGCGCTGCCCGGCTGCCTGTGGGACTTCGAGTTCTTCGAGGACGTGTCCGAGGTCGGGGCCCAGCCCCCCGCGGCGGACGCGTCGCCCGTGGATGGGGCTGTGGATCAGGTCGTGGCCGATCGGGGCCCCGGCCCTGCCATGAGCGGGGACGGCCCCAACTGCCGGCAGACCGAGTGCGCCTTCCTGGCCATCGACGGGGGCCGCGTCGCCGGGCTGGCCCCCGACCAGCGCGGTGGGCTGTGGGTGTTGGTGCACGGCGATCCGCAGTGGGTGCGCGCCCGAGGTGACGCCACGTTGCCCTTTGAGACGCCGGCCGCCAGCCACCTGATCCACGCCACCGGGCCGCTGCTGACGCCGCGGGTGGTCATCCCGCTGCCCTTTCAGGCCCAGCACGTGGCGGCGGTGAACGCCGACGTCTACGTCACCGGCACCACCGCCACGGGCGGGGTGGTGGGGGACGCCCCCTTCGACACGGGCGATCGCAACGCCGTGCTGCTGAAACTGGTGCAGGACAGGCCCCAGTGGTGGCTGAGCTGGCGGGGACAACAGGCCGCCGTGACGGTGGCCGACGGCACCGTCTGGCTGGTGGGCGGGCCGGGCAACGCCGAGATCCACCACAGCCTCCAGGTCGAGCCGGTGCAGGTGGGCGCGTTCCCCGACGCGCCGGCGGCGTTCGTCGCCAAGGTGGACGGCGCGGGCGGGCTGGCCCTGATCCAGCCCTTTGGCGATGCACGCACCTCCATCGAGCAGGTCAGCGGCAGCCGCGGCGGCTACCTGGCACTGGCCGGCATCGCCCCCGGCGCCTTCACCACCTGGGACGGCGGGCAGGTGCCGTTGGGGCGTTTCGTGGCCGTGCTGGGGTCGCAGCTCGGCCTGAACTGGGCCACAGCGTGGCCCTTCAACGGATCGGTGGAGCTGGACACGGTGTCGGTGGGCCGGCGGGGGCAGGTGTGGCTCGCGGGCCAGCCCACGGGCACCGAGATTGAGCTCGGGGGGCTGCCGCCCACGTGCGCCCAGGGCCCGTTCGTGGCCCGCGCTGAGCCCGAGGGCACCGTCACGGCGGCCACCGCGCTGGCCGTTGACGGCGCCCCGCCCCAGCCGGGCAGCCGGATCCACGCCCTGGGCGGCGAGCACGGCGAGTCTGCGGCGGTCCTGTTCGAGACCTACGGCCCGGCCGAGGCCGTCACCGAACTCGGTGGGCGGGCGCTGGCCCGCACGGGGCTGCAGCTCGGGGTGCTGAACGCCGACGCCCGCGCGCTCTGGACCGTGTGGCTGGGGCCGCCCAGCGCCAACGCGGCCCCGCCGCGCTTCGCGGTGAGCCAGGACGACCTGCACTACGTGGCCACCGAGCTGACCGCCCCCCTGGAGTGGAGCGGCGAGTCCATCACCCCCCAGGGCACCACCGCGGTGGTGCTGAGGTACGCTCCATGACCACCGCCATGCTGCCCGGCCGCTGGCAGTTTCTGATCCTGTCCCTGGTGATCACCCAGGCGGTGACCCTGTGGGCCCTGTTCAAGCTGTCCAGCTACGCGGTGTGGCTGCACTTCGACGGGGACACGCGCCTGCTGAGCACCCTGCCCGGGAAGTTCACGGCCATGGGGGTTGGCGCGGTGGTGGGCGTCTTGGTGCTGGTGAACCTGCGCAACTTCACCAAGGCCGCCTCACAGGCCGTCACCCCGGCCACGCCTGAGGAGCGAGCCCGCCGGCCGGCCGAGGCCGAGCCCGGCGACGACGCCTGACCCGTGCCGGGGCGGTCAGAACGTGCCCTGCCACACCGCCAGCGCGCCGCCACCGGTCAGGGGCGCCAGCGCAACTTGCTGCTCGGGGTACGGGTCGCTGAGGAATGCGAAGGTCAGTCCCGTGAGGCCCAGGGCCGCGAAGGCGCCCGCGCTGATCTGCACGGCGAGCTTCACGTCCTCGTCCTCTACCAAGGCGCCCGCGATGAGCCCCGCCGTCCCCAGCGCCAGGTTCACGCCGCCAAAGCCGAAGCCCATGTTCCGCAGCGCCGGATGGACCCTCTCGTCATCGGTCACGGCCTGACCCAACAGCACCGAGGTGACCACGCCGCCGCCCACGGTGAGCAGCAGCATGCCACCCACCGACAGGCCCAGGCTGCCGGCGTCACCGGCCAGCGCTGGCGGTGCGGAGAGCAAGGTGGTGGCCAACAGAGCGGTGGCGATGGCGAGGTGGCGCATGCCCTCAGGGTGGCACCCTGGGCGCCGAGCCACAAGCCACGCCGGGGAGGGCGCCGCGCCGGACGGCGGGATCAGTCCGGGATGGCGTCCGTCTCGACGATCTTGCACAGCAGGTCGCCAGCGGGCACCAGCCGGTAGGTGGCGCCCTCCCACTTCAGCTCCTCGCCGCTGTACTTCTTGTAGATGACCTCGTCGCCCACATCGATCTCGTCGCTCGCGTCGGCGGCCATGGCCCGGATGATCCCGCGGGTGGGGGCCTCTTGGGCGGTGTCGGGCAGGATCAGCCCGCCCGCGCTGCGGGTCTCGGCCTGGGACTGCTCGATGAGAACGTAGCCGTTCAGGGGCTGCAGGTTCATTTCTCGTCTCCGTGACGGGTCCGTGTGGTTCCAGTCGTTTCGGTCAGTTCAGCTTGAGGAGCGTGTCGATGCGCTTCTGATCGAAGCCCACGATCAGCGTGCCGCCGATGTCGGTCTGCGGGACGCCGCGCTGCCCGGAGCGCCGCACCAGGGACTCGGCGGCCTGCGGATCCCGCGACACATCCACCTCGGTGAAGCGCACCCGGTGCTTGCGCAGATGCTGCTTGATGCGGGTGCACCACACGCAGGTGGGGCTGGTGTAGACGGTCACCGGCGGCTGCTTGGGGGCGTCCTCGCCACGGGCGTCGGCCGCGTCGCCGTGCGGCACCAGGGCCCGCTCGTAGTAGTCGGGTTTCTGCTCACCGGCCACCGTGCGGATCACCTGTTCGCCGCGCAGGCTGATGGCGGTAGGCACGGCCGTCACGCCGAACTGCGTGTGCACGCCCTTCACGGCGCCTACGTCCACCAGCCGCACGTCCAGCCCTGGGTTCGCGGCGGCGAAGGCTTCGAAATGGGGCCGCGCGCGGCGGGCGGCCGCCGAGAAGTCGCCGAAGAAGCCGATGACACGCAGGGCGTCGGCGGCGGCGGGGGTCTGCAGATCGGCGGGGGACTGAACGACGGTGAGCGCCATGGGGCCAGCTCCTCGGGCAGGTCGATGGCCCCTTGAGCCGGCGAGCGGGCGGAGCGTGACACGGCGTCAACGCGCGCGGGTGTCGCGGGCGGCGCCGGCTCAGCGGCGGATGACCACCGGGGTGCCGTCCAGGGTCAGCCGCAGGGGCGGGGCGGCGGCCTCGGGGGGCTGGCCCAGGCGGGTGAGCTGTGCCGAACCGGCCAGGGGCACGACGACCTCGGCGGGCTCGCTGGCGGCCCACAGCACGTCGGCGTGCTGACCCTGGTCGTCCGTGAAGACCAGCCAGTGCACGCCGGGAGGCAGCCGAGGATCGGGGTCGCGGCGCGCGGCGTACCGCAGGCCGGCCAGGGCCTGGCGCAGGTCGGTCAAGTGGGCCACCGCCGGCTTCTCGGCCGGCGGCGTGTCGTCCAGGGGATCGGCGTCGTAGCGCAGCAGCCCGAAGCTGGGCTCCCAGGGCGTGAGCGCGTCCCGGGCGGGATCGGGCTCGAGCACCCGGTAGATGCAGTAGGTGTCGACGCCGCCCGCCAGGGCCAGCAGCCAGCCGCGGGCCAGGTAGTCGGCCTGGCGGGCCTCGTCCAGGCCCATCACCGAGGGCCACCCCAACTCGGTGATCCACAAGGGCTTCTCGACGGCCTGCGGGCCCTCGTGCGCGGTCATGATCGCCTGCAGGCGCGCGGCGGTGACGTCCACCGGGTACAGGTCCACAGGGCCGCGGGGCGTGTCGCGCTCGGGCGGATCCAGGGGCGGGTAGAAGCTGTAGGGGTGCCAGGCCAGGGCGTCGAAGGCCTGACCCACGTCGGGCCGGGCGGCGTATGCGCCCTCCAGGAAGGCTTCGCCGCCCATGATGGCCTGCGGCAGGTAGAACAGCCCGCCAAAGCCCACCACCGCGTCCGGGCGCACGGCGCGGATGGCCTGGGCCGTGGCGACCAGCAGATCGGCGTAGCGGTCGGGCTGCCCCGAGGGGCCGTCGGGGTGCTTCCAGAAGCGGTAGCCGGCGTTCTGCTCGTTCCAGATCTCGAAGCGGGTGATCTGCGGGTAGCGGGCGGCGAAGGCGGCGGCGAAGCGGGCGAAGTCCTGGGGGTCGTCGGGCGGGTAATACGGGTCGCGGTGCTCGGCCGCCAGGGCGCTGGCCCAGTAGTTGCCGTAGCCCAGCAGGGCCAGGGTCTCCACCCCGTGCAGATCGGCGGCGCCGACGCGGCCGTCGGGCAGGCTCCAGTCGAAGTCGCCCGGCGCGCGCTCGATGCGGTGCCACTGGAACTGCTGGCGCAGGGTGCGCACGCCCATGCGCCCGAGGGCGGCGAACCAGGCGGCCTGCCGGGCTTGCTCGGCGGGGTCGTCGCCGTACGGGACCTCGTGCTCCGAGAAGCACAGGGTGGCGTCGGCGGCCACCGGGCCCCGCGGCGGAGGGGCCGGGCCGGGGACGCAGCGCTGCTCGTCGCCGGTGCAGGTGGCGCCCACCGGGCAGGGGCCTCCGCAGGGCGGCAGCGCGTCCGGCTCGGCGTCGGGCGGGGCCCCGCGGTCGAGCAGGGGGCCGTCGGTCAGGCCTGCGTCGTGGAGCGAAGCGTCTGCCGGGGCGCCATCGAGCGCCGTGGCGTCGACGGACGGGTGAGCCGGGTCGGCTGGGCCGTCGTCGCAGGCGGCCAGGTTGAAGGCGGTCAGCGCCGAGGCGGCGAGCCCCAGCGACATGAAGGCGATGTGGCGCATTGGCCCCCCGGCACGCGTGTTGGGGCCAGGGTGGCAGCCCGTTCGCGGGTTGACCAGGGCGCACCCCCCACGGCGTTGTGGGTTGTTCCCACCGGGCGGGCTCCCGATGATGCCTGCCAAGGCCTGCGGCCCTCGCTGACGAAGGAGCGCCCCCGATGCACGCTGGGCGACGACTGCTGTGGCTTGCCCTGCTGGGCCTGGCGCTGTGGAGCTGTGACGACGGGGGGGGCACCAGCCCGCCCGCCGGCGGCGACATGGCCGTGGGCGGGGCCGGCGGCGGCGGGGTGGGCGGTGAAGGCGGTGCCGGGGGCGCGGGGGGCGCCGCGGATGTGAGCCCACCGGACATGGCCGCCCCGGAAGACATGGGCCAGCCGGTCGATGAGGGCGCGCCCCAGGACATGGCGCGTCCGATGGACATGGCCAACCCCATGGACATGGGAGCCGGCGGCGCGGGCGGCGACGGCGGCATGGGCGGCATGGGCGGCGAAGGGGGCGCGGGTGGCGCCGGGGGCATGGGCGGCGCGGGTGGCGCTGGCGGCGAAGGCGGCATGGGGGGCGTGCCAGTGCCCGAACTCACCGCCATCGAGCTGGCCCCCACCGACGCGCTGGTGGTGGTGGGGGGCACGCAGGCCTTCACCGCCACGGGCCTGTGGTCGGACGGCGCCGAGGAGGACCTCACGGCCGTCTGCGCCTGGCGCACGGCGAATGGCCAGATCGCCGCGGTGGGGCCCCTGGAGGGCGACGCGCGGCTGATCATCGGCCTGGAGGCCGGGCGCACCCAGGTGCTGTGTGAGTTCGACGGCCTGGTCAGCCTGCCCGCCACCTTGCAGGTGCAGGGCATCCAGGTGGTGGCGGTGGCCATCGAGCCCAGCCCGGCCAGCGTGCAGGTGGGGGCCTGGCGGGCGCTGCGCGCCTTCGCCGAGTACAACGACGGCAACCGCCTGGACGTGACCGAAGCGGCGACCTGGCGGAGCCTGAGCCCCCAGTTCGCGGCCGTGAGTGACGCCGCCGGCGAGAAGGGGCGCGTCACCGGCCTGGCGGCGGGTGAGGCTTTGATTACGGCGACTTACGAGGGGGTGGCTTCGCTGCCGGCGCGGATCACCGTCGAGGCGGGGGTGCTGGAGCGCGTCGTGGTCACGGTGCCCGCCGCGCCCGTGCCCGCCGGGCGCACGGCGGCGCTGACGGCCGTAGGCGTCTGGTCTGACGGCGCCGAGCGCGACGTGACCGGCGAGGTCCAGTGGGCCAGCAGCAACCCCGGGGTGGGGGGCTTCCCCGCGGCCGGCGGCGTGTTCCAGGCCACCGCGCCGGGCGTGACCCAGATCACGGCCACCCGCGACGGGCTGGCCAGCCTGCCCGTGGCGCTGACCGTGGGGCCCGCGGCCCTGGAGCGGCTGAGCGTGGGGCTGGCTGAGCCGGGCCCGGCGCAGGTGGTGGTAGGCGGCGCGCTGGCGGTGGCCGTCGAGGGCACCTACAGCGACGGGGCCGTGGCCGATGTGACCGAACAGGCCGAGCTGCGCAGCGACACCCCCGCGATCCTGGGGGTGGTGGGCGGCGCCGCCCAGGTGCTCGGCCTGGCGCCCGGCGCGGGGGCGGTGCGGGCAGCCATGGGCGACGGCGCGGGCGAGGTGGTCAGCGCGCCGCTGGCCGTCGAGGTGCTGGGGCTGGCGTTGGAGGGTCTGACCCTGGCGCCCGAGGCCCTGACCTTGGCCCAGGGCAACGAAGGCGCGCTGCAGGCCCAGGCGCGCTTCAACGACGGCAGCCAGCAGGATGTGAGCGACCAGGCTCAGTGGGCCTCGGCGAACCCGGCGGTGGCCACCGTGGTGGGCGGGGTGGTGACCGCCCTGCGCGCCGGCGAGACGCGCATCACCGCGACCTTGGAGGGCCGCGCCGCCAGCGCCGTGGTGACGGTGACGGCGCCCGAGCTGGCCGCGCTGGAGGTGGCCCCGCAGGCGCTGGAGCTGGCGTTGGGCGCCACCGCCCGGTTGGTGGCCACAGCAGTGTTCGACGACGGCAGCCGCCGGGACGTGACCGCCGACGCCGAGTGGGTGAGCGACACCCCGGCGGTGCTCGCGGTGACCGGTCCCGGGGCCGTGCGCGCGGCGGGCGTGGGGGGCGCGGCGCTCGTGGCCACGTGGCAGGGCCTGGCGGTGCAGGTGCCCGCGCAGGTCACCGACGCGGTGCTGGTGGCCGTGGCCGTCACCCCGGCGCCCGTGCAGGTCGTTGTGGGCGAGGCCCTGCAGCTCACCGCTACGGGCCGCTACAGCGACGGCGGCGAGGCTGACCTGACGGCGCTGGTGCAGTGGACCAGCAACGATCCGGCGGTGGCACCGGTGTCGAACGCGCCGGGCAGCCAGGGGCGGCTGATGGGCCAGGCGGTGGGCGCCACCACGGTGGCCGCGGCGCTGGCCGGCACCCTGTCGCCGGCGGTGGCGGTGACGGTGCTGCCGGTGCCCAACCGGGCGCCCGTCCCGCGGCTGACCTGCCCCGAGACGGGGCGCCAAGGGGAGCCGTTGGACTTCAGCGCCGCCGGCTCCAGCGACCCCGACGGCGAGATCTTCGCCTTTCGGTGGCGCTTCGGCGACGCCGATCCCATCGACACGGGCCTGAACGCCAGCGTGGCCTACACCTTCGACGCGCCGGGCGCGTACGCCGTGGAGCTGACGGTGGTGGACGACGCGGGCGGGCAGGCCACGGCCCGCTGCCAGGTGGGCATCGCGAGCGCCAGCGCGCCCACGGTGCGCCTGGTGCGGCCGCAGGGCGTGCGCGAGACCACGCAGGGCGAGGTCGTGGACGTGGAGGTGGAGGCCCGGGCGGCGCCCGGACGCGACGTGGTGCAGGTGGTGCTGCTGCTGGACGGCCAGGCGGTGGCCGCCGACGACGGGCCGCCCTGGGCGCTGCAGGTGACGGTGCCGCAGGACGCCGCCACGGGCAGCGACCTGCGGCTGGTGGCCCAGGCCATCGATGACACCGGGGATACCGCCGTGAGCGACGCCGCGCTGCTGCGGGTGTTGAACGAGGCCCCGCAGGCCCGGTTCACGGCCATCCCCTTCGGCCCGCGTGATGTGCGGGTGGACGCCCGCGGGGTCACCGACGACTACACGCCCGTCGAGGCCCTGCAGGTGCGCTTCGACTTCGAGGACGACGGCGCCTGGGACACTGAGTGGGCCGTGGAGAAGGTGGCCGAGCACCAGTACCCCGCCGAGGGCCAGTACACCCTGCGCATGCAGGTGCGCGACGGCATCGGGCAGGTGAGCGAGGCCGTGCGGGCGGTGAGCTTCCAGGACCAGCGGGTGGCCTTCGGCGACATCGAGAGCGAGTTCTGGACCGGCTCGGTGACCGTCACCGGCACCGTGCGGGTGCTGCCCGGCCACACCCTGACCATCGGCGAGGGCACCCTGATCCAGGTGGTGCAGGTGGACCAGAACGGCGACGGCGTGGGCGAGTACGGCCTGGACGTGGACGGGCAGCTCGTGGTGCAGGGCACGGCCGAGGCGCCCGTGGTGTTCCAGGAGTTCGGCGACGACCCCAGCGCCGGCGCCTGGCGCGGGATCGTGCTGCGGGGCGACCAGGCCAGCAGCCTGACCCACGTGGAGATCGCCCACGCCAACCGGGCGGTGCAGATCCAGGACGGCTCCAGCGTGCAGCACGCGGTGATCCGGCAGGCCCGCGACGCCGGCGTCTTCTTGAGCGGCAGCGCCCGCGACAACGTCATCGAGGACGTGGCCATGAGCGATCTGGGCCGGTACGGCCTTTGGCTTGCCGGCGCCCAGGGCACTCAGGCCGCCGATGTGACCGTAGACGGCTGCGGACAGGCGGGGCTGCAGATGGATGCCAGCTCGACCTTGACCCTGGAGCGGGGGGCATTCCGGGGCTGCGGCCGCTGCGGGGGCATGCTGACGTCGGCCACGGCGACCTTCAGCGAGGTCCATTTCGACGGCAACACCGAGTGCGGCCTGTTCGCCCAGGGCGGGCAGGTGAACGCCACCGACGGCAGCATGCGCGCCAACGGCGCCGAGGGCTTCTTCGCCCTCGAGGCGGTGGCGGGCAGCGTCGAGCGCCATCAGATCGTCGACAACGGGCGCGAGGGCGTGCGCCTGCAGGTGCGCAACAACAACAACCCGACCGTGGCGGTGCGGCGCAGCAACATCCACGGCAACGGCGGCCAAGGGAGCACCACCTACGCCTACGTGAACCCCGCGCTGGCCGTCTCGGACAGCTTGAATGACGGCCGCGTGAGCACCTCGGGCACCTGGCGGGCCCCCGACGGTGGGCGGATCCTGGCCGCGCAGGTGAGCTTCTCCGAGGGCGGCCCCCTGCGGAACAACGGCTACCTGCGGGACGTGCGCGGGGTCACGCTGCGCAGCTTCAGCCGCGACGCCAACGAGTGGGTGCCGCTGGGGGACGGGCAGGAGGGCCTGCAGGTGGCCGCCGAGCGCAACACCAACGTGGGTCAGGCGCCCACCATGCGGGTGTTGGCGCTGCTGTACCGGGCCGACAACGGCGGTGTGCGCCAGATCACCGTGGGGCACCTGGGAGCCGCCAGCGACGCCCGCGACAACTACCTGGGCGACTTCCCACTCGTGCTCGACGACGTGCAGTTCAGCCAGCCGTCGCGGCTGGACTTCCAGGGCTTCATGGGCGTGCCCTTCGCCGACGACTGGGCCTTTGGCCCCTACATGGGGCGGGCCATTACCGAGCCCACGGTGTGGCGCGGCACCGTCTGGCTCACCGGCGACGTGAGCGTCGACGTCGGGGCGAGCCTGCAGATCGAGGCGGGCACCACCGTTCGGGTGGCCCCCATCGACCAGGACGGCGACGGGGTGGGGGAGTACACGCTCACCGCGCGCGGGGCGCTGGTCCTCGACGGGACGGCCGACGCGCCCGTGCGCTTCGTGCCCGACGTGCCCTCCGACATTGACGGCCGTGCGTGGCAGGGCATCGACGTGTACGGGCCCGACAGCCGGCTGTCCCACACCCAGGTGGTGGGCGCGGAGGTGGGCCTGGACGCCCGTGGCGCCGGGTTCCTGGCGGCAGATCTGACCGTGCGCGACGGCCACATCGGTCTGGTGGCCAACGGCGGTGAGCCGCGCTTCGAGCGCCTGCGCAGCCTGGCGAACACGGTGGACGGGGTGCGCCTCCTGGCGCCGGCGACGGTGGCGGGGGCGGTCATCCAGGGCAACGGCGAGCGGGGCGTGTGGATCGACAGCGCGAGCACCCTCGAAGACGCCACCGTCACCGACAGCGGCACGCGGGGGGTGGACGTGACCGCCCTCGGCGCCGCGCTCCACTTCTGCGACATCAGCGGCAGTGGCGAGGACGGCGTGGTGGTCACGGGGCTGGCCAGCGTGGTCCTGACCGACAGTGACATCCAGGCCAACGGCGGCGCGGGGGTCTGGTTCCAGGCCACCGGCTCCAACCTGGAGCCCTCGGGCACGGTGAACCGCTGCAACCTGTTCGGCAACGCGCCGGCCGGTGGACCGGGGGCCAACGGCATGGGCTCGGCGAGCGCCAACACCTCGGCCAATGACGTGCTGAACGACGGGCGCGTCACCGAGAGCGGCACCTATGTGGCGCCTGGCCCCATCGAGCGCGCCCAGGTGCGCTTCTCCGAGGGCGGGCCGCTGCGCAACACCGGCGGCCTGCGCCGGGGTGACACCGGCGCCACGCTGCGCACCTGGAGCCGCGACAGTACCGAGTGGGTGGCGGTGCCCGCCGGCCTGGACCGGCTGCGCACCTACGCCGAGCGCAACACCAACGTGGGGCAGACCCCCACCACCTGGCTGCAGACCGTGTGGTATCGCACCAGCGGTCTGCAGGACATCCAACTCTCGGCGGCGCTGTACTCGGCGGGGCGGGTGAACGCCCGCGAGAACTACTGGGGTGTGTTCCCCGACGTGCAGGCGGTGGTGCACGAGAGCGCCAACGGCGCGCTGGACCTGCAGGGCTTCGTGCCGCAGGTCATCCGCGGCACGGGGCCCCGCCAGTAGTCCTCGGTCAGGCCCGCCGCATGGCCCGCAGGTCGGGCAGGCCAGCGGGGCCTGTATCCACCCCCACCGCCTGCAGGATGCCGGCGAACAGATCGGCCTCGGCCATCTGTCGCCCGGGATCGGGGGCCCCCGTCTGCGGATCGAAGCCGTAGGTCATGAGCGTGGTGGGATCCACCCCGCCCAGCACGGTGTTGCCGCGCACCATCGGCGAGACGATGAGCGAGCCGTTGTTCAGGTGGTGGCCGCTGCCGAAGTCGCCGGCGTTGGCGGCCCGGTTGCGGGTGCGCCCGAACTCGGTGGCCACGTAGATCAGCGTGCGATCCCACAGGCTCTCGCCGCCGCCGTACTCCGTGGCCTTCAGCAGCCCGATGAGCCGATCCATGACGCTGAGCAGGCGCGACCACATGAGCGCCTGGGTGCCACGGTGGCTGGTGTGGCTGAAGTCGAAGGCAAGCGGCGGGCTGTCGACGATCTGTTGCCCGCCCACCAGGGGCGACAGGTTGGGCCCCAGGGTCACCACGTTGCTCACCCGGTTCTTCAGCAGCAGGAAGGCCAGCGCGGCCTGCCCCTCGAGGGGATCGCTGAAGTAGAGCGGGAAGGTGTCGCGGAGCTGGGCCGCTTCGGGTGCCTGGCCGATGCCGAACCGCGAGATGGGCACACCCGGCTGGTCGGGGATGATGTTCAGCCGGTCCAGCAGGCCCGCGGCCTCCAGCGCGGGCTGCTGGGTGCCGCGCTGCCGCAGCCAGCGCTGAAGCGCCGCCGAGCGCTCGAAGGTGCGGGTGAACTCACTGTCGGGATCCAGCCGCTCGTCGCGCACCCGGCGCGCCAGGGCCACCAGGTCCTTGCCGGGCACGCCCTCTTGCAGGCCCTGCACCCCGTCCAGGCCCAGGGGCCAGAAGCGCGCGTCCACCACGGGCTCGTGGCGGGCCCAGCCGGGGACCGTGGGGTCGATGCCGGGCTCGATGTAGCCCGCGCTGCCCATGTTCACGTTGGGCAGCGGCAGCCCCTCGCCGAAGGCCGTGGCCACCGCCTCCTGCAGGGTGCGCCCGCCCCAGGCGTCGTTGCCCGTCAGGCTACGCTTCTGCGCCACCTGGTGGTTCACGCTGGTGCCCGTGTGGGTCACGATCAGCATGTCCTGCGCGTGGCGGCGCACGAAGTCGCTGTGGTTCGCTGGCCCCCGATAGGGCAGGGGGCCCAGGTCACGAAGCTGCTGATCCATGAAGCGGAAGGGTGAGCCCTCGAGCTGCTGCACCTGCGCGTCGGGGTAGGCGTTCAGCACCGCCGCGTTCGGACACAGCGACGCCGGCGTCACCAGCCCGAAGTCCAGGATGCTGGCGCCCCCCGTGGCGGTGATGACGATCAGGAACTTCCGGTCGGCGGCCTGCGCTCGGGCCCGGCCCATCGGCCACAGCGCTGCGCCGGCGCCGGCGGCCAGGCCGGCCTGCAACAGGTGGCGGCGGGTCAGGCCGCGGGTCGTCGTCTTGCCCACGTCCGCCTCCTCAGTAGAACAGCGACTCGGTGCTCGTAAGCACCGAGAAGCACATCAGGATCGCCCAGTCATAGGCCGGGGCGTCACCCCCTTGGGCCGCCACGTCGGTGTAGAGCTGGCGCAGGTGGCCCACCTCGGCGTCGGTGGGCTCGCGCAGCAGGATCCGCCGGTAGTGCCGGGCGATGTAGTCGGCCACGTCGGCCCCCGCCAGGTCCACCAGCCGCCCTTGCCCGTCGTAGCGCAGCTCGCCCAGGAACACCGCCTGCTGCGGCTGGGACAGATCGCGATCCACCGAGGCCTTGCAGGCGTTCAGCGCCACCCGCTCCACGATCATCGGCGCCGTGACGGTGGTGGCCTCGAAGGGCCGGTAGATGCCCGCCTGGTAGGCGTCCACGCCGCCCAGGGCCACCGTGTGGATGGTGTCGATGCAGTCGAACAGGTTCAGCTCGTTGCACAGCAGCCGGGGTTCGAGCCCCAGGGCCCGGCTCCAGTCGGCCTTCAAGCGATCGGCCGCCTTGAAGCGCAGGTTGTTCTTCAGCGAGGCGTAGGACTCGGGGATCACCGGCGGGGCGCCGCCCGTGCCCCCGCGCCCCCGCGCCGCCGCCAGCACCGCCCGCCCGCGCCGCCCGCGCCGCCCGCCCGCCCGCCAGCGCCGCCCGCCCGCCGGCCCCGCCCGCCCGCCGGCCCCGCCAGTGCCACCGATCGCCGCGTCGCCCGCCGGCGTTGCGCTGCCGCCGCCGTCATCGCAGCCGGCGCTCAACGCCAGCGCCAGGGCCAGCAGGCCCACCTTCAGCTCACGGGACACCGTAGGCCTCCGTCCGCACCAGGGCCTGGAGCATGCGCTCCACGCGGTAGCCGTGCTCGGGCCCGAAGGCCCGCCACAGCGCCTCGAACTCGTCCTCTTCCTGGGGCAGCGGATCGTGCCCCACCAGGATGCGCCAGTAGTCGCGCACGGTGGCCTGGGCGAAGGCGTCGCTGTCGGCGGCCACTCGGGCCCAGGCGTTCAGATCGGCCACCGGCTGCCCGAACAGATGCCCCGCCTCGGGCACCTCTTGGATCCGCGCACCCTCCTCGGCGCCGAAGCGCTGCATCCGGCTGGGATCGTAGGCGGCGGTGAGGCCCCCGGCGATGCCCCAGTAGCGGCTGAAGGGGTAGCTCAGCGGGTCCAGCGTCTCGTGGCAGGCCGCGCACGCGGGCGCCGTGATGCCCTTGTCGTCGTAGTCCACCAGCGGCGCGTCGGGGGCCACCAGCCCCTCGCTGTGGGCGATGTCGAGGCCCAGGTAGGCGCGGTAGGCCTGCGCCGCCGTCGTGCGCGGCACGGCCGTGAACATGGTGTTGATCACGAAGAACCACCGCGTGGTGAGCATGCCGTTGCGCCGCCCGGCCGGGGTCTGTTGGCCGGCCAGCGTGTCCACCTGGGTGTAGGTGGTGGGCGCGCCGGCGCTCACCCGCACGTGGTAGTCGGCCAGCAGCACGTCGCGGGCGTCGCGCTCCCCCGACTGGGTGTATGCGAACAGCGCGTAGTCGTGGTCGTAGTCGGCCAGGGGCACCGGCCCCGCACCCCGGCCCGCCTTGATGGCCTGCAGGGGCCGGATCTTCGCGTGGGCCAGCCGCCACAGCACCCCGTCGCGCCCGCGCCAGAACTCGCTGGCCAGGCAGCTCACCAGCGACTCCGAGAGGGCCTGATCCTGGCCCGCGGTGTCCAGGCCGCGGAAGGTCTGCAACAGGGCGTAGTCGGGCTGCTGGCCGCACACGTCCAGGTTCAGCTTCCGCCAGGCATACTCGGCGTCGTAGCCGCACACGTCCCAGCGGGGGTTGGTGCTGCGCGCGCAGCGCGTGGGGCCCTGCCCGCCGGGCACGCTGCCGGCGTCGGCGGGATCGGTGCCGGCGGCCAGCTCGGCCCGGTTGCCGTGGCCGTCGCCGTCGGCGTCCTCGTCGGCCACGGCGGCCAGGGCGGCGGGCAGGGCCGCGGCGAAGGCCTCGTCGCTCAGCGGGCGGGGCGCCCCCGGCGCCAGCGCCGCCTCGACGCTCTGCCCGAACACATCGCGGGCCGGCGGGGTGGTATGGCAGGCGTCGCAGCTCAGGCGCTGCTCGGCACAGGCGGCCGCTTCGGGCCAGGCGGCGCACAGCCCGGCGGGGCCAGGCGGGCGCGCCGCGGCGGGCGTGGCCAGCAGCGCCAGCATCCCCAGCGCGGGGGCCCACGGGGCCAGAGCCGGCAGGCGGGCGATCATCAAAGGCGTTCTCCCAGTGGGGCAGGGAACTCTCGGAGATTGCGCTCGCCGCACCCCGGCGCGAGCATCGCCCCACCACTGACACGCAACGGGGGGTCCGATGCAAACGGCTTTTGAGCTGCGGCCCGTGGCCGGTGCCCTGGGGGCCGAGGTCGCCGGGCTGGATCTGGCGGGCGGGCTGGCCGTGGAGCAGCAGGTCGCCCTCATGGCCGCCCTGGCCGAGCACGAGGTGTTGTTCTTCCGCGACCAGCGCCTGGACGCGGGCCGCCTGGAGGCCCTGGGCCAGTCCCTGGGCACGCTGTCGGCGCACCCGGCCTACCCACACCCCGATCACCCGGCGGTGGCTGTGCTGGAGCACACCCGCGAGCGCCCCTCGAAGATCGAGCTGTGGCACACCGACATGACCTTCATGCCGGCACCTCCGCTGGGCAGCATCCTCACCGCACAGGTGGTGCCGGCGGCGGGCGGCGACACCTGGTTCGCCAGCAGCAAGGCGGCCTATGACGCGCTCTCGCCGCCCATGCAGGCGTTCCTGGACGGGCTGCACGCCGAGCACAGCTTCGCCCACGGGTTCAAGGAGAGCCTGGCCGAGGCGCCCCCCGAGCACCCCTTGTGGGCCGCCGTGCGCGCCAACCCGCCGGTGGTGCACCCGGTGGTGCGCGTCCACCCGGTCACCGGGCGCAAGGGGCTGTTCGTGAACCGGCTGTTCACCACCCGCATCGTCGAGCTGAGCGCCGCCGAGAGCGCCACCTTGCTCGAGTTCCTGTGGCGCCACGCCACCACCCCCGAGTTCACCTGCCGTTTCCGCTGGCAGCCGGGGTCGGTGGCCTTCTGGGACAACCGGGCCACGCTGCACCGGCCCACCAACGACTACGGCTTCCAGCACCGGCGGATGATCCGGGTGACGCTGGCGGGAGACCCGCCCGTCGGCCCGACCTGAGTCGGGCTACAGCTCGTCCAGCGCCTTGATGCGCGGGCCGCTCCGGGGGGTCCGGGCGGGCCGGGTGGGTCGCTCGGCAGCGGGGGCGGCTCGCCGCCGGCGCCGCTTGGGGACCGCGGGCTTTCCGGCCGGGTCGCCCTCGGCCACCGCCGCGTCGGGTCCCCCACCGGGCCCAGCGTCGGCGCCGGCGTCCTCGGCCGCCATATCGGCCAGGTCGGCCGCGACCGCACCGGCGTCAGTGAGCCGAGCCTCCTGTGCTGCAGGGGCGAGGGCCGTTGGCGCGGTCACCGACGTCTGCACAGGGCCCTGGGCGGCGGCC
Source organism: Myxococcales bacterium (assembly GCA_020633555.1). Classification (GTDB taxonomy): domain Bacteria; phylum Myxococcota_A; class Bradymonadia; order UBA7976; family UBA1532; genus JACKDL01. Next base: position 109,793 of record JACKDL010000015.1, on the reverse strand, counting down.
GCGACGCCTTCGGTCGGGGCCTTGTCGCCCCCGCTCAGCAGCAGGCGCGCGAGGCCACCCAACAGCAACACCGCCACAATGGCCCAGGGCCAGGGGCTGTGGCGGACCACCGCCGGCCGCTCCGCGCTGGCGGCGGTCTCACCCGAGGCCGCCCACGAGTCCGAGGGGCGGCCGGGCATGGGGCCCGGCGTGGGCAGCTCGCCCGAGGGCGGGTGCAGCGCGCCGGGCGGCGGGGTGTAGCCCGGGTTCGACAGCAGACGGTGCTCCATGCTGGGCAGCGGGGCGTCGGGCGACAGCAGCCCCACGGCCGCGCGGGCCTGCCACAGCGCCCGCCGCATGTCACGGGCCGAGGCCAGCCGCTCCGCCGGGTCCTTTGCCAGCGCCTGCGCCACCACCTGCGCGACCTCTGCGGGTACGGCGCCGCCGGTGAGCTCTGTGAGATCGGGCGGCGTCTCCTTCACGTGGGCCCGCAGCAGCTTGGGCACGTCGCGGTCGGGGAAGGGGAGCCGGTCGCCCAGCAGCCGGTATGCCAGCACGCCCACGGCGTACAGATCGGTGCGCCCGTCGATAGCGCCCGCCAGGATCTGTTCGGGCGCCATGTATTGCGGCGTGCCGCACACCAGGTGGGTGCCGGTGACGGCCACGCCCAGCCGCTCGGCCAGCTCCGAGGTCTCTTCCACGTCGTCGGCGAAGCGGGCGATGCCGAAGTCCAGCACCTTCACCAGGTGCCCGTCCTCCTGCGGCACCAGGAACAGGTTGTCGGGCTTCAGATCCCGGTGCACCACCTGCTTGCCGTGGGCGTGGGCCAGCGCGCGCAGGAGCTGATCCAGGATGTCCAGCGCCTCATCCAGCGGCACCGGCCCCTGGGCCAGGCGGTCGGTGAGCATCATGCCCTCGAGCTGTTCCATCACCAGGAACAGCCCGTCGTCCACCTCGCCGTAGTCGTGCACCACGACGATGTTGGGGTGGCTCAGGTTGCTGGCGATGCGCGCGCCGCGGGCGAAGCGGTCGCGGGCTGCCTGATCGGGCTGGGGCAGCAGCTTCAGCGCTACGGGCCGCTCGGTGCCCACCTGCCACGCCGACCACACGGCGCTGCCCATGCCGCCCACCCCGAGCAGGCGGTCCACCTGATAGCGGTCGGCCACGGTGTGGGCGCGGCGGTCCTTCACCACCTTGGCGCCGTCGTGGGGACAGCGGTCGTGCTCGGCGTCGAACAGATCGCCGCAGCGGGTGCAGAGCCAGGCGCTCAAAACACCCCCTGCAGACCCAGGGCCGCGCCCTCGGCCGTCAGCGTGGCCGCGGGCATGACACCCGGGACGACGGGCTCGGGGCGCAAGGTCCCCGGTTCGTCGGCCAGCCACAGCAGCACCGCCCCGCCCACCAGGCTGGCCAACCCCGCCGCGATGGCCACATCGGCCCCCACTGCGTAGCCGCGCCCCTCGTCCTTGGCGGCGGCCTTGGCTCGGGCCGTGCGCGCCGCGTCGAAGTCCGCCTGGGCTTCGTCGGCCTGCCAGGCCAGCAAGCCCCCGCCCGCCAGCCCGGCCACGCCCACGCCCAGCAGGGTCCAGCCCACGGCCCGCGACCACTTGCTGCGGCGGTCGTCCAGCGGGCGGAACACATAGACGGTGGGCGCCGCCTCATCGGCCTCGGACTCCGCCTGCGCCAGCAGCGCCGCCCGGCGCTCGGCCTCCTGCGCCGCTGCGGCCTCGGCCGCCTGCGCGGCCTGGTCGGCCTCGGCCTGGGCCAGCTCGATCTGCAGGGCCTCGATGCGCTCGCTGGCCTTGATGATCCGTCGCACCTCGGCCTTCGGCGTCTCGCGGTACTTGCGATAGAAGGTCACGGCCAGCGCCGGCTGGGCCAGGTGCCGGTCGTAGATGAAGGCGATGTTGTAGAGCAGCAGCGCGGCGCTGGGATCCAGGGCGTGGGCCTGCGCGTAGCGGTCCACCGCGGTCTGGAAGTCTCCGGCTGCGAAGGCCTTTTCCGCCTCGGCGGCCAGGCCCTCCACCTGGCGGACCACGGCGGGATCGGGGGCGGACGCCGCGGGCGGGCCCGCGAGGGCCGGGCCGGCCAGCAGGCCGGCGACGCTCATGGCGATGACCCCACGCCGCACGGGCGCTCCCCCCTCTGGAAAGCAGGCTCGGTTCGATGGTAGGCCGCCGGGCAGCGCCGCTCAACCTTCCCGGTGCCCCGCTTCCCTCCGATTGCTTCGCTTCCTTCCATCGGCCCAGCGGGGCTGCGCTCGGGCGCTCGCCTGTGGCACCGTTCGGGCTCGACCGCCACCCCCCGAGGCCCCCGTGCTCGCCATGGACATCCCAGCCCTCGAACGCTTCCTGGCCGAGGAGTTCCCCCAGGCCAATGCGCTGGGGTTCAGCCTCCTGGCCCTGGAACAGGGGTCCATCACGCTGGGGCTGACGGCCAGCGACAGCCACCTGCGGCCGGGGGGCACGGTGAGCGGCCCCACGCTCATGGGCCTGGCCGACGCGGCCACCTACCTGCTGATCCTGGCCAACATCGGCCCCAAGGCGCTGGCGGTCACCACCCACCTGAGCATGCACTTCATGCGCAAGCCCGACCCGGGCACGCTGCGCTGCGTGGCCCGCCTGATGAAGCTGGGGTCCCGGCTGGCGGTGGCCGAGGTGCACATCCACGGGGGCGACGCGAGCGCGCCCTTCGCCCATGCCACAGTGACCTACTCCATCCCGCCGCGCTGACAGGCTGTTGAAAATCGCTCCCGTCGCGAGCCGACCCCGTGGAATCCGCGGCTCCGACGTTGCCGTCTCCTCGACGATGCTTCGGCATCGCCTGCGGGCCGGCGCCTTGGATCCGCGGCCCCACAGGGCCGTTCGCTCGGTCCGCGAATTCCAACAGCCTGACAGGCTGGACGCTCGCCCCCGTCAGCCCTCGGGGCGCTCCAGGCGGGCCCGGCACAGGCCGTCCAGCGCGTCGCAGCAGCTCGTGATCGTCACCGCCACGCCGCCCGCGATGGGCGCCAACGACACCGCCGCCGGCTTGCCGTGCGCGGGGCAGCGCAGCGGGCCGAGCACCTGCTCGAAGGCCTGCGCCGCCAGGGTCACGGGCGCCTCGGTGGGCAGCTTGAACGTCCAGCGGATCATGCCTGCAGGAACCTCTCGATGGTGGCCCGGTGCTGCTGGCCGGCGGCCCGCCCCAGGGCCTCGGTGGCCCGCAGCTTGTCGGGGCTGGTGTAGTCCCACTTCGGCAGGGGCAGGGGCCCCTGGGGCGCCAGGTACAGCCGCGTGGCGCTGGGTGGCGGCGTGGGCGTGGGCCGCGACAGCAGCACGATGACCTTGCCCGCCTGCGCCGCGGGCGACAACGCGCGCACTGGCACGTTCTCCACCAGCCCGCCGTCCACGTAGGTCCGCCCGTCGGCCTTGCGCAGCCGCGTCACCGGCCAAGTGGCCGAGGTGTCGATGATGCGATCCACCACCTCGCCGGCGTCGGCGGCGTCCTGGCAGGTGAACACCTCGTAGCCGAGCCCCAGCGGCGGTGCGTCGGGCCCGTGGATGATGCCCGCCTTCTTGCGCTGCCCGTACTCGCGCAGCGCGGCGGCGGCCCGGCGCACCTTGGGGTGACCCGGCTCCATCCAGGCCAGCAGCACCCGCACCGGCGGCGCCTGCTGCAGGGCCTGGAAGCCCCCCTCCGCCAGCGCGTGGGCCAGGGTGGCGCGGTAGATGCCCTCGTGGGGGAACAGGCGCCCCCCGCGGGCCCACGCCCCCCAGTGCACGTTGGCGTGGTTGCGCTCGGCGGCGGCCAGGAAGAAGTCCATCACCGCCTCGGCCCGGCCGCTGGCGGCGAACACCGCCATGGCGGCGCCCGCGCTCACGCCCGCCCACTCCTGCGGCTGCAGGAGGTCGAGCTCGCGCAGCAGGCTCAGGCCCCACACGGTGCGGCCGCCGCCGCCGGCCAACACGATCGAGTAGTCGCTGTTCATCGGCGCTGTGTGCCACAAGCGGGCGGGGTAGATCGAGGCGGGAGACCCTTTGGGGGGGGCTTGCACGGGGTGCTGACGCCGGCCGCTCGGAGAAATGTGGGCCCACTGAGAAAGGTCACGGGCGGGCCCCGCGAATGGGGGAGTGAACCGGCGCTCGCTGGCAGCGCTGGCCCACTTCGGAGGCCCGAATGTTCCGTCGATCCCGACCGATCCTCACCCTGGCCCTGGCGGGCGCCCTGAGCCCGCTGCCTGCCGTCGCCGACGGCTGGGTCCCTCCACCCGACGGCGCCTGCGTGCAGCCCCGCGTCGACGCCGACGGGATCACCGTCATCATCGAAGGCACCCACCTGGACGGTGTGCGCGGCGCCCGGGTGGCCGGCGAGCGCGCGGTCATCCAGGACCAGGGCGAGCAGCACCTGGTGCTTCACACGCCCCGCGGCGACGCCGCGGCCCTTGCGGGCGCCGTGGTGCTCGAGAGCGCCGCGGGCGACCAGCCGGTGGGCCCTGGCCTGCAGGTCACCGGGCTGCCCTTCATCCGCGGCGACGTGGACGAGGACGGGCAGGTGGACCGGGCCGACGCCGATCTGCTGGCCGCCTGGCTGGCGGGCGAGGCGCTGTACCTCACCTGCCAGCCCGCCGCCGACGTGAACGGCGACGGCGCCGTGGACACGGCTGATCTCAAGCGGCTGCGGCGTTACCTGCGCTGGGGCCGCGAGACCCCGGCGGCGCCCTTCCCCCTGCCCGGCCTGCCCGACGAGCCCGCCGCGGCCTGTGGGTTGGGCGCCCCGCCCGTGGTCGAGGGCCTGTTCGGCCCCGACGGCATGCCGCTGAGCAGCCGCACCGTGCTGCGTGAGGGTGATCTGGTGGAGCTGCGCGGTGAGCGCCTGCTCACCGGCACCGGGGCCCACTACGGCTTCGGCGACGTGTCCGCCGAGCTGCTGCCCTTCGGCGACGACACCTCGGTGACGCTGCGGGTGGGGCCGGTGGGCAGCGACGGTGAGCGCTGCCCCAGCCTGTTCGAGTCCACGGACGCCGATCCGCGGGCGGACGGCGCCTTCGGCGTCGCCCGCGCCGTGCACCCGGACACCCTCGCCCGCCAGGTGTGCGCCCAGTTCGCGGCGTCGGCCTCGGTGGTCGGGCAGGGCGTGTGGTCGGCGGATGACGGGACGCTGCGACTGCCCGTGCCCGCGGACCGGATCGACCCGATGCTGGGTGTGCGCGCTCGGATCAACCTCACCCGGCCGGCGCTGAGCGGCGGCGCGGATCGCGGCGCCCGCTGGGTGGAGGTGGAGGCCCACGCCCTGGGCGACCGCCCGACCTACGCCGCGCTGCTCGCCGATCTGGCTCACAAGGTGACCCGCAGCCTCAACGGCGGGCGGAGCCCCGCGGCCTGCGACACCCCCGACTGGATCGCCACCGCCGACGCGGCCCGCGGTGAGCTGATGATCCACCCGGGGCCGGGCGGCCTCCCGCCGGGGCTGCCGCCTCCGCCGCCGCCGCAGGAGAGCCAGTTGGCGCCCATGGTGCCCCCGCTGACGGGCGGCAACGGCACCATCCAGGCCATCCAGCCGAGCTGCGAGGACGTGGGCGTGAACAGCCCGGCTCGGCTGCGCGCCTGGTGCGCCTTCGTGCAGGCCACCCGCACCAGCCCGCTGGGCCTGCCGTGGTTCGAGTCGGGCATCCCCCAGTCCGCGTGGCGGGACGGGCTGAACGCCATCAACAACCTGCCGCACCCGGCCGATCGGTCGGTGAGCGACAAGCGCACGATGATGAACGCCAACGCGTGGACGGACGCCCAGAGCAACGGCTACCTGAGCGCCTGCGCCAAGGCCGCCCGGGTGTCCTATTGCATCGGTGGCCTGAGCGACTGGATGCCGCCGTTTGGGCTGTCCTCGCACATCTACAAGGGCTTCTGGCGCCCCTACCACAAGCTGCCTGCCAGCTTGGACGCCAGCACCCTGTACAGCTACGACCCGCCGGACGGCCCCCGGCAGTACCTGGTGGGGCTGCACATCTCGGTGAGCCGCGGCAACATCAGCACCTACTGGCACTGGGCCACCTTCTGGATTCCCCGCGGCACGGACACCCTGAGCAAGGATGGGCAGCCCCTGAGCCTGACCTACAACGGCGCCTGCAGCACCGGGGACTTCCAGGACCAGCCCCAGGAGGTGCAGGGCATCTGGGGCAACTATGTGATGTGCGTGAACGGCGAGAGCGGCGGCACCCAGTGCGGCAACCCGTGGGGTCCCCTGGACGAGTGCACCCAGGTGAGCTGCCGCGACTGCCACCTCGCTGGGGCCGTGGACTTCCCGGGCGTGACCCCGCTGGGTGAGCTGTCGACGGCCTGGATGTTCACGCTCACCGACGCGGCGGCGGTCAAGGCCTGCTACGAGGAGATCGAGGCCGGCCGCGCCAACGGGCAGACGCCCTACATCAACCTGGCCCCGCAGGAGTGCCTGGACTGACCGCGCCCAGCCCGGGCCTCTCGACGGCGGGGGGCCCGCGTGCGACGTTCCGTCCCACACCACCGCGAGGTCCCCATGCGCCTGCTGCCCCCGCTCGCCCTCTGTCTGGCCGCCACCGCGGCCCAGGCCGCCCCCAAGCACACGATCCAGGTCGACCCCCTGACCACCGCGCTGGGCTTCGTGCACCTGCAGTTCGAGCGGGCGCTCACCGATCGGGTGTCGATCTACGTGGGGCCGCACCTGCGCCTGTTCAACAGCCTGCTGAGCGACGACGACGAGCCCTACAAGGGCTACGGCGCCGAGCTGGGCGTGCGCCTGTTCTTCCGGCCCACCGCGCCCGAGGGCCCCTGGGTGCAGATGCGCGGCGTGGCGGCCCACCTGACGCTGGATGACGGCGATGACACGGCCTTCGGGGGCTACGTGAGCGGGCTCGGCGGCTGGACCTGGATCTTCGACGAGCAGTGGGTGCTGGCCGCCGGGCTGGGGGTGCAGTACCTGCACTACGCCATCGGGGACTTGGGGCCGAAGGGGGTGTTCCCGGCGATGCACACGACGATCGGCTACGCGTTCTGAGGGCCAGGCGAGCCGCCGCAAGCTCGAAGCGGAGGGCTACCCGATCTGGCGCCAGCTCGGAACGGAGCGCCAGCCGATCGGCCACAGCCTCGGAACCGAGCGCCAGCCGAGCCGGCGCCGCGTCGGGGCGGAGCGCCAGCCGAGCCGCCACAGCCTCGGAACGGAGCGCCAGCCGAGCCGCCACAGCCTCGGAACGGAGCGCCGGCCGATCCGCCACAGCCTCGGAACGGAGCGCCAGCCGAGCCGGCGCCGCGTCGGAACGGAGCGCCAGTCGAGCCGCCACAGCCTCGGAACGGAGCGCCAGACTCGGGGGGAGCCGGCCGCAGGCCGGCGGTGCGGGGGGCATTGGCCCCCCGCCATCCAACACAGTAAACCCCTTTGATCCAAAACGGCTTTTCGTCGAAGCGGGGGGAGTCCGAGGGGGGCCTCCCCCTCGGCAGGGTCCCAGGGACAGCGTCCCTGGCCACACACATCACCCCGGCAGCGAGGAGAACGACCGGGTGGAGACCGCAGCGGCGAACGCCGCCGCGCGCACGATCGGGGCCGAAGGCCCCGTACGCGCGGTGATCTGAGCCGCACAGGCTCCATGAGATCACGGGTGGTGCGGAAGTGCATCACGTCTCAAGCTGCCACCGTGTCGACCTGGGCCAAGCCGGCAGTGAACCGCGACCTCACACTCAAGCGCAGCACGGCGACCTCGGCCGGCACTTTGAGTATCCGGTCCGCTGCGCTCAAGTGCACCTGGTCGAACACATCAAGGCCGGCCAAGAACACAACCCGGCGAACTTCGGCGCTCACGACCTGCTGTTCCGCTGTGACCATTTATCGCCAGGCACCGCAAACCGACCCGCGCACGCGGCTTCTTGGGCCGCGATCGGACCCGTGGCGCCCGCCGACGCTGCGGTCGCCACCCGGTCGTTCGCTTCGCTGCCGTGGCGGCTCTCGACACCAGGGACGCTGTCCCTGGGACCCTGCCGAGGGGGAGGCCCCCCTCGGACGCCACCCGCCTCTTCGACGAGAAGCTGCGGGTAGGCCAGCACGCCTTCCGCGTTCAGATTTGGGGGCTCAAGCGGCGCCCCCAAGCCCCTGTACGGTGTTCGACGTGGCCGCGATGACCGACTCGGCGGACGCCCTGATAGGCTGAAGCGGTCGCGAAGAGCGACCAAGTTGGACCTCTCCCGGGAGCGCCGCCCAAACCCAGTGCACGAACACCCAGGATGGACAAGCGCCCCGGGAGAGGGCCGACCCCCAAGCCCCGTAGAGAGCAGTGCGAGAACACCGGTACAGGGCAGTCAGCAGGGGGCTCGGCGACCATATCACGGGAGGGCCGAATGAACCTGGTTGTTGGCGTGGATTGGGGTACGCGGAAGCACATGTGCGTCGTGCTCGACGCATCGACGGGCGACGTCCTCGACGAGCAGGAGTTTGACCACCAGGGGCCCGCCCTGGCGAAGCTCTGCGACTGGCTGCTGAAGCAGGCCGACGGTGCCCAGGTGCAGGTCGGCATCGAGCGGCCCCATGGCGTCATTGTGGACGTCCTGCTTGAGCACGGCTTCGAGGTCTACGCCTGGAACCCGAAGCAGACCGACGCCTGGCGCGGCGTACAGAGCAACTCAGGCGCCAAGGACGATCGGCGCGACGCCTATGCCATCGCGGACGCGCTCAGAGTTCGTGTCGACTTCTTCCGCCGGTTGCTGCCAGCCGGCGCCCAGGTCAACGCGCTGCGCGAAGTCCTCGCGACGATCGAGGCGCTGACCCACGACCTGGTGGCCCTCAAGAACCGCCTCTGGTCCAAGCTCCAGAGTGCCTTCCCCAGCCTCTGGCCGCTCCTGAAGCTGGACACGCAGTGGACCTTCAAGCTGCTGGAGAAGTTGCTGCGCTCGGCTGCCCCTTGGCGGCTGCAGCGGGCAACGATCCAGGCGACGCTTCACGGTGTTCGGACCGTGGACGCCGACACCATCAAGTCGGCCCTGGCGACCGATCAGACCACGATGACCACGCCCAGCGGGCAGAGCGCGCGGCTGATTGCACGGAACCTGCTGGGCGTATTCTCGGCCATCGCAGGCGCCCGCAAGGCCCTCCAAGACCAACGTGACGAGCTCCTCTCGAGCTGGCTGGCGGATCAGGACGAGGACACCCAGCGAGACGCCCGCATCATCCGGTCGATGCCCGGCGCCGGCGCCAAGCTCGTCTCGCTCCTGATCGCCTACTGCTGGCACAGCGTGCAGGACCGCGACCTGCAGCACCTGCGACTCCTTGCCGGAGTTGCCCCGGTGACGAAGCAAACGGGTGGCCGGGGGCGGGCTCATCGCAGCGAGGTCGAGATGCGCCGCGGCTGCAACAAGGCCCTCCGCAACGCGTTCCACCACTGGGCCCAGACGGCGATCCTCCGGGACGAGAAGTCCCGTCAGCGGCTGGCGGAGCTCCGCGCCCGGGGTCACAGCAAGGGACGCGCATATCGCCAGCTTTGCGACGGCCTGCTCCGGGTCCTGGCCGCCACCCTGAAGGCGGGGGTGACCTACGATCCCAGCGTCGGGACACCGGGACCTCAAGCCGCTCAAATGGAGGTTGCGACCCCGTAGAGAGTCCATCCTGGGCTATGCCGAGCTGCTGCTGGGCGCCCTGGGCGAGAACCCCCCGCTGGCCCGCCATTCGGCGACGTGAAGGCGCTGCGAGCGGTCGCCGTGGTGGATCGCGCGCCGGAGCGCACCGTCGCGGTGTCCGCCGGTGGGCCGCGGCCTCTCGCAGGTCGCGGCCCCCGCCATTCGGCGACGTGAAGGCGCTGCGGGCGGTCGCCGTGGTGGTTCGGTTCGTCGCTCGCGCCGTCGCGGTTTCCGTAGGTGGGCTGCGTGCTTACAGCGGTCGCGGTCCCCGCCATTCGGCGACGTGAAGGCGCTCCGGGCGGTCGCCGTGGTGGATCGGGCGCCGGATCGCACCGTCGCGGTGTTCGCCGGTGGGCTGCGGCCTCTCGCAGGTCGCGGTCCGCCAATCGGCGACGTGAAGCCGCTGCGGGCCTCAGTCGGCCTGCAACCCCGCGTCTGCCGACCCCGCGTCCGCCACGCCGCCATCGGGCGCCATGCCCCCGTCGGCCGCGGGCGCGGCCTTGGCCGCTTCGTCCTCGGGCGGCGTCTCGGGGTGCTTCTCGGTCTTCCAGATGCGGCCGTCGGCGTGCCACCAGGTCCACTCGCCCACCTTGTGGCCCTTCAGATACCGGCCGGCGCTCAGGGGGCTGCCGTCGGGGTGGAAGGCGCGCCACTCGCCGGTGGGGCGGCCTTCGTCGTCGTGGGATCCCTGCTCGCGCACCTGGCCGTCGGCGGTGTACCAGGTCCACTCGCCGACCTTCTTGCCACGGGCATACCCGCCGACGCTGGCTCGGCTGCCGTTGGGGTGGTAGGCGATCCACTCGCCGTCTTCCTTGCCGTCCAGGTACTTGCCCTGGAAGCGCTGGCCGCCGTCGCGGAACCAGCCTTGCCAGGCGCTCTCGGGCTGGCCGTCGCGGTAGCGGCCGCTCATCATGGACTGGCCGTTGTCGAACCAGCCGGTCCAGGCGCCGGCGCGCACGCCCTGCTCGAAGCGGCCCTCGCGCTCGAGCTGGCCGTTGGGGTGCCACCAGCGCCAGACGCCGGCCTCGATCTGTTCGGCCTTGCCGTCGGGCAGGGGCTTGCAGATGTGGCAGCCGGCCTTGCGGGACTCGGGATCCACCACCCACTCGCCGGCGCGCTCGGCGCACTCCTCGGCGGCGGCGTCCTGGGCCTTGCCGTCCACGTAGTTCACGGTGCGCCAGGGCTCGCCGCTGGGCCACCAGGTCTGCCAGGGGCCTTGCTTCTTGCCCTTCTCGTACTGGCCCTCGGCGGCCTTGCGGCCGTTCTTGTGATACTCCACCCACGGGCCGTCGGGCTCGTCGTCGGTGTATTCGCCTTCCTTCTCGGGGAAGCTCTCCCAGCTTCGGTACACCCACGGGCCGGTGCGGGCGCCCAGGACGTACTTGCCCTGCCAGGCGACGCGGCCATTGCGGTAGAAGGCGGTCCAGTCGCCCTCGGCGGTGCCGCCCTGGTACGGGCCCTCGGCCTTCAGCTCGCCCGTCTCGAAGAACATGCGCGCCGGGCCGGTGCGGAAGCCGCCGGCGTAGGTGTATTCCTCTTTCAGGTTGCCGTTGGTGTACCACCAGCGCCACAGGCCCACCTGGCGGCCGTCCTGGTACTGGCCCTGCTCGACGGGGCGGCCCTTGTCAGACCAGGCCATCCAGTCGCCGGTGCCGTCGGTGATGGTGGCCTCACCGTACAGCTTGCCGTCGGGGCCGAAGAAGGCGTGGCGGCCCTCGGGCACGTCGTCGCGGTAGTCCCCCTCGCGCAGGATCTGCCCGTTGGCGTGCGTCTCGACGTAGCGGCCCTGGCGCTTGCCGTCGTCGTCATAGGTGGCGCGCCACTTGGGCTTGCCGCCGGGGTGGTCGCCGCGCCAGGGGCCCACGCGGGTGCGGCGCACGGTGCAGCCCTCCTCCAGGGCCTGGTAGTCCACGGTCCACTCGCCGCCGCGGGCGTCGCAGGCCCGCTCGGCCTCGCCCACCCGCTTTCCGTTTTCGAACATGACCTTGCGCCAGAGCTGGCCGGTGGCCGACCACTCGGTCCACTCGCCGTGGGGCTGGTCGTCCACCATGGGCCCCTCGCGCACCTTGGCGCCGTTCTTCTCGTGGAAGCGCCACACGCCGGTCTTCTTGCCCATGTCATAGGCGCCGTGCTGCTCGTCGGCGCCGTTGGAGTACCAGGCGCTCCACTCGCCGTGCTTCTCGCCGGCCTTGTAGTCGCCCTGGGCCGAGCGCACGCAGTTCTTGAACCAGAAGGTGGCCGGGCCCTCGGTCTTGCCGTCCTTGTAGGTCATCTCGGCGCGGGGCTGGCCGCCGGGGTGAAACTGGCGCCAGAGGCCGTCTTCTTCGTTGTCCTTGCTCTGGCCCTGCACCTTCACCCGGCCGTTGGGGAAGTACTCGATGAAGGGGCCGTTCATCTTGCCGCCGGCCATCTGCACCTTGGTGGCGATGTAGCGGCCGGCGGTGTCGTCGGTCTTGTAGAAGAACCAGAAGCCCACGCGCTCGGTGCCGCGCACGCAGCCGTGGAAGTCGCCGCGGGTGCTCCAGTAACCGGGGCACTCGCGCCTGGCGCGGGCCACGTCCTCCTGGCGGAAGTCGGCGTCCTCGGCGCGGGCCGCGCCCGGCCAGGCGGCCAGGCCCACCACACAGGCCACGCCCACGACACAGGCCAGGCCGGCGAGGCGCTTCACGATGGCATGCAGGGCGAACAGACGCCGGCTCATTTGAAGTCCCCGAACAGGCCCTTCAGGGCGTCCTGAGCGCTCACCCGCTGGGGGCGCCCGTCCAGGCTGTTGATGTCGCTCTGGGTCAGACTGACCTTGGGGGCGAACACCGTGTCGTGGAACAGATCGCAGGCGGTGATCACGCCGGCCTCCTCCAGGCCGTCCTCGCTCTCGGCGCAGTTCACCCGGCCGCCGCCGGCCGAGTACAGGCACAGGCTCAGGCCCTTCTCGGCGGCGTTGAGGCGCACCTCGAAGGGGGCGCCGCCAGCGCGCACGGCCAGCCGGGGCGAGCGGCCCAGGCGCTCGGCGGCGTCGGCGGCGGCGGCGGATCCGTCGTGGGTGACGGTGACCGGCAGGGCCAGGTCGAGCAGGCGCATGACGGTGGGGAAGCGGTTCATCACGGCGGCCCACTCGTCGCGGGGGTCGCCGCCCTGGCGGGTCAGGGCGTCGGCGCGCCAGGCGCGCACCCGGTGGCGCAGCAGCACGGCGGGCTCGGGCAGCTTCGCCAGCGCGGCGTCGGCCAGGGCCACGGCCTGGGCCCAGTCGCCCTCGCGCCAGGCCACCTCGCCGGCCATGGCGTCCAGGTAGGCGCCGGCCAGCTCGGGGAAGTCGGGCTCCATCTGGCGGGCCTGGCGCACCATGCCCTGGATGACGCCGGTGCCCAGCATGTCGATGAGGGTGGCCGAGTACCAGGGCATGGTATCGGTGTAGTAGGGCCGCACCATGTCCACCACGAGCTGGGGCTCGGCGGCCAGCTTCATGGCCTGCCGGGCGTGCTCGAAGCGCAGGGTGCCGAGCTGCTGGGCCTGCCAGCGGGCCTCCCACGATCCCAGCAGGTTGCGCACGGCGGCGCGCTCGGCCTGCTGGTGGATGCGGGCGGTGATCACCGCGTGGAACAGGGTGTGGTTGGCCAGGCGGATGTTCTCGGCGCTGGCGCTGGTGAGGCCCGCGCGATCGGGGCGGGCGATGATCTCGCGCACCCGCTTCTCGGCCTGCTCGTGCTGGCCCATGGCGTACAGCAGCTCGGTGAGCCGGGCGCGGATGTCCATCTCGTTCTGCACCCGCACGTCGGGGGTGCGCGGCTGCTTGCGCAGCTCCTTGATGGCGCTGAGCGACTGCTGGTAGCGGCCCTGGATCAGGTGCACCACGGCGAGCTGGTTGTACGGCGGGGTGGGGCAGCTCTGGTCGTTGGCCTTCAGGGCGATCTGGTCGTACTCCTCGGCCTCGCCGAACTTGAAGCAGCGCCGCGCCGCCAGCGCCAGGTTGGTGGCGATGATGCAGCTCTCTTTGCGGCTGTCGGTCAGCCCCTTCTGGCCCCAGTCGTAGCTGGCCTGCCGGTTGCGCGCCTCGTCCTCGACGGCCATGAGCCCGTTGTAGGCCCGCTCGCGCACCCACTGATCGTCGTCGTGGATGTAGCGGTTGCCGATGGCGCGGGCCTCGTCGAAGCGGCCCAGCTTCAAGAGCGGCCAGATGCGCCGGACCTCCATGGGGGGCTGGTAGAAGCGATCGTGCTCGTCCAGGGCCTTGAGCTGGTCCTCGCGGCGGTCCATCTCGCCCAGCAGCCACTGCTCTTCGAGCATGATCCGCTTGTGCCAGAGCTGCCAGGCCACGTCATCGGGGGGCTCGCCGTAGCGCTCCACGAGCATGCGCTTGGCCTCGCGCACCAGGAACAGGCCGCGGGGGTGGTTGCCCTCGCCGCGGTAGTGCACCGAGCCCAGCACGAAGGTGGCGATGAGGCTGGGCCCCTCATCGAGGATGGCCTCGGCCTGCCGCCGCGCGGTGGCGTACTTGCGCGCGTCGAGGCTGGCGTAGGCCTCGAGCTCGCCGGCGCTGCCGGGCAGGCGCTGGGCCAGCGCGGGCAGGGCCGCCAACAGCAACAGCAGCACCAGGGCGACGGGGCCCGGGGCGATGGGACGGGCGTGCGTCACCGCTTCAGCGTGGCCCGGGCCAGGGTCTCCAGGGGCTTGCGCAGGTTGTCCTTGATGACCTGGCCGGGATCCTCGACGCCCGGCAGCACCGACAGGCGGTGCTGGAACAGCGGGATGGCCAGGTGCTCCAGGTCGTCGGCGGTGACGAAGTCGCGGCCGCGCACCAGGGCCAGGGTCTGCAGCGCGGGGATGGCCTGCACCAGCGAGCGGGTGCTGATGCCCTGGCTGCAGCGCTCGTCCTGGCGCACGGCGGTGGCCAGATCCACCAGCGTCTCGTGCATGAGCGGCGAGACGGTCACCTGCTCGCGCAGCAGGGCGCGGGCCTGCACGATCTGGTCGCGGTGCACCCGGGGCAGGTGGGTGGGCCGGGTGCGGGGCTTGCCCCAGCTCGACAGCACCTCCAGCTCGCTGGCGCGGTCCACGTGGGCCATGCGGATCTTGAACAGGAAGCGGTCGAGCTGGGCCTGGGGCAGGGGGTAGGTGCCCACGGAGTCCAGCGGGTTCTGGGTGGCGATGACGAAGAAGAGCTGGTCCAGGTCGTGGCTGATGTTGTCCACGGTGACCTGCTTCTCGGCCATGCACTCCAGCAGCGCGGCCTGCACCTTGGGGCTGGTGCGGTTGATCTCGTCCACCAGCAGCACGTGGGCGAACACAGGCCCGTGGCGGAAGTGGAACTGGCTGCTCTCGGTGTCGAACACCATCACACCGGTGATGTCGCTGGGCAGCATGTCGGGGGTGAACTGCACCCGCCGGAAGGCGGCGATGGCGTCGTCGGGCTTGTCGTCGATGATGCTCTGGCCCAGGGCCTTGGCCAGGGTGGTCTTGCCCGAGCCGGGGTAGTCTTCGAGCAGCACGTGGCCGTCGCCCAGGAGCGCCACCAGCACCAGCTCGATGACCCCGTCGCGGCCCATGACGTCGTAGCGCATGCGGGCCCGCAGGGCCTCGGCCACCTGGCGGGCGTCGCTCAGGGTGCGGATCGCGGTGTCTTGCGGCGCGGGCGCCGGATCGACGGTCGAGTACAGATCAGTCATCGGGCGAACCACCATCCCACGGGGTTGAGCACGGCCAGCGCGCGCCGCCAGCGGGGCACGGCGCGCGCGAGCTCCAGATCGATCTTCGCGGCCAGCGCCTGGGCGGCGGCGGGGCCGGCGTCGCGGCCGCCCAGGGCGGCGCGCAGGTGCAGCATCGTCAGCTCGCCCAGGCTGGGCGCCAAGGGCGCGAGCCGGGCGGCGTAGCGCTCCCGGGTCTCGCCGCGCTGGCGCACGTGGCCCAGATCGGCGAGCTGGTCGAGCACGGCGATGAAGATGGTCCGCTGCCCGGGCGACAGCCGCGGCCACAGCCGGCGGGCCACCTTGACGCTGTACAGCAGGGTCAGCAGCAGCACCAGCAGGGCCAGGGTGCCGCGACCCAAGGCCGCCCAGGGGATCTCGAGCGCCTTGTCGGCATCGGCGTTGCGTCCGCCGCTGGGATCGTCGCGGGCCAGCTCGCCCAGCAGGTTCTCCAGGCTCTGATCCACGAAGCCCGCGGGCTCCTCGTCGCTGCGCTCGGGGTAGATGTCGAAGGGGATCCAGCCCACGCCCTCGATGTGGATCTCGGGCCAGGCGTGGGCGCGGTCGCCCATGATCAGCACCGCCGAGCCCGAGCCGCGCAGGCGGGTGTCCACGGCGTAGCCCAGGGCCACCCGGGCGGCGATGCCCTGGCTGCGCATGAGGTGGGCGAAGCTGTGGGCGAAGTGCACGCAGTAGCCGCGCAGGCTGCCGAAGAGGAAGTCGCCGGCGGGGTCGGGCACGCCGGCGTGGCGCTCCTTGCGGGTGTAGAAGCCGTGCTTCTCGAGCCAGCCCTTGATCACCAGCGCCTTGGCCACGTCGTCGCCCACGAAGCGGGGGTCCAGGCCCTCGTGCAGGATCTCGGCGGCGAGCGTGGCGTAGCGAGGGTCGTCGGGGTAGGCCAGGTAGTGTTCCCGGCGCTCGGCGACCAGGTGGGATCCACCGAGGCGCGGCCCAGGAAGCGATCCAGGCCCGTGGACAGGGTCTGGCTGACCACCGAGTAGGCGGCCACGAAGCGCCGCGGCGCCGGGTTGTCGTGGGGCTCCACCCGGATGCTCTGCGACAGGCCCACCGGCTGCGGGTGATCGTGCAGCAGGAACATGGTGGTGGGCACCCGGGTGTGGAAGTCGGGGTTGGGCGCGTCCTTCGCCACCTCGATGGGGCCGCGCTCGGGGAATTCGGTGATGACGTCGTGGTCGAAGCGGCCCGCGTCGTCGGCCACGAGCTTGGTGCCGTCGAAGCGGCTGAGCACCTGCTGGCGGAAGTAGTAGATGCCGCCCGGCGGGTCGTAGTCGTCGTTGAAGATGGCCACCGCCACGGGCACCGGGGGTGGGGGGGCGCCGCCTCCGGCGCCGCCGCCCGAGCTGTTGTTCTTCGAGTTGCTGTCGCCCTTGCCGTTGGCCCCGCCGCCCTTGCCGTCTTTGTCGTTGCCCTGACCGCCCTTGCCGTCCCCGTCCTTTCCGTCCCCGCCGCCGTCGCCGGGGTTGTCGGTGAGCCCCAGTCCGTTGGTGAAGGGCTCCACCTCCACCGGCACGAAGCCCATGAGCTGGTACACGGCCAGGCCCAGTAACAGGAGCATGAGCGCGGTGATGGCCAGCTTGGCCGGGTGCTGCTCGCGCAGGAGCAGCAGGGTCGCCACCGCGGCCACGGCCACGCCCAGCGCCATGAGGATGATGGTGGGGTCGTAGCCCAGCGACCAGGCCCAGTCGGCGAAGAAGCGCGGCTGGGCGATCATGTGATCGCGGTGGCGGGCGAACGTGTACGCCACGCTGCCCACCACGAAGGCGGCCTCGAGCACCGCCAGCGGGCGGGCGCGGGCGGCCAGGAAGCGCAGGCCGAAGCCCAGGGCGAAGGCGGCCAGCCCCCACTGCAGGCCGTCGGCCAGCACCAGCAGGGTGCGCCCGGCCAGCGCGTCGCCGGCGGTGGTGCTGTTGAGCAGGGCGCCGCCCAGCGGGAAAGCGAACAGGCCCAGCCCCACGGCCAGGGCGCCGCCCGCCCAGGTGCGCAGCCGGCGGGGCTCCACCAGCCGGGCCACGCCCACGCCCGCGGCCAGCCCCACCAGGCCGGCGATGAGGCCCGGGCGGGTGGCCATGGGCCACAGGTACAGCAGCGCTGCGGCGCCGAGCAGCAGGCCCTTCAGCGCCACCACCCAGCGGGGCTCGCGCGCGGTGGTCCCGGACCCGCTCACTTCAGCCTCCGATCCAGCTCGCCGGGCGACATACGCCGGCCGCTGGGCCGGTGCAGGAGCTGCACGTCGCCCAGGGCGGTCAGGCGGTCCACCAGGCCCTTCAGATCGCCCACCAGAGGGGCCTCGGCGGGCCGCTCGGCGTGGGTGAGCAGCGCGCGGCTCACCGCACCGGGCGCCCGGGCGGTGACGGCGTCGATGGCCACCACGAAGGTGGGCCGCGCGGGCAGGGCGCCGCAGAAGGCCTTCAGGCGGTCGAGCCAGGGGCCGGCCTGCGCGGGCACGAAGAACACGGTGTTGTTGAGCTGGTGGCGGTCCAGGGCCCGCAGGCTGTGCAGCCCCTGGCCGCCCGCCTGGCGCACGTGGGCCGAGTCGATGATGGCCTCGACGGCGTCGTGGGCGGTGTGCAGCAGGTGATCGGTGCCGTCGGCGCCGAACACGAAGTCCTCGCCCAGCTCGCCGCGCTCGATGAAGGTGCGCGCCGCCGAGGCGGTGGCCTCGTCGCCGGGGCCGGGCACGAACCACGCCACCAGGCTCGGCTGCGGCGTGATGGCCCGCTCGGGCATGCGCACCAGCAGCCGCCGCGAGCGGGCGTACACCTTCCACAGCACCATGCGCATGGGGTCGCCGGGGGCGTAGCGGCGCATCTCCACCAGGTCGCCCACGGGCTCGCCGTCGGGGTGGGGCATGCCCTCGGCGGCGGCGTGGCGCAGGGCCAGGCGCATATGGCCGGGGGCCATGGCGGGCACCACGCGCAGGGCAGCCTCGCTCTTGTGGGGCAGGGTGAGCGCGGCCAGCCCGAAGATGTCGTGGATGGTCACCCGGCGGGTGAGCGAGGCCCGGAAGCCGCGGCCCTGGGGGGTGACCTTCTCGCGGGCGTGGGGGCCCTCGGCCTGCAGGCTGACCTGGAAGTCGGGCGGGCCGTCCCAGCGCACGTCGAGCTGCACCAGGGGCCACCAGGCCAGCCGGGGGAGCTTGAGATCGGTGGTGAAGGGGCGGCCCACCTCGGTGCGCCGCAGCACCGCCTGCGCGGGCAGGCGCCGCAGCCGCAGCATGACCACCAGCGCCGTCAGGGCCACGCCCACGGTAGACACCGCCAACATCGCCCAGGCGAGCACAACCGCGGCGCGCAGCACGAAGTCAGTGTGGCCGGTGGCGTAGACCTCCCAGGCCAGCAGGCTGCCCAGCAGCACGGTCAGCCCCAGCCCGGTGAGCGGGACGCGATCGGCCACAGCGCGAGCCCAGGGGCGCAGGCGGGCCCAGAGGCGAGGTCGTGCGGGGCGGGGGAGGGTGCGCTCCATGGGGGTGACGATGCTTGCCCGGCCGTTGGGGTGGCAGCGCCACCGTACCGCACGGTGGCGTCGCTCCAACAGGGCTGTGGTGACAGGCATTCCCAGGGGGCGGCCGGGCTGCGTACCGTGGGCGCGCGGTCAGGTGCTGGAGGGGTCATGGGGCGCTGGATGGGGGGGCTTCGGGCGTGGGGTGGGGTGGCGCTGTGCGCGGCGCTTTGGGCCAGCCCGCTGTCCGCGGCGCGCGGTGAGCCGCGCGCCAAGGCCGCGCGCGCCCAGGTGTTGGCCCGGCTGCCGGTCAGCCGGCCAGCCCGGTTCTACTTCAAGGGCGACGGGGTGGACCTGAGCGAGCGCGGCGAGCTCATGGTGACCTCCATGGGCCAGGCGCTGCTGGACACCGGGGTGTTGGCGGTGGTGGCGGTGGCGCCCGAGGCAGGCGACGGGGCGGCCGAGCGGGCGGCGGCGCGGGCCCGGGTCATCCGCGCCTGGCTGGCGCAGATGGGCGTGACGCCCGCGCTGGCCCGCGTGGAGGTGGCTGGCGGCGATGAGCCGGGCGCCGTCGTCTGGCGGGCCGCCGCGGGGCAGGCGCCGACGGGCCCGGCGGCGGTGGAGGCGGCGCTCGATGCGCCCGCGGCGGCGGTGGGGGTGGCGGCGGATCCGGGAGAGGCGGATCCGGTGGCGTCGGTGCCCCTGGCGGCCACCGGCGGTGAACCGGCTGCCCGGCTCGACGCGCTGCTGGCCGAGGCGAACGCGCGCGTGACGCGGTTCGCGGACGGCGTCTCCGCCGCGGCCGCGTGCGGGCAGAAGGCGCGGGCGGGGCTGGCCTGGTTGAGGGGCCACGACGCCCGCATGGACACCCTGGGCGACGAGGTGGCGCGCGTCATCGACTTCGAGCTGAACTTCCAATACACGCCGGGCCACCGGGCCGCCTTCGAGCGCTACCGCCAGGCGGTGGCGCGCGGGGTGCGCGCCTTCGACGCGTGCGATCCCCAGGCCGCCGACGTGGCGCCCTTCGCGCAAGCCATGGAGGGGGCGAGCCTGCCGACGGATCTGGAGCGGGCGGTGCCCACGGGCTTCAAGGCGCGCCCCCTTTGCCGGCGTCTGTGGGACACCTACTGGGCCCTGGACCGCGACCGGATCGAGGGCCTGCGCGGGGCCGAGCGCTCCGACGGGACCTTCGCGCTGAGCCCGCCGCTGCCCGGCTACCCCACCTGCGAGCTGGTGCGCGGCGCGGTGCACTGCGAGGTCGGGGCTTTCCCCGACGAGGCCGCGGCCGTGGCGCGCTGGCAGGCGGTGTTGGCCGAGGTGCGCGCGTGCTTCCCCTCGGTGAAGCGCAGCTCGGAGCTGGACCGCTCACCGCTGCGACACACCTTCGCGCTGCGCGCCTTCGGTTTCTCGAGCAACGCGGTGATCTTCGTGTCGGTGCTGCCGCCCGACCGCCGGGGCCACCGCGTGCTGCTCCTGATGAGCCGCAAGCCGCTCTGATCAGAGGGCCGGCCCGGAGTTGACCCCCCGGGGCCCCTGGGCGACCGTGGGGCGGTCGCCAGGAGGGGGCCATGATCGAGCAGGAGCTGGAGCAGGCGCGGTTCGCGCACGAGGCGAAGCTGGCGTGGTTCAAGGCGTGGTCGCCGGTGGTGCTGACCTGCGTGACGGGGGTGGCGGCCTACCTGACCGTGGACCTGCACAACCAGCGCATGGACGTGCGCAAGCTGACCTTGGAGCAGGCGCGGTTTCAGCACGAGGCGGCCATGGAGGCCCGCAAGTTCGAGCGGGACACCAACCTGGGCTTCATCGCGCAGTTCCTGGAGCAGGACGATGAGGTGAAGCGGCTGGCCCTCATCGACTTCATCCACCAGACCGCCGACGACGACGGCCTGCGGGCCTGGGCCGAGGTGCAGAAGGCCGCGGTGGCCCAGGAGGTCGCCACCCTGCGCAAGGCGCTGGCCGACGCGGAGCAGGCGAAGTCCGAGGCCCTGAAGGCTCAGCTCGAGCAGTTCAAGCGCGAGCAGGAGGCCGCGGTGGCGGCGGCGCACGCCGAGGCCGAGCGGCTGGCCGCCGAGGGGGCCGACAAGGCGCGGCAGGCCGAGGCGCGGCGGCGGGCGGCGGCGGCCCGGGCCGAGGCCGAGGTCAAGGCCCAGGCGGCGGCGGACGCGCGGGCGAAGGCGGACAAGGCGGCGGCCGAGGCCGAGGTGGCCAGCGAGGAGGCCCAGACCACCGAAGCCCGGGTGCGGGGGGTGAGCGCGCGGGCCGAGGCGCCGGCTCGGGGGCCCGTCGCCGCGCTGATGCCGACGGCGCCGGAGAAGCCGGCCGGCGCGCTGGTGCCCACCTTCAGCAACTACGACTGCCGCTGTGGGCTGAAGACCCTGAAAGTGGCGGCGCCCAACCAGGCGGCGGCCAACAAGCTCTGCGACGACACCGGCCCGCTGTGCCGGCTGGTGGGCGACCGACCCCGGCTGCTGCGCCGGTAGCGTCGCGCGCCCCGGAACGCTCAGAAGGCGTGGGCCAGGCCCAACGTGCCGAAGAACGGCGGCAGGTGCGGGGCGCCCTGCTCTGTGATCATCCAGCCCAGGCGGGCGGCCAGCTCCACGGGGCCCAGGCGGACCCCGGCGCGCACGCCGAGCTGCCAGGTGCCGCCAGGGTGGCCGTACCAGCCGTCGCGGGCCTGCGGGTAGACCTTGCGGCGGTAGCGGTCGGAGGGGCGCAGGTGTGCGGCCAGCGTGGCCTCGTAGGCCAGATCGGCCAGCAGGCCCCAGCGGCCGCCCCGGTAGCCGGGCAGCAGGGCAGCCCGCAGGCCCAGGGCGTTGGCGGCGAAGGCGGCGTTGCGGGTGTTCAGCAGGACCCCATCGAGCTCGGCCAGCAACCACAGGGCGCGCCACTGGACCAAGGCGGCCTGGGCGCCCACCTCGGCGCGGGTGTCGGCCAGATCCGGGGTGGCCACCGGGACGGCCAGCCGGGCTCGCAACTGCAGCCCGTGGGGCCACCCGCCCAGCGTCAGCCGGTGGTGGTAGCCCAGCCGCGCGGCGACGGCCGAGTCCAGGCCCACCTGGACCGAGGCGGCCTGGGCGGTGGGCATGGCGGTGACCTGCTGCGCCGGGGCGGCCAGGGGCCAGAGCAGCAGGCAGACGGAGACGATCGGCCACAGGGTCGTGCGGAGCGGGGCGGCGGGTGCATGGCGTTCACTGGCGGCCTCCCGCGTCCAGGTGCTCGAAGATCACGCGCAGCGTGGCGGCCGGGTGGGTCTGCGGGAACTCGTGGCCGCTGTCGTCGATGACCACGAGGTCGGCGTTCGAGAAGAAGCCGAGCTGCCGGCGCTGAAAGGCCTCGCCGATCACCTCGTTGCGGCTGCTCGCCACCAGGCGCACCGGGGCTTGGGTCTGCGCCAGCCCGGTGGTGAAGTCCCAGACACCCTTGCCACCCGCCATGCCGTCGGCCTGGATCGCCTGGTTGGCGACCACGCCGAAGCGCCAGTACACCGTGTCGTCGTCGGGGCGGCCGCCGAAGCCGGGCTGGGCGTCGGGCGACAGCAGCGCCGTCAGCTGCAGGAAGTCGGCGCGGGCGTGGTCGTCGGGGCTCAGGATCCGCGTGGCCCACGTGTAGTCGTTGAGCCACTCGGCGAACACATCCAGGTTCACGATCCCGTCGCGGACCTCCTCGAACAGCGCGCCCGTGAGGGGTCCGGGCTCCAACAGGACGGCGCCCGCCACCTTCTCGGGGTGGTTCGACAGGTAGGCGGTGGCGTACATGCCGCCCCAGCTATGGCCGACGAGCCACACGGGGCGGCCGGGCGACACGTGGTCCACCAGCCAGTCCAGATCGGCGTCGTAGCGGGCCATGGTCAGCTCGGCCGCGTCGTGACGCTGGCTCAGGCCCGCCCCGCGCTGGTCCCAGTAGACGACCCGCCAGCGGTCTTCGAGGCGTCGACCGTCAACGGCCTGTCGGAGGCGCAGCAGGCCTCGGTGATCTGATCCAGGGCCGCCGTGGAGCATGATGATCACCGGCGCGTCGGTGGGGCCGAAGGCCTGGAAGTGGAAGCGCGAGCCGTTGAAGGCCACCTGGGGGAGGGCGGGATCCTGGTCGACGGTCTTGGGCACCAGGTGGCCGGCCTGGCTCGGGTCCAGGCAGCCGGCCAGCAGAGCGACGCCAAGGGTCGCGGCCAGGGGGAACAGGCGGGTGTGCATCGAGGCCTCCGGGGGCAGTTGGGCGGGAAGAACCCCGCGTCGCCGCCCACCTTCGCGCCCCTCGCTGGGGCCTGCGCCCGCGCCCATGAGATCGGCCGTCCGGCCGCGGTGGGCCGGCGTCCGAGTTTCTTAGCTGCTTTGAATTGCTGCGTTTTTCGACAAGCGGGGCGCGTCAGGGGCCGGCCAGCGCCTGGCGTCGGTACTGGCTGGGTGTGACCCCCACGTGCCGCTTGAAGGCGCTGTTCAGGGTCGACTTCGAACCGAAGCCGGCCTCGAAGGCCAGGTCCAGGATGGTGCGCTCGGCCTGCGCGGGATCGGCCAGGGCCCGCTTCAAGGCTTCGGCGCGGTGGCCGTTGACGAAGGCGTGGAAGGTGCAGCCGATGTGCACGTTGAGCACCTGGCTGAGGCTGTGGGCGCTGACGGGCAGCGCGTCGGCCAGATCTTGCAGGGTCAGGGCGGCGTCGCGGAAACGCTCGTCCACTTCCATCAAGCGCTGAAGCCCCGCGACCAGCTCAGCGGCCTCGTCGGTGTCCAGCCGGTTGCGCTCGTAGCGGGGCGCGGGCGCCGGATCCTTGACGACCTCGACCGCCGGCTGCGCCTCGCCGGGGGGTCGCACGTGAGGCGCTGGCGCCCCCACGGTCGTCGGCCCCCTGGGCGCCTCCGCGGCGTGCGCCGCCCGCGCCTTGGGCATCAGCTCGGGCTGCCACAGGAACAGGTAGCCGATGAGGAAGACGAAGCCCGCCGACAGGAGCTGCACCAGCGGCTCGGCGGTGTTCCCGCGCACGTCGGTGAGGATCGCCGCCGCGTACTGCAGCGCCACCACGCCCCAGGTGAAGGCGTTGACCGCCACGACGGCCATCAGCCAGCGCAGATCGATGTGGCTGAGCTCGCTGTAGTAGCCGGCCATGCGCCGCGCGTGGCGCCGCAGCGCCACCAGGGCCACGGACAGGTAGCCCACGGCCTGCAACACCTGCAGCACCAGGAAGGCGTGCATGCCCGGTTGGATGTCGCCCCGCAGGTGGGCGTCCATCAGCGCCAGCTTCCGATCGGCGGGCTGCGAGTAGAAGGCCTGGGTCATGTAGGCCAGGTACGCCAGGAACGGCAGGGCGTGCACGAGCCAGCGCGGGTCGAAGCGCTCGATGGGCCGCGTGAGCGCCAGCACGTACAGGCACAGCAGCGGGTTGAACAGGTACGGCAGCGGGCTGCCCACCGCGATCAGGCCGGGGTGCCCCTGCAAGGCCCAGCGGGCCTCCGCGAAGGCCAGCAGCAGCATGAGCGACACGGCGCCCACCAAGGCACCCAGCACCCGGCTGGCCAGGTGATCCACCCGCCGGCGCGTCAGGGCCAGGGCCAGGCCGAAGCCCTGGAAGGCGCCCAGCAACACCAGCGTGTTCAGCAGATCGGTCATGGCGCTCCGGGCGGCTGTAGCTCAGGGGCCTTCGGGCGCGATGGAGGGTGCCGCGCTCGCGGGCGCCGACGGTGGCCGGGGGGCGAAGATGGGGCGCGGCGGCCCCGGGCGGGGGGTGGGCGCCGTCGGGTCGAAGTCGGGCACGCCGTCGGCGCTGACGGTGTAGCGGTAGGTGTCGCGGAAGAGCGTGAGCTGGATCGTCTGGCCGGGCTTCAAGGCGCCGGTCAGCGTGATGATCCCGTGGCAGCGCTGCTGCCGCGCGCCGGGCGCGGTGCCCTTGCCTACCCACTGGCAGTCCGTGCGGGCGAGGAAGGGCACCGCCTCGCCTTGGTCATCGGTGATCTTCACCACGTCGTCCAGGCTGCCCAGCGTGTAGCCCGACAGGCTGAGCGTGCGGCCGGTGAGCACCGCACCGTCGCCCGGGCTGACCTGGTCGGCGTGGGGGGGCATCAGGGCCTGTGCGGACGACGCCAAGGCGAGCAGGCACAGCAGGATGAGGATGCGCATGGCGGCCTCCGGGGGGGTGGAGGCCCGAGTGTGCAAGGCCAGCCCGAGCGCCACAAGGCGCCCGGGCAGGGGCTCAGCGCAGGCCCAGCGCGGCGCGGATCTCGGCGTTCTCCCGGCGCAGGGCGTCGAGCGCCTCCTGCTGCGCCTCGATCTGCTGCTGCTGGGCCTTCAGCGACTCGATGAGCAGCGGGGTGAGCTTGCCGTAGTCCACGGCGCGGTAGCCGTTGGCATCGATGGTGACCACCTCGGGCAGCACGGCCTCGACCTCCTGGGCGATGACGCCCACCTCGCGGCCGTGCGCCTTGCCGTCCTTCCAGTAGTAGGTGTAGCCGTGGATGGCCGCCAGGCGCTCCAGGGGGTCGTCCAGGCGCTTGATGTCGGTCTTCAGGCGGCGGTCGCTGAACACGTTCCAGCCGTTCGACCGCGCCTCGCTGCCGTCGCCGGCCTCGCCCACCTGCAGGGCGTAGGCGGGGGCCGAGGTGCCGATGCCCACCTGGCCGTTCACGTCCACCGTGATGGCGCCGTCGGCCACCGAGATGCTGCCGGCGTCGTCCACGCCCACCAGCACCGGATCGGCGGTGACATAGACGCGGAAGTCCATGTCGTAGCTGGCGTTGGTGGAGGCCCGGCCACCGTCGTAGACGTCGGTGTTGTTGAACCGCCAGCGCCAGCCGCCCGCCGTGTTCGTGAGCTGGATCGTGTACTGGGTGCCCGCGGTGATCCCGAGGGGGCTGTCCAGAACGATGGTGCGCCGGCCGTTGTTCTCATCGACGAAGTCCTGCTCCAGCAGCAGGGTGCCGCCGCTGCCCTGCCCCTCGTAGATCTGCAACACACCGCCAGTGATGGCGGCGGAGTCCAGGTGCACCTGGATCTGCACGATGAGCCCGGTGGAGTTGGCGGTGAAGGACTGCCAGATGCGGGTGTTGGCGTTGGGCAGGTAGACCTGGTTCACGCTGGTGTTCCCGGCGTCGATGGTCGAGTTGCGGGTGCTCGTGGCGTTCGCGATGATCGACTGCTCCACCCGCGCGTCGCCGTCCACGTCCAGGGCGTGCAGCGGGCTGGACGTGCCCAGGCCCACGTTGCCCGACCCGTCCACGTACAGGCCGGCATCGGCCCCGCCGTTCGACAGCCAGAAGCCGCTGAGGTTGATGTTCTGGGTGGCGGTGTGGCTGCCCAGGTCGTCCTGCAGGTCGCCCAGATCCACCGTGTTGCCACCGCTGATGGACAGCTCGCTGTCGTTCAGGCTGAGGGTCTGCGTCAGCGCCGACAGATCGGCGGTCAGATCCCCACCGGCGTCGGTCAGCGTCAGCGTCGAGCCGTCGAAGGCCAGGGCGACGTTGGTCTCGTTGAGCGCGTCGGCGTCGGCGTCGTCGCCCAGGGCCGACAGATCGGCGGTGAGGGCGCCAGCGGCGTCGGTGAGGGTGAGGGTGGCGCCGTCGAAGGCCAGGGCGGTGTTGGTCTCGTTGGCGGGATCGGCGTCGGCGTCGTCGCCCAGGGCCGACAGATCGGCGGTGAGGGCGCCGGCGGCGTCGGTGAGGGTGAGGATGGCGCCGTTGAAGCTCAGGGCGGTGTTGGTCTCGTTGGCGGGATCGGCGTCGGCGTCGTCGCCCAGGGCCGACAGATCGGCGGTGAGGGCGCCGGCGGCGTCGGTGAGGGTGAGGGTGGCGCCGTCGAAGGCCAGGGCGGTGTTGGTCTCGTTGGCGGGATCGGCGTCGGCGTCGTCGCCCAGGGCCGACAGATCGGCGGTGAGGGCGCCGGCGGCGTCAGTGAGGGTGAGGGTGGCGCCGTCGAAGGCCAGGGCGGTGTTGGTCTCGTTGGCGGGATCGGCGTCGGCGTCGTCGCCCAGGGCCGACAGATCGGCGGTGAGGGCGCCGGCGGCGTCGGTGAGGGTGAGGGTGGCGCCGTCGAAGGCCAGGGCGGTGTTGGTCTCGTTGGCGGGATCGGCGTCGGCGTCGTTGCCCAGCGTCGACAGATCGACAGTCAGAGCCCCGGCCACGTCAGTGAGCGTCAGGTTGGCGCCGTCGAAGGTGAGCTCGCTGTTCGTCTCGTTCAGGGGGTCGGCGTCGGCGTCGTCGCCCAGGGCCGCCAGGTCCACCTCCAGGGTGCCTGCGGCGTCCGTGAGCGCCAGCGTCGTCCCCTCGAACGAGAGCTCCGTGTTGGTCTCATTGCGCGGATCGGCGTCCCCGTCGTCCACCAGGTCCGCGAGGTCCACGGTGTAGGTCCCGCCCGCGTCGGTGATCTGCAAGGTGGTCCCGTCCAGGGCGAAGCCGGCCAGCAGCTCGTTGGTGGGGTCCACGTCGCTGGCCAGCGGCGCCAGATCCACGGACCAGGTGGCCTCGCCTTCGGTGATGCCGAGCACGGTGCCTTCCAGGGCCATCGCGGCGATGCTCGCGCCACTGGCGTCGATGGCGCAGGCCCACGCCCCGCCCTGCTGGCGCAAGATGGCGCCCTCGTCGCAGCCCGAGAGCAACGCGAAGCCGCCCTCGGTCAGCTCGAGACCGCCGCCTGGGATGGCCTGGTAGGTGGTGTCGTCGTCGCCGTCGGCGAGGTCTGCGGGCACGCCGTCCAGGGCCTCCCAGCCGTGGCGGTGATCGGAGGCCGCGAAGCTCTCGGCATCCCGGCCGCCCAGGCGATCGGCGTCGCCGGCGAACACGGCGAACGCCGCGAAGGGCGTGGTGCCCAGCTCCAGGCGGTCCATCTCGGCGTCGTCATCGACGGCGATGCCCAGCCACAAGGTGTCGCTGTCGGCGATGAGCGCCGGATCGAGGGGCTCCACCGCGCCCAGGGCCGCCGTGAAGAAGCCGCTCTCGAAGGCGACGGTCTGCACCTCCTCCCACAGCGCCACGCCGCCTTCGGCGGCGGCGTACAGGGCGAACCGCACGGGCAGCTCGCCCGCGATGGGGGCGCCCTCGACGGTGGTGAGCACGCCCTGCACGGGCATGCGGGACGGGGCGGCGGTTGCGCCGCCGGCAAAGGTGAGGGCAGCGGCCAGAGCGGCGCCCAGGCTTCGGCGGATCATGGGGTTCATCGGTCGTTCTCCTGGGCGTTCTGGGGCAGCGCGACGCCCAGGCGGGCGCGCAGACGATCGGATTGGATGGTGGCGGTGGCGGTGGGCCCGCCGACCGAGAGTCGCAGCACGTAGCGGGCCGAGCCGACGGTGCCGCCGCCCGCCACCACGGCCGGCGGCACGGCGGGGGCGGGGCCGGCGTCCGGCACCTGCATGTCCTCGGGCCCCTGATCCGGCGTAGCCATATCGTCGGCGCCGTCGTCGGGCGCGGCCATGTCGCCGGGCGCGGCCATGTCGCCGGGCGCGGCCATGTCCTGGACGCCCTGGTCGGGCGGGGCCGCGTCCACCAGCCCCTCATCCGGGGCCCGCCCGTCAGGCGCCCGGCCATCGGGGGGGGCCCCGTCGGCCACCGACGCGTCGGCGGGCACGCCACCGCCGTCGTCACAGCCTGTCGCGGCCACCGCACACAGGGCGATGGCCAAGGTCAACAGCGGGCGCCAAGGCGCAGGAAGGGGAGGTTGGCGAGCGCGCCATCGGCCGGATCCCCCACCCGGGCGGTCGAGCGCTGGGGGCTCATGGACGGATTCGAGGGCCATGGGCAGATCCTTGTCTTGCCGAAGAGGCAGTGGGTTCAGAGGTAGACGCGACAGCGGCGCGGGCGGTCCGCAGCGGAAATCCGCCATCGTGTTTAGCACGGTCGACGGGAACTGGCGCTCGCGCTGGGCGGCGTGGGTGCCGAGAAGGGCGTTCCGGTCGCGGCCCTGCGTCAACCCCCTGGTCCCGCGCACATGCTACGGTCGGCCCACGCCAGCGTGGGGGATGGGATGCGGACGCCGACTGTCGGGTGGCTGTGGGCGGTGGTGGCCGCCGTTGCGGGTGCGTTCGCCGGCTGCGCCGACGACGGCGCGGCCGGGGACATCGAGCCGTCGGACGCCACGGTGACCCAGGACCAGGGCCAGCCGGCAGACGCCGGGCCTGGGCGCGACGATCAAGGGCACCCCCGGGATGCCCGCCTGCCCGAGCTCGACGCTGCTGTCGATGCCGCGCCGGCCCGCGACGCGGCGCCCGTGGTGGAGCCCGAGAGCTCGCCGCGCTTCCTGGAGTACGCGCGCCCCGAGGCGGTGCCCGGCCGGTTCCCCGCGTCGCCGTGTGACGGGCTGACCGAGCACCACCTCTGCGCCACCACGCCGGGCTGCGGCTGGCTGCGGACCATCAAGGACGACGGGCTGTGCCGCGCCGATCCGGTGACCCGCTGCCTGGACAGCGGCGAGTGCGCCTGCGCCGCGGTGGACTTCCACGGCGAGGAGGCGTTGGACGACGCCCTCGAGCTGTTCCTGCCGCTGAGCGTCACCCCCCGCAACCTCGCCCCGCGCACGTCGGCCTTCGGGGGCCGGGCAGACCGCTATGCGGTCGAGCAGGCCCTGGAGCCGATCGTTCACGAGTCGCTGCAGAACTTCACCAGCCGGACAGACTTCACCGTGCGCCGGCTGAACGTGCGCGCGCTGGCCCCCGTGGAGTTGGCGGGCGGGCTGACCGTGACCCTGAAGTTCATGCCCGTCTGGGACAGCCCGGCGGCCATGTCGGGCGTGCTGCTGGAGGGGCTGGGCGTGCGCGTCGTGCTGGACGCCGATCAGGTCCAGGCCGAGGTGGGCGATGGCGTCCAGCGGATCGGCGGCGAGGATCCGGTGACCGGGGGCGCGAAGGACTATCAGTGCAACGCGCTGGCGCTGGTGGTGCCGCTGGAGGGCGAGGCCACCGTCTGGCTGGGTGAGGTCGCGACCCCCATCCCCGGGCTGGATCGGGCCGCGGTGCAGGCCGCGCTGCAGGCCGAGCCCGAGCGGCTGCTGGGCTTGGGGCCGGCCAGCGTGAAGCTGTGGGA
Source organism: Myxococcales bacterium (assembly GCA_020633555.1). Taxonomy (GTDB): domain Bacteria; phylum Myxococcota_A; class Bradymonadia; order UBA7976; family UBA1532; genus JACKDL01. Next base: position 80,075 of record JACKDL010000015.1, on the reverse strand, counting down.
TGTGCGCGTGTACGACCGGCCGCTGACGCCGGCGCAGCTCGCCGAGATCGGCAAGCGCTGCGGCCCCGCCGGGGCCTACCCCATCCCTGCCGGCTACCCCGAGTCCAACGAGCGCTACTCGTGGGGCATGGGCGGCTCGCGCGTCGTGCCCCACCACGCCGCGGGGGACTTCTCGAGCGGCGTGTACGTCACCCTGCGCATGCCCGAGGGCGAGCACCTGCCCCAGCCCAGCACGGCGGACCGCGAGGCGCTGAAGCGCATGGTGGGCTTCTGGGATCGCTGGCACGAGCAGATGTACTTCGAGCTCGACTTCATCCCCTTCGTCGACAACCGCGCGCTCGAGCCCGCGGGCTCGCTGAACAGCTACCGCGCCTACCCCGAGAACACCTGCCAGGGCGCGGGCTGCGGCGAGCAGGCCAACGGCGACAACCCCTGTCGGCACGTCACCGATCTGATCCAGGCCATCAACTGGCTGCCCGAGGACTGGCCCGAGGAGCCCACCTCGGCCGATCACCGCAAGGTGGCCCAGCGGGGCGGCTGGACCCGCTGGGACGCCCACGATCCCGACCGTTACCAGAGCTGGACCCGCCCCGTGCACGAGCACGGCCACACCACCCACTTCACGCTCATGCGCACCTACGACAAGGTGCACCACTACCTCCGGGGCATCGCCGGCGAGGCCTTCGCCGAGGTGATGGCGCAGTATGTGTTGACGGGCACCGCACCCTGGATGCTGCAGGGGCTGACCTACTACCCCAGCATCCCGTTGGCCTTCGAGGGGCGCTGGGACGCCGCCCTGGAGCGGCATGTGTTCAAGTCGCCCCAGCCCTATCAGGCCCGCAACATCGGCGACCAGGGCCTGGGCGCGCGCTTCTACGGCATGGGGCTCTGGTGGACCTTCGTGAGCCACTTCGCCGGCAAGCCCTACCTGGTGGGCCGCATCGCGGGCGACTCGGATCTGACCCCCGGCTCGGTGCTGCAGTGGGCGCGGTTCTACCTCGCTCAGGAGGGGCTGGATCTGGGGGAGCTGTACGGCAACTTCGTGGCCCACACGGCCACCTGGGACTGGCCGCAGATCGGGCACTTCCTGCACGCCATCGAGCAGGAGCCCTTCCAGGACATCGCCCGCTGGTGCACCGAGAACAGCGGGCCCGACTGCACGGTGGACGGGCTGAAGACCCATGTGGACCTGCCCACGGCCGGCACCGACGGCGCGTGGGTGTTCGCGCCGCTGGACCGGCTGCCCGGCGGCTTCGCATCCAACACGATCCGCATTGCGGGGGCGCCGGGCGGGGCCATCTACGCCATCAGCTTGTCGTTTGATGTGCCCGACACCCTGTTCCCCGACACGGGCTACCACGTCGGCCTGCGCACGGTGTGCCGGGACGACCCGCGCTTCTTCGCCTCGCGGATCGTGGTGGCCCAGGCCGGCACCGAGGGCCAGGCCCAGCGGCCGCGGCCGCAGTACTACAAGATCCCGGGCCGGTTCGTGGACGAGGTCGTCATCCAGGTGCCCGAAGGGCCCGCCGCCAACGTGTACGTGCTGGCCATCCCCACGCCGCCCTTCGAGCTGGAGGACGTGCGGCCCTTCGTGGACAGCACGTCGTTGACGTGGCCCTACCGCTACAAGATCACCCGGCTGGACGCGGTCCCGGAGGGGGCCGAGGTGACCGCGCCCATCGTGTTGGAGGGGGATCAGACCCTGGGCCTGGAGGTCCATGACGGCAACGGGTTCACCTTCGACTGCTTCGCGGATTGACCCCGCGCCTTGGTGGCGGACCCGGGGAAGCCGGTATGGCAGACCAGGCTGACGGGGCCCGCACACACCCCGACGCCGCGGCGCGGGCGGCGCCAGCGCCGCCGTGGGCGCGGGCGGTCCGCGTTGGCGACCGCGTGGCGACGGTGGTATGGAACACGCAGGGCCAGAGCACGGCCCAAGACTCACCGAGGGCCTGGGAGGGCACATGAAGAGCTGGTGGATGGCGGTGGCGTTTGGGTTGTTGGCGCTGCCCGGGCAGGCGGTGGCTGGGTCCGAGGGCGAGGCCTGCGCCGCGGCCCGTGCGCGGTTGCGGTTTCTGAAGAACCAGGAGAAGGACGCCCAGAAGGCGGAGCGGCGCGCCTGCCGCTCGTTCCTGCGCTGCAAGAAGAAGCAGACCGAACGGCAGCGCTGCCAAGAGGTGTGTGACGACATGCCTCGCCGGAAGCGGGAGGCGTGCAAGGAGCTGTGTGGCCCGCGGGAGAGGTGCCGCAGGGACGATGACTGCCGGGCGGCCGACCAGGCCAGCCGAGCGGCCGAGCAGGCGCTGCGCAGCGGCGAGGAGGCCGCCAACTGCTCGCTGGGATCGGCTGCGGTTGCGCCCAACCCTCGCAACTCGACGGGGGACGTGCAGCGCCCGGCTGAGCGACGGGTGACCCGGGACACCGCGCCGGGGCAGGGCGCCCCGAGCGTGGCGGCACCCCCGCCGCACCGCCGGCGCTGACCGTCGACGCCTCGGGGGCCGCCAGGCGGCGCCTACTGTCCGGCGACGCGCGCCTCCATGCAGGCGCCTTCCTCGCAGCGGAAGTCCGGCCCGCACGGTCGCTCGGTGGAGCACAGGAGCGGGCCGCCGTTTCGGTATACGCGGTAGGCATGGCACTCGCCGGCCCGGCCGATGCCTGTGACCGCCGACGCCAGGACCACCCCGGCCACCAAGAGGGCGGCCGGCGTCGCCGGGTGGACCGTACCTACGGGCCCCTCGGCTGCCAGGCCACCGGCTGACATGAGCACCAGGCCCCCGAGCATCGAGTCTGCGGTGGGCCAGGCGTAGCCAGAGCAGTCCACAACCGGGCCGCGGTCCCATTGACCAGCGCCCGGCGGGGTCTTCATTGCGATCCAGGAGCAGCCTGCCGCGAGGCAGCCAGCGGTGGCAGTGGCCAGGAGGCGCAGGCGCATGGGAGCGCCATCGGGCCGGGCGGGGGCAAAACTCGTCGGCAGGGTCCGGGCGAACCCAGCCGGTTCGCGGCGGGGCGGTGGGCCCGGCCGGGCCTCACTGCACGATGCTGGCCTTCTTGATGTAGTCCATGTCGGGGAACTCGGCCTTCAGGTAGCTGTTCCCCTCGCCCTGGAGGCGGCCCTGGCTGGGGCCCTGGCCGCGGGGCGCGCCCTCGCCGTAGCCGCTGTAGATCTGGTCCACCACGTCCATGCTCTGCACCTTGCCGAAGGGGGCGAAGCCCATGCGGTCGAGGTTCGAGTTGTCCTTGAAGTTCAGGAAGATCTGGGTGGTGCGGCTGTCGGGCATGCCCGTCTTGGCGAAGGTGACCATGCCGCGGGTGTTCGACTGGGTGACCGGGTCGTCCTTGATGCGGGCCGGGCGCCAGGCCTCGTTCACCTTGGGGTCGCCGCTGATGCCCACCTGGGCCATGAAGCCGCTGATGACACGGAAGAAGGCCACGTCGTTGTAGTAGCCGATCTTGACCAGGTTGTAGAAGCGGTCGGCGCCCTGGGGGGCCCACGCGCGGGTGACGTCGATGAGGATGTCGCCCTTCGTGGTCTCGAGCTTGACGGTGAACTTCTCGGGGGCCTGCTCGGTGGCCTTGCTGGGGTCGAGCAGGGCGGGGTGCGGGCCGGCGGGCTCGGCGGCGCCCTGAGCGGCGCTCTGGGCGGCGCTGGCGGGCGCCTTGGTGTCGCCCGCGGGCTTGTCGGCGTTGCCCTTGTTGCAGGCGGTGAGGGCGGCCAGGGCGAACAGCGCGGCCAGGCTCATGCGGATGGTGCGGTTCACGGGTGCGTGCCTCCAGGTGGCGGTCGGGTTCAGGGGTTGGCTCGAATCGGCGGCGGAGCATAGCAGCCCGCCGTGCGGTTGACGACGCCCGCTCGCCTGCGCAGGATGCCCGGCCGTTCCGCCCGCAGGAGGCCCCGTGCCCATCCGCCCCGCCACCGCCGCCGCCGTCGCCGAGGCCGTGGCCCTGCTGCGCGCCGGGCGCTGCGTGGGCATGCCCACCGAGACGGTGTACGGGCTGGCCGCCGACGGCCTGCGGGCCGATGCGGCGGCGCAGATCTTCGCCACCAAGCGCCGGCCGGCCTTTGATCCGCTGATCCTGCACGTGGCCCAGGGCTTCGACCTGGGTCGCCTGGCGCAGGTGTCGGTCGCGGCCCAGCGGCTGGCGGACGCCCTGTGGCCCGGGCCGCTGACCCTGCTGCTGCCCAAGGCCGCCGTGGTGCCCGATCTGGTCACCAGCGGCCTGCCCACGGTGGCGGTGCGCTGCCCCGATCACCCGGTGGCGCAGGCGCTCCTGCAGGCCTTTGACGGGCCGCTGGCCGCGCCCAGCGCCAACCGCTTCGGGCGCATCAGCCCCACCACGGCGCAAGCGGTGGCGCAGGAGCTGGGCGATGAAGTGCCGCTGGTGCTCGACGGCGGGCCGTGCCGGGTGGGGCTGGAGTCCACCATCGTGGATCTGGCCCACCCATATCCCCGGATCGTGCGGCGCGGCGGGCTGGTGCCGGCGGCCATCGAGGCGGCGTTGGGTCAGGCGGTGCCGGTGGAGCGGCCGGACCACGTGGCGGCGCCCGGGGTGCTGGACGTGCACTACGCGCCGCGCACCCCGCTGTACCGCCTGGACGGGCCGCTGCCGGCGGCCGCGCAGCTCCCCACGGGGCTGGGCTACCTTTACTGGCAGCGGCCTGCGGGCACACTGCCGTCCGGCGCCTGCGTCCTGAGCGAGGCCGGCGACGACCGGCAGGCGGCGGTGCGGCTCTTCGCGCACCTGCGCACGCTGGACGGCGGCGGCCACCAGCGCATCGTGGCCGAGCCCGTGCCCCTGGAGGGCCTGGGCGCCGCGGTGGCCGACCGGCTGCTGAAGGCCAGCGTCGGTCAGGCCCGGTGGACGGGCACCGCCTTCGAGTACACCGCCCGGCCCGAGGCCGGGGGAGGGGAGCCGACGTGAGGAAGGGCTGGGATCTGGGTGGGCGCGTGCTGGGCGGCCTGGTGCTGGCTGGCCTGGCGATGACCGCCGGCTGCAAGCAGGCGCCTGCGCCCACCGCGCCGAAAGTCAGCGCCGGCTCGGCGGCGCCGTCGCAGGCGGCCACCCCGGCCGAGGAGGTGCGCGCGCTGCTGGTGAAGGTGGCCGAGCGCTGCCAGAGCACCGGCGTCTCGGTGCGCGACTTCCAGCGCTGCACGGACTGGCGTCGGCAAGCCGGGCGGCTGCGGCACCAGCTCGGCCGCTACGACCCGCTGGTCGAGGACTCCATCAAGCCGTTCCTGGAGCGGGTGGGCGCGGCCGAACCCCTGCTGGCCGACGCCGACGGCCACCGCCGGGCGGCCGCGCGGGCCACCCTGGAGCTGGGCTTGAACATCGCCCAGTACAAGCCAGTGCCACAGACGCAGGCCTGGGTGAAGGCCCTGGCCGACCGGGTCGTGGGCGCCTCCGACCCCGACGAGCAGGTGGACCTGCTGCGCATCGTGGGCAACCACGGCGGCGCCGAGCAGAAGGCTCAGCTCATCCAGGTGGGGCGCACGGCCAAGGCGCCCGACGCCCGCGCGGCGGCGTGGACGGCGCTGGGGCGCTGCAGCCCCCGCGGCTGCGCCCCCGACGCTCAGCTCGTGCGCGACGCCTGGGCCCAGGAGACGGACGGCAAGGTGAAGGGCGCGCTGGCGGCGCTGGCCGGCTGGGGCGGGCTGCCCGAGGTCTTGACCTGGTGCGACGGGCCCACGCTGGACGACCCACAGACGGGGCCCGGCTGCCGGGCCGCGCTGAAGCGCCGCGGCGACGTCGCGGCGCTGAAGCTGCTGTCGGCCCGGGCCCGGCAGCTCCTGGGCACGGCCCCGGGGGGCGAGGACACGGACCGGCGGGTGGCGGGCGCGGTGGCGGATCTGCTGCCCGTCGCCGATCTGCCCGAAGCCGGCCACAGCGTCTACGAGCTGTACCACGAGCTGCTGCTGCAGCCCCGCAGCGCCCTGGCCCTGGGCACCGTGGTCAGCCAGCTTCTGGTGTTGAAGGACAAGGCCCGCGCGGCGGACGCGGCGGTGGCCGCCTACGAGCGGCTGGCCAAGGTGCCCAAGGACGGGCAGGGGGCCGATCACGCCCTGTTCGAGAGCCGGCTGCGGCAGGTCATCTTGAAGCTGGGGGCGGGCCCGCGCATCGGCCTGGAGGCCAGCGATGCCCATGGCCACGGCCCCGGCAAGCGCGGGCAGGACGTGCCGGGCGGAGGCCACGAAGGCCACGGCCACTGAGCCAGGGGTGACCGCTGAGCGGCGCTGGCCGGCAGGCTCACTGCGCAGCCGGCAGCCCCGGATCCACCACCCGCGTCGAGGGCGCCCACTCGGCCCGGTCCAACCCCATGGCGGTCACCGTCAGCCACGCCGCGTAGGCAAGGTGGTGATCGGCCAGCGCCGACACCACCCGGTTGGCGGCGTCGGCGGTCTTCTGCTCGCGCAGGTTCACGATGAGCAGCGTGCTCTCGCCCAACGACAGCCGCGTCTTCTCGGCCAGCTCGACCTTGCGGGCCACGTCCAGCTCTTGCAGGGCGATGCCCACCCGCTGGGTGGCCGCCTCCAGCTCCACTCGCGCCTGGGCCACGCCCGCGTCCACCGCCTGCCCGGCGAAGGTCAGCTCGGCGTCGATGCGGCGCAGTGCGGCCTCGGCGCTGGCCCGCGCGCCCTGAGCCTTGCGGCGCTGGAGGGGCAGCTTGAACTTCAGGCCGGCCTCCAGCTCGGTCTTGCGATAGGGGTCGTCGGCGTCCGCAGTGAGCGGCTGGATGCCCGCGACGGTGAGGTCGATCTGGGGCGCCAGCTCGTTGTCGGCCAGATCGCGATCCACGGCGGCCACGGCGCGGTAGGCCTCGAGCTTGGCCAGCATGGGCTGCCGGGCCCGAGCGGCGGCCTGATCCTCGGCCAGCGGGCGCACGGGATCGGGCTCGGGCTCGGGGAAGTGATCCGGCACGGCCCCGGGCGGCGGCACCACCGGGCGGCCCTCGCCGTCGCGCAGGAACAGCGACAGGTCCAGCGCGGCCTCGTTGAGCTTCTGGCGGGCCTTCACCAGCTCGCTGCGGCGCTTCAGGATGGCCCGCTGGTTCTCGATGAGCTCGATGTCGGCCAGATCGCCGTCGCGCACCCGCGCCTCGAGCTGCTCGTTGCGCAGCTCGGCCATGTCCAGCAGGCCCTGGCTGATGCGCAGGGTGTGGCCGGCGGCCACCCACTTCCAGTAGGCCTTCGCGGCGCTGGCCCGCAGCTTCAGCCGGGCGCTGTCCACGTCGAGCTGGGCCAGATCCACCTTCACGCCCGCCTGGCGCAGCTTGGCCCGCCGGGCGTCGATGGGGCCGCCCTGCCAGAGGGGCACCGTGACGCCGGCGGTGAGCTCTCCGTTGCCGGTGGTGATCTTGTCGCCCTCGTACAAGGGCACGTCGCCGCCGCTGCGTCGCCAGCCCCCGAAGACCTCGGCGCCCCAGAGCGTGGTGGGCTGGCGCAGGCCGGTGTCGGTGTACAGCCACACGTCCTTGCCGAAGGGCACGGCCTTGCCGGTGGCGCCCAGCACCAGATCGAAGCCGCCCTCGGCGCTGGTCTGCTCACCGCGGGCCGCGTCGACGCCGGCCTGGGCCGCCTGGAGGTTGGGGTGGTGGGCGTCCACCGCGTCCAGCACCGTGCCCAGGGACAGGGCGTCCACGTGGGCATCGGGGTTGCGCTCCACGTCCTCCAGGCGCAAGCCGGGCGCGGCGAGTGCCGGGCTGGCCAGCGCCAGCGCAAGCCCCATGACCGCGGCGCGGATCACTTGTCGTCCTTGTCGTCGTCGTCGCCCTTGTCGCCCTTGGCGGCGTTCTTCTGGGCCTCCTTGGCCATGGCCGCCGCGGGGCTGTCCTCGGGGGCCACCGCCGGGAAGCCGTTGAGCTGCCGCCACAGCTCGAAGCCCACGGTCACCTCGTTCAGCAGCACCCAGCCGTTGGCACGGGCGCCCTGGCGCAGGAACCGCTGCTGCGGCCACTCGGGCTCGGCGGGATCGGGCTGAACCACCACGCGGAACTTGCCCTTGGCGTTGGCGGCGTAGTCCACGAAGGCCACCTGCCCGCCGAAGGTGCCCACGGCCACCGACGGCCAGCCCGAGAACTGCACGGCGGGCCAGCCCTCGAACTGCAGGCGCACCTTGCGGCCGGGGGTGATCAGCGGGGCGTCGTTGCCGCTCACCCACAGCTCGGCAGCGCGGGCGTCGGTGTCGGGCACCAGGATGGCCAGCGGCGCGCCCGACTTCACTTGCTCGCCGCCCTCGTTGGCCAGGATGCGCAGGATGATCCCCGCCCGCGGCGCGATGACCACCTGCGCCTCCTGCCGGCTGACCTTCACCTCGGCCTTGGCCAGCTTGGCATCGGCCTTGGCCCGATCGGCCCGCAGCTTCTGCAGGTTGGCGCTCTCTTTGGCGATCTTGGCGTCGGCGTCGGCGCCCTTCTGTTCGCGATCCGCCTGCTTGGCCAGCAGCGCAGCCTCGGCCTCCTGCACCTTGGCCTTGGTCTTCAGCACCTCGGTGCGGGTCTTCGCCGCCTTGAACTGGGCCAGCTCCAGGTCGCGCTGGCTGCGCAGCCCCTGCTCGCGCAGCTTCTCGCGACGCTCCAGGTTCAGCCGAGCCAGGCGCTCCTCGGCGCGCGCGGCCTTCAGCTCGTTCTTTGCGGCCGCCACCTTCTGCCGGGCGGCGCCAATGTCGGCGTCGGCCGATTCCAGGCTCAGCCGCCGGGCCTCCGTGAGCGACGCGATCTGGCGCTCGACGCTGGCGATGCCCGCCTCGGCGGCCTGGATCTCGGCCTGGGCGGCGTCACGCTCCTGCCGCAGCCGCTCCAGGATCGCGGGCGCGTTGTCGGCCATGCGGGCCAGGACCTGGCCCTTCTTCACGGCGTCGCCCTCCTGCACCTTCCACTCCTGGACGATGCCCGAGATGGGCGCGCCCACCGTCTGCTCGCGCTCCGTCGGTGCGTAGGCGATCACCCGTCCGTGCCCCTGCGAGGTCTGCTGCCAAGGCACCAGCAGGAAGGCCGCCAGGGTCAGCAGCAGGCCGATGCCCAGCCGCCGGGCCACCCGCTCGACCAGGACCGGTGTGCGCACCCGCAGCAGGGGGTCGCCGCCGTCGTCGTGCAGCCACGGACGCATCAGGCCCCCCCTTCCCGCGGCACCAGGCGACCCTCGCGCAGGCTCAGGCGGCGATCGCCCACCGCCTCGGCCACCTCGGGGTTGCGGGTGACCACGATGACCGTCCCGCGGTGCGCCTTCAGGCCCCGGGCCGCTGCCGCGAGCCCGGCGGGGCACAGGCCGTCCAAGGTGTGATCAACCAGCAACACTTCGGGATCACTCAACAAAGCGCGCGCCACGGCCAGCCGCTTCTGCTGGTCCCGGTCCAGGGGGCCACCGTCCGCGTCCAGGTGGGTGTCCAGGCCGTCGGGCAGATCGGCCACGCCGTCGGCCAGCCCCATGCGGGCCAGCGCGGCGAAGAGCGCCTGGTCGCTGGCGTCGGGGGCAGCCAGGCACAGGTTGTCCCGCAGCGAGCCCACGATCCACTCGGGCATGCGCACCAGGGCAGCGCGCTGCCGCAGGGCCACCATGCCCTCGCCCAGGGGCAGGCCGTCGAGCAGCACCCGCCCCCCGGCGGGCGCCCGCAGGCCGAACAAGGTCTCCAGCAGCGGGTTGCGCGGGGCGTGGTCCCGAGACAGCACGGCCACCTTCTGCCCCGACGGCACCGTCAGATCCACGGGGGCCGTCCACGCCCCGCGGATCTTGGCGGGGAAGGTGAGGCCCTCGATCTCCAGGGTCGGGACCAGGTGGTCCTCGGCGGGCCCGGTGGCCGGCTCCAAGGGCAGGTCCACCAGCTTGCCCACCTTCTCCAGCCCGGCCAGCAGGTCGTAGAAGGCCATGAGCGAGCGGGCCAGCTTGGCGATGCCGCTCACGACCACGGCCACCACCAGCTCGGCGGCCACGAGCTGGCCCAGGGTCAGGGACCCTTCGAGCACCAGCCAGCCGCCCAGGCCCAGCACGCCGGCGCTCGCCAGCACCTGCACGGCCGTCAGGCCCACCACCTGGCTCATGGCCCGGCGGAAATGGCTGGAGCGGGCGTTCAGGTAGTCGTCGGCGATGGCGTGGGCCCGGCCCAACGCCGCGCCTCGCCCCGTGGGGGTCCGGAAGGTGGTGGGCGCTCCCGCCACCTCTTCGAGCCACGCCGCCATGGCGTACTTCTGGTTCGACTCCTCCAGCGCAGCGCCCGTGGCACCGCGCCCCAGGAAGAACAGCACCCCGATCACCGCCATCAGCAGCACTGCGTCGAACACCAGCAGCGCGGGGTGGTACAGGGCCAGTAGCAGCAGGCCGATGGAGGTCTGCAGCACGATGTCCAGGCCGTCCACCAGCAGCTTCGTGGACGACTTCTGCACGGTGACCACGTCGAAGAAGCGGTTCACCAGCTCGGTGGGCCGATAGTGATCGGCCACGGTGGCCTTCACCCGTGGCATGCGGGCCGCCAGATCCATGCTGAGCCGGACGAAGAGGCGCCGCTCCAGGTACTCCACCGCGTAGAGCTGCAGCAGCCGCAGCACGGCCCCCACCGCCAACACCACCAGCAGCACGGCCGTGAGCACCACCAGGGGCTGGATCAGGGTGCCGAAGGCGATGGTGTTCACCAGGGTCTGCACCGCCACCGGCGTGGCCAGCGTGATCAAGCCCGTGACCGCGGCGTACACCGTCAGGACCCAGATGGCGCCGCGCTCCAGGTTCAGCAGGCGGCCCAGGCGCCACCAAGGCTTGGGACCGGGGGGCAGGCGGGGATCGTCCGCCCGCAGGGTGGCCATGGGCAGGGCGTCCTCGGGGGCCAGCCAGGCCAGCGGGGCCTTGGCGTCGACGCCGAAGAGGGCGCGCAGCCCGCGCTCGTTGACCGCCCGGCGTCGGCGCCGCCGCTGTACGAACAGGGTCAGGGTGCCCCGGCCCTTGCGGTCGGCCTGCAGCATGGCCCAGTGGGGCAGCCCGTCGATCACCTGCAGCGTCACCAGGGGTCGTTCGTCCGCCATGCGCAGCGCGGCGCCGACGGTCATCTCGATGCGCGGCGCCCGCAGCCCCGCGCCCGCCAGCGCGGCGGCCATGCCGGCCAGATCACCCGCGGGATCCGCCAGGGTGGGGCGATCGCGGTCATAGATTGTCAGCAGCTCATGGGCCAGGCCCAGCGCCGCCGAATCAGGCGGCGGGGGCTGCCCGGGTGAGCCCGAGGCCAGCGCGCCGTCTTCCGTGGCCATTCACCCTCCTTGCCGGTCCCGGCAGAGGATGACCACAGGGGCCCATGGGTTGTCAGTCTGATGTTGATTTTCGTGCACCACACTTCGCTTCAGCTTGGTCGTTTCGTTATTTGTGGAAAATTTCACCCCTTGGCCTTGCCAGCCTGGGCGGGGCACGCTAGGGTTCCAGTCAGGGTGGCGCACGGGCGCCGGATGGAGGACGAGATGAAGCACTTTCTGAGCACGATGAGCGGCGCGGCCATGCTCTTTGCGGGCAACGCCCTGGCGGGCGCGGGCGGCAACCCTCCCGGGGGCGGTGGCGGTGGCTCGGGCAGCGAGCCCGAGGTGATCGCGCTGATCCTCTTCAGCCTGATCCCGGGCGTCTACTTCGCCCGCAAGGCCATGCAGACCCGCCGCCGGGCCGAGCAGGCCTGAGCTTCGGCCCACCGGCCAACCTGAGGGCCCGCCCCCTGCGCGGGCGTCCCCGACACAGCCCTGGCGTCCAAGCCCCCGATCGTGCTTGATCACCCTCTTCGCACGACCGGGAGCGCTCCCATGACGCCCATGCCCCTCACCCGATTGACCGAAGACGAGAGCATCTTCCGCGAGGCGGTGCTCCAGTTCGCGCAGGCCCAGGTGGCCCCCCACGTCCACCAGATGGACCAGGACGCCAAGATCCGGCCCGAGCTGATCCCGCAGCTCTTCGAGATGGGCCTGATGGGCGTCGAGGTCCCCGAGAAGTTCGGGGGCGCCGAGGCGAGCTTCTTCACCGCCATCCTGGCCATCGAGGCCCTGGCCACGGTGGATCCCAGCGTGTCGGTGTTCGTCGACGTGCAGAACACCCTGGTGAACAACGCGATCCTGAACTACGGCTCGCCCGCGCTGCAGGCGAAGTACTTCCCCAAGATGTGCTCGCAGTGGGTGGGCAGCTACTGCCTCAGCGAGCCCAGCAGCGGCTCCGACGCCTTCGCGCTGAAGACCCGCGCCGAGAAGCGCGGCGACGACTGGGTGCTCAACGGCACCAAGCTGTGGATCACCAACGGCGCCGAGGCCAACCTCTACATCGTGCTGGCCAACGTGGATCCCTCTAAGGGCTACAAGGGCATCACGGCCTTCATCGTCGAGCGCGACTTCCCCGGCCTCAAGGTGGGCAAGAAGGAAGACAAGCTCGGCATCCGCGCGTCGAGCACCACCGAGATCCTGCTCGAGGACTGCGTGGTGCCCGCCGCGAACGTGCTGGGCGAGGTGGGCAAGGGCTACAAGATCGCCATCGAGACCCTGAACGAGGGCCGCATCGGCATCGGCGCCCAGATGATCGGCCTGGCCCAGGGCGCCTTCGACTACGCCATGGGCTACATGCTCGAGCGGCAGCAGTTCGGGCAGCCCATCGCCAACTTCCAGGGCCTGGAGTTCCAGTACGCCCAGGTGGCCACCGAGATCGAGAGCGCCCGGCTCATGGTCTACAACGCCGCGCGCCTGAAGGACGCCGGGCTGCCCTTCGTGAAGGAGGCGGCCATGGCCAAGCTGTACTCGAGCCAGGTGGCCGAGCGCGCCGCCTCGATGGCCGTGGAGTTCCTGGGCGGGGTGGGCTTCACCAAGGAGTACCCGGTGGAGAAGTTCTTCCGCGACGCCAAGATCGGGAAGATCTACGAGGGCACCAGCAACATGCAGCTCTCGACCATCGGCAAGCTGCTGCGCAAGCAGTACAGCCGCTGAGCGTGCGGCGCCTGCCCGCCCTGGCGGCAGCCGTCGCCCTGGCCCTGGCCCTCGCCGCGTGCGGGGGCGGGCCCCGCCCCGATCCCCTGGCCGAGCTGGACGCCGACACCGCCGGCCTGGGCGGGGGCCGGCCCAGCGTGCAGCTCTACGCGGTGCTCACCCCCGATCCCAAGGCCATGCAAGGGGCCGACGCCGTGCCGGGCATGTGGGGCGCGGTGGGTGGCCAGGGCACGCGCTATCAGGCGATCCGCCGCCACGTGAAGTGGGTGCCGGGCGATTACGAGCTGGACGTGGCGCTGGACTTCGCGGACCTGCCGCACCCGCAGGTGCCCCTCGCGCAGTTCCAGGCCATGGCCAAGGCGCTGCCCGCCGAGGCCCGCGCCGCGCTCGATGGGGCGAAGCTGGCGGTGTTCTTCCGCAGCGACGTGCCCACGCTGCCCGGCGACGCCCATGTGCGCCTGGCGGGCCTGGCGGCCCTGTACGCCGCCGACCGCTGGGGTGGGCTGGTGTTCGACCTGGTGGCCCGCAAGGCGTGGACCGCCGACGCCTGGCAGCGTGAGCTGGCGGCCCCCGCATTGACGGCTGGCGCCCACGGTCTGGTGGGCGTGCGCGCCGACGGCGAGGGCCGCTGGATCTACACCCACGGCGAGGCCAAGTTCGGCCGCCCCGATCTGCAGGTGCGCCGGGTGCCCGAGGCGCAGCTTGCCGCGGCCCGGGCCGCGGTGCAGGCGGCCTTGAAGGCCAGCCGGGTGCGCCCGCTGGCGGCCGGCGGAAGCCTGCCCACGCCGGCCGGCGAGGTGACGCTGGGGCCCTGCGAGGCGCCCCCACGGTTCCACGACGCCGACTGCCTTCAGCTCACGCTGCCCTGATCCTCAAGGGCCGGTCCCCCCGGGCCGATAGCGAGCAGGTCCCCCCAACCCGACGCCGGAGATTGCCCCATGCTCGAGACCGCCGAGCTCGGTCAGGCCGTTGACAAGGCCACCTACGACGCCCAGGAGACGCCGCTGCGCACGGCGCTGCTGCAGGCCCAGGCCCGCCTGCGGCAGTACAAGTTCCCGGTGGTCATCCTGTTCGCGGGCATCCAGAAGGCCGGCACCGGCGAGACCGTGAACCTGCTGAACGAGTGGATGGATCCGCGCTGGATCAAGACCGTGGCCTTCGGCGATCCCACCCAGGAGATGCGCGAGCGGCCGCCCTTCTGGAAGTTCTGGATGGCGCTGCCCAAGCGCGGCCAGATCGGGCTGCTGGACTCGGCGTGGTACGAGCGCCCCCTGCGCGACAAGCTGAGCGGGCGCGCCGATCAGCGGCACTTCGACGACATGCTCGACAACATCGCGAACTTCGAGCGCACCCTGGCCGACGACGGGGCGCTGGTGCTGAAGTTCTGGATGCACCTGGGCCGCGCGGACCAGGAGAAGCGCCTGCAGGCGCTGAGCGCCGATCCCCTGACGGCCTGGCGGGTGAGCGATCACGACTGGCGCGAGCTGGACCAGCACGAGGCCGTGGTGGCGTCCGCCGAGCACATGATCATGCGCACCAGCACCGCCCGGGCGCCGTGGATGATCGTCGAAGGGGCCGACGCCCGCTACCGCAGCCTGCGGGTGGGCACGCTGATCCTCGACGCCATCGAGCAGCGGCTGGCCCACGAGGAGGCGGCGGCCGACGCGAAGGCCGCCGAGGCGCAGGCCACGGCGTTCAAGGTGCCGACGGCCAACATCCTCTCGACCGTGGTCATGCCCAAGAAGCGCATGCCCAAGCAGGACTACCGCACGGGGCTGGCCGAGCAGCAGGGGCGGCTGCACGCCCTGCAGCGCGAGGCGCTGCTGCGAGGGGTGTCCACGGTGCTCGTGTTCGAGGGCTGGGACGCGGGCGGGAAGGGGGGCGCCATCCGCCGCATCACCCGCGCCCTGGACGCCCGCCAGTACCAGGTGCTGCCCATCGCGGCGCCCACCGACGAAGAGAACCAGTACCACTACCTGTGGCGGTTCTGGCGGCACCTGCCCCGGGCCGGCCGGGTGACCATCTTCGATCGCTCGTGGTACGGGCGGGTGCTGGTGGAGCGGGTCGAGGGCTTCGCCACCGAGGCCGAGTGGCGCCGGGCCTACGCCGAGATCAACCAGTTCGAGGCGCGGCTGTGCGACCACGGCAGCGTGGTGCAGAAGTTCTGGCTGCACATCTCGAAGGAGGAGCAGGCCGCGCGCTTCAAGGAGCGCATGGAGACCCCTCACAAGCGCTGGAAGATCACCGACGAGGACTGGCGCAACCGCAAGCAGTGGTCGAAGTACGAGGTGGCCGTGCACGACATGATCGAGCGCACCAGCACCCGTCGGGCGCCGTGGCACATCATCCCCGGCGACGACAAGCGCACGGCCCGGGTGAAGGTGATCTCGGCGGTCTGTGACGCGCTGGAGGCGGCCCTGGGCGGCCCGGTGGCCGGCCCCATCGACCGCGACGAGAAGGTGCTGCCCGGGCAGCCGGGCAACGTGGCCGAGTAGGCCGGTCGAGCCCCCGGGCGGGGGCTCGGAGTGGGGCTCAGCGGCGGCCCGGGGTACCCTGGCCGCCGTCGCCGTAGTCCTGATCCGCCGCGCGCCAGTTGGCCCCGTCGGCGTTGTCGGCGTCCACGCTCTGCAGGATGAGCGCCTGGCCGGGCTCGCGGGCCGGCCAGGGCATCTCGGGCCCGTAGCGCACCTGATCCACCAGCGTGCGATCGGCCTTGAACACCAACACCGAGCCGTAGCCGTTGGGCAGGAACAGCTCGCCCATGCCGCCGTCGGCGCGCACGCCGCCGTTGACGTCGCGGTCCCGGCTGCGGGCGATGACGTGGTACTCGCCGGCGTTCAGCCGCCCACCCAGCGCCGCCTGGTGGCCCGCACAGTCCTCGACGGTGTAGCCGTCCAGGTTCACGGCGTTGGGGCCGGGGTTGTAGAGCTCCACGTACTCGCGCTCGGTGTCCTCGCCGCGGGGGTTGCTCTGGATCTCGGTGATCACCAGCTCGCCCGTCTCGGCGGCGCCCTCGGGGGCGCTGCACTCCTCGGCCTCGCACTTGTCGGGCACCCCGCCGCACGAGACGGCGGTCACGTCCTGGGCCCCGCGGGGGAAGAGCTTGGTCTCGTCGAAGCTGTAGTGCAGCACGCCGCGCACGGTCTCGAGCATGTCACCGCGGGCGGCCACGTAATCGAAGTCGTTCTCGTCGTCGATGCGCAGGCCGCCCTCCACCAGGAACATGCCGAAGTCGCGGGGGCAGTCCGGAGCGGTGTCCACCACGCGCACGCCCCGCAGCTCGATGAGCTGGCTCTCGAGGATCTCGGCCAGATCGCCGCCGGTGGCGATGCGCTCGGGGTTGGCCACCACCACGGGCTCGGGAAGGGGGCCGTCGCCCAGCACCTCGAGCCCGCCCTCGTCCAGGATGAGCTCGGTGAGGGTGAAGAACTCGATGACCTGCCCGCGGACCTCGACCACGGTGCCCGGGCGCACGTTGTCCAGGGGCACCTCGCGCTGGTTGTAGACGAACAGGGCGCTGTACGGGCCGCCGTCCGCGTCCTGCAGGGCGAAGTTGAAGTCGTCGAACACGCCCAGCACGACGCCGCGCAGGGTGACGTTGCGGCCGGGCGGCTGGGTCGGCAGGCGCTCGTACTCGGGGCAGCGGGGGTCGCGCAGATCGGTGATGCGCAGGGTGTTGCCGCGCCCGCAGGCCGGCGAGGGATCGATGGGCGTCGGCACCGGGGGCGCCGGCGGGTTGGTGCAGATCTCGGGCAGCGGGTTCATCATCCCGTAGTCCCGCTCGGCGATGTCGGGCAGGTCGCCCAGATCCATGGGCGTGGCGTCGGGGGTGATCACCCCCTCGTCGGGCTGGACCCCGTCGTCCAGGTCCGGCGCCATGTCGGGCTCGGCGTCGGTGAAGAGGCCCCCGGCGTCCACCGGGGCGGCGTCGCCGCCGCCGCCGGAGCTGCTGTCGTCGCAGGCGGGCAGCGTGAGCGCGAGGGCGAGGAGGGCGAAGGGCAGGGCGCGCATGGCGGAACCTCATGGCCGCGAGTCGCCGGACCCTAGGCAGATCGGCCGTTGGCTGCAAGACCCGCCGCCCGGTGTGCGGCGGTTGTTGCGCGGCACTACCCGGAAAGTCTCGGGTGACGTAAACCGGGGGCAACCCCGGGCGCACTGACGGGGCGTGACCGCCTTGCTGCCCAGAGGAGTGCCGTTGCCCGTCTCGCCCGACCGTGAGGCCGAGTTCGCCGCTTTCGTGGGCACCTACCGCGAGCGGGCGCTGTCGACGGCCTGGCGGCTGTGCGGGGGCGACGGGGCGCTGGCCGAGGACGTGGCCCAGGAGGCCTTCATCGCCGCCCACAAGGCGCTGCCCCGGTTCCGGGGCGACAGCCGGATGTCCACGTGGTTCTACCGGATCCTGGTGCGCACGGCGCACAAGCAGCGGCGCAAGCGCGCCGTGCGCGAGAAGGCCGCCGCCCTGTTCGGGCTGGAGGCGCCGCGCAGCGCCCGCACGGTCGAGGGGGACGCCCCCTTGCGGCGGCGCATCGCGGCCGCCCTGGACACCCTGAGCCCCGGCCAGCGCGACGCCTTCGTGTTGGTGCACATGGAGGGCCTGACGGTGGTGGAGGCGGCCGAGGCCCTGGGGGCGGCGCCGGGCACGGTGAAGAGCCACGTCCACCGGGCGCTGGTGAAGCTGCGCGAGGCCTTGGCTGACGCCTACGAGTTGGAAGGAGGGACGGCATGAGCACGCACCCCGACGAGCGGTCCCCTGAGCAGCAGTCCGCGCCGCTGACGCCCGAGGACGCGGTCTTTCTCGAACGGCTGCGCACGGACTTCCAGCCGCCGCCCCTGGGGCCCGGCGCCGCGCAGGCCTTCGACGCGCGCCTGGCGGCGCGCCGAGCGGCGCAGAGTCGCCGCGGCCGTTGGGCGTGGGGCGTGGGCCTGCCGGTGGCGTTGGCGGCTGCGGCGGCCGTGGTGATGAGCCTGCGGGTCGCGCCGCCACCGGCTGTGGACGCGCCCCGGGCGCTGCCGTCGGTGGCGGCTGCCTCGCCCGCCGAGCCCGACGAGGCGCCGGTGCTGGCCTTGCTGACCGACACCGAGCTGACCGACGACGAGCTGTATCCCGATGACTACCTGGCCTTGGCCGACGCCCTGGCGTGGGACTGACCGATGAAGAGGAGGCCCGCCATGCTTCGTTTCCCACTGATCCGCAGCGCGCTGCTGCCGCTGCTGGGGCTGCTGCTCATGGCCCCCGCCGCCCACGCCCGGCGCCCCGGCCACGGGGGCCGAGGCGATGGGCTGATGAACCCGCAGGCCATCGAGCGCGTGGCGCAGCGCCTGGGCCTCGAGGAGGCGGTGGTGGCGCGCCTGAAGGACAAGCTCTTCGCCGCCAAGGCCCGCAGCATCGAGCTGAAGGCCGAGCTGGAGACGGCGCGGCTGAGCCTGAAGCGCGAGCTGGATCAGGCCGAGCCGGACCGGGCGGCGGCCATGAAAGCCATTGAGGAGGTGGGCCGCCTGCGCACCGAGCTGCGCAAGCTGAAGACCGGCGCGCTGCTCGACGTGCGGGCCGAGCTCACGCCGGCCCAGCGCGAGCAGCTCAAGGCCATGCGCAGCGAGTTCCGTGAGCGGCGCCGGGGCAAGCGCCACCGTGGCGGCGCCCCGGACGCGCCCCCGCCGCCGGACGCGCCGTCGCCGCCCGACGCCGACGACCTGGACGACTGACCTCCCCGCGAACCCGTAGGCCGGTGCCGCCCGCGCGCGCTGCACCGCCTCGGGCTGCCAGGCGGCTTCGCCGTCGCCCACGGCCTGCACCCGGGCGCCGGCCCTCGCCCACCGCCGAGCGCCCAGGCGCCCACCCGCTCACGCTCACCGACTGCCGGGCCGATATGCGTCCAGGCCGCAAGCCCCTTGGAGTCGTTGTGCCCGTCGATCCGCTGTTCGCCCTCCCCGAGGCGGTCGTGGCCGCCTGCGTCGACGCCCCCGCACACTCGCTCGACCGCATCGAGCCGGCCCTCTGATGCCCGATTTTCTGGAGTTTCCATGCCTTCGTTGACCGCGCTGCCCGAGTTCGCCGCCCTCAGGGCGCACCGTGACCGGGTGGGTGACGTGCCAGTGCTGGCACACTTCGCCGCCGATCCACAGCGCTTCGCCCACCTGAGCGTGCGCCTGGATGACCTGCTGGCCGACTTCTCGAAGCATCGGCTGACCCCCGAGACTCTGCGGCTGCTGGTGGCGCTGGCCCGGATCCGCGGCGTCGAGGCTCGCCGCGACGCCATGTTCGCTGGCGAGAAGATCAACGCCACCGAGGGCCGGGCCGTGCTGCACACGGCGCTGCGCGCGCCGAAGGGCCGGGTGGTCGAAGTCGACGGCCAGGACGTGGTGCCCGAGATCCACGCGGTGCTCGACCGGGTGGCGGCCTTCGTGGAGCGCGTGCGCTCGGGCGAGTGGAAGGGGCACACGGGCCGGGAGATCACGGACGTCGTGAACCTGGGCATCGGCGGCAGCGACCTGGGCCCCGTGATGGTGAGCGAGGCCCTGTGGCCCGACCACCACGAGCGCCTGAAGGTGCACTTCGTGAGCAACGTGGACGGCGGCCACCTGCACCGCACCCTGCGGCGGCTGGACCCGGCCACCACCCTGTTCATCGTGGCCAGCAAGACCTTCACCACCATCGAGACGCTCACCAACGCGGGCTCGGCGAAGGCCTGGCTGCTGGCCTCGGGGGCGCCGGTCTCGGCGGTGGCGAAGCACTTCGCGGCCCTGAGCACAAACGCCGAGGGCGTGGCGGCCTTCGGCATCGACACCGCCAACATGTTCCCTTTCTGGGACTGGGTGGGCGGCCGCTATTCGGTGTGGTCGGCCATCGGCACGCCGGTGGCGCTGGCGGTGGGCATGGACAAGTTCCGGCAGTTCCTGGCCGGGGCCCACGCCATGGACGAGCACTTCCGCACGGCGCCGCTCGAGAAGAACATCCCGGCGCTCATGGCCCTCATCGGGGCGTGGTACAGCCACTTCTTCGACGCCGAGACCACGGCGGTGCTGCCGTACGACCAGGGGCTGCACCGGCTGCCGGCCTACCTGCAGCAGGCCGACATGGAGTCCAACGGCAAGTTCGTCACCCTCGAGGGCGAGCGGGTGGACTACCCGACGGGGCCCGTGGTGTTCGGCGAGCCCGGCACCAACGGGCAGCACGCCTTCTACCAGCTCATCCACCAGGGCACGCGGCTCATCCCGTGCGACTTCATCGCCGCCGCCAACCCACGCCACCCGGTGCCCGTGCACCACGAGCTGCTGCTGGCCAACTGCTTCGCGCAGACCGAGGCGCTCATGGTGGGTCGCGACGCCGACGCCGCGAAGGCCGAGGTGGCCGGTCACCCCGACGCCGAGCGCCTGTGGCCGCACAAGGTCTTCGAGGGCAACCGCCCCAGCACGACCCTGCTGTTCCGCGAGCTGGACGCCTTCAGCCTGGGCCGCCTGGTGGCCCTGTACGAGCACAAGATCTTCGTGCAGGGGGCGCTGTGGGGCATCAACAGCTTCGACCAGTGGGGCGTGGAGCTGGGCAAGGTGCTCGCGAAGCGGCTGCAGCCCAAGCTGGCGGGCGGCGATCTGAGCGCCCATGACCCCAGCACGGCGGGCCTCATCGAGTGGACCCGCCGCCTGCAGAAGGAGGGCTGAGCCGTGCACACCGTGTGGGCGGGCAGCCTGCGGGCCGAGGTGGAGTGTGTGGCCATCAGCGCCGAGGACGACTCCATCTCGGTGCCCTTCCGGCCCGGTATCGATGACGTCCCCGAGCTGGTGGTGCGCCTGACGGCCTTCAACCGCAGCACCGACTGGTGGGACCACACCCGCCTCATCGTGCTGGTGCCCGGCGCCCACGGCGAGCCGCTGGGCAAGCGCTGGGACCCGGCCCTGGCCCAGCCCACCGAGGATGCGGCGGCGCTCAGCGTGTTCTGGGTGGACGCCGCCCAGGTGGGCCCCCGCGAGGGCGTCACCCTGGCCTTCCGGGTGCCGCTGAGCCTCGACACCACGAAGTGGCGGGCCCGCCTGCACCCGTTCCCCGGCCGGGCGGTGTCGCTGGCGGTGACGCTGGCGGCGGGCGAGCTGACCGAGGTGGCCTTTCAGGCGGCCACCACGGTGCGCGAGGTGCGCTGAGCGCCTGGCCCGCCTGGGCCGCCTGACCCCCGCTGGGGGCCATTCGCCCCGATCCTGGGGGCGCGACCCCCCAACCTGTCCGCATGCAGCGCACGCCGTCGGCCCGGGTCGGGTTGGCATGGTGGCTGCACCTTCTGAGCGCCATGTGCGCCATGCCAAACAGCCAAGATAGCGCACCCGAGGCGGCTGGCCGACGGAAACGGCGGCCGCTCGATAGGGGTTTGCACTGACCCGGCGAGGCCCCGCGGTGGGGCGGCCCCGTCTTCCTGGAAATGCTGTGAGTCAAACGAACTTCGGCGAGCGCCGCTCGCCGGGAGAGGGACGCTGACCATGAAACCCAGCTCAGTCACTTCGTGGGGCGCGCGTGGCGTGGCCGTGGGCGCCTTGGCCCTCGCCGGCCTGCTCACGACCACGCCCGCTGTCGCCCAGATCACCAACTTCAGTGCCGACGTCCACACGGCCATTGACCGTGGCCTGGACTTCGCGGCCAACCAGGATTGGTTCACCGACGGCTGCCCCCCGGCGGCCCACGGGGACGCCACCGGCCTGATCACCCTGGCGCTGCTGGAGAAGCGGGCCGACGCCAGCCAGAACGCGCTGTCGGTGGGCTACGCCGACGCCAACGCCGTGGATCAGGCGCGCGCCGACGCCGGCATCGCCTTCATCGTCAACCGGGTGGCCGCGTCGGCCGCCAACGACTTCCAGGCGTACCAGGACGGCGCGGATCTGATGGCCCTGTCGGTGTAC
This sequence comes from Myxococcales bacterium, assembly GCA_020633555.1. GTDB lineage: Bacteria > Myxococcota_A > Bradymonadia > UBA7976 > UBA1532 > JACKDL01. The sequence continues at coordinate 58,276 of JACKDL010000015.1, read as the reverse complement.
TACCGCACCGGCGGGCCCGATCAGGCGGGGGCGCTGAGCGCCATCCACCAGCTCGTGGACCGGATCCTGCCCAACCAGGGCGCGCACGGCTACTGGTGCTACACCAACGGCGCCTGCATGGACTCGTCCACCACGCAGCTGGTGATGGCGGGCCTGGCGGCGGCCCGCGGTGTGTTCCTGGACACGGGCGACGCCGCGCGGCTGGCGGACCTGAACCAGGCCACGCTGAACGCCCGCAACGCCTACATCGCCAACGGGGCGGCGGGCGATCTGGAGCCCATGCTCGAGGTGGGGCACCCCTACAACGTGGGCCAGGCGGCGCTGAGCCTGCAGCAGTCCACCTCGGGCATCTGGAGCCAGCTAGCCGGCGGCGCCGACGTGAACGACCCGAACGTGCAGGCCTACCTGCGCTGGGTCTACAACCGCTACCAGTACAGCGCCTGGACGGCCAACGGGGGTTGGGCCACGTCGCGCTACTACTACATGTGGGCCTTCGAGAAGGCCATGACGTACATCGAGAACAGCGGCGTGGTGGCCGCGCCCGGCAGCCTGGCGCCGGTGGACATGGGCACCCTGGCCCCGGCGGCGGCGCCCGCCTACGCCAACCGGCAGACCCACCTGGACCCGGCCACCAGCCCCCGGGCCGCCAACTTCGGGCCTGAGGGGGCGGGCTACTACGCCGATCCCAACGAGCAGCCCCGCTGGTACTTCGACCTGGCCCGCACCCTGCTGGACGAGCAGGACGCGGCCGGGCAGTTCACGCCGCCCCAGGGCTCGTGGAACGTGTGCTCGGCCCAGGCCTACGCCATCTTGATCCTGGCCCGCTCCGTGGGCGGCGGTTGCATCGACAGCGACGGCGACGGGATCTGCGACGACGAGGACAACTGCGTGGACGTGCCCAACCCCGACCAGGGCGACGGAGACGGCGACGGCATCGGCGACGCCTGCGACGACGATCCGGTGCCGGGCCACGACGTGTGCTGCATGGTCTGCGGGGTGGACGTGATCACCTCGGCCGAGCAGTGCGGCCTGGCGGGCGGCGTGCAGGTGGACGAAGAGCTGTGCTGCCCCGAGGTGTGCTGCGCGCGCCCCGACGGCTCGCACCAGATCATGGAGGCCGCGGCCTGCCTGCTCAGCGGCGAGGTGGTGGCGCTGGCCGAGTGCCAGGACAAGCCCGACGACGTGTGCTGCCAGCAGCCCGACGGCAGCGTCGTGACGGTGTCGGCGCGCGCCTGCGGGCTGGCCGGCGGCCAGGCCATCGACGTGGAGGTCTGCGAGAACGTGTGCTGCCACGGCGAGGGCGGCTACCAGGTGACCGTGGCGGGCCAGTGCCACGGCGACGCGGTGGACGCGGCCCTGTGCGAGCCGGTGTGCTGTGAGGACGCCGACGGGGCGGCCCAGGTGGTGCCGGCAGGCGCCTGCGAGGGCGCGCCGCACCCGGCCCGCGTGTGCGAAGAGATCTGCTGCACCGACCGCGAGGGCCAGGTGGGGACCGCCACCCGGCTTGCGTGTGAGCGGCGTGGTGGCCGCGAGGCGCCTGCCGAGTGGTGCGCCGAGCCGATCTGCTGCCAGTACCGCGACGGCTCAACCGCCACGGTGACCCCGGGAGAGTGTGCTGGGGGGCAGGGGGTCCAGGCGCCCGCCGAGGCCTGCGCCCAGGTCTGCTGCGTTCTGCCCGACGGCCAGGCGGTGACCCAGAGCCAGAGCTGGTGCGCCCGCAACGGCGGCCAGCCGGGCGCCGAGGCGCGCTGCGACCAGGTGTGCTGCCAAATCGGCGACCAGGCTCAGACCACCACCCCGCGGGAGTGCGAGGGCAGCGGCGGTCAGGTGGTGCCCAGCGAATGGTGCGCGCCCGCGGTGTGCTGCCTGCTGCGTGACGGGACCGCGGCCACCCTGGGCGAGGCCGAGTGCGCCGAGGCCCGGGGCATGGCCGCCGAGCCGGCGCTGTGCGAGGCCGTGTGCTGTGAGCTGGAGGGGGTCACCCAGACCCTGCCGGCCATCCAGTGCGACCGGGCGGGCGGCGCCCGGCTGGACGCGGCGGCCTGCGAGGCCCTGTGCTGCGCCCTGCCCGACGGCAGCCGCGAGCCGCTGAGCGCCGACGAATGCGCCGCGCGCCGGGGCGAGCCGGCCCCGGCCGAGTGGTGCCAGGAGGCGGTGTGCTGCAGCCTGCCCGACGGGCACGTGGTGTCGCTGCCGGCCGACCGCTGCGAGGCCCAGGACGGCCGGATCACCGAGCCCGCCCTGTGCGTTGAGGTGTGCTGCGAGACCCGCGCCGGCGCCGGCTACCTGCCCCAGGGCCAGTGCGTGGACCGCGGCGGCGTGGTGGTGGACGCCCCACGCTGCGACGCCGACGTGTGCTGCGTCCTGGTGGACGGCAGCCAGGCCGTGCTGAGCGCCGACGCGTGCCAGGCCCGCAGCGGCCGCGAGATCGACCTGGCGGAGTGCCGCGCCATGCCCGACCAGATCGACCGCGGCCTGAGCAGCGACGGCGACGCCGGCGTGGGCAACGGCAATGGCGGCAACAGCAGCGACGACGGCGGCTGCGCCGTCGACCCCGGCGCGCCGGCCCCCACGGGCTGGGTGTGGCTGGGCCTGCTGGCGCTGGGTGTGCGGCGCCGCCGCCGCTGAGCCCTCCCGCGCGCGGGGCGCCGGCTCCGTCACGCCTCGCCGTGCCCGTGCCTCGGTGGCGCCGCGATCGCGCTTCCCTGATGGAGCACGGTCCAACCCCACTTCCACCGCGATTCAGCCGGTGAGCACGAGACGTGGACCACCGGGCACGGGCACGGGGCACGGGCACGGCGAACACACAGTTCGAAGTCGCGCCGTGGCCCGCGGCCCGCCAGAATGGGCGCCATGAGCGCCGCCGCCGACACCCCCCGGTTCGGGACCTTCACCGGGGTCTTCACCCCGATGCTGCTGGCGATCCTGGGGGTCATCCTCTACGTCCGCATGGGCTGGGTGGTGGGCAACGCGGGCCTGGGCGGGGCCATGCTCATCCTGGGGCTGGGCATCCTCCTCACCACCTGCACGGGGCTGGCGCTTTCGAGCATCGCCACCAACACCCGCATCGGGCACGGCGGGCCCGACGCCATCCTCAACAAGAGCCTGGGGCTCGAGGTGGGCGGTTCGGTGGGGATCCCGGTGTTTGCCGTGTTCTTCCCAGCCACTACGGGCATCCTGGCCGGGGCCAACATGAGCGGCGAGCGCGACATCCACCTGTGGGTGCGCCGGGGCCGCCAGGGCTGGGACGCCCACGAGGCCTTCGAGTCCGGCAACCTGAACCTGATCCTGCTGCTGGGCTACCGCCTGTGGCGGGTGTGGCGGGGGTCGCTGACCCTGCTCACCGTGGTGGATGCCCCCGCCGACGAGCCCGCGGCCCTGGGCTTCCTGCATGCCCTGTGCGACCTGGTGCGCTTCCCCACCAGCGGGCGGCGGGCCGTGCGCTTCGGAGACATCGCCGCGGTGGAGCCCGCCGATCTGAGCCTGTTCGGCCTGCAGCGCGACGCCCCCGATCTGGCCTGGGCCGAACACTGCACCGGGCTGGCCCGGGGCTCGGCGCTGTTCGTGCTGGACTCCGGCCGCGAGTCGGCGCGGGCGTGACGATCTTCGAGTGCGTCATTTCTCGGGTGGCCCGCCTTTTGCTTTCGGCGCCGGGGGCGTGCGCCGGCGCACGCCAGCGCCCTGAGGCGGGTTTGACGCAGTGCGGCACGGACCGAACGGCATGAGCATGGGGCACGACGACCGGTCGGGCCCGCGCGGTCGGGACACCGGGACCTTCTCGGCGGTCTTCGACGAGCTCGAGCTCGTGGACGTGCTGCAGCTCCTGCACCAGGCCCGCCGCTCGGCCACGGTGGTGGTCGAGGGCCACGGCGCCATCCGCTTCGAGCGCGGCGAGATGTGCCACGCCCAGGCCGGCGACCTGGTGGGCGTGCCCGCCTTGGAAGCCCTGCTGGCGGTGAAGGGCGGCGACGTCAAGGTCAAGGATCCCCGGCCGGGGCCTCACACCCTGGACGCCCCGTTCCAGCACCTGATGCTCGACACCATGACCCGCCTGGACGAGGCCTCGCAGGGGGCGTTCCCGGCGCCCCAGCAGGGCGCCTACGACCCCTTCGCGGCGGTGTCGGACAGCGCGGGCACGGGCGCCTTCGAGTGGGGCCCGGCGAGCCCCGCGCCCGACGGCGACGCCCAGATCTCCGAGGCCTTTGACGCCCTCCTCGACTACGAGTTCGTGGGCGAGGAGCCGGGCGGCTCGGCGGAAGGGCCGGCGGCGCCTGCAGTGGTCATCGCGCCGCCCAAAGTGGCGGCTTCGGTAGCCACCGCCCCGGTGTCCACCAGGACACCCGTGCCCCAGGTCGAGCGCCCGCTGCCCTCGTGGCAGCGCATGACCGACGCCCGCCGCCCCACCCCCGACCGCGGACTGCGGCGCGTCACCGGCCCCATGCGGGCCACGGGCCCCAACCGCATCACCTACAAGCTCCCGCAGCTCCCCGAGCCGGCGGTGGAGATCTACCGCGCGCCGCCGCCCCCGCCCGCCCCCCGTTCGAACATGGGCTTCGTGCTGGTGGTCGGCGTGCTGTGCGTGCTGCTGGGCGTAGGCATCGCCGCCTACTTCTGGGGCCCTGCCGCCGCGGGGGCGCCCGCGCCCCCGCCGGCGCCCGCCACGCCCTGAGCGGGCTGCTCAGGGCGCTGCCTCCGCGCTGGAACCTGGGCCGAGGGCGGCCTCCTTGCCCGTAGTGCAACGAACGCACTACGCTGCTCTCTTGGAGGTTTCTTGATGAGCGAGCGGCTTCAGGCGCTGGACACCCACTTGACGAAGGTTCGTCAAGTGACAGGCGTGTCAGAGGCGTTGGCGGAGTGGGAGACGCAGGGCATCCAGATTACCTGGGCGCGCCTGATGCATGATGTCGCTGCCATTCGGATCCAGACCCCCGACCGCATTCAGCGCCGCTTCGGCCTGGCGCCTGAGTTGCTGTTCCTCTTCTCAGGCGGACATCTGCAGGCGCGCCACACCCGCACTGGCGTACCGGCCGCGGTGCGCTCCGACCGGACAGATCCAGGGTTGGCCTTCTGGTCCGATCCCTTTGACGACCTGGCCGATCGCCTTGCCCGGTTGCCCACGCCCGCCGGCCTCTGGCTCCCGTGGCAGCCGGGTCGCGTTGGGCTTGAGGAGCAGCTGGCTCGCGCCCTGCGTACGCACGATCCGTTCGACGTCACCCAGCCGGTACGGGGGCCCGACCGGGTTGGTCGCGATGGGTTGCTCGCCACCTTGGTTCGCGAACTCGACCACCATGGTGCGGTGGGCGTCTATGGGCTGCGAAAGGTCGGCAAGACGAGCTTGGTCTTCGGCCTGGACGACTTGTTCCGCGACGATCCGGCGCGCCGATTTGCGTACGCCGACGCACAGACGTACCTGGGCGATGGGAACCACGCGCCGGCTGGCCTCGTCGGACGGCTGATGCGCGAGCTGGGCGTGGAAGGGGAGCCTACCCTACGCACCCTCCGTCAAGCTCTGGAGGCCCCATCGGACGACCGGCGGACGATGCTGGTGATCGACGAGTTTGACTGGCTGCTCTCGGAGCCCGAGTACAACCCGTTCGCGTTGCGACTGCTGGCGATGATCCGGGGGTTGGTCCAGAGCCATCCGGGCCGGACGCAGTGGGTGCTGGTGGGTCGAGAGCCGGCGCGCTTGGATGGCCCGCGCATCGCAGGGCGGCCGAACCCGACGCTGAACTTCTGGCGTGGTCTTTGGGTAGGCCCGCTGGCGGAGCGTGATCTGGGTACTCTGTTGCGTCGGCTGGGCAAGCGGATGGGCCTGCGGCTGGGCCACCTCTCCAAGCAGCGGGCCTTTGAACTCACCGGCGGTCACCCCCACCTGGCACGGGTGTTTGGGCGCGTGCTCGCACAGCAGGCGTTGGCTTCGGGTGGAGAGTGGCGGGAGGAGAACCAGCCCACCGACCCCTTCGTTGACCCGGCCACTGAGCAGTTCTTGCGTGAGCGTGACACCAAGAACTGGGTGCAGGAGGTCGGGGACCTGCTGCAAAGCCACTACCCGGATGCGGCGGCCCTGCTCAGTCAACTCCTGGAGAGCCAGCCGTGCGACGCTGCTCCCTCACTCTCCGGCGCGGACCCCGATTCGCTCGAGCTGCTCCGGCGTTTTGGGCTGATCGACGCTGAAGGTCGAGTCCCTGGGGTCTTGGTGCATCACCAGCGTCGGCTGCGGACCCTGGCTGCAGCGTGACCTCTCCGTTTGACTGGCAGGCGGAAGTTCCGCCTCGCGTTCAGTCTTCGGACTTGCTCGACGACCTCTTGGTTGCCATGCGCGCCCGCGAAGCGCGCGTCGTCTACGGCGGCCGGGGCATGGGCAAGAGTGTGCTCTTACGCTCTGTGGCCGGGCAGCTCGGCGCCGATGGCGAGCACGTGATCGGTATCTGGCACGGAGATGAGGCCGGCAGCCTGCGCGACGCGTTGCTCGCCGCCCTCGATCGCCCCGGTGCCCCCAGTTTGGTCGACGAGGTGGAGGCGGCCATATCGGTGAACGGTCCGCTCGCACTCCTCATCGATGAGGCCGACCGCTGGCGAGACATAGAGCAGACCCGGCGCACCCTCGACCAGCTCGGCGCCGCCCAGCGCGAGCGGTTGGGGGGGTGTCTGGGGTTGCTGGTCGCGGGAGGCATTGGTGCCTTTCGGCTCGCGTCCCAACCGCTGGGCTCCCCCTTCGCGTCGCGGATCAACGCTCAGCACAACCTGGCCCCGATGGGAATGCCCCAGCTGGAGGCGTGGGCACAGCCCTTGAGGCAGCGCGACCCCGCCTATGACACGGCCTGGCTCCAAGCCGCGCATGTGGCATCCGGGGGCATCCCCTTGCTGCTGGCGGCAGCACTGTCCGAAGGCTGGCGCTGCTGCGACGCCGCCGCACCTGCCCCGGATCCGGTCGCGTGGCTCGATGGCTTCTTGAGGGGGCAGTCTGGCTTCAAGAAGAGCGTTCGTGATTCCGTGGACCTGGGCCGACGGGACAGCCCTGCCAGTCGCATCCTGGCCGCGGCGACGGAAATGCCGGGCGCCGTCTCGCTCGACGCGCTGGAGGACGCCGGACTGACGCTGGCCCAGATCGAAGACACGGTGCTGCTCCTGCTCGCGGCGGGGCTGCTTCGCGGCGATCCCGAGCCGGACGGCGATCACCTGCGCATCTCGCCCATGCCCTCGCTGCTGCGATTCCATCGGCCTCCACGAGCGCGCTTCGAGGCGGCTGAGGCTGCCGTCCGCGCGGCGGTGGGCGAGCTGGTGCACCACCAGGTCGACTTGTTCCACGGCCGGGGAGCCGGGCGCACGATCGTGCCCGAGGCCACGCTCTCCGCCTTCCTGGCGGTGCAACTCCGCGCGCAGGGCTGGCACGCCGACCGGGAGCCCCAGCGGGGCCCTGGGCGCACCGACATAACCCTGCGGGCTGCGAACCAGCCAGGCGAGGCGGTGGTGGAGGTGAAGATCTGGTCCCGCAACGACTACCAGCACATCCACGCGCAGCTCCTGAGCTACCTGCAGGCCGACGCGCGGCTGGGCGTGGCCGTCATGGTGGCCACCACCGACGTGGCCGACGCCGACTACGCCGCGTTGCTCCCGCAGCCCGCTCCGCCGGTACAGCGTCTGGGCGTCGTGAGCGCGTGGACCCTTACGGGGCAGGGGCCCCACGGCCAGACGGTACCCATCGTGCACCTGCTCGCTCGCCTCATCCCGCGCTGATCTACCCTGAGCCTCAGACCGGAGCCGCCCTACACCGCCCGCGGCTCCCGCTCCCACTTCTCCAGCGCCGCCTTGCCGGCGGCCCAGTCGGGCAGGGTGCGCGCCAGCGTGGTCCAGAAGGCGGGGCCGTGGTGGCGGTGCACCAGGTGGGCGGCCTCGTGGGCGGCCACGTAGGTCAGGGCGGCCAGCGGGGCCTGCACCAGGCGCCAGTGCAGGCGCACGGTGCCGTCGGCGTCGCAGTGGCCCCAGGTGTCCTTGGCGTCCGACAGGCGCACGGCCTTGGGGGTCACGCCCAGGGCGGCGGCGTGGCGGCGCACCAGGCGGGGGGCGTCGCGCTCGGCCCGGGCCCGCAGCCAGGCCTGCAGGGCGGGCTGCGCCAGGGTGGGCCACCGGGCCCAGGGCGTGCCGCCCGGCACCGTGACGTGGAAGCGGCTGCGGCACACCACCTGCGCCGCGTCCACCGGGCCCGCCTTGATCTCGATGCTCAGCCAGCGCCCCCGGTACTGCAGCTTGGCGCCGCCGGCATACCCCTGCGGGCTCACGGCGGCCTGCGCCTGCGCCAGCTCGGCCACGGCGTTCAGCAGCCAGCCCCGTTTGGCGTGCACGAACGCCCGGATGGCGGCGTCGGGGGTGCCCGCCGGCGCCACCACCACCACCCCGTCGGGCGTGACCTCGATGCGCTGGCGCCGGGCGCGGGGTGAGGGCTGCACCGTGTAGTCAATGCGGGTCTGGCCGATGGTCTGGGTGGGCACGGGCGGGCCTCGGGCGGTGGGCAGGCGGGCGGATCAGGGCTTCTTGTAGCGCTTGACGGCGTAGGCGTCGACGGCCTGGGGGATCTCATGCTGCCAACCCTGCAGCCCCAGGTCCTTCAGCGCCACCCGCACCCGCTGGCGCAGGGTCTTTCGAAGCTGCACCCGCTCGTGCCACCAGGGCGGCGCGCTCTCGTCCGAGCTGTACAGGGCGTCGATGGCCAGCGCGGCCTGCTGCAGTGGGGTCAGCGGCCGGCGCTTTGGGCCGGTGGGCGTGCCCCCGGTGGCCTCGCCGTCGTCCCCCGCGTCTGCGCCCTCACCGTCGGCGCCCTCACCATCCTCGGCCTCACCCTCCTGGCCCTGGGCCGCTTCGTCGTCGTCCGTGGGCTCGGCCTCGGCCTGTTTCACCACATGCGCCTTCAAGATGGCGTGGATGCCGTAGGCCCGCTCGTTCAGCCCGCTGCCCTGGTGGGCGTGCTGCTCGCTCTGGATGCCGTCGGCGATGCCCTTGGCCTTCGCCAGGGCCTCGGCGGCGGCCACCATGCCCTGGTTGAAGGCCTGGATCAGCTCGGTGACCCGGGCAGCGAAGCTGGCGTACTGCTTCGGGTTGGTGGCTGCGGCCTCGTAGGCCACCTTCTTCAGGCTGTTCAGCACGCTCACCGCCGCGCTCTGCTGCTCGGCGGGCGGCGCCTCGAAGGCGGCCCAGAAGGCGGTGTCGCTCAGATCCCGCTGCTTGATCACCGTGGCCAGCCCGGTGACGTCCAGGTGCTTGCGCAGCATCTCGCGGATCTTGGCGCTGTACGCCCCCCAGTTCAGCTCCTCTTCGCCCAGGCTCGCCCGGGTGTAGCTGACCACCGCGGCCACCCGCTTCAGATCGGCCCCGAACTGCAGCACCCGCGGATCGGGCGCCAGCGCCCCGTAAGCCTTCTGGAAGGCGTGGGCCTTGGCCTGCAGCTTCAGCCAGGTGTCCTCGTAATCGGGGCTGGCCAGGTACCTCGCCGCGTAGGCCACCTGGTCCTTCGCGTCGGTGAGGTCGTCCGGCACCTCGGGCAGCAGCGCCATGGCCTCGGCGTGGGCGGCGCGCAGCAGGTCGTGCAGCTCGTCCACGTCGCTCAGGGCGCCCTGCACGTCCTCGGCGTTGTAGGCCGACAGCGCCTTGCCCAGCTTGGCGGTGACCCCGATGTAGTCCACCACCAGCCCGTCGCGCTTGGTGGCCCCGCAGCGCCGGTTGGTGCGGGCGATGGCCTGCAGCAGGTTGTGATCGGTCAGCGGGTTGTCCAGGTACAGCGCCTGCTCGATGGGGGCGTCGAAGCCGGTGAGCAGCTTGTTGCACACGATCAGGAACTTCAGCGGGTGGTCGGCCTGCTGGAAGTTGGGGATGACGGTCTTGGTCACGTCCTCGCTGGCCACGTGCCAGGTGACCAGCCGCTCGTCCTTCTGGCTGTCGTGCTGGCCCGCGCTGTAGACGCACACCGACATGGCCTGCGCCTGAGCGTGCGCGTCGGCCTTGGCCACGCCCTCGTCCATCAGGTGCTTCGCGATCACCGCGTCCAGCGCCTGCTTGTATTCCACGCAGGCCAGCCGGTCGATGGCGCAGATCTGGGCCTTGAACCCATCGGGCGCCACGTGGGCCTGGAAGTGGGTCCAGATGTCCAGCGCGATGAGCCGGATGCGCTCGGGGAAGCGGGCCAGATCGCCCTGGGTCACCCCGCGGCGCCGCAGCTCGTCCACCACGGCCTCGGGCTCGTTCGCGAACCACTGGTCGAACAGGACGTCCAGCTCCTTGCCGTGCAGGTGCCACTTGGTCTGCCTGGCCATGTAGCGCACGGGCACGGTGGCCCCGTCGCGCACGGCGTCGTCGATGCCGTACTTGTCCAGGTAGCGCTCGCCGGGCACCGAGAAGTTCTGGAAGGTGTTCAGGTCGTTCTTCTGCACCGGGGTGCCGGTGAAGCCGAAGCGCGCGGCGTCGGGCAAGATCGCCTTCAGGTAGGCGCCCAGGTCCTTCTCCTGGGTGCGGTGGGCCTCGTCGGCCATGATGATCCACCGCGCGCTGTTCGGCACCGCCAGGGCCTGCTGGGCGGCCTTGCGCACCTTCTCGTCCTTGGCCTGCAGCCCCGGCTCGTCCCAGTGGAACTTGAAGATGGTGCTGAGGATGGTGCGGCCCTTGGCGTCGCCCGCCAGCAGCCCCTTCAGCGCCTGGATGCTGCCCGCCGGGGTGGGGTTGGGCAGCCCGCAGGCGGCGAAGGTGGCGCTGATCTGGCTGTGCAGGTCGCGGCGGTCGGTGAGCACCAGCAGGTTGGGGTTGGTCAGCGCGGGATGCTGCACGCCCTGGTGGAACTTCAGCTTCAGCGCGGCGAACACCATGGTCAGGCTCTTGCCGCTGCCCTGGGTGTGCCAGATGAGCCCCTGGCGGGGATCGCCGTGGCACACCCGGTCCACCAGCTTGTTCACCGCGCGGAACTGCTGGTAGCGGCAGATCTTCTTGATGGTCTTGGTGTCGCGGGTCTCGAACACCACGAAGTGGGCCAGCAGGTCCAGCAGGCGGGCGCGGTCCAGCAGGGCGTACAGCGCCAGGGCCGTGGGGTCGCCCCCGAACTCCTCGGCCTTACGCGGCCACGGGTCGCGCCAGCGCCCCCAGTGCTCGGGGGGCGCGCCGGTGGCCCCGTACAGGCAGTTGGTGCCGTTGGTGGCGAGGTTGAACAGGTTGCTGTGGAACAGCCGCGGGATCTCGGCCTCGGCCGACCGGATCTGGTGGATGGCGTCGTAGGCGCCCTGGCTGGGGTTCAGCGGGCTCTTGGCCTCGATGACCACCAGCGGGATCCCGTTGACGTAGATCACGATGTCGGGGATTCGCGGCTTGCTGCCGTGCACCTTGAGCTGGTTGGTGACCACGAAGTGGTTGTTGGCCGGGGTGTCGAAGTCCAGCAGCCGCAGGGTGCGCTTCTGGCTCTGCCCCTGCACCTGCTTGCTGTAGTCGCCCCGCAGCCGGGCCAGCCAGGTGGCGTTGTCGGTGATCTGGGCGAGCTGCCCCACCGCGCTGTCGGCGTCGGCCTCGGACAGGCCGGGGTTCAGCTTGAGCAGGGCCGCGCTCAGGTGTGGTTTGAACAGCACCTCGTTGGGCGCGCCGCGCAGGGCCGCGTGCTGGCTGGGGGGCACGTACTCGTAGTGCTGGGTATGCAGGGCCTTGATGATCGGCCGCTCGACCAGGCTGGCCTCGGTGTACGCGCTCATGGGGTCACCCGGACCTTGCCGGTGAGCAGGTCTTGCAATAGGCCGGCCTTCACCTCGGAAAGATGCGCCGCCTCTCCAGCGGCCCTCTCCTCAACCGCCGAGAAGGCAGCTAGCCGGGCGACAAGGGCCGTCTGCTCGCCGAGGGGAGGGACGGGAATCGGCATTTCGCGGAGCATTCCCAGGTTTATGTGAGGCACCCCAGTTCCAACAGTCTGGGCGTCGACCCAAGCTGTGGCATTCGGGCTTCGCAGGTACTCGAAGAGGAACGTGCCAGCGACCAAGTCCGGGTTGGCGCGGACCCGCATCTGGCTCTGGGAGACGACGAATCGTTCGAACGGGCAGTTGGTTGGGATCAGTGCCACTTGGCCGACTGTGCCACGCTGGGTGACGATTACATCACCCCGGGCCGCTTGGTTTCCGTTCAACTCCATTGCCTTGTCCTCGCTGACGAAGACAAAGGCGGTGGGCTCGGCATTGAAGGTGCCGGTAGCAAACGTCATATTGCTCCCGCGAATCACCGGGACGCCGCTTGGTCGATAGTCGCTACTCGTGAGGCGGGAGCCAAACGGACCGCCAACAACACCCAAGGCTCCACCCTCTGCGACGTCTGCCACGGTCAGAACTCGCCACGACTCGGGAATCTCGCCGATGGCCGTCTTCTTGAAGCGCGTGTGCCCGATGCCGCGGGTCAGCAGGGTCTGCAGCAGCCCGGCCTTCACCCGGCGGGTCTGGTCGATGACCGCCTGGGTGGCCTGGATGGCCGCGTCCACGGCGCCCAGGATGGCGGCGATCTTCTTCTGCTCGGGCAGGGGGGGCGCCGCCACCTCCAGCCCAAGGAACTCCTTCGGGTTCACCCGGCGAGCCTTGCGAGAACCGATCGCGCCACCGGCCTGCCTCTCATAGAACACCGGGCGGGACACATAGCTCAGGAACCACTGAGGATCGACGGAGGGGTGTACATCGAAGGCGGGCAGGTCGGCGGTGGACTCCCGACCATCCAACTCTTCGGGAATCAGGCCGAAGGCGCCGTTCAGGAAATCGAGCTTGGAGTAGATGAACTGGCCCGCACGCCGCTTGAAGTAGCGCGTGTTACGACTCCCAAGCGTCTTTTCCTCCTTTGCGATGACCCCCAAACCATAGAGCTTGACCGTGAGTTTGCTGGCCTCGCGACCGTCCGAGCCCGCCAGCCTGGACTCCGTGAGGAAGCTGCCGATGCGGGCCCAACGCCACCCCGCCGGCAGCTCAGTCCCCATAGCCCAGCTCCCGCAGGTGCCCCCACAGCGCCTGCTCGGCGGCGTCCCGCTGGGCCTGCAGCGCCTTCAGCGTGGCCACCTCGGCCTTCACGTCGATGGGCGGCGGCGGCGGATCGGTCTGCACGTAGCGGGTCAGGTTCAGGTTGTGGTCGTTCTGGGCGATCTCGCTCAGGGGCACCACCCGGCAGAACAGATCCTCGTCGGCCCAGGCCTGCACCGCGCCGGCCAGCTTCGCCTCGTGGGCGTCGCTCAGGGTGTTCTGGTTCTTGCCCGGCTCGAACTGCTTCTCGCCGTTCACGATCAGCACGTGCCCCTTGCGGGCCGCTGGCTTGGCCTTGTTCACGAACAGCACCGCCGCGGGGATGCCCGTGCCGTAGAACAGGTTGGGCCCCAGGCCCACCACCGCCTCCAGCAGATCGTCGGCCAGCAGCCCCTGGCGGATCTTGCCCTCGGCGCCCCCGCGGAACAGCACGCCGTGGGGCACCACCACCGCCAGGCGGCCGTCGGCCTGCAGGCTGGCCAGCATGTGCTGCACAAAGGCCAGATCGCCGTAGCTCTGGGGCGGGCAGCCGTACACCGCCCGGCCGAAGGGGTCGCCCTCGGACCACAGCTCGTGGCCCCACGCCTTCAGGCTGAAGGGCGGGTTGGCGATCACGCACTTGAAGCGCTTCAGGGTCTTGTCGGTGGCCAGGTGCTTGGGGTCGCGCAGGGTGTCGCCGCGCTCGATGTGGGCGTCGTCGATGTCGTGCAGGAACAGCGACATCTTGCAGATGGCCCAGGTGTTCAGGTTCTTCTCCTGCCCGAACACGACGAGCGCCTTGGGGTTCTTCTGCTGCCGCTCCAGGTGGTGCACCGCCTCCACCAGCATGCCGCCCGAGCCGCAGGTGGGGTCGTACACCGTGTCGCCCTCCTGCGGGTCCAGCAGGGCCACCATCAGCCGCACCACGGCCTTGGGCGTGTAGAACTCGCCGCCCTTCTTGCCCGCGTCGTCGGCGAACTTGGCGATCAGGTACTCGTAGGCGTCCCCCAGCATCTGCGGCGACACGTCGCTGCGCCGCAGCCGGTGCTTCTCGAAGTGGTCCAGCAGCCGCTCCAGCAGGGCGTCGGGGAAGCGGTCCTTGTGGTTGAAGTCCACGTCGGCCATCACCTTCTGCAGGCTCAGGTTGTGGTCCTCAATGGCGCGGAACGCCGCGTTCAGCGCCTCGCCGATGTTCTTCGACTGCTGGCGAATATCGGCCCAGAAGTGCCCCGCGGGGATGTGGATCCGGTGCTCGTCGGGGTGCCGCGCCAGCGCGTCGTCGGCGTAGGTGGCCAGCGCCTGCTCGTACTCCTCCTGCCACACGTCGCACAGGCGCTTATAGAAGAGCAGCCCGAAGATGTAGTGCTTGAAGTCCCCCGAGTCGATGCTGCCCCGCAGCAGGTCGGCGGCCCCCCACAGGTGCCGCTCCAGGGTGTCCTGGTCCAGAGTGCTCATGGTGCCGCTCCCCGTTGCCGTGCCGTGCCCGGTGTTTTCGGTCGGATGGGAAGGGCCGCGCAAGGGGCATGCGCTGGAAGGATCCCGAGGCGAAAACCGCCCCCAGGCCCCTTCAGCGGGGCGCACCCGAGGCGAAAACCGGGGTGAGGCAGCCTTCGGACGCGGGGACCCGGCGCCAAAGCCGGGTTCAGGGCGGTTCTGCGCCGGGATCCCGAGGCGAAAACCGGGGTGAGGGCGGCTTTGGCCTCGGGGACCCAGCGCCGAAACCGGGGTGGGGCCGGTTTCCGCCTCGGGTGGGTTGCGCCGCCGACCCCTTGACCCGAACGGCGGGGCGGGGGAGCCTGCGGGTCGCGCCCCCGGGCATCGGGCGCGGGGCGCACGGCAAACAACGGCAGGAGGCAGGCATGGCACGCCTGGAAGACTTCGTCTCGCTCATTCAGTTCACCCCCGGCCGGGCGCAGTACGCGCTCACCCAGGCCATGACCCACATCGCGGCGCAGGGCGACACGGCCCTGGCGCGGGCGGTGGGCGCGGCGCAGGGCGCCGCCGGGCGGCTGGCCGAGCTGGAGGCCCGCTGGGCCACCCGCAAGGCCCAGTCCACCGCCCGCGGCAACGCGGTGGCCATCGACAACCAGCTCGACCGCGCGGTGACCGCGCTGCACCAGCACCTGACCGCCCGGCTGACCCTGCTGGGGCCCGAGCACCCGCAAGGCGCCAAGGCGGCGGAGCTGATGCTGCGTTGGCTGCCCGAGGGCCCCGGCGCCGTCACCAGCCTGGCCTTCGAGGATGAGCTGGTGCGGGTGGATCAGATCATCGCGGCGGTGCAGGGCCCCGACGCCGCGGCCGCCGCCGAGCTGGAGCTGGGCTTCTTCGTGGGCGAACTGGCCCGCCTGAGCCCGCTGCTGCGCGCCGAGCTGGCCAAGACCGCCCCCGAGGCGATCACCTTCGACCAGGTGCGCCAGGGCCGCGCCGCCCTGCAGCGCGCGCTGACGGTGGTGGTGGTGCAGGCCATGGCCCAGTGGTCGGCCTCGGCCCAGGCGCCCGAGTTCGCCCGCTTCATGGCACCGCTGGTTCAACAGATGGAC
This sequence comes from Myxococcales bacterium, assembly GCA_020633555.1. GTDB lineage: Bacteria > Myxococcota_A > Bradymonadia > UBA7976 > UBA1532 > JACKDL01. Next base: position 42,747 of record JACKDL010000015.1, on the reverse strand, counting down.
CGCCTGCGCGCCCTGCGCCGCCGCCGGCAGCCGGTGCCCGACGTGGATCCGAGCACGGGCACCGAGGGGCCCGCGGTGGACGAGGACGCCTGATCCCCAGACCGCGGGGTCAGCGCAGCTCGTTCAGGCGCTGGACCAGCAGGTGCACGGTGGTCGAGGGGTTGGCGGCCTCGGGATCATGGCCCGGCCCGTGGTGGTCCAGCAGGTTGTTGGCGTGGCGAATCGCGTCGGGTTGCCGGCTCAGAACCGCCCAGTACATGCCTGGGTCTCGCTTCCGATAGGGCCGACCCAGGGCGTCGGTCAGCCGGCCGGAGTACGTCTCACGGGACAGCGCCGAGTCGCAGTAGTGAAAGTGCATGAGGTACCAGGCCTCGAAGGCCTCGTTGGTGTAGGCGACCCGCAGCCCGGCGGCGGTGGCCTTGTCAATTGACGCTCGGAAACGTTCGGGGGGGAAGCTGTCGCGATCGAAGACCACCCACGTTTCGTCGTAGTCGCCGTCTTCGTGCATCTCGATGGCCCGGGTCACGAGCGACAGGGTGTTGTCGCCCAGCCCCTCAACGGTCACCTCGACCCCGCGCACGGGGAACGCCTGGAAGTACTCGGGCTCGGTCTTCTCGCCTTCACAGACGATCAACAGCTTCGGGAAGGACGGCCGCTCCTGCGGGCGCCGGCCCTGGAGCCCAACGCCTCGACCTCGTCGAGCCGCCTTGTCGGCTTGCTTCTCTCTCGCTTTCGACTCGCGCTCGGCCTTGATGCGCTGGCTGGGTTTCACGTCCCGGTCCCGAGCAGGTCATCGGGGTGGTGATACCGGACGCGCGGCGTCGCCCCATAGCGGCCCTGCAGGTAGGCCTTCTGCACCGCGGTGTCGTTGCGGACGCCCTTGATCTCCGACAGCGCGTACAGCTCCGACTGCCCGCGCCGGTCCTTGTCGACGAACCAGAACTGGTCGCGGCGCATGCGGCCCAGGTCCATCAACTGAGTGCCGTGGGTCACCGCCACAAGCTGAGCGCCGTGTGGGTTGGTACGGGGGTCGTTGAAAAGGTCCAACAGCCCCCGACCCAGCAGCGGGTGCAGGCGAGCGTCGTACTCGTCGATGAGGATGACGCGGCCGTGGCGCAGGGTCTCGATGATCGGACCCGCCAGGGCAAAGACTTTCCGTGTGCCGTCGGACTCGTCGTCCAGATCGAACCAGGTCTCGCCCACCGTGCGGCCGTCAGCATCGCAGATGGCGTGCAGCGTGCTGATCCTGAAGCTGTTCTTGCTGACAAAGTCGGCAAGGTCGGCGGGCAGGTCGCTTGGGAGGGCGCTTCGGTCGAGCTTCAGCCGAGACGCCCGGATGTCCTGGATTCCCAGGTCCAGATCGGTCAGCAGCGACCGGATGCCACCCGCCAGCGCGGTCTCGTCGGCGAGCTGGCGTGCCGTAAACGGGGTGTTGACCTCGTGGATCCCTCCGACGAAACCAATCCGCCGAAACCAGCGGAGCAGCTGCTGTGCCAGCGGGTGGTTGAGCTGCGCTGCGACCGAGAGGAACAGGGCGTTGGGTCGGGTGTGGCGGCCCAGCTCGCCCAGATTCATCTGCTGCTGCCCGTCAAACCGGTCGCCGTCGCGCTCGAAGACCAGGGTCTCGCGCTTGCGGGTCTGGAACAGCCACTCCGAGTGGACACGCTCGGCGTCAGCCTCGAAGCCGTAGCGGTACCGGACACCCTCATCCTCGAAGATGATCTCGAACATCGAGGGCTGGTCCACCAGGTCTGGCCGCAAACGGAAGGGCTGCACGTCGATCGGATCGTCGGCCTGCCCGTCGCGGGCTGAGTCCAGGATGAAGCCTGTGCAGAAGCGGAGCGCGCGGAACAGGTTGGACTTGCCGCTCGCGTTGGCGCCGAAGATCACGCTCGAGGTGAGCGCCTGCAGGCCGCCCTGGACCGGACGTCGCACGCGCTCATCCAGACTTGCCCGCCGGCTCTTCTGCGTGCTGGAGAGCAGGCTGAAGACCTGAGCCTCGCCGAACGAACGATAGTTGCTGACCGCAAACTGAAGGAGCATATCGCCTCCCCGGGCATGCAGGGGATTAACGCATCTTCTTGCGGAAAAATCACCAATGTCGTGATTAAGGAGGCGCCTACGGCGCCACGGCCACCGAGCCGGGGATGAACGTGCTGCCCTCGGGCAGAGGCTTGACCTCGATCTCGTCCACCACGCCCGGGGCGCTGATGCGCAGGGTGACGAGCTGTGAGCCCGTCTGCGGGCTGACGGCGGGCAGCACCACCACGCCGTCCAGGGCGCCGCGGGCCAGGATGGCCAGGTCCTCGGGCAGGCCGTAGCGCAGCTCGGTGATGGGCTCGGGGCCCTGGCCCTCGTCCAGGAAGACGGTGACGCGGCCGGGCTCCAGGCGGGTGACGAGGGCGGTGCCGTCGCTGTGGTAGCGGGCCTGGCGGGCGTCATCCATGCCCATGTGGCGGGCGGCCTCGACGGGGGCGTCGCCGGTGAGGTCCAGCACCATCACCTGGCCTCCCTCCTCGCTGAAGCTGGAGCCGTTGGGGATGAGCGCGGTGTGGCCGGCGGGGTGGATCCCGATGCCGGTCAGGTCGATGCCATCGGCCCACAGGTCGAAGGCGGCGGCCTGCGCCCAGCCGCCGTCGGGGCGGCGGGTGAGCAGGCGGGTGTCGTCGGGGTCCACGGGCTCGAAGACGGCCTGGCCGCCGATGAGCAGGGCGCGGTCGGGGTCGCCGGGCAGCAGGCTGAGGCCGTGCACCAGCCGCAGCGACAGGTGCTCGGCCAGGGGCTCCAGGCCGCCGCCGCAGGGGATGGCCACGGTGTAGACGCCGGCGGCCTCGCCCACGTCCCGGGTGACCACGTGCACGAAGGCGCCGTCGGGGTCCACCACCAGGTCGCTGAAGCCGCCGCCCGCCAGGGCGATCTGGTCGAGGATCTGCAGGCCGTCGGGCGGGGTCACCGCCAGCAGGGCCAGGGCGCCGCGCTCGCCCAGGGCTACGGCCAGCTCGCCCGAGGGCAGGAAGCGCACCCGGATGATCCGCTCGCCCAGGTCGACGCGCACGGTCTCGTCGGCCAGGCGGCCGTCGGGGTCCAGCGGGTAGGCCGCCACGGTGTGGCCGCGGCGACCCTCTTCCTCGCCGAAGGGGTGGGCCACCAGGGCCACCCGGGGGCGGTCGGGATCGGGGTGCAGGGCCCGGGCGCAGGGGTCGGGCTCCAGGGGGGGCTCGGCGTCGGGCGCCTGCCCATCGGCCGGACCCAGGTCGTCGGGCCCCAGATCGAACGCCCCGCGGTCGAGGGCGCCCCGGTCGCTCGGGGCCCCATCGGCGGCCACGCGGGCGTCGCCCTGCTGGCCCGGCTCGGGCGTGGCGGCGCCGTCGTCGCAGCCCCACAGGGCAAGGGCCAGGCCCAGCGGCCGAGCAAAGGGGAGGGGACGGCGCGTCACTGCAGCGGCCCCGGGCGGTGCATGATCAGCCGCTCCCAGTCGTTGCCGCCGATGCCGGTGTTGGCCCCACAGCGCCAGCCGCCGTTCATGTTGCCGGCGCTGGTGTGCCAGCACATGCGCAGCTCGGGCTGCACGTTGGCCGTGTCGCAGGAGTTGCGGCTGACGCCGGTGCCCTCGCCCACGAAGCCCCACGAGTAGCTGTCGCTGAAGTACCAGTCCACGCCGTTGTGGTTGTGCAGGCCCTGCTGCTGGTTGCCCACGTCGGTGAGCACCTCGGCCCGCTCGCCCATGGCGGCCACCAGCAGGTTGGCCTGGCCCGCCTGCCGGCAGCCCATCAGCAGGATGTCGTCGCCGCAGTCGGCCAGGATCTGGGCCACGGGCGTGCCGCCCTGGCCATAGGTGCCCGACCAGCAGAGCTGGAAGCCGCCGGCCTCCAGCTCGGCCTGGGGCACGTTCGCGCGCACGCCCTCGAAGTGCAGGCCGTTGCTGGCGCCGCCGGTGATCATGGCGAACAGCGTGCGGGCCGACAGGGCGTCCAGGGCCGGCGCGGCGGCCCAGTCGGCCTCCACCAGCCAGATCCGCCCGGGGGTGTCGCCCTCGGTGTCGCGGTAGGCGAGCTGGATGGTGCGATCCTCCCAGCCGCCCAGCTCGGTGAGCCCGGGCCACCCGAACATGTCGAAGCCACAGGTCTCGCCGGCCTCGAAGGGCACCCGCTGCCAGAAGGGGTCGGCGGGCGTGCGCTGCTGGAGCGTACGCAGGCGCTGGCTGCACACGCCGCGCTCGGGGCCGGGCACCACCAGCTCGCCGAACACGGCGTTGAACACGCCCGAGCTCTGGGCGCGGCTGGTGATGATGGTGCCGCCGCCGTTCATGTAGGCCCGCACCGTGTCCAGGTCGAAGCCGGGCTGGGTGCCCAGCAGCATGGCCTGGGTGTCGGCGTCGGGGGCGCAGCCGGCGGCCACGGTCAGCGGGGCGCCCTCGGGGATGAGCGCCCGCGGATCGAAGCCCACCGGGCCGCACACCAGCACGTTGGGGCGCAGCTCGCCGCGGGGCGGGCACACGTCGTTCAGATCCGCGGGGGGCTCGGCCAGCGCGGCCAGCAGCAGGTCCCGCAGCAGGGCCCGGGTGGGTGCGGGCACCTCATCGGCCAGGCCCGCGGCCAGGTCGAAGCCCGCCAGCAGCACGTTGCCGCCGCAGCGCACGCCCCGCTGCAGGGCCGCGTGGCTGCGATCGGGGAAGTCGGGCGAGCCGTCGCCGGGGAAGGCCGCCAGCGCCTCCAGGCTGTTGGGCACGCCGTCCTCGGCCTCCAGCCGGGTGAAGGCGGCGGTGCCGCTGCTGCTGTAGGGCCAGGCCACGGTGGGCAGCACCTGCTCGCCGGGGCCCCGCGGGGTGAGCTCGGCGGGGGCGTTGCCCCGGGGCCCGCCGGCGGCGGCGACGCCGTTGAACCAGCGGGCGGGCTGGCCGAGCTGCTCGGCGAAGGTGAAGCCCGGGGCGAAGTTGGTGCCGAAGGCGCCGATGAGGCCGCGATCGGCCACCACGTGCCCGCCCGCCCGGCTGTGGGCGTCGATCAGGGGCAGCAGGGCGCGGGCCTTGGGCCAGTCGGCGGGGTCGGTGGGGGTCAGCCAGAACACCACGTCGCCGGTGATCTCCACCCCGGCGGCGTCGGGCGCGATCTCGGCGTAGGCCAGGTGCTGGGTGGCCACCAGGCCCTGCCGGAAGCGCTGGGCCACGGCCTCGGGGCCGATGACCGTCACGCTGCCCTGGGCGTCGATGAAGCCCTGGTTCTCGCGCACGAAGATGAACCACTGGGCGTTGGCGCCGGCCACCTGGCCGCACTTGCGGCTGCCATCGTCTTCGCCCCAGTCGGTGCCGTCGCTCTGGTTGCTGTCCATGCCGCGGTCGTCGAAGTCCACGGTGAAGTCGTCGCTGGAGCCGCAGGCGTCCTCGCCCTCGAGGTAGCCGCTGGCCCACTGGTCGCCGCGGGGGAGCTGGACGCCCGCGACGTTGTTGCGGCGGGCCGGCGGCGGATCCAGATCGCCGGCGCCGTTGCCCTCGCTGAAGCAGCTCGCCGCGTCGTTGGCGGCGGCCGCGAACTCGGCGTACCAGGGCACCGCGTAGAAGCTCAGATCCACGGTCATGGGATCCTCGGCAGCCCCGCCGTTCTGCCGGCAGGCGAAGCGCACGTCGGCGGCGGCGCCGAAGTTGAAGCCGTTGTAGATCGCGGGGTTGGCCTGGGCAGGGGCCAGCGTGGCCAGGTCGGCGTAGTAGGGCACGCCGTAGTCGTCCATGGGGGTGTTGGCGGTGCTGCCCACCAGGGTCCAGCCGCCGCCGTCGGTCTCCATGTCGCACCAGAAGTTCTGCACGCCGTCCGCGGTGACGATGGGGTACACGCCGCTGCGCACGTTGCCGGCCTCCAGGGCGGCACGGCAGCTCGCGAAGAAGGGGCAGTCCAGGGCCTCGTCGGCCTGCCCGTCGCAGTCGTCGTCCACGCCGTTGCACTCTTCGACCCCCGGCGCGGGCACGTCGGCGCCGCACACGGGGTCACCCGCCGCGTTGCAGACGGTCACGCCCTGGGTCCGGCAGGCGCCCAGCCCGGCCTCGCAGGGCTCGTTCAGGCCGAAGCCCTCGTCGGTGCTCCCGTCGCAGTCGTCGTCCTGGCCGTTGCAGGCCTCGTCGCCGGCGGGCTCGCCGGGCTCGCCCTCGCACACCAGGCCGCCCAGGCGGTCGGCCACCCAGATCACCCGCTCCAGGGCGCCCGAGTTGGTGGACGCGCCGCAGCGATAGCCGCCGTTCAGGTTGCCGCCGCCGGTGTGCCAGCACATGCGGTCCTCGTTCTCGCGGCCCTCGACGTCACACGAGTTGCGGTTGACCGCCTGCCCGCCGGGCGCGAAGCCCCACGACCAGGCGTCGCTGAAGTACCAGTTCACGCCGTTGTGCGCGTGCACCGCGCCCGCGCCGTTGCCCGTGTCGGTCAGCACCTCGGCGCGCAGGCCCATGGCGGCCACCCGCAGGTTGGGCTGGCCCACGTCGCGGCAGCCCATGAGCATCACCTCGCCCTGGCAGGCGTCGAGGATGCCGGCGATGTTGTCGTTGCTGTTGAAGCTGCCGGCGTAGCACCGGCGCATGCCCATGCGCTCCAAGGCCGCGGGATCCACGTCCTGCAAGACGCCCTCGGCGAGCTGCACGCCCTGGCCGGCGGCGGCGCAGGCCTGCACCCCGGGGCGGGCGCAGACGCCCTCGCCCACCTGGCAGGGCTCGCCCACGCCGGGCACATCGTCCAGGGCGCCGTTGCAGTCGTCGTCGATGCCGTTGCAGACCTCTTCCGAGGGCTCGATGGGCACCGCGCGGCAGATGATCTCGCCGGCCTCGTTGCACACGGTCTCGCCGCGCTCACACAGGCCCACGCCCTCCTGGCAGACCTGCCCGGTGCCCTCGGCGCCCTCGTCGGTGGTGCCGTCGCAGTCGTCGTCGGCGCCGTTGCACACCTCGTCGGCGGGCTCGGCGGCCTGCTCGCTGCAGACCATGCCGGGGCCGCTGGGGCGGTGGTAGATGATGCGCTCCCAGCCGTTGTTGCCGTTGAGGAAGGTGGCCCCGCACCGGTAGCCGCTGTTCATGTTGCCGCCGCCGGTGTGCCAGCACATGCGCTGCTCGGGGCGGGTGTTGCCGGTGTCGCAGGAGTTCCGGCTCAGGGCCTCGCCCACGGGCCCGAAGCCCCAGGAGTAGCTGTCGCTGAAGTACCAGTTCACGCCGTTGTGCACGTTCACCGGGTTCTGTTCGCGGCCCGAGTCCCGCAGGATGGCCGCGCGCTCGCCCATGGCGGCCAGGGTCAAGTTGGCCTGGCCGGCGGGGCGGCAGCCCAGCATCAGGATGTCGTCGCCGCAGGCCGCCAGGATCTGCGCCACGGGGGGCTGGGCCTCGTTGTAGCGGCCGCGCCAGCACTCCTCGAAGCCGCCCGCCAGGATCTGCGCCTCGGGCAGGTTCTGCTGGATGCCCTCGAAGTTCGCGCCGCCGCCCAGGCCGCCCGCCGCGCCCGGCTCACAGACGTAGACGCCCTGGCGCGCGCAGGCGCCCACGCCGTCGCCGCAGGCCTCGCCGAGCTGGGGGTAGTCCTCGTCGGTGGTGCCGTCGCAGTCGTCGTCGATGCCGTTGCAGAACTCCTGGCCGGGCTCCAGATCCACGGCCTGGCAGACGATCTCGCCGGCGTCGTTGCAGGCGGTCAGCGCGGCCTGGCAGGCCTGCAGCTCGACGCCCTCGCACACCACGCCGACGCCGGCGATCTCTTCGTCCACGGTGCCGTCGCAGTCGTCGTCTTCGCCGTTGCACACCTCGGCCCCGGCGGGCTCGCCGGCGGGCTCGGCGTTGCAGATCACGGCCCGGCCATCGGGGGCGCACTCGAACTCGCCGAAGCGCGCGCAGACGCCCTCGCCGTTCTGGCAGACGCCGCCGGCCTGGCCGCCGAAGTCCTCGTCGGCCTGCCCATCGCAGTCGTCGTCGATGCCGTTGCACAGCTCCATGGCGGGCTCGCCGGGCACCACGTTGCACTCCAGGCTGCCGTCCTCCTGGCAGACGGTCTGGCCCTGGCGCAGGCAGGCGCCGACTCCGGCCTCGCATGCCTCGGCGCCGAAGTCCTCGTCGGCGGTGCCATCGCAGTCGTTGTCGAAGCCGTCGCAGGCCTCTTCGCGGGGCTGCCCCGGGCGCGCCGTGCAGGTCACGGTGCCGTCGTCCTGGCACTCCACGAAGCCGCCGCGGCGGCACAGGCCCTGGCCGGCCTCGCACAGGGCGCCGATCTCGATGCCCTCGTCGGCCAGGCCGTCACAGTCGTTGTCGAAGCCGTCGCACAGCTCCTCTTGGATGACGATGGGCTCGGCGTCGCACTCGGTGCCCGCGCCGTCGGCGGTGCACACCTCGACGCCCCGGCTGATGCACTCGCCCTCGGTGAACTGGCAGAAGATGCCGACGGTGTAGCCCTCGTCGGTCTCGCCGTCGCAGTCGTCGTCCAGGGCGTTGCAGGCCTCGTCGCCCGGGGCGCCCGCCACGGCGTCGCAGGCGGTGCCGGCGCCGTCGGGGCTGCACACCACGCGGCCCTCGCCCAGGCAGGCGCCCACGCCGGCGCTGCAGCCGTCGCCCAGGCCGTCAAAGCCCTCGTCGGTGTAGCCGTCACAGTCGTCGTCGGCGCCGTTGCAGGTCTCGTCGCCGGCGGGCACGCAGGCGTCCACCTCCACTGCGGCGTCTTCCACGGGCCCGCCGGTGTCCGGGCGCGACGCGTCGCGCAGGCCGCCGCCGTCCTGGTTGCCGATGGCCCCGCCGAAGCCGCCGAAGCCGCCGCCCTGGTCTGGATCGTCGCTGCCGCCGCCGCCGCCGGCGATGCAACCGGTGAGCACCAGCGCGAACAGGGCCGCGCCCCAACCGGCGGCGTGGCGCCGGCCTCCCTTGCGAACGTCCATCGGTGAACCCCCCCGGCCGCGCCTGGCGGCCTGTTCGGCGTCAGTGTAGGCGATTGGCGCGGGCCAGGGCAGCCCACGCGCTTCCCGCGCGGCGGTGTGTGGCCCATCATCGCGCCATGCACCTGATGCTCGCCTGCTTGTGGTTTCTGGCCGCGCCTCCTGTGGACTGGGCGGCCGTGGGTCGCCGCGACGGCCTGATCCGGGCCGGGGATCCGGCCCTGTTCGGATCGGGGGGGCGGCAGATCGTGGCGGTTCGGCCCGCGGACCTGGACGGGGCGCCGCCCGGGGAACACCTGGTGCACGTGCAGGAGTACGTGGGCGAGGGCGCCTGGACCGACGAGCTGCACGTCTACCGCGGGGGCCACCGCGTGGGGGCGCCGTGGATCTGGGGCGGCTACCGGGATCCGGGCTGGTGGCGGGTGGAGGACTTCGACGGCGACGGCCGCGACGAGGTGCTGGTGGTGGGCGACACCGCCGGCGACTCGGTCAGCGAGACGGCCCTGCTCGAGTGGGCCGGCCGGGCCTTCGAGGATCGCATGTGGTCGCTGGATCCCGGGGTGGCGGTGGTGCCGCTGCCGCCCGAGGTGGCCGGTGAGTGGGTGCTGCTGGGTCTGGAGGGGCTGGGCGGCCCGCCCGGGCCGGCGGGACGCTGCGTGGCGCTGCGCGCCGGCTGGTGGCGGCCGGCGCCGTGCCCGGTGCTCGGAGACGGCACCGCGCTCGTGGCGGTGGCGCTGGAGGCGGGCCTGCCGCGCGCCGATCTGGCGGTGCCCGGGCTGGTGCGCTGGCTGCGGGAACAGGGCGCCTGGCCCGCGCCCGACGCGCTGCTGCCGGCGGTGCTCGATGCGGCTGAGGGGCAGCCGGCCTACCGGCAGGCGGCGCTGCTGGCGCTGCTGGGGTGGCCCGACGGGCCGGCCACGGCCGAGGTCATGCGGGCCTGGTGGGCCGCGCCGCTGGCGGGATCGGTGCGGCACGCGGTGGCCCAGGCCCTGGCGGCCGCCGGCACCCGGGGCGATCGGGAGCAGGTGCTGGAGTGGGCGACGAAGGTCGCGGGTCCAGCGGCCGAGGGCGCGCCGGTGGATCGGGCGCTGCTCAGCCAGGCCTTCGCCGACGCGGGCGAGACGTGGCGGCTCGCCCAGTGGACGCCGCTGCCGCCCGGGACCGACGTGGCCGCGCTGTTTCCCCGGCGCGCGCCGCCCCCCACCGACCCGGCCGCGATCACCACGCCCGCCGCGCTGCAGGCCGCGCTCCGGGCGGGGCTGGACCCGCAGATCGCGGTGCGCCGTGCGCGGGCGCTGGCGGCCAAGGCCGCCGACCAGGCGCCCTGGCTGCGGGCCGTGGCGGGGGTGGCGCACGCCGACGCACAGGCGTGGCGCGAGGCCTTGCTGGTGAGCGGCTCCCCCGCGGAGCGGGCGGCGGCGGCCTCGGGGTGGCCCGAAGGCGGCCCCGTGGAGCCCCTGATCCGCGCGCTGGCGGGGGAGCGCGCCGACGAGAGCCGGCAGGCGCTGGCCGACGCGCTGGGCCAGGCGGGCGGGGCGGCCCCGGCGCAGGTCCACCCGGCGCTGCTGGCCTCCATCGCAGAGGGCAGCAGCCTGCAGACGCTGCGCGCGCTCTACACGGCCCTGATCCGGACCCGGGCGCCGCGGGCCGCGCTGGTGAGCGTGCTGCGGGCGGGGGACTGTTCGGTGCGCCCCACTTTGGTGGAGCTGCTGGCCCGCGAGCGGTCGCCCGAAGCCGGCCCGGCGGTCGCCGATCTGCGGACCCGCTGCCCCCAGGACTTCGAGCGGACCTTGCTGGCGGTGCTGGGCGAGGCGGCGGCCGGCGACGGCGCCGCCTGGGCGGCCTCGCTGGCCACGGCCCACGCGGCGCACCCCGATCGGGCGGTGCGGCGGCTGGCAGCCGCCGTGTTGGGCCAGCGCCCCGAGTAGCCCCTCAGGGTGCGCCCTCGGGGCCTCCGTCCGCGGCCCCATCGACCCCACCGTCCAGGCCGCCATCGGCCTCGGCGGGCGCAGCGCAGGCCACCTCGAACACGGTCACCCCGTCGCCGTGGCCCACCGCGACTCGGGCGCCGTCGGCGGCGAGCTGGCGGGTGGGCCCGGCGGTGGTGGCGGTGCCCCAGACCGTGGGCGCCGAGGGGCGCAGCAGATCCACCAGGTGCAGGCCGTCCTCGGCCGCCACCGCGGCGAGCGCGGGGCCCAGCCAGGCCACCGCGTGGGCCTCACCCAAGGGCAGGGTGGCCAAACGGGCGGGCAGGGGCTCGGCGCGCAGGTTGATGATCCCCAGGCCCGCGCCGGCCTCGGCCAGCAGCGCCAGCCCGTCGCGCTCGTCCACGCCCAGGGCCCGCCCCAGGGTGGGCACGGGCTCGCCCAGGCGGCGGGGGTCGGCCACGTCGCGGGCGTCGACGATCACCAGGCCGTTCAGGCCGTCGGCCACATACCAGCGGTTGGGGCGCACGGCCACAGCCAGGGCCCGGCCCGGGGTGTCCAGGCGGGCGACCCGTCGGGGGCTCGCCGGATCACCAAACCCCAGCACTTCCAAGCCCTTACCAAACTCGGCGGCCACCACGCGGGCGGTGCCGGGCAGCGGCGTGATGGCCTGCACCGGATCCGCCGTGGGCTGCACACCCAGGCTCTGGCCGGTGGCGTCCAGCGCCCGCAGGCGGGCGGGCGCCTCGCCCACATAGGTGCGGTCGCCCACCACGGCCACGGCGCCGAACGCCCCCTCGTCGGCCTCGGCCTGGCGGCGCAAGGTCTGCATGGCAGCGGGCAGCGTGCTCAGGTCCCACTCGGTCAGGCCCGCGGCGGCGTCGGTCCGCCAGGTGAGCAGCAGCCGGTCGCCGGCCAGGGCCAGGCCCTGCAGGACGCCTTCAACGGGGATCGTGCCCAGGGCCTCCAGGGGGGCAACGGCGGCCCGGTCCACCACGCAGCGCCCGTCCAGGCAGCGGTCGCGCGTGCAGGGGTCGCCGTCGTCGCAGTCGGCGGCGGCGCTGCAGCGGGCGCCCAGGTCGGGGGGCGTGCCGTCGGGCTGCTCCGCCGCAGGGTCCACCCGGCAGGCGGGCGCCGCCAGCAACAGGCTGAGCAGGAACGGGGCGGGACGGATCATGGGCCGAGTGTCGCAGGGCGGCGTCAGGTTGGCGAGGACCCCTGCGGCTCGGTGACACTGGCCGGGGCGCCCCACGCCGCAGGGCGGGGCGCCCCGGCCTTGGCCGCGCGCACTGGAGGGGTCCACCGCGGGCATGGGAGTTGCCAAGGGCTGAGTCAATCAGAGGACGGTCGGCGAGGGGTCGGCCCGATGGCTGGGCGCCAGAGCGCGCCGGTGTGAGGAGGGGAGCGATGCGTAGGGTTCACTGGATGCATGGCGCGGCGCTGGTGTTGGCGCTGGCCGCTTGGGGCTGCGACGACGGCGGGTCGAGCGCGGGCGCGGACATGGCGACGGGCGGTCAGGGCGGCGCAGGCGGCATGGGCGGCGCAGGTGGCGCGGGCGGCATGGGCGGCGCGGGCGGCATGGGCGGCGCGGGCGGCATGGGCGGCGCGGGCGGCATGGGCGGCGCAGGCGGCGCGGGCGGCATGGGCGGCGCGGGTGGCATGGGCGGCATGGGCGGCATGGGCGGCGCAGGCGGCGGCACCGCCATCACGGCGGCCCAGGGCGGCACCGTCGAGGCCACGGGGGCCCGCTTGGACATCCCCGCTGGCGCGCTCGCCGAGGACACCGTGATCACCGTCGCCGAGCTGCCCGCCCGCGAAGACACCGCCAGCCCGCTCTTCGACTTCGGGCCCGACGGCCTGCAGTTCCAGGCGCCGGCCACGCTGCGCGTCGCCTTCCCCGGCCCGGTGCCCGAAGGCCAGCGCGCCGCCCTGGCGTGGCTCGACGGCGACACCTGGGTGGAGCTGCCGGGCGCCCAGACCGCCTGCGCCGAGGGCGAGGGCTGCACCGTGGTTGCCGGGGTCGAGCACTTCACCACCTTCGCCGTGGTGTTGCGCGACGGGATGCTCCAGGTCACCGGCGCCTGCGAGGACGCCCTGGACACCTTCGCGGCGTGCGGCGGCGATCTGGTGGGCCGCTGGAACATCGCCGCCCTGTGCTACCCGATCCCCGAGGGGGGTGAGCCGGTGAACCCCATCGAGCAGTTCTGCCCCGACTCGGTGCTGTCGGCCACCTACACCCAGACCGGCAGCTACACCTTCGGCGGCGACGGCACCCTGGCCGTGGTCTACGCCGAGGAGGTCAGCACCCGGGCCCTGGACGTGCCCTGGGCGTGCTTCGACGACAACATGCAGCCGCGGGACTGCAGCCTGCTGGACGACTTCTTCGGCGGGGGCGGCGTGTGCTTCGAGGCGGCCACCGGGTGCCGCTGCGAGCACGAGGAGCGCTCGCCCATCGACCGCATGTTCGAGGCGCAGTGGGCGGCGGCCGGGGACGCCTTCACCATCGACCCCGGCGACGGCCCTTCGGACCCGGTGCCCTACTGCATCGCGGGCGACGAGCTGCGGGTGCAGTTCGCGGGCGACGCCGGCGCGTCGGTGTGGATCCTCAACCGCGACTGACGCGGGGGCAGGCGGCCGCCACGCGTCGGCCCCGTGAATCGACGGGCTGAGGTATCGTCGGCGGCGCCATGCGCTGGATCATCCCCCTGCTGCTGCTCGCCGCGCCCGCTCTGGGCGCCCCCCCCGATCGGCTGGTGATGCCGGTCACCCTGTATGCCGAGGACCTGGGCCTGTGGTCCCCCGAGCGGGTGGACCAGGCCATGACCATGGCCGATCAGTACCTGGACAAGTGTGCCATCGACCTGGAGTGGGCGCCGGTGCGGCCGCTGCCCCCGGGGGCCGACGGCGACTGGGAGGCCCTATGGCGCACCCCGCGGCAGGAGGAGCTGGTGCTGCTGCTGCGGGCGCCCGGCGACCGGCGCCACTACCGGCTGGCCGGCGTGGCCAACCTGTGGCGGGTGAACGGCCGCTGGATGGGCGAGGGGCCCTGGACCGACATCGCGCTGGCGCTGGCCCAGGAGATCGGGCGGGGCACCCTGACGCGCTGGCCCAAGCCCGTGGGGCCCTCGGCGGGCGAGGCCATCGCGAAGGCGCGTCTGGCGCTGATGTTCGCGGTGGGCATGGGGTGGATCACCCTGGAGCCGGCGGTGAGCGACGGCCACTGTGAGTTCCTGTATAAGCGCTTCGATAAGTTGAGGCAGAAGAAGGCGGCGCGGCCGCCCCAGGTCACCCGGCTGGCCGAGGGGCAGCCGGTGAAGGTGAAGGGCACGCCCTCGGCCGTTCTGGTGGCCGACGTGCCGAACCGCGACGCGTGGCAGGTGCTGGTGCGTGTGGCCGACCGCTGGCAGATGTTCACGTGGCTGCGCGGCATCGGCCTGCGGCGTGAACCCACGGAGGTGCCGGCGGCAGGCGACGGCCTGAGCCTGCTGCGGGTGGGGGGCGCGTCGCTGCTGCTCTCGGCCCGGCCCCAGGGCGGCGTGCAGGCGACCTGGGCCCACACCCAGCCGGGGCGCCGCAAGGCCTTCCGCCCGGACCGCGCGCTGGAGGGCTGCGCGTCGCTCCTGGCCGCCGACAGCATCCGCCCGGGCACCGATCCCAAGGACAACCACCCGGGCGTGGCCGCGGTGGTGTGCCCGGACCGGGTGCTGCAGCTCACGCCGCTGCCGGGCGATGACGAGCGTGCCGACGCGCTGCCGCCCATGACCTGGGCGACGCTCACCCGCTGGGGCCCCGGCCGCAGCCGGCTGGTGGCGGGCCACGCCGACGGGGTGAAGGTGTACGAGATCTGGCCAGGGCACCCGCCGCGCGCCGTGCCGACGCCGCCCGCCGTGGCGGAGCTGGCGGCCGCGAACCCGCAGGCGCCCATCTGGCAGGCCATTGGCGCCGCGCCGGTGCAGATCACCCCGGACACCCTGCACGGCCCCGGCGGCGCACGGCCGCTGGGCAAGGGCGTCACCGCGCGGTTCAGCCCCAACCAGTACAAGGCGCTGCGGATCCAGGGGCAGACGGCGCAGGTGGACGGGCTGTACGGGGCTCGGGGCGGGCGCGCCGAGCTCCCCGCGGGCGCGCTGTGGACCACCCAGGTGGGCGACTACGGCCCGATGCTGTGGGTCCTGGCACCTGAGGAGGAGGGCTGGCGCCTGTCGGCCCGCGCCGAGGCGCCGCCGCTGCCCAAGCTGAAGATCGATCTGCCCCGGGTGAAGGGCACGCGCCGCTGGATCCCGCCCAAGGCCAAGGCCCGCTGAGGCGGCGCGCTCAGGCGGGGTCTTCCAGCGGCGGCCCCAGGGTCTTCACCAGCGCCTTGGGTGCCACAGCGCGGTAGCTCTCGTCGATCCAGGCGCTGATCCGGTCCACCGGCAGGGGCTGGCCCTCGGGGAAGGCGCAGGTCACCCAGCCGCTCTTGCCCAGGCCGTAGCCGGTGGGGCTGGCGAAGGGCTCCTGCACCAGGAAGGGCGCGCTGTCGGGCAGCTTCACCGACACGCGCACCCGGCCCTCGTAGCCGCTGAAGAAGCAGAACACCTTCTTGCGGACCTTGAAGGCCCGCTCGCCCCACGGGTAGTCCTCCCACGCCTCGGGCAGGCTCAGGGCGAAGGCCTGCACGGCCGCGGCGCCCGGCGCCTCGGGCAGAAGCGGTGGCGGGGGGCCGGCCTCAGCCACCGGGCTGGATCTCGACGAGCTCGACGTCGAACACCAGGGTGGCCCCGGGGCCGATCTTCTCGCCGGCGCCGGCGTCGCCGTAGGCCAGGTCGGGCGGGCACACCAGCCGGGCCTTGCCGCCCTTCTTCATCATGGCCACGCCCTCGCGCCAGCAGGGCACCACCCGCCCCAGCGGGAAGGTGGTGGGCTCGCCGCGGCTGTAGCTGGAGTCGAACTCGCTGCCGTCGATGAGGGTGCCCTTGTAGTGCACGGTCACCGTGTCCTGCAGGGTGGGCGAGGGCCCCTGGCCGGCGCTCTGCTCGATGTACACGAGGCCCGAGGCGGTGGTCTGCGCGCCCTTGCTCTTGCCGGCCTTCGCCCGGAAGGCGTCGCCCTCGGCCTTGGTGGCCTTGGCACCCTCGGCCGCGCGAGCCTGGGCGAGCTGCTGGATGGCAGCCATCTTGGCCTGCGGATCCACGCGCGGCTTGCCCGCGACCCCGTCCTTGAAGCCCTGGGCCACGATGGCGGCCTCGGCCGGCGTCAGGGCGAAGATCTTCACGCTCGAGGCCATGCTGGCCCCCAGGGCGTACAAGGTGTCCTTGTCGGCCGGCGGGGCGGCCAGGGCCGAGGTGGCGGTGAGCGCCGTGGCGGCCGCGCACAGGGCGGCCAGGGTGAGCAGCTTGCGCATGGGTGGCTCCAGGTTGGTCGGCGCACGGTGGCCCGGGGGCGCTGCGGCGGTCAAGCCCGCGGGCGTTGACCGAAAGGTGACACGCGGTGCCGGGACCGTGACCGCAGGCGATCCGCGGGGGGCGTAGGGTCGGCGGTGTCGCCCGGGGCGACCCCGGGTCCGTCCAGAGGAGCCCACCGATGGCCACGCCGAACCTGTCCCTCGCCGTCGCCCAAGGCGTCCGCAAGGTCAAGCCCCGCCTGCGCGGGGTCAGCCACCAGATCACCTTCTTCGTCGGGCTGGTCGGGGCCGCCGCGCTGGTGCGGCTGGCGCCGCCGGGGGCGGCCACCTGGGCGGTGGGCGTCTACGCGGCCAGCTTCCTGCTGCTGTTCGGCGGCAGCGCCCTGTACCACCGGCCCACCTGGTCGCCGCGCTGGCGGGCCCGGCTGCAGCGGGTGGATCACGCGGCGATCTTCGGTCTGATCGCCGGCACCTACACCCCCATCGCCGTCCTGGCGGTGCCGCCCGACGTGGGGCAGCGCCTGCTGCTGATGGTGTGGCTGGGGGCCGGCGCCGGCATGGCGCTGTCGGTGCTGTGGGTGAAGGTGCCGAAGGCGCTCATGGCGGCCCTGTGCGTGGCGCTGGGTTGGATCATCGTGGCCGACTGGGAGGCCGTGCGGCTGGGGCTGGGTCAGCCCGCGGCGGGCCTGGTGGTGGCCGGGGGCGCCCTGTACACGGTGGGCGCGGTGGTCTACGCCGCCCGCTGGCCCGATCCGGCGCCGCGGGTGTTCGGGTACCACGAGGTGTTCCACCTGTTCACCATCGCCGCGGCGGGTTGCCACGCGGTGGTGGTCGCCGGGCTGCTCTGAGCCGAGGCGCCCCCGAGCCTGGGCCGGCTACCAGACCAGCCGGGCGAAGCCGTGGGCCAGCACCACCGGGTAGAGCGCCAGGTTGCGCAGCAGGGCGGCCACGGTCGAGTAGCGGGGCGGCGGGGTGCCCTGCGCCAGCGCCTGCGCCAGGGCCTGCAAGTGAGCGGCGCCGAAGGGGCCGGGGGCCAGCCGAGCCAGCAGATCGCGCGGCAGCTCGCCCGCGCCGTGCCGGGCGCCCCACAGCGCGCCGAACAGGGCCGCCGTGGTGTCGGTGTCGCCGCCGGCCCCGATGAGCCGGGCCACGCCATCCAGGAAGGGGGCGTCGGCGTCCTGCTGCCAGGCCCAGGTGACCAGCGCCAGGGTGTGCGGCGCGTAGCCCGTGTTGCCGAGCACCTCCGCCGCCTGCGCCACGGGCACCGGGCCCAGCGCGAGCGCCGCCTCCAGGGGTTCGCGCAGGGTCGGCGTGTGGACCACCGCCAGGGCGGCCCGCGCGGCGTCGGCGGGGGGGTCCAAGCGCCCGGCGGTGAGCTCGGCCACGAAAAGCGCGCCCTCGACGGCCCGCGGGTCGGTGTGGGTCAGCCGGGCCACCGCGCGGCCGGCCGCCTGCCGCGCCGCAGCGTCGGGCAGCGCCACCCCCAGGATGCCCGCGCGCATGGCGGCGCCGTTGCCCGCCGAGCGCACGCCCTGCCGGGCGCCGAAGGTGAGCTTCAGCCCCGCGCGCAAGGTGCCCAGGCCGATGCCGAAGGGCAGCCGCCACAGCCAGCCCACCAGGCTGCGCCGGTAGCGGCGGGCCAGCGCCGTGGGCTCGGGCCCCACGGCGGCCAGGGCGTGGGCCAGCAGGGCCGCCTGCTCGGTGTCGTCGCTGACCACGCCCCACGGGCCCAGCAGGTGGAAGCGGCGGACCTGGCCCCAGCGTCGGGCGATGCGGGCGCCCGTCAGGCCCTCGGCGGGCAGGCCCAGGGCGTCGCCCAAGGCCGTGGCCCAGAGCAGGCCCAGCAGCGCGTCGGCGCGATCGGGGGTGGGTGTCATGGCCGGTCGGGCGAAGTTCAGAGGCTGTGAAGGTAGCCCAGGACGCCCGCCGCGATCACCAGCGCGACGAGCAGGATCCGGCCCTCACCGCCCCCAGGGACCAGCGGCGCCGGCGTGGGGGGCGGCGTGCCCCGCCGCAGCCGCAGCGAGATCACCACCCGTCGGGCGGGCTCGGGGCCGCCGGTGGAAGAGGCCTCGTACGCCCCGACCAGCACCCCGTAGGCCAGGCCACGCGCCGCCTTCAGCACCCGTCGCCCCTCGCGGGTGAGACCGGCCGTCAGGCGCGGGGGGTCGGTGAACTCGAAGCGGGCCCGGCCCCGGGCGTGGGCGGTGGCGCGGGCCAGCGTGGCCTTGCCCTGGTTCGGGTCGAACAGGCCGGGCACCGGCTTCTCTTTGCCGGTGTCGAAGAGGGGGACGTCGATCCAGCCGGGGGCGGACGGGATCATCTCGGGCAGCTTCTGGCGCGCGAACAGATCGCCCTCGACGCGCGCGAGCTTCGCCTTGTGCGCCTTCTGCTGCGCCTCGAGACGCCTGGTTTTCCAGTCTGAGCCCATCGCCCCCGCCCGATGCCCGGGGGGATTCCAATCCATCTGAACCGCGAGGGCAAGGCCTGGGTCCCCGATGGCAGGGCGGGACGGGCGGCCCGCTGCGCCGAGCGGATCAGCGATCCGGGCGGGCGATGGACCGGGTGGGCGCGATCAGTTGGCGCCGACGTTGTCGTCTTCCAGGTTGTCGACCTGGGTCTTGCCCTTGTTCCACTTCTTCACCTTGTGCATCAGGTAGGCGAAGGTGGTGTTCGAGGGGATGGTCACCGAGCCGGTCTTGGTGGTGCAGTTCTTCCCCGACAGGGTGACGGTGAAGCCCTTGGCCGAGCCCTGAACCGAGCCGCTGGCGCAGTTGGTCACGTCCGAGGCCAGGTTGGCCTCCATGGCCACCCACACCTCGCTCACCACGCGGCCGTCGCCGCCCTCCTTCTTGAGGGCCTCGCGCGCCTTGCCGGCCTTGGTGTTGAGGATGGTCTTCAGCGGCCCCTCGTTGACCCAGAACTTCACGAGCTGGAGGTTGGCCGAGTGGGCGGCGTCCCAGCTGAAGCCCGCGGTGCCGCCGGCGACCGTCAGGTACTTGATGCCCGCGTTGACCTCACCCTTGCTGTGCTTCTTCCAGTCCACCGTGTAGGGACCCGAGATCTTCACGTCACCCGCCAGGATGCCCTGGCCGATCTCGTCCTCGACGGCCAGGTAGTTCGGCCGGCCCACGGGGGTCTTCTTCTCGCCGTAGGCGCCCAGCACCACGTTCTCGGAGCCGCCCCGGAAGTAGGCCTTGCCGTTGTAGACGAACTTGCTCTTGGTGATCTTGACGTTGGACTGCGCCACGGCCGTGCCGCTGGCGGCGCACAGGCCCACCAGGGCCAACACGAAGACACTCGCGCGCTTGAACATACAACCCTGCAGTTCTTGGATGGGCCTTCCCTGAAGGCCACGGTCCCAACCGGGCCAGCGCCCCATGCGCTGCGACCCGGACTCCACACGCAATGCGATCGAGAATCGGGGACGAACGCCCCGCGAGCCTTTGACGCTGGGGGCAGGGGCCAGATTCACGCCGAAACGACCGGCGCGTGAAAAAAGTGCCCCGGTCGCGGGCTGGCCCCGCAGGGGTCGCGGGGGCATGATGGGCCGTCCGCCTGTTCATGGAGTCGCCCCCCATGCCCCGCTTGCTCGTGCTGGCCCTGCTGCTCGGCGCCGCCGGGGTGGCCCACGCCGATGACGCGGCCCTGCCCAGCATGGCGGTGCAGAACCGCGTCCGGGGCCACACCCACGAGTTCAGCTTCGCCGCCGGGCTGCTGCCCATGGACGCCTTCGAGAAGGGGCTGACCCTCTCGGGGGGCTACACCTGGCACTTCCACGATCTGTGGGCCTGGGAGGCCCTGCAGTACACCTACAGCTTCCCGCTGGAGACCGATCTGCGCGGCGAGCTGCGGACCTTCGATCTGCAGCCGACCCCCTTCGAGCGGGTGGAGGCCTTCGCCACCACCAACCTGGTGTTCAAGCCCGTGTACTGGAAGGGCGCGTGGCTGAACGACGGGCTGGCCTTCGGGGAGTTCTTCGGGGTGATCGGGGGCGGCTACGGCTGGCTCACCCGGTCCCGCCGCCCGGTGGTGGACGCCGGGGTGGGCGTGCGGCTGTATGCCGGCGAGTGGCTGAGCGTGCGCTTCGACATCCGCGAGCTGCTGTTCATCACCGAGGATGACGTGCACGACGAGCTGTGGCTGGGGCTGGGCTTCTCGATCTGATGCGCGCGCCGCTCCCCCTGCTGCTGGCCTTCAGCGTCGGCTGTGCCCTGTCCGGCTGCGGCGCCGTGCAAGTGCCGGCCGAGCGTGAGGACGCCTTCACGGCGGCGGTGGCGGCCCAGCGGGCGGGCCGGCCGGTGGAGGCGATGGCGGCGGCGTACGGCTACGTGCGCGAGGCCACGGTGGACGATCCCCGCTACGACCGGGCCCTGCGGCTGCTGGCCCTGGCCGCAGAGGATCTGGGCCTGCGCCACGCCGCGAGCCTGTGGTTCCTGGAGGTGGCCCGGGGGCGCCGCGCGCCGGCGCTGCTGCCCGAGGCCATCCGGGGCCTGCAGCGGGCGCTTCAGGGACCCCACGACGCCGACGCCCTGGTCACCGGCTACCTGGCCGTGGCCGACATCCCCGGGCTGCCCGAGGATCTGCAGGGCTTCGTGGACTTCCAGCAGGGCCTGCACGCGGCCCGGCAGGGGCTGGACGACTGGGCCGACACCCGGTTCGCGCGGCTGCCGCCCGGCAGCCAGTGGGCCGACCGGGCCGAGTACGTGCGGGCGGTGCGCCTGGTGAGCGTGCGCGCGCTGCCCGCGGCGCGGGCGCTGCTGGAGCGGCTGCTGGCCCGGGGCGAGGTGCTGCCCCGCGACCTGGCGCTGGACGTGCGCCGCAGCCTGGCACGTTTGGACCTGCATGCGGGGGATTTCTCGAGCGCGATCGAACACTTCCGACTGCTCCAGGCCGAGGCGCCGGGGGATCCCGAGCTGCTGCTGGAGATGGCCTGGGCCCACTACCAGGCGGGTGACACCCGCCGCACGCTGGGGCTGCTGCTGGCGCTGGACGCGCCCATCTACAGCGACCTGATCGCGCCCGACCGCTTCCTGCTCGAGGCCCTGGCGCTGCGGCGCCTGTGCCAGTTCAGCCCGGCCCGGGCGGCGGCGGTGCGGCTGGACGAGGCCCATGGGGCCGCGCTGCGCGACCTGTACGCCGGGGTGCCCGCCCTGCGCAGCCCCTCGCTGCGGGTGGCGGCCCGCCGGCGGCCCGAGGTGAAGCCCCTGAGCGATCTGGCGCAGGCGCTGGAGGCCGAGGCCGCCCGCGTCGAGGCCCTGGCGACGCGCATGGGGCCGGCGCTGGCCGAGCACCTGCGGGCGCTGTACGGGCACGGGCGGGCGGTGACGGCCCGCCGGCTCGACGCCCACCTGCGCACCGCCATCGACGGCCTGAGCGAGGAGCTGCTGGCCGCCGAGGAGGGCGTGGGCCTGGTGCTGCACGAGCTGGGGGTGGCCCTGCTGCGCGGCCGCCGCCGGCCGCTGGGCGCGCCCCGCGAGGCGCCGCCGCCCGCCTTCGCGCCGGGCGGGGCCCAGGCGGTGTTCCGGTTCGCGGGGGAGTTCTGGACCGACGAGCTGGACGACCTGGTGGTGCACGCGGAGGACCGATGCATCGAGTAGTCGCCAGCCTGGGCCTGTCCCTGGCGCTGCTCGCGTGCGGCGCGCCGCCCCCGCCCTTGCCCGATCCGCCGCGGGTCGAGGCGCTGCGGGCGCGCATCACCAAGGCGCGCAACGCCATCGCCGAGACGCGGGTGGCGCTCACCCGCAACCGAGGCACGCCGCAGGAGGTGGAGCTGTGGGTGCGCCTGGCCGAGCTGATCGGCGAGGAGGCCCGCTACCACTACCAGGTGGCCAAGGTGCGCGAGGGCGACGCAAAGGCGCTGCACGTGCCGCAGGTGCGGGTGCTGAAGGGCCAGGCCATCGCCCTGTACACCCGGGTGGTGCGGGAGTGGCCGGCGAGCCCCCAGGTGCCGCGGGCGCTGTTCAACCTGGGGCAGGAGCAGCGGGAGCTGGGGGACTACCCCGCCATGCGCGCGGCGCTGCAGACCCTGGTGGATGAACACCCGGCGCACCCGCTGGCCGCCGAGGCCCTGATCGTGCTGGGCGACGACCACTTCGATCGCAGCGACATGGCCGCGGCGGGAGCGGCCTACACCCGCATCACCCAGGGGCCGGCCAGCCGCACGGTGGGCCTGGCCTTCTACAAGCTGGGCTGGGTGCGCGTGAACCAGGGCGACTGCCCGGCGGCGCTCGAGGCCTTCGAGCAGGCCATCGACCGCACGCAGGCGCTGGCCGGCCAGCCGGTGGAGGGGGCCACCATCGACGTGCGCCGCGAGGCGCTGGTGGATCTGGTGTACTGCTTCAGCCGGCAGCGGCCCCCCGAGCAGGCGGTGCCGTTCCTGCGGGCCAAGGCCTACAGCCGCGACGCCTATGTGGCCGCCCTGGAGCGCATGGCCGATCGCTTTGGCGTGATGGATCAGGCCCTTGGGGCGCTGGGCGTGGCCCGCGAGCTGCTGGACAAGGGCCCCGACGACGAGCAGCGCCTGGACGACGCCCGGCTGCTGCACGGGGCGGTGCGCAAGACGGAGCGCTACGGGCAGGTGGGGGCCGACGCCGAGCGGATCACTGCGGTGGTGCTGCGGCGGCTGCGCCGGCCGGGGGTGCCCGAGGAGCTGCGCGCGCGGCTGAGCGCCGAGTTCGAGGCGCTGGTGCGGGACCTGGCCACGCGGGCCCAGGAGGCCCTGTTCAAGGGCAACCCGCAGGGCAAGGTGGCGCGAGCCCAGGCGCTGCCCGTGGCCCAGGCCTACCTGGCCCACCTGGACGCCTTCCCAGAGGCCGCGAGCCGGCTGGCGGTGATGCAGAACCTGGCCGACGTGTTGAGCGCGGCGGACGAGGACTTCGAGGCTGGCCGCTGGTACCTGGCTACGGCCGACGGGCAGCCCGCGGGGGGCGAGCGGGCGCGGCAAGCGCTGTACGAGGCGGTGGTGCACTTCCAGGCGGCGCTGGAGGCGGGGCCCGCGGCCCGGCGGCGGCTGGAGCGGGTGGTGGCCCGGGCGAGCCTGCGGCGGGCAGGGGCGCGGCTGCTGGCCGAGGGCAAGCTGGACGCCGAGCAGCAGCGCAAGGTGAAGTTCGCCATCGCCCGGAGCTGGTACGACGAGGGCCGGCTGCGCGAGGCGGCGGACCGGCTGGAGGCGGTGGCCTTCGAGGCGGCGGGCACCGCCGAGGGCGACGCCGCGGCCGAGCTGCTGCTGGACGCCTACAACACCCGCAACGACGCGCTGGGCCTGCTGAACGCGGGCCGCCGCCTGGCGGCGGCCGACAGCCCGGTGAGCGCGGCCGTCAAGGCGCGCATCGGGCCCATCGTGCTTGCGGCCGAGCAGCAGCAGCTCGACGAGCTCTCGCTGGCGGCGGCGGGGGAGGAGGGGGGCGATCCCCAGGCGGAGCTGGCCGCCTTCGCCGACCGGTTCAAGGGCACGGCCCTGGGCGAGCGGGCGCTGCTGAACGCCTTCGTGGCGGCCCGCGCCGATGGCGACACGGCGGCCATGGCGGCCCTGGCCGACCGCATCGAGCGGGAATACCCGCAGTCCAGCCAGCTCCCCGGGCTGTTGGCGGGCATGGGCCGCGCGGCGGCCGCGCGCTTCGAGCTGGATCGAGCCGTCAGGATCTACGCCCGGGCGGCGGCGGCCGGCGGCGCGGACCGGGTGACCCTGGCCACCGCGGCGGGGCAACTGAGGATGCAGCTCGGGGACAGCGCGGGCGCACAGGGCGAGCTGACCCAGGCGCTGGCTGGGGCCGACAGCCCGGCGCAGCGGGCGGCCCCCGCGGCCGCGCTGGCGGGCCTGCTGGCCCGCACGGCGCCGCCCGCCGAGGTGGTGGTGCGCTTGACCCCGCTGGCGGGCGACGGCGATCCGCGGGTGCTCGCGGCCTTGGGCCTGGCACAGGTGCGCGTGGGCAAGGTGGACGACGGCGAGATCACCCTGCAGCGGGTGGTGGAGCGGGGCGCCGGCGCCGAGGCGGGGCCGCGGGCCATGGCCCTGTACGGGCAGGCCGAGGCCCTGGCCCGCACGCTGGCGGGGTTCACGCCGGGCGACGACATCGACGAGGTGACCGAGTTCGTGACCCTGGTGGACGTGACCGAGCAGGCCTACCTGAAGGCGGCCCGCGAGGCGGAGCCGGCGGTGACCTCGGCGGCGCTGGGGCGGCTGGCGCACATGGCCCGCCAGGCCGGTCAGCGCCTCGCTGGGCTGAGCCCGCCCTCGGCGCTGTCGGCAGAGCAAGGGGCCCGGTTCAAGGCGGGGCTCCAGGCCCGGCAGGCGAAGCTCGAGGCGACGGCCACGGAGGCCCTGGCCACCTGCGAGGCCCAGGTGTACGCGCAGCTCCACTTCGGGCCGGCCGGGCGCGCCTGCCTGAGCGGGCAGCCCCCGGCTGAGGATCCGCTGACGGCCGACCGCCTGGGCGCCCGGACGGTGGCACCCGCAGACCCCCGGCTGGAGCCCCTGCGCGCCCAGGTGGCCAAGAACCCCGAGGACCCCGCAACGCTGCGCGCCCTGGGCGAGGCCCTGCTGGCGCAGGGGGACGCCCACGCCGCGCGGCTCGCCCTTGCGGCGGCGGTTCAGGCCGGGGGCGGCGCCGAGGAGCTGAACCTGCTGGGGCTGGCCCACCACGCGGCGGGCGACCGGGGGGGGGCGCTGGCGGCCTTCGCCCGCGCCGCGGCCGGCGGGCTGGAGGCGGGCCGCCAGAACCTGGCCGACGGCCTGCGTCAGGCGGGCCTGAGCGCGGCCGCCGAGGCGGCCCTGGGGCGCTTCCCGGCGGGGCGGGCAGGCGGCCGTCGGCTGGGGGGTGGCTCGTGAGGCGCACGGGCTGGTTGCTGGCCCTGGGGCTGCTGAGCGGCTGTGGCGGCGCCGTGGTGCCGGTGGGGGTGCAGGATCCCCGGCTGCCGGCCGCGGCGCGCCGGCGGGTGGCCGACGCCGAGGACGCGGTGTCGGTGGCCCGGGCCCGGCTGGCGGAGGCGCGGGCGGAGGCCGCCGAGACGGCGCGCTGGCGCAGCCGGCTGCAGGCCGAGGTGACGCTGGGATCGGCCACTGATGCCCTGCTGGCCATGGCTGCCGCGCGGGTGGCCCTGGGCCAGGCCGAGATCGATCGGGGCGAGGCGGAGCTCGCCTACGCCCGGGCGCGGCTGGCCCAGACCTACGCCGAGGCCTCCGTGCGTCACGATCTGGCGGTCTATGAGCTGGGGCCCCTGACGGCAGCCAGCGAGGGCGCGCTGGCCGAGCTGCAGGCGCGCCGGGCGGCCACGCGGGACGCCCGCCTGGCCGCGGAGCAAGCGGCGGGGACGTTCTGGCAGGCCTACGGCGCCCACGTGCGCGGCGGCGGCGACACCCGCGCCTACTGGCTGGTGGGCACGGCGCCGTGAGGCGGCGGGGGGGCTGCGGGCCTGCGCTGCTGGGCTGCGCGCTGGCGCTGCTGGGCTGCGGCGAGGCCGATGATCCGTGCGTGGGCGCCGCCATCGAGCCCAGCCGGGCGGCGGTGGATCTGGGCGACCGGCTGGCGCGGGATCCCGGTGGGGCGGGGGACGTGCTCGACACGGCGCGCGTGCCCGTGCGCAAGACCCTGCTGCTGAAGAACACCTGTGGGACCCCGCTGACCCTGCGGCAGGTGTGCCTGATCAACGACCAGCACAACGGCGTGCCGGGGGATCACGCCTTCGCGGTCGAGGGCCCCGATCGGGCGGTGGTGGGCCCCGGCGACGTGGCGGGGGTGCGGATCACCTACGACCACGCCGACGTGAACGCCGATCTGGACATGGACGCCGTGCGCGATCCCGACCGGGCGGTGTTGGTGGTGCAGAGCGACGCGGCGAACGCCCCGACCCTGGTGGTGCCGGTGTGCGGGCGCATCCTGCCCGCGGGCGAGACGGCTGACCCCTATGCGTGTCCGCCCCCGTTCACCGTGCCCGCGGGGCAGCGGCTGGACGACCTGTGCGACCGCTGAGCCGCTCGTTTGGGTGGGCGCTGGCCCTGGCCGCGGCGGGCTGCGTGGACGCCGAGCAGGCCTTCACGGACGGCCGCCTGGAGGATCCCTGCGCCGGGGCGGTGCCCGTGTGTCAGACCCGCGCCGCCTGTGTGTTGGACCCCGACGAGTTCGTGCAGGGCACCTTCCCGGGGGCCCAACGCCTGATCGTGCGCACCGACGTGGATCGGGCGCGGGTGCGGGTACGGCTGCTGTTCACC
The DNA here is from genome assembly GCA_020633555.1 of Myxococcales bacterium. GTDB lineage: Bacteria > Myxococcota_A > Bradymonadia > UBA7976 > UBA1532 > JACKDL01. The sequence goes on along the minus strand of JACKDL010000015.1, from coordinate 16,352 downwards.
GAGCAGGTGTACCCCGGCACCGAGCTGCAGCTCGATCTGTGGACGCCCGGCTGCGGCGACCGCGAGCGGGCGCGGCTGGTGGACATCGACCTGTTCGAGCGCGCGGGGGCTGACGGGATCCTGGAGTTCACGCTGGCGGCGCCCGGGCGGGGGGATCACCTGCTGGACGTGTACAGCGACCTGAGCGCCCGCTGGACGCTGACGGTGGACGTGCTCAGCGACTGATCCCGCCCACCGGGGTTCGCGCGGGGGCGGTTCCCGCGGTTCACGCCTCTCGACAACCTGCTAACTTGGGGCGCGGAGGTGCCCACATGCTTGGCAGGTACACACGGCTTGGGGTTGCCCTGGCGGGGCTGTTGTGGGCCGCCGGCTGCGATGACGGCGCGCCCTCGGCCCCCGATGGCACGGTGCAGGTCGACCGGGGGCCGGTGGATCGCGGCGACCTGGATCAGGGCCCCGGGGACCAGGGGCCGCGGGACGCCCGGCCGGCGGACGCGGCGCCCGACCTGGCGCCCCGCGACGCGGCCCCGCCCCCGGACGGCGCGGTGGACCTGGGGCCCGGCGACGCCCGACCCGTGGACGCCGGGCCGAGCGACGCGCATCTCCCCGATGCCCAGGCCCTGGACGCGGAGCCGCTGGACGCGGCGCTGGATGAGGGCGCGCCGGATCAGTCGCCGCCCGACCTGGCCCCGCCGGACATGGCGCCCGATCTGGCCCTGCCGGACATGGCGGCCGACCAGGCCCTGCCCGACCTTGCGCCCCCCGATCAGGGCCCACCCCCCGGCCTGCCCCCGATCATCAGCGAGGTGCTGGCCCGCAACGACAGCGGCCTGCGGGACGCGGACGGCGAGGCCAGCGACTGGATCGAGCTGCACAACCCCGATCCCGCCGTCGCGGTGGATCTGAGCCGGTGGTGCCTGTCGGACGACCTGGCCGAGCCCTGCCGGTGGCGGTTCCCCGAGGGGGCCAGCCTGGCGCCGGGGGCGTTCGCGGTGATCTTCGCCTCGGGCAAGGACCGCCGGCCCGTGGAGGGCGAGTGGCACACCGACTTCCGCCTGGCCGGCGACGGCGAGGCGGTGGTGTTGTCGGACTGGGGCGGCCGCGAGGTGGACCGGCTGGTCTTCGGCGGGCAGGTGGCCGACGTCAGCTTCGGTCGGCCCATGGCCGTGGCGCGCTCGGTGCTGGCGGGGCAGGGCAGCCTGGCCCGCTGGCGCCCCAGCGGCCCCGACGACGGATGGACGGCCCCCGATTACCGCGACGAGCGCTGGGCCGCCCGGCCGCTGGGGCTGGGCTGGGACGACGCCCCCGCGCCCCACCCGGCGGTGCCGCTGGCCGACGCCGCCGAGGACTTCGGCGGGGTGCAGGGCGCGCGGGGCTGGCAGTACGGCGCCTGGTGGGTGGCCGAGGATCCGGACGGCAGCTACGCCCCCGAGGACTTCCGCCCCTTCCCCGCGGCGGGCGAGCCCTTTGGCCCCGATCACTGGTTCGACGGCACGGCCTGGCGGGTGCCCGACGGGGATCCGCCCTTTGTCCGGCTGACGGCTGCCGGGGGCCAGCCCTCGGGAGCGCCGGGGCGCCCCATGATTCACGCCGTCCGCCGGTGGACCGTGCCCGAGGACGGGCCGCTGCGCCTGAGCGGGCGGCTGGGCAACCCAGCGGCCGCGGGCGATGGGGTCCTGGGGCGGATCCTGCTGGACGGCGTCGCGCTGTACGAGGCGACGGTGGACGGGCGCACCGTGGACTACGCGGTGGAGGTCCAGGCCGCCGCCGGGCAGGTCGTGGACTGGGTGCTGGCGCCCCGCGGCGACGACACCGCCGACGGGGCGGTGTTCACCGCCCGCGTGGAGCGGCCCGCCGTGGGCCTTGAGGCGCAGGGCGAGGCGGTGACCGACTCGGCCGAGGCCTTCCCCCTGGACGGCCAGCAGGGCGGGCAGGGCTGGATCCACGGCTACGTGGATCGCGGCGCGCAGCCCGATCCCGGGGCCCCCTACGACCCGCAGAGCTTCGTGGCCTTCGGGCCGGCCAACTGGACGGGCGAGTCCTTCGACTGGCCTCAGGGCGACCCCCCGTGGACCAACGTGGCCCGCGAGTTCATGCACCCCAACGGCGTGAACAACGGCGTCGAGCACTGGGCGGTGCGCCGCTGGATCCTGCCCGGGCCCGGCCCGTTCGTGGTGCGCTACACGCTCAGCAAGCGCCGGGGCGGCGGCTCGGGACTCACCGGCCGGGTGTTCCACGAGGGCGCCCCGCTGGACGCCGTGGCGCTGGCCGGCGACGACGTGGTGGGCGTCGAGCGTACCCTGGTGGTGGCGGGGGCCGAGGGCGACCGCCTGGACTTCGCCATCGACCCCACGGGGCCGAACGGCGATCCCACGGACGGCACGGATCACGCGCTGCTGCGGGTTGAGGTGCGCACCGCGGCCGACTATCAGGGGTTCATCGAGGGCGAGCTGGTGCCCATCGACCACCGGCCGCTGGATGTGCGGGTGGCGGTGGCCGTGCCCCCGGACGCCCCCGGCCGGCTCGCCCTGGAGGTGCGCTACGACGACGGCTTCGTCGCCTGGCTGGATGGTGAGCCCGTGGGCCAGGACAACGCCCCCGACGGCCTGCTGGGGCAGGCGCCGGTGGACCGCTCGGTGGCCGAGGCGCGGCGGCCGGTCAGGTTCCCCCTGCCGTCGCTGGCGCCCGGCTCCCATGTGTTGGCGCTGCGCCACTTCGACGCCGCCGCCGACGACGGTCGGGGCCTGCTCTTGCCCGAGGTGGTGGCCGAGGCGGTCACCGTGGAGCCCGGCGTGCGCTATCTGCCACGGCCCACCCCGGGCGAGCCGAACCTGGCCGGCGAGGCCGGGCCCATCGTGCTCGACGTCACGGCGTTCCCGGGGGCGGAGCCGGCCCCCGGGCGCCCCGTCACCGTCTACGCCGAGGTGGTGGAGGGCGGCGCGCCCCTGGCCGAGGTGCGCCTGGTGTACCGGATCATGTTCGGCCCCGAGGTGGCCGTGCCCATGGCCCTGCAGGCCGGCCGCTGGGCCGCCGAGATCCCGGGCGACGCGGGCGGCCCCGGCGAGCTGGTGCGCTGGCGCGTCGAGGCGGTGGACGAGGCCGCCCGCAGCGCCCGGCTGCCGCGCTTCGACGATCCGCTGGACAGCGAGGCCTGGCAGGGCACCGTGCGCGGCGGGCACGGGGTGGCATCACCGCTGCCGGTCTTCCACCTGTTCATCGAGGACCTGGCCCGCGCCAACAGCGCCGGTGGCACCCGCGGCGCGCTCTACTTCGCCGGCACCTTGTACGACAACGTGCTGTTCGACCTGCACGGGCAGAGCACGCGGGGCTTCCCGAAGAAGAGCTACGACGTGGACTTCACGAAGGATCACCGCTTCCGCCTCCGCGATGGCATGCCGGCCTGGAAAGACCTGAACTTGTTGACGAACTGGGCCGACAAGGCCCGGCTGCGCAACACGGTGGCCTACGAGATCTTCGCCGCCGCGGGCAACGCTCACCACTGGGCCGAGCCGGTGCGGCTGCAGCTCAACGGCGAGTTCTTCGCGGTGTACGACCTGGTGGAGGATGGCGACGACCGCTGGCTGGAGCGGCTGGGCTACGCCGAGCCGCTGGGGGCCCTGTACAAGATGTACGACCGGGTGGAGCGCACCCAGGGCGGCGAGAAGAAGACCCGGCAGGACGAGGACAAGGCCGATCTGCAGGGGCTCATCGACGCGCTGGGCCTGGAGCCCGCCGCGCGCCGCCTGTGGCTGCTGGACAACATCGACCTGGCGCGCACGGCCAACTACCTGGCCGCCAGCGTGGTGATGGCGGGCCGGGACTGTTGCCACAAGAACTACTACCTGTACCGCGACACGGAACACACCGCGCAGTGGTGGTTCCTGCCGTGGGACGTGGATCTGAGCCTGGGGCGCAACTGGACCGGCAACTACTTCGACGACACCATGTACCCCGACAACGGCCTGTTCCTGGGCCGGGACCTGGGCGCCCGCAACAACCTGCTGGTGGCCCTGTACGCGCTCCCCGAGTTCACCGAGATGTACCTGCGGCGGGTGCGCACGCTCATGGACGCGCTGGTACAGCCCGTGGGCACGCCCCCCGAGGCGCTGTGGCTGGAGGGGCGGGTGGCCCACTGGCAGGCGCAGGTGGCGGCGGACATGGCTTTGGACGACGCGCGCTGGAACACCTGGGGCGAGCCGCAGCCCTACCCGGTGGGGGTCGAGCGCCTGCTGCAGGGCTTCGCCGGGCCGCGGCGGGTGTTCCTGTACGGGCTGGTGAACCGCGCGGCGGCCGCCGAGCGGCTGGTGGACGACACCCCGGGCGGCGCCCTGGCCCGCTGGCGGGTGCCCGGGCCCGACACCCCCGACGACGGCTGGATCGACCCCGACTACGTGGACGACGCGTGGGCCCAGGGGCCGCTGGCGTTGGGCTACGAGAACGCGCCGGCTGACTACGCGGGGTTGCTGCGCACCCAGGTGCGGCCGCAGGACGAGGTGCCCGGGGCCACGACCATCCAGGCCCGGGTGCCCTTCACGGTGGCCGATCCCGCGCAGCTCCAGGGGCCGGTGATCCTGCGGCTGCGCTACGAGGACGGCGTGGTGGTGTGGCTGAACGGCGTCGAGGTGCACCGGGAGCTCGGCGGCGACCTTGCCTGGAACGGGCAGACGCCCGATCGCAGCGATGGCCTGGCCGTGCGCTGGCTGGACCTTCCGGTGGATCCCGCGCTGCTGCGGGCGGGCGACAACGTGCTGGCCGCCCAAGTGGTCAACACCGGCGTGGGCTCGAGCGACCTGCTGCTGCAGGTGGCCGTGCTGGATGGCGAGCCCGGCGGTGACGGCCCGCTGCCGTTGGCGCAGGACCCGGAGATGGCGCCGGTGATCGACGGGGTGGAGGTGGCCGCCGACGCCGCGCAGAGCTACGTGCGGCTGCACAACCCCCACGGCGTCGCGCTGGACCTGAGCGACTGGCGCCTGCTGGGGGCGGGCGTCGAGCACGTGCTCACGCCGGGCACCGTGCTCCCGGCCGGCGGCGACCTGTACCTGGTGGGCTCGGTGCCGGGCTTCCAGGGCCGCGCCGAGGGCCCGGCGGGCGGGCAGGGGTTGTTCGTGCAGGGGCACTGGATGGGGGCGCTGGACCCGGTGGGGGCCGAGCCGCTGCAGCTCCTGCGGTCCGACGACACGCTGGCGGCGGCCTGGGGCGAGTAGCCGGCGTCTACCAGGCTGTTGAAAATCGCTCCCGTCGCGAGCCGACCCCGTGGAATCCGCGGTTCCGGCGTTGCCGTCTCCTCGACGATGCTCTGGCATCGCCTGCGGGCCGGCGCCTTGGATCCGCGGCCCCACGGGGCCGTTCGCTCGGTCCGCGAATTTCAACAGCCTGCTACAACAGCCGCGCGGCCTGATCCTCCATGCGCTCCAGCGCCTCGTGCGCGGCCCAGCCGACGGCGTGGCCGTGGGCCAGCACGTTGCGCAGCAGGCGGACGTCGCTGAGGAACGCCCCCAGGCTGCTGGCGCGGGCGTGGTAGCCCGCCTCGCCGATGGAGGCGAAGTCCGGCTCCTCCAGCGGGTTGTTGTCGCGCTGATCCACGATGAACTGCGCTTCGGCGCTGCCGCCGCGCAGGTACATGTCGTGGATGCGGGCGGCCACCCCGTGGTCGGGGCCGGCGTCCGGCTCCAGCCAGTCGCGGGCCAACGACTCCAGCCACAGGCAGCGGTCCAGCAGCAGCCGGCTCCAGGGGCGGCACGACTCGGCGGCCCGGAGCTGCCGGCGCGCGGGGTGATCGGCCACCGAGGCCAGCAGGGCGCGGGCCACCCAGGGCGCGGGGAGGGGCGGCCCCCACCAGCCGCCGCTGCGATCCAGCAGCAGGTCGTGGGGCGCCAGCAAGCAGGGCAGATCCGCCGGCTCGGCCTCGCACAGCGCCAGGCGCAGGGGCTCGGGCAGCTCGGCGAACCAGGCCTGGGCGGTCTGGTCCAGCAGGGCGCTCAGCGCCTCGTCATTGGGCTGGCCCGGCCAGCGCCGGCCGGCCACCTGCGCCACCCGGTCCAGCGCGCCGCCCGCGTGCCAGGCCACGCGCAGGTGCACATAGGGCGCCCAGGCCTCGGCCAGCTCCACCGGGGCCACGTCGACGGGCCACGCGCGATCGGCGGTCAGCCATTGGCCGACCCGCCCCTGCACCGCCAGGCCAATGCCGACCAGCGGGCTCTGGCTGGCGCTGTGGAGGGCGTCCAGCGCCCTCAGGGCGGCGGCGCGGGCGGCGTCCAGCGCGTCCGCCGGGGTCTCGATCCAGGCCACCATGGGGCCCGCGGCGCTCGCCTCGGCCACCTGGGCGGCCAGATCGGCCAGGGCCACGGGGGCCACGTCCAGCCAGTGGGCCAGCAAACCCGCCGCCGGATCGGGGCTCCCGCTCAGCATCGACCAGCGCCAGACCAGCATGCGGTTGAGCTCGGGCGCCGGGCTGGCCTGCCGGAAGAGCGCCTCGATGCGATCGGCCGCCTCGCCGGGATCGCCGCCGCCCAGCGGCAGCACCCAGGGGCGGGTGGCCGTGCCCGAGCACACCCGGTCCAGCCAGGGCCCGGCCGAGGCGTAGGCCGACGCCTGCCACGGCCACGCCCCCGCGGCGCCCAGGCTGATCGGGCGGATCACGGCGACTGCTCCAACACGGCGTGGATGGGGTCGTCGGGCGCCAGGGGGGCGATCCGCCGGCGGGGGCTGGGCTCGCGACCGGCCGGATCCGTCGGCAGCAGCCCGAGCTCGAGCAGCGCGGTCAGCGCCGCGTCGGTGGTGGCGTCCAACGGCGCCTGGCCCTGCACCCCGAGCGCGTGCAGGCCGTCGGTGTCCTCCAGGTAGCCCTGCCAGTCGCGCACCGTGTCCTGCCCCTGGCGGTGGAAGGGCTCGCTCGCGGCGGCCACCAGGTGGAGCACGCGGCGCTCGGTGGCGGTGAGATCCAGCCCGTCCATCAGCACTGGCACGCGCCGCTGCAGCTCCGCCAGCACCTCTGCGAGCGCGGGCCCCTCCACCAGCGCACCCTCGCCCAGCCGCTCCACCAACAGCGCGTCCAGGGCGCCCACCAGCAGCGGGATGCCCCCGGTGGCGCGCATCAGCCGCACCCCGGCGTCGGGATCGGCGAACTCCAGCGTGCGGGTGTCGGTGAGCCAGGCCAGCAGCCGCCCTTCGTCAAGGCGGCCCAGGACCACCCGCTCGCACCCCTCCTTCGGGGCCTCCAAGGCGGCGCGCAGCGCGGGCAGGTCGAGCAGCCGGACGCCGCGCTCCGGGGCGTGCGCGCAGGCGAACCCGGTGGCCGACGGCTTGAGCGCCACGTCCACGCGGACCGCCAGCCCGCGGTTGGGGTCCTGGAAGGGCACCTTCCACAGCGTCGGGATCTGCACCTCGCGCACGCCGAGCTCCGCGCCGTCGGGGCCCAGGAGCCAGGACAGGCGGTCCAGCGCGTCGTCCGGCAACACCCAGTCTCCATCGGCCCGACCCGCCGCGGTGAGCCGGTGCGCGGCGTCGCTCAGCCGCCGGCTGACGGTGTCGCCCCGAAGCAGGATGGGGAGATGCTGGGGGAAGGCGAGCCGGTAGCCGCTCCCGGGCGGGGGGTTCTGGGCCAGCAGCTCGCGGCTCACCAGCTTGCGCAGCTCGGCCTCGACCCCGTCGTCCCAGCGGTCGAAGGCCTCCTCGACGGCCGCGAGGCCCGTGGGGCTCAGCGCCGTCTGCAGCCGCTGGCGGACCTGGCGGGGGACATCCTCCAGGGCCGCCCACGGGGCGTCGGCCAGCATCAGCAGCAGGGCACAGAACACCAGCTCGCCCCGGGGGTTGCCCACGAAGTTCAGCCACACCACGTCGGCCACCTTGTCGCGCAGCTCCGGGCGCTGGCCCACCAAGGCCACCTGATCGGGGGTGACGGCGAAGCCGGCGCGACGGTCCACGGGGACGGTGTCCTGCAGGTGCTCCACCAGGGCCTTCCCGAAGTCGTGCAGCAGCGCGGGCTGGTTGCCGCAGCGCCACGCGATGTCGGGCGCCACGGCGGCGGCGTCGATGCCCAACCGGGCCAGCGGGCCGGCCACCAGGAGCTGCGCCTCCTCGGGCGACAGCGGCTTGAGCTGGAGCAGCCCGCGCCAGTTGGCGAAGGCCCCTTCGGCGCGCCAGGTCTCGCGGTAGCCGCAGAAGACGAACCGCACCAGGGGCAGGCCCTGGCGATCCTGGCGGCTCTCGACGCGGTTGCGCATGGCCCACGTCAGCGACGCCTCGTCCCGGTGGGCGCGGTAGGCCGCGGCCTGGCCGGCCACGAACTGGTCGGCTTCGTCCAGCAGCACCAGCAGGCTGGTCTTCGGGCGGGCGGCCAGCGCGTCGCGGAAGACCGCCTCCAGGGCCTGGCGGGGATCGGCCTCGGTGGCTCGCTCCGCGCCCTCGAGCAGCGGCACCTCCAGGGCGGCCTCGAGGGCCTGCGCGATGCGCACCACCACCCGGCCTTCGTCGTGGATGCCGCCGATGTTCAGGTGAACCGCCGTCAGCTCGCGCCCCGAGGGCAGCTCCCGGCGGCCCGCCCGCTTGGCCACGTTGCGCAGCAGCGCCGTCTTGCCCAGCTTGCGCCCGGCGAAGATGCGCCCGTAGCTCCCCTGGCGGCTCAGGGCCTCCAGGGCGTCGCGCCGGCCCACGAACATCTCGGGCTTGATCTCGGCGCCGTCCTGGGGGTCGAAGGGCTGCTGGCTGCTCCAACGCTGCTGCTCCAGCACCACCTCGAGCAGCCCGCGCAGCGGATCGGGGGCCTGGCCGTCCACTGGGCGCAGCAGCCGCACCAGCACCGGATCGCTGATGAGCGCCACCGTCCCCGTGCCACCCCGGCGCTGCTGCGCCAGGAACTGGGACTGCAGGGCGGGCCGCGCCCCGGGCGCCAGAATCACCACCAGGTCGGCCTGGTGGCTCACGGCGGCCGCGTGCACGGCGCGCACGGAGAGCTGGGCCACGGCCTGGGGCAGCACCTGCAGGCGCAGGTTGGTGTAGTGGGCGAGCTGGGGCAGGAAGCTCGGCTGATCGCTCTCGGCCAGCCAGCCGCGCACGGTCTCGGTCTCGATCCGGCGGGCGTCCTGCAGCGTCTTCGCCTCGGACTTGCGGCGCTGGTGCGCCAGGAGCCAGGCGGTGAACCGCTCCAGCAGCTCCTGCCGCTCGCTCGGCGTGGGCCCCCGCATGGGCTTGTCGGCCACCGCCCGCCAGGCCTTCAGCAGGTGCCAGGTGGCGTCGCTCAGGCCCGGCTCGGTGGGGGCGGCGTCCTTCCACCAGCGCGCCTGGCCGGGGGCCAGCCGGTAGGGCGTCTCGCGCAGCCGCTGGGCGGGCTCGGGCGTGGGCTCGTGCCCGGCGCAGCGGGCGGCGCCGCTCACGTCGCCGGCCGCCAGCCGCTGGAGCACCTCGTCCAGGTGGGCGGGGCTGGCCGACGCGCGCAGGCGGCTCAGGGCCTCGTCCCGCTCGGCACGCAGCCACGCCTGCTGGCGGTTGAGCCAGGTGGCCACCAGCCACAGCTCATGGCCCGGCTGGGCGGCGTGCTGCTGCCACGCGTCGCGGGCCTGCCGGGCCAGGCGGCCGCCGCTGGGGTGCCCGGCCTCGTCCAGCACGCGGGCCAGGCGGGTGAGGGCGGTGGCGTGGGCGCTGCCCGTCTCCACCAGCGCGGCCAGGCGATGGCTGACCTGCCGCTTCACGCCCTCGGGGAGGGCCACGATCCGCGCCACATCCGGCCAGCGATCGGCGTCTGCCAGGTGCTCGGCGAGGGTGTGGACGGTCATGGGCGTCGTGGGCGGCGGTGGGGGCGCCTCGGCCCAGGCGTGGGCGAGCGGCCCGTCGGCGGGGGTGCTGCGCAGATCCAGCGACCACTGACCCTCGTCGTCGGCCTCCAAGGTGTCGAGGCAGGCGAGGAGCCCCGGGCAGGCGGCGATGTCGGCGGTCTGCAGGCGCCACGGTCGGTCCGCCGGCGGCGCCAGCCCCAGGCCGCTGCGCAGCCACTGCACCATGGCGGGCTGCGGCGTCTGGCTGCGCAGGCGATCCAGCAGATCGTGCCGGAATACGGGCTCGCTCGTTTCGCGCCGGGCCTGCCCCTGACGGGTCAGGATCCGCTGCACCGCCTGGGCGGCGTCCAGCAGCTCCTCGGCGGCGTGATCCATGATCGAGCGGTCCGAGAAGCGGGCGCCGCGGGCGTCCGCGATGCGCGTGTATTGCTGGAAGATGCCCTGCCGGTCGAAGTCTTCCAGGGGGCGGGCGGCGTCCAGCAGGCCCCTGAAGCGGGGGCGCACCTGATCGATGAACTCGCTCCAGGCGGCCCGGCAGTGGGTCCGCTGGATGCGCTTGTCGGCGGCCTGCGACAGCCGCTTGAAGCGGTCTTGCAAGGTGGCGCGGGCCTCTTGGAGCAGCCGGGCGAGCTGCTCTGGGGCCGGCTGCGCGTGGGCCACCTCGTCAGCCAGGTGGGCCAGCGGGCGGCGGGCCGTGATCCGGCGGCAGGCGTCGGCCAGGCCATCGAGCGCCTCGGGCAGCGTGGCCCGCGCCAGCCCGTGCCAGGCGGGGGCGAAGGCCAGCCCGCCGAGCAGGATCGCCCCGGTGATGGCACCCACCGTCGGCCGCCAGGCGGGATCGTCGGCCAGCAGCTCGGCAGCGTCGGCCAACTCGGTCACGTCAAAGGCCGTGCGCCAGTTCGGCTCCTGACCGCGGGCCAGCTCCAGCCAGGCGGCGGCGGCCCACGCCGCCCCCTGGATCAGCGCCTGCTCCACCACCTCCAGGGTCTGGCCCTGGGCGGCGGCGCGCGCCAGCAGCCAGGCACCGCGCAGGTCGTCGCGCGCGAAGGCCTGCTGCACCGCCGGCGCCAGGCGGGCTGGTGCTGCGCCGGCCCAGGGGCCGGGCTGCACCCCGGCGGGTGTCCACCGGTGGGCCGCCAGCCAAGGCGCCAGCGGCCCTGGCGCCTCGACCACGCCGTCGATCTCGAGGTCGGGCTCCGGCTCGGGCTCGGGCTCGGGTTCCGGCTCGGGTTCCGGCTCGGGCTCGGGTTCCGGCTCGGGTTCCGGCTCGGGTTCCGGCTCGGGTTCCGGCTCGGGCTCGGGTTCCGGCTCGGGCTCGGGTTCCGGCTCGGGCTCGGGCTCAGGCGCACGCTCAGGCTCGGGTTCCGGCTCAGGCTCCGGCTCAGGCGTCGGCGCCTCGACCGCGGCCTCCCCCGTCACCGGCTGGCCCCGACCCCAGTGTCGCGGCTCGTACAACCCCAGGAACTGAAACAGATCCCGCAGGCCGGCTGCCCCCTCCAGCAGGTCGAGCACCCCCTCGCGTCCCGGCTCGCCCAGCCCGTCGAACCAGTCCAACCACTCCAGCTCGGGGCAGGGGGGCAGGCTGTCGGCGGCGCCGGGCGCGCCCAGGCTCTGGCAGGCGGCGTCGCGCAGGCGGGTGAGCGCGGCGGCCTTGCGGGGGGGCGTGACCTCGCACTGCAGGCCCGCCAGCACCTGGGCCAGCCGGTCGGCGCGCAGCCGGGCCACGTCCAGCTCGGCCAGCGCGGCGCACAGGGTCTGCACCTCGCGCTGCCGCTCGGACGCGTCCGTCGGTGCGGGCGCATGGACGCCGAGCTGCGCGGCCTGGCGCCGGGCAGCGTTCAGAGCGGCGATGGCCTCGAGCGCCTCGTCCCAGGCCGCCGCCGGCAGCGGCGTGGCCGTGCCCGCCAGCAGGGCCGTCAGGGCGTCGTGCACCCGGCGCCCTGCGTCATCCAGCGCAGCCGAAGCCAGGCGCAGCCGCTCGCACAGTGTCTCGGTCATGGTCGCGCCCTTCGTCGGTGGGGGCTGGCCCGGCCCGCGCTGCGAGCCTGCCATATCCGATCGCCTCAATCACGCGGGGCGAGACGGCGGGCGCCGCGGCGAACGGACAGGGCGGGCTACCAGTCCACGTTCAGGGTCAGGGGCCCCACGGCCCGCCCGCTGAAGCCGGCCACCACCACCGTGTAGTCGCCCGCCGGCGCGCCGGGCAAGCTCACCCGCGAGCAGGTCCCCAGCCCGTCAGCGTCGTCGTTGGCGTCCACCGAGTCCCCGGCGGGGCTCAGCAGCTCCAGGGTCGTGTCGGCGGGGCAGCCGGCGGTGTCCACCACCACGTCCACGCCGTTGGGCACCCGCAGCACCACCCGGTTGCTGCCGTTCTGGCCGAAGCCGGGGAGCTGGTAGGCGCCGGGGGCGTCGATGACCTCCGCCGGGGCCACCCGCTCGGCCAGCACGCACTCGCAGTGCATGAGCCGGCGCGTCATGTAGTAGGGGTTGCCGTTGTCCTCGCCCACCCGGGTGTCGCAGGCCAGCAGCCGGGGGCCCCAGCCGTTGCGGTTGTCGAAGATGGCGCAGCCCGCGCCCAGGCGGCCGTCCAGGTCGATGCCCTGCCAGCGATCGTTGTTGTTGTCGCAGTTCTCCCAGGGCACCTCGGCGCACACCATGCCCGCGGCCTGGCACACCTCCTGGCAGCTCGTGCTGCCGTTGCCGCCGGTGACGTCCCAGGAGTGGGTGATGCGCAGCCCGCAGGCGCCGGCGGTGCACTGGTTGCCGTTGCCGTAGCAGTTCCCACCGGCTTGGCAGTTGCGGCCCACGTTGGCCCCCGCCAGGGCGTCGGCGCAGCGCACGCCGCACTCGCCGCAGTTGTTCAGGTCGACGGCCACGTCCTGGCACTCGCCACCGCACACCGCGCCCTGCTCGCGCCCCTCGGCGCAGGGGTTCAGGCACTCGCCGGCCTGGCAGACGGCCTCGCCACCCGCGGCGGCCGGGCAGGCGTTGCCACAGACCCCGCACTCGTCGGGATCGCTGTTCAGATCGGCGCAGCGGCTCTCGCCGCACCAGGTCTCGCGGCGCCCGTTGCACACGCACTCGCCGCTGTTGCACCACGCGCCCTCGCCGCAGGCGTTGCCGCAGGCGCCGCAGTGCTCGGGGTCGTCGTCCAGATCCACGCACACCCCGTCGCAGACCTGCTCGCCGCGGGAGCACGGGCTCTGGCACTGGCCGCCATTGCAGGTGGGCTGGCCCCCCAGCGCGCCCGGGCACTGCACGCCGCAGCCGCCGCAGTGCTGGGGATCGTTGTCGAAGTCCACGCTCTGGGCGCGCCCCTCCATGCCCGGGCAGTTCAGGTAGCACTCGGCCTCGATGCACTGGGTCAGCGCGCCGCGCCGGGTGGGGCAGTCGGTGCCGCAGGAGCCGCAGTTGTCGGGGTCGTCGATGAGCCGGCTGCACACGCCGCTGCAGTCGAAGGTGCCCTGCGGGCAGCCCGCGGCCGAGCACTGGCCCGCGTCGCAGACCTCGCCCTGGCCGCAGCCGGGGCCGCACTCGCCGCCGCAGCCGTCGGGACCGCACTGGCGTCCGGCGCAGGCGGGCACGCAGCCGCCGCCCGCGCCCCCGACGCCGCCTTCGCCGCCCTGACCGCCAGCGCCCCCGACGCCTCCGGCGCCGCCCTGGCCGCCGACACCACCTTGGCCGCCCGCGCCGCCCTGGCCGCCGGCGCCGCCCTGGCCGCCGGCGCCGCCCTGGCCCCCGCCGTCCACGCGCACGGTCCCACCGTCATCCCGGCCGCCGCCCCCGCCCTGCGGGATGCAGCCCACCAACACCAACGCCAGCCCGAACCCCCACGCCATCGCGCGCATGACGAACCTCCTCCCCGAGTGTGATCTGCGTCGCCTTATCGGTCGCAGGGGCGCGCCGGGCAAGGGCTGGCGTATGCTGCCCCCATGAAGACTCTCCTGAAGCGCGTCGCGCTGGGCCTGGGGGCCCTGCTGATCCTCGCCGGCCTGGCCCTGGGCGTCCTCGTCTGGCGGGTCCGGGCGCCCGAGCCCACCCAGGTCAGCCCGGGGCCCGAGGCCGACAGCCTGGCCCGCAACGTCCAGCGGGCCATGGCCTTCGACCGCTGGCAGCAGCTCGAAGCCGTGGCCTGGACCTTCCGCGACCGGCACACCCACCTGTGGGACAAGCGCCGCAACCTGGCGCGGGTGCGCTGGGGCGACCACGAGGTCCTGGTGGATCTGGGCAACCGCAGGGGCGTGGCCTTCCGCCACGGCCAGCGCGTCGAGGGCCCGGCGGGGCAGGGCCTGGTGGACGAGGCCTACAGCAAGTGGACCAACGACAGCTTCTGGCTGTACCCGTTCCGCACCTTCTTCCACCAGGGCGTCACCCGGGCCACCGCGGTGGATCACACCGGGCGCCCCGGCCTGCAGATCCAGTACGGATCCGGCGGCGTCACCCCCGGCGACAAGTACCTGTGGACCGTGGACGCCGACGGCCGCCCGCAGGCCTGGCGCATGTGGGTCAGCATCATCCCGGTGGGCGGCCTGCAGACCACCTGGGCGGGCTGGGAGACGCATGGCGGCGTGCCCTTCAGCACCCTGCACGAAGGCGTCTTCGACCTGAAGGTCACCGTGCAGGGCGCCGGCTCGCTGGCCGAGGTGGCGCCCGGCCCCGATCCCTTCGCCCAGATCGCCAGCGGCCCCCCGGCCGCGGCCCCCGCCCCCACCAGCCAGCCCACGCCCTGAGCCTGGAGTCCCGCCCGCGCCTGTGCCACCCTGGGCGCGGGCAAGCGAGGGCAGGGCACCGGGTTCATGGCGAAGTTTTCGTATTTGCTACTCTTTTTGTCGGCATGGGCGGCAGCCGCGCCCCTGCCGCCGGTGGTGCCGCCGGGCGATCCCATGTCGCTCAAGCGGCCCCGAATCCCCACCGTCGGCGTGCCCGAAGCGCTGGCCGAGCAGCCCCACCGCCGCCTTTCCCAGGACGGGATCATCACCGGCGGCGCCGACGCGGTGCTGGCCACCGCCGTGCCCCGTCGAGAGGCGACCGTGTCGGAGTGGCACGGCTACTTCTACTTGGACGCCCGCGCCAACGCCCGGATCACCCCAAACGTGGATCTGTCGGTGAACGCGGTGGCTTACCAGACCACCGCGAGCAGTGGTTATCGAACCCTGGCGGGTGTGGCGCCGGGCGTCACGGGGCACGTCTACGGGGTGCTGGGTCGACCCGGAGGGCGCGCATTGTATGGCGAGGTCATGGGGGTCGATCTCGGTGAGCGCACGGTGGGTCGCGGCTTGCTGCTCGAACGGCAACTCTGGGAGGGCGGTTTCGCCCGGCTCCAGTGGAGCGACCTGCACCTGAGCCTGCTCATCGCAGGGCAGACCCATCTGGCCGCCGACGACCTGTTCGTCACCCGCGTGGGCCTCGGCCGATGGGTGGAACTCAACTGGCTGGTGTGGCCGAACGAGGCGTTCACGAGAGTGGCGCGCCACCTGACGCTCGCGGGCGAGGTGCCCGCTCTCGGGCCCAGTTGGCGCCTGGCCTGGGAGATGGCGCTGCGGCTCGCTGACGGTCAGGGGAGTGGGGCCGGCGCGGCGCTGCTGAAGTTGGACTGGCGGCCACCTGTCCGGGGCGGCGCGACCTGGCACCTGGGCTACCAAGGGCGGATCTACCAGCAGGGCTTCACGCCGGCGGGCCAGGAGCGGGTGCGGCCGATCACCTGGTTTGTCACGCCCCAGCGGGAAGAGACGCTGGCGACCAACTCGGTGGACTACTACGAGATGGCCGACACCTTCCACCAGTGGTCACACACCGGGGTGGTGGAGTTCCGCGCGCCCCTGTTCAATCCCCACCTGCGGCTGGACGTGGATCTTGAGGGCCGGGCCTGGTTCTTCCGGGCCGTCGAGCGTCCGCCCGGGGCTCGCGGGTGGGCCAGCGTGCATGGGCGCCAGCCCCTCCGCCTGGCACCGAATCCGCGCATCGAGGCCCATGGTCGGCTGGCGCTGGCCTTCCTGCCCGATCCCGCCCGGCCCGACCGGGTGCGCGCCGGGCTGCAGAATACGTTCACCCCCGACGTGAGCCGCTTCGGCGACACCGGGTGGACCAGCCCCATCTGGCTGCAGCGTCGGGGCTGGTTCGTCTTCGCCAGCATGGAGGTTTTCTTGTGAGGTGGGGCACCGCGTTGCTGCTGTTGGCGCTGGTGAGCTGCACCGGCGATCGGGCTGGCGTGAGCCAGACCTTCCCCGTCTGCCCCGAGTCGGTGATCGAGTGGGGCGGCCAGCCATCCGAGGAGCTGCGAGCGCTGGGCGTCTGGTGGGCCGCCGAGGGCCCCGAAGCGATCGCCTTCGATGTGCAGGTGGGCACCTGCGGCGTTGGATGGCTGCCTTCCGCCGAGCTGCTGGCGACCGTGCCGGCCGACGCCTGGGAGCCGGTGTTGAACCAGCCGACCTTGCCCGTACAGACCGTGGTCTACGCGGACATGGATGGCTCGGGCGGGTACACGCCTGCGGTCGATTACGTTTGGGGCCGGGGCGAGGGCACGGCGCTCGTCTTCGTGCCCGGTGTGCTCCGCGAGCCGAGCACGATGTCGCCCGCCTTCCT
>JACKDL010000014.1 GCA_020633555.1 Myxococcales bacterium | reverse complement strand
GCCGCCGCCGCCGCCGCCGCCCACGCTCTCGACGAAGCAGGCCTTGCGCACGCCCCGGAGGGGGTCGCCGAAGACACCGTTGTTGCAGGCGATGCCGCCGGTGGCGTCCTTCACGGCCCACTTGTCGCGCGCGCCGTAGTAGACGCGCCCGGCGCCCGCGAAGCGGCACTGGCCGCCCTCGTCGGCGCACTTGCTGCCCTGAGCGCGGGTGGCCCCGCCGGGGCCGCTGGCGATCCCTTCGCCGCCCTCGCACTCCACCACCCGGTAACCCATGTCCTGCAGCGCGCCGGTGGACAGACGCGACAGCTTCATCGTCGACCAGATGTCCATGAACGTGTCGGTGCTCGGGGTCATCAGCTCGGTGTTCAGCGTGCTCTCATCCCAGTGCCCGCCGGGCTGCAAAGTGCTGTCGTTGGGGTCATACTGGAGCGGCGGCTGGCCCCCCTTGCCCATCGCCCGCCAGGCGGCCACGGCCTTGGCGCCGGTGAACTTCTTCCTGTCGCCGCTCAGCAGGTTCTTGCGCCCGAACATCCCCGCGTTGAAGCCCAGGATGTGGCCGATCTCGTGCACCAGGACCGCCTCGGTGTAGCCGGCGATGTTGGAGTCCATCTTGGCCTCGCTGATCTCCACCATCCCCAAGCGGGGCATGCCGTTGCCGTCGTGGATGACCGGCCTGGCGTGCGCGAGCACGTTGTCTCCGCCGAAGGCGCTCTGCTTGTTGATCCGCACGACGATCCGCAGGTCGTTCCAGGCGCTCCCGCCCGGCGCCTTCGCCGCGATCCAGGCGTCATCGGCGTGGTAGCTGTGCCCCGCCGGGACCTGGTAGCGGATCTGGGGCAGGTGCCCTGCGATGACGCCGCGCCAGCGGTCCACCGCGGCGCGCATGCGCTCCTTGACCTTGGCCGTGGGCTGCTTGACCCCGCTGGGTGACGGGGCCCAGACGATCTCGATCTGGTAGTCCTGGGGCCCCCGGCAGACCTGGCTGCCCGCCTGGCAGGTGAGGCCCGGCGCGCACCCGTGCCCGGCCACGCAGGGCTCACAAACCTGGCGTGGCGTGTGATAGCAGCGGTGCACGCCCGGCTGACAGCTCAGGCCCGAGCCGCAGGGCCGTGTGAGGTGGCAGGGATCGCCGACGTTGCCGGGCCGACGGCACTTGTGGCTGCCGGCCTCGCAGGTGAGCCCGGCGCCGCACGGGCGCGTGGCGTGACACGAGTCCCCCTCGCCGCCCGGGCGGCGGCAGGTCTGGCTGCCGGCCTCGCAGGTGAGCCCGCTGCCGCAGCCATAGCCGGCGGAGCACGGCTCACCCTCGCGTCGTGGCGTGTGGTAGCACTTTTGGACGCCGGGCTGGCAGCTCAGGCCCTGACCACAGGGGCGGGTGGCGTGGCAGGCGTCGCCGGCTCGGCCCGGGCCGCGACACTTGTGGCTGCCGGCCTCGCACGTGAGGCCCGGTCCGCAGGGGCGGGTGGCGTGGCAACTGTCGCCCTCGCGGCCGGGCCCGCGACACTTCTGGCTGCCGGCCTCGCACCTGAGGCCCGGCCCGCAGGGGCGGGTGGCGTGGCAGCTATCGCCCTCGCGGCCGGGCCCGCGGCACTTGTGGACGAAGGCCTCGCACGTGTAGCCCCGCGGGCACGGCTTGAAGACCGAGCACCCGCGACCCTCCTGCGCCTGGGCGCCCACCGGGATCAGCAGCGCGAAGAGCAGGGCGCTCCACAGCCCTGCGGCACCGAGCCAGGTGATGCCCATCGCCTGTGGCTCGGGGGGCCTCGTGGGGCGCGCAGAGGGACACCCCTGCAGCCGCTGTGCTTGCCGACGAATCATGCTGGTTTCCCCTCTCGCGCCGCTGGCGCGCAGCCCCCTCCAGGGCGTGTGGGGATACGATGGCCGGCCTTCCCAGGCGCCGCAAGCCTCATCGACCGGGGGGCGCCTGTTCGGGGAGCCAGGCCGATGCCATCCTCAGCGTCGCTCCTTCACACGCTGATTCGGGGGCGCCCATCCGACCGGCAGGGCGGTCGCCTCAGGGCGGCGTTGCGCCCGTCAGATCCAGCGGGCGCGCCGACCAGTCGCCGCATCAGGCGAGCGCCGCGTCGATGATCCGGCCCCCGCGGATGCGGTTCTCGATGACCTCGGGATCGTGGCCCAGGCCGCGGGTCACCGTCTTGGCGGCGGCCTCCAAGGTCTCGGCGGCGGGGATGGCGGCGTCCAGGCGGCCCTCGCCGGTGGCGGGATCGATGGGCAGGCCCCCGCGGGCCAGGCTGACCCCGCCGTACACGCCGCCCCGGAAGCCGGCGCCGAAGGCCAGCATCACCCCGTGCTCGTTGTTGTGGTTGCGGCCCCCGGCGGCGTTGCGCACCAGGTTGCGGCCGAACACGTTCAGCAGCGCGAAGCTCACCTCGTCCTGGAGTTGCGCGTCCACCAGGCCCTGCCAGAGCTGGCCGATGCGGGCCACCCCGGCGGTGGTCTCGGCGGCCTCGACGCTCAGATCGCTGTCGTTGTGGTTGTCGCCGCCGAAGGGCAGCCGCAGCGTGATCACCGGCGCCACCCGCAGCCGGGCCAGGGCCAGCGCCGCCACCACCTGATCCTGGGCGCCGTCCACGTCGTCGGGATCCAGCGGGAGCTGGGCCAGCAGGGCCGCGAGCTGCTCGCCCAGGGCCCGCGCCTGCACCCGGCTGTTGGCGTAGCGGTCCAGGAAGCTGCGCTGGGCCCGGGTGCCGTTGGCCTGCAGGTCGCGGTACAGGGCGTCCAGGGCGGCGTCGCGGCTGCCGCGCAGATCGGCGATCTGGGCGTCGCGCTCGGCGAAAAGCGCTTGCAGCTCAGAGGGTTTCACCGACTGCAGCGGCTGCCCGCCGAAGGTGATGACCTCGCCCGCCAGGGGCACGGGCTCGGCCTGCAGGGGGTTGAGCCCCGGCGCGGCCAGCTCGGCGATCATGCTCGGCAGCATCTCGGCCCCGTTGCCCGCGGCGTTCTTCACCGAGCCGTGGCATGCCAGGGTGCTGGGCTGCTCGGGGTGGGCCACCGAGCGGGTCTGCAGGTGGAACACGGCCAGCCGCTGGCGCAGGGCGTTGGGCAGGGTCTGCCACGCCTGGGCCCCGGTCACCCGGGCGTCGCCCAGGCGCACGTTGCCGCTGGGCAGCAGGGCCTCGGCGGGGTGCTCGGCGCCCTCCACATAGGCGCCCGGCGCGTTGCAGTTGATGGGATCGCCCGCCTGCGAGGTGGCGAAGATCAGCGTCTGCGGCGCCAGGCCCATGCCCTGGGCGAAGGCCCGGTGCGGGTTGGCCAGAAAGGCGGGTGGCAGGCCGGTGGCCAGGCCGCGCAGCAGCAGGCTCACGGCGCCCGCGCCGCCGCTCAGCAGCAGGCCGCGGCGGGTCATGTCGGTCGTCTTGCGGCTCACAGCCCCACCCCCTGCACGTCGGGCGACAGGCACGCCAGCGTGAACGCCGCGCGCAAGGCCTGGTTCACGTTCTGCCCCAGCGCCAGCGCCTCGGCGTGGTGGGCGCTGAGGGCGGCCACGGCCCCCGCGTGGCGCGGGTGCTCGGCGGGCAGCCCCATCAGGCGGGTGACGATGGCCTCGATGGCCGTGGGCACGTCGCGCACCGGGAACTCCTCGTTGGCGCCGGTGATGACCACCAGGCCGGCGGCCTCGCACACCGCCTCGGCGGCGGCGAACTGGAAGGCGCTGGGCCGGTTGGGCTGGGTGAAGTCCGCCGCGCCCCGGGCGAAGTCGTCGCCGGGGATCAGGCCCACCACCCGGGCCACCCGGGCGTTCTGGCAGAGGCCCTGCCGCCCCAGCCGCGCGTCCAGCAGGGCGCACAGGTGATTGCGGCGGGTGATGCCCACCGGCACCTCGGCCTGGGCCCAGGTCTCGGTCTCCTCCAGGCCCGTCACCAGGGGCGAGCTGAACAGATCCACCACCAGCCCCTGGAAGTCGAAGCCGTCGGCGAAGCGGGCGGCGATGGCGGTGAAGGCGGGATCCGCCTCGTCGCAGCGGCTGGCGTTGGCGTACAGGCACAGCTTCTGGGTCCAGGCCACCGGGAAGCGCGGGTGGCGCGCCAGGGTGTTGGCCAGCCGGTCCAGGTCGCCGTTCTGAGCGGTCACGCCCAGGAAGGCGAAGCCGCCGCGATCGGCCGGGTCGAAGACCTGCGCCTCGGGCCCGTTGGGGGCGGGGGTCTGGTAGTCGAAGCCGTAGCTCTGGGCGAAGTAGTTGCGCATGGGATCGAGCTGGCGGTGGCAGCCGTAGCACGCCGTCTCGGGATCGGCGTGGGCCGGATCCACCCCGTCGGTGTGCAGCGGCTCGGTGGGCTCGCTGGCCACGAAGCCCGCGTGCAGGGCGCCCAGCACCGTCTGGTTGGTGGTCACCCGGAACTGGTTGTCCGCGTTGCTGGGCCAGTTGTTCAGGAACACGCTGGTGGTGAAGAAACCCGTGCGGTGCAGGCCCGTGACCAGCCGCTCGGCGCGCCGCAGGGTGGGCAGGTCGTAGAAGGCCACGGGGACGTCGCCCTCGGCGGCCTCGTTGGCGGGCACCAGCTCCACCAGGCGCCAGTCCGCGAAGTCCGCCTCGGTGAGCGGCGGGCTGTCGAACAGCACGTTGCGCTCGGGCTCGGGATCGCAACGGCGCCGGTTGATGAAGCCGAACAGCATGTCCAGGGCGTCGGCCTGGCTGATGTCGCAGGTCATACCCGCGATGGCCTCGAGGTACCAGCGGCGCTGGCGCACCTGGCCGGCCAGCCCCGGCGGCGCGTCCGCCGCGTCGCCCACCAGCGTGTGCCGCAGCCGCTTGTCGGCCGTGGGCTGGTCGGGGTAGCGCAGCAGCACCAGGTTGGCCGTGGTGACCATCCAGGTGCGGGTGGTGAGCACCTGCGTGAAGGGCTGGCCGCGCTCGATGAGGTCGAGCGCCGTGCGCACGAAGCTCTCCTCCATCACCTTGCGGAACAAGGCGTTGCGGCTGCGGTGTCGCTGCAGGCGGTCGAACTGCTCGATGTCCTCGGCCTGCAACCGCTGCTGCAGGGCCACCGTGAGGAAGTCGGCCAGCTTCACCTGGAACTCGGGGGTCTCGGTCCAGCCCTGCACCAGCCCGCGCAGCGCGGCGGGATCGGCCTGCACGGCGGCGATCTCCTCGCTGGTGGGCGCCAGGCCGGTCAGCAGGGTCTTCACCTTGGCGACGGCCCCGGCCACCGGCGTGGGATCGAAGGGGTCCACCGGATCCACCGGCCCCGCCTGGGCGATGAGGTCGTGCACCCAGGTCGTCAGGCAGGCCTGATCCGCCGCCGGCATGCCGCCCTGCGGGGGCATGACGAGCTGGCAGGCGTCCTCGGCGCCACCGGGCGCCTGGGCCGCCCCGATGGCCTGCAGCATCAGGCTGCGCTCGGGCCGCTGCGGGTCGATGACCAGCCGCCCCTGGCACCCGCCCGTGACCGCGGGGGCGCCCACGAGCCGGGGGGCCGGATCGGGGGCCACCAGGTCCAGGCCGCCCGCCACGGGCGGCGCGTGGCAGCCGGCGTTGGCGCAGCCGTGGGCGGCCAGCACGGCCGGGGGATCGCAGGCCACGCCCTGGTCGGGCGGGGATCCGCCGTCGGGGTTCGGGCCGGCGTCGGGGCTCGGGCCAGCCTCGGGGCTCGGGCCGGCGTCGGGGCCCACCGCGCCGTCTGGGGACAGCGCCCCATCGGGAGCCGGGCGGGCGTCCCCAGGGGGCCCCCCATCGGCAGGCGTGCCTGAGTCGGCGGCGGCCCCATCGGCCTGCGCCGCGCCGTCGGCCGTGGCCGCGGCGTCGGGCGCCAGGTCCGTGGCCTCGCAGGCGCTCAGCGCCCACAGCGCCAGCCAAAGCGCGCTGAGTCGTCTTGCCATGTCACGCTCCCTGAAGACGGCCCCGCCGACCGCCATCGCCCACGTTAGCGAGGCGTGACGGTTTGACAAGGATGCAAAAGGCATCTAAGTTGATTTCCAACCGCCGCAGGAGCCGCCATGCCCCCCACCTTTGAAGATCGCTGCCGCGGCGCCGTGCTGGGCGCCGCCATTGGCGACGCCCTGGGCCACCCCGTCGAGTTCATGAAGATCGACCAGATCCGCGCCCGCTTCGGCGCCGCGGGCGTCACCGACTACGCCCTGTTCTGGGAGCGCGCCGGGCAGCGCTTCGCCCCCTACACCGACGACACGCAGATGGCCGAAGCGGTGCTGGTGAGCCTGCTGGCGGGCCGCGACGCCGGCGAGGATCTGGACGCCACCATGGGCCGCATGGCCCAGGCCTTCGTGGGCTGGGCCCGGGATCCGCAAGGCGGGCACCGGGCACCGGGCAACGCGTGCCTGGCGGGCTGCCGGGCGCTGGCGCGGGGGGTGCCCTGGCGCGAGGCCGGCGCCCCGCAGGCCGGGGGCTGCGGCTCGGTGATGCGCGCCTACCCGTTCGGCCTGGTGTTCGCCGATGCCCCCGAGCGGGCCGAGGCCTGGGCGGTGGCCCACAGCCTCCTGACCCACGGCGACCCCATCGCCCAGGCCGCCTGCGCCGCCCTGGCCCGCGGGGTGGCGGCGGTGGTGGCCGACGCCCCGGTGGCCGAGGTGCTGACGGTCATGGTGCAGGCCGCCGACCGCTACTCGCCGCCCACCGCGCGGATGATCGAGCGCGCCGTCGCCGACGCCCACGCCGGTACGGACCCCGACGTGGTGTTCGAGCGCCTGCAGGCCTGGGCCGCCCACGAGGCCGTCGCCGCCGCCGCCTACCTGTTCGCCCGCCACCCCGACGACCTGCGCGCGGCCCTGCTGTGCGGGGCCAACACCAGCGGCGACTCCGACAGCATCGCCACCCTGGGCGGCGCGCTGGTGGGCGCCCGGGTGGGCGTGCAGGGCGTGCCCGAGGCCTGGCGGGTGAACCTGGAGCGCAGCGCCGCGCTGGACGCCCTGGCCCGCCGGATCGGGCAGCGAGGCTGACTCCCCGGACGCCCGCCTGACATCACAGGGCGAAGCGCGTAGACTGCGCGCCCTGTCCGGCTGGAGGCGCCCCGTGGATTGGTTGACCGGCTACCTGGAGCAGTTCACCTACATCGGCATCGCGGTGGCGCTGTTCCTGGCCGGCCTGGGGGTGCCCATCCCCGAGGACATCCCGCTGATCTTCGGCGGGGTCATGGCGGGCGCGGGCAAGATCGACATCTGGATCCACTTCGCCATCAGCATGGCCTTCATCGCCATCGGCGACTCGTGCCTGTACTACATCGGCCGCCGCATCGGCCGGTCGTCCACCACGGGTGGCTTCTTCTCGAAGCTGCTCACGCCGGCCCGGCGCAAGAAGGCCCAGGGCTACTACGACCGCTTCGGGAGCTGGACGGTGTTCTTCGGCCGCTTCGTGGCGGGCATCCGCGGGGCCATCTTCCTGACCGCCGGCGTGGTCAACTTCCCGTTCTGGCGCTTCCTCATCCTCGACACCCTGGCGGCGCTCATCTCGGTGCCGGTGTGGATCTGGCTGGGGGTCAAGTTCGGCGAGAACTGGGAGGTCATCCTCGAGGAGGCCAAGAGCACCCAGGGCTGGATCCTGGCCGCCGTGGCCGTGGTGGTGGTGGGCGCCGTGGTGGCCTTCAAGGTGCGCGGCCGCAACAAGGCCAAGGCCGAGGAGATCGAGGCCGAGGTCGAAGAGCTGAAGCACGCCACCGACAGCGCCATGAAGGCCCTGAAGCAGCAGGACCTCGAGGCGGCCCGGGCCGAGCGCGACGCCCGGGGCTGAGCCGCCCGCCGCCCGTCACCCCCGCCCGCTTGCGGCGCGCCGCCGGCCGTTGCAAGGTGCGCCCGCAAAATCCAGCGAACCGCCGGAGTGGTCATGGCCTTTGAACCCGTCTCGTCGCAGGTGTCGTTCCCCGAGGAGGAGCGCCGGATGCTCGCCCTGTGGGCCGAGCGCAAGGTGTTCGAGCGCTCGGTGGCCGAGCGCCCCAAGGAGGCCAGCTACGTCTTCTACGACGGGCCGCCCTTCGCCACCGGCCTGCCCCACTACGGCCACCTGGTGGCCAGCACCCTGAAGGACATCGTGCCGCGCTACTGGACCATGCGCGGCCACCGGGTGGAGCGCCGCTTCGGCTGGGACACCCACGGGCTGCCCATCGAGATGGAGATGGAGAAGCAGCTCGGCCTGAGCGGGCCCACCAGCATCAAGGCCTTCGGCGTCGGCGAGTTCAACGAGGCCTGCCGCGCCAACGTGCTGAAGTACACCGCCGAGTGGGAGCGCGTGGTCACCCGGCTGGGCCGCTGGGTGGACTTCGAGGACGACTACAAGACCATGGACGCCACGTTCATGGAGAGCGTGTGGTGGGTCTTCAAGCAGCTCTGGGACAAGGGGCTGATCTACCAGGACTTCCGGGTCATGCCCTTCAGCTGGCGCCTGAGCACCAGCCTGTCGAACTTCGAGGCCAACCTGGACTACCGCGACGTCCAGGACCCCGCCATCACCGTCACCATGCCCCTGCTGGACGAGCCCGGCACGGCCCTGCTGGTGTGGACCACCACCCCGTGGACCCTGCCCAGCAACCTGGCCGTGGCCGTGGGCGCCGAGCTGGACTACGTGAAGGCCACCAAGGCCGGCGACGAGACGGTCTACGTGGTGGCCGCCGAGCTGGCCGAGAAGGTGCTGGGCAAGGATCACACCGTGCTGGGCACCCTGAAGGGCGCCGCGCTGGTGGGCCGCAAGTACGCGCCCTTGTTCAGCTATTTCGCCGACACGCCCAACAGCTTCCAGGTGATCGCTGCCGAGCACGTCACCACCGCCGACGGCACCGGCCTGGTGCACATGGCGCCCGACTTCGGTGAAGAGGACTTCGTGGCCTGCAAGGCCGTGGACATCCCCGTGCTGCTCAGCGTGGACGACGAGGGCCGCTTCGTCGACGCCATCACCGACTTCGCCGGGCGCAACGTCAAGGAGGCCGATCCGGACATCATCCGCCGGCTGAAGGACGACGGGCGCCTGTTCGCCCGCAGCACCATCCAGCACAGCTACCCCTACTGCTGGCGCAGCGGCACGCCGCTCATCTACAAGGCCGTGCCTGCCCGCTTCGTGCGCGTCACCGAGCTGCGCGACCGCATGCAGGCCAACAACGCCCAGATCCACTGGGTGCCCGAGGCCGTGGGGCAGAAGCGCTTCGGCAACTGGCTGAGCGAGGCCCGCGACTGGAACGTCAGCCGCAACCGCTTCTGGGGCACGCCGATCCCCGTGTGGGTGTGCGAGGCCTGCGGCCACGAGGCCTGCGTGGGCAGCATCGGCGAGCTCGCCGAGCTCACCGGCGTCACCGTCGACGACCTGCACCCGCACAAGATCGACCACCTGCCCGCGAAGTGCCCGGAGTGCGGCGGCGAGGCCAGGCGCCTGCCCGACGTGTTCGACTGCTGGTTCGAGTCGGGCGCCATGCCCTACGCCCAGGACCACTACCCCTTCCAGGGCAAGCAGAAGTTCGAGGCCAACTTCCCGGCGCAGTTCATCGCCGAGGGCCTCGACCAGACCCGCGGCTGGTTCTACACGCTGCTGGTGCTGAGCACGGCGCTGTTCGACAAGCCGCCCTTCAAGAACGTCATCGTCAACGGGCTGGTGCTCGCCGAGGACGGCTCGAAGATGAGCAAGTCCAAGCGCAACTACCCGCCGCCCGACGACGTGCTCGAGAGCCACGGCGCCGACGCCCTGCGCGCGTACCTGATCGACTCGCCCATCGTGCGCGCCGAGCCCCTGCGCTTCAGCGAGAAGGGCGTGCGCGAGGTGGTGCGCACCGTGCTGCTGCCCCTGCGCAACGCGTGGTCGTTCTTCGTGCAGTACGCCAACATCGACGGCTGGACGCCCACCGGCGGCATCGACGGCGCGCCCACCCCCGCGGTGGCCGACCGCCCCGAGCTGGACCGCTGGATCCTGTCGATGCTGCAGAGCCTGATCCGCGACGTGAACCGCGAGATGGAGGGCTACTTCCTGTACCGGGTGGTGCCGCCCATCGTGGGCTTCATCGACCACCTGACCAACTGGTACATCCGCCGCAGCCGGCGCCGCTTCTGGCGCAGCGCCGCCGAGGTGGGCGGCGTGGCCGACAAGGCCAGCGCCTACGCCACCCTGTACGAGGTGCTGGTCACCTTCGCCAAGGTGCTGGCCCCCGTGCTGCCCTTCATCAGCGAGGGCGTCTACCAGAACCTGGTGGTGGACGCCGGCGCCCAGGGCCCCGACTCGGTGCACCTGTGCCTGTACCCCGAGGTGGACGCCGCGCTCATCGACACCGGCCTGGAGCGCCAGGTGGAGATCACCCGCCAGGTGGTCACCATGGGCCGCGCCCTGCGCGAGAAGCACAAGCTGAAGACCCGGCAGCCCCTGAAGGAGGTCATCGTCGTCGAGCACGACCCCGCCGTGCGCGCCGCCGTCGAGAACCACGCCGAGCTCATCGCCGAGGAGCTGAACGTCAAGCAGGTCATCACCCGCGAACACGACAGCGACCTGGCCGCGCTGACCTTCAAGGCCAACTTCAAGGTGCTGGGCCGCCGCTTCGGCAAGCAGATGAAGGACTGCGCCGCAGCCATCGGCGCCCTGACCCCGGCGGACTGGCGGACCCTGCAGGACGGCGGCCAGGTGGACGTGCTGGGCCAGCCCATCACCGTCGACGACGTCATCGTGCACCGCGAGCCCAAGGCCGACGTGGTCATCGAGACCGAGGGCAGCCTGACGGTGGCCCTGGAGACCGATCTGGACGACGCCCTGGTGCGCGAGGGCCTGGCCCGCGAGCTCACCGCCAACCTGCAGCGCCTGCGCAAGGACCAGGGCTTCGAGGTCACCGACCGCATCGCCGTGGCCTTGCACACCGCCGACGGCCCCCTGGCCGACGCCATCGCCCAGCACGGCGACTGGATCGCGGCCGAGATCCTGGCCGAGGCCTTCGCCACCACCGAGGGCGGCGAGGCGGTGGCCGAGCTGGACATCGAGGGGCACAGCCTGGCGGTGGTGACCTTCAAGGTGGTCTGACGTGCGGGCCCCGCCGGCCTGGGCGTCCGCCGGAGGCGAAGACCGCTTCGGCCCCTGGGCCATGCTGACCGTGGCGGGCGTCCACCAGCGCCTGCGGTGGATCCCGCCCGGCCCGTTCACGCAGGGCTCGCCCGAGGCCGAGGTGGGCCGCTTCGACACCGAGGGCCCCGCCCGGCCGGTCACCCTGACCGCGGGCCTGTGGCTGGGCGAGACCCCGGTCACCCAGGCCCTGTGGCAGGCGGTCATGGGCGACAACCCCAGCCGCTTCCCCGATCCCCGCCGGCCCGTGGAGCAGGTGAGCTGGGACGACGCCCAGCGCATGTTGGCCCGCCTGCGCGCCGCCCACGGCTGCCCGGCGGCGCTGCCCACCGAGGCCCAGTGGGAGGCTGCCTGCCGCGCCGGCACCCGCACCGCCACCTGGGCGGACGACCTGACCTTGCAGGCCGATCCCGACGGCGGCGAGGCCCGGGCGCCGGTGCTGGATCCCATCGCCTGGCACCTGGGCAACAGCGCCCAGGGCTTCGACCACCCGAACGGCCACGGTCTGTTGGACGGCCGCGTGGCCGGCACCCGGGCCGTGGGCCTGAAACCGCCCAACCCCTGGGGCCTGTACGACATGCTGGGCAACGTGTGGGAGTGGTGCCAGGACCCCTGGCAGGACACCTACGAGGGCCTGGCCGACGTGGATCCCATGGGCGCCGCCCGCGGCCCCCTGCGGGTGGTGCGCGGCGGTTCGTGGCTGCACCCCCCGCGCATGATCCGCGCGGCCGCCCGCAGCGCCCACCCCCGCGCCGGGCGCAACCTCACCGTCGGCCTGCGCCTGGCGGTGCCCGCGACGGCGTAGGTCGGCCGAAAGGCGGGCCCACGCTCACCCGCACAGCCAGGCGCGGTGGGCGTCCGGCACCGACGCCGCCCAGGCGGTCGCGCCGCCCGCCAGGGGCCAGGCGCGGGTGCGCCAGTGCAGGGCGTGCCAGGGATCGTGGGCGCTCGCGAGCTGGTCGGCCAGGGCGCGCAGGGTGGCGGGCCGCGCGCCCTGCGCCTCGGCGAGGCGGTAGCGGGCCTCGATCTCGGCCTGCCAGCCCGCCCCATCCCACCGGGCCGGGACCTCGCGGATGAGGGTCAGCGCCGGCACCGGCACCCCGCACAGCGTCGCGGCGCGCAGCCGGTCGTGGCCGTCGAGCACCACGTGGGCGTCCAACCCGGAGATCCAGGTCAGCAGCACCGGGGGCAGGTGGCCCGCGGCGGCGGCCTTGCGCCAGGCCTTCACGCGGCCGGCGTCGGCCGCCGAGGGGGGCCGCAGCGGCAGGACCTCGGCGCTGCCGTTCAGGCCCCAGTCCAGCCGGCCGCGGTCGGCCAGGCCGGGCACCGCCGCCAGGCCGTAGACGGGCGGGCCCCGGCGGGTGGCGGGCTCGGTCAGGGGGTCCCACGGGGGCATCAGCAGCCACTGGCCGCGGTCGAGCGCATTGGCCCGGTACAGCGCCTGCGCGAAGTGGCGGGCCCAAGCGGCTGGCCCGTCGGTGGCCCGGGCGGTCGGGAAGTCGATGGGGGGGACGAGCGCGCCGGGCCTCGCCCCGCGGGCCCAGCGCACGCCGCTGTGATCGCGGTCGATGCGGGCCCAGAGCAGAGGCCGGTCGTGGATCCTCAGGCGCAGCCGCTGGGGGGCCGCGACCTCGACGCGCAGGCGGCCCTTGGCCGGGCCGTCCGCCAGGGTGAACCGGAGCCCGGCCCACTGGCCGGGCGGGTGCTGCACGTCTTGCCACCGCATGGGCCCAGGGTGGAGCCATCCGGTCGGGCGCGCAATCTGGCCGGTGGGCGCTCGGGGTCGTCCCCCCGCGGTGTCCCGGGCGCCCCGCTTTCGGCTGGCGCGCGCGGGGGCCGGCTGCGAAGCTCCCTGCGCGAGAGGGGAAGCCAGCGCAGTCACCGTCGAGCCATCGTCCTGATGGGGCATTGGCGCTGGTACGACACGCAGGGGATCATCATGGCCATCAATCGCGACATGCCGGACTACGGCGTGCTCTTCGGACCCGTGCAGGCGCCCGCCGCCGATGAGGGGCGCAGCGTGCTGTCGCCGGCGGCCTACCTGGCTGATCTGCTGCAACTCGTCGAGGACGAGCTGGACACGACGGATCTCTATGCGCGGCGCCCGGATCTGCGGCGGGTCGTGCTGGACGGGCCCACCACCCAGGCCATGGTGTCGGTGGTGGCGCTGGTCAACGAGCTGCTGCGCGAGCGGCTGGAGACCGCAGGCGGGGCGCAGCCGCAGCGGCCGATCACCGACGCCGTGCTGCGCACGGATCGTCACCCCGGGCCCGGCCCCTTCGACGCCAGCCAGGTGCGGCTGGCGGCGGCGCTGGCCCTGCTGAAGCTGCCCGAGGCCGATCTGTTGGCGTTGTTCCCCCGCCAGGCGGATCCGGCCCAGGCCGTGCGCGCCCGGCTGGGGCTCGCCCCCACGGCCTTCACCGCGCTGGTGGAGCCGGCGCGCTCCGGGCGGGTCCTGGGGCTGGCCTATGGGATCGATCCCGATCGCCCGCTGCTGCCCGGACACGCGGTGGGCGAGGCACCCCCGCGGCTGACGGCGATCCCTGCCGCATGGCCCCTGCATGACTTCCTGCGGCGGGCCGCGCTCACGTCGGCCGAGCTGGACGTGTGGCTGGGTGGCCGGCTGGTGGACTTCGGTGAGGATCCACTCCAGCGGCCCCTGCTGCGTGGCCTGAGCGGCCGGCCCACGCTGGTGGACGACGCCGAGGCCGAGCCGCGCCTGACCTGGGCCGAGGGCGACGCGAGTCAGTGGCACGCCTGGCTGGATCGGCTGGACCGGGCCGTGCGCCTGGCCCGCTGGCTGAAGGTGTCGGCGGCCGAGATGCAGGCCATCCTGGCGGTGTGCGCGGGGGCCGATGGGCTCCACTTCGATCTGGCCTTGGCGGGCCGGATGGCCACCCTGCGCGATCTGCAGGCGCGGCTGGCGCTGTCGGTGGAGCAGGCGTGCAGCCTGCTGGCGCCGCTGGCCCACCGCCGAGGCACCCCGACCCCCTTCGACCAGGTCTTCAATGGGGCCCACGCGGCCCGTGACGGGGCCTTCATCGAGGCGGGGCGCGGGGCGGGCCGACCGAAGGGCGCCGAAGGGCTGCCCGCGGCCACCCTGACCGGCGACGTGCTCGCCGAAGCGCAGCGCCGCGTGCGGGAGCGCCTGGGGCGCAGCCTGGACTGGCCCGAGAGCGAGCTGTCGGCGGTGGTGGCCGCGCTGCGGTTGGCCGGCCACAGCGACTTCCTGGCCGGCGGCGGCGGGGCGCCGGGCCACGCGGAGCTGTCGGCCTTGCATCGCATCGCCCGGCTGGCGCGGGGGTTGTCGGTGCGCCCCGCCGAGGTGGTGACCCTGGTGCGGGTGGTGGCCCATGACGGGGCCCTGGTGGCCGACTCGGTGGGCCACGGCACCGCGTGGCTGCTGGCCGAGCAGGCGCCCGAGCGGTTCGCCTTGCTGGCGGCCGTGGCGCAGGTGGCGGGGTGGGCCGCCGAGGCCGGGCTGAGCGTGGCCCAGCTCGCCCAGATCGCGCTGCCCGAGGATCCGGCACAGGGGGCTGCGCCCGCGGATCCGGCGGGGGTCGCGGTGGCGACGGCGCGGCCGCCGATGGAGCCGCTGCAGGCGCTGGTGCAGGCGCTCTGGCAGGCGGGCCAGACGGGGGGGCTGGATCAGCTCGCGCTGCCGCCCGCGCAGGGGGGCACGGCGGGCACGCGGCGGCTGGTGGCCGCCCTGTCGGCGCCGGGGGCGGGGCTGGTGTCGACGGCCGACGCGCGGGTGCTGGCGTTTGACGAGGCGGCGGTGCGAGCGGCCGCCTTCGACGCGCTGGTGGCCGAGGAGCGGGTCGTGGCCGAGGACCTGCAGGGGCGGGGCCTGGACGCGCCCCTGCGGGGCTATCTGCTGGAGCGGCTGAAGGCGCAGGGCCTGGTGGACGCCGCCGATCACCTGCGCCCGGAGGCTGTGCCGGCCGAGGCGAGCGACCTGCGGCTGGAGTCCGACCTGAGCGCCTGGCGGGCCCCCGTCTTCGACGCGCTGGCGCAGCAGGCGGCGGTCGGCGAGGTGCCGGCCCTGCACCCGTCGACCCTCACGGCGCTGGGGCTGGGCGAGGCCCAGGCGCGGGAGCTGCTGGGCCGCCTGAAGGCCACCGGCTGGCTGGCCGATGACGGGGCCGCCCGCGATCCGGCGTTCTTCACCGTGAAGGGCCACCTGGCGCTGTTCCAGTGGCCCCCGCTGTTCACCGATCACGCGGCCGCGATCCACGGGCAGCTTCAGGCCCGCGCGGCCGCGTTCCACGGCGCCGCGGTGCCCGTGCCCGAGGCGGCGTGGGCCGCCCTGCCGGTGGGCGAGAGCGAGCGCGACGGCCTGATGGCCAACCTGCGGTTCAACGGCTACCTGGATCCCGAGGGGCGGATCGGGCGGCCGGCCGCGTTGTTGGCCCTGCAGGCGGCCGAGTTCGACCTGGCGGTGCCCTACCTGCGCCACCGGCGCGCGATCCTGGCTCAGCTCCAGGCGGTGGCCGACACGGCCCGGCGGGCCACCCTGCGCCTGGACGAGGCCGGGCTGACCGCGCTGTGCGATCCCGTGGCCGCCGCCCGCCTGATGGCCCGGCTGGCCCCGCACCTGGACGCGGCGGGCGCCGTGGGCGCCGGCCCGTTGGCGGCGGTGGCGCAGCCCGGCGTGCCCGATCTGGGCCTGGGCCTGGGCCGCGGCGACAACGCCAAGCTGGTCGACGCGCTGCGGCCGGGAGCGCAGGCCTGGCAGGCGCGGCGGCTGACGGGGGCGGATCTGGCGGCGCACGACTTCTCGGCCGACGAGGTGGCCGACGTGGTGGCGATCCTGGCCGCGCAGGGGCGGGTGGGCGCGGACGGCGCCCTCGACGCGGCGCAGGCCGCGTGGTTCGCCGAGGTGAGCCACCTGGCGACGCTGCGGGTGCCCGGGAGCGAGGACTACGCCGCCGAGATCTTCTTCGCGCTGCATGATCGGGCCCGGCACGTGCTGACCCAGGTCGAGGCGCGGGTCGAGGCGGTGCGGGCCGTGGCCGACGCCCAGCGCGCGGCGGTGGTGGGCGCCCTGCAGGCCGAGCTGCGGCTCGATGCGCCGCGGGCCGCGCTGCTGCTGGACGCTGTGTTCGGGGCCGACGGTGACGCGGTGGCGGCCAGCCTGGGCCCGGCCCTGGCCACGGGCGACGCCCGCACCGACGAGGACGCCCCCCTGGCGCCCCCGCCCGCCTTCGCCCGGCAGCTCGGGCTCATCCGGCACCTGGCGGCGCTGGCCCGGCACCTGGAGCTCACCGAGCGCCAGCTCCGGGTGGCGCTGAGCGAACAGTCTTTGTTGGCCAAGTGCCCCGAGCCCCTGACCCTGCCCCGGGTGGACGGGGCGCCGCTGGCCCGCGTGGACGCCATCCTGGCCGCCGAGGGGGCCGATCTGCTGCTGTTCAGCGGCGCCCGGTTCTGGCGCTACGACCCCGCGACCCTGGCGCTGCGGGGCGGGCCGGATCCGCTGGCGAGCCTGCTGCCGGTGGCGACGCCCCCGGCCCTGGACGCCGCCTTCGTGGACGGGCAGGGCGGCGCGTGGCTCGTGGGCGACGGTCGCACCTGGGTGCGCCGGGCCGGGCAGAGCCAGTTCGTGACCGTGGAGCGCAAGTGGGGCGCGACGGATCGCCCGCTGGATCGGGTGGGCCGAATCGCCGGCGGGTATGTGGATCGCGACGGACGCTTCAACCTGTTCGTGGGTGGGCGCTGGCTGGTCCATGAGACCCTGGCGGGCGACGCCGATCTGGCGCCCGGCTTCCCGCGCATGATCGGGGAGTGGTGGGCCCGCCAGGGCGTGGAGGGGCCGGCCCCCGCGGGGCTGGCCGAGCAGGGGCCCCGGGGCGGCGTGATCGCCCCGGACGGCGCGCTGCACCTGTTCACCCGCCAGCACGCCGTCAGCCTGGCCGATCCGAGCAGCCTGGTCGCCGTCGCCGATCGCTGGGGGGCGACGCTCAACCCGTTCGCCGGGGGCGGCCGCATTGACGGGGCCGCCACCGTGAAGCACCCCACCCTGGGCTGGGCGCACCTGCTGTTCAGCGGGGATCAGGTGCTGGCCTACGGCGACTCGGTGGAGCTGGCCGGGGCCGTGGCCCTGGAGGGCTACCCGCTGCCGGTGGCCAAGGCGTTCCCCGAGCTGCCCGAGGTCCTGCACGCGGGGCTCTCGGCCGGGTTCACCGGTCCCGCCGGCGAGACGTGGCTGTTCGGGGCCGGGGGCTGCGCCCGCCTGGGCGACGGGGCCCTGCGCGACGCCGCCACCACCTGGGGCCGGGTGGCCGACGGGCTGGAGGCCGATGGGACCGTCGACGCCGCGTTCACCGGCGCGGACGGCCGCACCTACCTGTTCTCGGGGCCGAACTACGTGCGCTACTCGGGCGACGGCCACGGGCACGTGGACGAGGGCTACCCGCGCCCCATCGCCGAGGACTGGGGTGGGCTGAGCGCGGTGGACGCGGCCGTGGTCATGGGCGGCCAGACCCATCTGTTCGGCAAGGGTGGACAGCATGTGCGCTACTCGAGCGCCGACTACACCACCCCCGACGAGGGCTTCCCCAAGGCGGCCGTGGACGACCTGTGGGCGCTGCCCCCGGGCATGGAGCGGCCGACGGCCGTGGTGGCCACCCCCGACGGGGGGCTGAGCTTCTTCGCCGGCACCCAGGTGGTGACCTACGACCACAACCAGCGCTGGTGGTCGGCGCCCCGCCCCGCCCACGAGGCCTGGGGCGGGCTGCCCGAGGGGGCGAAGGTCGGAGCGGGCTTCACCGGCCGCGACGGGCGGATCTACCTGTTCTACCAGGCGCCCGAGCAGGCGCCGCGCTACCTGCGCTACACCGATCCGGCCCACCGGGCCCCGGATGAGCGGTTCCCCCGGCCCAGCGCGGGCGTCTGGGGCCGGGTGGACAACCGCCTGGCCCAGACGGGCCGGGTGGACGCGGCGCTCTTCGTCCCCGCCGACGGCGACGAGGCGGGGCGCCTGTACCTGGTGTCGGGGGATCAGTACGCCCGCTACACCGGCGATCTGAGCGCCGGGCGGGCCATGGATCCCGGCTACCCGCGGCGGGTGGATCGCGGCCTGCGCAGCGAGCCCGCCTTCGCCCACCTGCCGGCCGGCGCCCTGGGCCGCCTGCGCGGCGGGCTGAGCGAGGCCGGGGCCGTGGGGGTGATCCAGGGCGACACGCTGTGGCGCGCGGGCCGGGCCCCCGGGCAGGCGCTGCGGCTGCCCGGCGCACCCAGCGCCGCCATCGTGCGGCAGGGCGCCTTGTACGTGCGGGGCGAGGCCCAGGCGTGGCAGCGGGTGCGGCTGCCGCTGCACGCCGAGGCGCGGCTGGTGGAGGGCGCGCCCGAGGGGCTGCCCGCGGGCGAGGCCCCGGTGGCCGAGCTGACGGCCGCCGACGGGCAGCGCTACGTGTTCCGCCGCACCACCTGCTGGGAGGACGCCAGCGAGCGCTGGCTACGCAACGGCGCCCTGTGGGGCCGGGTGGCCAGCCCGGTGCGCGACGAGGGCCGCGTGGACGCCGTGCTGGCGGGCCGCGACGGCTACACCTACTTCTTCCGGGGGGGCCTGTTCGTCCGCTGCGCCACGCCCACGGGCCTCGAGCCGTGGCCCGAGACCGTGGACGGCCCGCCCCGCGAGATCCGCGAGGCCTGGGGGGGCCTGGCCCAGGTGCACCAGGCCTTCGTGCGCGACGGCATCACCTACCTGTGCGGGCCGGTGGACGGCGCGGGGCGCTTCGAGTTCGTGCGCTACGCCGCCGACGACTACTCGGCGCCCATGGACGCCCGCCCGCAGGCGGGCGATGACACCTTCTGGGGGCTGCCGGCGCAGGTGCGCGCCCAGGGGTTCGAGCGGGTGGACGCCGCCTTCGAGGAGGACGGCATTCTCGCGCTCTTCTCGGGCCGGACGGTGGTGTTCTTCGATCAGGCCGAAGGGGAGTGGTCCACGGTGCGGCCGGTGGAGGTGGTGTGGCCCGAGCTGCCGCGGGCCCCGGGCACCCCACGCTTCGACGGGATCCGCGCCGTCACCAGCCTGGGCGACGGCCGGGTGGTCTTCTTCTCGGACGGCGGCTTCGTGGACACCGGGGTCGGCTGGACGGTGCGGGGCATCGCCGCCACCTTCGGGCGGGTGGCCGTGGCGGTGGCCGTTGATGATGTGGTGCACGGCGCGCTGACGGTGGGCGAGCGGACCTACCTGTTCACGGGCGCCGAGTACCTGCGCTACACCGGGGCCTTCCCCGGGGTGGTGGACGCCGGCTACCCGAAGGCCATCGCCCACGGCCTGCGGCTGGAGCCGGGCTTCGAGGGCCTGCCCACGGGCTTCGACGCCGCGGTGATCGCGGTGGGCCACGTCAGCGCCGCGGTGCAGTTGGGTGCGGCCGTCGCCCTGGTGGTGGGCGACACCCTGTTCACCGCCCGCCCCACCGCCGGGTCGACCCACGGGCTGGGCCACGTGGGGCAGGTGCGCCACCACCTGCGCGACACGGGGCGCCTGGACGCCGCCTTCGCGTACAAGCAGGCGCTGTACCTGCTGAGCGGCGATCAGTTCACCCGCTTCGAGGGGCTGGAGGCCACCGTGGCCAGCGCCGGCTACCCCAAGCGGCTGCGCACCGATCTGGCGCAGGAGCTGGGCTTCGACGCCCTGCCCGAGGCCTTCGCCGCCGATCTGGACGGGGCGGCCGCCAGCGGCAAGCACCTGCTGCTGTTCAAGGACACCCGGGCGCTGGTGGTGGATCTGGAGGCGGGCACGGCCACGGTGGCCGACGCCGGCGCCTGGGCGCAGGCCGAGAACGCCTTCGCCACCGTGCGCGCCGACGGCTCGGCCGGGCACACCGTGGACGGGGCGCTGGTGGATCCCGCCGGCGCCCTGTACGTGCTGCGCGGCGGCCAGGTGGCCCGCTACGCCCACGCCGACGCCGGGGTGATGGATCCCGGCTTCCCCCAGCCCGTCGAGCAGCTCTGGCCCGACGTGCGGGCGGGGGCGCCGGCCTTCAAGGCGCCCACCGGGGCGCTGGCCTTCGGCGGCCGGCAGTACCTGGTGCACGGGCAGTCGGCCATGCGGGTGGGCGGGCGGCTGTCGGCGGGTGGGCTGCACCCGCTGGGCTTCCCGCGGCCCTTCACCGACGGCTGGGCCGAGCGCAGCGCCATCCGCCTGGATGACGTGCGGATCCTGGCCGAGTACGTGGCCCTGGACGGGCCGGTGGGCGAGCGGACCCACGCCCTCACCGACTTCCTGCTGGGGGATCGGGGGCCCATCGACCGGCCGTACACCTTGCTGGGGGCGCTGCTCGACCAGCCGGCCGCCCAGCTCCGCTGGCTGAAGCGCCACGACGGGTTCATCGACCGGCAGCGCCCGCGCCTGGCCGAGGTGGACTTCGATCTGGAGCTGGTGCTGGGCATGCACGCGGTGCTCCAGGTCACCCGGCGCCTGGGGGTGCACCCCGAGGATCTGTACGAGCAGCTCTGGCAGCCGCTCTTCCAGCCCACGCCCGAGGCGGGCGAGCCGGTGGGCTGGGCCGGGCTGCTGCCCGACGTGCCCAACCCGCGGGCGCGGGCGGAGGCGGCGGCCTGGGCCCTG
This sequence comes from Myxococcales bacterium, assembly GCA_020633555.1. Taxonomy (GTDB): domain Bacteria; phylum Myxococcota_A; class Bradymonadia; order UBA7976; family UBA1532; genus JACKDL01. The sequence continues at coordinate 152,517 of JACKDL010000014.1, read as the reverse complement.
GCGCGGGTGCTCGCCCCCCTGGACGACGTGGCGCAGGCGGCGGCGCTCGCCCAGGTGGAGGGTGAGGTCCGCGGCGCGCTGCGCGACGCGCTGGTGGCCTGGCACGTGGCCTGGACCGAGGGGCTGGAGCGCCCCGAGCACCTGTCCACGCTCCTGCTGATGGACGTGCAGATGGCGCCCTGCGCCGAGACCAGCCGGGTGGCCGCGGCGATCCAGACCCTGCAGACCTACCTGCACCGGTTCTTCATGAACCTGGAGCTGGTGAAGCTGGCCACCAGCGGCGATCAGGGCGAGGCCCGCGCGCTGCTGAAGCAGCGCTGGCTGTGGCTGAAGAGCTTCACCACCTGGGAGCCCAACCGCCGCACCTTCCTGTACCCCGAGAACTACCTGCGGCCCGAGCTGCGGGGGGATCGCACGCCCGCCTTCGAGACCCTGGAGCGCGCCCTGCTGCAGGGGCCGCTGGACGACGTGGCCGCGGCCAAGGCCTACAAGACCTACCTGGACGCCTACGCGAAGGTGGCCGAGCTGACGGTGCGCGGCGGCTTCATGCGCGCCGAGCCCAACGGCGACCGGCGCTTGCTGCTGGTGGGCCAGGAGCCCGAGCCCGGCAAGGCGTGGCACTACCGGACGGCGCGGTTCGTGGACGGCCGCACCAACGCCGGGAGCTGGACCGCCTGGCGGCCCATCGGGGTGGAGATCCACGCCGACGCCGTCCACCCCACCGAGGCCTTCGGGCGGGTGCTGGTGTTCTGGGTCGAGACCGAGCTGCTGCCCGACGCCGGGCGCGGGGGCGGGATGTCGCTGAGCGACGTCGGCGACGTGCGCAACCTGAGCCGCACGGGGCCCGAGCCGCACCGGCTGACGATGAAGTTCACCTACCAGGACCTGAACGGCGGCTTCGTGCAGCCGCGCACGGTGGGCACCTACGAAAGCACGGGCCCCTTCAAGTCGATCAGCGTGGCGGTCAACCGGGCCGCGGCCCTGGGCGAGTGGGCCTACGAGAACGTGGTGGTGAGCTGCACCTGGACCGAGGACGCCTGGCGCGAGAAGGCCCTGGTGGAGAACCACCCGGGCGCGCGGGTCTGGTCCGTGGGGGCCGATCTGCAGGCGCGTCAGGGCAGCAAGGTGGATCCGGTGACCCCGGCCACCGATCCCAAGGTGCTGATCGACGTGCCGGCGCCCATCGTGAACCTGGGCCTGCCCGAGCGCTGGTACGGCGGGCAGTGGTTCGTGGTGAACGACCAGGCCGGCAGCTTCCTGGTGAAGCCGTCGGAGCCCAGCCTGGATGTGGATCGGGCGCTGGGTGATCTGGATCAGCTCGGCGTGCCCGCGGCCTGGCAGACGCCCACCGCGGCGGCGGGCATGGGCGCCGATCACTGGCTGTTCCGCGCGGCCCGTCCGCAGGTGGCGCGGGTGACCGACGGCGGGATCAGCGAGGAGCCGCTCGGGCACCGGTTCGGGCGCAAGCACAACCGGCTGCTGGAGGGCGCCGAGGTGCGCGGGGCCTGGCAGGCCGGGGGCCGCTGGCACCTGGCCTTCGGCGACGCGGCCGATCCCGAGGTGCTGACCTACGCCGCCGCGCCCGCGCAGGCGGCCGAGCCGTGGGTGGCGCAGGGGGATCCGCAGCGGCTGTCGGCGCTGGGCATGAAGCCCGACGCGCCGGTGGTGGCCGTGGCCACGGCGCCCGACGGCAGCCCGTGCGCCTTCACCGTCCGCCACGCCTGGCCCAAGGGCGGCGCGAAGACCGCGCTGGCCGACTGGCTGCGGGTGCCCAACGACTTCGACGAGGGCGGCGTGGAGCGCCCGGTGCAGGGCGCCTTCTGGTGCCGGGGCCACTTCTACCTCATCGGGCCTGACCAGATGGTGCAGCAGGCCACCCCGGGCACCCCGGGGACGTTGGGTGAGGCGACGTTGGGCACCCTGGCGCGGTGGCTGAAGGCCGAGGGTCTGGATCCCGCCGACGCCGACACCCGGCTGGTGACCGGCTTTCAGCAGGAGGGCACGGTCTGGGTGCTCGGTGCCGACGACCGGGCGTACCGGCTCGCGGGCCCCGAGAGCGGCGCGCTGACGATCACCGCCGGCGTGGCGTGGCCGGCGACGCGGACCCTGCGCTGGTTCCCGCTGACCGCGCAGGTGCCCACCGATCACAGCCTGCCCAGCGGGGCGGTCGTCTGCGTCGGGCCCGACGGGACGGGCTACTACTTCAAGGGCCGGCGGGTCCGGTCGCACAGCTTCGAGGACTTGAAGGCGTCCATCGAGGACTGGCGCGCCTTTGGCGGCGTCGAAGTCCCGTGGGAGCCCATCGAGGGCTTCTTCGAGGGGACGGTCCCGAAGGATCAACCGCTCACGCCCACCTGGGGCGCTGCGACCACCGCCGCGCTGGCCGCCCAGGTGGCCAGCGGCGGCCTGACCCAGGCCTGGAACGCCGCCGACGGCGCCCTGTGGCTCGAGGCCGGGGGCCAGGCGGTGCGGCTGGGTGGGGGGGCGAGCCCCCACGTGGTCGAGGAGCGCCGGGCCTCGCCCCGGCCGGCGGGGCAGGTGGCGACCCTCGCCACCCCCCACGGCCTGCAGGGCTTCTTCGCTGGCGGCGAGTGCGGCTACCCCTCAGAGCAGGAGGGCGCGCGCGTGCGCACCGCCCGACGCTGGGGCCTGATCCACAACCCGATCCTCGACCAGGGGGTGACGGCGGCCTTCCACGTGGACGCGGGCCTGTACGTGCTGAACGCCACGCACTGCGCCCTGATCCCCATCGACGACCAGGGGAACCTGAGCGCGTGGCAGAAGCCGGGCCACCCCATCGAGCACACGCTGGGCACCGTGGCCGCCGGCGTGCGCCTGCGCGACCACGTGTTCGTCTTCCGCGCGGCGGGCGGCACGGCGGACCGGGCCTCCTACGAGTACCTGAAGTGGCCCGCCAACCAGGCGGATCTGCCTGCGAAGCCGGCCTGGAAAACCGTGGCAGACCGCTGGGGCAACCTGCCCCTGGAGCGGCTGAAGGGGCTGCGCGCGGCCTACGGGAGCGCCGATCGGATCGTCTTCGTGGGCGCCGAGCAGTGCCTGAGCTACAGCCCGGATCGGGACGGTGAGGACTTCGCCGAGCCCTATGAGTTCGAGGTGGCGCGCTACGACCTGGTGCGCCTGACCAGCGCCACCGCCACCGAGCTGGGGCAGCGCCTGCTGGGCGGCGGCCTGGACGTCCTGCTGTCGCTGGGCAGCCAGGTGCTCGACGAGCAGCCGCTGCTGCTGGCAGCGGGCGAGACCGCCCCCCGCCCGAAGGCGCAGTGGACGAGCCGCCACGGCTTCGACGGCGATCCGCAGGTGGTGCGCTACACCCCCGCGCGGGTGATCAAGGCCCGGCTGCCCGTGACCCGGCACCTGGACTTCGACAGCGCCATGGGCCCGTACTACTGGGAGCTCTTCTACCACGCGCCCATGCAGGTGGCGCAGATGCTGCGGCAGGCGCAGCGCTTCGAGGACGCCGAGCGCTGGTACGCGCGGATCTACGATCCCACCGATCGCACCGACGCCTGGAAGTTCCTGCCGTTCCTGGCCGTGGACATCGGCCAGTTGGAGCGGTCGGCCCGTGGGCACCTGCGGGTGCTGACCGGCGTGCACGGCGCCGAGAGCGGCCCGGTGAAGGCGGTCGCGGGCGCCCTGGAGGCTGTGTGGCAGGTCCTGCGGCCCTTGACGGCGGCCTTCCAGGGCCGCGCCGGCCTCACCGCGGCGCAGCGGGCGGCGCTCCAGACCTTGTCCGACAGCCTGACCGACGGCCGCCTGTATGCGGTGCTGGACGCCGTGAACAGCGTGCCCCCGCCGCCGGATCCCAAGGCGAACGACGGGCACTACAAGGGGGCCCTGCGCAACCTGTCGGAGCTCGCCGGGATCATGGCGCGCCTCATCAGCGTGTACGAGGTGGCGCTGACCTCGAGCGCCCAGATCAGCACCTACCTGGACGACCCCTTCGACGCCCACGCCATCGCCGGCCTGCGCCGGCTGGCCTACCGCCGCGCCACCGTGATGGCGGCCATCGACAACCTGCTGGACTGGGGCGACATGCTCTTCGGGCGCTACACCCGCGAGACCCTCGCCGAGGCCCACGCCCTGTACCTGAAGGCCCTGGACCTGTTGGGCCCCGCGCCCCTGGCCCTCGGCCGCGAGGACGGCGGCCCCCCGCGCGCCTGGGACCAGCTCCTGGATCCCGATCCGTCGCCCCAAGACCGCTACGGGTTCCTCATCTTCCCGCGGCCCGATCGGCCGACGAACGCGAGCGAGGCCCCGGTGGCGGTGGAGGACGCCCCCACCTACACCCTGGGCTGGGCGGGGCGCTGGATCGACGACGGGGGCCCGCGCCCCTACTTCCACATCCCCGAGAACCGCACCTTCCTGGCCTGCTGGGACCGGGTGTACGACCGCCTGTACAAGATCCGGCACTGCCAGAACATCGACGGCGTGGCGGCGCCGCTGGCGCTCTTCGAGCCGCCGCTGGATCCCCTGGCGATGGCGCGCGCGGCGGCGGGGAGCGGCGGCCTGGCCGGCGCCCTGGGCGGCGGCGGCGGGGTGGCCCTGCCGCACCACCGCTTCACCGTGCTGCTGGCCAAGGCCCGCGAGCTGGTGGCACGGCTCAGCGAGTACAGCGGGGAGCTGCTGGGCGCGCTGGAGAAGGTCGACGCCGAGCGCCTCGCGGTGCTGCAGGTGGAGCAGGAGGGGCGCGTGCACGCCCTGAGCCGCAGCGCCCGCCGCTTCCAGGTGCAGGAGGCCGAGAAGGCCATCAAGGCGCTCAAGGCCTCCAAGCTGCAGGCCGAGGCCCGCCAGCGCACGTACGCCGCCTGGATCGAGGAGGACTTCAAGCCCACCGAGATCGCGCAGATGTCGCTGATGTCGGTGGGGGCGGCCTCGTTCCTGGTCACGGGGCTGCTGAAGGCGGCGTCGGCCATCGCGGCCGGGATCCCCGAGGCGCTGCTGGGGATCTTCATCACCGGCATCAAGGCCGGCGGCCAGGCGGCCTCGAAGGTCCTGGACAAGGCCGCCGAGGTGCCCGAGTCCATGGCCGAGGCCTTCAACATCCTGGGCGAGATCCTGGGCATCGCGGCCCAGCACGAGCGCTCGATGGACGAGTGGGCGCTCCAGAAGGAGCAGGCCGACCACGACATCAAGCAGATCGACTTGCAGATCGAGGGCGCCGATCTGGCCCGGCGGGCCGCCGAGGTCGAGGTGCAGGTGCTCGATCGGCAGATCGAGGACAGCGCCGCGGTGGCCCGGCACCACCGCGAGAAGTTCACCAACGAGGCCCTGTATCAGTGGATGGTGGACCGGCTGTCCTTCGGCTACTTCCAGACCTACCGGCTGGCGCTGGACATGGCCCGGGCGGCCGAGCGGGCCTTCCGGTTCGAGAAGGGGCTCACCCCCGACGAGGTCAGCTTCGTGCAGGGCGGCCACTGGGACAGCCTGCGCAAGGGCCTGCTGGCCGGCGGCGGGCTGGCCCTGGAGCTGGACCGCATGGAGCAGGCCTGGCTGGCCGCCGATGACCACGCCCTGGCGCTGACCCGCGTGGTGTCCCTGCTGGCCGAAGATCCCATGGCGCTGCTCACGCTGCGGGCCACGGGGCGCTGCCCCATCGAGCTGACCGAGGCGCTGTTCGACCGGGACTTCCCCGGCCATTACAAGCGCCAGATCAAGTCGGTGTCGCTGAGCGTGCTCACCGAGAGCCAGGCCCCGGTGAACGCCATGCTGTACCAGGTGGGCGAGCGCACGCTGCTGCGGCCGGACGAGGCGGGGATCAAGCACCTGCTCACCGGCGAGGGCACCCCGCCCGACTCGGTGCGCACCGGCTGGCGCAGGGGCCAGAAGATCGCCCTGTCCCACGGCGGCTACGACCAGAGCGCGGGCGTGTTCGAGCTGCGCTACGACGACGACCGCTACCTGCCCTTCGAGGGCACCGGGGCCGTGTCGAGCTGGGCCCTGGAGCTGCCGGCGGGCGCGCCGCCCGATCTGCTGGATGTGCAGCTCACCGTGGAGTTCACCGCGCGGGACGGCGGGGCCGGGTTCGGCGAGGTGGTGCGTGGGCTGCTGCCCGCGCGCCGGCGCCTGCGGGCCATCGACGTGGCCGCCGAGCTGCCCGACATCTGGCAGGCGTGGCGCACGGGCGTCAGCGACCGGCTGGTGATCCCCCTGCTGCGTCAGGGCTTCCCGGGCATGACCGACGGGCGCATCCCCGAGGTGATGCTGCGGGCGTTCCGCGCCTGGGACGACGGCGAGGCCGTGGTCCTGCGGTCGGTGGACGAGGCGGCCCCCTTCACGGTCGAGGACGGCAAGCGGGCCGACACCCCCGGGCTGATCATCCCGCCCGAGGGCAAGCTGCTGGAGCTGACCGTCGACACGCAGAGCGAGGCCCTGACCACCCTGCTGCTGTTGGTGGCCTACACCGAGGGCCCGCTGTGAGGGCGGCGCGGCGCAACGCGCGTCGCAAGGCCCGCCGGCAGCGGGACGCCGCCTTCGCGGGCCGGCTCGAGGGCGACGGCTTCGAGCTGGCGGACGGCGCGCCGGAGCGCCTGCTGGGTCGGATCCGGCAGGACAGCAAGGCGCTGTCGAAGGCCCGCAAGGCCGCCAAGAAGGACCCCGAGGCCGCGGGCCAGGTGGCGGCGCTCACCGCCAAGGTGGTGGCCAACAAGCAGGCCCTGGCGGCCATGAACGCCAAGATGGCCGATCCGGGCGAGGCCGCGCTGGCCGACATCGGGCGGGGCGCCCTGAGGCGGGCCGTGGCCCGGGCCACCCCGCCCGGGCTGCGCACCCAGAAGCAGCGCAAGGCGCTGAAGGACGGCCCCAAGGACCACGCCGCCGCGCTGAAGGCCCTGGCCGAGGCCAACGCCGCCGACGTGGATCCGGGGGTGGAGCTGCTGCGCCTCATCGGCCGAAAGGGCGAGGCCCAGCTCAAGCGCGACGGGGCCTTCGAGGACACCCTGGACATGCTGGCGGCCGCCAACGTCGCCGCCCAGGACCCGGGCATCGCGGCCCTGGCGGGCCTGGGGCGCCTCGCGCTGGGCTCGGCGCCGATGCGCGATCGCGAGGCCGAGGCCGTCCGCGCCGCGGGGGGCCCCGATCCGGCCGATCTCACGCGGGCGGCCCTGTTGCGACAGCTCGAGGCGGCGAACGAGGCCGAGGCTGATCCCGATCAGGACCGCCTGGCCGAGACCGGCGCCCTGGCCATCGAGCGGCGGGCGCTGGACGCGGTGCCGGCGCACCTGCTGTCGCCGTCGAAGGTGTTGCGGTTGGCGGCGGTGCGCGCCGAGCTGGATCGGCTGCGGGTGGAGAACGAGGGCGTCAACGCGAAGCTCGACGCCGAGCTGGACGCCTTCGTCGCCCGCTTCGCCACGGGCAAGCGCGAGGGGCGGCGGGCGAACCGGGCGCTGGTCGAGCGCGCGCCCCGGCGCTGAGGTTCAGGGGGCGACGGTCTTGGTGGTGGGCGCCACCTTCTTCTCCATCAGGGTGGGGTTGACCGTGCGGGCGCACCCCGCCGAGGGGTCGTGCTGGCAGCGGCAGCGCTCGTCGGCGGCGGCCGAGGTCAGGTCGCCGCTGTAGAGCACGTGGGTGGTGCCGCCCATGCAGGTGCCGCAGGTGTGGGTCTGGCCGTTCAGGGTGCACTGGTTGCCGCCCGCGTTGCAGAAGCTGCTGCTGCAGTTGGGCAGGGCGTAGGCCGAGGCCGAGACGAGCAGGGTGACGGCGAAGGCGGACAGGGCGGCGGCGAGGGTCTTCATGGGCGCTCCTGGGTCGGGTTGTGGGTGGCGGCTGGGGCCACTGCGGGGGTCTTGCACCGGCCCACCGGCGCCTCTTTTTCGGGCCGACCGACCTTTTCTCTGCGGACCCCCCGGGCGCCTGTCGCGGTCCCCCCTGCAACCGGCCCGGCACAGGGCTCCAACGACCTCGGAGACGACCATGAAGTCCATCACCGCCCTGTTCGCGTTCGCCCTCATCGGCCTGCTGGCCGGCGCCGCCCACGCCGAGAAGATCGAGAACGTGACCGTGAAGAACTGCACCGACGCCAAGGTGAAGATCTGCTGGTTCAACGCGAAGGACGGCGCGAAGTACTTCGCCCGCTACGAGTGGAAGATCGCGGCGGGCGAGTCCCTGACCCTGGAGGGCAAGAGCAACGGCAAGCACGCCAAGCTCTTCGTGGCGCCCGGCGGCGACGACTGCAACGAGTGGAGCATCGGCGCCAAGAAGCAGTTCCGGAAGGCCAAGACCGGCGACAGCTTCGTGGCCAAGACCAGCAAGGCCTTCGGGAACAAGCGGCGCCTGCACCGCGGCACGAGCTGCGACTGACCGGCCAGGCGGATCCCGCCCGGATCAGCCCTGCCGCAGCTTCAGGATGATCCAGCCCACCAGCCCGCCGAAGGCCAGCGCCGCGGCCAGGCCACCCACCACCAGCCCCACGGTGCGCAGCCACTTGGGCCCGCGCCGCCGGCGTGGCCGGATGGCCGACACCATCATGGTGGCCTGCCCTTGGGCGTTCACCACCATGGGCACCGCCCGGGGCGGCTCGGGCCACTGGGTCAGCTCCTGGCGCAGGGCTGCCAGCGCCTCGTCGGCACCCTGGAAGCGGTGCTCGGGCGCCTTGCGCAGCAGCTTGTCGATCAGGTGCTCGAGCGGGGGGTCGATGTCGGGCCGGTGCAGGCGCACGGGATCGGGCTGGCCCTGCACGTGGGCCGCCAGCATGGCCGCCAGCGACTCCTCGGCGAAGGGCCGCCGCCCCGTCAGCAGCTCGTACAGGGTCACGCCCAGCCCGTACAGGTCGGTCCGCGGCTCCAGCACGCCCATCATGATGGTCTCGGGCGCCATGTAGGCCGGGTTGCCGATCACCTGCCCGGTCATGGTGATGGCCGTGGGATCGTCGTCCTCGTCGCCCATGTGCTTGGCCAGGCCGAAGCCCGTCAGGCGCACGGTGGGGCGGCCGTCGGCGCGCACGTCCATCACCAGGGCCTCGGGGGTCAGGTCGCGGTGCAGCACGTTGGCCTGGTGGGCCGCCTGCAGCGCCATGAGCGTGTGCTCGGCCACGGTGCGCGTGGTGCCCAGGGCCAGCGGCCCGTGCTTGCGCAGGGCCTCGCCCAGCGAGCCGCCCCGCACGTACTCCAGGGCCATGTAAGGGGCGTTGTTCTCGGTGAAGCCCGAGTCGTACAGCCGCACGATGTAGTCGCTGCGCAGCCGGCCCCAGGTGGCCACCTCGCGTTGAAACCGCGCGTGATCGCTGGGCTTTGTGATGGAGTTGTCGGGCAGCACCCGCAGCTCCACCTCGCGCTGCAGGGCCGTCTGCATGGCGCGGAAGGTGCGCCCGGCGCCGCCGCGCTGCGGCAGCTCCTCCAGCAGCTTGTACTTGTTGGCGATGACGTCGCCCACGCCCAGGGGGCGCTTCGCGGGCCCCTCTTCGCCCAGCACATACAGCAGCGCGCCGTCCTCGGGACAGCGGGTGTGGGCTTCCGGCGGGTAGACCCGCTCGCAGACGGGGCAGATCAGCACGGGGCCAAGGTGCCCCGTGGGCCGCAGCGACGCAAGATCAGTCGGGCACGCAGTTGCGGCCGTCGGCCACCGTGCCGGCGGGGCAGTCCAAGGCGGTGCACACCGGGCCGCCCTGCCCGTTCTGGCAGGACCACCGCGGCGCGTCGCCTTCGGGCGGGCACTCGGTCACGCAGCTCTCGAAGTCGGCGCGCACCACCGCGTGGCAGTTGCTCACCCGCTGCATGCAGGCGTCCAGCGCCTCGCCCGCCGGGCCCGCGCAGGCCTCGTCACAGGTGGCCTGCAGGGTCTGCAGATCGTCCCAGCAGCGCACCAGGCAGCCCGGCGGCACGCAGGCGTGGGGATCGGCGCAGCCCACCACCCGGGGGCTGACGCTGCAGCCCTCGGCGGGCGCCGGCACCACGCTGTCGGGGCCCCCGCACACGGCGATGAGCCGCTCGCCGGTGGCCGAGCGCGGCGCGTTGCGCTCGTCGAACTCGTCCACGGTGCCGTCGCAGTCGTTGTCGTGCAGGTCGCAGTCCACCACGTCGGCGGGATCGGGCAGCCACGGCACACACTGAATGCCGCCCTGCACGCAGAACTTCGCGCCGCGGGCGCACAGCCCCCGCCCGCCGGCCACCCCGCAGGGCTCGCACTGGCCCGGGAAGGTCTCGTCGATCTGGCCGTCGCAGTCGTTGTCACGCCCGTCGCACACCTCGTCGGTGCAGTTGGGGGCCATGTCCACGGCCTGATCCACCGGTGGCGCCTGATCCACCGGGGGCGGCGCCATGTCGCGGGGCGGGGCCAGATCGGGCAGCACCACCGCCATGTCCAGCGGCGCGGCGTCCAGCCGGGGCGGCTCGCCGTCGGTGACCGCCTGATCGGGGTCGGGCGCCAGGTCCACGCCCGCCTCGGCGGGCTCGGCCTGGAAGGGCGTGGGATCGTCGAGCACCAGGCTGCAGCCCAGCGGGCTGAGCAGGGCGACCAGCAGGACGGGGCGTGCGCGCATGGCGCCACCTTCGGCCATCGCCCCGGCGCAGATCAACCGGCCGCGCGCAGGAAACGCGTGAGGGTTCAAAGGGCGCGCCGTCGTTTGCAGGACTGATCGGTGAAGACGCTCTCGAGGTCCCCCATGCGCCCCCTGACCCTGCTGGCCCTGACCCTGCTCGCCCTGCTCACCACCGCCTGCGGCGCCGGCCCTCGCGCGGCCCGGGATCCGGCCCGCGACGCTGTCATTGCCCAGCTCGCCGCCGCCCGCCACGACGCCGGCCTGCCCCCGCCGGTGGTGGTGCAGCTCGACGCCGCCGAGCAGGCCGCCGAGGCCTCCGCGCCCGACCTGGGGCGCGTGGGCGCCGCCGGCCTGCGTCGCTTCCGCGCGCCCGCCGCCGTCACCGCCGTCCCCGTGAACCTGGCCCACCGCCTGGCGCTGCCCTCGGCCCTGGTGAAGCAGCCGTCGCTGACGGTGGCCGTGGCGGTCCGCACCGACGCGCAGGGGCGCGGCCGCGCCGTGTTTGCATGGCCGGTGGGGCGCTGAAGTGCTCTGGGGCGTCCGACGGCGTCAGCCGCGCCCGCGCACCCCGTTGGCCACCCGGATGACGTCGGCCAGCACGCCCGCGGCGGTGACGGCGCCGCCCGCGCCGGCGCCCTGCACCAGCAGCGGGCGCGGCTGGTAGCGGGCGGTGGTGAAAGCCACGAAGGCCTCGGCGCCCTGCAGGGCGGTGGCCGGGTGATCGGCGGGCACGGCCACGGGGCCCACCCGCAGGGGCTGGGCGGCGCCCGGCTCCAGGGTGGCCAGGTAGCGCAGGGTCAGGCCGGCGGCCTTCGCGTCGGCCACCCGGGCGGCCATGGCCCCGTCCTGGGCGGCCAGCGCGGCGAAGAAGCCCTCCAGATCGGGCTGGGCCAGCACCTCGGCGGGCACCAGCGGCTCGATCTGTACGTCGGCCAGCTCGCAGGCCAGCCCCAGCTCGCGGGCCAGGATCAGCGCCTTGCGGGCCACGTCCAGCCCGGTCAGGTCGTCGCCGGGGTGAGGCTCGGTGTAGCCGCGGTCACGGGCCTCGCGCACGGCGGCGCTCAGGGGGGCGCCGGCCATCAGGCGGTTGCACAGGTAGCCCAGCGTGCCCGACAGCGAGCCCTCGACCCGGCGCACGGTGTCGCCGGTGCGCACCAGATCCCGCAGCGTCTCGATGACGGGCAGGCTGGCCCCGCAGGTGGTCTCGCGGGCGAAGCCGCGGCTGTGGCGGCGGGCGGCGGCCACCAGCGCCGCGTGCTCGGCGGCGGGGCCCGTCAGCGGCTTCTTGTTGGCGGCCACCACGTGCAGGCCGTGCTCGAAGGCTGCCAGGTAGGTGGGCGCCAGCCCCCCAGCGGCGGTGCAGTCCACCAGGATGGGCACGGGCAGGCGGCGCACTTGCTCGAACAGGCGCCCCAGATCGGCGGGCACCGCGCCGTCGCCGGGCGGGCCCTCGGCCCACGGGGTGCGCGGGGCGTCCACGGCGGGCAGGGGCAGGCCGTCCTCGGCGAAGGCCCAGCCCAGCCGATCGCCCACCGCCACCACCCGGATCTGCAGGTCGTGCTCGGCCTCCAGGGTGGCGGCCTGCTGGGCGATCTGGCGCAGCAGCTCGCCGCCCACCGTGCCCTTGCCCAGCAGCACCAGGCTCACCTTCTGGTGGGCCAGGTTGAAAGCGTCGTGCACCGTGCGCACGGCCACCGCGGTGTCGGCGGCGTCGATGACGCAGCTTATGCTGCGCTCGCTGGCCCCCTGGGCGATGGCGCGGATGAGCACGCCCACCCGGCCCAGCACCGCGAACAGCCGCCCCGCCACCCCCACCGTGCGGCCCATGGCCTCGGCCACCAGGGTCAGCAGGGTCACGGGCGCCTGCACCCGCAGGGGCTGCACCTCGTGGCGGGCCAGCTCGCCGGCCAGCTCGGCCTGCAGCAGCGCCTGCACCTGGGGCAGCCGATCGGCGTCCACCACCACCGCCATGGCCTGCCCGTGGGCGGCCTGGTTGAACATCCACACCGGCACCCCGGCGCGGTCCAGGGCCCCCAGCACCCGGTCGGCGAGTTGGGCGCGCTGGTTCACCTTGCGCCACTGCAGATCCACCAGCGCCAGATGCTCCAGGCTGGTGACGCAGGTGGGCCGCCCCTCGTCGTCGCCGCCCGTGGCGTCCACCACCGTGCCGGGATCGGCGGGGCGCAGGGTGTTGCGGATGCGCATGGGGATGCCCGACTCGATGAGCGGGATCATGGTGCGCGGGTGGAACATCTTGGCGCCGAAGTTGGCCAGCTCCAGCGCCTCCATGAAGGTCATGCGGGCCAGGGGGTAGGCCTCGGGCACCCGCCGCGGATCGGCGGTCATCACCCCGCTCACGTCGGTCCAGCGGCAGGCCTCGTAGGCGTTCAGGCCGCGGGCCAGCAGGGTGGCGGTGTAGTCGCTGCCGTTGCGCCCCAGGGTGGTGGTGCGCCCGTCGGGCGTGCGCCCCAGGAACCCCGTGACCACCGGCACCCGGTCGCCCCAGCCAGGCCGCAGCGCGTCCAGGGCGGCCTGGGTGGCGGGCCAGTCCACCAGGGCGTGGGTGAAGCGGGCGTCGGTGACGGTCCAGTCCCGGGCGTCCACGTACACCGCGGGCACGCCGCGGGCGTTCAGCACCTGGGCCAGCACCGTGGCCGACAGCCGCTCGCCGAAGCTCAGCACCAGGTCCAGGGTCTGCGGCGTGCGCTCCCGCAGCAGGCCCACCCCGTGCAGCACTTCGCGCAGCGGGCGCAGCAGCCCGCGCACGGTGGCGTGCACCCCGTCGGTGGGCGCCTCCAGCGTGGCCAGGGCCCCCATGGCGCACTGCACGGCCAGGTCGGCCATGCCATCCACCAGCGCCTCGGCCTGCGCAGCGTCGCCCCGGGCGGCGGCCTCCACCGCGTCGATCAGCCGGTCGGTTGTGTCGCCCATGGCGCTCACCACCACCGCCACCGCGCCCTGGGCGCGGGCGTCGGCCACGATCTCCACCACCCGCGCCAGCCGCTCGGGGGTGGCCACCGAGGTGCCGCCGAACTTCATCACCAGGGGGCGCGCGCTCATGGCGAACCACCAGGGGGCAGGGCCAGCGCCCGCCGCAGCAAACCGTCGAGCTGGGCCCACTCGATGAGGAAGGCGTCATGGCCGAAGGGGCTGTGGATCTCGGCGTGCTCGGCGTGGACCCCGCGGGCCTGCAGCGCCTGCGCCGTGCGCGCGCTGTGCGCCGGCAGGTACAGCATGTCGGTGTCGATGCCCACCGCCAGGCAGCTCGCGGTCACGCGGCCCAGGGGATCGCCGGCCATGCCCGGCTGGGGCCGCTGCACGTCGTGGTGGTCCATGGCATCGAGCTGGCACAGGTAGGCCTGCGCGTCGAAGCGGGCCACCAGCTTCTGCCCCTGGTGCTCCAGCCAGGTCTGCACGCGGTATGGATCGCGGGGCGCCCAGCCGTCGCCCACCTGCTGCCGGTCGTCGCGCATCGCCATGCCCGGCTCGGCCCGGTAGCTGATCATGGCGAGCTGCCGCGCCAGCGCCAGCCCCCGCGCGGGGTCGTCAGGCCAGCCCGGATCGGCCAGCAACGTCTGCCGCGCGGTGTGGTTCAGCGCGATGATCCACGGCGACGCCGCCAGGCAGCCGGCGAAGGGCGCCATGCGCTTGAATCGCGGCGGATCCAGGGCCGCCAGGCACAGGGTGATGCACGCCCCCAGCGAGCCGCCCGTCACCAGCTCCACGCTCGAAATGCCAAGCGCGTCAAGGGCTTGCAGGATCGCCCGCGCCTGATCCCAGGGGGTGATCACGGCGGGCAGGGCGGCGGCGGGATCCGTGAAGTGCCCCTTTTGGGGGGCGGGCCCCGGCGGGGGCTGGGTCGTGCGCCGGGGGAACCCCGCGTCGGTGGGCGCCGAGCTGCCGTAGCACGAGCCCAGGTTGTTCACGCACACCAGCCGGTGGGTGGTGGGATCCAGCGCCCGGCCCGGCCCGATCACCGGGGCCCACCAGCCGCCCTCGCCCCCCGCCTGCGCGTCGCCGGTCAGGGCGTGCACCAGCAGCACCACGGGCCCATCTGTGGGGCCCGCCTGCCACACCCGGGTGCGGTGCGGCTCCACCACGCCGCCGCCCTCCAGGGGCAGCGGCGGCAGGGTCAGGGTGGTCTGGATCACACCTTCGCCAGCGCCTGATCCAGATCGGCGATGAGATCCTGCGGGTGCTCCAGGCCCACCGACAGGCGGATCATGGCCGGCGTGACCCCGCTGGCCGCCTGATCCGCCGCGCTGAGCTGCTGGTGGGTGGTGCTGGCGGGGTGGATGATCAGCGAGCGGGTGTCGCCAATGTTCGCCAGCAGGCTGAACAGCTCCACGCCGTTGGCCACCGCCTTCGCGGCGTCGAAGCCGCCCTGCAGCCCGAAGGTCACCAGGCCGCCGTAGCCACCCTCGAAGTACTTGCTCGCCAGGTCGTGGGCGGGGTCGTCGGGCAGCCCGGGGTAGCGCACCCAGCCCACCTTCGGGTGCCGCTGCAGGTGCTCGGCCACCGTCAGCGCGTTGGCCGCGTGGCGGTGCACCCGCAGGTGCAGCGTCTCGAGCCCGGTGATGAAGCTGTGGGCGTTGTGGGGCGACAGGGCCGCGCCCATGTCCCGCAGGCCCTCCACCCGCGCCTTCAGGATGAACGCCAGCGGCCCGAAGGCCTGGCTCAGCACCAGCCCGTGGTAGCCCGGGTTGGGATCGGTGAACTCGGGGAAGCGCCCGCTGGCCGCCCAGTCGAAGCGGCCCGAGTCCACGATCACCCCGCCGATGGCCTGCCCGTGCCCGCCGATGTACTTGGTGGCCGAGTTCACCACGATGTCGGCGCCGTGCTCGATGGGCCGCACCAGCGCCGCCGACGCCGCCGTGTTGTCCACCACCAGCGGGATGCCGTGGCGGTGGGCGATGTCGGCCAGCCGCTCGAAGTCGGGCACGTCCAGGTTGGGGTTGCCCAGGCTCTCGCAGTACAGCGCCTTGGTGTTCTCGTTGATGGCGGCCTCGATGCCCTCGAAGTCGTTCAGCCCCACCATGCGCGCCTTGATGCCCAGCCGCGGCAGCGTGACCTTGAACAGGTTGAAGGTGCCGCCATACAGGCTGGTGCTGGCCACGAACTCGTCGCCCGCGCGCATGAGCGTGGTGAGCGTCAGCGTCTCGGCCGCCTGCCCGCTGGCCACCGCCAGCGCCGCCACCCCGCCCTCGAGCGCCGCGATGCGCTGCTCGAAGACGTCGGTGGTGGGGTTCATGATCCGGGTGTAGATGTTCCCGAACTCCTGCAGCGCAAAGAGCCGGGCCGCGTGGTCCGTGTCTTTGAAGACGTAGCTGGACGTGTAGTAGATGGGCACCGCCCGGCTGCCCGTGGTGGCGTCGGGCGTGTAGCCGGCGTGGAGCGCCAGCGTCTGCGGGTGGTACTTCGGCTTCTCGGCGCTCATGGAATCCCCTCCGTTCGCGAGCCGGTCCGTGCCAGCGGATGATGGCCCTTTGCTCGCGGTCGCACACCGGGGATGAAATCAGAGTTTTCCGGTCAACTAAAGCCAGAAAAGTCGTTCTGCGTCCGAGTCGAGCGCCGAGCGTAACGCGCCCGCCGCAGCCCCGTACGGCCCCCCGTGGCACCCCGCCATGACTTGAGCCAACAAGGGAGATCACATGCGTTTCTGGCGATCAGCGGCACAAGCCGCGGTGTGCGTGGGCCTCGTGGCCTTGACCGGCTGCGACGACGACAGCGGCAGCGACGGCGCCGACATGGGCGCCGGCATGGGCACCGACGGCGTGGCCTACTACAGCGGCGCCGCCTCGGCGGCCCTGGGCGTCGCCGGCAACCAGGCCACCTGCGCCACCTGCCACTCCAACGACGGTACCGACGTCGGCCTCTCGGGCGTGAGCCTGATGGACATCGCCTACCGCGAGAGTTTTAAGGGCGGCGGCGCCCCCGACCTGCTGGCCGCCACCAACGCCTGCGTCACCGGCTGGATGGGCGGCGCCGCCCTCACCGCCGACAGCGCCGAGTGGACGGCCCTGGAGGGTTACCTGCAGTCCATCTCGGACGAGGCCGTGACCGCCCCCAACGCCCTGGCCCCCGAGGTGCTGGCCGACGAGGCCGCCTACGAGGCCGCCTACGCCGGCGGCGACGCCGCGGCCGGCGAGGCCAAGTACAACGCCGTCTGCGGCGTGTGCCACAACAGCGCCCTGAAGGTGGGCCCCACGGCGGCCTACCCCACCGCCGCGCTGCGCGGCTACACGGCGGGCCGCATCGCCCAGAAGGTGCGCACCTCGGGCCCCCCGCCCTCGGGCATGAACGACGCCGCGGACAGCACCCCGGGGCCCATGCCGTTCTTCGAGCCGGACGAGCTGTCGAGCGAGGATCTGGCGGACATCATCGCGTATTTGAAGGGGTAGCGCGGCAGGGGCCCGGCCCGTTCGGGCGCGGGAAGGCGACCTGCGGGCCGCCGGGGCTCTCGGGGAGCGGGGCTGGCGCAACCAACCCTGTGGGGCGGTTGGCGGCCGAAGTCGCCCGTGGCACAGTGGGCTGGCTACGGGACGGCGGGTCGCTCACGTGCTCTTCCTCAGCTACAACTCGAAGGACAGGCGGTACATCGAGCAGCTCAAGCGACTGCTCGCCGGCTTCGGTGTGAAGACCTGGCTGGACACCGAGAACCTGCCCTATGGCATCCCGTATCAGCGTGCGCTCGAGTCCAGCCTCGTGCGATCGACCGCCGTGGTTGTCGCCGTGGGGGCGCACGGGCTGGGCCCGGTTCAACAGCGGGAGTTTGAAGCCGCCGAGGCGCTGCGAAAGCCCATCGTCCCCGTCTTGCTGCCCGGCGCGCCCCCAACGAGCATGGGGGCCTTCCTGCGAACCTACCGCTGGATCGACCTCACGGGCGGTGTCGCGTCGGGCGACTGGGTAGGACCCCTCCTGCAGCTTTGCGGCGTCGAGGACGAAGCCGGTGGGGCGACGCCAACACCTGCTGCGACCCCACCAACACCTGACCTCGAAGCCCGCCTGCAGAAGTGGTTGGCCGAGGCGCTGGGGCGAGAGCCCGAGTTCACGACCCTCATGGCCACGCTGCTCGACGTAGAGCCCGCGGATGCGACGCACCTGGCCACCCGGATGCTGGCAGCCGAGGCGTGGGAGGTCGTCAGCGCGCTGGACGACACCTGCGCCGCAGTTGAAGGCAAGCGCAGCTTCCTGCTCTTGGTGGCGGAGCTGATCCCATGGCTGCTCCAGGCGAACCCGCAGGTGGCATCGGCCGCCCAAGGCGAGCTGAGCGACCCTCGCTGGCATGCCTGTGCCGCTCAGAGCAACACGTTGCTGGAGCTGGCCATCGCGGCCCAGCAGAGCCGCCCGAGCTTCTTCGAGCCGCGCCCCGGCGCCGAGGCGTGCGGCTTGACGGCCAAGCACGTCTCGGCCTTTGCCGTCACGCATGCCCCCATCCCCGAGACGGAGGACGCGAAGCGCATCCGCGAGACCGTGGCCCACTACTACGGTCAGGTCGGCCAGGCCGCGGGCCTGAAGCAGTTTGCCCAGGCGGTCGCCGAAGGGCTGGCTCTCGAGGCCGACCTCCCCGAGCGGACCCTGTTCGAGGTGAACGGCAGCCTGCGCACCGCGCGCACCCGATTTCAGACCTGGCAGGCTCGGTACGAGAAGCTGGGCGCCCGCCTTCCCGGCCCACCCGCGCCGCCCACCCCCTATCTGGTGGTGGACCAGGATCCGGAAGACCGGTGGCGTGCGGCGCTGATCGGCCTGAGCACTGACTTGCCGGAGCTGGACCTGGTGGTCCGACCCCAAAGCCAGAAGACCGACTGGGAGCGCGCGCTCGCCCAGGCGCTCACCCGCGTGCTGAAGACCTTGCGAGGGAAAGAAGAAGAATGACCTTCCTGGATGCCTCTGGCCGTGCCCTGAAGGTGGCCGAAACCGTCACCGTGCCCCTGCCCGAATCCGACGGTTTCGAGCGGGCCGCCCACGTCTTCGAGCGCCGGGAGCTGCTGGCCATCAACGCGGCGCTCGCGTCGCAGCGGCCGCTGCTGGTGCGCGGTGAGCCCGGCACCGGCAAGAGCCAGCTCGCCCGCGCTGCGGCGGTCGCGCTCGAGCGGGCCTACATCCCGTTCACCGTGGACGCCCGCACCGAGACCCGCGATCTGCTCTACACCGTCGACGACGTGGCCCGCCTGGCCGAAGCGCAGGTCCAGGGCGCCCTGTACGCGCATCACCCCGAGAAGGCAGCGGCCGAGTCGGCGGACGCGTTGGACGACGCGGTGCGCGACGCCGTGAAGATCGAGAAGTTCGTGGTCCCCGGTCCGCTGTGGTGGGCCTTCGACTGGACCGACGCCCGCCGGCAGGCCGAACGCGCCAAGCGGCCCGAGGAGGAGCCGCAGCAGTCAACCCGGCCTGGAGAGCCCGACCCGGCGCCCAAGGGGTGCGTGGTGCTCATCGACGAGATCGACAAGGCCGACAGCGCCATCCCGAATGGACTGCTGGACGCCCTGGGCCATCGGCGCTTCCGCGCCCCGGGGCAGAAGACCGTGCAGCTCGCGAAGGACGCGCCTTCGCCGCTGGTGGTCATCACCACCAACGAAGAGCGGGCCCTGCCCGATGCGTTCCTGCGCCGCTGCTGGGTACTCCACCTGGCTCTGCCCGAAGACCAGGCACGCTTGGAGTCGTGGCTGTTCGAGCGGGGCGAGCAGTACTTCGAAGGGAGTGGGCTGACCCGCGCTGACCTGGAAGGGGCCGCCACCTTGGTGGCCACCAACCGGCTTCGCCTCCCGCCGCAGGTGGCCCGGCCCGGCACCGCCGAGTACATCGACCTGCTGCGCGCGGTCCGTGACGTTCCGGCCTCGAAGCGCGAGGCGCTGCTGGACGACCTGGCGGAGTTCGCCCTGGACAAGCACGGCCACCTGCGTCGGAACCAAGGCTGATGATGGGGCGGGGCCCGGCGCTGGGACTGGCGGATCTGGCGCGCCTTCGGGCTGCCGGGTGGTCGGTGCAGGCGCTGGCAGAGCTGATCGATCCCGAGCGGCCGATCCCGGTGCAGCGGCGCCAGGCAGTCGGCAACGTAGAGCCGGCGCCGACCCGAACGGCCGGGGCCCGCCCTGCCGATGCCCCTCGGGTGCCCTTCTGGCGGGCGGAGCGCCTTGAGATCCTGGACGAGTCCAAGCCACCGCCCGCCCAGCCCAAGGCTGAACCCAGGCCGTTGTCCCTCAGCCAGGTGACCGAGCCCGAACGCGGGCTCGCGCCTTGCGCCAAGCTCCCCGAGGCCGAGCCGTGGCACCGACTCTGGCCGCGACTGCAAACCGGCCTTGGGGCCCACACGCTTCGGCGAAGCCCCGACCTCCAGCGTCTGGTCCACCTCCTCAGCCGCGGCAGGCCACTGACCCGAATCCCTCGCGGGTCCAGGCTCGCCTGGCCGCAGCGGGTACACCTGTGGATCGACCGCAGCGAACGGCTCATCCCCGTGTGGTCCGAGCAGGTCGACCTGACGGTCAGGCTCATCCAGACCGCCGCCCGAGGGACCGTGACGGTCCAGGTGGTGGAGGGCGACGGGCGACCGGGCCTCGACGATCTGGGCCCGGGCGACCACGTCCTTTACGTCGGCGATCTGGGCACCCATGGCGCACAGCGCCTTGAGCACCTGTGGACGACC
The DNA here is from genome assembly GCA_020633555.1 of Myxococcales bacterium. Classification (GTDB taxonomy): domain Bacteria; phylum Myxococcota_A; class Bradymonadia; order UBA7976; family UBA1532; genus JACKDL01. Next base: position 132,382 of record JACKDL010000014.1, on the reverse strand, counting down.
CATGGCCGGGACGTTCGAGCCCGAGGCGTGACCCCGGTGGCCCTGGTGCCCGACCCGTTGCTCTGCCGCCACTCGGCCTGGCACGCCGTCCAGTGGGGCGACCGGCCAGGCTCCGAGGGGGCGCTTGGAGTGCTTAGGACCCTGCTGTCGCCGCTGGGCGTCGTACAGCCCGGCCTGTTGCGTGCCCTTCGACTGCTGGTGCCTGGCCTTGGCTTGGACGCCGAGCTGCGGATCTGGAACGACCCGGACGTCGTGGGCCGCGATCCGCTGCTGGGGGTGGTGCTCGATGGCCGGGCGATGCACCCCCACCTGGCTCGCTATTCCAACCTGCCGCGCCCGCTGCGTCAGCGGGCGGCACAGGTGGTCTGCGCCTGGCGCGAGGGCCTGCCCAGCGCACTTCATCACCTGGAGAGCGTGGTGTGGGGTGTCGCTGACGCCAGCACCGCACCGGGAGACATCGCCGCGGCCAGGCACTTCCTGCATGGGCTGGGCGCGACGGTGGGGGCGTCTTCAGGGCAGTTGGCCGACTACGCCCTGCGCGTCGTTCAGCGTCTACCGCCCGCCGACCGCCTGGACGCCGGGCTGCGGGAAGTCGCTGACGCCTTGTGGCAGCGCGCGGCCGCCGATCAGCCGTGGGTCGAGGTGCCGCCCAGCGTCTCTACGCCACGGCCGCCCGAGCCCAGTGCGCGGCGGGGGCACCGGCGGCTGCTGCAGGTGGGCGGCCGGCTGGAGTGGGGCTGGGCTCAGGGGCCCGAGTGGGCTGGGCCCCAGGGGCCCGGCAGTCCGCTGGCCGTCCTGCCGGCACAGGGGCGGGGGGTGGTGGTCGGCGGCCCAACCGGCCGGCGACGAGCCTACGCCGATGGCATGGCGCTGCCCGAAGCTGAAGAGCTGCGCGTGGACCTCGGCTCGGTCGCCGTGACCCTGGCCCGCTGGACCCGCCCCGAGTGGGCCTGTGCCGCCGGCCGTGACCGCTACGGGCTGTGGGCCACCCTGAAGGTGGGCGAGGTGAAGCACCGGCTGCGGTGGATCCCGCCGGGCCGGTTCACCATGGGCTCGCCTGGGGGCGAAGCCGGGCGCGACGACGACGAAGGCCCCCAGCACGAGGTTACCCTGACCCGCGGCTTCTGGCTGGGCGAGACCCCGGTGACCCAAGCGCTGTGGGTGGCGGTCATGGGTGAGAACCCGAGTAGCTTCCAAGACCCCGAGCGCCCGGTGGAGCAGGTGAGCTGGGACGACACCCAGCGCTTCTTCGAGCGACTGCGGGACGAGCACGGCTTCGGCGCAGAGCTGCCTACTGAGGCGCAGTGGGAGTATGCCTGCCGGGCAGGCACGCAGACCGCGACGTGGGTGGGTGACCTGACCCTGAAGGGCACCTACGACGCGCCGGAACTCGCTACCATCGCGTGGTATGAGGGAAATAGCGGCCAGGGCTTTGATCAAGGGAAGGGTATGCCCTTCTCGCGTGTGCCGGGTGTGGTTGGGGGAACCCGTAAGGTGGCGCAGAAGCAGCCCAACCCGTTCGGCCTCTACGACATTCTGGGTAACGTCTGGGAGTGGTGCCAAGCCTACTGGCAACCCACGTACCTTAGCGAAGTCACCGAAGATCCTCCTGGTCCGAGCAGTCGCGAAATGCGCGTTGGTCGCGGCGGTTCCTGGGACTCCCCGGCCCGCAACCTGCGATCCGCCTCGCGGGATCCGATCCACCCGAGCGTAAGGTACGCCGCTCTGGGATTCAGGCTCGTCCGAAGTCACGCGGCGCTGGAGCACGACGCGGCTCCGAGTTCAGAACAAGTCATTGCCCGTACGCCCTGGTCTGACAAACTTGGCACCCGGAGCAGCGGGCAAGGGCGTTGGCAGTTTCCGCGCTCCGACCCCAATCACACGCCTGAGCAATTGTCCTATTTCGAGGCAGAAGCACGGGATGCTGTGGTTCGAGCCGTTGCCGACCTTCGGCTGGAGAGATCCCGGGGCGCTGCCATAGTGAGCCTGGATCACGATGAGATCTTTGAGGCAACGAGCTACGACGAACTCTTTGATCGGCTCTGTCAACTATTCGATGACACTTGGGTCAACCATGCTCCGTTTGATGGAGGCGAGCCGGTCTTCGAGCCCGAGAACGGCGACTCCCACGTGGAGGATATTCTGGCAGGGCTGTCCTCGGAGTTCAGGCAATTGGGTTGGGATGTCTAGGACGGTTGCGAGCTTGAACCCCACTTGCCCTGCGCGCGGCGAAGGGTGCGGCTGGGGTGGCGCCTGTTACAACTCCGCCCGCGACGCGCGGTCAACGTACCCGGGCGGGAGCCCCCCAGGCTGGCGCCGCCACAACCAGGGCTTCCGCCTTGCCCGAGTTCAGCCAGAGGCGGAGCCCCAGGCCGGGCGGAGCCCGGTGCAGCCCGGACGCGGAGCCGCCGCGCCGACGGAGTCCGCGGGTGAGCGGGGCAAACCGTCCCCCTCGCCGCCTAGCGGCGCTCGCTTGATTTCGCGGAATTGGCCCTCGAAGCCGAGGAAGATATGAAGCTCGCCTTCTTCACGGTGCCCGCGTTCGAGCCGACCGCGGTTCTAGCGGAGTCGAACGCGGTTCTGGCCACCACCGGGTGTTTCGTCCCACATTGGAACCAGGAATGACCTTCGACCGACAAGTCGATATTCCCGCTGGAGCGTAGCCTTGGAAGACAGCAGCCTCGAAAAGGCCTTCGCTTCCTGGCGAAGCAGCGTCGGCGGAGTTTTCAAGCCGGCAACTGGAACCCCTCCGTTCCTTGAGATGGAGGTCCGCCGGGAAAGTGGCACAGTCCAGAGTGTCGACGCCGTATTCAGTGAGCCAGGATTCCGAACCTTGGTGGCCCCCGCCGGTGCTGGCAAGACATCTTGTGCGCGCCGTGCGATCCATCGTCTGGCAACAGGGGATGGGGACGTTTTACCAGTCTACGTTGCATTGGCGACTGTGCAAGACTTCGCGGTGCGTGGCTGGTGGGCAGACTCGGCGATGCGAAGTCTTGCCATCTACGAGACAAGCCAGGCGGACGCCGCTACGGCGCTCCTCTGGAGCGTCGTCGAGGAAGTCTGCCTCGTCTTAGATGGATTTGATGAGGTCGCTCCAATTCAGCGACCAAGCCTGGTGGCGGCCCTCGAAGAACTACGCTGGCAACTTCCGAGAGCAACCGTAGTTCTGATGACCCGTTGGCTTGAGGATGTCACTCTTCCGCGAGGCTATGAACAGGTAGAACTGCTTGGGCTTTCCCAACAGCAGCAGTCAGAAGTCTTGCTCCGATGGTTTGGCGTCCGTGACTCCAGAATCAGAGCCGAGGTGCTCTCGCACTTTCACTGGATGGGGCGGCCCACACCGCAGGAGTTGCTGGCATATACTGCCGACATTCTGAAGCGACCAGTCTCATCAACGCGAGGCGACGTCGAGAACACGGGCCATCATGCGCCGGCCTGGGCACGTTCTGGCCAGCCACCCACCTGGGCGGTGGAGTGGGGCGAAGACGAGCACGGTGTCTTCGTGGCGTTCGCCGTGGGCGAGGTGGTCCAGCGCCTGCGCTGGATTCCGCCGGGTGAGTTCCTGATAGGTTCTCCTGAAGACGAAGAGGGGCGTACCGAGGATGAGGGTGCCCGTCGTCTTCAACGCATCGAATACGGATTCTGGCTTGGCGAGACGCCGATCACCCAGGCACTTTGGCAAGCGGTTCGTGGCGAGAACCCCAGCCAGTTTCGGGGCGACTCCCGCCCTGTTGAGAACATCAGCTTCGCCGAAGCGCAGGCGTTCTTGGAAGCTGCGAGCGAGTCTCTCGGCCTGCCGATCCGTCTCCCGTCAGAGGAGGAGTGGGAGTACGCAGCCAGAGCAGGGACGGCGACCCCACACTACGCCGGATTCGAACGACAAGACCTGGCCAAGATCGCTTGGTACGAGGAGAACAGTGGCGGAGAAACCCATCCAGTAGGCGAGAAGGCGGCCAACGACTTCGGGCTCCACGACATGGCCGGAAACGTTAACGAATTCTGCGCTTCTTCCCGCCCTGGGCTTCGCGGCGTCTACGCAGTCGTACGGGGAGGTAGCGCCATCTCCAACCAGTATGGGTGCCGCCATGCTCAGTCTGGCTGGGTGCACAAGCACTTCGTCGAGTCAGACATGCTCCTTGGTATGCGAATCGTCGTTGAGGAGCGTCAGAGCGCTTCGGCCATGCGAGCCGCGGAATCGCCGGAATCGCCCGTGGTGCCTACCAGGAGTGCGCAATCGTCAGCTGTGCGCAGCGTGTCTGTTCAGGACTTCAGGGGAATCATCAGGGGACTGGTCGAGAGGCAGGGGTGGAGCTTGGATGAGTCCACCGCGGCGTCAATGGATCAGGAGCTTCGGCTGCCCGGTTCCGCTGAAGCCTGGTACGTCATGCTCGCGGAAGTTCTCGATAACATCCGCTGGCACCAGACGCCGGCCCGTTCTGATGGTCGGGAAGAGAGCGCATCCAGCATTGCACTTCGGCTGGAGCAGGACGAGGTAACGCGTCTCTGGAGCTTGGCTCTTGGGTCCGACCGTCAGCTTCCAACGGGTGGTCCAGGGCCGTTGCAAGTGCTCAACAATGCGCGAGCAGCCGCGGACGCCATCGGCGATCCATCGACCACGAAGGCAAGAGCCGGGTCGGGTTTGGCCAAACTGGTTTCCATTTGGGATGAGATTCGTCGGATGGAGGAGATGTTGGTGGAAACCGAGGTGGGCCTTTGGCTGGTCGCGCAGCCGGCGGAAGAGCCGCTGCCGGGCGTTGCTACGGCTCTTCGATATCACCCAGGCGCTGTCCGTCTGGGCGCAGGCACCAACGCATCAAGGCGAGCCCAGGAGCCAGTTGCCGACGCGTGCCATATCACAGTCTGCTGGAAGTGGCGTGGCTCACCTCGCGAACAGCGACTCTGAAGATTGCTGTCGCAAGTTGACCCTGAGTTCCTTGTCGACTTCGGTCGAGTTTCTCAGTTCCTGGAGCTACACCCGCCGGCGGGACGGCACGCCCGTGCAGGTGCTGGTGCATGTGGAGGTGCAGGCCGCGCGGGTCACCGACTTCGCCCGGCGCATGTTCGAGTGCCACACGCGCCTGATGCACACCTACGCTGAGCCGGTGGCCAGCTTCGCCATCCTGGCCGACCTGGAGCCGGGCTGGCGGCCGGCGGACTACCAGCACGCGCTGTGGGGGTGCCGGGCGCGCTTCGAGTTCCCCACCGTGAAGCTGCTGGATCTGGCCCCGGGCGATCCGGCCAACCCCTTCGCGGTGGTGGTGGACGCCTACCTGCGGGCCCGGCGCACCCGGCGCGATCCCCAGGCGCGGCTGGACGCCAAGCTGACCCTGGCCAAGAGCCTCTACGACCGCGGCTGGCGCCGCGACGATGTGCTCAACCTGTACACCTTCATCGACTGGACGCTGCGGCTGCCGCTCGACTTGGCAGGCCGCTTTCATCATGATCTGGCGAAGTTCGAAGAGGAGCGCCGCATGCCGTACGTGAGCACCGCCGAGCGAATCGGGATCGAGAAGGGCATCGAACAGGGCATCGAGCAGGGGATCCTGCGCGGCGAGGCGCGGATGCTGGAGCGGCTGCTCAAGCTGCGCTTCGGTGACCTGCCCGAGTGGGTGCACGCCCGCTTGGCGAGCGCGCCCGAGGAAGATCTGAACCGGTGGGCCGAGCAGACCTTGCGGGCGGCCGACCTGGAGGATGTGTTCGGCTGAGCACGCCGAGCACGGTCGACTGCATTCAAAGGCAGGGCGAGGGCAGCATGGGGCAGTGGATCGTGACGATGGTCGGGTGTGCTGCGCTGTTCGGGTGCGCCCCGGGAGGCGGGGGCGACGCGCCGGACGCCGAGATCGCGGTGGACGCGGGCGCGCAGGACGCGGCGCCGGGCGCGGCGAGCTTGGCGACCTGGGGGGTGGAGCTGACGCCCGAGCCGTTCCGGATGGGCGATCGCGGCGAGCTGGAGAACGCGACGACCTACCCGGCGCGCGAGGTGGTGCTCACCCGGCCGTTCTGGATCGGGCGCACTGAGGTCACGCAGGCGCAGTGGGTGGCGCTGATGGGCGAGCTGCCTGGGAGTGCGGCGTGCGCCAACACGCCGTGCCCGACCTGCCCGGTGCGGTGCGTCGCGCCCTACCTGGCCGAGCGGTTCGCAAACGCCCTGTCCGAGCGTGAGGGGCTGCCCGCTTGCTACCCGTTTGCCCGGCAGCCCCGTCGATCGGAGGGCTTCGACAGGGCGTGCCTGGGCTATCGCCTGCCGACCCTGGCCGAGTGGGCCTGCGCGGCCCGGGCGGGAGGCGACAGCCACCTGCCGGCCCCGGCGCCCGACGGCCCGCTTACGGCCGAGGCGCTGGACCCCTACGCCTGGCACCGGGAGAACAGCGAGCGGCGGCTGCAGCCCGTGGCGCAGTTGCAGCCCAACGCGTTCGGGCTCTACGACGTGCTGGGCAACGTGAGCGAGCTGGTGGCGGACACGGATCGACCGTGGCCCGACATCCCAGACGGCGAGGTGGATCCGTACGTCTACGACTACGACGGGGATCGCCAGGTGAAAGGGGGCGACGTCGACACTCCGCCGACGGTCATGCGGGTGGGGAACGTGGGCGCCACCAGCACCCCCCACAGCGGCTTCCGGCTGGCCCGCTGGCTGACGCCGCCGGAGTAGCCCGGGTCGCCCTCACGCGCGGTGGGCTGCGAGTCGACTGGAGGCTTCGGCCGCCTGAGCATTCGGCGTCTCGGGCGGCGGACACTTCGCCCGCTGGGCGTTCAGTCTCGCCGGGCCTACGCCGCTGTCTCCGAGCCCTCGTGCAACAACACCTCGGCGGGGATGCCCAGCTCGCGGTGCAGCCGCCGGATCATCGCCAGCGTGAGCGGGCGCTTGCGGTTCAGCACCTCGGACACTCGGCCGCGGCCGCCGATCAGGGGCTCCAGGTCCTTGCGGGTCAGGCCCTGCTGTTCCATGCGGAACTCGATGGCAGCGATGGGGTCGGGCGGGCCAATGGCGTGGTGGCGGGCCTCGTAGTCGTCGATGAGGGTCAGCAAGACCTCCAGGGCCTCGGCCTGGCGGGTGCCAGCCTCGGCCCCCCACAGGTCTTCCACGAGCTCGATCGCCAGGGCGTGGTCGGCGTCGTTCCGGATGGGTCGAATCTGCATGGGTCCCTCCGCCCTCAAAGCGACGAGACGTCCAGCCGGTCGTACTCGGCGTGGGTCCCGATGAACTTGATCCAGACCGCGCGGGTGGGAAACCAGAGCTTCACCACCAGGCGGTACTTGTTGCCGCCGATGTTGAACACCACCCGCTCGCTGTCGACGATGCTGGCGTGCGCGTAGCGCGCCTTGATGTCGGCCATCGTGGTCCACTCGGCCGCCTGGGCTTCAGCGAACCACGCGCGCAGGGGTTCCTCGGCGTCGCCATGACCGGCTTCCCAGAACTCGCGCAACGTCCGGCGGGCAATCACGCGCACAGCGACCTCCGCTAATCACGCTATGTTGTTCCCGTTGTGGGATCAAGAGGGCTTGCCACGCCACCTCGGCCACGACCGACGTCGGAGCACCGGTACCCCAAACGATGGATGAAAAGTTCGGCGCTCGGGCGGCGCCGCCGCGGGGTTCTGCGGGCGTCGGCCCTGCGCGGCGCGGCTGGCCGGCGTCTTGCTTCAAGGGGGGGCCAGTCACCCGACGGAGGATCCGCCATGACCCGCCTGAACCCCCTCGGCGCCGTACGCGCCCCCACGCAGGCGCCGGGGACCATCCCGTCGCCGGTGCCCGGCCTTACCGTCCTCAGCTCGGGTGAGGCCGCCTTCCAGACCATGACGGGCGAGCTCGACCGGTGCCGGGCGCGGGCCGAGATCACGGTGTTCATCTGGCACGACGACGACACCGGCAACCAGCTCGCCGAGCATGCGCTGGCGGCCGCGGAGCGCGGGGTGTCGCTGCACATCGAGAAGGACCGCATCGGCGCCATCTACGAGCACATCGATCCCAACAAACACAGCTTCTTCAACAAGCGCCTGACCCTGGGCGAGCGCGCCCGCGTGGAGGCGCTGTCGTGGGCCTATCGCCGCGGCCCCACCCGGCGGCAGGAGCCCAACGCGCTGGCGGAGCGGCTCGCGAGCCACCCGCAGGTGGCGCTGCGCCACGGGGCCCGCCGCCACGACCACTCGAAGGTCTTCATCTTCGATGACGAGCGGCTGCTGATGGGGGGCGTGAACGTGGGCGACCACTTCCGCCATGAGTGGCTGGACTTCATGGTCCGGCTGGACGGGGCACGGTACGTGGAGCGCTACCGGGCGCGCCGGGCCGGCCGGGGCGGGCCCATCCAGGGGCCGGTGGACTTCCTGGTCAACACCACGCCGCCGGGTCAGGCTCGCCAGTTCAATGTGTTCCGGCAGCGGCTGGCGGCCCTCGAGGCGGCCCGCGAGAGCGTGCACATCGAGATGGCCTACTTCGGCGACGGGCGGATCCTGGACGCCCTGGTGCGGTGCGTGGCGCGGGGGGTCGAGGTGACCCTGGTGACCGCGGCGCGGGCCAACATCGTCCATGATCTGAACCACCGCTTCATCGACCAGCTCCGCCGGCGGACGGGGGCGCCGCCCCACCTGCACATCAGCCTCCACCCACGGATGGTCCACACGAAGCTGATGGTCTTCGACCGGCAGGTGGCCCAGCTCGGATCCTCGAACTTCACCACGCTGTCCCACGCGGTCTACGACGAGGCGGATCTGTGGCTGCAGTGCCCCGAGACGGCCTCGGCGCTGGCCGACGCGGTGGCCCAGCACGCCGCCGAGGGGGCGCGCGTCACCGGTCCGGTCGCCTACCGGCGGTGGGCGGCTGCGGTGGAGTGGGTGCTCCAGCGGCCCAACCCCGTCTCGCTGGGGGCGCCGCCCGAGCGGGCCGCGGGCGCCCGGGGGTGAGCGGTCAGGCGCGGGACGGGGTCGAGGCGGGGCGGGGCTGCAGGAGGGGCCAGACCGCGTCGCCGGCGGCGAACACTGCGCCGACGGCGAAGGGCAGCAGGAACACACCCGGGTGGCCCAGGAGCGCCGTGACGAAGGCGAAGAAGGGCAGGAAGTCGTTGCGGAACACCACGTCCTTGGCCCCCTGCACCACCCGCCCGAAGCCGCTGGGCGCCACGGCCCGCTGCGTGGCCGCGAGCTTCTGGTAGTCGCCCGAGCCCATGCGCGTGGCCATCACGTAGTAGCGGGGAATGAGCGTCAGCAGGAAGAAGCCGACGCCCACCAGCCCCACCCACGCCCACAGGCGCCCGGGCGCGTCCGCCTGGACGCGGCCGTAGGCCCCGAGGATGAACGACAGGCACACCACGTTGTCGGTGATGGTGTCCAGCCAGGCCCCGAGCGGCGAGCCCAGGGCCTTGAGCCGCGAGATCTCGCCGTCGCAGCCGTCGAGGATGGCCGCCAGGTAGTAGCACAGCGCGCCCAGCGCCAGGCCCCAGTAGGCGCCGCCGTACCAGGCGAGGGGCCCCGAGAGCACGCCGATGAAGGCCACCACCGCGGTGATGTGGTTGGGGCGGACGGCGGTCTTCGCCAGGCGCCGCGAGATTGCCAGGGAGATGTGCCGGTTGATGTGGCGCGAGATCATGCCGTCGGCCGGCTTGCGCAGCGCCTGCAGGAGGAGATCCTCGGCCGGACGCAGGGGGTGGCCCGCGCCTACGGGGGCCACGCAGGGGCCCGCCTGCACTTGCTCGAGCGCCGCGGCGGGCCAGGCGGACAGGGCCTCGCCGAGCCGGTCGGGTTCGAGCCCCAGCCGGGCGAGCTGACGCGCACCCACGCGGAACAGACCCGTCGGCCGGCGGGCGTCGTCCACCAGCGCGCGCAGCGTCGCGTCGCCCCGCAGCGGCGCGGCGATGGCCGTCAGCGCGGCGCGGGTCCAGACCCGATCGCCGAGCGCCAGCGCGAGCTCGTGCGTGGGTCGCGGGTGGTGGTCCAGCTCGACCTGGGCGTGCACCCGATCGTCGGCCAGCTCGGCCTGGATGCCGGGGTGATCGGCGGGATGAGCCGCGATGACGATCCGCTCGAACCCCGCTTGCTGGGCCGAGAGCACGGCCCGCTTCGCGAGGGTGAGCCCCAGGACCCGGAGCAGGGGCGTGCCGGCCACGCGGTGCGGGTACCAGAGCAGGAGCGTCGGTCCCGGGCGCCCGGCGCTGAGCGGGTTGGGTGTTGGCCAGGGGACCTGCGGGTGGGTGAGCTTCAAGGGCGCCTCCTTCAGCCTGTGTCGGGGCCTCTGTGTCCGGGCTCCTGAGCAACGGCCATGCCATGGCGCCGCGGCACGGGCGTTGCTTCATCAGATCGGGTCCGGGGAGGTACCCATGGCTCGCGAGGCGCAGGTTCCTGAGGTGGTGGTGGACGGGGTGGGGGAGGACGCGGGGGAGGACGGTTCGGGGGAGCGCGAGCTGGTGGCCTGGGCGGTCTGCGACGTCACGGTGGCCGAGTGCGCCCACAGCATCGCCGCGCTCCACCGCAGCTCCAGCCTGAGCTTCGCCGTGGGCGTGGGGCGCCTGATCCTCAGCCGCTTCTACGGCGGGGACATCCACCGCCTGCGTGAGCGGTCGCGCAAGGACATGTCGCTGCGGCGGCTGGCCGCGCACCCCGCCATGCCCCTGAGCCGCTCCGGGCTGCACCAGGCGGTGGCGGTGTTCGAGCTGGTGCAGCGGCTGGGCGGGCTGGCGCGCTGTCAGGGCCTGGGCGTCAGCCACCTCCGCGCGGTCCTGCCGGTGCCGGAGCCGCACCAGCCCGGGCTGATCGAGCGCGCCGTCGAGGCCGGGTGGAGCGTGGCGCGGCTGAAGACCGAGATCCCGGCGGAGCGCGCCCGCGGCGGCGGCCGGCCCCCCCTGAACCCGGTGGTCAAGGCCGTCCGTCGCCTCGCGCGGTGCGTGGATGGCACGCTGCCCCTGTTGACCGACCGTCCGGCGCTTCGGGCGCTGGCCCACGCGGACGCGCGGGCGCTTCACGGCAGCCTGCAGCGCCTCGAGGCGCAGGCCCGCGCGCTCCGGCTGGCCATCGAGGCCTCGGCCGCCGAGCGCTGATCCCCCGTTCACGCCACCTGAACCGGTGTGTTCGGGCTCCACCTGGAGCACCCATAGCCCAGTTTCATCTGTTGGATGCCATCGCGCCCGACCCGCGCCGCCACCGGTGCGGGCGGCGTCCTCCATCGGCGCTGGTGGCACACATCTTGAAAATCGCCCCCGACGCCCCACCGACCGCGCCGAGCGTCGACCGGCGGCGGGGGAGGGGGCGGATTCAGGCAGAGAGGGGGGGAGGCACATGATGAGTCAGGCTCGAGAGTATCTGGTGTCGCGCTTCTGTGATGTCGTGGCGAGCTACCCGCTCGAGGTGCAGGTGGGGGCCGAGGGGATCGCCGTGCAGGTCGTGGGCGGCCCGCCCGGGCGGGCGTACGCGCGGTTCCGCCCCTGTGGGGGTGGATGGGTGCTGGTCTTCCCGAGCGGTGGCGAGCGCCAGGGCACCCTGGACAGCCTGGCCGATCACCTGGAGCGCTCGCTCCGGGCGTGTGGCTGGGAGACGGAGCCCCAGGCGCCCTGCCTGCAGGCCAGCGTGCGCTGATGGCTGACCTCGCCCTCGAACCTGCGCCGCGCGGCATCGCGGACCGCGACCAGCCCGCCCTGGGGGCGCGCCTGCGGCAGCGGCTCCCCAACCTGGTCACCGGATCGCGCCTGGTGCTCATCCTGGTGGCGGCCGAGCTGATAGCGCACCCCGCATACGGGCGGCTGGGGCTGGCCCTGGGGTTCGTGGCCGGCCTCACCGACTACCTGGACGGCTACCTGGCGCGGCGTCTGGGTCAGGTGACCCACCTGGGGGCCATCCTCGACCAGCTCGCGGATCAGGTGTTCTGCGCCACCGCGCTGCTCGCCCCGAGCCGGCTCGACGGGGGGCCGCCGGCGCTGGTGCTCGTGGCCTACCTGCTCCGCGAGTTCTGGGTGGCGGGGGTTCGCCGCTTCATGGCCGCCCACGGCGTGCGGGTCGAGAGCAGCATCTACGGGAAGCTGAAGACCAACTTCCTGGGCTGGGGGTTCTTCTGCCTGGCCGCCCACCTGCTGGGCGTGTGGCCCGCGCTGGACCCCGCCCTGGCGCTCTTGGGCGCCGTGGGGATCTACGGGGGGCTCGTCTTCTCCTACGTGAGCGGCTGGCTCTACACCGCGCCCTTCATCCGCCTGGCGCGCTCGCTGGAGGCCCCGGCGCCCCCGCGCGGTGTCCACCGCGGTGGACACCGGCCGCCCAGCCGCTAGACGCCGGCGCCCGGCCCTCAGCGGTCCATGCGCCGCCGCAGGATGGTGGCGCTGCGGCCGGTGTCCACCAGCAGGCCGTCCAGGCCTTCGCGCGGGATCTCTGCGGCGTTGGCCTCGTCGGTGTCGATGTGCATCTCCAGCGCGTACTTGGGCGAGACGCGCACCATCACATCGCCGAACACCAGGTCGCGGCCCTCGGTGTCCACGGCCACGCTCACCAGATCCTTGTCCTTCACGCCGAAGCGCTCGGCGTCGGCGGGGGTCATGTGGATGTGGCGCCAGGCGCAGATGACGCCTTCCTCCAGGGTGAGGCTGCCGGCGGGGCCCTGCAGGGTCACGCCGGGGCTGTTCTGGACGTGGCCGCTCTGACGGACGGGGGCGTCCAGGCCCAGGTGGAACTCGTCGGTGCGGCTGATCTCGACCTGGCACTTGGGGCGGGTGGGGCCCAGCACCCGCACGCCGTCCAGGCGGCGCTTGGGGCCGATGACGTCCAGGGTCTCGGCGCAGGCGTACTGGCCGGGCTGGCTCAGGTTCTTCACCGGGGTCAGCTCGTGGCCTTCACCGAACAGGATCTCCACGGCCTCCTGCGTGAGGTGGATGTGTCGGGCGCTGACGGCGATGGGGATGCCGCCCGCGTCGCCGGGCTTGTGCTGCTCGCCCACCAGCCTGGCGGCGGCGTCGGCGATGGCGTGGGCCTCGTCGGTGGCCACCACCAGCACCTTCACCCGGCTGCGCGAGGGCGAGATCTCGAAGACGGGGGCCTCGGGGCTGACCTTGGCGTCGCGGTTCTTGTCCTCGTCCAGGCTGGCGCCCAGGAAGTCCAGGCGCTGCGCCACCCGGTGCCGCATGAGGGCCGAGTGCTCGCCGATGCCGGCGGTGAAGACGATGGCGTCCACCCCGCCCATGACCGCCGCGTAGGCGCCGATGTACTTGCGCAGGCGGTGGGCGAACACCTGGATGGCCAGCCGGGCGCCCTCGTGGCCCTCGGCGGCTTGGGCCTCGATGTCGCGCAGGTCGTTGCTCAGGCCGCTGAGCCCCCGCAGCCCGCTCTCGCGGTTCAGCAGGCGGTCCAGGCCGTCTACGTCCAGGCCCTCGGCGCGCATGAGCGTGAGCAGGATGCCGGGATCCACGTCGCCGCAGCGGGTGCCCATGACCAGGCCCTCGAGCGGGGTCAGGCCCATGCTGGTCTCGACGCTGCAGCCGCGCTCCACGGCGGTGACGCTGCTGCCGTTGCCCAGGTGGCAGGTGATGATGCGCAGGTCGCGGATGTCGGCCTGCAGGTGATCGGCGGCGCGGCGGGCCACCCACTGGTGGCTGGTGCCGTGGAACCCGTAGCGGCGCAGGCCGTGCTTCTGCGCCAGGTCCTGCGGGATGGCGTACGCCTGGGCGCGCCGGGGCAGGGTGGCGTGGAAGGCGGTGTCGAAGACGGCCACGTGGGGCAGGTCGGGCAGGGCGGCCAGGGCGGCCCGCACGCCGGCCAGGTTGGCAGGGTTGTGCAGGGGCGCCAGCGGGATGAGGTCCTCCACCGCCTGCACCACCGCGTCGTCGATGAGGACCGGCGCGCGGAACTTCGTGCCGCCGTGCACCATGCGGTGGCCCACGGCGCCCAGGGCGTCCACGTCGACCTTCTCGAGCATGAGCGCGATGGTGGCGGCGTGATCGCCGTGGGGGCAGGCGATGGCGTCGCCGTCCACGGTGACGGTGCACCCGGCGCTGCCCACCCGCTCGGCCTGCGCCTCCAGCCGGCGCACGCCGCTGTGGGCATCGAGCACGTCGAACTTCACGCTGCTGCTGCCGCAGTTGATGACCAGGACGTCCATGATCGCTCCTCCGTCGGTCGTCGACGGGCGCAGGGTGGCGAGCCGGCCCCACGGGCGCAACCCCTGGCCACTTCCCGCGCAACAGGGGCCCGGCGCGGCCGTCCCCCGGGCAAAACCGGCCCCGCGCCGGACGCCCTTCGGAGGCCCCCATGCCGAGCCCCACCCCGCCCCCGCCGCCCGCGCTCCGCTGCCCCCGCTGCAACCGCACCTTCCCGGCCGTGCAGGGCGGCCGCTGTCCCCACGACCGCGGCGCGCTGGTGCGCGACCGGGCCGGCGAGGTGGTGGCCCAGCGCTACACCCTGCGGGATCTGGTGGGCGTGGGCGGCATGGGCGGCGAGGTGTGGTCGGCCTGGCAGGCGCACACCGAGCGGCTGGTGGCGCTGAAGCGGGTGCCCGCGGGGCAGGCGGGCGAGCGCGAGCGGTTCACCCGGGGCGCGCGCATCGCCAGCAACCTCAGCCACCCCAACATCGCGGTGGTGCACGACCACGGCGAGCTGCCCGACGGCGGCCTGTTCCTGGCCATGGAGCTGCTGGACGGGCACGTGCTCACCGACGAGATCCGCCAGGGGCCGCTGCCCCTGGAGCGGGCGCTGGACCTGCTGGATCAGGTGCTGCCGGCGCTGGCGCATGCCCACGACCGGCAGGTGGTGCACCGGGATCTGAAGCCCGACAACCTGTTCGTGGTGGCCGGCGAGGACGACGAGCCGCAGGTGAAGGTGCTGGACTTCGGCATCGCGCGCTTCGCCGACGACGCGGCCGACTCGGGGCTGGCCCGGCGGCTGGCGGTGGAGGTCACCCAGCGCCACCAGGTGTGCGGCACGCCCCAGTACATGGCCCCCGAGCAGATCCTGCGGGGCGGCATTGACGGGCGCACCGACCTGTACGCCCTGGGCGTGGTGGCCTGGCGCATGCTGTGCGGGCGGCTGCCCTTCAACGGGCCCACCACCCACGAGGTGCTGCGGGCGCACGTGCGCCAGGCGCTGCCTTCGCTGGTGGAGGCCAGCGGTGGGCGGGTGCCGGCGGCGGTGGCCGCGGTGGTGCACCGGGCGCTGGCGAAGGACCCCGAGGATCGCTACCCCGACGCGCGGGCCATGCGGCGCGCGCTGCGGGCGGCCCGGGCGAGCCTGCGGGCGCCCACGGTGATGCCGGCCGAGGTCGCGCCAACGGCTGAGGTGCCTGCGCCCTCGCCGCGGGTGCAGCGGGTGGTGCTGCACGAGCCCAGCGCGGTGCATGCCAGCGCGGTGCATGCCAGCGCGGTGCACCCCAGCGCGGTGCACCCCAGCGCCGTGCACCTGAGCACTGTGCACGACACCCGCCGCAGCGTGTGGCTGTTGGCCGCCGCCGGCACCCTGGTGGCCCTGCTGGCGGGCTTCGTGGCGCTGCGGGGCGGCGAGGCCGTGCCCGAGCCGCCGCACATCTCCACCTGGCGCAACCAGGTGGCCGTGGCCCAGCCGGCGGCCGCGGGCTCCCGGGCGCCGCGGGTCACCATCACCCTGGCCCCGGCGGCGTTGCCGGCCAGCGCGGCGGCCGCGGCCGAGTAGATCGTCACCTGGAAGAAACCCGGCGGTGGTAGATGAGCGGCATCACCCCATCGGGAGAGGCCCGTGCGTCCACTTGTCGGCTTGCTGTGCCTGGCCCTGCTGAGCCCCGCCCTGCCGGCCCCCGCCCACGGGGCCCCCACCGCCCGCTGGACGACGGCTGATCCGCCGCGGCTGGCGGTGGTCCTCGTCATCGACCAGCTCCGCGCCGACTACCTGAGCCGGTTCCGCGACCGCTTCGGCCCCGACGGCTTCCGGCGCTTCCTGGAGCACGGCGCGGTGTTCCCCAACGCCGAGTACCAGATGATGCAGTGCATGACGGGCCCCGGGCACTCGGTGGTGCTCACCGGGGCGTGGCCGGCGCGCACGGGCATCCCGCTGAACGACTGGTACGACGCCGAGCGGGGGGCCAAGGCCTACTGCGTGGCCGACGCGGCGGCGGCCGTGGGCGGCGCCAGCAAGGGCACGGGGCCCGCCCACCTGCGGGCGCCCACGCTGGGCGACGCGCTGAAGAACGCCGGCCTGCCCGCCAAGGTGCTGACCGTGAGCCACAAGGATCGGGCGGCCATCCTCATGGGGGGCTTCCGGCCCGACGCGGCGGTGTGGATGGACCGCGACTCGGTGCGCTGGATGAGCAGCGCGCGCTACCGGCACGGCGGGGCGCTGCCCCCGTGGGTGCAGGCGCTGAACAAGGGCCTGGCGGCGCAAGCGGGGCAGCCCTGGGCCTGGACGGTGGCGGGGCCGGGCCTGGGGGTGAGCGAGGAGGGCGGCCCCGGCGAGCTGGGGCGGTGGGTCATCGGCCAGGATCCCGCCCTCATCGAGTCGCCCTGGGGCATGGAGCGGCTGGTGGACGCGGCGCTGGCGGGGGCCACGGCCTTGGGGCTGGGGGCCGACGAGACGCCCGATCTGTTGGGGGTGAGCTTCTCGGTGTTCGACATGGTGGGGCACACGCACGGCCCCAACCACCGGGCCATGGAGGCCATGGCGCTGGCCGCCGATGCCGCCCTGGCGCGGCTGTTCAAGGGCCTGGAGGCGCAGGTGCCTCGGGAGCGCATCGTCTACGTGCTCACAGGCGATCACGGGGTGGCGCCCACGCCCGAGTACGCGGCGGCCCGGGGTCTGCCGGGGCAGCGCATCGACGAGGACGCCTTCGGCCGGGCCCTGGAGGCCCACCTGGTGGCGACGGTGGGGCCGGCGCCCGAGGGGGGCTGGGTGCGCTGGGTGAAGAAGCTGAACGTGTGGCTGGCCGACGACCCCCGCGCCCGGGCCGAGGCGGCGGCCTGGGCCCGCCGGCAGCCGGGCATCCGCCTGGCCTTCAGCCGCGAGGATGTGGCCGCCGGGCGGCTGCCCCCCGAGCCCGATCGCACGCGCATCCTCAACCAGTACGTGCCCGGGCGCTCGGGCGACGTCGTGGCGCTGCCCGCGCCCTTCGTCATCGCCGGCGACGCGCCGGCCGTGCACATGACCGGCTACGCCTACGATCGCATGGTGCCGCTGGCCTTCGCCGGGGCGGGGATCCGGCCCGGGGTGCACCCCGGCGGCGAGGTGGTGGATCTGGCCCCCACGCTGGCCTGGCTGCTGGGCGTGCTGCCCCCCGCCCTGAGCGAGGGGCGGGTGCTGCGCGAGGCCCTGGCGGACTGAAGTTGCTATGCTGCGGGCGTCCCGGTTGGAGGTGCCCGATGCGTCAGGCGGCAGAGTCCCTGCGAATGACGCTCGCCGAGTACGTCGAGTTCGAGATGGGCGCGGCGGAGAAGCACGAGTTCATCAACGGCGAGGTGTACGCGATGGCGGGGGGCACCGCCGAGCACAACGCCATCGCGATGAACCTCACCTTGGGGCTGGGCCGGCGCCTGCCGGCGCACTGCCGCCAGTACGCCAGCGATCAGCGGGTCTACATCGACGCCACCCAGGCCAACGTGTACCCCGACCTGACCGTGGTGTGCGGCCCCCACCAGTGGGCGGCCCACGATCGGCACGCGCTCACGAACCCCAAAGTGGTCTTCGAGGTCCTGTCCCCCAGCACCGAGGGCTACGACCGCGGGCCCAAGTTCGATCACTACCGCCGGTTGCCCTCGCTGCAGACCTATGTGGTCGTGCACCAGGACCAGCCGCTGATCCTGGTGCACGAGCGGCAGGCCGACGGCGCGTGGCTGTTCCGGGACTACGGCGAGGGGGCGGTGCCGCTGCCGGCGCTGAGCGTCGAGCTGCCGCTGGCCGAGATCTACGACTTCACGAACCTGCGGCCCGACGGCTGACAGGGGGTTCTCCCGGCGGCGGTCGCCTCAGCCCTTCTTCCAGAACTGCCACCAGCGGCCGGGGGCCGGGCGGCCTTCAGCGGCGGCCTCGAAGGCGGCCCAGAAGGCGGCGGCGTCGGGGAAGCGGGCCTGGGGATCCAGCGTCAGCGCCCGGTCCAGCACCCGCTCCACCGCGGCGGGCACCTCGACCCCCAGGGCGGTGGGCGTGGGGCGGGTGGCGGCCTTGGCCGCCCGCATGGCCTCGATGACGTCGCCCTCGCCGTAGGGGCGCTTGCCGCTGAGCAGCTCGCTGGCCACCAGCGCCAGGCCGTGCACGTCGGTCCACGGCCCGGTGGCGCCCAGGCTGCGCTGCACCTGCTCGGGGGCGGCGTAGCCCACCGAGAAGGCGCTGGCGTGGCCGGCGGTGCTCAAGAAGCCGCGGGCCTTGTCGGCCGCCACCTTGGCCACGCCGAAGTCCAGCAGCTTGATGTGCGGGCCCGTGGCGCCGGCGTCTGACAGCACGAAGATGTTGTCGGGCTTCACATCGCGGTGGGCCACCTGGTTGGCGTGGGCCACGGCCAGGGCCTGGGCCACGGGCGCCAGGGTGCTCCGCACGCGGTCCAGGGGCCAGGGCGCGGGAGCGGCCTTGCGGAGGGTGGCCAGGTTCCAGCCATCCAGCCACTCCAGCACGGTGAAGAACAGGCCGTCGCCGGCGGGGCTCTGCCAGACCCCCACGTCGTAGCTCTGCACGATGGCGGTGGTCTGCCGCGAGAGCTGCGCGAGCAGCGCGCCCTCGCGCACGAAGTCCTCCAGCAGATCGGCGCGGTCCTGGGCGCTCAGGTAGGGCTTGAAGACCTTCACCGCCACGGGCCGGCGCCAGCGCAGGTGCTCGGCCCGGTAGACGTGGCCGAAGCCGCCCTCGGCCACGAAGGCCTGCACGGCGTAGCGGTCGTCCAAGACGGCGCCGATGAGGCCCAGCGGATCGTCGGCGGGGGCCTGCCCCACGGGCTCGAAGAGCGCCTCGTCATCCACATGGCCCAACAGCGAGGCCACCTCGGCGCGCACCTCGGCGTCGCCGGCGCACTCCCGATCGAGGAAGGCGCCGCGTTCCGCCTCGGGCACGGCCTGGGCGGCCATGAACACGGCCTTCACGCGGGCGAACTGGGTGGGGGTCACGGGCAGGGGCTCACAGCGGCGGGCTCAGGCCGTCAGCTCGCGGCGCAGCCACGCCTTGATCATGGTCCACTCGGCCTCGACGGTGCGCTTCGACACCTGGAGCACCTCGGCCACCTCGGCCACGGTCAGGCCGCCGAAGAAGCGCAGCTCGACGATCTGGGCCTGGCGGGGGTCGAGCTCGGCCAGCCGCTGCAGGGCCTCGTCCAGGGCCAGCACGTCGTGGTCCCGCTCCACCGACAGCTTCAGCTTCTCGTCCAGCTCCACACGGATCTGGTCGCCGCCGCGCTTGTGCCGGCCGCGGCCCCGGGCGTGATCCACCAGCACCCGGCGCATCATCTGGGCCGACAGGGCGAAGAAGTGGCTGCGCCCCGCCAGGGCCTCCTCCTGCCGGATCATGCGCAGGTAGGCCTCGTGCACGAGGGCGGTGGGCTGCAGGGTGTGGCCGGCCCGCTCACGGCGCATCAGCGCGCCGGCGCGGCGGCGCAGCTCGTCGTACACCAGGGGCAGGAGCTGGGCGTGGGCCTGCTCGTCGCCCGCGTGGGCGGCCAGCAGCAGCCGCGTGACATCCTGGGGGTCGCTCATGGGCGCATGGTGCCCCCGATGGGGGGGCCGTGTCAGCCCACTCGCCCCGCGGGGCGCGCGGCGGTCAGAAGCGGCCAGCCATCCCCACGCCGCCCGGCAGCACCAGGGGCCGTGGGGCCTCCGGTTCGTCGAACAGGTACAGGCCCAGGCCCGCCGCCAGGGTCAGCCCGCCGGCCAGCCCCAGGCCCAGGGCGGCGTCGTTGAAGGCGTCGCGATCGGCCAGCGCGCGGTTGTAGGCGCGCACCTCGGCCACGCTCAGGCCGGCCGTGTCGTAGCGCGCCGCCAGGTCGTCGGCGTCGCCCTCCCGGTCCCAGGCCAGCACCCCGGCGGTCACCGCGCCGGCGCTCAGCGCGGCCCCCAGGCCCAGCGTGATCCACGCCAGCACCCGCTGGCGGCTGGTCTCGAGGGTGGCCTGCACGGTGGCCGCCTCGCCGCGGCCCAGCTCAACGGGCGCCACAAAGGCGTCCCGCCCGCGGGCCAGCACGGCCACCGTGTGGGGCCCCGCCGGCACCGTCACCGGGCCGGGCAGGGGGGCCTCGCCCAGCACACTGCCGTCCACGGCGATCCGCGCGCCCGTGGGGGCCTGGACGGTCAGCGACGCCGGCAGCGGGGTCAGGTCGAAGCTCAGCGACGCCACCCCGCCCGCCACCGCCTGGGTGCGCTGGCTGGCCGGCGCAAAGCCCGCCGCCCGCACCGTGATCTCGTAGGTGCCCGCCTCGACGCTGAAGGTGGCGGGCAGCGCCACGGGCTCGGCCTGGGGGTCCAGGAGGGCCACCGCCTCGTCCTGCGGCGACGACACGATGATCCGGGCCCGCTGCTGCTCGCCGGCGGCCTCGCGCTGCAGCCGATCGAGGATGGGGGTCAGCGTGGCCAGGTGCTGGGTGGCGTGATCCTGCCGCCCGCCGTCCGGCACGGCGGCCAGGTAGGCCCGGTACAGGGCCACCGCGCGCTCCAGCCGGTCGGCCTCGCCGTCTACGAAGTACTGCAGCCGGTAGGCCTGGGCCAGGCTGAACAGGATGGGCGCGCGCTTCACCCGGGCCCGGGCCTGCTCGAACAGCTCGATGGCCGTCTCGTAGCGGCCCTGGGCGTAGGCCTGCCCCCCCGCCCGGTACAGGTCGCGGGCCTCGGCCACCTGGGCCGGGGTGGGGGCCTCGGCCGTCGCGGTCCGGGGGGCGGGGGCGGCCAGCAGCAGCGCCAGCGCCCAGGTCATCAGGCCGGTCATGGGGCGCTCCGGGTGCACTGGCCCAGGGCGGCGTCGCGGGCGCCGCACGCCCCCTGCAGGGCCACCAGGGTCTCGGTCTCCTCCACCAGCAGCAGATCCGCCAGGCCGTCGCCGTTGGCGTCCATGGGCACGAGCTGCCGGGGCTGATCGACCGTCAGTCCCCCCGCCTCCCGGGCAAGCACCGTGGGTCGCCGGTCCGCGCCAAAGGCCAGCGTGTCCACCCCGTCGGCGGCGGTTACCAGCAGCCGCGCCGCCGCCTGCGAGCCCACCCGCAGCGCGGCCAGGGCCGCGTCCTGCACCGCGGGCAGGTCCAGCTCAATGCGCTCGGGATCCGCAAGCGGCTGGGGGCCCGCCTGGCCCCACCACACCACCAGGTCCGGGGCAACCGCCTCGCTCCCGGCCAGGTTCGCCGTGCGGTTCAGCATCAGGGCCGCCAGGTCGGGCAGGCCGTCGCCGTCCAGATCGGCCAGCACGGGCGTGCCGGGCGCGCGCTGTGGGGCCGTGACCGGGGCGGGGGTCATGCACCGCAGGGTCTGGCCCTCGCGGCTCAGGATCCACAGGCCCCACTCGGTCTGATCGGTCCGCTCGGGGGTGGCCCCGTCCAGCACCAGGGCGAAGGGGGTGGCGTCGGCGCCCAGGTGCGCCCACAGCATGTGCTTCGTGAAGCCTCGCGGCGTCTCGCAGCCGTCCTCGTAGCGCAGCGGCGTGGCCACG
The DNA here is from genome assembly GCA_020633555.1 of Myxococcales bacterium. Classification (GTDB taxonomy): domain Bacteria; phylum Myxococcota_A; class Bradymonadia; order UBA7976; family UBA1532; genus JACKDL01. The sequence goes on along the minus strand of JACKDL010000014.1, from coordinate 110,852 downwards.
GCCTCGACGCCCGCCAGCACCTCGGCGGCGTCCACCCGCGAGAACTGGATGGGCGCCACGGCCGAGCCACCGCGGACCACCTCGCCCACCCACACCTCGGGCCCCTCGCCCAGATCGCCCCCCACCACCCCCGAGTACACCCGGCCCCGGCGGGGCACGCCGCTGGCCATGCGTCGCGCGGAGTTGCCCTGCAGGACGCCCAGCCGATCGGCGGCCACCGTGGCGCCGGGCGCGTCGCTCTCGGGGCGCCCGAGCACGAACACCAGGTCGTCGAGGAAGTCGGCCCCCGTGGCCTCGCTCAGGCTGGTCAGGCGCACGGTCTCCAGCGTCTGGATGCGCAGCGTCTCGTCCAGCGCGGTGGGCAGCCGTCCCATCAGCTCGGGCTCGGTGGGCAGCCGCTGGCTGCCGCTGAACAAGACCACCACGCTCGTTCCGCCGGTGACGTAGGCCAGATCCGGCGCCAGATCGCCGTCGAAGTCGCCCGCCGTCAGCGCGTCGATCTCGTCCACCGCCAGCGCCCGCTCGTTGAAGAAGCCGCGGCCCGAGTTGACGAAGATGTCCAATGAACCCGGGCGGTTGGCGGCCAGGTCCATCCGGCCGTCGGCGTTGAAGTCGGCCACGATCGCCCGGTTCCAGGGGCGCACGGGGCTGATGATCTGGCGCACCGAGCCCGGCTGCCCGGGCTTGTAGATCCAGGCCCCGCGGGTGGTGATCACGTCGCCCACGCCGTCGCCGTCCAGATCAGCGATCGCGGCGAGCTGCGAGGGGGCGCCGCCCATGCAACCCTCGCAGGTCAGGGCCGGGGTCGCGCCGTCCAGCAACTCGAAGGGCGCAAACCGGCCGTCCGTCTGAGTGGCGACGGCCAGCCGGGGCCCACCGGCGCCCGCCACCGACGCCCACAGGTCGTCGTCCCCGTCGCCGTCCGCGTCGGTGACGAACACGCCGGGATCACTCAGGCGGTGGTCATCGGGCAGCCGCACGGCGTCCACCACGGCCAGGCTGCAGGGGGCCATCCCCCGGCAGCGCCCCTCCACCAGCCAGACGAACCGGGCGTCGTCCACGGCCACCGCCCAGCGGTCGGGCTCGCCCTCCTGGCGCACGCGCCCCTGGGCCCGCAGCAGCGAGGCGTCTGCGGGCAGATCGGTCAGCGCCGCCTCCACCTCGCGGCCTTCCAGCCAGGCCTGGATGCGGCCATCGGCGCCCACGCCGGCCACCAGCAGCTCGTCGGTGTTGAAGGGCGCCGCGGCCCGCAGGCCCAGCACTCGGACGTCACGGGCGCCCCCCAGGGACGCGGTGGTCACCGGCAGCGCGGTCAGCCCGCGCCGGTCGCCCCCCAGCATGAACTGGGCGCCGCCCAGCAACGGGAGCACCAGGTCGTCGCTGGCGTCGTCGTCCAGGCGAACCACCGTGGGTGGGGCGTCGGTGAGGGCGCTGTTCAGGCTGCGGGTGCTGGCGAAGCGGCCCGACTCGTCGCCGAAGGCGACGGTCAAGGCGCCGGGGCCGAAGCTCAGCAGGTCCGGCCGGCCGTCAGCGTCCACGTCGCCCACCAGGCTGTCGCCGGCGAAGCCCAGGGCCGCCCGCACCGCCAGGCGGCCGTCCCCGGCCCGGCACAGGCCGTCCAGCCCGCAGCCCCAGCCGGTGGGGCAGTCGGCGGTGTCGTCGCAGCGATAGCGGCACGCGCCCGGCTCACCCACCTGGCCGCAGCGCAGCCCCGGCGGGGTGGCGCGCCCGTCGCAGTCCTCGTCGGCCAGGGGCTCGACGATGTGGTTGCCGCAGCGGCCGTCGGCGGCCAGCGGATCCAGGGCGCTGCAGCTCCACAGCGCCGCCGGCAGGAGGAAGAGCAGGGGGCGCATCACCAGGGCTCCAGGTCGTTGAGGCCAGAGGACGGCGTCGCCGCCCCGCGTGGGGGTCGGGCCTGCCGCGTGGCGCGCCGCCGGCGGCGGGGCGCGGGGGACACGTCGGGCGGAACGGCATCGGGCGGGCCGGCGTCGGGCGGGCCGCGGTCAGGCACGGGCGCGGCGTCAGGGGCGGGCGCGGCGTCCTCGGGGACCGGCGCCGCCGTCACCAGCGTGGCTTCGGCCTGCGCCGCCCCCGCCCTGGGCAGCGCGGTCACCGTGGCCGTGGCTGCGGGCGGGGTTGGCCACAGCGCCCACGCCAGGCCTGCGGCCCCCAGCAGCGCCACGGCCGCCCAGGCAGCCCGGGATCGCGGCGATCGGGGCAGCGCCAGCGGGGGCACCTCCGACAGCAGCAGGGCCCCACGCAGGTGCGCCATGCCCTGGGCCAGGGGCGCCGGCCGCGCCGCGGGGTCCTTGGCCAGCAGCGCTTCGATCCAGGCGGCGGCCTGGACCGGCACCGCCGGCGCCCGGGCCCGCAGGGGTGGGGGCACCTCGTCCACGTGGGCGGCCATCAGCTCGAAGGCCGTCTCGCCGTCGAAGGGCCGCGCGCCCGCCAGCGCCTCATACAGCAGCACCCCGAAGGCGTAGAGGTCGGCCCGGGTGTCCACGTCGCCGCCGACGCACTGCTCGGGGGCCATGTACGCAGGCGTGCCGACGGTGGCGCCCGTGCGGGTGCGGTGGCCGGTGATCTCGCCCTGCAGCTTGGCCACCCCGAAGTCCAGCAGCTTGGGCTGGCAGGTGTCGCCACCGCCCACCAGGAACACGTTCTCGGGCTTCAGATCCCGGTGCGCGATGCCCGCCGCGTGGGCCGCGTCCAGGGCCTGGGCCACGGGGGTCAGCAGGTCCAGCGCCTCGTCGAGGGTCAGGGGGCCGCGCGCCAGCCGGTCCCGCAGGGTCTCGCCCGCAAGCAGCTCCATCACGTAGTACTGCCGCCCGTCGGCGAGCTGGCCGAAGGCGAAGATGTCCACCACGCCTTCGTGGCCGATGCGGTTGACGGCCCGCGCCTCGCTCAGGAAGCGGGAGACGATGTCGGGGTCCACCGAGTAGCGCATCTTCAGCACCTTCACCGCCACGGCCTTGCCGATGACCGGGTGATGTGCCGCGTAGACGTCGCCAAAGGCGCCGTGGCCGAGCGGGCCGTCGATGACGTACTCGCCCGCCGCCGTGCCCGGGGGGACGGCGGCGTCGAGGGCGTCCGTCGGCGCCCGCCCCGGTCCCCCCGCGGGGGCGTGGGCCATGTTCCCTCCTAACGGGGTCGAGGGTGACGCCGAGGGGGGTCGGGCGCAAGCCGCCGCGGCGCGCGGAACACCGGGTCACCCGAGGACGCGACGGTGGCCTCCGAAGTCCGCAGTGAAGATCACGCCGGGCCGCGATCCACGCCCAGCCGCCCCATCAGCCGGTGCAGGTTGCTGCGGTCCAGGCCCAGCCGGCGCGCCGCCGCCGCCACGTTGCCCCCGCTGGCGTCGAGGGCCTGGTGGATGCGGCGCCGCTTCAATGCCTCCACCTCGGCCATCAGTCCCCCCGGCGGTGGCTCGGCCGGCACGGGGCCCGCCACCGGCAGGGGCGCCTCGGACAGCCCCACGGCGGGCAGGTGGTGGGCGTCGATCACCGCCGCCGCGCGCCCGCCGGCCCCTGCGGCGCGGATGGCCGCCCGCAGCACCGCGTGCTCCAGCTCGCGCACGTTGCCGGGCCATTCGTGGGCCACCAGCGCCGCCGTGGCCGCTGGCGTCAGCCGCAGCGGGCCGGTGCCCAGCCGCACCCGGGCGGCGTCCAGGAAGTGCCCCGCCAGCAGCGGGATGTCGCTGGGGCGGGCCCGCAGCGAGGGCACCTGCACCGGGTACACCTGCAGCCGGTGGAACAGATCGGCCCGGAAGCGCCCGGCGGCCACCTCGGCCTCCAGGTCGCGGTTGGTGGCGGCCACCACCCGCACGTCCACCCGCACGGGGCGATCGGCCCCCACCCGCTGGATCTCGCCGAACTGCAACGCCCGCAGCAGCTTGGGCTGCACCGACAGCGGCAGCTCGCCCACCTCGTCCAGCAGCAGGGTGCCCCCGTCGGCGGCCTCGAAGCGTCCGGCCCGGGCCTGGCCGGCCCCCGTGAAGGCCCCGGGCGCGTGGCCGAACAGCTCGGCGTCGGCGATGGACTCGGGCAGGGCCGCGCAGTTGACGTGGATCAGCGGCCCCTTGGCCCGCGGCGAGTGGTGGTGGATGGCCCGGGCCACCAGCTCCTTGCCCACCCCCGTCTCGCCGGTGATGAGCACCGGCACGTCCCCCGCCGAGGCCACCCACTCGATCTCGTCGCGCAGGGTCCGCATGGGCGCCGACGTGCCCACCAGCAGCCCCGAGCGGCGATCGGCGTCCGCCAGGAGCTGGTCGGCCACCACCCCCGCCCGGCGCGCGGCCAGGGCCAGCGCGTCCACCAGCCCGGCGGTGTGCAGCGCCGCGCCCGCCAGGGCCGCCAGCAGCGCGAAGTCCGTGTCGTTCACCCCGGCGTAGGCCTGGGGATCCGCGGCGTCGACGGTGAGCGCGCCCACCACCTGGCCCTCGACCCGCAGGGCGCAGCCCATGCACGCGTGCACGTCCGCCAGGGGCGGCGCCGGCTCGGCCATCCAGCCGTCGAAGGGGTCGGGCAGGCCGCAGGCGCCGAAGGTCACGGGCCCGTCGCTCGCCACGATGGCCGCCAGCCGGGGGTGGTCCTTCAGCGGGAAGCGCCGCCCCAGGATCTCGGGCCGCAGCCCGTCCACGGCCCGGGGGATGAGCACGTCGCCCTGCAGCGCCAGCAGGGCCGTGGCGTCGCAGGGGATCAGGCGCCGCACCGCCTGCAGCAGCCGGCGGTCCCGGTCGGCCGAGGCCAGGTGGGCGGTGAGGTCCAGGGCGACCCGAAGCAAGGCGTCACGCATGGCGCATGGGTGTCAGAATGACCGCATGGTGTCAATTGGATATCAGGGGGCGATGTCATTCGGACACGACGGACCGCCGACGCCCAACACCTGCGGTGGGCACGGCCCTTGCGATGGCGCCGGGCACCCTCAACGGAGTGTCCTGCATGTCCCTGATCCAGCCCACCGATGCCCTTGGCCCTCTGGCCTCCGCCCACCCCACCGCCGTGCCCGTCCTGTGGGACCTGGGCCTGGACTTCTGCTGCGGCGGCGCCCAGACCCTGGGCCAGGCCTGCACCGACAAGGGCCTGGACGTGCGCCAGACGGTGGCCCGCATCGAGGCCGCGCTCACCGTGCAGAGCGATCAGCCCCACTGGGCCCGCGCGCCGCTGCCCGCTCTCATCGATCACCTCGTCGACCGCTTCCACCAGCCCATGCCGGCGGATCTGGATCGCCTGAAGGCCATGGCCGAGAAGCTGGTGCGCGTGCACGGCGACCGGCACCCCAGGCTGGCGCGCATGCGCGACGTGGTGCTGGCCCTGGAGGCCGATCTGCTGCCGCACCTGATGAAGGAGGAGCAGATCCTGTTCCCGCTGATCCTGGCGGGGCGCGGCGCGCAGGCGGGCGGCCCCGTGCATGTGATGCACCTGGAGCATGACGCTGCGGGCGAGCTGCTCGCCGAGCTGCGCGCGCTCACCGACGACCACACCCCGCCCGAAGAGGCCTGCGGCACCTGGCGGGGCTTCTACAGCGCGCTCAAGACCTTCGAGGGCGAGCTGATGCAGCACATCCACCTGGAGAACAACGCCCTGTTCCCCCGCGCGCTGGCGGGCGAGTAGCGAAGGAGGCCCCCGTGCGCTGGTCCATCCCCGAGCTCACCGCGGCCGCCGCCGCGCTGGCCACCGTCGGGACCCTGGCGTGGGGCCTCGTGCGCCCCGCAGCGCCCGACGCGGCCCTCGCAGCGCCGCCCGCCCCCCTGTCGGCTCAGGCCCGGGCGGGGCACACGCTGTGGCAGTCGAAGGGGTGCTCGGCCTGCCACAGCCTGGACGGCAGCGGCGGGCGCCCCGGGCCCACCCTGCAGGGGGTGGTGGCCCGGCGCGGGGCGGGGTGGGTGCGGACGTTCCTGGTGGATCCCCAGGCGGTGTCGACGCCCTCGGGGATGATGCCGGCCTACCCGTTCAGCGCCGAGGACGCCCAGGCGCTCGTGGCGTACCTGGCCCAGCCCGCGGGGGCAGGCCCGGGCGGGTGAGCGCCCTCAGTCGCGGCTGAACGTCACGCTCAGCCCGTCCCACGCCGCGAACAGGGCCGGGTCCAGCGCCGCGGCCGCCTGGGGCTCGCCCACCAGCGTCTCCATGAGGAAGCTGGTGGTCACCTGCGCCGTCAGGGCCAGCGCCGCCGGCTTCTCCCACGCCGGATCGCTGCAGAACATCCCGCGGTAGGCCTCGGGCAGCGCCTCAATCCAGGGCATGCGCTCGCAGGGGGTGGTCATGAAGAAGTGATCGGCGCCCTCCAGCGCCACCAGCCCCCGGGTGGCGCTGCCCACGTGCTCGAAGGCCATGCCCGTGCCCCAGTCCCACGGCGCCGCGGTGTCGCCCGTGCCGCCGATGAGCAGGGTGGGCACGGTGACGTGGGCCAGCCCCTCGGCGCCGAACAGGAAGGCGTCGGCGGCGATGGGCACCACCGCGTCGATGCGCGCATCGCCCACCCCGGGCCACAGGCCCTCGGGCGGCGCCTCCAGCCCCATCGCCTGGGCCAGGGCCTCGCCGGCGCCCATGAACGGCGCGCAGAAGAAGCCCGCCAGGAACGGATCACTCTCGTCGGCGCAGCGGGCCTCGAGCTGACCCAGCTCCACCCTTGCGCCCGCCGCCGCCAGCGCCGTGTAGCCCCCGTAGGAGTGGCCGATGACGGCCACCCGGTCGGCGTCGATGGCGCCCCCGAGCGCGCCCGCCTCGGCCAGGTCGATGGTCTGGCTCACCTCGCGGGGCCGGGCGCCGCTGGCGGCCACCACGTCGGTGGCCCAGTCATGCTCGCTGTGCTCGGGGCCCAACACCACCAGCCCGTGCGAGGCCAGGTGCTCGGCCAGCGGGTGGTACCACTCGGGGTTCATGCCGAAGCCGTGGGACAGCACCACCAGCGGGTAGGGGCCGCCCTCCACGGCGGGGGCCCCGTCCAGGGCGGCGTGCCCCAGGAAGGGCACCGGATCCGCGCCGAAGCCGGGCAGCTTCACCACCGCGTCGTAGGCCACGTCGGCGGCGGCCGCGGTGGTGGGGTACCAGGCCTTCACCGCCAGCGCGGGGGCGTCGCCGCGGGCGTGGCTGAGCACCGTGTAGCCCACCGCGTGGGGGCCGGCGGCGGCGTGCCGGGCGGCGGTCTCGGTGGCGGTCTCGGCGGGCGCGCTGTCGTCACAGCCGGCGGCGGTCAGGGCGAGCAGGCAAATCGCGGAAGTGATGGCTTTCATTCTCGAATCTCCAGTCCTCACCCGTCCATCGGGCGACTGGAGACACGGTAGGCCGGCGCCGCCGCAGCGTCTTCGGCCAGTGTCGTACGCGGTCCATGCAAAAATGCATAGGGTGTTGGTCTGTGACCTGTTGTCAGCGCAGACCGTACTTCGCCAGCTTGTCCAGCAGCGTGACCCGGCTGATGTCCAGCGCCCGGGCGGTGGCGCTCTGGTTGCCCCCCTCGCGGGTCAGGGCCTCGGCGATGAGGCGCTTCTCGAAGGCGGCCACCCGCGCCTTCAGCCCCAGCGGCTCGGCGGCCACGGGGCCCTCGTCGTCGTCGATGAGCGGGCCGTCCGCCAGGGCCACGCGGGCCTCGATGGCGTGCTCCAGCGCCCGCACGTTGCCCGGCCAGGGATCGGCCTGCAGGCGGCGCAGCAGCCGGGGGCTCAGGCGCACGTCGGGCAGCCCGAAGGCCGCCCCCGCGCGGCGGGCGAAGTGTTCGGCCAGCGGCGCGATGTCCTCGGGGCGCTCCCGCAGCGGCGGCACCTCGATGCGCACCACGTGCAGCCGGTAGAACAGATCCTCGCGGAAGCGCCCCGCCTCCACCTCGGCCTTCAGATCGCGGTGGGTGGCCGCCAGCACCCGCACGTCCACGGTCACCGGCCGGTCGGCGCCCACCGGCCGCACCTCGCCCTCTTGCAGCACCCGCAGCAGGGCGCCCTGCACCCGGGCGTCCAGCTCGCCGATCTCGTCGAGCAGCAGCGTGCCCCCGTCGGCCTCGCGGAACAGGCCCCGTCGCTCGCCCTGCGCCCCGGTGAAGGCCCCGCGGGCGTGGCCGAACAGCTCGGCCTCGGCCAGGCTGGGCGCCAGCGCCGCGCAGTTGAAGCGCACGTAGGGCTTGTTCGCCCGCGGGCTGGCCTTCACCAGCGCCCGCGCCACCAGCTCCTTGCCCGTGCCGCTCTCGCCGGTGATCAGCACGTTCAGGTCGCGCTTGCCCGCCCGCTCCACCCGCTCGGCCACCCGGCGCAGGGCGTCGGACTCGAACACCATCAGCCGCGACAGGGCCAGTTCGGCCCGCAGCCGGGCGTTCTCGTCGCGCAGGCGCGCGGCCTCGAGGTGGCGGCGCACGCCGCGCACCACCTCGTCGTTGTCGAAGGGCTTTGCAAAGTAGTCGGCGGCCCCGCGCTTCATGGCGTCTACCGCCGTGCGCTCGTCGCCGTGGGCGGTGAGCAGGATCACCTTCGGCCCGCCTGCCGCCACCACCTGATCCAGCAGGCCCAGGCCGTCCACGCCCGGCATGCGCAGGTCGCTCACCACCAGGTCGATGCCGCCGTCGCGCAGGCGGTCCAGGGCGGCCTGGCCGTCGGCGGCGTCGTCCACCGCCCAGCCCTCCTCCTCGAACAGGGCGCGCAGCGAGTAGCGCAGGGCGGGCTCGTCATCCACCACCAGGATCCGGGGGGTCATGCGGGGGGCTCCAGGGGCAGGGTGAGGGTGGCCAGGGCGCCGGGCGCGGCGGCGGTGAGGCGCAGCTCGCCCCCATGCTGGTGGGCGATGGCGCGGGCCACGGTCAGGCCCAGGCCGGTGCCCTCGGGGCGGGTGGTGAAGCCGGCCTCGAAGGCCCGCTCGGCGGCCTGGGCGCTGGGGCCGGGCCCCAGGTCGCGCACGGTGAACACGGCGGCCCCCGCCCGCTCGGCCAGGGCCAGCACCACCGTGCCGCCCGCCGGGCTGTGCTGCAGCGCGTTCTCCACCAGGTTGATGAGCACCTGGCGCACCTTGCGGGGGTCGCAGCGCACGGCCCCGCAGGGGGCGCAGTCCACCTGCAGATCCACCGCCCGCTCGCGGCTGGTTGCGGCGTACAGCCGGGCCACGTCCTGCACCAGCGCCGCGGGATCCTGGGCGCTGGCGTTCAGCCCGTCGGCGGGCCGCGACAGGTTCAGGAACTCGTCCAGGATGCCGCCCAGGCGCTTCACCTCGCCCATCAGCACGCCCATCTGCTCGGCCTCGCGGCTGTCGGCCGGCAGCTTGCGCGCCACCAACCCCGACAGGCTCTGGATGGCCGCCAGCGGGTTCTTCAGCTCATGGGCCAGCGCCCCCGACAGGGTGGCCAGCTCGCGGTTCTGCGCCTGCACGGCGGCCAGCGTCTCGGCCCGGGCCCGCGACACCTCCAGCGCCGCCGCGTCCAGGCTGCTGCGCAGCTTCAGCCCCAGGGCGCCGCCCACGGCCATGAAGGCCACCACCAGCCCCGCCGTGAGCCCCAGCCCCAGCGGATCCAGCGGCGCCGGCGGCCCCGAGCGGAACAAGGCCGGCACCTCGATGGCCAGCCCCAGCAGGCGGGCCGCCCAGAAGATCCCCACCAGGGCCGTCAGCACGGCCAGGTTCACCAGGTACGTGCGCCCCTGGCCCACCGCCACGCTCAGCATCACCGTCACGGGGATGTAGACCGGCAGCACGGGGCTCTCCACGCCGCCCGTGGTGGCGATGATCGCCGTGTGCAGCAGCAGCACCAGCCCGGCATAGGCGGTGATGCGCCGGGGCGTCACCGGCCCCGGGTGGCGCACGTCCCAGGCCGCCGTGCCCAGCACCACCGCCTCCACCGCGGCCAGCAGCCCGGTGCGCCACCCGTGATCCCCCGTGAGCGCCAACCCCGCGATCAGGCTGGGGATCAGCACCAGCCCGGCCAGCAGCCGCAGCCGCAGCACCCATCGCCCCACCCCCTCCAGGGCGTGCAGCAGGGCCGCGCTCACCTGGGCGCGCAGGGCGGGGGCCGACATGGCGGGGGCCGACATGGCGGGGTCCTCGGGTCGTCCGGTCACCAACGCTCCTTGCAATGGGCCGGCCAACCCTCAGGGCAGGTGTTCGAGGAGATCCGGGCGCTCTTGCTGGGTCCACTGGCGCAGGAGCGCGGGCAGGTCCTTGCCGCGGTGGCCATTGCGCAGCGTGATGAGCGCGACCCCCTCGGCGGCCCGCCGGAGCTCGGTCGCGTCGCAGAACCCGAACAAGGTCTGGAGGTCGACGCGATCCTTGAGCCGGCGATCGGACTCGCTCAGCAGCTTCATCGCGATCAGGTGACCCAGCCGCACCACCGGGACGTTCGGCTGGCCCAGCACCGTCAGCAGCGTCGCGTCGCGGACCAGTTCGGCCTCCAGCCCGGTGCTCGCGAAGATCACATCGACCACGACGCCGTCGGTGGCCCGAAGTCGCGCCGTCGCCAGGCGGCCGCTGGCCTGGTGTTCGAGCAGCGCAAACGCGGTCAACCCCTGACGGCGCAGGGCCCAGACCAGCGCGTCCGCCTCGACGTCCCCGGGCACCGCCACCACCAGATCGAGGTCGTTGGTGAAGCGCGGCTGGCTGCGCACGCCCACCGCAAACCCGCCGGCGACGGCCCACGCGACGCCCTGCTGCTCCAACGCCGGTCGGACCCGGTGGAACAGCACCTTGAGCGGGTTCACCGCGGCACCGGCCGCTCGCGGAAGATGCGCTCGTCGTGGGGTTGCGCCAGCCAGTCGCGGAGCCGTGCTTCGCGTGCCTCGGCCGTGTCAGCGGGGAACCGCCGCGCCAGGTTCTCTCGCATCATCAAGATGCCCGCCTCGGCGAGGTCGAAGACCAACTCGAACCGCCGGGCGCAGCCTTCGGGGGACGGATCATGCATGCCGGCATGATAGCCGAAGCCTCCTGCCCTCGCACCCACTGCAAAGAAATCCGACACCCCCTGTCGGGCGCCCTGACAGCCGGGCCGCCCGCGCCCCCCAGAACACGGCCCAGAGCCTTCGGCACGGCGGTTGCTCAAGGGCTCCCGTGACTGGAGGTGATCATGCGCTGGGTCTGGATCCTCAGCATCGCGCTGCTGCCGGCCCCCGGCTGGGGGCTGACCGTGGACGAGGCCGTCGCGCGGGCCCTGGCCCGGCACCCGGCCACCGCGGCGGCGCAGCACGGCGTGGCCGCGGCCGAGGCCCGCGCCGACCGGGTGGGCTCGGCCTGGCTGCCCCGGGTGAGCGCCGTGGGGCAGGCCGTGATCCGCGGCCCCATCCCCACCCTCACCATCGACACCGGGCTCACCCCGCCGGGCGCCAGCGCGCCGCTGGCCATCGAGCGCGAGATCGGCCAGCGCTACACGGCGTCGGGCACCCTGGAGGTGGCTTGGCGGGCGCTGGACTTCGGTGAGCGGGCGGCCATGGCGGACGCGGCCGAGGCGGGCGTCGCCGCCAGCCGGGCCGACGCCGCCGCGCGGGCCGTGGAGCTGGGCTGGGCCGTGCGCCAGAGCTACGCGGCGGCGGCGTTCTTCCAGGACGTGGTGCGCGTGAGCGTTCAGGCGGCGCAGACCGCCCAGAAGGACGTGGCCGACGCCCAGGCCCGGGTGGCGGCCGGCCTGGGCGCCCCGGTGGACGTGGCCGCCGCCCAGAGCCGGCTGGCCGAGCGCCAGGCCCAGCTCGCCGACGGCCAGGCCGGGGTGGCCCAGGCCCACGCCACGCTGCGGCTGCTGCTGGGCCTGCCCGCCGACGCCCCGCTGACCCTGGATGACGGCCTGGAGGCGTTGGCCGCCGCCGCCCCCGGCACCCCCGGCGCGGCCCCCGACGCCCTGAAGGCCCGCGCCGGCGCCGCCGCCAAGGCCGCCGAGGCCCAGGCGGTGGACCGCAGCTTCTGGCCCACCTTGGACCTGATGGGCTCGGCGGGTGTGGCCGATCCGCGCACCTTCGTCGAGACCGAGCCAGGGTTCACCTGGCAGGCCGGCGCCCGGCTCACCTGGCCCCTGTTCGACGGCGACCAGCGCCGCCGGCACCTGCGCCAGCTCGAGGCCGAGGCCCAGGCGCTGCGCGCCGCGGCCGACGCCGCCGACGAGGGGGCCGCCCGGGCCCGCGCCGAGGCCGACACCCGGACCGCCGCAGCCCAGGCCCAGCTCCACACCGCGCAGGCTCGGGTGGACGCCGCCCAGACCTGGCTCACCGCTGCCCAGGCGGCCCGCGACGCGGGCGCCGCCACCGCCTTGGACCTGGAGCGCGCCCGCGACCGCCTGGACGGCGCGCGGGTGGCCGTGGCCCGGGCCCGCTTCGACGCCGCCCGCGCCCAGGCCGACCGCCTGAAGGCCGATGGCATCTCGCAAAGGGTTGAAAAGTGAAGAAGTTCATCCTCGCGCTGCTGATCCTGGCCGGGGGCCTGGGCGGCCTGCTCTACACCCAGCTCGCCCGCCAGCGGGCCACCGAGACGGCGCCCGCCGGCGGCAGCGGCGTCATCGAGGGCACCACCGTGGCGGTGGTGCCGCGGCTGGGCGCCCGCATCACCGCCATCCACGTCCGCGAGGGCGACGCCGTGAAGGCGGGCCAGGCGCTGGTGGAGCTGGACTGCACCGAGCCCCGCGCCGCCGAGGCCGAGGCCACCGCCGCCGTGGCCGCCGCCGAGGCCGGCCTGGCGGCGGCGCAGGCCCAGGTGGAGGCCGCCGAGGCCGCGGCCCAGGCCGCCCACGCGGGCATCGCCGGCGCCAAGGCCGCCGAGCGGGGCGCCCAGGCCGGGGCCCGGGGCGTGCGCGCCAAGGCCCAGGTGGCCCAGCGAACCGCCCGCCGGGTCGAGACCCTGCAACGGGGCGGGCAGGCCACCGAGCTGAAGCTGGACGAGGCCCGCAGCACCGTGGATGTGCTGGCCGCCGAGCGCCGGGCCCGCGAGGCCCAGGTGGCCGGCGCCCGCGCCCAGCTCGGGGCCGCCGAGGCCCAGGCGCAGGCCGCCCAGGGGCAGGTCCACGCCGCGAAGGCGAAGCTGCAGGCCGTGGCCCAGGATGGCGCCCGGGCCCGCGCTGCGCTCACCCGGGCCCAGGCCCTGGTGGCCGAGTGCACGCTGAAGGCCCCCACCGACGCCGTGGTGCAGATCCGCGCCGCCGAGCCGGGCGAGCTGGCCCGCCCGGGTCTGGCGTTGCTGACCCTGGTGGACGCCCGCGAGGTGACGGCCACCTTCTTCCTGCCCAACGCCGAGCTGGCCGCGGCGAAGCCCGGCGCCCCCGTGCAGGTGAAGGCCGACGCGTGGCCCGACCGTGCCTGGGCGGGCACGGTGACCCGCGTGGGCGCCGAGGCCGCCTTCACCCCGCGCAACGTGCAGACCCGCAGCGATCGCGACCGGCTGGTGTACCCGGTGGACGTGCGGCTGGCGAACGCCGACGGCGCCCTGCGCCCCGGCATGCCGGTGGAGGTCGTCCTGCCCGGCACTGAGCCCGGCGGCCAGGGGCCCACGCCATGAAGGCCACCGGCCTGGTGCGGCGCTTCGGCGGACTGACCGCCGTGGACGGCGTGAGCCTGCAGGTGCCCCCCGGTGAGCTGTACGGGCTGGTGGGCCCCGACGGCGCCGGCAAGACCACCACCGTGCGCATGCTGGCCGGCCTGCTCACCCCCGACGCGGGCGTCGTCGAGCTGGACCGCAGCGCCCTGGGCTACATGCCCCAGCGCTACAGCCTCTACGGCGATCTGAGCATCGCCGAGAACCTGGCCTTCTTCGGCCGCCTGTTCGGCCTGAGCAAGGCCCAGCGCGCCGAGCGCACCGCCCGGCTGCTCGAGATCACCCGCCTGGGGCGCTTCCAGGATCGCCGCGCCGACGCCCTGTCGGGGGGCATGTACAAGAAGCTGGCCCTGGCCTGCGCCCTGTTGCCCCGCCCGCAGGTGCTGCTGCTGGACGAGCCCAGCAACGGGGTGGATCCCGTGAGCCGCCGCGAGCTGTGGGACCTGCTGTACGAGTTCGTGGCCGAGGGCATGGCCGTGGTGCTGTGCACGCCTTACATGGACGAGGCCGCGCGCTGCCACCGGGTGGGCCTGCTGGACCGCGGCCGCCTGCTGGCCGAGGGGGCGCCCGCCGAGCTGGTGGCCCGCTTCCGCCACCCCACCCTGCGGCTGACCACCCCCGACCGCGACGCCGCCGAGCGGACGCTGGCCGAGGATCCCGCGGTGCTGGCCGTGTCGCCCGAGGGCGACACGCTGCGCCTGGTGGTGCGGGCCCAGGCCGCCGCCGCGCTGGCCCCGCGGCTGGCCGCGCTGGGCACCACCGAGCCCGTGGCGCCCGACTTCGAGGACGTGTTCCTGGCGCTGCTGCAGGACCCCGAGAGCGTGAGGGCCGCGGCATGACCCACGCCATCACGGTCACCGGCCTGACCCGCCGCTTTGGTGACTTCACCGCCGTCGACGACGTGAGCTTCCACGTGGAAGCCGGTGAGATCTTTGGCTATCTGGGCGCGAACGGCGCCGGCAAGTCCACCACCATCCGCATGCTGTGCGGCCTGCTGCAACCCAGCGCGGGCCAGGCCACCGTGGCCGGCTGCGACATCGCCCACGACCCCCGCGGGGTGAAGCGCGCCATCGGCTACATGAGCCAGAAGTTCTCGCTGTACCTCGACCTGACCCCCCAGCAGAACCTGGAGTTCTTCGCCGGCGCGCAGGGCCTGTCGGGCAAGGCCCGCAAGCGCGCCGTGGCCGAGGCCCTGGACCGCGCTGGCCTGACCGACCGGGCCGACGCGACCACGGGCGCGCTGCCGGGCGGCGTGCGCCAGCGCCTGGCCCTGGCCTCGGCCCGGCTGCACGCCCCGAAGATCCTGTTCCTGGACGAGCCCACCGCCGGCGTGGCCCCCGACGCCCGCCGCGAGTTCTGGCGCGAGATCCGCGCCGTGGCCGCCCAGGGCACCACCGTCTTCGTCACCACCCACCACCTGGACGAGGCCGAGTTCTGCGCCCGGGTGGGCCTGATGGTGGACGGCAAGCTGGTGGCGCTGGACACCCCCGACGGCCTGAAGGCGGCCCACGTGCCCGGCCGCTTCCTGGGCGTGCAGGGCGCGCCGCAGGCCCTGCTGCGGCAGGCCCCCGGCGTGGTGGCGGTGGAGCCCTTCGGCCTGCGCTGGCGGGTGCGCCTGGCCGCCGACTCGCCGCTCGTGGCCCCCGAGGCCCTGGCCTGGTGGCTGGCGGAGCGCGGCGCGGGCGACGCCCGGGTCGAAGCCGGGCAGCCCACCCTGGAAGACGTCTTCCTGGCCCTGGTGGATCCCGCGTGATGGCCGGCCCGCTCACCCGCATCGGGGCCCTGGCCCAGAAGGAGCTGGCGCACATCCGCCGCGATCCGCAGATGTTGGCCTTCGCGCTGCTGCTGCCCCTGCTGCTGCTGCTGCTGTTCGGCTACGCCATCAGCTTCGACGTGGATCGCATCCCCCTGGCCGTGGTGGACCAGGACGGCACCCCCCAGAGCCGCGCCCTGGTGCGCGACTTCACCGCCGGCGGCCTGTTCGTCGAGGTGGGCCGCGGCGCCCAGGTGGCCGACGTGGAGCCCCTGCTGCGGCAGGGCGAGGCCCGCGCGGCGCTGGTGATCGACGGCCAGTTCGCCCAGCGCCACCTGCGCGGCGAGCCCGCCCCCGTGCAGCTCCTGCTGGACGGCGCCGACAACAGCACCGCCAGCGTCGCCCTGGGGTATGCCACCGCCCTGGCCACCCCCCCGCCGCCCGTGGCGCCGGTGGAGCTGCGCGCCCGGGCCCTGTTCAACCCCGGCCTGCGCAGCGCCGTGTTCGTGCTGCCCGGCCTCATCGTGTTCCTGCTGGTGATGATCGCGGTGATGCTCACGGCGCTCACGGTGGCCCGGGAGTTCGAGCGCGGCTCCATGGAGCAGCTCTTCGCCACCCCCGTGAGGCGCGGCGAGATCATCCTGGGCAAGCTGCTGCCCTACTTCGGCCTGGGCGCCCTGCAGGTGCTGCTGGTGCTCACGGCGGGCGTCACCCTGTTCGGCCTGCCCGTGCGCGGCAGCCTGGCCCTGCTGGCGGCGGTGGCCAGCCTGTTCCTGCTGGCCAACCTGGCCCAGGGCCTGCTGATCTCGGTGGTCACCCGCAGCCAGATGATCGCCAGCCAGGTGGCCGTGCTCAGCACCTTGCTGCCGGCGCTGCTGCTGTCGGGCTTCGTCTTCCCCATCGCCAACATGCCCATGCCGCTGCAGGTCCTGGCGCAGATCTTCCCGGCCAGCCACCTGGTGAGCGCCCTGCGGGCCATCCTGCTGCGGGGCAACGGCGTCGAGGCCCTGTGGGCCGACCTGGGGGCCATCGCGGCCTTCCTGGCGGTGATGCTGGCCGTGGCCATCAAGAAGTTCAAACGGGAGGCCACCGGCTGATGCGCACCGAGATCCTCGCTGTGGCCGTGAAGGAGCTGCGCCAGACCCGGCGCGACCCCCGCACCCTGGCCGTGCTGGTCATCGCGCCCATCATCCAGCTCGTGCTGCTGGGCTTCGCGGTGAACCT
Organism: Myxococcales bacterium; assembly: GCA_020633555.1. GTDB lineage: Bacteria > Myxococcota_A > Bradymonadia > UBA7976 > UBA1532 > JACKDL01. The sequence continues at coordinate 94,409 of JACKDL010000014.1, read as the reverse complement.
GGACGTCACGCACGTGCCCGTGGTGGTGGCCGACGCCGATCAGACCGCGGAGAGCCGCGCCTTCACCCGCGAGCTGCTGGCCGGCGACGCCTTCGACCCCGTGGCCGCCACGCCCGCCGCCCCCGACGCCATGGCGCAGGTGGTGGCGGGCGACGCCGCCATCGCGCTGGTGGTGCCCCGCGGCTTCGCCGCCGATCTGAAGGCCGGCCGCCCCACCACCGTGCAGGCCCTGGCCGACGGCAGCGACGCCCAGCGCGCGGTGGTGGCCCAGAACGCCATGGGCGCCTTCGCCCTGCGCTGGGGCCTGCAGCACAGCCCGCTGACCGCGCTGGCGCAGGCGCAGGCCCCCGTGGGCCGCACCGTCGTGCAGCCCCGCGTGCTCTACAACCCCACCCTGGACAGCCGGATCTACTTCGTGCCCGGCGTGGCGGCCACGCTGCTGCTGGTGGTGACCCTGGTGGTGACGGCCATGGGCCTGGCCCGCGAGAAAGAGAGCGGCACCCTGGAGCAGGTGCTCGTCACCCCCATGTCGAGCTGGGCGGTGGTGATCGGCAAGGTGCTGCCCTACGGCCTCATCGGCCTGCTGGATCTGGCCCTGGCAGTGGCCCTGGGCTCGGCCATCTTCGACGTGCCCATCCGCGGCTTCCTGCCCCTGGTGGGCCTGGGTGGCAGCCTGTACCTGCTGAACACCCTGGGCCTGGGCCTGTTCGTGGCCAGCGCCGCGCGCACCCAGCAGCAGGCCTTCATGGGCGCCTTCTTCGTCATCCTGCCCATGACCCTTCTGTCGGGATTCATGAGCCCGATCAGCAACATGCCGGCGTGGCTGCAGCCGCTGACCCTGCTGGATCCCATGCGCCACATGGTCGAGATCATGCGCGGCGTGCTGCTGAAGGCGGCCACCTTCGAAGACCTGAGCCGGCAGTACGGGATTCTGGCGGGGATGGGCACCGCCCTGTTCAGCGGCGCGGCCCTGGCGCTGAAACGCCGGCTGAGCTGAGCCCTCAGCCGCAGTCGGCGCGGTCGAAGCCGAAGGCCTCGCAGTTGAAGTGGGGGTGGCCCCAGTCGGCGTTGCGGCCGTCGTCGCAGCTTCCGTCGCCGATCCACTCCTCGGGGTGGCAGGTGTCGGTGCAGTCGCGCACGAAGCCGGGCAGGCAGCCCTGCTCGGTCAGGCCGTCACCCTCGGCCGGGCGGTCGGGCGGCGGCGCGAAGGGGTCGGGGCAGTCCGCCAGGTCCCAGTGGCGCGCGGCGCACTGGAAGTCGGCCGCGCCCCAGAGCTGCTCGGTGCCGTCGTCGCACCAGCCGTCGCCCAGCCAGTCCACCGGCCAGCAGTCGCCCTGGCAGTCGGTGATCTCGCCCGCCGGGCAGCCCCGGTCCGCTTCGGGCCGCGGGCAGTCGCCCTGGTCGTAGTCCAGCGCCTCGCAGCGGAAGTCGGCGCCGCCCCACTCGCTGTAGGTGCCGTCGTCGCAGTCGCCGTCGGCCAACCAGCGCCGGGGCTGGCACACCTGGTTGCAGTCGGCCACCTCGTCCTCCGCGCACTCGGGCCCGCCCACGTTCGGCTCGCCCGCCACGGTGATGCGCACGGTGCCGCGGGCCATCTCCACCACCGGCACCCGGCCCTTCACGGCGGGGTCCAGCCCCGACTGGGCCTCCAGCAGCCGCAGGAAGTACGGCGGGAAGGTGCGGAACAGCAGGCGCACCTGCACGGTGTACTCGCCCGGCGGCAGGTCCCCGAAGTCGTAGCTGGCCGTGGCCGTCTCGCCCGGCTCGATCAGGTGGTTCTCCACCCGCTTGGCCTGCCAGGGGAACTCCACCTTGCCGGCGTCGCCGTGCAGCGTCTGCCGCCACACCACCAGCTGCGGATCGCTGCCTGGCGCCACCGTGTGCCCCGGGTTGTCGTCGCGCAGGTCCCCGTTCTCGTCCAGGGTGCCCGAGGCGAAGCGCAGCACCCGGTCGGCGTCCTGTACCAGCACCTCCAGCCACATCTGCCGCTCGGCTGTGGCGCCGCTGGGCAGCCGGTGGCCGGCCAGGTTGCGCACCTGCACGTCCACGGTGTGCGCGGCGGGGCGCACCTGCACCCCGATCTCGGCCGCCGACTCCAGCAGGCCCCGGGTCAGCCCCCGCAGCTCCTCGTAGCCGGGGAAGTCCTCGGGGGCCAGCAGGCTCACGTCCACGCCCACGAAGGTGTGGCGGTGCACCTCGCGCTCGGGCCCGTCCACCGCCGCCCGCCCGGGGTAGGCGGGCATGTGGCAGTCCTGGCAGGTCTTCTGCCCCACGAAGCTCGAGCTGGCCCACTCGTCGTAGGTCTCCTCGATGGGCGCGCCCGCCGGGTTGGTCACGTTGTGGCAGCTCCCACACAGATCACTGCTGGCGTGCAGCGGGCTGTGGGTGGACGCGTGGGCGGCGGTCTCCACCGGATCGGCGATGGTGGCCCGCATGGTGCCGTCGGGGGTGTAGACCATGCGCGCGTTGCGCGGCTCGTTCACGGCGGTCACCGAGTGGCACACGTCGCAGCTCACGCCCTGCTGCGCCGCCGGGCTCAGGTTGCTGAAGTCCTGGAACCAGGCCTCGCCCACCTGCTGCACCCGCGTCTGCCCCAGGGCCAGCCCGGGGGGGGTGTGGCACTGCACGCAGAACTGCCCCAGCCGCCCGCCCGTCTGCTGCTGGCCGAGCTGCACCATGGCGTGGAACACCGGATCCTTCGCGGCGTAGGCGTGGTTGCTGATGCGCCACTCGCGCACGTGGGTGGGGTGGCAGTTGATGCAGGCGCGCACCGGGTCGCGGAAGGTCAGCTCCCGGGCCGGGCGCGGGCCGAACAGATCGGGGCCTGCCCCCATGGCCTCGGCGGTGCCCATGGGCGCCGGCGCCCCCGCGGCGATCCAGCGCGCCACCAGGTCCTGCCAGCCAGGCGTCAGGATCTGCGCCGGCGAGGGCATGGCCATGCCTTCGCCCACGCCCGGGCCGGTGAGCTTGCGCACCAGGAACGAGCGCTCCACGTCCCCGGGTCGCACCCGCTGCCAGCCGTTCTCGGCGGCCACCGGGTTCACCGCGGCCGCCGCCACCAGCGCCGCGTGGGCGACGGCGGGCGTGCTCAGGTCCAGGCCCGCGCTGGCCGCCGCCGCGTCGTGGCAGCCGGCCACCGCGCAGCCGGGCGCCAGCACGTGGGCGTGCACGTTGTCGAAGGTGGGCGCCAGCCCCGCGGGATCCGCCAGGCCCCCGTCCGCCGGCGTACCCGCGTCGGTTGGCCGCTCGGGCGAGGGCGACTCCTCGCACCCCAGGCTGAACCCCATCGCCAGCAACGCCGCCAGCGCGGCCGCTCCCCTCAGCGTCCCCATGACCCCCTCCAGGCTCCCCGGCCCAGGATCCAGCCCGGGCGCGCGCGGCGCAACTTGCCCAGGGGCGCCCCGCGCCGCAATCCGCGCCCCAGCCTCAACCCGGCGGGGCGCCCGGCCGATGCGGCAAGGTGGACTCAGCCGAAGGGAGCGTCCATGACCCAGCCCGTGAAGAAGGTGGTGATCCTCGGCGCCGCGGGGCGCGACTTCCACGACTTCAACACCGTCTTCCGCGGCGACCGCTCGGTGCGGGTGGTGGCCTTCACCGCCGCCCAGATCCCTGACATCGCCGGCCGCCGCTACCCGCCCGAGCTGGCGGGCCCCGGCTACCCCGAGGGCATCCCCATCGTCCCCGAGAGCGAGCTGGCCGAGCTCATCGAGGGCTTCGATGTGGACGAGGTGGTGTTCGCCTACAGCGACGTGCCCTATGAGAAGGTCATGGCCCTGTCGGCCGAGGTCATGGCCCACGGCGCCGACTTCCGGCTCATCGGCCACGGCAAGGCCATGCTCAAGAGCAGCAAGCCGGTGGTCAGCGTGTGCGCCGTGCGCACCGGCTGCGGCAAGAGCCAGACCACCCGCGCCGTGGCCGATCTGTTGCGGGCCAAGGGCCTGAAGCTGGTGGCCGTGCGCCACCCCATGCCCTACGGCGATCTGGCCGCGCAGGCCGTGCAGCGCTTCGCCACCCCCGAGGATCTCATCCGGCACAAGTGCACCATCGAAGAGATCGAGGAGTACGAGCCGCACATCGCCAACGGCACGGTGGTGTACGCCGGCGTGGACTACGAGGCCATCCTGCGCCAGGCCGAGGCCGAGGCCGACGTGGTGCTGTGGGACGGCGGCAACAACGACCTGCCCTTCTTCAAGCCCGACCTGGAGATCGTGGTCACCGATCCGCTGCGCCCCGGCGACGAGCGCCACTATTACCCCGGCGAGGCCAACCTGCGCCGGGCCGACGTGGTGGTCATCAACAAGATCGACTCGGCCAGCCCCCAGGGCGTGCAGATCGTGCGCGACAGCATCCGCGAGCTGAACCCGCAGGCCCTGGTCATCGACGCCGCCTCGCCCGTGAGCGTGACCGATCCCAAGGCCATCCGGGGCAAGCGCGTGCTGGTGGTCGAGGACGGCCCCACCCTGACCCACGGCGAGATGGCCCTGGGCGCCGGCGTGGTGGCCGCGAAGCGCTTCGGCGCCGCCGCCCTGGTGGATCCCCGCCCGTGGCTGAAGGGCAGCCTGGTGGACACCTTCGCCAAGTACCCCGACATCGGCCCGCTGCTGCCTGCCATGGGCTACGGCGACGCCCAGATGGCCGATCTGAAGGCCACCATCGAAGCGGTGGACTGCGATCTGGTGGTCATCGGCACCCCCATCGACCTCACCCGCTATGTGAAGCTCAGCAAGCCCAGCGTGCGGGTCAGCTACGACCTGCAGTGCCTGGGGCAGCCCACCCTGGCGCAGGCCATCGACGACTTCCTGGCCGAGAAGGGGATGTAGCCATGTTCGCCGCCGACTACGCCGCGATCCTCGAACACACCACGCCGTATGTGATCAGCTTCCGGGGCAACTGGTCGGCGCTCGACTTCCAGCCGTGGGGCATCGACATCCCCGACACCCACCGCTTCTGCCCGACCCGACTGGCCACCCGCGACGTGGTCGAGGGCCTGCACCACCTGGACCGCTTCAGCTTTGGCCCGCAGGCCATGCTCATGCCGCGCTGGGTGCTCTACGACTGCGGCGAGTTCCCGGGCATCGTCACCGGCTTCGGCGTGCCGGCGGCGGCCCTGCCCGATCCCGTGCGCGAGGCCTACCACGTCGAGCACCGGCCCGACGCCTTCGTGCCGCTGAGCATGTGGGTGGCCGTGCCCACCGCCCGGCCCGGCGGCTGGTTCGGCCACAACCTGTCTTCGGCCAACCTGATCATGCCCAACCGCCCCCTGCCGGGCCTGGGCACGCTCACCAAGGCGCTGGGCCTGGGGGTCACCCGGGTGAAGCAGCAGTACGGCGCCACCCAGTGGGGCAGCCGCAGCCTGCACGTGCACCTGCACTTCGGCGACCTGCACCTGCTGAGCGCCTTTACGCCCGCGCACACCCACGCGGCCACCTTCACCTACCGGCTCGACGTGGATCCCACCGCCGTGCGCGCCAGCCTGGCCCCCGGCTGGCAGCGGCCCATGACCGCGCCGACGATGGAGTTCGCGGCCGACGATGGCGAGGCCATCCTCGACCTGCACGCCCGCATCGAGGCGGGCGAAGACCTGCGCCTGCTGTGGACCGAGGCCCGCGAGGGTCGCAAGCCGTGGATGCTGGTGGGGTAGGGGCGGTCGGCCAGGGGCGTCGGCTGGGCCCAGGTCAGTCCAAACCCCGACCAAACCCCGACCCCCCTCAAAACCGCAGCCCGCCGAACAGCTCCACGTAGATCGTCTGCCAGCTCACGCTGGACTGGTCTGCCTCGCCCTGGTCGCCCACCTGCCCGAAGCGGTCGGCGAAGCCGTTCAGGCCCAGGAACCAGTCGTCCAGGTCGATGCCGCCGCTGAACTTCAGGTTGGTCTTCAGGCCCAGGTCCCAGAAGGGATCGCCGCCGTACACCTCGGCCTGCAGGGGGCCGAGCCCCACCTGGACCAGCACGGCGCCCCACCAGGCGCCGCTGCGCCACAGGTGACCGTAGCCGCCGCCGAGCATGCCGCCCATGACGGTGGCCTTGCGGGCGGGCGCGCCCGCAGCGGGCAGGCTGACGGTGCCGCGATCGGCACCGGCCATGAGCAGCCAGCTCCCGCCCGAGGGCTTCTGCGGACCGGCCTGGGCGAAGGCCGAGCGCATGGAGAAGGCGGAATCCCAGACGTAGGTGACCGTGCCGCCGTAGCGGTCGACGGTGCCGCGCGGCCACTGGCCACACAGGGTGGCGTCGACGCACAGCCCGGCGTCCTCGTCGTCCTCGTACAGCCCCCGGTAGCGCTGGGCGAACAGGTCCACGGCCCACTGCTGGCCGTGCCAGAACAGGCTGAAGTCGGTGGCCTCGCTGGCGGCCAGGCCCGCGTCGCCGCCCACCGAGTCGACGGCGAAGGACACCGCGGCGCCCAGGCCCTTCCAGCTCGCCGCCAGCCCCAGGGCCAGGGGCGGGTTGGGGCTGACGGTCAGCGGCGCGGCCGGCTTGTCGTCGTTGAACTGCAGATTGGTGACGCTCACGAACGGGCGCAGCACCAGCGTGGGCTCGGCGACCGCGGGCTCAGGCTCGGGGGTGGGCGGTGGGGTCGCCAGGAGCAACGTCAGGGCGCACAGCGCGGTCATCGGGTCCTCCCGTCGGATGCCAGCAGGCTGGCACGGGCTCCGGGCCGCGCACCAGGGGGTCACCCGGGTCCCCGCGCTCCTTTGCCGGGCCTCAGCGGGCGATGGAACGGCCGTGCGTCGCTGGTGGCCCCTGTTTGTCTTCTTCGCCGTGGGCGTGGCCTGGGCGCAGCCGTGTCCGCAGTACGGGGCCAGCCACGCGGTGGTCATCGGGGTGAACGACTCGGGGCCCGGGAACGCGCCGCTGCAGGCGGCGGAGCAGGACGCGGAGCGCATGGCGCTGGCCCTGAAGGCGCGGGGGTTCCAGGTCACGACGTTGGTGGGGGCGCAGGCCAGCCGGGCGGCGGTGATCAAGCTGCTGTCGGCCACCCTGCCCAGCGCGCTGAAGCCGGAAGACCGGGTGGTGGTGTACTTCGCGGGCCACGGGCAGACGGTGGGCGACGCCAGCCCCATGGGCTACCTGATGCCCCACGGCGGCGATCCCACGGTGCCGGCCACGGGCATCTCGATGCAGGATCTGGTGGGCTGGATGGGCAACTACCCGGCCCGGCACAAGCTGCTGCTGGTGGACGCGTGCTACTCGGGGCTGGCGCTCACCCGCTCGATCCAGCGGGCCGACACGTCGCCCGCCGCCTGTGGCCACCTGGATGTGCCCGTGCTGGCGCTGATGGTGGCCGGCCGCAAGGACGAGGTGGCCCGCGAGGACGCCCGCGGGGGGTACTTCACCACGGCGCTCGTGGCGGCCCTGCGGCATGGCCCGCCGAGCCTGGATCCCGACGGGGACGGGGCCTTCACGCACACGGATCTGGCGGCCTACGTGGAGCGCGAGGTGCTGCGGCGGCGGGTGAGCGTTCAGCACCCACAGTCGGCGGCCGAGGGCGAGGGGCGCTTTGTCTTCGCCCTGAAGCCGGGGGGCAAGGCGACGGCGGGCCGAACGGGGCCCACGCCCGAGCCCGGTCACGAGACGAAGCGCACGCCCGATCCGCCTGACCCCAGAGAACCCTCCGAGCCCGCCGAGACCCGCATGCACCTGAGCGCGGGCGGCGGCGGGGGGCTGGCCGAGCCCACCACCGTCTGGCACGCCACGGGCGAGGCCGGGCTGCGGCACGAGGTGTGGACCGGGCGGGATCACAGCCTGGCGGTGGGCGCCACCGTGGGGCTGAGTGTGTTGGGGCGCACCAGCGAGCTGGCGGATCCGTCGGGCCGGCTGTACGCGGGCGACCACGAGATCCAGGGGGCCGTGGTGTTGGGGGCGGGCCTCACCAGCACCCACCTGCGCCAGGCGAAGACGAGCGTGCTGCTGGGGTTGGGCGCGCAGGCGCTGCTCGGCGCCCCCGACATCGCGTGGGACCTGGACCGGGGCATGGACGTGTTGTGGGCGTTCCCGCTGACCGTGACCGCGCGCACCAACGGCGAGGGGCCGGGCACGACGCTGAGCGTGTCGCTCGCGCCCGTGCTGGGCGACCGGCTGCGCTACGGTTTCCAGAACATCTCGGGCGCGGTGCGCCGCCAGGACGAGCTGGCCGTGAGCTGGGTGATCGGCGGCGCGCTGGGCCTGGACTTTCAGATCGGGGGGGACTGATGGGCCGCGGGGGGTGGATCCGCGGGGCGCTGGCGCTGGGCCTGTGCCTGTGGGGCTGCGACGACGGCGACCCGGATCCGGCCTGCCAGGCGGACACCGACTGCCGGCGGGGCACCCGGTGTCTGTCGTCAGGTCAGTGCGACGACCTCTGCGATCCAAGCCTGTGTGTGGCGCCCTTCGCCTGTGTCACCGAGACCCTGTGCGGGCCCATGCCCTGCCAGGGCGACGGCGACTGCCAGGCCGACGAGTTCTGCCACGAGGGCGGCTGCTACGACCAGGGCGGGCGCTGCGAGACGGCGGCGGACTGCCCCAGCTACGGCACCTTGCTCAGCCCTGCCTGCCAGGAGCGTCACTGCCGGCTGCAGGGCGACGACGACACCTCGGCGGCGGCGGCGGTGCCGGGGTTCACCCGTGAACAGACCACCCTGGCGGTGTCGGTGCGCTTCGAGGGCTGCACGGGCCCGGCGCCGTGCCTGCGCTGGATGGACCCGAAGGGGCCACGGCCGCTGGCGCTGGTGGTCATGGACCCCCTGGCGGATCCGCGCACGGGCGAGGGGCTGGCGAGCACCCACTGGAGCCTGTGGCCCGATCCGGCGGCCGGCGAGGCGGCCTTCAGCGAGGGGGCCTGGATCACCGACGGGGTGCCCACGCCCTGGAGCGCCGAGGACCCCCGCGCGGCCTCCACCGACACGGTGTATGCGCTGGCCCTGGCCTATGCGCCGGGCGAGATCGTGGCCGTGAGCTCCGCGGTGCTCTTCAACTTCGCCCAGGCGTGGAGCCAGGTGGGCAGCGAATGCAGCGACGCCCAGCCCTGTGTGTCGCCGGGGGATCCGCTGGCTTGCCGCGAGGGCACCTGCCAGCGGCCCTGCGCGTCGGCGCTGGACTGCGACGGGCGCGAGCGCTGCGGCGGGCTGCTGAGCACCGGCGTGCGCTTCTGCGAGGAGCGCCTGTAGCGGCCCGGGCTGCTACGGTGCGCTCAGGCTTACGGCACACCGATCGGGAGGGGACCGTGCGCGGAGCGATGTGGAGCGGTGCGTTGGCGCTGGGGCTGGTGGGCCTGGGCCTGCCCGCGGTGACCGGGGCGGCGCCCGGGGCGCGCCGGTGCCCCGCGGGGCAGGTGGTGGTGGGGCTCGAGGCCAACGGTGATCTGATCTGCGAGGTGCCCCCGGCGCCGCCGCGGGTGCCGCGGCCGGGCACCGGGCCGGCCCTGGAGACCGATGCACAGGGCCGCGTGCACCTGCCCAAGGACCTGCTGGACGGGGTGCTGGCGAACCCGGAGCAGGCCGCGCGGACGATGCGGGTCGTGCCCCACATCAGCGACGGAAAGGTCCATGGATTCAAGGTGTTCGGCATCCGGCGTTCCAGCCTGCCCGGGCGGCTGGGGCTGAGGAACGGCGACACGGTGGCGCGCCTGGCGGGCCACGCCGTGGACACGCCCGACGGCGCCCTGGCGGCCTATGGGGCCCTGCGGAAGCTGGCGGTGGGACAGACCGTGGTGGTGGATCTCATCCGCCGCGGGCAGCCCACCCCGCTGACGGTGGTGATCGATCCGCCCGCGGACCCCGCCCAGGCCACGCCCGAGTCGGCCACCCGCCCCTGATCGACCCCGCGAGCCTCGGCTCAGGGCGGCTGGCTGAACTCGCCCCGCCGACCCCAACAGACCGCCGCCCCCGTCTCGTCCAGCGCGCAGGCGAAGCCGTCGCCCGCCGAGAGCTGGGTGAAGGCGCCCGCGGGCACCTGAGCCTCGCCGTTGGGCATGGCGCCCCAGCAGGCCAGGGCGCTGGCGGCGTCGATGGCGCAGGCGAAGTCGCGGCCGACCGCCAGGGCCACGTGGGGGCCGGGCGGCGGCGCGGTGCGGCCGTCGGCGGCGTCGCCCCAGCAGGTCACCTGGCCCTCGCCCTCGCCGTGCAGGGCGCAGGTGAAGGTCTCGCCCGCCGCCACCCGCTGCACCGCGGCCAGGGGCGGCGGCGAGGCCTGCCCGTGGGCGTCGTCGCCCCAACACACCACGGCGCCCGCGGCGCTCACCGCACAGGCGTGGGTCCAGCCCACGGCCACCTGGGTGAACGCGCCCGGCGGCACCTGGAACACCCCCCCCGGATCGGTGCCCCAGCAGTACAGCGAGGCGTCGGCGCGCACGGCGCAGGCGCAGGTGTCGCCGATGTCGGCGTCGCGCACGGGCGGGGCCGGCTCGTTGGCCGTGATGCGCAGGGCGGTGCTGCCGAAGCAGGCGAAGCGGTCGGCGCGGCCCAGGCAGTAGTTGTTGGAGCGGCTGCCGGCCACCGCCAGGTCCCACGCCTGGAGGACCTCGGTGCCGTGGCCCCCCGAGCCCCACTTGGCCACGGTGCCCAGCGGCGCCTTGCGACCCAGGCTGACGCTCTGCCCGCAGTCGATGGACAGCAGCCGCTGGCGGTCGCACTGGTCGCCCGCGCGGGCCTCGTCGGCGCACTGCACGCAGTCGGGGGCGACGTACCGGGCGTCACGGCACTGGTCGCACAGCTCGCCCTCCAGCTCGGGGCTGACACACAGGGCGCAGCCCGCGCCGCGGAAGCCGGCGGCGCACACGTCACACTCGGGGCCAGCGAAGCGCGGGTCGGCGCACCGATCGCAGTCGGGGCCGGCGAAGCGCGGGTCGTCGCACCGGGGGCCGCAGCGCTCGACGATGGGGGCCACGTCCAGCGCGGGCGGCCCCTCGGGCGGGCGCCACACCAGCGCTGGGCGGTCGCACACCAGATCCACCAGCGCGCGGGGATCATCAGGGCCGCCGGCCAGGGTGGGCTCCTCGCCCTTGGGCTGGCCGTCGAAGCCAAAGCCCGCCAGCCAGGCGGCGCCGTCGGGGCCGTCGCCCGCCACCAGCAGCCCGTCGGGCAGCGCGCACAGGCCCGCCAGGTAGGGGCCGGCGTCCGGGCGGATCCGGGTCAGCGGCAGCGTGAGCGAGGCGTCGTCGCCCACCCCGAAAAGGCGCCAGTTGCCCTCGGAAGTCAACAGGCCGCGGGCCCCTGCGGGCGTGCTCACCAGGCGCACCTTGCCCCGGCCCGCGCCCAGGAGGTCGGCGAGCTGGACCGGCTCGGGCGGGGCCAGCACGCCGCCCCGCCCGATGGTGCGGGCGAACAGCTCGAAGCCGCCCAACCACGCCACCACCACCTGGTCGCCCTGCCAGGTGGCGGTCGGGGTGTAGGGCCGGAACTGGGCGGTGGTGTCGCTGAGCACCAACACGTCGGTCAGCGGCTGGAGCTGCGCGTCCACCACGCGGGCCTGCAGGCGGTAGCGGGTGCGCAGGCCGCTGTCGTCCTGCTCGACCCACAGCGCCACCGCCCGCTGGCCCGCGGCGTCGCTCACGAAGGTCCGATCGCCGGGCTGGGTGGAGTTCAAGGGCCGGTGGATCTCGACGGGCGCCCCGGCCACGCCGGCGGGGCTGACGCGCCGGGCCCGCAGGGTGCGCCCGAAGTTGGTCTGGTCCATCCAGAAAGCCGCGAAGCCGTCGCCCAGCCGCACCAGATCGGCCGGGTAGGCCCCGGCGGCCACGGTGACGGCCGGGGCCCCCACGGGGCTGCCGTCGGCGGCGTCCACCACCGCCACGAAGCCGTCCTCGTTGAACCGGCCCGGCCCGCTGATGGCCCAGCTCACGATGGCCCGGCCGTCCACGGTGGGCCCCAGCCGCCAGCCGCTGGCGTCGGCCGCGGCGGCGGGCCAGGGCAGGCGCGCGGCGGGGTCCAGCTCGGCGGCGTAGGCCTCGTCCACCTCACCGTCGCAGTCGTTGTCGCGCCCGTCGCAGATCTCGCGCTGGCCGTCGCCCCGGGCGGCGTCGTCGTCGTCGCAGTCCGGGCCCCCCTGCCCGTAGCGGTCCAGGCAGGCGGCCCCGGGCTGGCCGTCGCCGTCCCCGTCGGGCAGCACGTCTTCGCAGCGGTCGGTGGCGGCGTCGCAGCGGCTGGCCAGGGCGCAGGCGGGCTGCTCGGCGGCGCAGTCCACGGGGTCCACCACGCAGGCGCCGGCGGCGCAGCGCTCCAGGCCCGTGCAGAACACCCCGTCGTCGCAGTCGCGGTCCACCACGCACTCCAGGGGGGCGGCGTCGGGTGCGGCGTCCGGGACCACCGTGGCGTCGGGCTGGGCGTCCGGGACCATGGCGTCGGGCTCGGCGTCCCGGACGCCGGCGTCGGTGGGCAGGGCGTCGCCGGGTTGGGCGTCCTCGGCCCCGCGGTCCATGGGCTGGGCGTCGGTGGGCTGGGCGTCGGCCGGCCGGGCGTCCTGGGCGCCCTGGTCGGCGGCGGGTCGCAGGTCGACCGGCGCGGCGTCCGGGGCGCCGCCGCCATCGGCCGGGGCACACCCCCAGGCCGCGAGCGCCACGGTGAACAGTGCGGTGCGCATGGGGGCCCCTCCGTTGGTCGGGAGGGGCAGTTTAGCAGGCTATTGAAAATCGCTCCCGTCGCGAGCCGACCCCGTGGAATCCGCGGCTCCGGCGTTGCCGTCTCCTCGACGATGCTTCGGCATTGCCTGCGGGCCGGCGCCTTGGATCCGCGGCCCCACGGGGCCGTTCGCTCGGTCGGCGAATTTCAACAGCCTGCGAGAAGCCCTACTGGGCCTTGCCCACCAGGGTGAAGGTGCTCTGGGCCGCGTAGCCCTCGACCATCACGTGCAGGGTGCTGGGGGCGGGCAGCTCCACGGTGCAGGCCTCGACGCTGCCGCCCTTGTAGGGCCGGCAGTCGTACTCGGTGGCGGTGGGGGCCAGGCCCACGCGCACGTACAGATCGGCGTCGCCGGTGCCCGTCATCTCGAAGGTGTAGGTGCCGGCGGGCACCACGGCCGTCTCGTGGCGCTGCTGCGCGCCGCGGGCCAGCTCGCCCTCCAGGCTCACGCCGGCCCAAGGCTGCACGTCCACGGGCTCATCGGGGGCGCCGGGGGTGAAGGTGTTGTCCTCCTCGCCGCTCACCAACACGATCTGGCTCGAGTCGATGTCCTTGAAGATCTGCTCGTAGGTGCGGGGGCTGTCGTAGGCCAGCAGGCCGCGCACCATGGCCAGGGTGGTGTCGCTCATCTCGCGGAAGAAGGCGGGCATGGCGTTGGTGACCACGTCCACGTACTTCGTGCCCTTGGGATCATCGGGGTTCACGGCGGCGTGGGCCTGGAACAGGGCGGCGTCCACGTAGGCGTAGGTGTCGCAGCCGTTCAGAAAGACAATGCTGTACTGCCCGGGCTGCCAGTCGCCCTTGCTGGCCAGGGCGCGGATGTTGGCGCCCAGCCCGGCGTGGCCGTTGTACAAGATGAGATCGGCGGTGCGGCTCAGCTCGGCGTAGCGGGCGTTGAACTCGGCGCCCGCGGTGCGGACGTTGTCCACCAGCAGCGCGTTGACGATCACATAGCGGCCGTCGGGCAGCTCGGCGGTGATCGACACCTCGGGGTGCTCGACGCCGGGGTTGTTGGGCAGGCCCTCGGGGCTGGTCTGGGCGTTGGGCAGCTCGCGGCGCATGGCGGCCACGAAGGTGTTGTAGGCGCTGACGCCGGCGTCGCTGGCGGTGGTGGCGCCGTCCTCGTACTTGCCGAACACCGCCACGACCGTGAGCAGATCGTCCGCCCAGATCTTGTCGTATTCCGGGTACTTGCCCGTGGTGTTCACGGGGCTCACCGACACGGTGGCCTCGGTCTTGGTGATGTGGGCCTCATCCAGCCGGCAGCGGCTGCTGTGGGGCCGGAAGTAGTACCACATGCTGCCCGAGTCCACGTCGTGGGCGCCCCAGTCCACGCAGGTGTGGCCGTAGGCCTCGGCGAAGTCCTTCTGCGCCTGGTAGCCCACGTCGATGGGCAGGGTGAAGGCGTAGGTCTCGGGCACGCCCTGGCGCTTGCGCCACGCCACCTGCAGCACCGCGTGGTAGCTGATCTTCGTGCGCCCGGCCTCGGTGCGGCTGGTCTGCACGTCGGTGAGCTTCACCTTGTCGAGCCGCCCCACGGCGTTGTCGCCGTTCAGGTGCCCGATGGTGAACAGGAGCTGGTCCTCGATGGCGGACTCGGGCCGGAAGGCGCTGTCGGCCAGCAGCTCGGCGTCGAACTCCAGATCCAGGATGACGGCCTCGGCGCTGGTGTCGGCCTTGCCGGGCTCGACCTTGCGGACGTCGTCGCCGGTGACGGCCAGGTTGCCGGCGGCGGGCTGTGCCTCGTCGCCGCACCCGGCGAAGAGGGTGGCGGCCAACAAGGCGGCGGCGGTGGCGTGCAGACGAGCCATGGGTCCCCCCCAATGAGATTGCGGTCGGGGGATATGCGAAGACCGGGCCAGGGCGAAGGGGCTGCGGTGGTTGGGGGGCGCTGGGCTCGTGTGGCTGCTGGAGTAGCCACACGCGTCGACCGCGTCAGCGCCGGGGCTTGAAGTCCTTCAGCGTCATCGGCGCGCACAGCTCGTCCACCGGCTGCACCGCCCACACGTCGCCCGTGCGGTCGCGGGTGTCGCCGTCGGTGAACTTGTAGTGGGCGCGCCGGATGCGGATGGCCTGCGGCGGCGTGTCGCCAAAGGGGTCCTCGGCCAGCAGGTCACGCACGGGCGCGCGGCCCTCCAGCAGGCCGCGCACGAGCTGGGGGAGCCAGCCGCTGGTGGGGCAGCGGGGCTCCAGCGCGGCGAACCACATGTTCCAGTCCAGCCGCGGCATGTGCACGCCCACCAGCGGGGGGGCCTCGTCGGCGGCGTCGGGCTTGTAGACGAAGCGATAGGTCTTCCAGGTCTGGCCGTCGGCGGTGCCCTCGACCTGCAGCTCGAAGCGCTGGGTGGTCATGCGGGCGAACAGGCCGTAGCCGTTGATGCTGGCGAAGCTGCGGGTGTGGGCCAGGGCATCGCGGCGCAGGTCCCAGGCCTTGGCCAGCAGGGCCTGGCCGGTGCTGGCCTGGCCGCCCTTCTCGGCGTTCACGGCCTCGCCCAGGGCCTGGCCGCCCACCAGGCTGATCATGGTGAGCGCGCTGAGCACGGTGAAGGCCAGGGTGAGGATCACCGCCAGGCCGCGGCCCACCCAGCCGGGCTGGAGCACCCGGAAGGCGGGCCACCTTGGGATGAGTCGGGCGGGCGTGAGCGCCCAGAAGGCCTCGTCGTCCAGCAGGGGCAGGCACAGGGCCACGGTGAGGAGCTGGAAGAAGCCGTAGTTGCCCGTGAGGCTGATGGCGCCCATGAGCCCCACGATGCTGACGAAGGCCGCCCAGCGCGCGCCGCCGCCGGGGGCGGGATCGGGCACGAGCCCCGGCGCCACCCGCCCCAGCACGCGGTCGTCGAGCAGGGTGGCCGCCAGGGCCAGGCCGGCCACCGTCCAGGGGCCGAAGACGCCGCCCTGCAGCACGGCCAGCAGCACGGTGAGCGCCACGAACACCGCCAGCCGCCAGCGGCGCGGGTTCACCAGGATGAGGATCGGCGCCACCAGCTCGATGACCAGCGTGGCCGCGGTGCTGAAGGCGTGCACCCACGCGGGGAGCTGGTGGGCGTACCAGGCCACTCCGTGGGGGATGGGCTGGGTCCAGTAGTGGTAGCTGAGCGCCGTCAGGCCGTGCCAGGTGGGATCGGCGTTGTTCAGCTTCACCACGCCCGAGCTGAACATGAGCTTGAACAGCAGCAACCGCAGCAGCCAGGTGGCCCAGGCGCTGGGGGGCTCGGCGGTGCGGAAGCGGGGCCGCAGGCCGGCCGGGGCGTAGGGGATGGCCAGCAGGCTGGCCTCGATGAGCAGCAGGTCCCACTGGAAGCTCAGGAAGGGGCCGCCCATGTGAAAGACCGACAGGTACAGCAGCCACAGCACGCCCAGCATGATCCGCGGCGCCACGCCCACGAACAGGGCCACCGCAGCCAGCAGGCCGCCGGCGCTGATGACGCTGATCATGCCGTCGCCCGCCGACAGCCAGTGCAGGCCGGGCAGATCCAGGAAGCCCAGCCCCATGGCCTTGGCCCGCGCTACCCGATCCACAGCGGGGGCAACGCCCTGCTCGCCCACCAGGCCGTGGGCCTGCACCCAGAACGAGGCGAAGGCCGCCACATGCGTGAGCGCCAGCAGGCGCAGGAACAACAGCCGGGGCAGGTGCTGCCCGGTGGCCTCGGGTTTGTGGACCATGGGGGGAGTGTACGGGCGCTCGCCGGGTCTGCCCACTTCGGGGCCCGGATGCCTGAGGCGGCTCTGTGAACCCGTGAGATCGGCGGCTATCCTCCCGGGGGCCGAGGAGGACGCCGATGGGCCGGTGGGTTGCGGGAGTGTTGGGGTTGGCCGGGGCGCTGGGCGTTCTGGGCTGCGACGGGGACGAGGCGGCGCCGGGCTGCGCCGCGCTGGGCGAGCAGCTCGCCGTGGGCGAGGCGGTGGTGGACCCCGAGGTGGGGGTGCGCTGTGTGTGCACCGCCAGCGGGGCCGAGTGCACGCCCTGGGCGGGTGGGGCCGACGGCGGCGGCCTCCGCGACGCGGGCCCCGGCGCCGATGGGGGCCTGCGCGACGCGGCGCCTCGCCCCGACGCGGCGCGGGACGCGGCGCCCACCGACGGCGCCCCGCCCGATGCCCTTCTGCCCGACGCCGGGCCGCCGCCCGCCTGCCCGCCCGAGCCCCCTTTCGGGGCCTGCGGCAACGCCGAGCGGGCCTGCGGCTACGGCGCGCCCTTCACCTGCTGCGTGCGCGAGTACGAGCACCGCACCCTGTGCCGCTGCGAGGGCGGCACCTGGATCTGCGAAGACCGGCGCGAGACCTGCCTGGCCGACGCCGCCGGGGCGGGCTGCCTGCGCCGGGTGGAAGTGTGCGAGGCCTGGGGCCGCATCTTGGCGGACCGGCAAGCGGACGTGGACGGCGCCTTCCGCGCGGGCTGGGACGGCAGCGTGGCGGGCTGCGCGCCCGGCGACATGCCCGCCGAGTGGCGCCAGCGGGCGTTCGACCGGCTGAACGACTGGCGCTACCTGGCGGGCCAGCCGCCCGCCCGCCTGTCGCCCGACCGCAACGTGCTGGCCCAGCACTGCGCGCTGGCCATGCACGCCCGGGGGTTCTGGACCCACGACCTGACCCCCGAGGACCCCTGCTACTCCGAGCAGGCCCGCCAGGGCGCCGCCGAGAGCCTGGTGTCCATGCGCGGCATCGCCGTGGACGTGCTGTGGAACTACGTCGAGGACTTCG
This sequence comes from Myxococcales bacterium, assembly GCA_020633555.1. GTDB lineage: Bacteria > Myxococcota_A > Bradymonadia > UBA7976 > UBA1532 > JACKDL01. Next base: position 77,121 of record JACKDL010000014.1, on the reverse strand, counting down.
GCGAGATGAACTTCGCCGCCGCGCCCCACCGGCTGTGGATGTTCTCGAACCGGCTGGGGCCGGTGGGCATCGGCGCCACCGACGACGCCACCTGCATGCACGTGGCCAACGCCCGGCTCGAGAGCGACAAGGCCTACATCCCCTGGCCCGCCGCGGGGCCCTTCCCCGCGGACGCGGTGCTGGGCGACGCCCTCGGCTGGACCATTCAGTCCGACACCATCAACTTCAACGGCGCCACCGTGCGGGTGACCCGGGATGGCGATCCCATGCCGGTGGAGGTGCGGGTGCTGCAGGCCCAGTACGGCGCGGCCCACGCCCTGGCCTTCAAGCCCGACGGCTGGGCGCCGCAGGCCGGCGAGAGCTACCTGGTGGTGGTCGCGGGCGCGTCGCAGCCCGTGCGCTATGCGGTGGAGTTCATCGACTGCGCTGCCGAGTAGCGACCGCCCCCGGATCTCAATCCAAAGGCGCGGTGGGGAAGCGCACGTAGGTCTGGATCATCTGGATGGCCGCCTGGGTGGGGTGGGCCTCGCCCGGGCCCAGCGCGCCGCGCTGGCGCAGATCGGCCAGCAGGGCCGCCTCGGCCTCGGCGCGGGTGAGCGGCGCGGGGGCAACCTCAGGAAAACACTGGGCCTTCCACTGCACCGAGAAGCGCGCCTGCCCCCAGGCCCACGCGCCCACGGGCCGCCCCGCGCCGTCGGTGGCCTGCCAGCGGTCGCCCGCCAGCCGCACCGCCACGGCGTCGCGGGGGGGCGGCGGGTGCCCGGGGCCACCCACCCGGCCCACGCCGTGGAAGCCCGCCTCGGGATCCAGCACCACGGCGGTGTCGTCGGCGGCGGGCACCCGCACCGGCGGGGCGTCGGGGCCGTCGGCGAAACACACGAAGTCGCCCCCGGGGCAGCCACCCAGGAAAGTCACCGCCCCCACCGTGGGCGTGCGCCAGCGCTCGAACAGGCCCGAATGCCCCATGCACACCAGCAGCCACTCGGGGGTGTTGCTCTGGTCCAGCCCCACGAAGGCGGGCGTGTCGGTGTGGATGGGCAGCTCCTGCCCGGGCAGCAGCACGTTGGCGTACAGCATCGTCGGTACCACCTGCGGGTGGCCCGACAGGCGCCGCGCCGCCGCCAGGAAGCCCGGGTGGTGGACGAGCAGCTCGCAGCCGGGCACGTGCACCACGCCGGCCTCGGCCCAGGTCTGCCGGAACAGGTTGATGCGCGCGCTCAGGTCGGGCAGCGGCTCGGGGGCGGCCTGGCGCAGCATGTGGTTCATCAGCGCGTCGTGGCGGCGCACCAGGCCCTTGCCCAGGCCGTCGGCCTGCTGGGCCGAGACGTAGGTGCGGTAGGGGCCCGCGCGCTCGACCAGCGCTCGCAGGGCCGGCGCCTGGGGCCCCAGGCAGGGATCCAGCCGCTCCAAGGGGGTGCCCATGGTCGCCTCCGGGGGGTGCACGTGCCGCCACGATGCCACGGGGGGCGGGCCCTACGCACCCGCCGGTTGGGTGGAGAAAGCCGGCGTGCGATAGTCCCGCGCGAGCACGGAGGACGCCCCATGACCAAGACCGAGCTGCGCGCCCACGCCCAGGCCTGGCTGGCCGATGATCCCGATCCCATCACCCGCGCCAACACCCAGGCCCTGCTGGACCAGGACGACGTGGCGGGGCTGCAGGCCTGCTTCGGCGAGCGCCTGGCCTTCGGCACCGCGGGCCTGCGCGGGCCCCTGGGCCCCGGCCCCAACCGCATGAACGAGGCGCTGGTGCGCCGGGTGGCCGCCGGCCTGGGCGACTACCTGCTCGCGCAGCCCCTGGACGCGAAGGCGCGCGGCGTGGCCATCGGCTTCGACGGCCGCCACGGCTCGAAGAAGTTCGCCGCCGCCACCGCCCGGGTGCTGGCGGGGCTGGGCATCCCCAGCTTCCTGTTCGACGACGTGGTGCCCACGCCGCAGCTCGCCCACGCGCTGGTGGCCCTGAACTGCGCCGCCGGCGTCATGGTGACCGCCAGCCACAACCCGCCCCAGGACAACGGCTACAAGGTCTACTGGGCGAACGGCGCGCAGATCATCGAGCCCCACGACGAGGGCATCAGCGCCTGCATCGACCGCTACGCCTCGCTGGCCCAGGTGGCCACCTCGGCGCTGGCGGACTTGAAGGCCGCCGGCGTGGTGCGGCCCGTGCCGGCCGACGTGAAGGCGGCCTACCTGAAGGCCGTGGACGGCCTGCGGGTGTACGGCGGGCCCACCGACCTGCGCATCGTCTACACGGCCATGCACGGCGTGGGCGCGGCGCTGGTGCGCGAGGTGCTCACCCGCAACGGCTACACCGATCTGCACTTCGTGCCCGAGCAGGCCGAGCCCGACGCCGACTTCCCCACGGTGGCCTTCCCCAACCCCGAGGAGCCGGGCGCGCTGGATCTGGCCATGGCCCTGGCGGCCAAGGTGGGCGCCGACGTCATCGTGGCCAACGACCCCGACGCCGATCGGCTGGCGGTGGCGGTGCCCAACGGCGCCGGCGGCTGGCGGCAGCTCACGGGCAACCAGGTGGGCCAGCTCATCGCCGCCGAGCTGCTGGCCAGCAACGACCGCCCCGATCGGCTGGTGGCCACCACCATCGTCAGCTCGGGCATGCTCGGGCAGCTCGCCAAGGCCCACGGCGCCACCTGCGTCGAGACCCTGACGGGCTTCAAGTGGATCGCCAACGCGGCCCTGGCCTGGCCGGGCGAGTTCGTCATGGGCTACGAGGAGGCCCTGGGCTACAGCGTGGGCCCGGTGGTGCGCGACAAGGACGGGGTGTCGGCCACGCTGATCCTGGCCGACATCGCCGCGCGCGCGAAAGCCGAGGGCGCCACGCTGCTCGACCGGGTGGCCGACCTGTACCGGCGCATGGGCCTGTACGCCACGCGGCAGAAGAGCCTGACCTTGCCGGGCAGCGAGGGGAAGGCCCGCATCGAGGCCATCATGGACGGCCTGCGCCGCGAACCGCCGAAGGTGCTGGCCGGGGTGGCCGTGGCGCAGATCCGCGACATCCTCACCGGCGAGGCCCGCAGCGCCGACGGGGCCGTCACCCCCATCGACCTGCCCAGCAGCAACGTGCTGGCCTTCGACCTGGCCAACGGCAGCCGGGTGCTGGCGCGGCCCTCGGGCACCGAGCCCAAGATCAAGTTCTACTTCGAGGTGCGCAGCACGCTGGGGGCCGGCGAGGCCCTGGCCGCCGGCGAGGCCCGCGCCGGGACCGAGCTGGACGCCCTGCAGGCCGACTTCCTGGCCCAGGCGGGGGTGAAGTGATGCGACGTTGGACGGCACTGCTGGGGATGGGGCTGCTGCTCGCGCTGGGCTGCGATGACGACCCCGTCGAGGACAACCCGGGGCAGGGCGGCGCCGATCTGGGCGCCACCGTGGACGGGGGCGGCGGCGCTGACGTGGACATGGCCCGCCCCGATCGCGGCGTGCCCGCCGGCGGCGTCTGCGCCCCCGGCGAGACCCGCTGCGTGGACGGCATGCTGCGCACCTGCATCGACGACGCCACCGGCTGGCTGGTGGAGCGCTGCGCCGAGGCCGAGATCTGCCGTGACGGCGCCTGCGAGGCCCTGGCCTGCGCGCCGGGCAGCCGCCGCTGCACCGCCGACAACGCGGTGGAGGCCTGCGCGGCCGACGGCAGCGCCTTCGGCGATCCGCGGCCGTGCGCCGCCGAGACCACGTGCCTGGACGGCGTGTGCCTGGCCCAGCTCTGCGTGCCCGGCGAGCAGGTCTGCGGCGAGGGCGTGCTGCTCACGTGCGGCGCCGACGGCCTGACCTGGGACCGCGCCCCCTGCGCCGCCGGGCAGGTGTGCCTGGAGGGCGCCTGCGCCGCGCCCCCCATGGGCGGCGGCATCGACTGCGCCCCCGGCGAGGTGCTGTGCGGCGCCAACGGGCGGGTGGTGTGCAGCGAGGACGGCGCCCGCTACGTCGAGACCCCGTGCCCCGCGGGCCAGGCGTGCTTCCAGAGCGCCTGCGTCGAGTGCGTGCGCGACCGCGACTGCCCCGACGACGGGGCTTGCGTGGACGGCGCGTGCGGCGCGCCGCCGCTGGTGGTGATCACCGCGGCCCTGCCCGCGGCCCAGGTGGGGGCCCGCTACGCCGCGCCGCTGCAGGCCGAGCACGGCGCGCCGCCCTACGCCTGGGCCGTCGAGGGCGACCTGCCCGCCGGCATCGCGCTCGACGGCGACACCCTGGCCGGCGTGGCCGAGGTGGCCGGCGAGCACCCGCTGACCCTGGTGGTCACCGACGCCGACGGGGCCATGGCCCAGGCCGACGTGACCCTGCGGGTGGTGGGCGAGGGCCTGCAGATCACCACCGCGCGCCTGCCTGATGGCGAGGAGGGCGAGCCCTACGAGGTGGCGCTGGGGGCCTTGGGCGGTGAGGGCCGGTTTGGCTGGTTCCTGGTGGACGGCGACCTGCCCCCGGGGCTGCAGCTCCGCGGCGACGGGGTCATCACCGGCGTGCCCGCCGGGGTGGGCCCCTTCGAGTTCACGGTGCGGGTGGTGGACTCGAGCACCCCGCCGCTGTTCGCCGAGCGCGCCTTCACGATCCAGATCGAGATCGCCCCGCTGCGCATCGTGGCCGACCAGCTCCTGGAGCTGTTCGTCACCCGCATCGTGACCCTGCCCCTCATCACGGTCATCCGCGACATCCCGGTGCCGTACCGGGCCGAGCTGCAGGCGGCGGGCGGCCTGCGCCCCTACACCTGGCGCGAGGTGGAGCTGCCCCCCGGCCTGCGGGGCTTCATCCCCCAGTCGGGCCTGCCCGACGGGCTCGAGCTGGGTGAGGACGGGGTCATCCAGGGGGCGGTGGTGGATCCCGACCAGATCATCGAGCTGGCCATCCCGTTCACCCAGATCGTGCTCACGGGCTTCTTCTTCTTCGCCGAGGTGAGCGACAGCCAGGATCCGCCGGCCACCCAGCAGGCGGTGTTCGTGCTGCCCACCCTGCCCATCGGGAACTGATCCGAGGACGGATCCAGGGGGTCGGCGGGCACCGGGCGATTCGGGCCGCGGCCCAGGTTGACCGATGCCCCGGCACGGGGGACACTGCCCCCGGCCTTTGATCATCGAGGGAGCCGTCCATGCGCCGCATCGTCTCCGGGGTCCTCGCCGCGGCCCTTCTGCCCGGGGCCGCCATGGCCCAGGCCGTGCCCGGCACGCCGGTTCAGCCCACCCCCATCGAAGAGGCGCCCCCCCCGGCGGTGCTCCTGGCCCAGGTGGATGACTCCGATCTGGCCGACGAGGAGACGCTCACCGAGCTGATGCAGATCGAGATCGATCGCGACGCCCAGTCCATGGGCGCCGCCATCGGCCTCAGCCTCATCCCCGGCGGCGGCTGGGGCCTGCTGTACGCGGGCAAGCCCGCCCAGTCGGCCGTGCCCTTCAGCCTGGCGGCCGCCGGCTTCGTGGTGGGCGCGCTGTACGCCGTGGGCACCTTCGACACGAAGACCACCGATGTTTGCCGCTGGACGAGCAAGGACCCGGCGAATCCGGGAACGGATGTCGTCCCTCTCGGTGAGTGCGGCAAGGGCGAGGACGTGGAGACGCTCCAAGAGGTCGATCCGCGCGAAACCCTGTTGCGAGACCCACTGAACATCTACGCCAACACTCGGGACCGTTATCAGCGCAGCACCGAGGGCGAGGCCTTCGACGGCAAGGAGACCGGGCTGATCATCATCGGGGCCACCTACGCGCTGACCACCCTGGTGGGCGCCATCTGGGCGGGCACCAGCGTGGCCGCCCACAACGAGCGGGTGAAGCGCGACGTGGAGTCCACCGCCAGCATGCCGCGGCCGAGCATCAGCTACGACGGCGATCGCGGCTCGGTCGGGCTGACCTTCGACTTCTGACCGGCGCCGCCGGTCCCCCCGCCCCGTGCCCCGGCACCTGCCCTTCCTGGCCTGGGCCAGCTTCGCCTTCAGCGCCGATCAGTGGAGCAAGTGGGCGGCGGTGCGCCTGCTGGTGGAGGGGCCCCTGCCCCGCGAGCCGGCGCACATCCTGTCGGGCACCTGGCCCGTCACCGACGCCTGGCTGAACCTGCGGGTGGGCGGCAACCGGGGGGCCGCCATGGGCCTCGCCGGTGAGCTGCCGCCGCTGCAACATGGCTTGCTCTTCGCCGGGGTGGCGGTGATCGCGGTGGCGGTGGTGTGGTTCCTGTACCGTCGCGCCCACGGTCATCGGGCCCTCCAGTGGGGCCTGGCGCTCATGCTGGGGGGCAGCCTGGGCAACCTGGTGGACCGCGTGAACCACGGCTATGTCGTGGACTTCCTTCAGATTACGGCGGGGGCGAGCGCGCTGCCCACCTTCAACCTGGCGGACGTGGCCATCGCGGTGGGTGCGGTGCTGTTGCTGCTGGACGCTCGCCGGCTGGGTCGCCCCCGGGGCGAGCCGCCGCGGGCGGTCACAGCCGGCTGAGGATCAGCCCCACCAGCCCGCCGAAGCCCGCCGCGGCCAGCAAGAGCATCCACCACGGCACGCCACCGGCAGGCGGCGCCGCGGCCCCTTCGGGGGGCGCCGTCGGCGCGGGCGCGGCCGGCGTCGGCGCGGGATCGGGCAGCTCGGGCGGGCGGCTCACCTGGCCCAGCGCCTCGCTCAGCCGCACGCCCAGCGCGCGGTCGTCCTGGCTGGGCGTGTCCTGCACGACGGTGGCCGCCAGCAGGTCCTCGGCCTTGGGCGCGTCGGGCTCGGTCAGGCCCGCGGCCGCGGCCTGCGCCAGCGCGTCGCGCAGCTCCGACGCGCCCCGTGGCACGGGCGCCGTGGGGGCCTCGTCCAGGGCGTGCAGCAAGGTCGGCGGCGGGTAGACCGTGTGCCGCGGGCGCAGGGGGGCCAGGGCGGCCCGCATGGCCTCAGCGTCCTCGAAGCGGTCCTGGGGGCGGGGCGCGGCGGCCCGGGCCAGCACCGCCAGCAGCGCCGGCGGCACGGGGTCGCCTGCGGCCCCGTGGCTGGGCGTGGGCCTCAGCCGGGGATCGGTGTGGGCCTGGTACATGGCCTGGGGCGCGGCCGACGGGATGAAGTGCTGGCCGCCGGCCAGCAGCCAGTAGCCCAAGAGCCCCACGGCGTACAGGTCGGTGCGCGGGCCCACGCCCACCTGGGACCACTGCTCGGGGGCCATGTAGCGCAGGCTGCCGAAGATCTGGCCCTGCACCGTCAGCGCCGTGGCCCCGGCGTCGCCCGCGATCTGCACGATGCCGAAGTCGATGATCTTGACCGACAGGGGGGCGTCGCCGCGCTGCACCAGCACGTTGCCGGGCTTCAGGTCGCGGTGCACGTAGCCGCGAGCGTGGCAGGCCTGCAGGGCCGCCAGCGTCTGGTCGAGGATCACCACCGTCTCGGCCACGGTGCAGGGGTGGTGGGCGCACAGGCCCCGCAGGTCGATGCCGTCGACCAGCTCCATCACCAGGCACGGGGTGCCGCCCTCATCGCCGTAGTCCAGCAGCCGCACCAGGTGCGGGTGCTGCACGTCGGCCAGGGCCTGGGCCTCGCGGGCCATGCGGGCGGCGGCCTGGGGCACCCGGGGGCGGCCCTGCAGCACCTTCACCGCCACCTCGCGGCCCAGGGTCATGTCCTGGGCGCCGTAGACGATGCCCGCACCGCCGCGGCCCAGCTCATAGGCCAGCCGGTACCGCCCCAGCAGCAGCGCGCCGTCGTTCCCAGGTGCCATGGGCGCAGCTTGGCCCTCGCGGTGGGCCCCCGTCCAGCCCCGCGGCTGCGCGGCGGTCAGTCGTTCAGGCTGCGGCTCAGATCGGCGAAGCGATCGGCCAGCACCCGGCCCAGGTTCAGGCTGACGCGCAGGGCGGCGTCGGGGTCCTTCGCGCCCAGGGTGCGCAGGAAGCGGCGGCGGATGATGAGCACCCGCGCCGCGCTCAGGGCCCGCACCTCGGCGGTGCGCCGGCCCGCCGACGAGAAGAAGGCCACCTCGCCGAACACGTCGCCCGGCCCGAGCAGCGCAAACTGCACGCCGCCCTGCTCCACCGCCACCAGGCCGTTGAGCACCACGTAGACCTCGCGATCCACCATGCCGGCCTGGGTCAGCGGATCGCCCTCGGCCACCTCGAGCACCAGGCACGACTCGAACAGCCGCTGCCGGCTGGCCGGGCTCAGGCCGTCGAACACCGAGGTGCGATCGGCGCCCTCGCTGCTGGCGACCTTGGCCTCGACCCGGCCGCACTCCAGCTCAACGACGGCGGCGTCGTCGGCCAGCAGGTGGGCGAAGGGGCGGGTGTCCAGCGGGGGGCGGTGGCCGAAGAGCCGCTTCACCAGCCGGTGCAGGGGTGAGCCCACGTGCCGCAGGTGCGCCACGTCGGTGAGCACCACCACCATCGGCACGCTGAGCCCGGTGTCGTGGGGCACGGTGCGGCCCCCGAAGGGCCGGGCCCCCAGCCGCTGGTAGTGCGGCACCAGGTTGGGCACGCAGAACAGGAACAGCAGGTCGCTGCCCGCGGCCGCGGCCACCTCGACGGCCCGCTGGATGAGCGCCAGCAGCACCACGCCGCCGCGGGCCTCGCGGCTCACCATGCCGCGGCCCAGCTCACACACCGCCAGCCCGTCGATGCCCGGGAAGCGGTCCATGGAGCACTCGGCGTACACCTGCGCATCCACCTGCCCAGGCCCCCAGCACAGCACCCGCATGACCCCCTGCAGCGCGTCGGGCGTCCCCGCGTACAGGTGGGTGGCGGCGGGATCGTCGTCGATGGGGTCGTCCACCCGCCGGGTGCCGTGATCGGCGTTGCCCACGGGCTTGCCCAGCTCGTCCACGAACACGCGGTAGCGGAACCGGGCCACCGCCTCGCGATCGGCGGGCGAGGTGGCCGTGTGGACGGGCACCAGGCGGCTGCTGGCCCAAGACATGATGCGTGCGAGCGGCACCGGGGACTCCGGGGAAGGGGCTGCCAGTGTGCGCCGCCGGCGGCCCCCTTGCCCAGGGCCGCGCGCGTGTGCGTTTGGAGCGATCCGGCGTGGGGCCCCTGCTATGCTCCGCGCCGCATCACTCAACCTGGAGAGATACGATGCGCAGCTTCTTTCTGACGACCCTGGCCCTCGGCAGCCTCCTGGCCTTCAGCCCCGCGCAGGCCCAGCCCGGCGCCCCGATGCAGGTCAACACCACCGGCGCCAAGGTGAAGGTCGGCCCCGGCGGCACCGAGGTCGAGACGGGCGAGGCCAAGGTCAAGACCGGCCCCGAGGGCGCCAAGGTCAAGACCGACGAGGCCCAGGTGGTCACCGATCGCAAGGGCAAGGTGAAGCCCGAGGTGAAGGACGCCAAGGGCGAGAAGAAGGGCCACAAGAAGCACGACCTGATGCTGCGCGGCCGCAAGGGCAAGGGCGGCAAGGTCATGGGCGGCAAGGGCCTGAAGGTCCGCACCGGCCCCCAGGGCGCCAAGGTGAAGCACGACGAGGCCAAGGTCGAGACCGGCCCCGAGGGCGCCCAGGTGAAGACCAAGGGCGCCAAGGTCAAGACCGGCCCCGAGGGCGCCAAGGTCAAGATCGACAAGATGGGTCACTGATCGACCGGCGGGCGCCGTGCCTGCCCACGGTCGCCCGCATCTCGTTGAGATCACTTCCGATCTCATTTCCTGCCCGAAATAGACGCGACACGCGCCGCGCGCCGCCGATGGGAAGGGGTGGACCCCTTCAACGTCGAGGTCGCCATGCCCGCCTGCGTCTTCCCCCCGAGCCTGCTGTGGCTGCCCGTGCTGAGCCCGGTCCCCGCGCTCAGCCCCCCGCCGCTGCCCACCACCGCCGAGCTGCTGACCCGGCTGGTGTACCAACCCGACGGCCTCACCTGGGCCCAGGCCGAGCCGGCGCTCGCCCGGCTGTGCATGGGGGAGCTGGAGCTGGCCTGCCTGGTGTGGGTGAGCGACGGCCTGCGGGATCCCGACACCGAGGCCATTGGGGCGCTGTGCGCCGAGGGGGATCCCGACGCCTGCGAGCTGGGCGCCTGGCTGGCGGCGCGCGGGGCTACTCGGCCTTGAGATCGGCCCCCAGCCGCGCCAGCCGATCCTGGAACCGCTGGATCTCGGCGCGCACCTGCTTCTCGAGATCGCCCGGGAAGCTGACGGTGAGCTGCTCGCGCAGGGTGGGGCTGTCGGGGCGCTTGCCCTGCAGGAAGGCCACCGCTTGTTGGGCGTCGCCGAAGCGATCGGCGGGATCCTTGGCGCAGGCGCGCTGGATGAAGGCCACCAGATCGCTGGGCGTGTCGGGCCGGTAGCGCCGCGGATCGGGCATGGGCTCGTACAGGTGGCGCCGCACCAGGCTCTCGAGATCGGGGGCGTCGAAGGGCACCCGGCCGGTGATGGCCTCGTAGGCGGTCATGCCCAGCGCGTACAGATCGGTGCGGGCGTCCAGGGGCTCGCCGCGGATCTGCTCGGGCGCCATGTAGTACGGCGTGCCCAGCCGGTCGGCGCCCTTGCACACCGAGGCGTCGGCCGCGATGGCGATGCCGAAGTCGAAGAGCTTCGCGGCCCCCGAGCGCGTCAGGAAGATGTTCAGGGGCTTCACGTCGCGGTGCACCAGGCCGCGGCGGTGGGCGTGGTCCAGCGCCTGGCACATCTCGACGAGGAGCCGCCGCACGGCGGGCCAGGTGAACTGGGTGCCCCCGGCGATGGCGTCCTCGAGCAGCTCGCCGTCCAGCCGCTCCATGACGATGAAGCGGGTGCCGTAGGCCTCCTCGAAGTCGTACACCCGCACGATGTTCGGGTGGTCGAGCCGGGCCACCAGCCGGGCCTCGCGGTCGAACTTCTGGGCGAAGCTGGGGTGGTACACCAGCGCGTGGTTCAGCATCTTCAGGGCCACCGGGCGCTGCAGCACCGGGTGCTCGGCCGCGAAGACGTCGGACATGCCGCCGGAGCCCAGCGGGCCCACGATGCGGTACTTGCCCACCACCCGGATGCCGTCGATCTCCCGCAGGCGGGCGCCCACCAGCCGGGTGAGGATGCTGGCGATCTGCGGGTGGCTCTGCACCACCTGGTCGAGCCGGGCCCGCGAGAGTCGGAAGGCCTTCACCTGATCCACGGCAGCCACGGTGGCCGAGCGGGCCTCGTGGGTGATGATGGCCATCTCGCCGATGGTCTCGGGGGCCGAGAGCTCGCGGTCGAAGCGGCCGTCGGCGGTCCACACCCGCACCCGCCCGCGCTCGATGAGGTACAGCGCCTCGCCGGGTTCGCCCTCGCGCACCACGATCTCGCCGGGGGCGAAGCGCACGGTCACCAGCACCCCGCTCAGGGCCTCGAGCTCCGTCGGCGTGAGGTCGCTGAACAGATCCAGACCCACCCAGGCGGGCGTGCGGGCGGCGTCGACGGGGGCGCCGGTCTCGCCGAACGAGCGGGTGCGTTTCAGGTTCTTGCTCATGCCCGTCCGAGTGTGGGGCGCCACGCCGCCCACGTCCAGTGCGGGGTCGCCGCGGGGTCCGCGGGGCACCGGGCTTGCGGTGAGGGCCCCGGTGAATGCATCATCCCGCGCCTTTTCGCTCGGGAGTCTGCGGTGGAAACCCATGCCGATCTGCACGCCCTGTTCACTGCCGCGACGCAGCCGGACCCCTCGGCCGCAGCCGCCGCCCTGATGGCCCTGCAGGGTCGGGTGGGCCGCGAGGTGGTGGCCGCCACCCTGGAGCACCTGGACGCGGCCCGCGCGCCGCTGCGGGCGGTGGCCGCCGAGGTGGCCGGTCAGCTCGAGCTGGACGAGGCCGACGCCGCCAAGGTGCGCTCGGTGATCGTCAACCGCATGCTCATCGAGAAGTCGGCGGTGGTGCTGGCGGCGCTGACCGCCGCGGCCCAGCGCTTCGACGACGCGGGCGTGCTGGAGCCCCTGCTGGCCCTGGCCGAGCACGCCGATCCGCTGGTCCGCGAGGGCGTGGTCTTCGGGCTCATGGGCCGCGAGGACGAGGTGTGCCTGGCCACCCTGATCGGCCTGAGCGCCGACGAGGCCGAGCCCGTGCGCACCTGGGCCACCTGCGCCTTGGGCGGCCACACCGAGGCCGACGACGACGCCGTGCGCGCCGCCCTGGTGGCGCGGCTGACCGACGCCAGCCTGGGCTGCCGGGTGGAGGCCATCGCCGGCCTGGCCCGGCGCCACGCCCCCGAGGCGGTGGAGCCCCTGCGGGTGGCGCTGGTGGAGCTGGGCCCCGATCCGGTGCTGCTGGAGGCCGCCGCCAGCCTGGGCGATCCCAGCCTGCTGCCGGTGCTGGACGGCCTGCGCACCCACCCCGAGCTGACCCCCTGGATCACCGAGGCCCTGGACGAAGCCTGGGCGCGCTGCGATCCCGAGGCCGAGGTCTGATCCCCGGACCCGCGCCCACGCCCCCGGTCCCCGCTCAGTTGTAGCAGGCGGTCAGCTCGGCCTCGCAGGTGTCGGGCGCGCAGACGCCGTCGGCGCAGTGCCGGGCCAGGCAGCGCTCCACCAGCCCGTGGGCGGCGGCGGCCGATCGGCTGGCCTGGGCCAGGCAGGCCTGCTCGCACGCGCCCACGCCACCGCCGGCCTCGGCGCAGTCGGCGGCGCAGCCCTCGATCTCGCCGCAGCCCAGGGGCGCCGGGGCGGCGGGCGCGGGCCCCCCGGCCGAGGCGACGGTGAAGGAGAGCAGGGCGCCGAAGGCGGCGCAGGCGGTCAGCCAGGTGATGCGGGTGAACATGGGGGGCCTCCACGGGCTTGGGTTCGTCTTCACCCTCTGTGACCCGCGGCGCGCCCGATCGGGCAACGGCACCGGCGCGCAGCGGCCCGCTTGCTGAAACCCGGCCCCTTCGCGGACTCTCAACCCCGTGGGCCAAGCCCGGCCCCAAGCGCAGGAGCGCCCCATGTTTCGCACGGCCTGGACCATCGCCCACCTGAAGGGGGTGCCGGTGCGGCTGCACGTGTCGCTGCTGCTCATCGCCCCCTTCGTGGCCCTGTCCATCGCGTCGCGGGATCTGCCGGTGCTGCTGCACCGCTGGGGGGTGGATCCCCAGGCCCTGCACCTGAGCCCGGGGACCTTCGGGCTGCTGATGGCGGCGGGGCTGTTCCTGTCGGTGGCGCTGCACGAGTTCGGCCACGCGCTGGTGGCGTTGCGGCAGGGCGGCCGGGTGCAGGGGATCACCCTGATGATCCTGGGCGGCGTGACGCAGATCGAGCACGAGGAGGCCACGCCGGGCCAGGAGCTGCGCATGGCCTTCGCGGGCCCGGCGGTGAACCTGATGCTGCTGTCGGGGGCCTGGGCCGTGGCGCGGATCCAGGGCCTGCCCCTGGACGTCTACGTGGCCCTGCAGATGTTCGGGGTCATCAACCTCTTTCTGGCGGTGTTCAACCTGATCCCGGCTTTCCCGCTGGACGGCGGGCGCATGCTGCGCGGGGCGCTGCGCTATCGGCTGAGCCGCCCGCAGGCCACCCGGCTGGCCGCCCGCGTGGGGCGGTTCCTGGCCATCGCCGGCGGCGTGCTGGGGCTGCTGCACGGCATGCCCATGCTGAGCCTGGTGGCCCTGCTGGTGTTCTTCGCCGCCGGCGGCGAGGAGGCGCGGGTGACCCTGGGCCCGCGGCTCGAGGGCCTGGCGGCCCGGCAGGCCATGGTCACCCGGCTGGTGAGCGTGTACCCGGGCACCGAGCTGGCCGGGGTGGCCCGCCACCTGCTGATGAGCGGGGCCCAGGCGGCGGTGGTGCGGCGGCCGGGCGAGACCCTGGGCGTGCTGCTGCCCGAGGACCTGCGCGGCGAGCGCCCCGATCGGGCCGCCCAGGACCTGCTGGTGGGGCCCCCGCTGCAGGTGTCCGCTGACGCGGATCTGGCCGAGGTGCTCGCGCAGGTGCGCCAGGCGAACCAGCCCGCGCTGGTGTACGACGAGAGCAACGCGCTGGTGGGGGTGGTGACCCTGGACGGGCTGCGCCGCACGGCCGAGCTGCGGCGCCTGGCCGAGGGGCTGCAGGCCGCCGCCGACCGGCTGCACGGCGACCGGGTGGAGCCCGACTGACGGGCCCGTGGCCCGGGCCTCAGCCGTGGGCCCGCGGATCCCAGCGGTCGCGCAGGGCGTCGCCCAGCAGGTTGATGCCCATCACCGTGGCCAGCAGCGCCAGCCCGGGGAACAGGGCCAGGTGGCCGCTCACCAGGAAGTACCGCGCCCCCTGATCCAGCAGGGCCCCCCACGAGGGCACGCCGTCGGGGCCCAGCCCCAGGAAGCTCAGGCCCGCCTCGGCCAGGATGGCGCCCGCCATGCCGAAGGTGGCCTGCACGATCACCGGCGCGATGACGTTGGGCAGCAGGTGGCGGCCGATGATCCACCAGGCCGGGGCCCCCATGGCCTGCGCGGCCACCACGTAGGGGCGCTCGCGGGCGGCCAGCACCTGCCCGCGCACCAGCCGGGCGTAGCTGGCCCAGCCGGTGACGCTCAGGGCGCCCACCACGGCCCACAGGCTGGGGCTGCGGGTGATGGCGATGATCAGGATGGCCAGCAGGATGCCCGGGAAGGCCATGAGCACGTCGATGACGCGCATCATCACCTCGTCCACCAGGCCGCCGAACCAGCCGCTGATGGCCCCCAGCGTCACCCCCACCACGGCGCACAGGGTGACCGTGGCCACGCCCACCAGCGCCGCGATGCGGGCCCCGAACAGGATCTGGCTGAGCAGGTCGGCGCCGTTCTCGTCAGTGCCCAGCCAGTGGGCGGCGCTGGGCCCCGCCAGGTCGTTCACCAGATCGAGCTGATGGGGAGGGTAGGGGGCCAGCCACGGGGCCAGCACGGCGGCCACGGCCACCACCGCCACCAGGCCCCCGCCCACGATCCACGGGAAGCGCCCCCGGCCCATCACGCGCTCAACCTCACCCGCGGATCCACCGCGGCGTACAGGAGATCCACCGCCAGGTTCACCAGCACGTAGGTGCAGGCGATGAGCAGCACGGTGCCCTGCACGGTGGGGTAGTCGCGCTGCTGGATGGCGTCGAGCAGCAGGGTCCCCACGCCGGGGCGGGCGAAGACCTTCTCGGTGATGATGGCGCCCGTGAGCAGGGCGCCGAACTGCAGGCCCATGACCGTGATCACCGGGATCAGCGCGTTGCGCAGCACGTGCCGCACCAGGATCCGCCCCTCGCTCAGCCCCTTGGCGCGGGCGGTGACCACGTGGTCGTCGCCGATGACCTCGAGCACGCTGGCGCGGATCATGCGCGTGAGCTTGGCCGACAGGGCGGTGCCCAGGGTGATGGCCGGCAGGATGAGCGCCGCGATGGGCCGGTCCGTCTGCACCGGGCTGGGCAGCCAGTCGAAGGCCACCGTGAAGGCCAGCAGCAGCATGGGGCCCAGCCAGAAGGCGGGCATCGCCACCCCCACCAGGGCGAACACCGAGCCGGCGTGATCCACCCAGGTGCCCCGGCGGACGGCCGCCAGCAGCCCCAGCGGGAAGGCGATGAGCATGGCCACGGCCAGCCCGGCGGCGGCCAGCTCGACGGTGGCGGGGAAGTTGGCCGCGAGCAGCTCCACCACCGGGCGGCGGGCCACGTCGAAGGTGCGCCCCAGCGAGCCGTCCAGCACCGTGTCCCAGAAGCAGTCGTCGTATTGCACCAGCAGGGGCTGATCCAGGCACAGCGCGCGGGTCAGATCGGCCCGGGCCTCGGCGCTGGCCTGCTCGCCCAAGATGGCGTCCACCGGATCGCCGGGGGCCAGCCGCAGCGCGCCGAACACCAGCGTGCTGGCGCCCACGAGCACGATGATCAGCGAGATGAGGCGGCGGGCCACGAAGGGCGGCAGCCAGCCCTTGGCGCCGGCGCCCCACAGCCCGAAGGCCACGCCGTCCACCGCCAGGGCCTTCAGCGCCAGATCCAGGCCGGCGGCCCGCTGCTCGGGCACGGCCAGCGCCCACAGCGCGGCGGCCGCGGGGAGGGCGGCGGCCACGGCCAGGGCCAGGCGCAGGCGGGTGCGGGCGGCGGTGGGGTTCTTCAAGGCGGCGGCATCCTACCGCGCCCCGCGGGCCGCGCGAAGGGTCAGCCGGCGGCCCGCGGGAAGCGGTCCACCAGGATGTCGGCCACCACCGCCTGGGTGGCGGGATCGGTGGGGCGGCGGACGAGCGCCGGCGCGAAGCTGGCGTCGGGGATCCGCCCGGCGAGGAAGCGGAAGCAGGCGGGGTGATCGGCGACGGCCATGAGCCGGTGGGCCAGCGCCGGCGGCAGGGTGCTGCGGCCCAGCACGTTGAGGTAGCGGGTGGCCGGGCCGATGCGGCGGCGGCCGTTGGTCTCGTGGGTGAAGGCCTTCTCGACCTCCAGCTCGATGTAGTGCTTGAGGACCGCGATGTGGGGCTGGTCCTTCTCCCGGTTCACGGCGAGCTTGTTGGCCAGCAGATCGAAGGGGTCGGCGACTGGGACATCGAGGTCGGTGCCCGCAAGGCTGAACTCCCGCGCGTTGCGGATCACCTCGGCGGGTCGCGGGAGCCCCTTGGATGACGAGAGCACGTCGAAGGGCTTGCCGTCCCAACGCAGCAGGGCGACGTCCAGCCCACGCACATACGGGGGCTTCAACACCTCGATCCCACGCTTCCGGCTCCAGCTGAGGATGTCGCGGAGGGTGCGTGGATCTGTGTAGAGGTTGAGGTCGCCCGACAGCAGCGTCGTGCCGGTCGCGCGGCCGTAGGCGCCCACCGCGATGCCGCCGATGACGGCAAACTCGAACCCCTGCTGGTTGAGGTCGGCCAAGAGCGACGCGAAGTCGCTCAGAACGTATGTCGGATCTCGCGTCGTCGGCATATTCGCTGGAAAGCCTCCAAGGAGGCCATGAGCTCGGCCTCCGTGGCGTCGGGGCCGACCTTCGTGGGGTCCCAACGGTCGAAGGGGTTGGGGTAGGGCAGGGGCTGGCCGGCAGCCTTCGCCTCGTCGTTGCGGGCCCGCTGCCAGGTGGCGCGCGCGGCCTTGAACTCGAAGGGGTCTTCGAAGTCCTCGGGGCGGGGCTCGGGGGGTGGGGCGCTCATGGGGTCAGCTTAGCGGCGGCCGGATGGGGTCGCCACGCTCAGCGGCGGCGCTGGGCCTGGGCGTAGGCCTCGCGCAGGTGGGCGGGCAGGGCGTCGGCCAGATCATCTTGGACTTGCGCGAAGGGCGGCAGCGCCAGGGCGGGATCGGGATCGAGGCCGCGGGTGGCGTCCGTGGGCACGGTGAAGGTGGGGCCGGTGAAGGCGACGTGGTCGTCCCCGGGGTTCACGCCGTCGTCAGTGGCCTGCAGCGGGCGCAGCCCGCCGGCCACGCGGTCCAGCTCGGCCAGCAGCGCCCGGGCGGCCCGCTGCAGCAGCAGCAGCGTCTCGAGCTTGGGCTGGGCGCGGAGCTGGGCGATGCGGGCCTGGCCGGCCACCACGTCCACCCGGGCCCACACCGCGGGGGGGCCGGCCCGCTCGGGGCGCGGCGCCGGTTCGCCCGGGGCGGGCTGCAGCACCGGGGTGCCCCGGAACCAGGCGCCGTCGGCGCCGGCGGCGATGCCGTGCTCGGCCAGCGCACCCGCGGGCGTCGGCTCCCACAGGACGTCCAGGTGCAGGCCCAGCACCGCCTCGCAGAAGTGCACCGTCGCCGCCGACAGGTGGGGCAGGTGCGAGCGGAAGTTGCGGCGGAAGGTGGGCGTGGCCGCCAGCACCTCGAGCTGGTTGATCACCCCCTGGAACCGCGGGCTGCGCCGGGCGGCCTGGCTCAGCAGGGGCACGTCGGCCAACAAAGCCTCCAGGGCGCGGAGCTGCTGGCCCACGGCCCGGTGGCCCGCCAGATCGGCGCGGGCCTCGGGGTAGATCTCCAGGTAGTAGCTGTCGTTGACCTGCGTGAGCGCCTCGCGCAGCGCAGGGCCGCCGGCCTCGGCCTGCCAGGTGGCCAACTCGCGGAACCAGCCCGTGATGTCGCGGGCGGTGGCCGGCCCGGCCGCCCGGCCGGTGTCCTCCATCAGCTCGGTGACCAGGCCCTCGCCCAGGGCGCGGTAGGCCTCGAACTGGGCCTCATCGAAGAACTGGTCGCTGGTGGGCTGGTGGGGGAAGTCGGGGTGCCGCGCCCGGTAGCCCTGCACCGCCTGCCCCTCGCGGCCGGTGACACCCAGCTTCAGGTACAGCAGGTGCCCCTCCATGGCCGGCGCCCCGTCGCGGGCGGGGTAGCGCACGGTGCCCACGGCCCAGTTGCGGCGGCTCAGGCCGGCGGCGTCGGGGCGCAGCGGCGCCACGTCCAGATCGATCTGCACGCCCAGGTCGATGCGGGCGTAGCGGATGGCGTCGGTGAGCCCGGCGAAGGCCCGCTGGGGATCGGCCTCGCCGTCGCCCACCACCAGGAAGCGGCAGCGGCGCTGCAGCAGGGGGTACAGGCCCAGGTTCTCCAGGTGGCCGCCATCGCTCAGGTTCACCAGGGGCCCGTCGGCGTCCAGGCGGCTGGTCATCTCGCGCAGCAGGGCGCGGGGGCCGGGCCGGCCGGGGTGGCGGCCCGCCCGCAGCCAGCCGGGGTTGGGCGCCCAGACACCCAGGCGCACGTTCAACAGGGTCATCAACAGCACCAGCGGCGGGCTGGTGTAGCTGCCCATGTTCGGTGACGCCGCCGCGCCGCTGATGGCCATGGCTGCGGCGGCGGTCAGCGCGGGATCCGCGCGCTCCAGATCGGCGGTGGGGCACCAGCCGGTGGCCGCCCCGCCCGACCAGGCGCGCCCGAAGGTGAAGAAGTCGGCCCGGCGGCCCCGCAGGCGGCGATCGGCGCTGGCCTGCAGGTTCACGGCGGCGTTCACCAGGTGGTAGGGGGCCACCGCGCCCGCGCCGCCCGTCTGGCTCAGCCGCAGGCCGTCGCGGATCTGCACCCCGTCGGGGCCGCCCGCCACCAGGAAGGTCTCGGTGAGCCGGTCGCGGTACAGGCCGTGGAGCGAGGCCGCGTTGGCGTCGTACAGCAGCCCCAGCAGGATCCACAGCCCCACCGCCGCGCCCGCCACGGCCCAAACGGCGCCCGGGCTCTGGTGGCCGTAGACCAGACGGTCCGCCACGAACAGGTACACGGTGACCGGCAGCGCCGCGCCCGCGGCCGCCAGGCCCAGCGCGGCCACCACGCGCTGTACTCGGGCGTTCAGGGCGGCGAAGCGGGCAGCCTGCCGGGACGCGGCCAGCCCGAGCACGCCCGAGGCGCCCATGCCCCACTCCAGGTGCTCGGCCATCGCCGCGTGGCTCCAGGCCAGCAGCGCGGGCTGGGCCTCGATGAGCGCCACCGCCAGCCAGCCCAGGGTGAGGATGACGAAGCTGCGCTCGCGGCGATCCCGGTCGGCCAGGGTGGCGCGGCGCAGCCACACGGGGGCGAGCAGCACCCACAGGGCCAGCAGGCCGCCCATGATGCCCGTGACCCACGGCTGGGTGTGCAGGTGGAAGTGGCCGGTGCCCCACAGGGCGGCCACGGCCGCCGCGGCCAGCAGCGGGATGGGCAGCACCACCAGCACGTTCAGGATGACCCCGCGCAGCAGCCGGGCGGTGAAGCGCAGCCAGTCCCGGGCGCCCCGGCCGTCCATGTAGCTGGCCCGCTCCCGCAGGTGGCGCAGCAGGGGTCCGTCGGGCGCGTCGGGGTCCTGGGGGAACGGGAAGTCGCTGGCCGGTACGCCGCCCTCGGGCCGGGCAAGGGCCGCGGTGAGCGCCGTGCCGATGAAGCCGCCGCCGCTCACGGTGGACAACAGATCCACGTGGCGGAACAGCCCGAAGCGGGCCAGGGCCTGCAAGAGGCCCAGGTTGAAGGTGCTGGAACGGATGCCGCCCCCCGAGCAGCACACGCCCACCAGGTCGGCCGCGTCGGGGCCGGGGGGGGCATCGCCGCAGGGGCGCGCGTCGGCAGGCTCGGCCGCGGGCTCGCGGGGCGACGCCTGATCCGCGGGCCAGCCGTTCACGGCCCGTCGGCGGCGGGCCAGGTGTGCCCACTCCGCTTCGAGGACGGTCTGCCAGTCCGCGGCCTGCTGTTCGTCGCGTGCCATCCCCATGGGTCCCCCTCGCCGGAGGGGCCATGCTACATGGGCGCTCGACCGCCGCGAAGAACGCGGAGCCAGGCCCAGGCGGCCAGGGCCCCGGCGGCCAGCCCACCCAGGTGACCGGCCGAGCTGGTGTAGGGGGTCACCAGGTCGAACAGCACCTGCAGCGCCAGCAGCAGGGCGAGCAGCCGGCCGGCGGCCCGGGCGGTGCGCGTGCCGCGGGTCTGGGGGTGCGCCACGGCCAGCACCGCCAGGGCGCCCAGCCAGCCCATGGCGCCCCCCGAGGCCCCCACGGTGGTGGCGCCGACGGCGCCGAAGGTGAGGATCGCCAGCCCGCCGCCGAGCACGGCCACGCCCCACACCCAGGCGGCGCCCAGCCGGCCCAGGCCCGCCTCGAGGGTGGGTCCCGCCACCGCCACCATCAGGCCGTTCACCGCCAGGTGGGCCCACGAGGCGTGCAGCCAGCCGTAGCTGAGCAGCCGCCACGAGGGCGTCCACGGGCCCGGCAGCCGGGCCAGGCCGCCCAGGTCATACAGGGCCCGGGTCAGCGCCCAGTCGTCGGCGGGCTGGCGCAGCAGCAGGGCCCCGAAGCCCACGGCGAAGGTGGCCAGCAGCAGGGCCGTGAGCCAGGCGCGCCGAAGCGGGGCGCGGGCCAGCACGGCCCCGGCGGTGATCTCGGCCTCCAGGCTCTGCAGCACCGCCTGGGCGCCCGGGCCCAGCGTCACAGGCGTTGGCAGGGCGTGCATCCGCGCGGCCACGGCGGCGCGCACCGGCCGCGGCAACCTCGGCTCGGCCTCCAGCGCCCCCAGCGCAGCTCGGGCCCCCTCGGCGTCCCCGGCGGCCGCCTGCGCCGTCGCAGCCCACAGCGCGCGCACCGGCGGGCTCAGGCGCAGCAGGCGGGTCAGGCGCTCGGTGGCCCGCCGCCGGCCCGCGAAGGCCACCGGCGCCAGCGCGGCGCCCCGCAGCCGCCGGATCCCCAGCCAGGTCAGGCGCGGGGGCAGCAGCCGGCCCAACACCTCGACGCCCGCGTCCACCTGCCCCAGCTCGCACAGGGCGCGGGCCTGGGCGTCCACGGCGGGTGAGGTGAGCAGCCGGTCCCAGCGGCGCAGCAAGGCGTCCAGGCCAGGCAGCAGGGCCCCCTGATCGGTGGCGACCCACTCGGCCCGCAGGGCCTCGGCGGGGGCCGGATCGCCGGCGTACCAGGCCTGCGCGGCGCGCCACAGGGCCTGCCACTGCCGCAGGTGGGGGGCGCCGGGGCGCGCACGCGCGGCCCAGCCCATCCAGCGGGCCGCGGCGGCCAGGTGCCCGGCGGCGGCCTGGTGGCGGGCCCGGGCGATGAGGGCGGCGGGCAGGGCCAACCCCAGGGCGAAGGCAGCCACGGCCACGACGGTGAAGGCGGGGCGGTCGGTCAGATCGCCCAGGATGGCCCCCGCCACGGCGATCACCGCGGCCAGCGGCGAGCCGGCGGGCTGCCCCCGGCGACGGACGATGAGGGTGGCCAGGCCCGCGAAGAAGGCGGTGGGGCCCAGCAGGTCCAGGGGGGTCACGGGGTGGGGGTGGCCCCGGGCACGCCCAGCCGGTGGGCCGCGGCGGGGAAGTGCGCGGCCTCGACCATGTCTTCGTGCACGCACACGGCCTTGCCCTGGGGGTCGATGAGCACGTGGGTGGGCAGGCTGCCGCCCAGCAGGCCCAGCGACCGGGTGAACGCGGCGCGGACCGCCTGGGGGGCGTGCCAGGCGCCCTTCACGCCCGCCAGGGCCATGGCCTTGCGGGCGGCGGCCAGGTCGTCGTCCAGGCTCACCAGCACCAGCCGCACCTTGGCGGGCCCCCCCAGCTTCGCCTGCCACGCCAGCAGGCGGGGCAGCTCGTCGGTGCAGGGCTCGCACCACGAGGCCCACAGGTTCACCCAGGTCCAGGCGCCTTGGGCGGTGGGGGCCGCGGGCTCGCCCAGCTTCACCAGGCCGCTGAAGTCGGGCTTCGCGCCGGCCTCGGGGGCGTCGGCGCAGAAGGGTGGCGCGCCGTGGGCGACGCCCACCAGGGCCAGGCTGATCAAGAGGACGAGGCGCACGGGCTCACTCCAGGGCGGCGACGGGGATGGGTCATGGGCCGCAAGGTTCGATGCCACCCCGGCCCTCGGGGCTCAGCCCGGAGGCCAGCCCAGGGCGCGGCCGCCGATGACGTGCAGGTGCAGGTGGAACACCGACTGCCCCGCGCCGGCGCCGTTGTTGGTGACCACGCGGTAGTCCTTCAGCCCCTCCTGGGCGGCCACCTGGGCGGCCACCCGCAGCAAGTGCCCCAGCAGGGCCGCGTCGTCGTCGCGGGCGTCCGCCAGGTTCACCAGCGGCTTCTTGGGGATCACCAGGATGTGGGTGGGCGCAGCGGGGTTGATGTCGCGGAACGCGAGGCACTCGGCGTCATCCCACACCACGTCCGCGGGGATGTCGCCGTCGATGATCTTGCTGAAGATGGTGGGCATGGATCTCCTTGCGCCGCCTCACTCCACGGGATCGGGCAGGCCCAGCGCCACGCAGAGCCCGAAGCCGTAACCGACGGTGCCGGCGGTGTCGTCGCGGTTGAACAGGGCCATCACCCGGCCCTCGGGCCCGGGCAGCAGGAAGGCCACGTCCCGGTCGAAGAAGGGATCGCGATCGGCCACCATCCGCACGGCGGTGTCGGTGGACTCGAGCTGCGCTCGCGCCCCGTTGTCCCAGGTCAGCCGGCCGTTGGCGTCGATGGAGGCGAGGCGCTGCCGGGCCACGGCGGCTTCGCCCTCGCCCACCAGCCCGGCGCACAGCCACTCGCCCGTGGGCACGCTGGGGGCGGCCGCCGAGTTCCACACCAGCGCCAGGCCCACCGGGGTGCGAGCCCCCGCCTGGTTCCCCTCGATCAGCCCCACTGCGCCGCGGCGCCCCTTGATGGGGCTGAGGATCCGGCCGGCGCCGGCCATGACGTTGGTGAGCTGCCAACGGTCCCCGTCGGCGGTGAGCGCCAGCCGCACGTCGGAGGGCTCGCCCCCCGCCAGCGTGCGCCGCGAGGCCTCGATGTAGCCCGCGCCGTCGGGCAGCTCGCCCATGACCCCGAACTCGCCGGCGAAGGCGGGGAAGGCGGCGTGGGCGTAGTAGGCCGCGGTCACCAGCGCCTCGGGGGCGGGGATCTGGATGCGGCTGAGGAACAGGACGGCGCGGGGGCCGGCCAGCACCCCCACCCCCGTTCGTGGATCCAGCGCACCCGTCAGCGGCACCTCGTCCCACGGCAGCGTCAGCGCCACCTGGGGCCGGGCGCCCGTCGCCTCCAACGCGGCCGGCTGCCACTCGCCGGGCACCTCGGCCCAGCGGGCCGCGCCCAGCACGCCCACCTCGAGCTGATGATCCGCCAGCCCGCGATCGCCCAGCACCCCGTACACCCGCCAGCGGCCGGCCAGGGCGCGCACGTCCAGGGTCGGCACCCCCTGATCGGGGGCCATGTCGGCCACCCAGGCGTCGGCCATGTCGGGGGGTTCAACGTCGCCGGCGTCCAGCTCGGCGTCGGCCATGTCGGGGCCGGTGTCGGGGATCCAGGCGTCGGCCATGTCGGGGCGCCCGGCGTCGCCGGCGTCCACGGCCAGATCACCGCCGTCCACCGTGGCGGCGTCGGGCGCGGCGTCCAGGCCATCTGCCGGCGGCAGCTCGATGTCGCTGACCACCAGGGAGCAGCTCGCGAGCGCGCAGGCGGCCAGCAGGCCGGGCAGGCCGCGCGTCACCGTTCGGGCCGCTCCGCGAAGCGCTCGAGCGCCTCACACACCAGCGCCAGGAAGCGCTCGCGGGCGAGCTCGGCGGTGGTCTTCACCTCGTCGTGGTGCAGCTCGGTGGCGCTCAGGCCGGCAGCCAGGTTGGTGATGCAGCTTATGCCGCAGACCTGCAGCCCCGCGTGGCGGGCTGCGATGACCTCGTTGACCGTGGACATGCCCACCGCCGCCGCGCCCACGTGGCCCAGCATGCGGATCTCGGCGGGGGTCTCGTAGCTGGGGCCCATGACCCCGGCGTACACCCCGCTGCGCAGGGTCTGGCCCAGATCGCGGGCGCAGGCCTGCACGATGCGGCGCAAGGTGGGGCTGTAGGCGTGGCTCATGTCGGGGAAGCGCTGGCCCAGGCGATCGTCGTTGACGCCCCACAGCGGGTTCTTGCCCGTCAGGTTCAGGTGGTCGGTGATCAGCATCAGATCGCCCGGCGCGAAGGCCCCGTCGATCCCGCCCGCGGCGTTGGTGATCACCAGGTCGCGCACCCCCCACAGGGCCATGGTGCGCACCGCGTGCACCACCTCCTCGATGGGGTGGCCCTCGTACAGGTGCACCCGGCCCGACAGCGCGGCCACCACGGTCTTGCGGCCGGGCAGGCGCCCCACCGACAGCACGCCGGCGTGGCCCGAGACCTTCGGGGCCGGGAAGTGGGGGATCTCGCCGTACGGGATCTGGACGGCGTCCTCGAGCTGATCGGCCAGGGCGCCCAGGCCGCTGCCCAGCACCGCGGCGGCGCTGGGGGCGGGGATCCGGGCGCGCAGCCAGTCGGCGGCTGCGTGGGCCATGTCGTACGCGTGTTGCATCGGGCAAACGTACCGCCCCACGGGCGCTCGCGGAAAGTTGGCTGAGGGATTTCTCGCTTATGGGGCCAGCGGGCGGCGACCGCAGCCGGCGAATTCGACGGCCGGGCGCCGGATCCGCAGAATCGGGCGTCGACCAGGGGAGCCTTGGGGGTCGCGCGGGCGGTGCTGTTCAACTCGCTGGAGTACGTGGCGTTCCTGCTGGGCGTGTTCGCCCTGTACTGGGCGTGTGCGCGGCGGGCGCGGGTGGCGCTGGGGATCCTGCTGGCCGCCAGCCTGGTGTTCTACGCGAGCTGGAACGCCTGGTTTCTGCTGCTGATCGCCGGCACCACCCTGGTGGACTTCGTGGTGGGCCACCGCCTGCAAGGGGCCACCGAACCCGCGGCCCGGCGCCGCCTGGTGTGGAGCTCGGTGGTGCTGGATCTGGGCGCCCTGGCCACCTTCAAGTACTTCGACTTCTTCCTCGACAGCGCGGCGGCCCTGGTGGGACCGGCCTTCACGGATTGGCGGCTGGACGTGGCCCTGCCGGTGGGCATCTCGTTCTTCACCTTCCAGTCCATGAGCTACACCATCGACATCTACCGGGGGCGGCTGGACTCGCTGACCGCCGGCCTGTTGCCCCTGAGCGCCCACCGGGGCAGCCGCGGCGCCCTGGACTGGCTGCTGGCCCTGTTCGCCAGCTACCGGCGCTTCCTGCTCTACGTCAGCTTCTTCCCCCAGCTCGTCGCGGGCCCCATCGTGCGGGCCCGGGACTTCTTGCCTCAGCTCGAGCGGCCGCAGCCCGTCACCGACGCCATGGGCGGCCGCGGGCTCACCCTCATCGGCGTGGGCCTGTTCAAGAAGGTGATCATCGCCGACTACCTGGCCCTGAACCTGGTGGACCGCGCCTTCGACGCCCCCGACGGCTTCTCGAGCCTCGAGATGCTCACGGCCATCTACGGCTACGCCTTCCAGATCTATGGGGACTTCAGCGGCTACAGCGACATCGCCATCGGCTCGGCGCTGCTGCTGGGCTTCACCTTCCCCGACAACTTCGCCGCCCCCTACACCGCCCGGGATCTGCAGCAGTTCTGGCGCAAGTGGCACATCAGCCTGAGCACCTGGCTGCGCGACTACCTGTACATCGCCCTCGGGGGCAGCCGGGGCGCGCGGTGGAAGACCTACCGCAACCTGCTGCTGACCATGCTGTTGGGCGGCCTGTGGCACGGCGCCGGCTGGAACTTCGTCATCTGGGGGGCGCTGCACGGGGGCGCGCTGGCGGCCCTGCGGGCGGTGCAGCGGGCCCGCGGCGAAGACGCGCCGCCGCTGCTGGGGGCGGGCCCGGTGGGGCGGGCCCTGGCCGTGCTGGCCACCTTCCACTATGTGTGCTTCGCCTGGATCTTCTTTCGTTGCGAGGGCTTGCCCGAGGTGGAGGCCGTGCTGACCAGCCTGCTCGAGGGCAGCACCTACGCGAACAACCTGACCGCGCCCCTGCTGGGGGTGCTGGCCCTGGCCGTCGCCACCCACTTCGCCCCGCGGGGCGCGCTGGAGCGCCTCATCGCCCTGTTCACCCGGCTGCCCGCGCCCGCCCAGGCGGCGGCGATGGTCGGCGCCGGCCTGGGGCTGAAGGCCCTGGCCAGCGCCGAGGTGCAGCCCTTCATCTACTTCCAGTTCTGATGGCGCAGCCCCCCCGCTCCCCCCTCTGGTCGAAGACCGGCCGCAGCCTGTGGATGGCCGTGGCCGCGGCCGTGTGCCTGCAGGTGCTGCCGGGCGCCGACGCCCTGCGCTGGATGCCCGAGGATCCCTGGGCCTTCGTGCCACGGGTGTTCCGCCCCGGCGCGCGGGCCGACGTGCCCGAGGACGCCCCCATCGACGGCGAAGTGGACGACGACGCCTTGCTGGCGCTGGGCCCCAGCGCCGCGCAGGTGGCCCACGGCGCCGAAGTCGAGGGCGAGGAAGAGGGTGCCACGCCGGACGCCGGGCTGGGGCCCGCCCCCGCCTCGGCGGATCTGGAGCCCAGCCTGGTCATCGCCGCCGACGACGGCCTGCCGCGGCCGCCGCGCATGGGCCGCACCGCCGGCGGGCTGCCCCTGCTGCCCATCGAGGATCCCCAGGGCAGCCTGCGCCGCCTGTACCACCGGCTGGCCGCCATCGAGCGCGGCGAGGCGCACGTGGTGCGCGTGCTGCACTACGGCGACAGCCTGCTCACCGGCGACTACGTGACCAAGACCGTGCGCCGCCTGCTGCAGAAGCGCTTCGGCGACGCCGGCCACGGGTTCGTGCTCGCGGGCAAGCCCGCACCCTGGTATCGGCGCGACAAGCTGCACCTGACCACCAGCGACGACTGGGAGGTCTACCGGCTGACCAAGCCGAAGATCCGCGACGGCCTGTACGGCCTGGGCGGGGTGACCTTCCTCACCCACGAGGCGGGCGCCTGGGTGCGCTTCGAGCCCTCGGGCGACGACCTGGGCGCGGCGGTGTCGAAGATGCGGGTGTTCTACCTGGCCCAGCCCCGGGGCGGGCGCTTCGAGCTGAAGGTGGACGACCGCAAGATCGAGGTGGACACCCGCGCCGACGCCAAGGTGGAGCGGGTGGCCGAGATCACCGTGCCCGACGGCCCGCATGTGCTGGGGGTGCGCACCCTGGGCCACGGCGAGGTGCGCCTGTTCGGGGCGGTGCTCGAGCGCGAGGGCCCCGGGGTGACCTACGACGCCCTGGGGCTGGACGGCACGCGGGTGCGCCTGCTGCGCAAGTTCAACGCCGAGCACTGGCACACCCAGCTTCGCCAGCGGCGCCCCGATCTGCTGGTGCTGCAGTACGGCACCAACGAGAGCCAGCTCGCCCACCTGGGCATGGACGCCTACAAGGCCGATCTGACCCAGATCGTGGGGCACCTGCGCGCGGCGCTGCCGGGGGTGGGCTGCCTGCTGGTGTCGCCGCTGGACCGCGCCGAGAAGGACGAGCACGGCAAGCTGGTGACCCGGCCGGTGGTGAAGCGCATCGTCGACGCCCAGCGTGAGGTGGCCCTGAAGCAGGGCTGCGCCTTCTGGAACACCTGGCGGGCCATGGGCGGCGAGGGATCAATGGCCCGCTGGTACAAGGCCCGGCCCTCGCTGGGCCGCGGCGACCTGACCCACCCCACCTGGCGCGGCGCCGAGCGGGTGGGCGCGATGCTCTTCGCCGCCCTCATGGAGGGCTACCGCGAGGCGTTGGCCAAGCGCTGATCCCTTCGGCACAGTGGGCGGCCCACCCCTTGGAGGCGCCCATGGCCCGGCCCGCACCCGCCGCCACCTTGATCCTGCTGCGCCGGCCCGCCGATCCGCAGGTCTTCTGGGTGCGCCGTCACCCGCAGACCTCGTTCCTGCCGGGCTACCACGCCTTCCCGGGCGGGCGGGTGGACGCCGACGAGCAGGGCACCGATCTGGACGGCCGCGCCCGCCACGCGGCGCTGCGCGAGACCTGGGAGGAGACGGGGCTGGCGCTGGTGCAGCCGCCCTTTGAAGGGACCGCGAGCGACTGGGCGGCGGTGACGGCGGGTCGTGCGCCCCAGGTGGAAGGTCTTGAGTTCATTCGTGAATCGCTGAGCCCGGTCTACCTGGGGCGGCAGTTCAGCACTCGCTACTACCAGTGCTGGGTGCCCGAAGGCGCCGCGCCCCGGGTGGATCCGGCGGCGGGCGAGTTGGACGAGGGTGAGTGGATCCGGCCCGCCGACGCCGTGGCCCGCTGGCGGGCCGGCGAGGTGCTGCTGGCCCCGCCCACGTTCGAGGTGCTGTGCGCGCTGGCCGAAGGCGACGCCCACGGCTTCGCGGCCCACGCCGTGCCCGAGCACTTGAGCCCCATCCGGCCCCACATCCACCTGCTGCCCCTGAGGACGCCCACCCTGCCGCCGGCCACCCACACCAACACCACGGTGGTGGGCACCGACCGCCTGGCCGTCTTCGACCCCGCGTCCCCGTACCCGGCCGAGCAGGCCATCCTGGACGCCTGGCTGGCCCGGCGGCGCGCCGAGGGGGCGCGGGTGCAGGCCGTGGTGCTCACCCACCACCACCGGGACCACATCGCCGACGCGCGCCGGCTGGCGGACGTCCACGGCGCGCCGTTGCTGGCCCACCCCGAGACGGCGGCCCGGGTACCCTTCGCCGTGGACGGCGCGCTGGACGAGGGCGACGTCATCGAGCTGGGCGAGCACGCGCTGGACGTCTTCCACACCCCCGGCCACGCCCCGGGGCACCTGGTCTTCGTGGATCGGGCCACGCGCACGGCCATCGTGGGCGACATGGTGGCGGGGCTGGGCACCATCCTCATCGAGCCGGGCGACGGCGACATGGCCGCCTACCTGGCGCAGCTCGCGCGCATGCGCGGCCTGGGCCTGAGCGCGCTGATTCCGGCCCACGGCAACGTCATCGGTGGGCCCGACGCCAAGCTGGCCCACTACATCGCCCACCGGCTCGCCCGCGAGGCGAAGGTGCTGGCGGCGCTGCGGGAGGGCGCGGCCGATGTGGCCACGCTGGTGGGGCGGGCCTACGCCGAGGCGCCGCCCATGGCCCGCGTGGGGCCCGACGGGGGCATCGCCGGCCTGTCGCTGCGGGCCCACCTGGAGAAGCTGCTGGCCGAGGGGCTTGCCCGAGATCTCGGCGACGGTCGGTTCGCCGCGGCCTGAGGCCGGTGCTATGCTGGCCGGCATGAACGCCACCGCCCTGCGCCCCACCTATGTCAGCGAGGCCGAGTACCTCTCGCAGGACGAGACGGTGATCCGCCAGGAGCTGCTCGACGGTGAGGTTGTCGTGTCCCCAGCGCCTACTCGACTGCACCAGGATGTCCTCTTCGAGCTCGCCACGCAGCTTCGCCTGTGGTCGCGGGGCACTGGCGCCACGGTCGGCATCGCCCCCAACGACGTCCGCTTCGGCATCGATCGCATCCTCCAGCCCGACGTCTTCGTGTACCTGGCACCGGTGGATCTGTTCGAGGCGGGCCCCATCAACCGGGTGCCCGACCTGTGCGTCGAGGTCGTCTCGTACAACAACCGCGCCTACGACCTGGTGACCAAGCGGCTGGTCTACGGCAACTCGGGCGTGCGGGAGTACTGGATCATCGATCCCAACGGCTCGGCCGAGCGCTGGTTCGGCGAGGGCCTGACCCAGGCCGAGCGGGTGGGCGAGCTGCTGCACAGCCCGCTACTGCCCGGCTTCCAGATCCCGCTGGCGAGCATCTTCCCCCGGTAGCGGGCTACTGGGCCTGCCCCGCCTTGGCGGCCTTCAGGGCCCGCTGCACGATCCCGATCCACTGGCTGACGGTGGCCTGGGCCGGATCCACGCCCTTGAGCTGCTGCGCGCGCTGCAGGCTCTGCATGACCTCGGGGCGCAGCATCAGGCCGTCGAGCTTCATGCGCGCCGCTGGCTGACCGGCCGGGCCGGCGCCCTGCCGCTGGCGCAGGGTCTCGTACAGCTTCGGGTCGAGCTGCTGCAGCCGCATCTTCGAGTTCATGGTGGCGGGGTGGGGCTTGCCGCTGGCGGTGAACAGGCGGACTCGCGGCTTCGCGGCAGCGGCGCTGGCGGGCGCAGCCAGCGAGGCGGGCGCAGCCTGCGAGGCGGGCGCGGCCTTCGAGGCGGGCGCGCTGGCCGGCGCCCCGGGCTGCGCCAGGGCGGGGGCCCACAGGATCAGGGACAGGGCGGCCAAGGTGAGCGAGCGGCGAGTCATGGGGCACCTCCGAGCGCGGGAAGGTAGCGCCGGCCCCCGCGTGCAGGCAACGACCTGAACGGACGCGACGTTGACATGCGTTCAGGTGTACGACAAGGTGCGCCTGAACGGTTGCGCAGGAGGCGCCCAT
The DNA here is from genome assembly GCA_020633555.1 of Myxococcales bacterium. GTDB lineage: Bacteria > Myxococcota_A > Bradymonadia > UBA7976 > UBA1532 > JACKDL01. Next base: position 46,861 of record JACKDL010000014.1, on the reverse strand, counting down.
GAGCATGGCCGAGGCGGTGCTGGCCCGCTGGGCGGCGGATCCCGTGCGCGGCGCGCCCTTCGTGGCCACCCACCACCGGCCCGCGCAGCCCGCGCGGCACGCCCCGCTGCCCGACTGGCTGGCGCCCCCGCTGCGGCAGGCGCTGGCCCAGCGAGGCATCCAGCAGCTCTACGCCCACCAGGCCCAGGCCCTGGACCACGCGCGGGCGGGTCGGGACGTGGTGGTGGCCACCCCCACCGCCAGCGGCAAGTCGCTCGTCTACCACCTGGCTGCCCTGCAGGCGATCCACGAAGATCCCCAGGCCCGCGCCCTGTACCTGTTCCCCACCAAGGCCCTGGCCCACGACCAGGTGGTGGGCCTGGACGCCCTGGCCCGCGCCGCCGGGGTGGCCGTGGGCGCCCACGCGTACGACGGCGACACCCCCGCCGACGCCCGCCGCGCCATCCGCGCCGGCGCGCGCATCGTGGTCACCAACCCCGACATGCTCCACATGGGCATCCTGCCCCACCACGACCGCTGGGCCGGGCTGTTCGGGGGGCTGACCCACGTGGTCATCGACGAGGCCCACGTGTACCGCGGGGTCTTCGGCAGCCACGTGGCCAACGTCATCCGGCGGCTGAAGCGGGTGTGCGCGTGGCACGGCGCCCGGCCGCAGTTCATCTTGAGCTCGGCCACCATCGCCAACCCCGCCGAGCACGCCAGCGCGCTGGTGGAGCGCGACGTGGTGGCGGTGTGCGACAGCGGGGCGCCCCAGGGCGCGCGGTCGTTCCGGGTCTACAACCCACCGCTGGTGGACGGCACCACCGGCGTGCGCCAGAGCTACGTGAAGGCCGCGCGGCAGGTCACCCGGCGGCTGGCCAAGGCGGGCGTGCCCACCATCGTCTTCTGCAACAGCCGGCTGAGCGTCGAGCGCCTCACCCGGCACCTGAAGGAGGACGTGGCGGCCGACGGGGGCGATCCCCAGACGGTGGAGGGCTACCGCGGCGGCTATCTGCCGCAGCGCCGCCGGGCCATCGAGGCGGGCTTGCGCAGCGGGGCGATCCGCGTGGTGGTCACCACCAACGCCCTGGAGCTGGGGGTCGACATCGGGCAGCTCGCCGCCTGTGTGCTGGCGGGCTACCCGGGCAGCATCGCCAGCACCCTGCAGCGGGCGGGCCGCGCGGGCCGCCGCGACGACGCCGCCAGCGTGGTGCTCGTGGCCCGCAGTGAGCCCGTGGACCAGTACCTGGCCCGCCACCCCGAGTGGTTCCACGCCCAGAACCCCGAGCGGGCGCGGCTGCTGGCCGATCACCTGCTGATCGTGGCCGAGCACATCAAGTGCGCCGCCTTCGAGCTGCCCTTCGGCCCCGACGAGGGCCTGGGGGCCTTCGGCGCCGCCCACACCCAGGAAGTGCTGGGCTGGCTGGCGGGGCAGGGGGTGCTGCACCAGGGCGCGCGCTGGCAGTGGGTGGGGCCGCCGTACCCAGCGCAGAAGGTGCCCCTGCGGGCCATCGCCGACGGCAACTTCGTGGTGCTCGACCAGCAGCACAAGCACACGGTCATCGGCGAGGTGGACTACCACACGGCCGCCGAGGATCTGCACCCGCAGGCCATCTACATCGTGGGTGGCCAGACCTATCAGGTGCAGCGGCTGGACTGGGTGGGGCGCCGGGCCTACGTGGACCCGGTGCACGTGGACTACTACACCGACGCCATGACCTATGACGGCGTGCGGCCGCTGGTGGCCTTCGCCGAGGACGCGCGGGCCCACGCCCGGGTGGCCCACGGCGAGCTGAGGGTTTTCGAGCGGGTGGTGGGCTTCAAGAAGATCCGCTTCGCCACCGGCGAGAACGTGGGCTACGGCGAGGTGGATCTGCCCGAGAACGACCTGCACACCACCGGGCTGTGGATCCGTCCGGCGCCCAGCCTGGCGACGGCCAGCGGCCTGCCGCCGCACCGGCTGGTGGACACCCTGCGGGGGTTGGCGCAGGCCCTGGTTCGGGTGGCGGCGGTGCACCTGATGGCCGACGCCCGCGACCTGGGCCACAGCGTCGAGGGCGGCGCCGACGCGCCCGGCACCCAGCCGCCGGCCCTGTTCATCTACGAGCGCTACCCCGGCGGGGTGGGGCTCCACGAGGCGCTCTTCGCGGGGCTCGACGCGCTGCTGGCTGAGCTGGACACCCTGCTCGTCGGCTGCGGCTGCGACGACGGCTGCCCCGCGTGCGTGGGGGCGCCCACCCCGCTGCTGGGCCAGGGCGACGCGCCGCGCAGCCGGGCCGACGCCCGGCGGGTGCTGGCGGCGTTGCGGGCGCCCGTCGCTCAGCAGGCCATCGCCCGGTGAGCGACGGGCTGCCGGGGTTGGTCTGCCGCACGCCCGACGAGGTGGCCGATCGGCTGCAGGCGCTGACCCGGCGCCGGGCCCAGGCGCTGCGCGGGGCGCCGCTGGCGCCGCCGGTGCCCCCAGCGCCCGCCCGCCGATGCCCGCCCCGCCGATGCCCGCCCTGCAGCGGCCAGCGCCCGCCCTGGAGCCCCTTCGTTCCTCGACCGTCACCGGGCCGCGCTGCAGCGCCACGCCGAGCGCGCGCGAACCCCCGTTCCCGCGGCGCCGCCCGCTGCACCCCCGCGCGGACGACGGTGGCCCCCGATCCGCAGGCCGCGCTCGCCCGCATCCAGGCGCGGGTCCAGGCGCTGGCCGCGGCCGATGCGCAGGCCGCCCCGCCGCCGCCCCCGGCCGCCGGGGTGGCGGGCCGGCTGGCACAGCTCCGGGCCTCGGTGGTGGGCGCCGCCCCGCCCCCGGCCCCCGATCTGCGGCTGGACGCCCTGGCCGCGTGCCTGCCGGGTGTGGCCGCCGACACCCCCCAAGGCCGCTGCTGGCGCATCGACGGCTGGTGGTCGGGTGCGCACCGCCACGGCGACGTGCCCCTGGGCGATCTGCTGGGCCGGCCTCTGGCGCTCACGGCCCTGCTGGCCCGCGACGCCGTCTTCGCCGACTTCGATCCCCGCCGGGCGGTGTTCTTCGACCTCGAGACCACCGGCCTGGCGGTGGGGCAGGGCACGCTGCCCTTCCTCGTCGGGGCGCTGCACTTCGCCGGCGGGGCCTGGGTGCTCGAGCAGTGGCTGCTGCGCACGCCCGACGAGGAGCCCGGCGCGCTGGCGGCGCTGGCCGAGCGGGTGGCCGAGGCCGACTGGGCCGTGAGCTTCAACGGGCGCACCTACGACGCTCCCCTGCTGGCGGTGCGCTACCGGGCCCACGGCCTGCCCGATCCCTTCGTGCACCTGCGCGGCCACCTGGACCTGCTGCCCATCAGCCGGCGCCTGCTGGGCGACGGCCTGCCGAACCGCAAGCTCACCACCCTCGAGGCCGCCCACCTGGGCCTGCGCCGCCACGGCGACGTGCCCGGCGCGGGCGTGCCGGCGCGCTACACCGCCTGGCTGCAGGGGGGCGATCCCCGGGCGCTGGTGGACGTGGTGCACCACAACCGCGATGACATCCTGAGCATGGTGGCCCTGCTCGACGTGCTGCTGCAGCGGGCCGACGGCGCCGACAGCCTGGTGCTGCGCTGTCCCCAGGCGGCGCTGGCCCTGGCCCGGGCCGCCGAGACCCTCGATCCTCCCCGCGCCGAGCAGATCTATGCCGTCGCGGCCCAGGTCCCGCAGACCGCCCGGGCGGGGCGGCTGGGGCTGGCCCGGCTTGCGAGGCACGCCCCGAAGTGCTAAGCGGCGCCCGATTTTGCAGGCGCCCCAGGGCGCCGGAGGGGTGAGAGATGCGGCTGAGCAAGGCGCTTATCCTGGCCACGGCGATGACCGGCCTGGCCTTCGCAGGGTGCAACAAGGGCGGTGACGGCGAGGGCGGCGCGGGCAAGCCCGCGGCCCAGCAGGCCCAGGCGGGCGCCCAGGGCGCCGCCGGCGCGGCCCCCACGGCGGCCGCCTCGGCCATGCTCGCCCACATCCCCGCGGACTCGCCCTACGTCTTCGCCAGCGGCCAGCCCATGCCCAAAGAGGCCATGGACAAGATCTTCGGCCTGTTCGAGCCGCTGACCAAGAAGCTCGACGAGGAGCTCACCAAGGCCCTGGCCGAGCCCGCCAGCGATCGCCCCGAGGAGAAGGTGGGCCGGGCCCTGGCCGAGGAGCTGAAGGGCAACTTCAACCGCGCCGGCCTGGAGAAGCTGGGCATCGACACCCAGCCCATGTTCGCGCTCTACGGCGTGGGCGTGCTGCCCGTCATGCGGCTCACCCTGAAGGACCCCAACGCCTTCAAGGCGATGATCGGGCGGGTCGAGACCAAGTCGGGCATGAAGGCCCCCACCGCCAAGCTCGGCGAGCTGGAGTACTACAAGATCAGCGACGACGGCGTGACCGCCGCCATCGCCATCATCGGCAACGAGCTGGTGGCCACCGGCGGCCCCGACGGCGCCATGGCCAAGCTGCTGCCGCTGGCCTTCGGCCAGGAGAAGCCGGCCAAGACCTTCGCCGACGCGGGCACCCTGGCGCAGATCAACAGCGCCTACGGCTTCCAGGCCTTTGGCACCGGCGTCATCGACCTGAACGTCATCGCCGCCACCGTCATGGGCGACGCCACCGGCACCAACAAGGCCATCTGGGACGCCATCGGCGCCCCCACCCCGCCGCTGGACGGCGTGTGCAAGGGCGAGATCAAGGCCATGGTGGCCAAGGCGCCCCGCATGGTCTTCGGCTACACCGAGATGAGCGCCAGCACCTGGGCCGCCAAGTACGTGGTGGAGCTGGACGCCGGCCTGGCCAAGGATCTGGCCGGCCTCACCGCCAAGCTGCCCGGCGCCATGGCCGACAAGGCGCTCATGCAGTTCGGCCTGGGCCTGGACGTGGGCAAGACCATCGAGTTCGCCAAGGCCCAGGTGAAGGCCCTGCAGGCGGCCCCCTTCAAGTGCCAGCAGTTCGCCGAGTTCAACGAGGGCGTCAACCAGGCGGCGGCCGGCATGAACCAGCCCCTGCCCCCGGTCATCAACGGCCTGCGCGGCCTGCGGGTGGTGCTCGAGAGCGGCGAGTTCACCGGCGGTCAGCCCAAGAACATCAAGGGCTACGCCCTGTTGGCCGCCGAGGGCGCCGACCAGCTCCTGGCCATGGCCAAGGGCATGGTGCCGCCCCTGGCCAGCCTGAACGTGGCCGCCGACGGCAAGGCCGTGGCGCTGCCCCCCGGCATGATCCCGCCGGTGGTCGAGGCCCCGCACATCGCCATGAACAACGCCGCCATCGCCGTCTCGGTGGGCCAGGGCGTCGAGGCGAAGCTCAGCGGCCTGCTGAGCGCCGCCCCCGCCGAGGCCCCCGTGCTGCACTTCGGCTACGACGTGGGCGAGTTCATGAAGCTCATCCAGCAGTCGGCCCCCATGGGCGGCGAAGAGAAGGCCATCCTCGAGGCCCTCGGCGGCGCCATGGGCTACACCAGCTACGGCCTGCACTTCACAGCCAAGGGCATCGAGATCCGCCAGCAGATGAAGCTGAACTGATCGCCCGCTGCCCGGGCCCGACCTGATCCTGGGGCCCATGCTCCCACCCATCCCCCAGGGGCGCCCCGTCACCTCCGAGGACGTGGACGCCCTCATCGAAGCCATGCGCCGCGGGCTGCGGGGCTTCGACGTCCGCTTCAAGGACGAGTCCTGGCTGCAGCGGGCCATCGCCCGGGCGGTCCGGCCCTTCAACCGCCACTACCTGAGCAGCTACACCACCGTCATGTTCGGGAAGATCTACTTCCCGTCGCGGCGCTGGTACGCCCTCACCACGCCCTTCGACCTCTACGCGCTGCTGCGCCACGAGGCGGTCCACCTGCGCGACGCCCAGCGCTTTCCCGTGCTGTTCGAGCTCAGCTACCTGCTCTGCCTGCCGGTGGGCGTCACCGCCCGCGCGGGCTGGGAGTGGCGGGGCTACGCCGAGACCTTTCGCGTGTGGGCGGCCGTGAAGGGCGAGATCCCGGACTGGCTCATCGAGAGCACCGCCGAGCGGTTCACGGGCGCCGACTACCTGTACATGTGGCCCTTCCCCCAGGACATCCGCCGCCGCCTGATCCGGCTGCGCAGGCGCCTGGTGCCCGGTTGATCCCGGCCGGCCGGTGCCGCAGAGTGGCCCGTGGCCGACCAGCCCCGAGGTGTCATGTCCAGCCCCTTTGAAGATCAGATCCTGGGCTCGCTGCGGCGGATCACCCGCGCCATCGACCTGCACAGCCGCCGGCTGGCGCAGGCGTGCAACCTCACCTCGCCGCAGCTCGTGTGCCTGCGGTACCTGGCCACCGAGGGGGAGTGCACCGCCGGCGCGCTGGCGCGGGGGGTCTCGCTCAGCCAGGCCACCATCACGGGCATCCTCGACCGGCTCGAGGCCCGCGGGCTGGTCCGCCGCCAGCGCAGCGCTGCCGACCGCCGGCAGGTGCTCATCGAGCTCACGCCCCCGGGCCGGCGGCTGGCCTCCGAGGCGCCCTCGCCCCTGCAGGATCGCTTCGCGTCGCAGCTCGCGGCCTTGCCCGCCGATGAGCAGGCGCGTCTGGATCAGGTGCTCAAGCAGGTGGTCCACATGATGGAGGCCGACGACCTCGACGGCTCGCCCATCCTGGAGAGCGAAGACACGCTCCCGCCCCAGGGCCGTTGAGCCGCCACGCGCGGATCCGCCCCCAGGCAAAAAGCCTTGCGCCCCCTGGACCTCGACGGCATATTGCGCCGCCGCCCGAGGGTCGGGCGAAGGAAAGGGCCGCACCATGGATCGCGAGCTGCCGGAGTACGATAGCATCGACGACGAGAACGACGACGAGCACGAGGATGATCGCAGCTTTGCCTACATCCTCACGACCCGCGACGGCGAAGAGCGGATCGATGATCGCGACGACGCGATCCGCATGGCCAAGGAAGCCACCTTGGACAACATGCAGTCGGCGACCGTCGAGCGTGAGGACGGCCGGGTGAAGATGCAGTTCCGGCAGGGTGGCCTGGTGGACTACGTCTACGAGACCCGCAAGGGCCGCAAGCTCGCCTGAGCCCCCGGCCTCGGCCCTGAGCAGCCGACGCCCACGGGCTGCTACTGCGCGGGGTTCAACCAGGGCCCCGCCGGTGGCCCCCACCCCTCGATGACGGCCCGCTCGTCGCGGACGGTCACCCGACCGGCCGCAATGGCGCGCACGGCCCATGGGTACAGGCGGTGCTCTGCCGCCAGCACCCGCTCCGCCAGCGAGTCGGCGTCGTCACTGGGGTGGACCGGCACGGCCGCCTGCCCGATGATGGGGCCGGCGTCCATGGCCGCCCGCACGAAGTGCACGGTGCAGCCGTGGAACCGCACCCCCTCCGCCAGCGCCCGCGCGTGGGTGTCGAGCCCCGGGAAGGCGGGCAGCAGCGAGGGGTGGATGTTGATCAGCCTGTCGTGCCACGCCTCGACGAAGGGCGCCGTGAGCAACCGCATGAACCCCGCCAGACACACCAGCTCGGCCCCGCAGGCCGTGAGCGCCCCGTGCAGGGCCGCCTCGAACGCCGCCCGATCGGGGAAGGCGCGGTGGTCCACCACGGCGGCGGGCACCCCCGCGGCCTCGGCCCGCTTCAGCCCCAGCGCGCCCGGGCGGTTGCTGATGACCCGCACCACCTGGGCGTGCCCGCCGGCGGCGCAGTCGTCGAGCAGGGCCTGGGCGTTGCTGCCTCGCCCCGACAAGAGGATCGCCACCCGCAGCGCCACGCCCACCTCCTCGCGGGGGCACCGGTGAGCCCCGCCGAGCGGACCATGGCCCAAGCCGCCATGTTCGGCAACCGGCTGCGGAAGGTGTGGAAGCACCGCCGCAAGTGGGCGAGCCGCGAGGGGATCACCTGCCTGCGCCTCTACGACCGCGACATCCCCGAGGTGCCGCTGGTGGTGGACCGCTACCACGACCGCCTGTACCTGGCGGAGTTCGTGCGGGCCGGCGAGCCCGCCGACGACGACTGGATCCAGGCCATGTGCGCCGCCGCGGCCGAGGCCCTGGGCGTGGCGGTGGACGACGTGTTCGTCAAGCGGCGCGACCGGCAGCGCGGCGACGCCCAGTACACGCGCCTGGCCCGCGAGCGCGCCATGTTCGTGGTCGAGGAGGGCGGGCTGCGCTTCCAGGTGAACCTGAGCGACTACCTGGACACCGGCCTGTTCCTGGATCACCGCCAGACCCGCGCCATGGTGCGCGAGGCCAGCGCGGGCCGCCGCGTGCTCAACCTGTACGCCTACACGGGCAGCTTCACGGTCTACGCCGCCGACGGGGGCGCCCGCGGCTCCACCACGGTGGATCTGAGCCACACCTACCTGGACTGGGCGGGCCGCAACCTGGCGCTGAACCACCTGCAAGGCCCACAGCACGAGCCGGTGCAGGCCGACGTCATGGCGTGGCTGGCCGAGCAGCGCCCCGGCCAGTTCGACGTGGTGATCTGTGATCCGCCCACGTTCAGCAACTCCAAGCGCATGGAGGGCACCCTGGACGTGCAGCGCGATCACGGCGAGCTGCTGCGCCGGGTGGCCCGGGTGACCGCGCCCGGCGGGCAGATCTGGTTCAGCACCAACCGCCGCCGCTTTCAGCTCCAGGCCAGCCTGCCGGGGCTGGCGGTCACCGAGATCACCGACCAGACCGTGCCGCCCGACTTCGAGGGCAAGCGCCCGCACCGCTGCTGGCACCTGGTGAAGGGGAGTTCATGAGCCGCACCGCGCCCCACCGCCCGCGCCCCTGCTTCGCGAGCTGCGACGGCGGCGCCGAGCGCCACCTGGCCGCCGAGCTGGAGGCCCTGGGCCTCGCCAGCGTGCACCCTGCCCACCGCGGGGTGCACTTCGAGGCCGATCGGGTGGGCCTCTGGCGGGTGAACCTGCACAGCCGCCTGGCCAACCGGGTGCTCATGCCCATCGCCGAGTTCCCCGCGGCCTCGAAGGAGGCCCTCTATGGCGGGGTCCGGCGGGTGTCGTGGGAGCAGTGGTTCGACCTGCACCGCACCTTTGCCGTCGAGGCTCAGGGCACGCAGGGGCGGCTCACCCACACGGGCCACTCGGCCCTGGTGGTGAAGGACGCCATCGCCGATCGCATGCGGGAGCTGCGCGGCCGCCGGCCCAACGTGGATCGCCGCCGCCCCGAGGTGGTCATCCACGTGCGGCTGTCCGAGGGGCGCGCGGTGCTGTCCCTGGACGCCAGCGGCGCGCGCCTGCACCGCCGCGGCTACCGGCGCGAGGCGGGCGAGGCGCCCCTGAAGGAGACCCTGGCCGCGGGCCTCATCGCGCGCTCCGGCTGGCAGCCCGGGCAGCCCTTCATGGATCCCATGTGCGGCTCGGGCACCCTGGTCATCGAGGCGGCCCTGCAGGCGGCCGGCCGCGCGCCGGGCCTGGTGCGCCTGGGCCTGGGCGAGCGCTTCGCCTGCCAGCACTGGGCCGATCACGACGGCGCCGCCTTCGAGGCCACCGTCGCCGAGGTGCGCGGGGCGGCGAAGATCACCCCCACCCTCATCGTGGGCAGCGACGTGGATCCCCGCATGGTGGCCATGGCCCGGCGCAACGCCGAGCGGGCCGGGGTGGCCGATCTGATCCGCTTCGAGGTGCGCGATCTGGTGGACACCGAGGCGCCTGCGCCCGGGCCGGGGGTGCTGGTGAGCAACCCCCCTTATGGCGAGCGCCTGGGCGAAGTGGAGGCCCTGCGGACGCTGTACGACCAGCTCGGCTCGGTCCTCAAGCACCGCTTCTCGGGGTGGACGGCCTGGATCCTGGCAGGCGAGAAGGCCCCGCTGAAGGCCATCGGCCTGAAGCCCGAGACACGCGAGCCCCTGCGCAACGGGCCCATCCGCTGCGAGTTGGCCAGCTACTCGCTCTGGTAGGGGCGGCGGCTACTCCGGCCAGAGCAGCCAGGTCAGCCCGCCGATGATGGCCGCGCTGCCGGTGATCACCAGCACGTCCGCCGCGGTGCGGCTGACCTCCATGTCGCTCACCAGGGTGTCGTAGCGGGCCTGGTCGCGCCGGCTCACGCTGGTGCGGGCCAGCTCGTCGGCGTCCTGCCGGGCGTTGATGGCGTTGACCCCGAACCACGCCCCCAGGCCTGCCGCGGCGATGCCGCTGCCCATGAGCGCCCAGGCGGGCCACTGCGGCCGCTTGCCCACACGGGCGGCGTCCTCGGGGCTCAGCAGGGTGACGGTGCGCTGCACCAGGCCGCCGTCCTCCACCCGCAGCCGCAGCCGCTGGGGATCGTGGGCCACCAGGTTCAGCTCGATTTCGTGCAGCCCGGCGGGCACCACGAAGCCGGTGATGGGGGTGGTGCCGATGAACTCGCCGTCCAGGGTCACCGAGGCGCCGTCGGGGATGCTGTCCAAAGCCAGCAAACCGCCCACCTTGGCCTCGGTGAGCACCAGGGTGAGCCGGTCAGGCTTGCCGCGCTCAACGATGATGGGCCGCGTGGCGGGCGCGAAGCCGGCCTTCACCGCGTCCACCTGCCGGCGGCCGGGGGGGATGGGGCCCTCCCACGGCGTGCGGCCCACCAGCTTCCCGTCAATGCGCAGCTCGGCGCCCTCGGGGGTGGTGGCGATGCTCCACTGCGGGTTCTGCAGCAGCGGCTCCAGCCGGGCCACGCACTCCTGGGCGGCCTCGCGGGTCCGGGCGGGCGCGTCCACGGCCTGCATAGCCAGGCGGCAGTGAATCATGGCGTTCTCGGGCTGCTCGAGCTGCTCGTAGCTGCGCCCGATGTTCACCTCGAGGTTGGGGTGGGGCACCAGCGCGTTGGCGGACTTGAACAGCTCCAGCGCCTCTTGGAAGCGCTTGGCCTTGTAGGCCTGGGCGGCCCGGCGGCTGTAGTCCTTGGCGCGGGCCACGTCGCCCTCGGCGGCACCTACGGGGGCCGCGGGGACGAGGCAGAGCAGCAGGCCCATCAGGGGGAGCAGACGACGCATGCCCCCTACGTATCATGCCTGAGCGGGCTAGGGCACGAGGTCGAACAGGGGCTCGAGCTTCACGTGCACGCTGCCGTCGGCCCGCAGGTTGAGGACCTCTTCGGCCTTCTCGTGGCCCCGGCGCTCGAAGGTCACCGACAGGCCCCGCGCGCTCTTGGGGCGATCGAGGGTGAAGGGCGTGCGGCCCAGGCGGCGGCCGCCCGCAAACACCCAGGCGCCCGGTGGGGTGCTGCTGATCTTGATGGACACGGTCTCCACCGGGGCCGGCTTGGGCTTGGGGGCCGCGTCCACCACCTGGGCGTCCACGGGCGCCTTGGCGTCTGCCACGGCCGCGTCCACCGCGACCTTCGCGTCCACCACCGCCGCGTCGGGCGGCGGCGGGGGGGGCGGGTGCCCGGCGTCCTCGGCGGACTCGGCGGTGGCGTTGACCCACAGGCCGGCGGTCAGCCCGCCCGCCACGAGCATGGCCCCGAAGAGCATGAGCATCAGCCGGCCGCCGCCCCCGCCCGCCGCGCTCGCGCCGGTGAGCGCCGCCCGCATCTCGGCCGCCGAGGCGAAGCGATCCTCGGGATCCTTCGCCATGGCCTGCTCGACCACCTCCACCAGCGCCTTGGGCGCCTCGGGCGCCACCTTGCGCAGGGGCTCCGCGGGCTCGTGGGCCTGCCGGAAGAGGATGGCCATGGGCGTGGGGCCGTCGAAGGGCGGCCGCCCGGCCAGGCACTGCCAGGCGATGACCCCCAGCGAGTACAGATCGGCGCGGCCGTCCTCGGCGGCGTTGCGGATCATCTCGGGCGGCATGTAGCGCGGCGTGCCCAGGGCGTGGGTGCCGGTCTGGTCGCCCAGCTCGCTCACCTCGCGGGAGATGCCCAGGTCCATCAGCGTCACGCCGCCGGTGGGCTCCACCATCAGGTTGCCCGGCTTCACGTCGCGGTGGACCAGGCCCCGGTCGTGCAAGGCCCCCAGGGCGTCCAGGCTCTCGAGGAGCAGCCGGCGCACCCGCTCGGGGGCCAGCTTGCTGTCGGTCTTGAGGATCTCGGACAGGGGCCGCCCCTCGATGAACTTCATGACCATGTAGTAGGCGCCGCCGTGGCGGCCCACCGCGTACACCGGCACCACCCGGGGGTGCTCGATGCTGGCCAGGGCGCGGGCCTCGCGCATGAAGCTGTCGATGGTCTCGGCCTCGGCGTGGGCGGCCATCAGGGTCTTGATGGCCACCGGGCGCTGCAGCGTCAGATCGGTGCCGCGGTACACCACGCCCATGCCGCCGCGCCCGACCTCATCGTCGATGCGGTAGCGCTGCTCCAGCACGGTGCCGGGATCAAAGGGCGTCGGGCGCGACCGATCGGGGTCATACCCGCACTGCGGGCAGGCCGATCCCTGGTCGGTGACCTCGGCGCCACATGCAGGGCATGGACGAGGAACGGCCCCTCTCCTTTCGCGCCTCCAGAGGGCGGCCTATAATGCCAGAATCCCGCCCGGGTAGGAACTTCGAGCAGCCCATCCAGATGTCGGTCACCTCGCACATGCCCTGTCAGCAATGCGGTGCGCCGGTTCGGATCCACGCGACCCACTGCTCGCACTGCGACGCGCCGCAGGTGGGCTCCAGCCGACCGCCCGAGCAGTGGCTGGGTCAGACCATCGACGGCAAGTACGAGATCGTCGACGTGCTGGGCGTCGGCGGCATGGGCATGGTGTTCCGGGCGCGGCGGGTGCTGGTGGGCGACGACGTGGCCCTGAAGGTGCTCTTCCCCCGCCTGCTGCGCAGCTCGCTGCAGCGGCGCCTGTTCCGCGACGAGGGCATCGCCGCCGCCCGGCTCAGCCACCCCAACGTGGTCACGGTCTTCGACGCCGACCTGTCGGGCGACGAGACGGCCTACATCGCCATGGAGCTGCTCGAGGGCCACACCCTCAAGGAGCTCTTGAAGAACGAGGCGCCGGTGGATCCCCGCCGGCTCGTGCCCATCGCCATCCAGATCTGCGAGGGGCTGGCCGCCGCCCACGACCAGCGCATCGTCCACCGGGACCTGAAGCCCGACAACGTGTTCCTGGAGCACCGGGCCAGCGGCATCCCGCGGGTGAAGCTGGTGGACTTCGGCATCGCGGCGATGATGGACATCGACGCCGCCGACGAGCAGCAGAAGCTGCTGGGGACCATCCGCTACATGGCCCCCGAGCAGTGCCGCGGCGACGCCCTGGACGGGCGCGCCGATCTGTACGCCCTGGGGGTGGTGCTCTACGAAGGCCTCACCCGGCGCCGGGCCACGGGCAAGAACATCTCGGCGGTGCTGCACGGCGAGGTCACGCCGCCGAACATGGTGCTCGAGCCCAGCAAGCACCTGCCTTTGAGCCTCGAGAACCTGGTCATGCGCCTGCTGGCCAAGCACCCCGACGACCGGCCGGTGGACGCCCGGGCTGCGCGGGACGCCCTCATCGAGATCCACGAGGAGCTCACCGGCGCGTCGGTGCCCGTGGCGCCCACCGCCCAGCTCCCCAACCTGCCGGCGCCCGTGGCGGCGCCGCCCCCTGCGCCTGGCGGCGGCCGGGCCCGGTTGTGGCTGGGGCTCGTCCTGGCCGGCCTGGCCGGCATCGGCGTGGGCGTGCTGCTGGAGTTCCTGCGCAAGTGAGTGAAGTCACCGTCGACGACCAGCCCGCGGCCGAGGCCACCCGGGCCCACGCCGTGCTCTGCCACCCCCAGGACGTCCGCAACATCGGCACGGCCATCCGCGCGGCGGCCAACCACGGGCTGGGCGGGCTGCACGTGGTCACCTTCGACGACCACGACCCCGAAGACCTGTTCCACTTCTCGGCGGGGGCCAGCGACGTCATCGAGCTGAGCTTTCACCGGGATCTGGACGAAGCGCTGGCGCCCTTCGCGCAGGTCATCGGCACCAGCCGGCGGCTGCGCGACGAGCTGGCCGCGCCCTGCTGGCCCGCGGCCGGCCTCATCGAGCGGCTCTCCACCGAGGGGCCGGTGGCCATCCTCTTCGGCAACGAGCGCACCGGACTGAGCGTGCGCGAGCTGGATCGCTGCTCGGCCACCGTCTACATCCCCACCCACGAGCGGAAGCCCAGCCTGAACCTGGGCCACGCGGTGGCGTGCATCGGCTACGAACTGGCGCGGCCGCGGGATCCGGCGGCCGCCGGGCCCCCAGCCACGGCGCCGGAGTCGCTGCGGGCGCCCCGCAAGGCGCTCGAGGGCTTCTACGGGCACGTCGAGGCGGTGAGCGACGAGCTGAGCTACCCGCCCGGCCGCAACCCCGAGCTGTTCACCCGGCGGATCCGCCGGCTGCTCGACCGGGCCAACCCGTCGGCGCAGGAGCTGGGCATGCTGGCGGGGATCTTCAGCGAGCTGCGCCGGCTGGGGCGCCTGGCGGGCGAGGCCGGCGGGCCGCCGGCTGGGGAAGGGCCGCCCGCCGACTGAGCGCCGGCGGGCGAGGCGGCCGGGGGGCTCAGTCGCGGCGGCGCCGCAGGCCCAGCAGCAGGCCGGCGAGGCCCAGCCACACCAGCGGGTTGGGCGCAGCGTCGCCCTCGACCGAGCAGTTGCAGCCCTCGTCGTCGCCGGTGTCGCCGTCCGGGCCGCCGCCCGAGCCGCCGATGCCGCCGTCGACGATGCCGGGGCCGCCGCCGCCCTGGCCGCCGGCGCCGCCTGCGCCGCCGCCCATGCCGCCTTCGCCGCCCATGCCGCCTTCACCGGCGATGCCGCCGATGCCACCCTCACCGCCCATGCCGCCTTCGCCACCGGCGCCGCCGGGGCCGGGACCCGGATCCTCGGGCAGCCAGTCGGCCACGCACTGGGCCGAGCCGTCGGGGGCCGCGGCGCAGCGCTGGTTGGCGGGGCAGGTGATGCCCGCGCAGGGGTCGTCGGCGCAGGCGCCGTTGAAGCAGACGCGGCCGGGGCCGCACTCGGCGGCGTCGCAGCCGTCGTCGGCCAGGCACTGGTCGTCCACGCAGGCCTCGCCCTCGGCGCAGACCACGCCGCCGCAGCGGGCGTCCTGGCACTGGCCGTCGATGCAGGCCTGGCCGTAGGGGCAGCTGATGCCGGCGCAGGTGAACACGCACTGGCCCTGGCGGCAGAAGGCGTTGGCGCCGCAGTCCACGCCCGCGCAGGGGTCCTCGACGCAGGCGCCGTCGATGCAGATCTCGGCGAAGCCGCAGCCGGCCTGGTAGCAGTCGTCGGCGGGCACGCAGTCGCCGGCGCGGTTGGGGACCTGGCCCTCGGGGCAGTCGTTGCGGCACTCGCCGGTGGCGGGGTCGCAGGCGGTGCCGGCGTCGCAGTTGACGCCGGCGCACAGGGGCACGCAGCCGCCGTTGCTGCAGAAGGTGCCGGCGGGGCAGTCGGCGTCGGCGCAGGAGTCGGCGCACTGGCCCAGGGCGCAGACCTGGCCGCCGGGGCAGCGGGCGCCCTCGTCGACCGCACCGTCGCAGTTGTCGTCGCGGCCGTTGCAGGTCTCGGCGGGCAGCTCGCCGCAGGTGCCGCAGGCGTTCAGCAGGCCCTCGTCGATGTCGCCGTCGCAGTCGTTGTCGAGCAGGTCGCAGACCTCCTCCACGGGGCTGGTCTCGGCGCGGCAGACCACCTCACCGGCGGCGGAGCAGGCCAGGTAGCCCACGGCGCACTGGCCGGCCAGGCCGGTGGCGCACTGCTCGGGATCCACCACGGGGCTGCCGTCGGGGTTGACGTCCACCAGGTTGTCGCAGTCGTTGTCCACGCCGTCGCAGACCTCGGGGTTGCCGTCGGGCACGCACAGGTAGCGGTCGCAGGCGTCGCCCACGCCGTCGCCGTCGGTGTCGTCCTGGCCGCGGTTGATGACCTTGGGGCAGTTGTCGCAGGCGTCGCCCACGCCGTCGGCGTCCTCGTCGGCCTGGTCGGGGTTGGGCACGTCGGGGCAGTTGTCGTCCACGCCGCACAGGCCGTCGTCGTCGGTGTCCAGGCACACGCCGCCCAGGGAGCGCTGCAGCACCAGCAGGGCGAAGGTGTGGCTGCTCTGGCTGGTCCAGCCGCCGGGCGCGCCGTTGAAGCTGGCCCCGAAGTTGCCGTTGGGGTCCTGCCAGTTCAGCAGCGTGTAGGCGAAGTCGAAGTAATGGCTGCGCTCCTCCTCGGGGTAGCCCAGCGCGGCGGGATCGCGGTCACCGAAGGCGTCGGCGTAGATGGCGCCGCCCAGGTTGTCGTCCTCGGACACCGTGAGCGCCTTCTCGGCGGCCCACAGGTAGTAGAAGGTGCTGGTGGGCGTGAACCCGCCGATCATGCGGTCGTAGGTGTAGTTCTGCCGCATCCAGTTCAGGGCGTTCTGGCTGCGGGGATCGCCGGCGGGCACCTCGGCCAGGCGGTAGCACCACAGGCCCGAGGCCGCCATGGACGAGCTGCTGGCGCTGCCCGGGTTGTAGCCCAGGCCGCCGTCGGCGTTCTGATCGGCCAGCAGGAAGTTGGGCACGCGAGGCAGCACCGCCGCGGCGCCCTCGATGATGTTCTCGGCCGCCGACAGGCCCGCCACGCCGAACTGGGTGGTGGACAGATCGCCCGAGGGGCCGGGGTTGCGGTAGTTCCAGCCGCCGTCGTTGTTGGGCGGCTGCATGCCCTGGTTGTTGTGCAGCGACACCACCGCGTTGGCGATGGCCTGGGTGGCGGTGGCGGGTGCGCCCACGTTGTCGGGGCCGCCCGTGGCCACGTAGGCCGACAGAGCCATGAGGTTGCCGCCGGTGACGTACAGGTAGGGCTGGGCGTTGGGGTTGGTCATCGACTGTTCGCCGTTGATCAACTGCTGGACCATGCGCACGACCATGGCCTGGTCGTTGGGATCCATGCCCTGGTAGCCCTGGGCCCGGCCCATCCAGCCGATGCCGTCGCGCTTCTCCAGGAAGGTCAGCGCCGCCAGGAAGTTGTGGCGGGCGTTGTTGGCCTCGAAGAAGCCCGTGCCGCGCTCGGCGTTGCGGATGTGCTGGAGGCCCATGTTGATGGCGTCGTCCACCGCACAGGCGAAGGGCGTGGCCTGGCACTGCTGGGCTTGGGCCGAGCCGGCCGAGAGCGCGAAGCCGGCGGCGAGCGCCGCGGCCGCGGCGTGGCGGAAGTTCATCGCAGTCTCCCCCCGAGGGTGTGCTGGAAGTGTCTGAGGGGGAGTGAGGCGGGGCAGCCCCGAGGTGTCACTCGGGGATCTTGCCCAGGGTGGTGACGGGCTGGGGGGCCGGGTGGGTCACGGGCAGCCGGGGCCCTCGCAGGCGCCCTCGACCTCGCAGTAGCGCTGGGTGGGCTTGCCGCCGGTGCGACCGGCGCAGTCGCTGGGGCAGGCCGCCGTGCCGCTGCGGCCGTCGCAGCTCTCGCCTGCGCCGCAGACGCCATCGCCGCAGGGATCGCCTGCGCCGCCGCCGACGCCGCCTTCACCGCCCGCGCCGCCCTCACCGCCGGCGCCGCCGGCCCCACCGTCGCCGATGAAGGCGTCGATGTAGCCCTGGTAGTGGTCGACCTTGGTGCTCACCCCGTAGACGGTGCAGCCCGCGTCGCCGTAGCTGGTGACGCCGGCCACGTAGGGCACCCCGGCGCGGTCGATGAAGGCGGGGCCGCCGCTGTCACCGCTGCAGGGGCCGGCCACCGGCTGGGCGTAGCTGATCATCCCGTTGACGTCGCCCACCGACGGGCAGCCCGCGACGGTGCAGCCCAGGCCGCCCAGGGGCACGTTCACCTGCAGCTTCACGCCCAGGGTGCCCGTCTCGGTGCGGCCGAAGCCGGCGAAGTTCAGCGGGGTGCCGATGTCGGCGGCGGTGACGGCCAGGCTGGCGGGCAGCGGCGCCACCGGCACCACGCCATCGAGGGGCGCGCCCAGGCGCACCAGGGCCAGGTCGCCCACGTTGCTGTACTTGTTGTAGCCCGGGAAGATGCTGGTCTCGACCACCGGCCACGCCGTGGGCGCCGGATCCAGGGCCACGCCGGGCCCGGCGTAGATGGCCAGGGCGCCGGGGGCCATGGTGGTGCTCTTGGGCTTGCCGCCCTTCGACACGTCCAGACAGTGGGCGGCGGTGAGCACCACGGTGGGGGTGATCAGCGTGCCGCTGCAGAAGGGCGAGGGCTGGACGCTGCCGTTGGCGACCTGGTGCAGGGCCACGACGGCGGCGTGCATGGGCGCGTCCGGGGCGTCGCCCCCGTAGATGGGGTGCTGGGACTGCTGCAGCGCGGGGCCGCTGGGGGCGTCGGCGATGGGCAGCTTGGTGGCGTCTTCGGGGGCGGCGCAGGCGGCCAGCCCGAGCGAGATCCACAGGGCGTGCGTGCGTGTGGACATGGGTCCTCCTTCGAAGCGCCGAAAGGGTACTCCTCCACCGGACCCGAGATCGTATTCAGCCAGAATACACCCTACTCGCCGAGCACCCGCAGCACCGTCATCATGCCCTCCTCGGCATGGGGCAGGATGTGGCAGTGCGCCATCCAGTCGCCGGGGTTGGTGGCGTTCAGCCGCACGCGCAGGGTCTGCCCGATGCCCAGATCCACGGTGTCCTCCAGCCGCCGGTGCGGGGGGGGCACCCCGTCCACCGACACCACCTCGAAGGCGTGGCCGTGCAGGTGGAACGGGTGGTGGGTGGGGCTCAGGTTGCGCACCTCGATGACCACCTGATCGCCCAGGGCCAGCTCGTGGATGGTCACCTCGGGGAACCGCTCGCCGTTGATGTACCAGTGGCCGCTGCGGTCCGAGCCCGACAGCACGTAGAGCAGGTCGGCCGGGCCGTCCGGGCTGGGCGCGGCCTCGTCGAAGGCCCATTGGATCATGGGCTGGGGAGCGATCTCGCCCTGCGGCGTCACCTCCACCAGCGGCCAGGGATCGCCCCAGCGGGGGCCGCCGTTCAGGCTGTAGGGATCGCTGGCCCACACCGCGGGGTCCACAGGGCGCCACTCGAAGTCTGCGCGGTCGCCAGGTCCCAGGACCCAGGGGCCGTGGGCCTCGGGGGCCGCCAGCAGCCCCTGATCGCCCCCGATGCGGCGCACGCCGGGCAGGGCGGGCAGCGCCAGGTAGCCGGTGCTGCTGGCGTTGATCAGCCGGATCCGCTGCACCACGCCGGCGGGCGGCGCCCAGGTCAGCGGCGTGGGGGCGCCGTTGATCCACCAGGCGTCGCTGAGCCGGCCGTGGCCGTGCTCGGGGCGGGCCGCGCTGGGGTCGTGCTCCAGCGGCAGATCGGCGATCCAGACCTGGTCGGGGGGGGTGGGATCGGCGGGATCTTCAACGATCACCGCCCCGAACAGGCCGCCGTCCACTTGGCGAGCGGTGTCGAAGTGCGGGTGATACCAGTAGGTCCCGGCCTGCTCCAGGGGGAACTGGTAGACGAAGGTCTCGCCGGGGGCCACCGGGTCCACCATCCATGGCACGCCGTCCATGGCGAAGGGCACGTGCAGGCCGTGCCAGTGCAGGGTGGTGGGGGTGTCCAGCCGGTTGGTGAGCTCGACCACCAGGGTGTCGCCCCGCCGGGCCCGCAGGGTGGGGCCGGGGCTGGCCCCGTTGAAGCCGTAGACATAGCCGTGGGTGGGATCGGGCAGGGCCGCGGCCTCCAGGGCCACGTGCACCACGCCCGCCTCGGGGGCCTCATCGGGCGCCTCGGGCAGCGTGGGCAGGGGCTGCGCCGCCGCCACACCCAGCAGGCACAGGGCTGCAAGCGACCTCATCGGATCACCTCGGCGATCACCCGGTCGGGCATGGCCCAGCCCCGCTCCTGGGCGAGCCAGCGCGGGTAGGGGCGGTAGAGCAGCCGGGCGCGCACTTGGGGCGTGGCGCAGCCGTCCGGGGCCGCGAAGCGGTGCTCGGTGGTCACCCGGGTGTGGGGGGGCAGGCGGTTGTCGCTGGCCAGATCCACCGCGCGGAAGTGCGGCACCATCCGCCGGCCTTCCGGCCCCACCGTCACCCGGGCGAAGCCATGGCCCGGGGCGCCGGCCAGGCCGGCCGCTTCGCCGCCCGGGCGCACGCGGTACGCCACGTCGCCCTCGGGCAGCGCCGCCGCGAGGGTCACCCGATCCCCGTCCACGGCGGTGACGGCCACCTCGCCGGCCACCTGCTCCACCGGCAGCCCCTTCTGGGCCGGCGTGAAGTCGGCGAAGGGCCCGGTGGCCGGGTCGTCGCGCCAGCCGCCCGGCCGGCGGATCACCCGGATCAGGTCGCCCACCGCCGCGCCCGGCCAGCGGGTCCAGTCGCCGTCGCCGTCCTGGCGGGCGGCGTGGCCCGCGTAGTCGGGCAGCGCGTCGCCGCCCGTGGCCGCCAGCGGCGCGCCGTCGCAGGTGGCGTCCACGGCCAGCAGCAGGTGGCGCATGGGCTCACCGGTGGGCAGGGCGTGGCCCGCGCCGGCGTTGCGCACCGCCACGGTGGCCACCAGCGCCTCGCCCTCGCGGGCCACGGCCAGCTCCAACGCGGCGGCCAACTCCAGCATGCGGCTCTCGGGCTGTCGCGGCCCGTACCAGGCGTGGCGGCGCACGCTGCCGGGGGGCCGGAACCAGCCCCCCTGGATGCCCACCTCGGCCAGGGGAAATGCCTGAAGATCCGAGCCGTTGGCGGCCAACGGGTCCGGCGGCATGTGGCACGCGTTACAGGCGGTGTTGCCCCCGTAGACGCTGGCCTCCCACTCGCTGAAGGTGCTCTGCACCGGGAAGGTGCCCGCGGGCCAGCGGGCGGCGTCCAGCGCCGTCCCGGGCACCAGCGCGCCGTGGCTGTACTCGTGGCAGCCCTGGCACAGGGTGCCGTCGCGGTAGTGATCGCGCTGCACGCTGCCCATGCGCGGGTTGGGGCTGTCGTGGCTGGGGCCGAAGGTCAGCGGGCGCTTGCCGCCGGCGCCCAGCGACACGGGGCCGGGATCGCTGGGGCGGGTGAGCACCAGCCGGCCGGCCACCCCCGGCGGGGCCTGGGGCACCACGCGGTCCACCCGGTGGCACACGTCGCAGAACACCCCGTAGTCGTACGCCAGCCCGGCGGCGTCGAGCAGGTCGCGGCCGCCCAGGGCGCCGTTGATGCCCGGCGCGTGGCAGTCGGCGCAGCCGGCGGTGTCGGCGGGCGCGTCGCAGGGCGCCCCCGGCGCGCAGTCGGCGTTGACCGTGGCCAGCGCGCCGTCGCCCAGGTAGCAGCGCGGCCCCCGGCCGCCGCCCGGCAGCCGCCCCTCGGCCCAGGCGCCGCCGCGCGCCTCGCACGCCGCCTGATCCAGGCCACTGGCGGTGCCGCTGTACAGGTCGTGCACCACCGGGTTGCTGGCCGCGGTGCGGTGCGGCGACGCGAACCAGGCGTCGTTGATGCGCAGGTGGCAGTGGCCGCACTGGGCGGTGGTGGGGCGCCGCTCGGGCTCGCCGGGATCCTGGAAGCGGTACGCCGGATCGTCGGGGCCGTAGCGCTCCAGCGGGATCCGGGCGGGGCCGCGGAAGCTGGGGTAGATCCACTCGCTGCGCTGGCGGGCCTGCGGGTGGCTGGCCACCAGCACCACCTCGCCCACCACGTTCAGGTCCAGGTCGAAGCGCTCGATGACCCCGGCGGCGTCGGTGAGCGCCCAGCGCTCGGTGCCGCCCTGGGTGACCCGCACGCCCTCGGCGGGGGCGCCGTCCAGGGTGATCTCCACCCGCACGAAGGGCGGTACCACGTCGGGCCCCCGGTCGGGGCGCCCTTGGTCTGTCGACCCATCGTCGGGGGCGGTGGCGTCGAAGGCCACGGCGTCGGCGGCGTCCGCGCCGGCGTCCACTCCGTGATCCACCGGCGCCGCGTCCCCAGACATGCGGGCGCCCTCGCCCTCGTCACAGGCCCACAGGAGAAGGGCCCAGAGCAGCCACCGTCCCGCGCGCCTCACGCCTGCAACAGCACCTTCCCGAAGTTCTTCCGCGCCTGGATGTGGGCGTGGGCCTCGGCCGTCTGGTCCAGGGGGAACACCGCGTCCACCACGGGCGCAAAGGTGCCGTCGGCGGTCAGCGCCACGATCTGGTCGAGCATGGCCCGCAGCGCGTCGGCCCGGTGCCACAGGTGCCCGACGTTCACGCCGAACACCCCGCGGTTCTTGTCCATCAGGTCGAAGGCGCTCCACTTGCGCATCCCCAGCAGCCCCTTGATCAGGGCCACGGGGTTGCGGGTCGTGCCCGGCGCGAAGCTGGCGGCGCCGAAGCAGTACAGGCGCCCAAAGTCGCGCAAGCAATCGTAACTCTTTGAGAAACTCTTGCCGCCCTGGGCGTCGAGCACGTGGTCCACGCCCTCGCCCCCGGTCAGGCGCATGACCTCGGCCTGGAAGTCCTGGGTGCGGTAGTCGATGCAGTGGGCCACCCCGGCGGCCCGCAGGCGCTCGTGCTTGCTCGCGCTGGCGGTGCCGAAGACCTCGGCGCCCCGCTGCTGGCAGATCTGCAGGGCCGCCAGGCCCACGCCGCCGCCCGCCGAGTGCACCAGCACCCGCTCGCCCGGCTGCACGTTGCCCAGGTGCACCAGCATGATCCACGCCGTCAGGTAGTTCACGGGCAGCGCCGCGGCCGCCTGCAGATCCACCGCCTCGGACAGGGCCACCACCAGGTTGGCCGGCGACACCAGCACGTCGGTGTAGCCCCCGAAGCGGGTGGCGCACACCACCCGCTGCCCTGGCGTGAAGCCGGTGACGCCGTCGCCCACCGCCCGGATCGTGCCCGAGACCTCGTAGCCCACCACACAGGGGCGCGGCGGGCTGTCCGGGTACAGGCCCATGCGGGCCATGATGTCGGCGAAGTTCACCCCGCTGTAGGCCACGTCGATGCTCACCTGGCCGGGCCCCGGCGTGGGATCGGGGGCCTCGCGCACCTGGAGCACGCCGGGGCCGCCCACCTTCTTCGGGATCCACACCTGTCGCATCACGCGCTCCTTGGTCGAGCCGCTAGATCCGGCCCTGCACGCCCACAGTCAGCACGACCGGGGCTGTCAGATCACCCTCTTCCGTGTCGGGCCCCTGAAAGATCTCGCGCCAGACGGGGGCGCGCACCAACAACAGATACTGCGGCCCGCCGAAGCTGACGGTGGTGCCCAGCCCCACCAGCAGCTCCTGGCGGCCCAGCACCCCGTCCTGCTGGATCTTCCCGTCCCACCGCTCGGCCCCCTGGCGGAACCAGGCCAGGCTGCCCTGCAGCAGCCAGCGGGGGGCGGCGCGCCAGGCGGCGCCGGCGCTCACGAGGCTGGTGGTGCCGGCCTGGAACCCCTCGCTGTTCTCGTACAGGGCGGCCTGAACCTGCCCGTAGGCGCTCCACTGCCAGGGGCCGGCGCTGCGGGCCACCGCGAGCGAGGCGAAGGGATCCAGCGTGCCGCTGCCGAACTGAATGTGCTGGTGGGCCTCGCCCTGGTCGCCCGCGGTGAAGGGGTTGGGCTCCGTGCGCCCCAGGGGCAGTGAGGCGCCCAGGCGGGCCACCACCCACCAGGCCTCGCCCACCACGCCGCCCACCCGGGCGGCCACCACCGGATCGCCCAGCCCCACCAGCACCTCGTCGCGGTGGTGGTTGCCGGCGTCCAGGGGCTCGTAGGGCTCGCCGGTCGGGGTCTCGTACTCGATGGTGGTGGCCACCAGCCGCACCGGGAGCTGCACCGAGAGCCCCCAGTGGCTGCTCAGGCCCCAGTCCAGGGTGGCCCGCAGCTCGGTGGGCAGGATGAACTGGTCGTGCACGTACTTCGGCTGCGCGGGGATCTTGGCGCAGGCGGCCAGGTCGACACAGCCGTCCTCGTGGCGCACCCAGATGGGCGCGAGGGACAGCAGCGCCCCCCACTGCAGATCGCCGCCGCCCAGGTGGACCCCGCCCGTGGGCACCACGGGCAGGTTCGGGTTCTGGCAGCCCGGACAGGCGACCGAGAGGGCAGGCAGCGCGGTGGCGAGCCCCAGGGCGCACAGGGCCGCCGGGCGCGTCACTGGCGGGCCTTCGCCAGCAGCGCGTCCAGCTCGGCCGGCCGGTGACCCTTCACCCGGCCCACCTCGGCGCCCTGGGCGTCGAACACCACCAGCAGGGGCAGCTCGGGGGTGCCGGCCAGGTACTTCACCGCCAGCGGATCGTCCCAGTCGGCCACCTGGATCTTGCGGACCGCCAGGCCGGGATCGTGGGCCAGCCGCAGGTTCAGCTCGCCTGCGGTGCGCCGGCAGGGCACGCACCACACCGCCCAGAAGTCCACGACGGTGACCTTGCCGGGGGCGGTCGCGCCGGCCAGCCCCGTCAGCGCCACCTCGCGGGGCACCGCGCGCTGATCGGCCCCCGGGGGGGCCTCGGGCAGGGGCTCGAAGCTCAGATCGGGGTGGCAGGCGTGGCACTGCGACTCGGGCACCTCGTGGGGCCCGCACCAGTCGCCCACCTTCTTGAACGACGCCGCTCGCGAGGGTTCGCAGCGGGTGCAGGCCTCGGCGGGCACCTGGTGGGCACACAGGGCGCCGGCGTCCCCGGCGTTGGCGGTGAGCGCGCTGAACGTGCCGTGGGCTGGGGGTCCGCCACAGCTCGCCATGAGCAGGGCGCCAAGGAGCAGCAGTCCGCGCACGTGGCCTCCAGTCAGGTTTCGGGCCGACCCTAGCGCAGGGCCGTGGGGGCTTGCCACGGCCGGGGTGGGAGTGGCACCTCGCTGGAATGCACGCCGACCTCCTGCTGCGCGCCCGCCGCGTCCAGACCCTGACCGAAGGCCCGCCCGCCGACGCGGTGGCCGTGCGGGCCGGCCGGGTGCTGGCGGTGGGCCCCTGGGCCAGCCTGCGCGACCTGGGCGGACCCGCCACCCGGCACGTCGACATCGACGGGGTGCTGGTGCCCGGGCTGGTGGACAGCCACGCGCACCTGACCGGCCTGGGCATGACCCTGGCCCAGCTCGACGTCACCGCGGCGCGCAGCGCCGACGCGGTGGGCGACGCCGTGCGGGCGGCCCTGCCCGGCGCGGCGGGGTGGATCCGCGGGCGGGGCTGGGACCAGACGCGCTGGGCCCACGACGCCTTCCCGGACCACCGCCCGCTCACGGCCGCCGCGCCCCACCGCCCCGTGTGCCTGCGCCGGGTGGACGGGCACGCCGTCTGGGCGAACGCCGCCGCCATGGCCGCCGCGGGCGTGGGCGCGCAGACCCCCGATCCACCGGGTGGGCTCATCCTCCGGGACGCCGCCGGGCAGCCCACCGGGGTCTTCCTGGACGAGGCCATGGCCCTGGTGGAGCGCGCCGCCCCGGCGCCCACCGATGGTGAGGTGACCCGCTGGGTCCGCAGCGCCTTGGGGGCGCTGCACCGGGCCGGGATCACGGGCGTGCACGATCCCGGCGCCACCGCCCAGATGGTGCGCGTCTATCGCCAGCTCGCGGCGCAGGGGGAGCTGCCCCTGCGCGTGCATGTGCTGCTGGACGACAACGACCCGGCCATCGCGCCCCTGCTGGCGGCCGGTCCGGCCCCCGATCCGTGGGTGGCGGTGCGGGGCGTGAAGCTGTTCAGCGACGGCGCCCTGGGCTCCTGCGGCGCCTGGCTCCACCACCCCTACAGCGATCGCCCCGACCAGACCGGGATCCCCATCGTCGTGGGCGCGGCCCTGCGGGCCAAGGTGCGCGCCCACGGGGCGGCCGGCTTCCAGCTCGCCGTCCACGCCATCGGCGACCGGGCCGCCACCGAGGTGCTGGACGCCTTCGAGGCGGCCGGGGTCACGTCCGCCCACCGGTGGCGCATCGAGCACGCCCAGATCGTGCGCCCCCTGGACCAGGCGCGCATGGCCCGGCTGGGGGTGCTGGGGCTGGTGCAGCCCACCCACGCCACCAGCGATCACCGCTGGGCCACCGCGCGCCTGGGCGCGCGCCGCGTACGCACGGCCTACGCCTGGCAGAGCATGGCCCGCGCGGGCGTGCGCCTGGCCCTGGGCAGCGACTGCCCCATCGAGGCGCCGGCGGCGGTGGCAGGGCTGGTGGCCGCGGTGACCCGGCGCGACGCCCAGGGGCACCCGCCCGAGGGCTGGCTCACGAGCGAGGCCCTGTCGCGGCGCGACGCCCTGTGGGGCTTCACGGTGGGCTCGGCCTACGCCGGCTTCACCGAGCACCGCCGCGGGCGCGTCGCCGTGGGCTTCGACGCCGATCTCACGGCGCTCAGCGGCGATCCCCTTGATCCGCTCGAGGATCTGGCGGCGCTGCAGGTCAGGGGGGTGTGCGTGGGTGGGGTCTGGCACCCCGCCTGCGAGGCTACGCCAGCGTGAGGCGCTGGAGCTGCAGAGTGTACGCCTCGAGGGCCTCGGTCAGCGCGGTGGGGGCGTCGATGAACATCACGGCCACGTGGTGGCTGGCCCCCGGGATCTCGTGAGCCCCCTGGATGGGGATGAGCCGCACCACCGTGGCCACGGCGCGCCAGCGCTCGGGGCGGCCCCCGACCCCCAGCTCGCACAGGAGGATGTCGCCGGCCTCGGCGAGGGGCTCATCGTCGAACCGCAGGCCGGTGGCGCTGAAGTTCATGAAGGGATCCGGATGGCGCCACTCGGAGGCGGGGGCGGCGTCGGGGGCGCCCGCCATCCAGCGGGCGGTCACCACCTCGGCTTCGCGGGTGTGGACGATGCGGTAGCGCAGCGGGATGCCGCCGACCACGCGGGGGAAGACCCGCCGGTCGCGGGCCTTCCGGCGCCGCTCCATGGCGCGCAGGAAGGGGCCGTCGCGCTCGATGACCGTGGCGCTCACCCGCGGGTGCTCGTGGTGGATCCAGTTGATCACCACCAGCCCACCCACGGCGGGGCCGGTCACGTCCTTCTCGTCGATGCGCAGCTCGAACAGGCCGTCCTGCTCGCCGAGGACGGTGGCGTGGAGCGTGCGCAAGGAGGGGGAGCCGATGTCGACGAGATCGACCGCTCCTGTGGCGTCGTGTGCGTCCATGGCGTTGGCGTACATGCTGCTCTCCCGACCCGGCGAGGGGCCCCTGCCCCGTGCTTTCGGTTATCGGTGCGCCGAGCTTGAGCCTTGCGGTCGGGGGGTCCGCTCGGCCTTGATGGGGGCCCTGTGGTTCCAACCGGAGACAGCTCGTGGACGAAGTCACCCGCACCGCCGTCGAGGCCGCCGCGTTCCGGCGGCTGGTGGCGCACCTGCAGGCGCGCACCGACGTGCAGAACATCGACCTGATGAACCTGGCCGGGTTCTGCCGGAACTGCCTGTCGAACTGGTACCAGGCCGAGGCCGAGGCCCGGGGTGTGGCCCTGGACAAGGCGCAGGCCCGAGAGATCGTCTACGGCATGCCCTACGAGGCCTGGAAGGCCCGCCACCAGACCGAAGCCTCGCCGGC
This sequence comes from Myxococcales bacterium, assembly GCA_020633555.1. Taxonomy (GTDB): domain Bacteria; phylum Myxococcota_A; class Bradymonadia; order UBA7976; family UBA1532; genus JACKDL01. The sequence goes on along the minus strand of JACKDL010000014.1, from coordinate 19,817 downwards.
GCAGCTCGCCGCCTTCGAGGTGAACAAGCCTTCGGAATGAGAAGGAGTTTCAGTTGATGTTCGCGGGCGCGAGGCGCCGCCGGGCGGCCCTCCGCCTGGCCCGGTGGCTGGGGCCGTGGGCCGACGCCGAGGCGGCCCCGCCCGGCGTCCAGCGCGAGGCCGTGGTGCTGCCCGACGGGGACGGGGAGGTCCGGATCTTCGTGGGGCCCGGGCGGCCCCACGGCGCGGTGTTCCTGGTGCCCGGGCTGCACTACGCCGGCGCGGACGATCCCCGCCTGGATCGGTTCTGTCGGATCCTGGCGGCGGCGGGCCTGTGGGTGTGCGTGCCGTGCCTGCCCGACTTCCTCGCGCTGCGCCTGCACGAGCGGGTCATCGCTGACACCGCGCGGATCTTCGACCACGCCGTCGCGTGGCCCGGGCGCCCCCCTGGGCCGCTGGGGGTGATGAGCATCTCCTTCGGCTCGCTGCCCGCCCTGCACCTGGCCGCGGCGCGGCCCGACGCCGTCAAGCGGCTGCTGGTGTTCGGCGGCTACGCCGACTGGCAGGCGGTGATGCGGTTCGCGGTCACCGGGGGCGACGGCGTGCCCTACGACCCGCTGAACCGGCCGGTGGTGTACATGAACCTGCTGGCCGATCTGCCCGGAGCCCCGGCCGATCCGGCCCCCCTGCTGGCCGCATGGCGGGCATACATCGAGGCCACGTGGGGGCGCCCCGAGATGAAGGCGGACGGCGCCTGGCAGGCGGTGGCCCGGGCCCACGGGGCTGCCCTGCCGGCGCCCCTGCGGGCGCTCTTCCTCAAGGGCTGCGGCGTGGGCCCCCAGGGCGCCCAGGCGGTGATGCGGGCCCTTGCCCGCGGCGGGCCCCGCCCGTGGCTGGATCCGCGGCCGGTGCTGCCCGACATCCACTGCCCGGTGGATCTGGTGCACGGCGCGGACGACGACGTGATCCCACACACCGAGCTGGCTGCCCTCGCGGCGGCCTTCGGCGCCGATCAGACCGTGCGGACCTGGCTGACGGGGCTGTACGGGCACACGGGCTCCGCGGGGCTGGACGGCCTGCGGGCGGGCCTGCGTGAGGGGCGCATCCTGTGGGGCGTCGTGCACGCGCTGGCCGACCTGGGTTGAAGCCTCGCGGCAAGCGGTCTAGCTTTGGACCCAAGGGCGACAGGGAAGACCGTGGCAGAGGGCGACTGGACCAGACACTTCGAGGCGCTGGCGCCGATCCGTCAGCTCGGCTCGTTCCACCTCTACGCGGGCCGGTGGCAGGGCCGTGCGTGCGTGGTGGCGGCGGCGGCGTCGAGCGTGGATCCCGAGACGGCGGCTGACCGGATCGCGGCGGCGGTGGCCGCCAACGCGGGCATCGACCACCCGGCGGTGCCGCCGATCATCACCCACGGCCGCGAGGCCGACACCCCGTTCCTGGCCTATGGTACGGCCGCACGCCACGACCTGGGGCACCTGTTGGCCTTGGCTGGCCGCCCGGGGCCGCACCCCGGTGAGCTCGCCGCGTATGTGCTGCTCATGGTCTCGGTGCTCGCGGCCGTGCCCGCCGACCGCGACGTACACCGGCTGGGGGTGGCAAACGTCCTGGTGGACGACGACGGCGGCGTGGCCGTGCTGGGCCTGGGCTGCGATCTGCTGGCCCACCAGGGGCCGGCGCTCCCGGCGGTGTCGCTGGCCCCCGGGGCGGCTCGCCGCGCGCTGGTCCGGGCGCTGCTGCGGGCGCTGCAGGAGCGCCTGGGCGCGGGCGCCTGGTGGCCGGCGGTGGGTCGCGCCGAGCTGCTGCCTTCCGATCGCGGGTTGGCGGCCTACGTCGACGCCCTGCGCGAAGGCTGGCGGCTCGACGGCCTGCGCCCCGATCCCGACGACGGGCGGGCCTGGCTGGCGGCGGCCGTGGCGCGGCTGCCCTCGGCGGTGGATGGGGCAAGCCCGATCATCGAGCGCTTCCGCATCCAGGGGCGGTTGGGGTTCACCCCCTCGGGCACCCTGTACCTGGCCCGGGACGAGGTGCTGGGTGAGCCGGTGGTGCTCCGCGGGCTACCGGCCCATGATCCGCGTGGGCCCCGGCTGAGCCGCGAGGCGCGCCTGCTGCGGCGGCTGCGCCACCCGAACGTCGTGGGCGGCTTCGACTTGCTGGTGCGGCCCGAGGGCCTGTGGGTGGTGATGGCGTATGTGCCCGGCGAGAGCCTGGCCGCTCGCATGGCCCAGCGCAGCCCCCCGCTGGCCCTGGCGGCCGCGCTGACGGGCATCGCCGACGCCCTGGCGGCGCTGGCCGATCGGGGGATCGTGCACCGGCACGTGACCCCCGAGAGCATCCTGTTCGACCCCGATCGAGGCGCGGTGCTGGTGGACTTCGCCCTGGCCCGGGACGTGGAGCTGACCGCCGCCGACGCGCAGATCACCGCCACCGGCGAGGTGGTGGGCACCTTCCGCTACCTGGCCCCCGAGCTGGTGCTGGGCGGCGAGCTCACCCCGGCCGTGGATGTGTATGGTCTGGGCGTGGTGCTGCTGGAGGTGTTCTGCGGGCGGGGCTGTCCCATGCACCCGGGGCCCGACGGCGCGCGCCGGCTGCTGTCCGGCAGCGCCGCGCCCCCGCCGCTGGTGGAGGCCATCGCCGGCGCGCTGACGCCCGACCCCGCCGGGCGGCCGACCGCCCAGGCGCTGCGGGCGGTGTTGGCCAGCCCGGCCGCGCACCAGCTCACGCTGGCCCGCGACGGCCGCGACGTGGCGCTGGACGGCCAGCCCATCCCCTTCGGACGGCGGCGGGCTCACCCGCGCATCCTGGCGGCCATGGCGGACCGTCGGGCGCAGGGGGTGGACGATCCCATGGACATCGATCAGCTCTTCGAGGCAGGCTGGCCCGACGAGCGCCTGCCACCCGGCAGCGTGCGCAACCGGGTGTATGTGACGCTGAACAGCCTGCGGGAGCTGGGCCTGGCGGCGGTGATCGAGACGGTGGGGGGCGGGTATCGGCTGGCGCCTACGGTGAACATCTGTTGGCGCTGAGCGCCGAGGCCGACCCCGCAACACAGGGCCCCAGAAAGTCGAAAGGCGCCCCCACCCCGGCCCGGTGAGCGCGCCCTCTGGGCCCCGCGAATGTCCTGACCGCCGACATTCCCTGAAGACCTTCTCAAGGTGTAGCGAAGGGCCCTGGGGGCAGCAGCTTAAAGTTCCTTAAAGTTGCCCGGCCTGTGCCTCGCGGACCGCCGCGGCGGCCTCGCGAATGAGCTGGGGCCCGGCATCGGGCGCGGCGGCGCCACTCGACAGCACCCGCCGCCAGCGGCGCCCCCCGGGGACACCGGCGAACAGCCCCAGCGCGTGGCGGACCACATGGTGTAGCCGCCCGCCGCTCGCGAGGTGGGTCTGGGCCAACGCCACCAACCCTTCGACCACCGCGAACCGATCGGCTGCGGGATCCGGCGCGCCGCTGCAGCGGCTGTCGGCCTGCGCGAAGATCCAGGGATCGTCGTAGGCCGCGCGGCCGATCATCACCGCGTCTACGTGCGCCAGGTGCTCGACGGCCTGGCCCAGGGTGGTGATGCCGCCGTTGATCTCGATCACCTCGTCGGGCCGCTCGACCTTCAAGCGCCACACCTCGGCGTAGCGCAGCGGGGGGATGTCGCGGTTCTCCTTCGGGCTCAGCCCCTGCAGCCACGCCTTGCGGGCGTGCACCGAGAAGCGATCAGCGCCGGCCTGTCGGACCACGTCCACGAAGTGCAGCATGTCCTCGTAGCGGTCCAGGTCGTCCACGCCGATGCGGTGTTTCACCGTCACCGGCAGCGGCACGGCGGCGCGCATGGCGGCGACGGCCTCGGCCACTCGCTCGGGGGTCTTCATCAGCACCGCCCCGAAGGCGCCGCTCTGCACGCGGTCGCTGGGGCAGCCCACGTTCAGGTTCACCTCGTCGTAGCCCCAGTCCCAGGCGATGCGCGCGGCCTCTGCCAGGGCCTTGGGATCGTCGCCGCCGAGCTGCAGGGCCACCGGGTGCTCGCACTCGAAGAAGTCGAGGTGACGGGCCCGATCGCCGTGCAGGATGGCGCCGGTGGTCACCATCTCGGTGTACAGCAGGGTGGTGCGGGTGATGAGGCGCATGAACGCCCGGTGGTGCCGGTCGGTGCGCTGCATCATGGGGGCGACGCTCAGGGGGCGGGTGATCCCCCGGCGCGCCCCGGGCGGGGGGCTGTCAGTGTGCACGGCCCGGGGGTGTAGGGCAGGGCGCGGGGTGTGATCAAGCCCTTGGCGGCCCGGCGGCGCCGTGCCATCGTCCCGCCATGCCGCCCTTCCACCTCGCCTTCCCCGTGGCCGACATCGAAGCCACCCGCGCCTTCTACGCCGGGCGGCTGGGCTGCGTGGTGGGCCGCGAGGCCGAGCGCTGGATCGACTTCGACTTCTTTGGCCACCAGATCTCGGCCCACCTGCGCCCCGAGGCCCTGCGGCCGGCGGGCGATCCGACCAACCCCGTGGACGGCGACGCGGTGCCCGTCCGGCACTTCGGGGCGGTGCTCCCCTGGCCCGAGTGGGAGGCCCTGGCGGCGCGCCTGGAGGCAGCGGGGGTGGCCTTTCTCATCGCGCCCCGGGTCCGGTTCGCCGGAAGGGTGGGCGAGCAGGGCACATTCTTCGTGCAAGACCCCAGCGGAAACGCTTTGGAGTTCAAGAGCTTCCGGGACGAGTCCCGGCTCTTTGCCCGCGAAGAGGGCGGCCACGGCGCGTGAGAGATTTCCGGCGACGACGGGCCGTGCGTATACTGCGCCGCATGCCCACGACCGAACGCGCCGATCCTGACGGCGCGCCGCCCTCATGATCGAGCTCGGCCTCGCCGTGCTGCTGGTGCTGGTCAGCTCGGCCATCTGCTCGGGAACCGAGGCGGCCCTGTTCTCCATGCCGCTGCTCAAGGCCCGTAATCTTGCAGAGTCCGGGGGCAAGAGCGCCAAGGCGCTGTTGGCCATCCGTGAGGACATCCGCCGGCCCATCGCCACCATCGTGGTGCTGAACAACATCGCCAACATCGTCGGCTCGATCCTGGTGGGCAACCTGGCCGCCCACGTCCTGGGCGAGTCCTGGCTGGGCGTGTTCAGTGGCGTGCTGACCTTCATGGTCATCGTGTTCTCGGAGATCGTGCCGAAGACCCTGGGCGAGCGGAACGCCCAGTGGGTGTGCCTGCACACGGCCCGCCCGTTGACGGTGGTGGTGACCCTGCTCAGCCCGATCGTGTGGCTCATCGAGCAGATCACCCCCGAGCGCAGCGGCGACGCCGAGCCCACCACCAACGAGGCCGAGATCCGCATGCTCACCCGCATCGCGCGGCAGGAGGGCGTGATCGAGGGCGACGAGAGCGAGATGATCCACCGGGTCTTCGCGCTCAACGATCGCACCGCCCGCGACATCATGACCCCGCGGGTGAACATCACCTGGCTCGAGGCGGACGAGACCCTGGCCGAGCAGAAGGAAGACATCCTCGCCAGCCAGCACAGCCGCATGGTGGTCACCGGTGAGACGGTGGACGAGGTGGTGGGCATCGCGTTGAAGGCCGAGCTGTTGCGGGCGCTGGTGGAGGAGCAGGGCGAGCTGCCCGTGCGCACCTGGGCCCGCGCCCCGCGCTTCGTGCGCCAGGACGCCCGCGCCGATCGCCTGCTGCAAGTGTTCCAGCGCACCCACGAGCACCTGATGATCGTCGCCGACGACTTCGGTGGCGTGGCCGGCGTGGTCAGCCTGGAGGACGTGCTCGAGGTCCTGACCGGCGAGATCGTCGACGAGACGGACACGGTGGTCGATCTGGCCGAGGACGCCCGCCGCAACCAGGACAAGCTGCTCGAGCAGGTCTGAGCGACCCGCCTCAGCCCGCCCCTACTGCGGCACGAAGGCCGTGTGGAAGCCCGAGCCGGGCGACGCGCCGGCGGGGATGTCGGCGTAGGCCTGGCTGTTGGCGATGTAGAAGGCGTCCTGCAGGACCTCCATGCCGTTGCCCACCAGCAGGAAGGCGCCGGCGGCACCCGTGCCCGGGGAGCCCCCGGGCTGCAAGGTCATGAGATCGTTGCCGAAGAAGCGCAGGCAGGCGCCGCCCTCGGCGCAGTCGAGCAGGCCGGGCAGGCGGCGGCCACGCACCTGCGCGCCCTCGACCGGGCCCTGCGGTCCCAGCACCCGGCCCACGAGGAAGCCGCGCTGCTGCAGGCCGCCGGGCTCGAAGCCCAGCAGGGTGTCCCAGGTGCGGATCACCGCCTGCGGGGTCGAGAAGGCGGTGGCGCGGTAGGTGGTGTTGGCGGTGGGCGAGCCGTTGAGCACGCCGCTGACGGCGCGCACCCAGTTGTCGGCGGGGACCTGGGGCGCCTCGTCGACGATCAGGGCCACCTGCACCGAGTCGCCGAAGGCGGCCACGGCGAACGTGCCGTTGGGGCCGATGGCGCCCGCGCCGCGGGTGGGATCCTGGCCGTTGATGACGGCGGCCGGGTCGATGACCACCACCGCCAGCCCCTGATCGGCGGGCAGCGCGCAGCCGGTGGCGAAGTTCAGGGCCACGCCGGTGACGCAGAAGCCGCCCGGGACGGGTTCAGGGCAGGCGGCCGGGGGCACGCCGGGCTCGAGCTCGGGGGGGCAGCCCGCGGGCTCGCCCATGTCGGGGGCGTCCATGTCGGGGGCGTCCATGTCGGGGGCGTTCATGTCGACGCCCAGATCGGCCTCGCCGCCGGCGCCGCCCTGGCCGCCGGCGCCGCCCTGGCCGCCGGCGCCACCCTGACCCCCTGCGCCGCCGTCCAGGGATGGGCGGCACTCGCCGTCGAAGGCCTGGGTGCCTGGGCCGCAGCTCAGGCCGCCGCCGACGCCGCCCTGGCCGCCGTCACCCCCGGCGCCGTCCGCCTCGCACCGCCCGTCGCGCAGAGTGGTGCCCGGGGCGCAGCCCACGATGACGTTCGACACGCACAGGTCGCCCTCGCGGTGGGTGCCGGGCCCGCACTCCAGGGTGTCGCAGGCCCACAGGCTCCCCAGGCTCAGGGCGGCCACGGCGGTCAGCTTCAGTCGGGGGTGGGCCATGGCGCTTCTCACAGGAAGGTGTCGTCGTCGGCGGGCACCACCGCCACCTGGCCGGCGGTGGCGGCCAGGCAGAGATCGGCGGGCACCGGCTCGACCAGGAACTCGCCCACCCGCACGCCGCGGCGCGCCCGCGGCAGGGTGGGGGCGTTGTCGCCACAGAGCTGGGCGTAGGCGGGCCCGGCCGGATCGGCGGCGGCGCAGAAGGCGGCGGCGCAATCCACCGCGATCTGAGCGTAGGGGGCCCGCCCCGGCGCCAGATCCGCCCCCAGCAGCACCTGAGCCGGGCGAGGGTCGCTGTCGCCGTCGGTCTCGAGGCTGATGATCAGTCGGGTGGCCTGGCTGAGATCCACCGGCGTGTCGAGCCGGACGCCGCCCACCAGACTGGCAGCGGCCAGATCCGTGCGGTCGATGGCGCCCAGGGTGCGGTTGCCGGCGCACAGGGCGGCCCGGTCGGCGCCGTCGTCGTAGCGCTGCACGAGCTGCACCGGTGGGGTGGTGGCCGGATCGGCGCCGCAGTCGGCCACGTTCTCGAAGACCTTGTACTTGGCCAGCGACACCAGGCCGCCGTTCACCTCGGCGAACAGCTCGTAGTGCTCGCCCGGGGCCGAGCGGGTGGCCGCCCGCAGGTTGAGCTGCACGATGGCGCCCCGGTAGATGTCGACGCACCCGCCCAGGCTCAGGGCCACGGCGCCGGCGAGCAGCGGCAGTGGGGTCAGGCCGCGCATCAGAACCGCACCCCCACCCGACCGAGCGCGCTGAAGCCCTCGCGGGGCTGGGGCCGCGACTGCACCCGGTCGTCGAAGAAGAAGTCGGGATCCACCCGGCGCACGTCGGCGGCGTTGTAGACGAAGGCCGACACGTCGATGCGGTCGCGCCACAGGCCCACCAGGCGCACGCCCAGCCGCAGGAGCAGGTAGGGATCCACCCGATCCACCTCGATGTGGCTGGCGTTGCTGGCGGCGAAGCCGGCCACCTGGCCCCCCACGTCGGCGGCCCGGTTCAGATCCTCCTGGGGCCCCACGAAGGTGGCCAGGGCCGAGAGCTCCAGCAGGCCGTCCAGCAGGCTCAGCCGGCCGCCGCCCATGAACACCCAGTTGGGGAAGTTGCGCACCGGGCCGATGATGGAGTCCTCGGCGCGCACGTGGTGGCCGCCCAGCCACAGCTCGTGCTCGCCCTTGAACTCGCTGCGCACCAGGAACTCCACCGAGTGGATGCCCCGGTCGCCCGAGTTGGCGAAGCGCCCGCCCACGTTGCGCACCAGATCGCTCAGCACGCTGTAGGCGTAGTCGCCGCGCAGGTAGATCCGCTTCAGCGGCCCGGTGTTCTCCAGCAGCACCGCGTTGATCTCGGCCTCGGCCGCCCGCGAGCGCTCCACGTTCAGGTTGGGATCGGACTGAAAGCTCACCGAGCTGACGCCGGCAGGGTTGATGCCGACGCTCTGCAGCTCGGGGGGTCGGAAGCCCTCGGCGTAGTTCAGCTTCAGGAAGGTGCGGTCCACCACGTTCCACACCAGGGCGGCCCCCAGCAGGGGCACCGGGTCGAAGCTGTCGGACACCTGCAGGCGGAAGCCCGGCTGCAGCACGACCTTCGGATCCACCGTCCACTCGTCGCTGACGTACAGGGCGCCGATGGTGCGGCTGGTGTCGAAGATGAGCGTCTCTTCGAAGCCGCACTCGCCGTCGAAGGTGGCCCGGGGGGTGGCGTCGCCCACCTGCACCCGGTGGCTGCCCGCGGGGGGGCAGCGGCCGGGGCCGTAGATGCCGCCGGCCACCTGGGGATCGGCGGCGTCGGGCTGGGCCAGGTCGGGCAGGCGGGTGGGGCCCCGCAGGCGGTCGCGGCGGGTGGCGTCGCCCACGCGGTCCTGGAACACCTCGGCGCCGAAGACCAGGTGGTGATCGCGGCCCAGGTTGACGTCGGCGTCCACGTTCAGGCCGTAGCGCCACTGGTTGCCCACCTCGAGGGCGAGTTCCACCCCGTCGGCCAGGGCGTCGGTGCCCGGCAGCGCCTGGGGCGGGAAGGCCCAGAAGGGGTCGTTCAGCTCGGTGAAGTGGACCCCGTAGCCCTTCACCGCCAGGCCCAGGCCGTCGCCGAAGCGGTCGCGCCAGGTCAGGCTGGCCATCTGCAGGCTGTCCTGGCTCAGCGTCTGCTCGCGGGCCACCACGGGGCCATTGGCCGTGGGCCGGGTGCCCTCGAGCAGGGCGCCGCCGGTGGCGAGCTGGCGGTGGTCCTGCTCGAACTCCACCAGCCAGTCCAGGGTGAGCACCTGCCAGGCGGTGATCTGCCCGGTGCTCGCGACCCACACGTCCCGGGCGTTGAAGTCGGTGATCGCGGGGGTGGCGTTGTCGTACAGCGTGGTGCCGTCCAGCTCGGGGCTGGGCAGCACGCCCAGCACCTTGCGGGTGTCGGGCTGCAGCTCGGCGCCGCGGTCGCTGTAGGCGGTGGCGCTGACGAACACGTCGAGCTGCTTGTCGAGGAAGCGCCCGCCGTAGGCGGCGTGGCCCTCGACGGCCGCCAGCGCGCCGGGGCCGTGGCCCCCGCCGGCCGTGATCAGGGCGCCGTCCAGATCGGCGGCGTCCTTCAGGATGATGTTCACCACGCCCAGGAGCGCGTTGCTGCCCCACAGCACGCCCCCGGGGCCGCTGGTGACCTCGATGCGCTTGATGGCCTGCACGGGCACGCGCCGGTCGAGGGTGAAGGCGTTGCGCAGGGGCTCGGTGACGTTCACCCCGTTGATCAGGATGAGCATCGTCCGGGGCTGGCCGCGGGCCGTGGACTCCTCGAACCAGCCGTTGGAGTCGTAGCGGCCGCCTTCGAAGCCGGGGACCGTGCGCAGCACATCGTTGACGGTGCGGTGGCCCTGTCGGGCGATCTCGTCGGCGGTGATGACGGTGATGATGCCGGGCGCGCGCTGGATGGTGGTGCGCGTGCGGGCCGCCGACAGCACGGCGTTGCGCTCGTCGGTGTCGAAGTCTTCCAGGATCATCACAGGGGCCGGGGCGGTGGCCGTGGGGCTGGCCTCGGCGGGCACCGGCGCGGCCTCGATGGGCTCGAGCTCTTCCATCTGCGCGGCGGCGCCCAGGGGCGCGAGCCACGCGGCGGCGCAGAGGATGGTGCGGGTGCCCCGTGTCACAGTGGGCACGGTGCCACGAACCGCAGGGGGAGGGAAGATCTGTGGGCGCCGCGCGCGCGGGCCCCGAATCAGAAGGGGATGACGGTGACGGGCACCTTGGCGGCCCGCAGCACCTTGTCGGCGGTGGAGCCCAGGAAGAAGCCCTTCACCGAGTCGGGCCGGTGGCGGCCCATGACGATCTCGTCGACCTTCTCAGAGTCGGCCACCGACAGCACCATCTCGGCGGGCTGACCCCAGTGCACCTGCACCTCGACCTTGAAGGGGTGATCGCCGGGGTGATCGGCCACGTAGGCGGCGAGCGCGCCGTTGGCCAGCTCGCGGAGCTGCTCCTCGAGGCCCTTGGTGTCGTAGGCCTTGGCCAGCATGGACCAGACGTGCTCACCGATGTGCACCACGTGCAGCAGGATGATGCGCGCGCCCGCCTGGTGGGGCTGGCTCAGGGCGTAGTCGAGCAGGTGCCGGGTCTCGCCGGTCAGATCGGACGGGATGAGGATCGCACTGGGGCTGTGGCTCACCGTTGTCTCCTGGGTTGGATTCACCCCTGTATACGGCCTGCGAACGCGCCGCGAAAGACGGCTGGTGGGGCAGCCAGGGCGGGGGGCTCAGCGGGCAGCGGCCTCGAGCAGGCCCGCCAGGGCCGGGAGGGGCGCGCCCGTGTAGGGCAAGGTCAGGCCAATGCGGGTCAGCGCGGTGGCGTCGGGCCCCGCCAGATCCTGCGGGAGCTGGGCCAGCAGGGCGTCCACCTGATCCTGGGGCGCGCCCTCGACGCCCGGCTGGGCCAGCGGGTACAGGCTGACGCTGCCCTCGGCCTCGAGCTCCAGCACCGCCGTGGAGTCATTGCACACGCCGAGCTGCCCGTAGCCCAGGGCGGGCAGGCCCTGGCCGCGCTCGGTCCACACCTTGCGCAGCCGGCCGGCCAAGGTCATCAGCCGCACCACCCGATCGGCATCGTCGGCGCTGTCGTAGGTGTACAGCGTGCGCTCGCCCACCCAGTCGGGCCGCAGGGTCTCGACGCTGCGGAAGCTCACGCCGTTGTCGGTGCCCATGTAGTACATGAGCCGGGCGTTCACGAGGGGGCCTGTGACGAACACGTCGTGGTGGGAGTGGGGGGCCGGGATGGGCAGGGTCCCGCCGTCGGCCAGGGGCAGGCCGGTGTCCAACCACACCGGGGCGATGACGGACGCCGGGCCCAGGTTCAGGCTCAGGAAGTTCGCGAAGTAGCGGTTGTTCTCCACGCGCACGTGGTGGCCGGCGTCGATGAGGGCCACGAACACGTCCTCGACGCTCTCGTAGCGGGTGGGGCCGCTGACCACCGCCGAGCCGTTGTCCAGCGCCAGGTTGTTCAGCACCTCGGCGAAGTCGCGCTGCCGCTGCACCGTGCAGTCGTCCAGGGCGTAGTCGGGCCAGCCGCCGCGGGTGAGCTCGGCGGGCAGATCAGGGTGCAGGGGGCTGCGGGTGGTGCGCTCGACGGTGCAGCGCTTCGTCAGCAGCTCGCCCAGGTCGAAGGTGACGGGCTCGGGCGGCGGCGCGGGGGCCTGGGCCGCGAGCTCCAGCAGGGGCTGCGCGGCGCCCAGGTGCGCCAGCGTCACCACGGGGAACACGTCCTGATCGCCGGCGAAGAAGGCGCTGACCTGGGCCTCGACGGCCGCCGCGGTGGCGGGATCGGGGAACAGGGTCGGCAGCACCTGCCCCAGGGCCCCCTGCACGGCGGGTTCGCCGAACTGCTCGAGCACCGTGGCCAGCGGGATCTGCGGGAGCTCGCACGCCGCCAGGCACTGGAAGTCGACGGTGAGCCGGCCGGGGGTGGCCTGCCCGAGCTGGAGCTGCCCGTAGGTGCCCGCCACCACCTCGAAGGCGCCCGTAGCGTCGGCGGTGACCTCCACCTCGGCGGTGAACTCGTCCGGGCTGCGGTCATCGTTCCAGGCCACCGTGGCCTGCAGATCCTGCGGGATGGGGCCGCGCACCACCACGACGGGATCCAGGTCGCCGTCGGGGCTGGTGACGGTGATCTTGGCGCGGGTGCCGGGGAACGTGTTGAAGCGCCAGCTCGTGGGCCCCGCGTCCAGGCTCACCGTGGTGGTGCCGGGCAGCAGGCGGCCCTGGGGCCGGGCCACCAGGGTGCCGTCGGCCTTGTCGGCCAGATCGGGCGCGGCGGTGATCTTCTCCGAGGCGGCCGGGGCGGGCGCGGCGTCGCCGCCGTCGTCGCAGGCCGCGGTCAGGAGCGGCAGGGCCAGCAAGGGCAGGGTGCGCAGCTTCATGGTGGGTGTCCCCCGGGAAAGGCGACCCACCGTGACGCGGGGGCCTGGCGGGGTCAAGCGGTGGTCAAGCCGGCGCGGCGCGGTGCTATGCTGCGCGCCATGGCCCGGGTGTACCGCGATCCTGTCGACCTGATCTGGCTGGGCGCCGCCGGGCGCCTGGGCTGGCGCGTCGTGCGCAGCCACGAGTGCTACGCCGCGTGGGATGGGCGCGACACGCTGATCCTGAGCGACGCCGCCGACTTCGACCCCGACGACAGCCTGGCGCAGATGATCCTGCACGAGATCTGCCACGCGCTGGTGGAGGGGCCCGACAAGCTGGGCGAGGTGGACTGGGGGCTGGACAACACCAGCGACGCCGACGTCGTGCGGGAGTACGCCTGCCACCGGGTCCAGGCGGCCCTGTGCGATCCCCACGGGCTGCGGCAGGTGCTGGCGCCGACCACCGATTTTCGCCCGTATTACGAGGCCTTGGGGCCCGACGCTCTGGCTGGCGACGACGCGGCCGTGGGCCCCGCCCGCGAGGGCTACCAGCGGGCGGTCGCGGGGCCCTGGGCCGAGATCATCAGCGACGCCTTGCGGGCCACGGCCGCCGTGGCTCGGGCGGTGGCGCCCTACGCGTCGCCCCACAGCCTGTGGGCCCGCTGGGAGGCCCGCTGATGTGCGGCCGCTTCGCCCAGGAGCACCCCGACGAGATCGTCATCTACTTCAAGGCCCACCCCGACGACTGGGTGAAGGACCTGGGGCCGCGCTACAACCTGGCGCCCACCCAGCGGGCCATGGTGGTGCGGCTGGACGGCGACGGCGTGCGGGTGGTGGCGGGGCTGCGCTGGGGGCTGGTGCCCCACTGGGCGCGGGATCCCGCCCGGGCGGCGGCGGCCATCAACGCCCGTAGCGAGACGGTGGCCGCCAAGGCCAGCTTCCGCACGCCGTTCAAGCGGCGGCGGTGCGTGGTGCCGGCGTCGCGGTTCTACGAGTGGCGCCGCGAGGGCCGGGCGCGGGTGCCCCACAGCATCCAGCGGGCCGACGGCGCGCCCTTCGCCTTCGCCGGGCTGTGGGACGAGTGGCAGCCCCCCGACGGCTCGGCGCCCTGGGAGACCTTCACCGTGCTCACCACCGACGCTGCCGGGGCGCTGGGGGATCTGCACGACCGCTTCCCGGCCACCCTCGAGGGGGGCGAGATCGACGCCTGGCTGGACCCCGGCGCGACGCCTGAGGATCTGCACCGGCTGCTGAAGCCGGCCCCGGCCAGCGCCCTGCGGGTGGTGCGGGTGAGTGCCCACGTGAACAACGCCCGCAACGACGATCCGCGCTGCATCCAGCCACCCGATCCCGAGCTGTTCTGATGGCCATCGAGCACTTCAGCCGGATCACCGCCGAGGTCGCGGTAGGCCGCTGCCCACGGGCCCGCGAGCGGGCCTGGCTGGCCGAGCAGGGGCTCACGGCGGTGGTGAGCCTGCAGAGCGACGCCGATCTGGCCCAGCTCGACCTGCCCTGGTCCGAGGCGCTGACCGACTACGCGGCCCTCGGCATCGACGCCACGCGGGTGCCGGTGGTGGACTTCGACCGGTTGGATCTGGGGCGCAACCTGGACGCTGCGGTGGCGGCCATCCAGGCCCAGGTGGCCGCAGGGCGGGCGGTGTATGTGCACTGCAACGCCGGCCTGAACCGGTCGCCCAGCGCAGTGATCGCCTGGCTGGTGGCCCACCGGGGCATGACCCTCACGGAGGCCTGGGAGACCGTGTGCACTGCCCACGACTCCGCCCCCTACCAGGACGTCATGATCCGCTGGGTGCGCGAGCGGGGGCTGCGCCTGCGCTGAGCGCCCGGCACGCCCCGCGCGTGCCCTTTTCCACTTGTTTTGCAGTGAAGGCTCCGGTGGCGGGTCGAGCAGGGCGTGCGGTCTGCGCAGGTCGGATCGCGTCCAGGGTGGCTGGGAGGCGAGCGGTGATGCGGCGGAACAACGCGTGGACTTCGGGTCGCTGGCGGTGGCTCGGCTGCGCCCTGTGGGCGACGCTGGGGGCTTGCGATGACGGGGCGGGCGGCGCGGACCGAGGCGCCGTGGACGCTCGGCCGGCGGCGGATCTGGCCGTGGACGCGACGGCGGACGCCGCCCGGGACGCTGCCATGGACGGGGACGGCGGACCGCGGGACGCCCACGTGTCGGACCGCGGGGTCGATGGCGGCCCCGACCGCGGGCCTGACGGTGCGACGCTCGACGGGGGCGCCGGGGACGGCGGGCCTCGGGACGCCGGCGAGCCCGACGGCCAACCCCCCGACTGTGATCCCGCCTGCGCCGACGACGACAACCCCTGCACCCGCGCGGTGTGCGTCGACGGCCAGTGCCAGGCGGAGCCTGCGGCCGGGCCGTGCGATGACGGCGACGCCTGCACGCTGGACGACGCCTGCGTGGCCGGGGCCTGCGTTGGCGGCGAGGCCCGGGCGTGCCCCGACGCGCCGTGTATGGTGGCGGCCTGCGAGCCGGCCACGGGCTGCTCGCTGGTTCCCCTGGACTGCGGCGACGGCGACCTGTGCACCACGGATCTGTGCGACGGCGTGGCGGGCTGCGTGAACCCCGCGTGGGGGGGCTGCCCCCTGCCCATGGGGTTCGACGTGCTCGACTTCGACGACCCTCAGGCGTTGGGGCTGTTCCCGGTGGGCGCGGCCGCGATCGCCGGCGGCGCGCTCGACCTCACGGGCCCGCCCGCGGCGGCGGGCGCGGCGTGGTGGCGGCAGCCGCTTGCGGCGGCGAGCGGCTTCGAGGTGAGCTTCACCTTCCGGGCCGTCGCGGTGGCGGGCGCCCCGGGCGGCGGACTGGCGTTCGTGCTGCAGACCGAGGGCCCGCTGGCGTTGGGAGAGGGCCCGTTGGGTCTGGCCGACGGCGGCCTGGCGGTGGCGGTGGACGCCACCGCGGGCGAGCTGGTGCTGCGCTACGGCGCGGCGCGGGTGGCCAGCGCGGCCATCGCCCCGCCTGCGGACGGGGACGCCCACCAGGTGACGGTGACCTACACACCGGGCGTGCTGGCGGTGATCTACGACGGCGAGCCCCGCCTGGAAGCCCCGGTGGTGCTGCAGGCGGCCCAGGCGGTGGACGCCGGGGGCCAGGCCTGGATGGGCTTCACGGGGCGGGCGCCTGACGCGGGCGGCGTGACCTTCCGAATCACCCGCTGGGCCTATGGCTCGCGCTGCGGCACGGGGCCCTGCGATGACGCTGACCCCTGCACGGTGGACGTGTGTCAGGACGGCGCCTGCCAGGCCATCCAGGACCCCTGCGACGACGCCAACCCGTGCACGGTAGACGTATGCGACGCGGCCGAGGGGGGCTGCGTGCATGCGCCGGTGATCTGCGACGACGGCAACGCCTGCACGGTGGATCGCTGTGATCCGGGGCTGGGCTGCACCGCCGAACCCGAGGCCTGCGACCCCGACTTGTGGTGGCCCGAGATCGCCCCGCAGGCGGGCATGATCGCGACCGGCGACGCCGCCCCGGAGCCGGGCGTCGTGCGCCTGACGGCGGCCCGGACCGGGCAGCGGGGGGCGGCCTGGTTGCCCCTGGCGCGGGCGCTGGCCCACCCGTTGCGCGTGACCGCGCAGATTCACCTCACCGGCGGCGATGGCGGCGGCGGTGACCGCTTTGCGCTCGCGCTTCAGGACGAGAGCCCGCTGTTCGACTGGGGCCCCCAGGGGCTGGCGCCGCTGGGCCTGGCGGTGGAGGTGGCGCACGGCGGCCGGGCCGGGCCGACGCTGCAGGTGTGGCAGCGCGGCGAGCGGCGGGTGGCCGCCCCGCTGCCCGACGCGGCGGCTGCCGAGGGGACGCACACGCTGGGCCTGACGCTGGGGGCCGAGGGGCTGTCGGTGGATTTGGACGGGCTGCCCGTGGTGGCCCGGCTGCCCCTGGCGCTGGACGCGGTGGCCCCCGGCGGTCGGGCGTGGCTGGGGGTGATGGCCGCCGCCGGCGTCGGGCACACCGCCCACGCGCTGGCGGGCCTGACGGTGACCTCGGACTGCGCCCCGACCTGCAGCGGCGCCTGCGACATGCCGCACGCCGGGCCCGGCTGCGGGGACGCCGCCATCGCCGCGTGCGTCTGCGCCCAGGATCCCACCTGCTGCGCCGACGGGTGGGGTGAGGGCTGCGCGGCGTTGGCCTCGGGGGTCTGCGCGATCTGCCCGGGCTGCGGCGACGGGCGCTGCGACGGCGCGCTGGGCGAGGATCCGACGCGCTGCCCGGCGGACTGTGGGGATCCCGCGCTGTGCGAGGGCGACGGCTGCGACCCCGACGCCGAGCGCTGCGGCGCCGGCTGCGTGGACGACGGCTGCGCCACGGTCGGGTGCGACGCGGCGCTCGGTTGCGTGGTGCAGGCGGTGGCGCCGGCGTGCGACGGCGCGGCGGTCCGCTCGGCGGCGCCGGTCGCGGCCCCGCTGCTGCCGGGCCTGGACGCGGGCGTTGCCGGCTACGTGCAGATGGACTTCGACCTGGCCTTCACCCACATCGAGGGCCTGGCCTTGCTGGTGCGGGCGATGGGGGGGGCGCGGCAGTCCTTCTTCGAGGCGGATCCGGCCGCCCACAGCTTCTCGACCCGGTGGCGCCTGCGGTCGCTGGCCACGTTGGACGGGGCCCCCTACCTGCTGCAGGCCCAGGTGGCCGTGTCGTTCCTGGTGGGCTACCAGGACGCCGACGCCGCCCGTGTGGCCTATGAGCGGGCGCGCACCCGGGCCCTCGAGCAGACCGATCTGCGCAACCTGGTCTTGACCCCGGCAGACTTCCTGAACGCGCTGTTCCAGGTGCAGCGCCGCGGGGTGACGGTGGCGGCGGCCATCCACCAGCCCGGCGCACAGCGCTGGTCGCTCTTCACCGGCGACTCCATGGCACAGGGGCCCGCCCACGTGGGCTGCGCCCCGCCCTTGTCCCACGGGGCGCTGGGCGCGCTGGGGCCCGCGCCGGCGGGCTGGTTCGACCACCAGGCCGTGGCCCGCAACGACTTCGGGGACGCCGGCTTCGCCGATCGGGTGCTGCTGGACGCCAGCCAGACGTTCCTGGCGGTGCCCGGCCAGGTCCTGCCGGCGGCGGTGGACCAGCACGTCGCGGTGCTGCGGCTGGCCGAGGGGCAGACGGACGTCGCCTTCTCGGGGCGGCTGGGCGCCCGCGACGAGGCCCACCTGCGGGCCGTGCTCGACACGCTGAACTCGCCCGCCTTCGTGCCCAACCACCTGGGCCTGCTCCTGCTCGATCTGCCCGCGGGGCTCGGCTTCGACACCCAGTGGGTGGGGGCCCGGGCCGGCGCACGGACCGCAGGTGGCGGCTGGCTGTGGCGGCCGCCGGCCGAGGTGACGCTGCACGGGGCGAGCGTGGCGGAGGCGGCGGTGCGCGTCTGCACGGCCGACGCCCAGGTGGGCGCGCCCACCGCCGACGCCCACGGGCGCTGGGACCAGCCGGTGGCGCCCGCGCCCGCGGGCGAGGCGGTCACCTTCGGGGCGGCGGCGGGCGCCGCCTGTGATCCCGACGGGCCGGGCGGCTGGGTGCTGGAGACCCTGCCGGCCTGCGCCTGGCCCTTCGCCCAGCTCGGCGCCCGCGCCGCGGGGGCGGTGGGCTGCGGCGAGGCCTGCGCCCAGGACGCGGACTGCGACGACGCCAACGCCTGCACGACCGACCGGTGCACCGAGGGCGCCTGCGTGCGGGCCTTGGTGGTCTGCGACGACGGCGACGCCTGCACCACCGACACGTGCGATCCGGCGCGGGGCTGCGAGGCGGCGCCCAGCGTGGCGTGCGACGACGGCAACCCGTGCACCGACGACGCCTGCGACCCCCTCCGCGGCTGCGGCTTCACCCCCAACGCCGCCGCGTGCGACGACGGCAACGCCTGCACGGTGGACGACCGCTGCGTGGCCGGCGCCTGTGGCGGCACCCCCGCGGCCTGCGATGACGGGGATCCCTGCACCGGCGGCGACGCCTGCCTGCCCGGCGGCTGCGCGGGCACCCCGCTGATCTGCGACGACGGCGACGCCTGCACCGCCGACGTGTGCGTGGACGGGGCCTGCCAGGCGCCGCCCGCCTGCGACGACGGGCTGCCGTGCACCGACGACGCCTGCGCGCTGACCTGCCCGATGGGCGAGCGGGTGGGCGGGCGCTGCTTCCTGGGCCTCCACCCGCCGCAAGCGCTGGACGCCGCCGCTGCGGGGGCCGCCTGTGCGGCCGAGGGCGGACACCTGGCGACGCTGAGCGACGCCGCCGAGGTGGCCGCCGCCCGCGGCGTCCTGCCCGAGGCGTGCGCGGGGGCCGCCGCGTGGGTGGGCCTGGACCACCGCGGCTGGGTCACGGGCGAGCCGGTGACCTACCTGGGCGGGCTGGCCGCCCTGCCGGGGCGGGGCGAGGCGGTCAGCGTGGGCGCCAACGGCACCTTCCTGGCGGTGCCGGCGGGCGCGGCCCTGGGCTGCGCGATCTGCGAGGCACGCCCCGAGGCGCCCACCTGCGGGCACGCCAACCAGTGCGCCGACGGCTCGCTGTGCACCGCCGACCTGTGCACCGAGGCCGGCTGCGACTTTGCCCCCGTGGACTGCGACGACGGCAACGCCTGCACCGCCGATCTGTGCGACCCCGAGACGGGCTGTCGCCACGCGGGCGGCGACTGCGACGACGGCGATCCGTGCACCACCGACGCCTGCGACCCCGAGCTGGGCTGCAGCCACGCGTTCTGCGACGACGGCGACCCTTGCACGGCCAACGTGTGCGATCCCGTGGAGGGCTGCACCTTCACCGGCGGCGACTGCGACGACGGCGACGCGTGCACCGTGGACCGCTGTGATCCCGACGAGGGCTGCGCCCACACGCCCCTGGACTGCGACGACGGCAACCCCTGCACGGCGGACCGCTGCGATCCGGTGGCGGGCTGCGCCCACGAGGTGCTGCCCGACGACACCGCCTGCGACGTGTCGGACTGCGCCCAGGAGCACTGCCAGGCGGGCGAGTGCGTGCCCTTCGCCAACGAGTGGCCCTCCACCGCCTGCCCGCCTGTGGTGTGCGGATACAGCGCCGGCGACTGGATCACCCGAGGCGACGCCGAGTTTGTCGCGGACGGCGTGGTGCTGAACGAGAACAACCTGTTCGTCACCCGGGGCACCGTCTGGCTCCGCACGCCCATCTACATGGCCGACGGGATCTCGGTGTTCTTCCGGCTGGTGACGGACCACGGGAACCTGGCGCAGGGCAACGGCGTGTCGGTGAACTTCCAGGGCGAGGGCAACGACCTGAACCCCGGCAGCTTCGGGGTCCGCAACGGCCTGGCCGTGTGGCTGGTGGCCTCGTACGGCACCCCGCGGGTGGTGGTGCGGGTGAACGGCGTGGACGTGGCCGTGCGTGGCCTGCCGGTGGATCCGGGCGCCGACAGCCTGCGGGGCATGTCCATCCCATGGAGC
>JACKDL010000013.1 GCA_020633555.1 Myxococcales bacterium | reverse complement strand
CCACGGTGGCAGTGCGGTTGTCGCCCAGGACGTAGATCTCCCCCGGCCGCAGGCGGATCGCCTCAGCGAAGGCCGGCGTCGGCCCCAGCGGATCTTCGCACACCATGTAGTCGCGCCCCTCGGCGCGCTCCAGGTAGCCGTCCATGCGGGCCAGCTCGGCTGCCAGCACGCCACCAAAGCGGGGCACCCGCATGGCCGACACGGCTCTCCGCGGGAGCGGCGCGCCGTCCACCACGGGCCGCGTTCCGTGCAGGGCGACCGTCTGGCCGGCCACGGCCACCACCCGGGTGATCTGCCGCCCCTGGGCGTCGGCGACGACCACCAGGTCGCCGGGGCGCGGGGGCGCACCCGCGAAGCCCCGGCGATCGAAGACCACCTCGTCACCATCGAGGAGCACGGGGAACATCGACTGGCCCTCGACCCGCGCCACGCCCACCAGGCGAGTGCCCACCAGGCGCCCCCCCACCAGGATCGGCAGGACCCCCAGCGACAGCCAGACCACGCCGTGAACCCAGGCGGGCGCAGGGTCGCGCCGGGCGGGCCCATCAGCGGGCAGGTGGAGCAGATCGCGCCAGAGCACCCCCTGCAACGCCAGCCACGCGATGGCGGCGCCCACCACCGGGACTACCGGCACGAAAAGCGCCATGGCCCAGCCCAACATCAGCGCGCCGGCCGCACAGTAGGCGGCCGCCCAGACGGCCAACCCGCGACGGACCCAGCCGAGGGCGATATGGCCCAGCCCTGGCATCAGGACGGTGAGCACGATGGCGAGGTGTTGGCGGGACACCCGGGGGCTCTCCTGTGGGCCTTTCCGCGCGGAGACTATCGAGTTGACCGCCGGCGTTTCAACGGTGTATCGTCCCGTGCCCTTCGAATAATCTCTTTGAGTTTCACACGCTTGGCCCCAATTTGAGGGCGAAGCGTCTGGGGGACGCCATGCTCCGTTCGGCTCGCCTTCTCATCCTCGCCCTCAGCCTTGGTGGCCTCGCCACCGGGTGCCAATCCGCCGACCCCGAGTCGGCCGAGTATTGGGTGGGCCAGCTCGCCACGGCCCAGCGCAAGGAGGCCATCCGGCGGCTGGGTGAGATGAAGGACAAGCCCGGTGCCATCGAGGCGCTGGTGAAGGCGTACGACGAGGGCCGCAACAAGTACGAGATCGTGGCTGCCCTGAGCCAGGCGGGCGACCAGAAGGCGGTGCCGGTGCTGTTGAAGGCGCTGGAGGACACCAGCGAGGCCAAGGCCGGACAGCTTGCGGCGACGACCCTGCTGGACTGGAAGGCCGGTGAGGGGCACAGCGACGTATACCTGAAGGTGGCCGCCAACAAGTCGGCGCCCAAGGAGCTGCGCTACGGCGCGCTCCAGCTCCTGGCCGAGTACCCCACCGCGGCGGCCGAGCCGGCGCTCCTCCAGATCCTGCAGGGCGACCCCGATCTGCAGCCCATCGCCTTCAACGGGCTTGCGGGCGAAGCCCTGGGCAAGCTGAAGAGCGAGAAGGCCATCGACGGGCTCATCTACTGCATGTGGCTGGACGACCACCTCGGGCGCAACGAGGTGGCGAAGTGCCGGCTGGCACTGAACCGCATCGGCAAGGCGAAGGTGGTCCCGAAGGCCATCGAGACGCTGGAGCGGAAGAACCGGCTGGTGGAGGCTCGCGCCACCAAGTTCAAGTTCCACGTCGGCGGCCTGGTTGAGGCCAAGTCGGCGGAGCTGCTGGGCGACATGGCGTCGCCCGACGCGGTGGAGCCGCTGATCGCCGCCATGACCAAGGAGGAGGAGCCCCCCGCCTCGGTCATGCAGGATCCCAAGAAGGCCAACGCGTTCGTCATGGGCAGTGTGCAGCGCGCCATCTCGACGGCGAACGCCCTGGCCGTCATCGGCGACGAGCGCGCGGTCGAGCCGTTGGTGAAGTTGGCGGCGGCCAAGGACAAGGCCCTGGAGTACAAGCTCTCGGCTGTGCAGCAGCTGGCGTTCCTGGGCAACCCCAAGGCCATCGATCCCCTGTGGAAGCTGTTCGACGACGAGCCCAGCCAGCATGATCCCGTGAGCCAGGGCTTCCGGGTCCAGCTCGCGCTGGCCATCGCCAACCTGATGGACGGCAGCGACGCCAAGGCCATGGAGAAGCTCGATAAGCAGGTGGACGGCATCGTCGCCAAGATCGACGGCTGGATCGCTGAAGCCCAGGAGAAGATGAAGACCGAGAAGGGCACCGCCCGCCAGCAGATCGCGCTGGACGTGAAGGGCTACACCGACTGGAAGAACAACTACGGCGAGGCGAAGCGCAAGCTGGTGGCCCTGGCGGAGTGCAAGGACGATCCGGCCTGCTGGGGCAAGCACCTGGCCGGCGACGACATCGCCACCAAGATGCTGGCCGGCTACCGCCTGGCGCAGATGCAGGACAAGCGCAAGGAGGCCATGGCCCAGCTCATCACGCAGGTGGGCGAGCCCGACCTGGCCGTGCGCAACGTGATCCTGTTCGGCCTGGATCGCGTGGGCGACGCCTCGCTGATCCCCCAGCTCGAGAAGGCGCGGGCGGCGGACGCGGAGAAGGCTGCCAAGGACAAGCGGTTCCAGGGCGCCGTCTACACCCTGGATCTGATGATCGCCAAGCTGTCCCACACCAAGGGCTGAGTCGCCGGCCGGCCCTCTCCAGGGCCACCGGGGCGTCCCGCCCAGGAGAGGCCCGCCCGTGCCCGAATCCACTTTGCAGGTCGAGGTCTTGCGGGGTGCCCAAGCCGGCACCACCGCCGCGGTCCGGCTGCCGGGCAGCGTGGGGCGAGCGCCGGACGGCGGCTTGCACCTGGCCGACGAGCACTTGAGTCGCGTGCATGGCCGCTTCGAGCGTTCGGGCGGCGTGGTGCGCTATGTGGATCAGGGCAGCAGCAACGGCTCGATGCATGTGCGCGGTTCGGTGCGCACGCTGCTGGCAGGGGCCGAGTCCGTGGCCGAGCTGTGGACGGGCGATGAGCTGTGGCTTGGCGATCCGGCCACGCCCGTGGTGCTGCGCGTCACCGTCCCCCAGGACAGCACGGCGGCGGTCCTGGCCCGCCGTGAGATCGCCGAGGTGGCGCGCTTCGCGGACCGCGTCACGGCCGAGCCTGGGCGCCTGGCCGCGCTGTACCGCCACATGCGCGCGCTGGGCCAGTGCACCGATCTGGACGCCGTGCTCGAAGTGGCCGCCGGGCTCGTCTTCGATCTGTTGCCCAAGGCCACCCACGTGGCGGTCGCCCTGGCCGAACGGGCGGGTCGCTTCCCCGTGGTGTACGCCAACGACCGCCAGGGTGGGCGCCCCGCCATCGCCGTGAGCCGCACCATGGTGCAGACGGTGGTGGCCGAGCGGGCAGGCTTGCTCTTCACCGACGCCGCCAGCCAGCTCGCCCAGGCCGGTTCGGTGGTGCAGGCGGGGCTGGCCAGCACCCTGGCGGTGCCGCTGTGGACGGGCAACGACGTGCGCGGCGTGTTGCAGGTGGACAACCGAGACGCCCGAGGCGTGTTCGACGCGAGCGACCTGGAGGCGCTGACGGTGGCCGCGGGGCCCATCTCGTTCGCCGCCGAGAACGCCCGGTTGCTCGCCCGGCTGCGGCTGGCCGAGCTGCGGCTGGCGCGAGAGAACGCCTACCTGAAGGCCAAGGAGCAGGCCGCCACCTTCAACGGGATCATCGGCGACAGCGACGCCATCGCGCAGGTGCTGGACGCCGTGGGCAAGGTGCGCGACACCCGCGTGCCCGTCCTCATCCAGGGCGAGACCGGCACGGGCAAGGAGCTGGTGGCGCGGGCGCTGCACTACACGTCGAAGCGCGCAGAGGCACTGTTCGTCGCCCAGAACTGCTCGGCGCTGCCCGAGAACCTGCTGGAGAGTGAGCTGTTCGGCCACGTCCGGGGCGCGTTCACGGGGGCTGATCGGGACAAGAAGGGGCTGTTCGAGCTCGCCGACGGCGGCACCATCTTCCTGGACGAGCTGGGCGAGATGCCCCCGGTACTGCAGGCCAAGCTGCTGCGGGTCCTGCAGGAGGGTGAGATCTGGCCGGTGGGTGCGCCGCGCCCCAAGAAGGTGGACGTGCGCGTGGTGTCGGCCACCCATCGGGATCTGGAGGCCATGGTCCAGCACGGCGGCTTCCGCGAGGACCTGTACTACCGCCTGCACGTCTACCCCATCCGCCTGCCGCCGTTGCGCGAGCGCCGGGCCGACGTCGTGCCGCTGGCGCGGTTCTTCGTGAGCAAGTACGCCCGCGAGTTCGGGCGGCCGGTCACGGGCATCACTCCCGAGGCCATGGACCGGCTCAAGAGCTACGACTGGCCCGGCAATGTCCGCGAGCTGCAGAACGAGCTGCAGCGGGCGCTGATCGGGCGCACGGAGGGCGACCTGCTGCTCGTGGATGACCTGTCGCCCCGGGTGCTCAAGGCCACCGGGGTGGTGGACGACCCTGCCATCGCGCAAGGGACCCTGAGGGACATGCTGGCGTCGGCCGAGCGTGTCTTCCTGGAGCGCGCCCTGCGTGACTCCGAGGGGAACAAGACCCAAGCCGCAAAGGCCCTGGGCATCACCCGCGAGGGTCTGCACAAGAAGCTGGATCGGCTGGGAGTCCAGAGTTGAACGGAGTGGAGGCCTGGGTGCCCCGGCTGCAGGCCGCGGCCGCGAGCGATCGTGCGAACGCCTGCGAGGCCCTTGGCCTGCTGGGCGACAAGAAGGCCGTCGGCCCGCTCGTTCATGCCTTGCGAGACCTGGACGGCGACGTGCGCGCCGCCGCCTGTGAAGCCATGGGGCGGCTGCAGGATCCGCGCGCCATCCCGCCGCTGGTCAGCATGCTCCGCGACGACGACGAGACCGTGCGCGGCGAGGCCTTCGCCGCCCTGCTCGCCATCGGGCAGGCCCGGGCCGCCGCGCTGCCCCTCGACCTGCTGGCGGGCGAGGACCCGCGCAACCCCAGCCTTCAGGCCACCCAGATCGTCTGGCCCGCCGACCTGGAGGCCATCAAGCTGCTGGACGAGTCCCTGGCCGACGGGGATCCCGAGGTGCGCATCGGCGCCGCCTACGCCTTGGGCGCGCTGGGGATCGTCGGCAGCTTCAACGCCCTGGCGTGGCTGCTCACCGAGGACCCCGACCTGGACGTACGCGCCGCCGCCGCCGCCGCCATCGGGCAGCTCGGGCGGGCCGGTGATCGGCGGGCCGAGACCATGCTCGTGCAGGCCTGGGAGCGCGTGCGCGGCGACGGCGAGGTGGCGGTGGACGTGGTGCGCGCCTTGGTGGAGTTGGGCGCGAAGGGGGCGTTCTTCGTCTTCGAGCAGGCACTGCACCATGCCGATGAGCGCGTACGGCAGCTCGCCACGCTGGGCCTTGCGGGCTCGGGTGATCCCGCGGCCACCCCTCGCCTGTGTCGCGCGCTGCGCGATCCACACACCGGCGTGCGCCGCAACGCCGCCGCCGCCCTGGCCCGGCTGGGTGATCCGTTGGCGGGGGACAAGCTGATCCAGGCCGCAACACCGGACGAGGCCGCCGAGGTGCGCGCCGCCATCGGGGAGGCCTTGTCGCGGATGCCCCTGGACCGGGTGCAGCCCGCCCTGACCCGCGCCCTGGCCTCGCAGCAGGCCGCCGAGCGGGCCGCCGCGGCCTACCTCATGGGCCACGTCCACGACGGCGAGGGCCTGCGCCGGGCGCTTCAGGACGCCGTGCCGGCGGTCCGCAAGGCCGCTGCGCTCTCCCTCGGAAACGCCGGCCGGCCCGCGGATCGCCAGCCCCTGGAGGCCGCCCTGGGGGATCCCGAGTGGCGGGTCAGGGTTGCTGCCGCCGAGGGCCTGCGTCGGCTCGGCGACCCCGCCGCCATCCCGGCGCTGGCCCGACGCGCCGCCGATGATCACCCCGTGGTCCGCAACGCCATCACCTTGGCGCAGCGGGCGTTGGAGGCCCCCCGGTGACCCAGGACCGCCCGCTGTACATCGCCGTCGAGGGCCCCATCGGGGTCGGCAAGACGACCCTCGTGCGGCGCCTCGCGGCCCGCATGGGCGGCCGGGTGGTGCTGGAGATCGTCGAGGAGAACCCGTTCCTCGCGCGTTTCTATGAGGATCGCGAGCGGTACGCCTTCCAGACCCAGCTCTTCTTCTTGATGAGCCGGTTCCGCCAGCAGTCCGAGCTGCTCCAGGCCGATCTGTTCCGGCCCGACATCGTGGCGGACTACCACCTGCTGAAGGACCGCATCTTCGCCCGGCTGACCTTGAGCGACGACGAGCTGGGCCTCTACGAGCGGGTCTATCAGTCGCTCGAGACGCAGATCCTGAAGCCCGACGTGCTGGTGTACCTGCACGCCCCCATCGACGTGCTGCTGCAGCGCATCGCCAAGCGAGGGCGCCCCTTCGAGCAGGCCTTCGACGCGGGCTACCTGACCACGTTGGCCGAGACCTACCGGCACTTCTTCGCCCACTACCACGCGGTGCCGGTGCTGTCGGTGAACAACGCGGATCTGGACTACGCCAACGAGGAAAAGCCCCTCGACTGGATCCACAACGAGATCAGGCGTTTGGCGGGCCTGCCCCCCGAGTAGCGGCGCCGGACGTCCAGCGGCCCGCCCTCAGTCAGCGGTCATCCGGCGGCCCACCCGGCGCACCAGATCGAAGTCCACCCGGCGGGCTTCGACGTCCACCTTGCGCACCGCGATCTCGAGCCGGGCGCCCAGGCCAATGCGCCGCTTGGTGCGGCGCCCGATGAGCGCCCCGGACTCCTTGTCGAACCGGTACTCGTCATCGTGCAGGCGCTCGATGTTCACCAAGCCCTCGACGGCGTGAGCGTCGAGCTGAACGAACAGGCCCAGGGGCACCACCCCCACCACCGTGCCCACGTACTTCTCCCCCACCCGGTCTGCCAGGAAGCGGGCCTTGTACATGTCCAGCACGGTCCGCTCGGCGTCCTGGGCCACCCGCTCCCGCCGCGAGCAGTGCTCGGCCAAAGCGTCCAGCGCGTCGGCGTCCTCCAGCGGCTGCCCCAGCGCCGCCCGCTTCCACAGCCGGTGCACCACCAGGTCGGGGTAGCGCCGAATGGGGCTGGTGAAGTGCAGGTAGAACGGCGCCCCGAGGCCGAAGTGGGGGGCCGGCTCTTCGTCGTAGACGGCCTTCGCCATGGAGCGCAGCAGCATCAAGTGAAGCAGCGACGCCAGCGGGTGATCCGCCTGCTGCCGCAGGTAGCGGTTGAGGATCGTGGGGCTCGGCCGGCCCTTCAGCTCGAGCGGTGCCCCCAAGTCGGCCGCCTGCGCGCGCAGCCGGCTGAGCCCTTCGGGCGGCGGCCGATCGTGGACCCGGAACAAGGCCGGCAGCTCGCGCTCGGCGAACCACTCGGCCACCAGCTCGTTGGCCGCCAGCATGGCGTCCTCCACCAGCAGGTGGGCCTCATGGCGCTCGGCGCTGCGCACGTCTTCGACGCTCCCGTCCTCGGCGAACCAGATGCGCGGCTCCCCCACCTCGAGGTTCAAGAAGCCCCGGCGCGCCCGCAGCCGCCGCCGGGCGCGGGTGGCAGCCAGCAGCGCCTCCAGCGACGGGCGCAGAGCCTCGACCGCAGGCTCGTCGTCGGGCGTGGGCTCGTCCTCGTCGCTGCGCAGGCCCAGCATGCGGGCCACCCGGTCATAGGTCAGCCGCGCGTGGCTGCGGATCACCGCGTTGGCCATCTGGGCGTTGGCCAGGGTGCCATCAGGGGCCACGTCGAACTCGATGGCCATGGCCAGCCGGTCCTCGCCTGGCCGCAAGCTGCACAGGTCGCTGGAGAGGCGCTCGGGCAACATCGGCAACACCCGGTCCGGCAGGTACACGCTGGTGCCCCGGGCCTGGGCCTCGGTGTCCAGGGCCGAGTCGGGCCGCACGTAGTGCGCCACGTCGGCGATGGCCACCGTCACCCGCCAGCCGCCCTCGTCCCGCGGGCGGGCGTGGAGCGCGTCGTCGAAGTCGCGCGCCGAGTGAGGGTCGATGGTCACCAGCGCCCGGTCCCGCAGATCGAGCCGCTCAGCCAGATCGGCCTCGGACGGCGGCGAGGCGGCCGCGGCCTCCGCCAGGGCCTCGTCGGGGAAGTCCAGGCGCAGGCCCAGGTCGTACACGATGAGATCGGTGGCCTGCGTCACCGTCGGATCGGGGTCGAAGACCTTGAACACCTCGCCCATGGGGCCTGCGGGATCACCCGGGAAGCGCAGGATCCGCACCGCCACCGTGTCGCCGTCGGCCCCAGGCCCCGGCTCGGCGGGCATGTGATCGGGCAGCCGCGGGTCCTGCGGGTGCACGACCCAGCGGTCACGCTGGCCGCGCAAGGTGCCCACGAAGGTGTGCGTCCCCCGCTCCACCACGCCCACCACCACCCCCGCCGATCGGCCGTCACCACGGGACTCCACGCGCAGGCGCACGCGATCACGGTGCATGGCTCGCCCCAGGCTGCGGGGATCGACGTAGACCGACTCCCCGCCCCCATCGAGCTGGACGAAGCCAAAGCCGCGGGGGTGCAGCGTGAGGGTGCCCACCTGGCCGTCGGCCACAGTCGGTCGCGCGAACCGGTTGCCGCGCAGCCGATCCACCTTTCCGGTGGCCGCCAGCGCGCGGAGCTGGGTACGCAGGTGGGGGCGCTCGTTGCGATCGACGCTGAACTGCTTCAACAGCGTCCGAAAGTGCACGTCGCCCGGGGGCGCGGGGATGGCCTTCAGCAGGGTCTCGTCGTCGGGCAGCATGAGCAGCCTCCTGGGGATCGGCGGCGACGGCGCACCATAGCAAGGGCGGCCGCTGCGGGCGCGGAGGTTCTGGCACGCACGACGAGGTTCCCGGGCGCCCCCCGAGCGGGGTAGACTCACCCGGCGCATGAGGGGTCGCGGTCACTCGGGGTGGGAATGAAGGCCAGCTTCGGTCGCTACGTGCTGCTGAAGAAGATCGCGGTGGGCGGGATGGCCGAGATCTTCCTGGCCCGCCGGCTGAGCTTCGCCGGCTTCGCCAAGTTCGTGGTCATCAAGCGGCTGCTCCCGGAGCATCGGGGGCGCAAGGCCTACGAGCAGCTCTTCCTGGCCGAGGCGCGGATCACCGCGGCCCTCAACCACCCCAACATCATCAACGTCCACGACCTGGGCGCCCTGGATGACGCGTACTTCATCGCCATGGAGTACGTGCACGGCATGTCCACCGCCGAGATGATGGCGCTGGCCGCCAAGAAGGGCCTGAAGGTCCCCCTGGCCGTGGCGCTGTACGCGACGCGCTGTGTGGCGGCGGCCCTGCACTTTGGCGACGCCAGCCCGGACCTGGAAGGCGAGCCCTTCCGGGTGATTCACCACGATGTCAGCCCCCACAACATCCAGCTCGGGCTCGACGGCCGGGTGAAGCTGCTCGACTACGGCGTGGCCACCCGGATGCACCTGGACGCGCCGGGAGGTCGCCGCGGGAAGTACGCCTACATGGCACCCGAGGCCATCGCGCGCGGCAAGGTCGATCCCCGGGCCGACCTGTTCTCCCTGGGGGTCTGCCTGTACGAGCTCACGGTGGGGCGCCGGCTGTTCAAGGGCGCCAACCCGAAGGAGACCAAGGCCAAGGCCGTCGCAGGGAAGGTCCCGCGCCCGACGCAGATCCGCCCGGACTACCCGCCTGCGCTGGAGGCCGTGCTTTTCAAGTCCCTGGCTCGCGACCCCGACGCGCGCTACCAGAGCGGCCACGCCCTGGCCGAGGCGCTGGACGACGTGGCCCGCGAGCTGGGCTTGAACGCGGGACCAAAGGCCTTGTCCGAGTTCCTGACCGAGCTGCTGGGCGACGCCGTCGAGAAGCGGCGAGTGGAGTTGCAGGAGCTGGCGCGGGCCTCGACGCCACGCAAGCCGGGCGACGCCGCGCCGGGCTCGGCCACCGAGGCGGTGCACATCGAGCGCGAGGAGCACACCGGATCGCTCGACGAGTCCATCCCGGCCGAGCCCTCGCTGGCCTTGCCTTCAGCGCCGCCGCCCGACGAGTCCACGCCGCCGCCGGCGGTCAGCAGTGGGCACGCCAACGCCGACGACCTGGCCCGAGCCCAGGCCCAGGCGGAGGCCATCAGCGCCTTTGCGGAGCCCAGCGACGGCCCGTCCATGGCGGAGCTGCCGCCGGGAGCCAACGACGGCGAGGAGGCCGACTGGGACGCGCTGGTGTCGGCGCCGCTGTCCAACTGGCGCCGGCTGACGCTGCTCGTGGCGCTCCTGGGGGCTGTGGCGGCGGCCGGGGCCTTCTTCGTCGGGCAGCACCTGGGCAGCGCCGGGCCGAGCACAGGCACGGTCACAGTGGAGTCGGAGCCCAGCGGGGCGAGGGTCTTCGATGGCTCGAAGCTCTTGGGGATGACCCCGTTTGAGACGGAACCCTCTGCCTTCGGCACCGTCTACCGGCTGCGGGTGGAGAAGCCTGGCTTCGAGGCCTGGACCAGCACCCTCAGCGTCACCCCGCGGCGCCCCCACCGCTCTGTGTCGGTGATCCTGAAGAAGTCCCGCTGAGCCATCGAGCCGGGCCGACCGGCCCACAGCGCGCTTCCCTCAGAGCTTCAGCTCGAGCTTCAGCTTCTCGCTCTGCGCCTTGATCCAGGCCTTCACCTCGTCATCCTTGGGCGCGCGCTGCCGCAGCTCCTGAGCCAGCTCAGCCTCCACGGCGGCGAAGTCGGCCTTACGCGCCGTGTCCAGGCGGAGGATGTGGAAACCCCGCTTGGACTCCACCAGGCGCAGCTCGCCCGGCTTCATCGCTGCGAGCGCGGCGTCCACCTCCGGCCCGAGGGCGCCCGCCACGAAGGGCGCCAGCGCGCCGCCCTTCTGGCGCGACAACGGATCCTCAGAGGCCTCACGGGCGATGGCCTCGAAGTCTGCGTCTGGGGCCTGGAGCTGAGCCAACAGGGCCTCGGCTCGAGCCCTCGCCCGGGGCGCCAGATCGGCGCCCAGCTTACGCTGCTTCACGAGGTCGAAGGCCGTCCCCAACAAGATGTGGCGCACGGTCGGGCGGTCCTGGGTCGGCAGGAACGTCCGCTCGTCGAGCGTGATCAGCAGGTAGCCATCCTCGGTCCGCAGCGGGGGGCTGATCTCGTTCAGCGCCAACCGCTCCAGCACGGGATCCACGGCGTCCCCGAACTGGCCGGGCCCGAAGGCACCCGTGGCGCCACCAGCGGCGCGCCCCCGGGGATCCTCGCTGGTCTGTCGAGCCACGAGGTCGAAGGCTTCGCGGCCCTCGGTCAACCGCCGATGGATCGCCTCGGCTTTCTGCTGTGCCTCGGCCCAGGCCGCGTCGTCGGCCTTCGGGTGGACCTTCACCACGATCACACGGCCCGAGTAGCGCGCCCCACGCCGTTTGCCCGTGGCCTGGATCAGGTGGAAGCCGCGCTTGCCCTCCACCACCGCGCTCAACTCGCCCACGCGCAGCTTCGCCACCGCGGCGTCAAAGGCGCCGCCGTAGCGGCCCTGCCACTCACCCCCCAGATCGCCACCGCGCTCGGCGGTGAAGTCGTCCGAGTGCGCGCGCGCCAGCTCCCCGAAATCCGCCCCGGCCAACAGCTCCCGGCGCAGCGTCTCGGCCCGTGCCCGGGTGTCGTCGATGAGCTGCGCCTTCTCGGCGCCGTACATGGCCCGCGTGTAGAGGGTCGAGGCGGCCACCGACGTGCTGATGAGCAGGTGGTGGACATCGCGGCTCACGCCCCCCACCCCGTAGCGCTGCTCGAAGAGGGCCTTGAGGCGCTCGGGCGGGATGGTGGCTTGCATGAGTGCGGCTGCCTGCAGCTCGGTGCGCAGCCGGCGGCGGCGGGTCGCCCGCCAGGTCTCCCGGCTCACGCCGTACTCGGCAATGTGCGCCAGGAACTTCGACTCATCGGCACCGAATCGCTGCGCGATGAGCCGCCGCTCCTCTTGCTGAAGCCGCTTGTCCACCACGTCGTCCGCCACGTTGACCCCGGCCGCCTTCGCCTGGGCCTCGATGACCCGCTCGGTGGCGAAGCGCCGGGCGAAGGCCTCACCTTGATCGGCGATCAGGGCAGCGACGAACTCAGCGCGGGGCACGGGCTCCCCGTCGATGAGCATCGCGGGCCCCTGCGCGGCCGGTGCCGGCCCCTTGCAGCCCACCCCCAGGCAGGTCAACGCCAAGCCACCCACGGCCACCGCGTGCATCCACCGAGACTGCGCCATTGGGCCCTCCCTCTGCATAGGGCGCGGATGATCGGGGCCCGACCGGCTGGCGTCAACCGTCGGGAACCAGCCAGCCGTGGGCGCCGGCGCAAAAAACGCACCGCCACCAAACAAACATTTTGACAGCCCACACCGCCTCGAATAGTCTCCGCCGGCGTTCGAAAGAACGACATCTCCCGGGGCAGTAGCTCAGCTGGGAGAGCACTTGACTGGCAGTCAAGAGGTCAGGGGTTCGATCCCCCTCTGCTCCACTCGAAAAAGGCCGGCGGGAAACCGCCGGCCTTTTTTCGTTTCTGGCACCCGCCTCGGCCCCCGGTACACTCGCTGCCCATGCGCCTCATCCTCGTGCACGGCTATCTGGCCAACACGGCGGTCCTCTGGCCGCTGGCGCGGCGGCTCCAGCGCCTTGGCCGCCAGACCACGTTCTTCAGCTACACCTCGACCCGCGGCAGCCTGGACGACCACGCCCGCGGTCTGGCGCGGCTGCTCGAGGACGGCGCCGGGCCCACCGCCGTGCTGGCGCACTCCCTGGGTGGCCTGGTGGTTCACCGGGCGCTTGCCCTTCAGCCCGAGGTGGATCTCACCCACCGGATCTTCGTGGCGACGCCCCACCGGGGCTGTCGCCTGGCCCGCCGCAGCCGCAAGAGCCCCTTCGCCCGCTTGATGTCCGAGGCCGTGCGCATGGCCTCGGTGGGCGTCCCCGTCCCCCCCTGGCCCGCGCACACGGGCGTGGTGGTGGGCAGCCGCGATCGCACGGTGACGCCCGCAGAGGGCGACCTGCCGGACGCTGATGATCGGCTCGTGCTCCCCTTTGCGCACAACGAGCTGATGCTCCGGCCGAACCTGGCCCACGCGACCCACCGCTTCCTGGCCCACGGCACCTTCGACGCCCCCCTGGCCCTCGACCTCGGCGACGACACGTTCCGGTGAAATTCGACCCCCAGGTCACGACACGGGGGGGCCCGCCGACGTATGGTGCCCGGCTGTCAGACCGACGGGGAGTTCGGATGATCCAGGCGATGAAGCGAGTGGCGTGGGTGGCGGCCCTTGGGGCCGGCCTTTGGGCGTGCGACGACGGCGGCGGCGGGGGCAACCCGCAAGACGCCTTCATCGGCGGAATGGGCGGCCAAGGCGGCCAGGGAGGCGGCGCCGGGGGCGCCGGAGGTGCCGGCGCCGAGGGTGGCATGGGCGGCCAGGGCGGCATGGGCGGCCAGGGTGGCCAGGGTGGCCAGGGTGGTGCCGGCGGCCAGGGTGGCATGGGTGGCCAAGGCGGCATGGGTGGCCAGGGCGGTGCGGGCGGCGGCGACCCCTGCGATCCCCCCGCCCCCGTGGTGGAGTGCCCCGACGCCTTTGACGCTTGCGCACCCCGGGAAGGGGCCGGCGACGTCACCTTCGTGCGTGGCACCCTGCTGAGCCCCACCGAGGTCACCTGCGACGGCGGCGTCCTCTTCGACAAGACCGACGGCCGCATCATCTGCGCGGGCGCCGACTGCGGCGCGCAGGCCGAGGCGCTCGACGCCACCGTGATCTGCGCCGATCTGGTGCTCCCGGGCCTGATCGACCCGCACAACCACATGAGCTACAACACGCTGCCGCGCTTCGACAGCAACGGTCGCCTGTTCGACAACCGCGGCCAGTGGGGCGGCAGCGTCGCCCGAGCCATGTACGACGCGCTGCCCGACAGCAGCGACCCCATCGCGGCCCGCTACAACGAACTGCGGCTGCTGATGTCGGGCACGACCGCCGTGCACAAGGCCCAGGGCATGGACGCCACCTGGGACCACGTGCGCAACCTGGATCGCGGCAGCGACGCCAACGACCTGGGCTACGGCAGTGACGACTTCACCGAGTGCGTCTTCCCGCTGCGGGACAGCTGCGGCGACGCCCCCAACTACGACACCGGCCGCAACATCCCCGCGCGGGCCTATGTGGCGCACGTGGCCGAGGGCATCGACGAGACCAGCCGGCAGGAGTTCGAGGCCTTCGACGACGGCAAGCAGCTCGGCCCCAAGACCAGCATCATCCACTGCACCGCCTGCACCGGCGCCGAGTTCAGCCGGATGCGGGCCAGCGGCTCCTCGCTGGTCTGGTCGCCCCAGTCGAACGTGGCGCTCTATGGTCAGACCACCGACGTGGCCACCGCGCTACGCATGGGCGTGCCCGTGGCCCTCGGGCCCGACTGGACGCCGTCCGGCACCATGAACCAGCTCGCCGAGATGAAGTGCGCCGAGGCCATCGGCGCCGAGTACTACGCGGGCGCCGTGGGCCCGCGCGAGATCGTGCGGATGGTCACCGACCAGGCGGCCCGTGCCATGGGGGTCGGCGACCTCATCGGCAAGCTGGAGCCCGGCTACTACGCCGACGTGCTGGCCCTGAGCGGCGACCGCACGCGGCCCTATACGGCCGTGGTGGGGGCCCGCACGGTGGACGTGCGCGCGGTCTTCATCGGCGGCGCGGCCTACTACGGCGACGCCGACGCGCTGGTGGCGGTGGGCAACCGCTTCAACGAGCACTGCGAGGTCATCCAGGTCTGCGGCGGCGAGAAGCGCATCTGCGTGAAGCAGGCCGCCGGCGAGAGCGCGGGGCGCGATCCCGACGACTGGGCGCGCTTCAGCTACCAGCAGCACGTGGACTACCTGGAGCGCGTCATCAGCGCCCTGCCTGGGGCGAACGGCGAGTTCGCCTACGCCTACAACCTCTACCCCCTGTTCGAGTGCGAGGCCTTCTACGCCTGCGGCTTCGGCAACGACGACGTGTCGGGCATGCCCAGCGCCGATGACGCCGACGGCGACGACCGGCCCGACGCGGCCGACAACTGCCCGGCCGTGTTCAACCCGGATCAAGGCGACCTGGACGGCGACGGCCAGGGCGACGCGTGCGATCCGTGCCCGTGGGCCGAGCAGGCCTGCCCGTGCCCGGCGCCGGCGGGCGACGATCGGGACGGTGATGGGGCCCCGGACGCCAGCGACAACTGCCCGTTTGATGGCAACCCCGACCAGGCGGACGGCGACGGGGACGGGCTGGGCGACGTCTGCGACGCCTGCCCGGAGTTCTCGAACGCCGACGGCGCGGGCTGCCCGGTGGACATCTACACCCTGAAGCGCGGCGAGTTCGCCCACCCGGCGCCCGTGTCCACCCAGGGCGTGGTCACCGCCGTGGCGACAGGCACCGGCCTGTTCATCCAGGTCCCCACCGACGCCGAGGACTACGCGGGCCCCGGTTACTCGGGCATCTACGTCTACACCGGCAACCAGGCCGAGGGCTTGCCCAACCCGGCGGTGGGCGACGTGATCACCCTCACCGGCACCTACGACGACTTCTACGGGCAGTTCCAGCTCTCGCGACTGACGGCGATGGCCGTAGCGGGCCAGGCCGCCGTGCCGGCCCCCGTCGTAGCGACGCCTGCCGAGCTCGGGACCGGGGGTGCCCGCGCCGCGGAGCTGGAGGGCGTCCGGGTGCGCGTCGAAGACGTGGGCGTGACCGCGATCAACCCGCCCGCGGGCGCCGGAGACGACGACCCCACCAACGCCTTCGTCGTGGACGGCGCGCTGCGGGTCAACGACCTGTTCTTTGCCCTCGACCCCCTGCCGCTGGTGGGCGCCCGGTTCGCGTTCATCCAGGGCGTGCTCCGCTTCGCCAACGAGAACAGCAAGCTGGAGCCCACCGGCCTGGCCGATCTGAGCACGGGCCCCGCCGAGATCGCCGGCCTGGGCCCCAACGGCACGCTGGCTCGCGCCGGCGCCGGTGAGGCGGTGCCGGCCACCGCTGCGGGCGAGGCCTTGACGGTCGCGCTGACCGGGCCTGCCGGCGAAGGGGGCCAGGCGGTGATGCTCGAGAGCAGCGACGGCCAGATCCTGGCCGTGCCGGCCATGATCACCGTGCCGGAGGGCGCCCTGTCGGCGCCGGTGCCCGTCACGGGGCTTCTGGGGGGCGAGGCCACCGTCACCGCGCGCATCCCCGAGCGCGGCGAGGCCAGCGCCACCGTGCGGGTGCTCGGCGCTGACGAGGGCCCGAGCATCCTGGCCTTCACGCCGGACCGCGTCGACCTGTCCACGGGCGACATGGGCACGCTGCGCCTGACGGTGGACGTCCCCTTCCCCGCCGCCACCGATCTGACCCTGCTGGCCGAGCCGGCCGCGGGCCTGGCCGAGTGGCCCGAGGAGGTCACCTTCCCGGCCGGCGCCTTTACGCTGGACGTTCCCGTGACCGCCGGCATGGAGGTGGCCGAGATCACCGTCACCGCGAGCGTGGGCGAGCTGCGCGCACAGGCCACCGTGAACGTCCTGGACGTCATGCTGGGGGCCGGCCTGGTGATCAACGAGGTGGACTACGACCAGCCGGGCGGTGACGCCGCCGAGTTCGTCGAGATCTACAACCCCACCAACGCCCCCATCGCCCTGGCCGGCCACCGGGTCGAGACGGTCAACGGCAACGGCGGCGCGGTCTACGGCACCTACCAGCTCGGCGACGCGGGCGCGTCGCTGGCCCCCGGCGGGTTCCTGGTGATCGGCAACGCGGGGGTCATCGCGGCGCTGCCACAGGGCACGCTGAGCCTCGAGCTGCCCGCCAACGGCCTGCAGAACGGCGCGCCGGACGGCGTGCGCCTCGTGCGCCCGGACGGCAGCACCGACGGCCTGGCCTACGAGGGCGCCATGGACGGCATCACCGAGGGCAACGCCCTGCCCGCTGAGCAGGCGGACGCCGGCGCCGGCGCGGTGGCCCGCTGCCCCGACGGGGCCGACAGCGACGACAACGCTGCGGACTTCCGCCTGGTGGCCGAGTCCACCCCGGGCGCCTCGAACGCCTGCGGCGGCTGAGCCCACCCGCAAGAGAGGCTCGGCCCGAGGGCCTCACGCCTCGCCTCCCCCCGAGCCCCCCGCCTCCGGCGAGGGCGCCCACCGCCGCACCTTGATGGCTCCGGGCCGGGCGAGCCGGACCCTGCCCCGGCAGGCACAGCCGACCTGATCGCTGGACGAATGGAAGCGGGGGTGGCGGGCGCCCCGGCTTGGGGCCACTCACCGTCGGCAGGGGGGCGAGGACGTTGCGGCCCGCGGGGGCCGCGCGGGCGCGGCCCCCGCGGGCCGGAAGGCTCAGCGACGGCGCCGGCGCACCAGCCCAAGCAGCAGCAAGCCCAGGAAGCCCACCGCGGGGGCATCGCCCGTAGCGCGGCAGCCCGAGTCCTTCTTCTTGCTCGGCGTCTCGGTGCCCATGTCGCCCTCGGGAGCGCCGCCCGCGCCGCCCACCCCGGGCTGGCCACCTTGACCGCCCGCGCCGCCCTGGCCGCCCACGCCACCGGCACCACCGGCGCCACCCTCACCGCCCGAGCCGCCGTCACCGCCGGCCCCCCCTGCGCCTGCCGGCGCGTTCACGGGCCAGTTGGCCACGCACTGCGCGGTGCCGAAGACGACCTCACAGCGCTGATACACCGGGCAGGTGACGCCCAGGCAGGGGTTGGTGAGGCACTCGCCGCGGTCACAGACCTGACCCGGACCGCACTGGACGGCCAGGCAGGGATCATCGACGCAGCGGTTCTCGATGCAGATCTCGCCATCGACCGGGCACCCCACGGGACCACAGCCGGTCTCAGCACACAGGCCGTCGAAGCACGCCGTCGCCGCCGGACAGCTCACCTCGGCGCACGAGAAGACGCACTCACCGCCCCGGCAGAAGCTGCCCTCTGCGCACCCCACGCCGAAGCAGGGATCGTCAATGCAGGCGCCGCCGGGCCCACAGACCTGACGCTCGGGGCAACCCGTGTGGCCGCAGTCGTTCGGGCCGCAGGCCCCGTCGAGGCCGCAGACCTCATCGCCCTGACAGGTGACGCCCGCGCACGGATCCACGCAGCCGTCTTGGGTGCAGATCTCCCCGGCGTTCTGGCAGGGCTGGATGCGGCACCAGGGCACGCAGGCGTTGTCGGCGCAGAACCGCAGGTTCACGTCGCCGCACTCGCCGCCCTCGCCACAGCTCGGCAGGCACTCGCCCTCATAGCAGGTGTCGCCCCCACACAGGCCGCCGCCCTCGTCCACCGCCCCGTCGCAGTCGTCGTCGAAGCCGTTGCAGGTCTCCTCGGGCGGCGCCCCACAGGTGCCGCAGCGGTTGCGGACGTTCTCATCCACCTGCCCGTCGCAGTCGTTGTCCACCAGGTCGCAGACCTCCTCGGTGGGCGACCGGTTGGGCAGGCAGAGGGTGGCGCCGCCGACGCACTGCCAGGTGCCCAGGGCGCAACCGCCCGCGAGCTGAGTGGCGCACTCCCCCGGGACCACCACCGGCGAGCCGTCGGGGCGGATGTCGGTCAGGCCGTCGCAGTCGTTGTCGACGCCGTCGCAGATCTCGGGCTGGCCGTCGGGCGTACAGAAGTCGCGATCGCAGGCGTCCCCCTGCCCGTCGCTGTCGGTGTCGAACTGGTCGACGTTGCCGATCTTCGGGCAGTTGTCACAGGCGTCCCCGATGCCGTCGCCGTCCTCGTCGCGCTGGTCGGGGTTCGGCACCGTGGGGCAGTTGTCCTCGGGCAGGCAGACCTCGTCCAGGTCCTCGTCCGAGCAAGGCAGGCCCACGCCCCACTGGATGGCGTAGCAGACCTCGTCGCTGGTCTGCCCGGGCTCAAGGGGGCCAGCGTCGTAGCGGATGGCCAGCGTCACGTCGAAGCCCTCATCGGTGATGAGGTTGCCGTCGACGTCGATGTTCATCTGGCGGCGGTTCAGGTCGTTGCGCAGCACGTGGCAGCCCGCCGCGGTGTTGGCGATG
Source organism: Myxococcales bacterium (assembly GCA_020633555.1). Classification (GTDB taxonomy): domain Bacteria; phylum Myxococcota_A; class Bradymonadia; order UBA7976; family UBA1532; genus JACKDL01. Next base: position 154,843 of record JACKDL010000013.1, on the reverse strand, counting down.
CGGCCCTGCTGGTCGCTGTAGCTGCCGATCTCGAAGGAGTTGAGGAAGCGGTCGCCGTTGTCGAGGCTGAAGAGCCCCAGGAAGGTCACCGGCTCCTCGGGGTTGTCGCCGCTGTCGAACTCCCAGAGCGTCTTGGGCAGGCCGATGCTGGTGGCCCCGCGGTCGTTTGTGAAGCCCGCCACGAACTCCAGATCGCCGTCGATGTAGGGCGTCAGCGCGACGGTCTGCATCACCTGGTTGGTGCGGTTGGTGAACGTGTAGCAGTGGCGCAGCTGGGTGCAGTCCAGGCTGAAGCGCGCGTTCACCTCGAGGCCGTTGATGGTGAACTCGCTCTGGACCTCGCCATCGACGATCTGCGCCACGCCCGGGTTGCCGGCGAAGCTGCTGGACTGCAGCCAGTCGCCCTCGGTGCGGCCGTCGGCGGTGGTGCGGCACAGGAAGGGCCGCGAGGCGAAGACGGTGGAGATCAGCTCGTTGCCCCGCGGATCGTCCACCGGGTTGTAGAGCCCCCGCCGCCCACCGATGGAGCTGCCGAAGGCGCCGTAGGCGTCGATGGAGACGTCCACGATGCCCAGGTCCTCAGCGCAGGTGGCCTGGTCGGTCTGGAAGCGGTGGCTCTGGGCCCCGTTGGGGAACTGGGCCAAGGCCGCGGCCCCCACGCAGAGGACCGAGGCGGCGGCGAAGGAACTGAACAGGCGAGCGGACAAGCGAACCCCCGGGAGTCGGGCGCTCGCCAATGCCTCAGTAGGCCAGCAGCGCCCTCAATGCGTCGATCACGTCACTTTCATCCGGCAGAGTAGCGCGCTCGAGGATGCGCGAGAAACCAATGGGCACATCCTTGGCCGCCACCCGCCGCACCGGCGCATCCAGCCACTCGAAACAGTCGCTGGCGATGCGCGCTGCGATCTCGGCGCCGAACCCGTTGGTCAGGTGATCCTCGTGGACCACCAGGACCTTCCCGGTCCGACGAATCGAGCGCGACACGGTATCGAAGTCCCAGGGCTTGATCGAGCGCAGATCGATGACCTCGACCTCGTGGCCCTCCTTGGCCAGCTTGTTGGCCGCCCGCAGACTCCAATGCACCGGAGTGCCCCAGGCCACCACGGTCGCGTCCGTGCCCTCGCGCCGGATGCGCGCCTTGCCAAAGGGCACGGCGTGCTCGGGGCCACAGGCCGGGGTGGCCGCAAAGTTCTGATTGTACAGGAACTTCGGTTCGAGGAAGAAGCTCATCCCCCGGCTGCGCAGGCAGGTGCGCAGCAGCCCCGCCGCGTCGTCGGCGAAGGCGGGCGCCACGATGCGCACGCCCGGCAGGTGGCCCATGATCGCCTCGACGTTCTGCGAGTGATACAGGCCCCCGCCGATGTAACCCCCGCTCGAAAGCCGCAGCGTGACGTTGGGCGAGAACTGGCCGCGGGTGCGCCAGTACTCGTGGGTCATCTCGACGATCTGCTCCATGGCCGGCCACACGTAGTCGGCGAACTGCGCCGCCTCGACCACCACGCGGATGTCGTCGCTGAACCGGCACAGCCCGTTGGCCGTGCCCACGATGTAGTCCTCAGCGATGGGCCCGTTGAACACGCGGCCCCGGCCGAAGGCCTGCTGCATGCCCTTCGTCACGTTGAACACGCCGCCCTTGTCCTTCGAGGCCACGTCCTGGCCCCAGAGGAAGGCGTGCTCGTTGCGGGCAAACTCGGCGTGCAGGGTCTCGTTGATGGCCTCGCGGAGCTTCCACTTGTCGCCGTCGTCGGGCGTGGCCGTCTCCTGGGCGGCCCAGGGCTCGGGCCACAGGAAGTCCATCACGGTGGCGGGATCGGGATCGGCAGCCGCCTCAGCGCGGGCGCAGTCCGCTTCCACCAGCGTCAGGTTCTCAGCCTCGATGGTCGCCAGCTCATCCTCGGTGGCAAAGCCAGCGTCCAGGATGGACTGCCGCAGCCCCGGCACCGGATCCAGGCGCTCAGCCGCCTCGATCTCCTCGGGATCCCGGTAGAGGTCATGGCGATCGGAGTTGGAGTGGGCGCCGATGCGCACGCACTGCGCGTGGAGCAGCGCGGGGCCCTCGCCCGACTTCACATGGGCCAGGGCCGCCTGCATGCCCTTGTAGCAGTCCACGAAGTCGGTGCCGTCCACGTTGATCACGGCCAGGTGCGCCAGGCCGGTGTAGTTGTCGCTGACCCGCGTGTTGGCCGACTGCTCGGTGGTGGGCACCGAGATGCCGTAGCCGTTGTTCTGCACCACGAAGACCACCGGCAGCCGCTCGCGGCTGGCCCCATTCAGCGCCTCGTAGACGTAGCCCTCGCTGGTGCTGGCCTCGCCCTGGCTCGAGAAGGCCACGGCGTCCACCCCATAGTGCTTGATGGCCCGCGCCACGCCCGCCGCGTGCAGCGTGTGGTTGCCCGTGCACGAGCTGACGTTCTGGATGCCCACCGCCGGCTTGGCGAAGTGGTTCGACATATGCCGCCCGCCGCCGGCCACGTCGCCGTCCTTCGACAGGCCGTTGAGCACGATCTCGTAGGGCGTCAGGCCTGCGGCCAGGGTGGTGAGCAGGTCGCGGTAGTACGGGAACAGGTAGTCCTGCTCCCAGCGGAAGGCCTGCCCCAAGATGCACTGGATGCCGTCGTGGCCCGCAAAGGGGGCGTGGTAGCTCCAGCCCTTCGCCTTGCGGATGTAGCCCACGGCCCGCTCTTCGAGCAGGCGCCCCTGGTGGGTGATCCGGTACCAGCCCACCACGGTCTGGGGGTCGATGCCTTCGAACTTCGCCTTGGCGTCGGCGGCTGAGGCCACTGGGTCCTCCTTGGAGTGGCTGGGGTCGCGCGGGGGGCGCCGACCGTTGATCGGCGGAGTGATGCCCGAGAGGGGCTCGACGTCACAGACGGTCGCGGATCGCGGCCACCATCTCGCTGGTCTTCGCCTTGCCGCCCAGGTCGCGGGTCAGCACCTTGCCTTCGGCGAGCACGCTGTGGATGGCCTTCTCGAGCCGATCGGCGGGCCGGTGCTGCCCCAGGTGGATCAGCAAGCGGATGGTGGGGATCAGCATCGGCAGCGGGTTGGCCACGTCCTTGCCCATGAGCTCGGGCACGCGGCCGTGGATCATGTCGAAGACCGCGCAGTCGTCGCCGTGATCCACGCCCCAGACGGCCGAGATGCCGCCCACCAGGCCGGCGGCCAGGTCGCTGATGATGTCGCCGTAGAGGTTGCCGCAGACCAGCACGTCGAACTGGTGCGGGCGCTGCACCACCTGCATCGCGGTGTTGTCCACGATGAGCTGGCGGGTCTCCACGTCGGGATAGTCCCGCGCCACCTCCTGGCCGACCCGCAGAAACAGCCCGTCGGTCTGCTTCATGATGTTGGCCTTGTGGATGATGGCCACCCGCCGGCGCCCGTTCGACCGGGCGTAGCGGTACGCGAAGCGGAAGATGCGCTCGCTGGCGGCGCGGGTGACCACCTTGATGGACTCGACGACGCCCGGGTGCACCTCGTGCTCCAGGCCCGCGTAGACGTCCTCGGTGTTCTCGCGGATGACCAGCAGGTCGATGTCCTCGTAGCGGCTGGGCACCCCCGGCAGGTTGCGCACGTGGCGGATGCCCGCGAACAGGTCCAGCGACTTCCGCAGCGCGATCGAGGGGTTGTTGCCGCACTGCGGTGTGGTGAACGGGCCCTTCAGGGCCACCCCGTTGCGCCGGATGCTCTCGAGCACCTCGGGCTTGATCTGCCCGGGGGCGTCCGCGTCGCAGATGTCCTCGAGCCACTCCCACTCAATGTCGCCGCCGGCGGCGGCCACCAGCTCGGTGGTGGGGCCGGCCAGGTCCAGGCCGATCAGATCCCCAGGCAGCAGGCTGACGGTGCGCGCCTTCATGCGGTCACCTCCTCGATGGCCGGCAACGCGGCGATGATGGCCTTGGTCATGTCGGTGGTGCTGGCCTTCCCACCCAGATCGCCGGTGCGGACCTTGCCCTCGGCGAGCACCTTGCCCACCGCGCGGCGCACCCGCTCGGCGGCCACCCGCTCGCCGATGTGCTCCAGCATCATCGCGGCGGACAGCACCAGCGCGATGGGGTTGGCCTTGTTCTGGCCCGCGATGTCCGGGGCCGAGCCATGCACCGCCTCGAAGACCGCCGCGCTGCTGCCGATGTTGGCGCCCGGGACGATGCCCAGGCCACCCACCAGGCCGCTGCACAGATCGCTGACGATGTCGCCGTACAGGTTCTCCATCAGCAGGACGTCGAACTTCGTCGGGTCCAGGGCGAGCTGCATGGCCAGCCGGTCGATGGGCATCTCCTCGACCTCGATGAAGGGGTAGTCGGCGGCCACCGCGCGGGCGCAGTCCAGGAACAGCCCGTCCGACAGCTTCATCACGCTGGCCTTGTGCACCACCGTGATCTTCCGCCGGCCGCGCCAGCGGGCGTACTCGAAGGCGTAGCGGGCGATGCGGGTGCTGGCGTCGGCGGTGATGACCTTCAGCGCCTCGACGACGCCCGGCACCACCTCGTGCTCGCGGCCGGCGTAGAGCCCCTCGGTGTTCTCGCGGAACACGACCAGATCCACGTCATCATGCCGAGTCTTCAGGCCTTTCCAGGACAGCACCGGACGCAGGCTCACGTACAGCGACAGCGCCTTGCGCAGCCCCACGTTGACGCTGCTGAAGCCCCGCCCCACGGGAGTGGTGATGGGGCCCTTCAGCGCGACCTTGTTGCGTCGGATCGAGTCCAGCGTGGCCTCGGGCAGGGTGCCGTGGCCCGCCTCGACGGCGCGCAGGCCCGCCTCGTGGCGCTCCCACTCGACGGCGACGCCGGTCGCCTCGACGATGGCCACCGCCGAGGCCGAGACCTCGGGGCCGATGCCGTCGCCCGGCAGCAGGGTGATGGTGTACTTCATGGGCTCTCCCCGATTTGAAGCGGGCGCACCATGGACAGGGCCGGCTGGCCCCCCGGGTAGCGCGCGAGCGGGCCCGGCTCGGGCACGAAGCCCAGGGCCCGGAAGAGGTGAACAGCAGGGTGGCCATCCGCCACGTCGAGGCGGACGCGGCGCGCACCGCGCCGGGCGGCGAGCGCCAGGGCGGCCTGCACCAGGCGGCGCCCCCACCCGGACCGGCGCGCGGCAGGCGCCACCGCGACGGCCAGCAGCTCGGCCTGCGCCGCCTGCACCCGAACCATTGCGAAGCCGATCAGGCGCTCGGCCTCGGCCACGAGGGTCCAGACATCGGGGGCGCGGAACAGGGCGCGCAAGGTCGGCCCGTCGATGCCGCGATCGGCAAAGGCCGCCTCACCGAGGCGCCAGACAGTCGCCAGGTGGCGTGCCCCCGCGACGGCAATGGGGCCGCCAAAGGGCTGCTGTGACGTGTCATGCACGGGGGGCACCCTACACCGTCCAGGCCGATTTGCAAGACCCCCGCGGGGCCCCTCAGTCGACGCCGGTGGGCATCATGATGAGCGTGTGATCGTCGTCGTCATCGTCGTCGAACGGGGTCAACTCGCCCTGCACCAGGGCGGTGCTCCCGTCGGCCACCATCTGGTCCAACAGCGCGGAGCCGCCCACCGCGAGCGACCCCTCGAGTTGGACCGACGGGATGCCCGCGACCCGCGCCTCGAAGACGGACAGCGCCGCCAACACTTCGCCGGCCAGCGGGCCGTCGAAGGTCGCCGCCACCGCCCGCAGATCGTGCATCGCAGGCCCCTCGAGGGCCTGCCGCTCGCCCCCGTCTCCCAGGACGACGCCCTCGCGCTCGGCCACCGCGCGCAGCACCACCGCCAGCGTCCCGGCGCTGGGGATGCGTCGCTGGGGATCCAGCGCCAGCGTGGCCTCCACCACGGCCGCCAGGGTGGGCGGCACCTCGGGGTTGCGGCGCCGCAGAGGCGGCGGCGGCACCTTGTCCAGGAAGCGGCGGAAGATCTCGGCGGTCTCGACCCGCTCAAAGGGCAGGACGCCGCACAGCATCTCGTACAGGGTCGAGCCCAGGGCGTACACGTCCACCAGCGGGGTCGCCGTGCCACCGTCGAACTGCTCGGGCGGCATGTACCAGACGGTCCCCACGTTGGCGCCCGGGCGGGTCAGGTCCCGGCTCAGGCGCTGGGAGCGGGCCACCCCGTAGTCGTTCACCCTGACCTCGGCGGGCCGATCCCGGTCGGCGAACATCAGGTTGCCGGGCTTGATGTCGCGGTGGACCACTCCGCGCCCGTGCCCGTATTCGAGCGCGAGCCCGGCGTGGATGGCCACGGTCACCGCGTCAGCGATGGGCAGGGGGCCTGCCTGCAATGCGCTCTCCACCGAGCCCCCCCCCAGGTACTCCAGGATCAGGGCCTGATGGGCGTCGGACTCGATGTAGTCGAACACCCGGGCGATGTTCGGGTGATCCAGATCCGCCTGGAGGATGGCCCCCAAACGAAAGCGCTCGGCGAGGACCCCTTCATCTTCGGTGCGCCCGCGGTGGCGCAGCTTGATGGCCACGGCCCGATCCAGGCGCCGGTGACGCGCCAGCATCACCGCGCTCGTCCCCCCATGATCGAGCACGTGCTCCACCGCATAGGGGCCGATTCGATTGGGCAGGTGCGCCGACAAGCTCCCCCCTGGGTGCGGCCCCTGGTTACTCCTCGAACGCCTCGTCGGAGTCATCGCCGCCGAGCATCTCGAGCAGGGACGCGAAGCGGCCCGCGTCCCCCCACATCTCGGGGGCCGCGAAGACCACATGGCCGCCCACTCGACCCTGCACCATGTCGGCCAGGCGATCCAGGTCATAGTCCGAGAGCTTGCCCTGCATGCCCTGCCCGCCCCGCACCCGCCAGTAGATCCGGGGACCCGCCGGCGGCACTTCATCGTCGTCCAGGCCCAGCGGATCCACCACCGGGAGCACCCCCGCCGCCTGCGCGAGCGCCGCGGTGTCCTCCAGCATGCCGTCCCAGAGGCCGTCCGCCCACCAGGCCACGGTAGGCCCAGGGCGGCCCGCGAAGAAGGCCTGCAGCGCCGCCTTGTTCTGCGGTGTGGGGCGGAACGTGGCCGGCGTGCGGAGCAGGACCGTGTCGGCCTGGAGCCGCTCGGCGGCCTCGACCGTCCGGGCCCAGCCGGCCTCGGCGGCCTCCCCCTTGAAGAGGGCCTCGGCGACCGCAGGATCAACCCGCGGCACGTAGGCGCCGGGGCCGGCGTCCTCGACCCAGCGCGCCTGTGTGCCCGGCTTTGCGTTCATCTCAGTGGGCGCCAGTTCCCAGGCGCCCATCCGCTCGAAGTAGCGGGCCTTGGGCCCACGGAACCCCACACAGCCGACCTTCAGGCCGACCATTTCGACCGTGTCTCGCATCAACTCGTGCCTCGTCTCGGCGTCACGCTCAGCCCCCGCCGGGGGCCGCGTACAGGTACATCGCCCGCGGGCCGCCGGCCTCGCGCAGCAGGGCGTCCGCCAGCCGGCCCATGGCCGCGCCCGGGGGACGGAAGAGATCGAACAGGTTCGGCTGCGCCCGGTACTTCACCACCTCGAAGGGGCCTTCGCCGGCCAGCGCCTTCAGGCGGTCCAGCGCCTCGTCGCGATAACCCACCGCGTCCACCAGCTTGGCTTCGGCAGCCTGCCGAGCGGTGAACAGGCGCCCGTCGGCCAGCGGCCGGACCGTCTCGGGCGGCAGATCGCGGCCCGCGGCCACCACCTCGACGAAGCGCGTGTACAACTCGTCGACGATGCCCTGCAGCAGCGCGCGCTGCTCGGGGGTGACGGGCCGGGTCATGCTCAGGATCTGCTTGTTGGGGCCCGAGGCGACCGACTCGTCGTCCACGCCGATGCGCTCCAGGAGCCGGCTGACGTTCAACGAGCGGATGATGACCCCGATGCTCCCGGTGAGCGTCGTGGGCAGCGCCCAGACTTCGTCGGCGGCCGCCGCGACGTAGTAGCCGCCGGACGCACAGAGATCGCCCATGTGCACCAGGACCTTCTTGCCCTGGGATTGCAGCTTCACCACTGCCCGGTGGATCAGATCGGCGTCCGTGACGGCCCCCCCCGGGGTGTCGAGCTCCAGAAACACCGCCTTGACCCGGTCGTCTTTGCGGGCGGCCTCGAGGTGCTTCAGCGCGGTGCCGGTGACGCCCTGCGCCTGCAACCCCATGGCCCCGTCGAGCATGGCCCCACGCAAGGTGATGACCACGATCTTGCCCTTGGCGTCGGCCCGGGCCGACTCGACCTCTTCGAGCACGGCGCCTCCGCCGCCCCCGAGCAAGCCGGCAAGCCCCAGCCCGAAGGCGCCGAGCACTGCCGACAGGGCCAACACCCCGAACAGGCAGCCGAGCCCCCGCCGTCGCCCCTCGCCCTGCGTCACCGTCACCTCCGTGCGCCCCGGGTGGGCGCAGAGCAGCGGACCCTACCACAGTCGTCGAGCCGCCGCGCCGGTGGTTGTGAGTCGAGGCGACGCAGTGCTAGACACTGGCCCCCGCGCGAGGTCATTTCGCGCCCCTGCCCCACGGAGAGGTCATGCTCCAAGGCCCGATCCGCGACGTCGATCCCGAGGTGGCCCGGCTCATCGAGCTCGAGGCGACCCGTCAGCAGCAGACCCTGCGGCTCATCCCGTCCGAGAACTACGCCTCGGCCGCGGTGCTCGCTGCCACGGCCAGCGCCTTCGCGAACAAGTACAGCGAGGGCTACCCCGGCAAGCGCTACTACCAGGGTCAGGGGCACGTCGACGTGCTCGAGAATCTGGCCATCGACCGGGCGAAGGCGCTGTTCGGCGCCGAGCACGCCAACGTGCAGCCGTACTCGGGATCGCCGGCGAACCTGGCGGTCTACTTCGGGCTGCTGCAGCAGGGCGACACCATCCTGTCGATGAGCCTGCCCCACGGCGGGCACCTCACCCACGGCTGGAAGATCACCATCTCGGGGAAGTTCTACAACGCCGTGCAGTACGGGGTGCGCCGCGAGGACCAGCGCATTGACTTCGACCAGGTGGCCGAGCTGGCGCGGGCCCACAAGCCCAAGCTCATCGTCTGCGGCGCGTCGGCCTACCCCCGGATCATCGACTTCGCGCGGTTCAAGGCCATCGCTGACGAGGTCGGGGCCCTGCTGCTCGCCGACATCGCCCACATCTCGGGCCTGATCGCCGGCGGGGCGCACCCGAGCCCGTTCCCCCACGCCGATGTGGTCAGTTCCACCACCCACAAGACCCTGCGCGGGCCGCGGGGCGGCCTCATCATGTGCAAGGCGGCGCACGCTGGCGCCATCGATCGGGCCGTGTTCCCGGGCCTTCAGGGTGGGCCCCACGAGAACGCCATTGCCGGTCTGGCCGTGGCTCTGGCCGAGGCGAACACCCCGGACTTCCGCACCTACGCCGCCGCTGTGGTGCGCAACGCGCAGGTGCTGGCCGAGGGGCTGCTGCACCACGGCTTCGATCTGGTGTCGGGGGGCACCGACAACCACCTGCTGCTGGTGGACCTGACGAACAAGGGGGTGCGCGGCAAGGTGGCTGCCCAGGCCCTGGAGCGGGCGGGCATCATCTGCAACGCCAACAGCGTCCCCTTCGACCCCCGCAAGCCGTTCGACCCCAGCGGGATCCGCCTGGGGACGCCCGCGCTCACCACGCGCGGCCTGGGCGAAGACGCTATGCGCACCCTGGCGGACTGGATCGCGGCCGTGGTGGCCTCGCCGGACGATGCGCAGCTCTTGGAGAAGATCGCGGCCGAGGTGGCCGACCTGTGCGCGGGGCACCCGGCCCCGGCCTTGAACTGAGCAGCGACCCGACCGCCCGCTCCGGGCGGCTCGGGCCCGCAGGCCGCCCGGCTCAGCCGTTGGCGGCCGCCTGGCTGGGGGCGCTGCTCGCCCCTTCCCCCTCGCCGCCGCCTTCACCCCGGCGCCGCCGGCGCCGCCGGCGCCGCTTCCCGTTGCCGTCGCCGTTCGGGTCACCGCCGCCCTGATCGCCGCCGCCCTGGTCGCCCCCCTTGGAGCCCCCACGCGGTCCGCCGCGACGGCGCTCACCGCCCTCGCTGCGCTTGCCGCCGCCGCCGTTGCCGTTGCCGTTGCCGCTGGGGCTGCCGCCCTTCTTGCGCCGCCGGCGCCCGCCGCTGCCCTTCCGGTTCGAGTTGCGACCTGTGCCCAGATCGGCGCGGGCGCGCACCTCGTCCAGCGCGTCCAGATCCTCTTCGCTGAACTCGGGGATGCCCTCGTGCTTGCGATTGCGCCCGGGGTTCAGGGCGCGCCGCAGGGCGATCGCCTCGTCGCGCTCGTCACCCTGGATCATGTGGCCCAGGGCGCCCTTGCAGTCGTCGCAGGTGACGTCGTAGCGGCTCTTCGGCAGGCGATCGCAAAGGACCTCTTTGCCGCACACGCTGCACGGCATGTCGACCTGCTGCCGCCCCACGCCCTTACGGCCCGGGTTGGCGTCGGCGGGATCCATGCCCAGGCGGGCGTTGGACCGGGCCCAGAAGGTCTGGGAGTCCTCGACGGTCTCGTGGTTCGCTCGGGCCTGATGGTCGGCGGCGGTGTTGCCGCGGCTGCGACCCTTGCTCCTGCGCTTGCGATTGGACTGACTCAAACGGTTTGACTCCGGGGTTGATCCGGAAGACCCGGCGGGCTGTGACCCGTGGTCCGATGTGCCCTGATGATGCGGGGCTTCGCGAGCCGCCGCCTGTGGAACCGGGCGACGCCTGCGGCAAGTGTGCGGTGAAGTTATCAGCGCGAGCGTGGTCAGGCAAGCCCTGCGCGTCGCGGGTGGTTCCCATCGCCGCGCCCCGATGGTACACCATGCCCCGTCCGCCGTCGCGGCGGGCGGGCCTGCCGGCCGGTGGGAGGGACGATGAAGAGTTGTCCGAGCTGCGGCGCCGACGCCGAGCCCGCGGCGCGCTTCTGCCTGGAGTGCGGCCACGCGTTCGACGAGGCGGCCCAGGCACCGGTCGACCCTTGGAGCGGGCGCCTCGTGGCCGGCCGCTACCGGCTCCTGTCGAAGCTGGGCGACGGCGGCATGGGTGAGGTGTTCCGCGCGGAGCAGCTCCCCATGGGCCGCCTGGTGGCCGTCAAGACCCTGCGCCAGGCGCTGGCCGACGACGCCCAGGCCGTGGAGCGGTTCAAGCGCGAGGCGCAGGCCGCCAGCCAGCTCGCCCACCCAAACACGATCACGGTGCACGACTTCGGCCAGGACGAGGACGGCACCCTCTTCATCGCCATGGAGCTCCTGGACGGCGAAGGCCTGGACGTCCTGCTCGAGCGGGAGTCGGTGCTGCGGCCCGACCGGATCGTGCGGATCCTCGCCCAGGTCTGTGGCTCTCTGGCCGAGGCCCACGGCCGCGGCCTGGTCCACCGCGACCTGAAGCCCGAGAACATCATGCTGTCCCGGCTGGCGGATCAGCAGGACTTCGTGAAGGTGCTGGACTTCGGCATCGCCAAGGTGACCCAGTCGTCGCGCGGCGATCGCCTGGAGACGATCACCCGCGCCGGCGCCATCTTCGGGACACCCCAGTACATGGCCCCCGAGCAGATCCGCTGCGAAGATGTCGGTCCCCGGGCCGACGTCTATGCGCTGGGGGTCGTGCTGTATCAGATGATCGCCGGCACCCTGCCCTTCGAGGCGGGGACGGTGGTCGAGATGTTGACCAAGCATTTGTCGGCGCAGCCCGCGCCGATCACCCGTGAGCACGTGTCGGCCGAAGATGACGAGGCCTACGCGCGGCTCGAAGCTGTCGCCCTCAGGGCGCTGTCCAAAGACCCCCCCCAGCGCCAACCTTCGGCGCGGGCCTTCCTGGAGGATCTCATGGCCGCCATGCCCCATGTCGCGCTGAACCCCATGACCGGCATGATGCCGCAGACCGCCCCGCCGGCGCCGGCGGTGGTTCTGCCGGCCGTTGTCGGTGGTCGCTCCGGCGGCGCCGCCCGCACGGTGGCGCTCACCGCCCTGATCGCTGCCCTGGCCGGGGCCACCTTCTTCTTCCTGCGCGCCCCCACGCCCGGCGGCGAGGGCGGCAACCCTGCCGTGGCCGCGCAGCCGGCCGATGAGGGCGGCGAGGCCCAGCCCGAGGGCGACGGCGCCGAGGCCGAGGGCCAGCCCGCGGGCGACGAGGCGGGCGGTGACCAAGCCGGCGGTGATGAGGCCAAGGGCGGCGACGAAGCGGGCGGTGACCAGGCCGGCGACGACGAGGCCAAGGGTGGTGACGAGGCCAACGGCGGCGACGAGGCCAACGGCGGCGACGAGGCCAACGGCGGCGATGAGGCCAACGGCGGCGACGAGGCCAACGGCGGCGACGAGGCCGGTGGCGACGAGGCGAAGGGCGGCGACGAGGCCGCGCAGGCCGACAAGCCCCTGAGCGACGAGGAGGCCAAGAAGGCCGCGGCGGATGCCGAGCAGGAGGCCAAGGCGGCTGAGGCGGCCACGAAGGCAGCGGAGGCCGAGGCCAAGGCCAAGGCGGCCGAAGAGAAGGCCGCGGCGGCCGAAGAGAAGAAGAAGGCGGCTGAGGCGGCGAAGCTGGCCGCCGAGGCCCAGAAGCAGGCCGCCGAGGCCGCGAAGAAGGCCGCCGAGGCCGAGAAGCTGGCGGCCAAGGAGGCGGCGGCGAAGGCCAAGGCTGCGGCCGCTCAGGCGACGGCCGACAAGGCGGCCGCCGAGGCGGAGGCCGAGAAGGCGCGCAAGGAGCGCGAGGCCATCGAGGAGGCCAAGGCCAAGGCCGAGGCGGCCAAGGCCAAGGCTGAGGCCGAGGCGGCCCAGGCGAAGGCCGAGGCTGAGGCCGTGAAGGCCAAGCTGGCGCAGATCGAAGAGGAGAAGGCGCTGGCCGCCGCGAAGGCCGAGGAAGAGCGCATCAAGGCCGAGGAGGCCAAGGCCAAGGCGAAGGCCGCCAAGAAGAAGCAGCGCCCCAAGGCCCAGTTCGGCAACCTGAAGGTGAGTGGCCCCGCGGGCGCCAAGGTCTTCGTGAAGGGTCGCATGCGGGGCAAGCTGCCCATGCGCAAGCCCCTGCGCCTGAAGGCCGGCAAGTACGCGGTCACCGTCGACGGCAAGCGCAAGACCGTGACCGTTGTCGGCGGCAAGACGGCCAACGCGAAGTTCTGATTGAGCCCTGTTCGCGCCCGCCTCGCCCTCGTCCTGGGGCTGGGCGCCGGCCCCGCGCTGGCGGCCCCGCCGCCCGGCGACTATGTGCTGGTCGAGGGGCACCGCTCCTTCGACATCGAGGCGTGGGGCCCCGACTGCGGACCCCAACCGGACGCCCAGCGTCATGGGCCCGGGGCGCGTTACCGGCTGGACGCTGAAGGCTGGCTTCGGGCCCAGGGCGGCGCCCCCCCAGTCTTTCAGCCTGACATCTGCGCTGCGGCCACCGGGATCCCTTCCATGCGGGGTGGCCGGGGCGGCGGAGGACGGGTGCGCTGCGCCAACCCGGTGAAGGCGCAGCCCGTCAAAGGCCAGGCGCGTCTGCTCGACGGCGATCCCAACGCCCTGACGGTGCTGGAGCGGTTCGAGTACGACTGGGTGCTCAAGGGCACGGCCTGCAAGCTCACCCAGCACGCCCGGTGGACCCTGCGGCGCGACCCGCCCTTGGACCGCTGCCGAGCGCCAGGCCCCGCGGCCCGCCTGAGCCGAGTGGGGGCCGCGAGCCAACGGGGCCGCTCGGGGCAGGCCCTCCAGTTCCGGGTGCAGACCGAGGACGCCGAGGGGTGCCCGGTGGCTGCCGAGCCCACCTGGCAGGCCAGCCTGGGACGCATCACCGACAAGGGCGTCTTGCAGCTCGGCGCGGGCGACGCGGGGCGCTCGGGTACGGTCACCGCGACGCTCGACGGGCAGTCCGTGGTCTGGTCGCTGACCGTGGCGGCGGCCCCTGCCCCACAGCCCGGACGCGTCGTCAGCTCTGCCGCCGAGGAGCTGGTACCCGACTGGGACGAGGACGGGGCGCTGGAGGTCGAGGCAGATCTCGGGCTGGCCCCACAGGCCGGCTCCGCAGTGACCGCCGAGGTGACCGCGCCCCCACCGGCGTCAGGCCCCAGTCCACTGGTGGTGGGGCTGTTCATCGGCCTGGGACTGGCGGCGCTGGCCATCGCCGTCTGGATCGGGCTGAGCGCGCGACGCCTGCGGCGGGCAGGGGCGGCCCAGGGGTTGCTGGAGGCCGCACGCCGGCCAGCCCCCCCGAGCCTCCCCAGAATGTCTTCCAGCACGCCCCCGCCCGACGGTCGCGCGCCGAGCGCGCCACCGGGCCCCGGACCCGCCGACCTGGACGATGGGCCCATGGTGTGCCCGAGCTGCGGCCGGCACTTCGATGACGGCTCCCGCTTCTGTCCACACGACGGCCAGCCCTTGGAAGAGGCGACCGAGGCCGTGGCCGCCGCAGCCCAGCCCAAGCGCTGCCCGCGATGCGGCACCCACTGGCCGTCCAGCGCCTCGCACTGCGCCCATGACGGGGCGCCGCTGGTCATCGATGACCCAGCCGACGCCACGACCGTCATGGCCACCGTCCAGGCCAAGACCTGCCCCCGCTGCGGGACCCGATACCCAGCCGAGACCGAGTTCTGCGGGCTGGACGGCGAACGCCTGGTTCTGCTGAACTGACCGCTTGCCCTGCCCCTTGGAGGCCTTGATGCGCACCGCGGCCATCGTCCTGATCGGCAACGAGCTGCTCAGCGGCAAGATCCAGGACGAGAACGCGGCCTGGCTGGCCCGGCGGCTGCGCACCCTGGGGGTGGATCTGCGGCGCATCAGCGTCGTGCCGGACGATCCGGCGGCCATCACCGACGAGGTGCGCCGGGTGCACCGCGCGGTGGACCATGTGTTCACCAGCGGGGGCGTGGGGCCCACCCACGACGACATCACCCTCGAGACCATCGCGACGGCCTTCGACGTGCCGTTGGTGCGCGACGCCGAGCTTGCGGCGCTGATCGCTCACTACTTCGGCGACCGTCTGCAGCCGGACCACCTGCGCATGGCCGACGTGCCGGAGGGCTGCGAGCTCATCCGCACCGAGCGGATGCCGTGGCCCGTCTACAACTTCCGCGAGATCTACATCCTGCCTGGCGTGCCGAAGATCTTCCGCGCGAAGTTCGAGGCCATCGCGGAGCGCTTCGCCTGCGGCACCATCCACCTGCGCAACCTGTATCTGAACGCCGATGAGGGCAGCATCGCCGCGCTGCTCCGGCAGGCGCAGGCCGAGCACGACGTGATGATCGGCAGCTACCCGCGCTTCGACGAGGCCGACTTCAGGGTCCGCATCACGGTGGAGTCGCGGACGCCCGACGCGGTGGACGCGGCGGTTGTGGTGCTCTTGGCCGGCCTGTCCCCCACCGCCGTGGTACGGGTGGACGCCCCGATCAGCGACCGCTCGTGAAGTAGTCCGCGCGCTCCTTCAGCAGGATGTTGAAGGAGGTGAGCGAGCCGTAGCTGCGGCGGATGTACCCGCTCATGACGTCGCCGTCGCTCTCGCCCAGGTGGGGGTGCGCCGCCAACGTGGCCTCCAGAGCCATCATCCGGCCGCGCAGGCGCATCAGCCGGAAGTAGAAGCGCTCCATGGGCTCCTCCACCTCGACGCCGTCGCCCACGTAGCGCACCTGACCGCCGTGCCAGCGCTCGCCCAAAGCGAGCAGGGGCTCCTCGAGCTCGTCCATCTCGACCTCGAGCAGCAGATCAGCCAAGAGCCCCTGCGCGTCGGGGTGCTCGCTGGCGGCCCCCGGGCACCAGCCGTAGGCCAGGTCGAACAGCGCCGACTGCGACAGCGTGACCCGTCGCTGCAGGTCGATGCGCTCGGCATCCTGGAGCTGGCCGTGGCTGTTGATCTTCTGCTCCAACACCCGGAGGTTGTCGCGGATCATGACCAGCTTGTGCAGGAACTGATCGAGGGCCATCTCCTTGGGCTTCAGGTTCCGATCGGCGGCCCAGAAGATGAGCGTCCCGGTGGCCCAGCGGCGCCCCAGGTCATCGGTGTTCCCCAGCCGGACCGTCTGCGCGATCAGGTCGCTGAGCAGGGTCTTCAGCGCGGCGGGTGGCAGGGTGGCCAGGCTCGTGGCCAGCGCCTCCGCGCTGACGGCCGGCACTGCAGGCACCTCGCCCGATCCCGTCCGCGCCCGGCGGACGGTGCCGCTCCGAGTGCCGGCACCGATGGTGGGCATGTCGCCCGGCTTCGCGTAGGACGCGCACCCCCGCATGGACTCGCGGAAGACGCCGATGACCTTCTCGAGGCGACAGCTTCCGATGCGGCCATCCTCCCGGTCCTCGGTGACCCGAAAGAACCGGCAGCCTCCGCAAACCCGCTCCATCACTCCCCTCCCACCGGCGGCGCGGCGGGGGCCCAGCGGGCCGCCGCCTCACGCAGCGCGGCTTTGCCGTGCGCGTCACCCGCCACCAGGGCGGGGTGTGCGAACTCCACGCGACGCTCGATCACCGCCGTGGCGGCGTCATCGCCCTCACCCGTCGCCTGTCGAAGCACGCCCCAGGGGCCGGCGGCTTCGACGTTAAACCACCGCAGCGCCCCACGCCAGTGCCGGGGCCTTCCCTTCACCTGCCAGCGGGACGCCAGGCGCATGTCAGGCAACGCCGTGGCGCCCCCGCCGGGGCGGGGCCAGTCCACGAGGCCCAGCGCGACGGGCAGCGGTGCAGGCAGCCACGGGCCGGGCGCCGCGGCGTGCAAAGTCCCCTCAACGTGCAGGACACCGTCAGCCCAGCGGACGTGGGCCAGGGTGTCGACGGGGAGCAGCGCCCCCAGCCGGTAGTCGAGCCGATCCCCCTGCGCGGCCAACGCGCGCAGGGCCTCCGCATGGGCCGGGGGGCAGGCCACCTGCAGGCCGAACCGCCCAGCGGCCAGGTCCAGCGTGCCGTCCACCTGCCACCCGGCCGATGCGGGTCGCGGTGCTCGGGGCTCCGGGACCAGGGCCAGCCCCTCCAGCCAGGCAGGCGGGACACCCGCCGGGGCCACCGGCACTTGATCCAGCGCTGCCCGCCAGGCTCGCCGACCGCCCCAGGTGATCCCCTGCGGGGTCGGCCCATCCAGCGGGGCGGGGGGCGCGTCACGCACCACGACTGCTTGGACGCGTGCTGCGGCCTCGGGGCCGGCGAAGGCCACGGCGGCGGCCTCCGCTGCGGGCGCAACGCGCACCGCGCCCGCGCCCTGTCGCTCGATCTGCCAACCGTCCACCCAGATGACCCAGCGGACGCCCACCTCCGGCGGCGGCAGCGCGGCCACGGCCGCTTGGACGGTGGCGGGCACCGGGATTGACGGGCCCGCCGCTGGGGTTTGCGGGCGAGCGCTCGGCGCAGGGGCGGGGTGGCCCAACCGCCGCAAGCGGTCGCGCCATTCGGAGGCCTCGGAGTGCCGCCGGCTGGCTTCGAGCGCCGACACCAGGGCCCCCATGGCGTCCACCTGCCCGGCCAGGGCGGCGCGCCGCAGCGCCGTCAGCCGGTGGGACAGCGGGAGCGCCCCCTGCCCCACGGCCGACCACGCCGGGCCGTGGGCGGGCCAGTGCGTGGCCCAGCGGGCGGCGATGCGGTCGGCGGCGTGGGCGTCCAACGCGTGCGACACCCACCACAGGGCCCGCCAGGCCCGCGCATCCTGCCGCGCCCGGGCATCGAGCGTGCGCTGAGCGGCCGGCAGGCCAGCCGGGGCAGGCAACGCCTGACCCGCCGCCCGTGCGCACAGGGTCAGGCCAGCGTTGCCGGGATCCGCCGGGGCTGCGGCCAGGGCCCGTGCGACGGCCTGCTGCCAGCCCGGCGCGCGCCGCTCCACCGCCCGGAACGCGAGCGCCCTCAGCGCCGCCGCGTCGCCGACCGCCCGGTCTGCCGCGTCAGCCAGGGCCGGCTCGTCGGCCTGGAAGTCCAGCAGGAAGGCCAGGCGAGCCTGACCGGGGCTGCCCAGCGTGTCGTCCAGCACGGCCTGCGCCTGCAGCCGCTCGACCTCGCGCCGCCAGTCCGGCACGGGCGGGGCCACCACCGCGGGGCCGCAGGCCACCAGCACCAGGCCCAGCAGCGCCAGGCCGTGGCGTGCCACAGGCGCCTTCACGGTGGGGCCCCTTCGGCCGCTTCCACCTGCATGACGAATCGCAAGAGCGCCGCTTGATCCTCAACGGGGACGGCCCCCCCCGGGAGGCGCAGCCGGCTGACGACCTTTCCACCCTCGGGCAGCGCCGTGACGCGCCGCGACCAGTTCGCCCCGGCGGGCCCCGCCAGCGCCATCGGCGCCGGCACCCGATCGGTGGTGTAGGTGACCTCGGTATCGCTCGGCGTCCCCAGCCAGACGGTGCGACCGCGACCCAGGACGCGGCCCCAGCGGGCCCATGGGCGGTGGGGCGCCGGGCTGTGCCAACGCCGGAGGGGCGCACGGTGGCCCGGCCCCTCGGGTTCCGCCGCCGACCACGCCGCAGGATCGGCCCCCAGCACCCACACCATCTCTGCGCTGCGCTGCTGGATTTGCCCCGTCCGCGCCCGGTGAATCGGGGGCGCCGGCAGCCGAACCCACCGGCCCGATCCGTCCAGGACCACGGCGTCGGCCGCCGCAAGGTCCGACGCCACTGCGCCGGCCGCCAGCACCTGCCCCTCGCCCGGCAGCCACACGGCGACCGTAGGCAACAACGCTGCGCTGCGCGGCAGATCATCGCGGGGTCTCTGCCAACGCCGGCGCACCCGCACCGGCCACGCTTCAACCTCCGCCAGCCGCAAGGCCGCCGCCAGCGCCACCGGCGGATAGCCCCGCGCCCCCAGCGTCGCGATGCGGGTGGCCACCGGCCGATCCCGGAGTCGCACCGCCGTGAGCAAGTCGGGGGGCACCGCGCTCGCGGCCCCGTGGGCCTGGGCAAAGGCCGGTCCATCCACGGCACGCCCCACCAGCACAGCGGGCTCGCTCATCAACCAGTCGGCAGCGTCGGCCGCGTGCGGATCGGCCGCGCCCAACCGCGCGGGCAGCTCGGGCAAACGCCAGCGCCAGATGCCGGCGGCCGCGTCGTGCTGCGGGGGCGGCAGCCTCAACCCTTCGACCCAGCCACCGTCGGCCGCGTCCAGCACCAGGCTGAAGCTGCCCCCCTGCGCCGGCCACGGGGCGGCCACCCGCAGGACCGCGCCGTCGGCCGCCTGTGCCGGCCGATCCACCTCCCAGGCGAGCTCGAGGCGATCCCCAGCCGAGTCTGCCCATTCTTGGAGGGCGTCGAGCGCCAGCTCAACGGGCGGCCCGCCCGCCGCAGGCCATCGCCGCAGCCGGTGCACGTCGGCCTCCGCGGGCACCTCCAGGGGCGCCACGCGCCCCAGATCCCGCGCCACCAACAGCGCCTGCCACCACTCGGTGAGCCGACCGTCGGCCCGCAGCCGCACGCCGTGGTGCCACGCCAGCGCCTCCACCGCGTCGGCGGTCCAGGCAGGCGGCACCGCTCCGTCCACCGGAAGTTCAGCCCAGGGCGGCGCCGGCTCCGGCCAGATCCGGGTCCAGCCGGCGCAGGGTGCGGCGCAGGGCCGGCTGCTGGGGATCCAGTGCCAGGCTGCGCTGCGTGGCCTCCACCGCCCCCAGCTCGTCGCCCCGTGCCAGGGCCGCCTGCGCCCGCGCGGCCCACAGGGCGGGGGTCTCGGGCACGGGGCTGGCCAACACGAAGCACAGCAACGGCAGGGCAAGGCTCATCATCGGCGGCGAGCATAGCCCGCCCGGCCCAGGCCGCCCACCCTGCCCCCTGCGGGCGCCGGCCGCCCGTGGCACCAAGCCAGCCGAACCCTTGCCCCCGGAGCCTGTGATGGAACCGCGCCGCGCCCTCATCGAAGCCGCCTTCGCCGACCGCAACCAGCTCGCCGCCGCCGCCGAGGCGGTGCGCAGCGTCATCGCCGATCTGGACTGCGGCGCCCTGCGGGTGGCCGAGCCCGACGGCGAAGGCGGCTGGACGGTGCACGCTTGGGTGAAGCAGGCCGTGCTGCTGTACTTCGGCATCTGCGAGATGCAGACCCTGGAGGTCGGCCCCTTCGAGTACCACGACAAGATCCCCACCAAGACGGACCTGGCCGCCCAGGGCGTGCGGGTGGTGCCGCCGGGCGTGGCCCGCTACGGCAGCCACCTGCAGCCCGGCGTGGTGCTGATGCCCGGCTATGTGAACATCGGCGCGTGGGTGGGCCAGGGCACCATGGTGGACACCTGGGCGACCGTGGGGAGCTGCGCCCAGATCGGCGCCGGTGTGCACCTGTCGGGCGGCGTGGGCATCGGCGGTGTGCTGGAGCCCCCGGCCGCGGCGCCCGTCATCATCGAGGATGGGGCCTTCATCGGCTCGCGGAGCATCGTGGTGGAAGGCGTGCGCGTCGGCGCCGAGGCGGTGCTGGGCGCCAACGTCGTACTCACCGCCAGCACGCCCATCATCGACGTCACCGGGCCCCAGGAGCGGGTGCTGAAGGGCGTGGTGCCCCCCCGGGCGGTGGTGGTGCCGGGCACGCGCCCCAAGGCCTTCCCCGCTGGCACCTACCACCTGCCCTGCGCGCTCATCATCGGCGAGCGCAAGGCCAGCACCGACCGCAAGACGTCCCTGAACTCGGCGCTGCGCGACTTCGGGGTGGCCGTCTGAGCCGCCCTCTGTCCGCCCGCCTGCGGGCGCAAGATGCGCCCTGGCGGTGGGTGCCGTATGATGCCGCCGTGATCCGACGGTGACAGGCGAGGTGGCCCTGTGAGCGATCCCGAGAAGCCCCGGTCGAAGAGCTGTTCAGCGACGACGACCCCGGCATCGATCTGGGCGGCGATTCGCCCACGGAGTCCCGCCGCCGCGGTGGCTCGCTGAAGCCCATCATCGCCGGCGTGGCGGTCGTGCTGCTGGGCCTGCTCTGGTACGTGTCGAGCGTGCACCACAGCCGGTTCTACCTGGAGGTGGACGACAACCGCGTCACCGTGGAGCGGGGTCTGTACCTGCCCTTCGGCACCGCGAAGTACGCCCCCACCACCGCCTACGACGCCTTCACCGTCCCCCCGGGCATCGCCCCCGAGATGACGGGCGCCATGAGCCACGAGGAGCTGGACCGCGTGCTGCGGGACCTGTTCGTGCGGGTGGCCAAGAAGGAGATCGACGACCTGGACCGGGGTGATCCCGAGCGGGCCGAGGCCATGCTGCTGAAGGCGCACAAGCTGCGTCACACCACGGCGCTGGAGGATCGCGAGCTGCTGGACATGCTGGGCGACGTGAGCTTCCGCCGCGGCCTGCTCGAGGTGCGCGGGGTGCAGGAGCGCTTCGACGAGGCGGTGCGGGAGTTCCGCATGGCCGCCCGCCGTGGCAGCCTGCGCTTCAAGAACGCCGATCAGTGGGCCACGGTCATCGCCCGGCAGCGCGACGAGATCCGCCAGCTCGCCCGGACGAGCGGCCTGGATCCCGACCGCGTGCTGGCCCGCCAGAGCAACGACTTCAAGGGCCTGCTGCCGCCGCTGCCCACCGAGCCCGCACCGGCCGCCGAGCCGACCCCGGCCAAGGCCCCCGACGCGGGGGCGCCGTGAGCGCAACCTTCACGTCCCCTGGCCTTTCGCCCGCGGCCTGCGCCCCCTCATCGGCATGGTGCACCTGGGGCCGCTGCCCGGGGCGCCGCTGTACGACGGGGATCTGCAGGGGGTGATCGATCGCGCCCGCGCCGACGCCGAGGCGCTGGCCGCCGGCGGCGTGCACGCGGTGATGGTCGAGAACTTCCACGACGCGCCGTTCTTCAAGAGCGGCCTGCCTCCCGAGACGGTGGCGGCCCTCACCCGCGCCGCCGTGGAAGTGAAGGCCGTCATCGGGGACCTGCCCCTGGGCATCAACGCCCTGCGCAACGACGGGCGCTCGGCCCTGGCCATCGCCGTGGCCAGCCAGGCAGCCTTCATCCGCGTCAACGTGCTGGTGGGGGCGATGGTCACCGACCAGGGGATCATCGAGGGCTGCGCCGCCGAATTGCTGCGGGCCGCCAAGCTCTTGGACGCCCGCCACATCGGCGTGTGGGCGGACGTGGCCGTGAAGCACGCCGCGCCGCTGGGCGCGCTGGACCTGTCCCAGCAGGCCAAGGACGCCGTGCACCGGGCCCGAGCCGCCGCGCTGGTGGTGAGCGGCTCGGGCACCGGGCAGCCCACGGATCCCAGCCGCATCGCTGCGGTGCAGGCCGCCGTCCCGGGCACCCCGGTGGTCATCGGCAGCGGGGCCACCCCGGCCACCGCAGCGACCCTGGGCGCCGCAGATGCCTTCATCGTCGGCACCGCGCTGAAGGGGCCCGACGGGCTGGTGGCCAGCGACCGCGTGGCCGCCATGCGGGCCGCCGTGGACGCCCTGCCCCCGCGGGCGTGAGGCGCCGCGAGAACCGATTGCTCCAGCCGGGGCATCCCACGATGATCCAAGCGGTTGAAGGGCCCGAG
The DNA here is from genome assembly GCA_020633555.1 of Myxococcales bacterium. GTDB lineage: Bacteria > Myxococcota_A > Bradymonadia > UBA7976 > UBA1532 > JACKDL01. The sequence goes on along the minus strand of JACKDL010000013.1, from coordinate 132,619 downwards.
GGCTGAGGACGCCGAGGAGTCGATGAGGCGGGATCCGGGATTGCGGCAGCGGCTGGCGTGGGCGGCGATCGCCTCGGTGGCCGTGCACACGCTCGTGGCCCTGCCCATCTTCGAGTGGGTGGCCAACCCCCCCGAGGCCAAGCCCGTTCAGGCCCGCGCCGTGAAGCCCACCCAGGCGGTGCCCATCCTGAGCGAGGCCGAGGTGGACCGGCTGATCGCGCTGGCCGAGAAGCGGCCCAAGCCGCCCCCGCCGCCGCCCGAGCCGCCCAAAGAGAAGAAGACCCCCGACAAGGTGGACAAGCAGGTGGTGGAGATCCCACCGCCGCCCAACCCCGAGCGGCCCGAGGACGCGAAGTACTACGCCGAGTACGACAGCAAGGTCGACAAAGAGCAGGTCAGCGCCAACAAGGAGGCGCCCAGCCCCGAAGGTGATGAAGTCGGACCTGGTGAAGCTGGGACACGGCGCCAAGACCGAGGGTGAGGCCCGCCACAAGCCCGAGGCGCGGCCCAAGGACCGGCAGAAGACCCGCCAGGCGCAGGCCGATCGCGCCGGCGACGCCGAGCGCAAGGGCGAGCAGCCGGGCCCGCCGGGGCCCGCTCGGCCCAAGGCCGCCGACAGCGCCCAGGCGAAGCAGGATCAGCCTGAGGCGAAGCGGCCGCTGGGCGAGGGGCCCTTTCAGGCGCCGGAGCCCAAGCTGGCCGAGGGTCAGCCCGCTGGCGGCGGGGGCGATCCGGGCGGCGCGGCGGCCCCCGATGATTACCGCGATCTGCTACCCAGCCTGGGCCCCGAAGCCGTCGCTCGGAAGGACGGGAGCATCGACCACCTGCCTGAAGTGAACGAGGGCAACGGCACCTTCCTGAACACCCAGGAGTACAAGCACGCCTGGTTCTTCAACCGGGTGAAGCGGCAGGTGCAGCAGCGCTGGCGCGCAGTGGACGCCCACCGCCGCTACGATCCCTACGGGCGCATCTACGGCGTGCGCGACCGGCTGACGGTGGTGGAGGTCACCCTCAACAAGGATGGCAGCCTGATGACATCTTCGTCACGAAGGACAGCGGCGTGGCCTTCCTGGACGACGCGGCGCTGCAGGCGTTCCGCGAGGCGCAGCCGTTCCCGAACCCGCCCGACGCCCTGATGGGCGAGGACGGACGGATCCACTTCCGGTTCAGCTTCTTCCTCGAGATCAACGGGCGCGGGATGCGGATGTTCCGCTCCCAGTAGGCGGGCTGGCGCCGCCGGTCGGCGGGCGGCTCGACCGGCGCAGGCACGCCGAGACGACCTCAGCCGGCCTCGGCCTCCACCAGCGCCTGGTAGGCCTTGGCGTCGAGCAGCGTGTCGAGCACGCCGGCGTCCTCGACCTTCAACTTCACCAGCCAGCCCTTGCCGTAGGCGTCGCCGTTGATGGTCTCGGGCGCGTCCTGCAGCAGGCCGTTGCTCTCGACCACCTCGCCGGCGCAGGGCGCGTACAGGTCGCTGACCGACTTCACGCTCTCGACCACGCCGAAGGTCTCGCCGGCCTCCAGGGCGCGGCCGGCCTCGGGCAACTCCACGTAGACCACGTCGCCCAGGGCGTCCTGGGCGTGATCGGTGATGCCCACGGTGATGGTGCCGTCGGCCTCAAGCCGGGCCCACTCGTGGTCCTTGGTGTAGCGCAGATCCGCGGGGAACGACATGGGAGCTCCTCAGCTACCGGGCTGGACGAAGGGGGGGCTTGACGATGACCCCGGTCTCAACGCGATCGCGGACCCCCACCCGGATGGGGGCTCCGATCTTGTGCTGGCCGTCCGGCACGTAGGCCAGACCGATGTTCACGCCCAGGCTGGGCGAGCGGGTGCCGGAGGTGACGTGGCCCACGGCCGCGCCCGCCTCGTCCAGCACCGGGTAGCCGTGGCGCGCGGGCGCCCGGCCGTCGAGCTTGAAGGCCACCAGCCGCCGGGGGATGCCCGCCGCCTTCTGGGCGGCCAGGGCGTCCTTGCCGATGAAGTCGGCCTTGCCGAACTTCACCACCCAGCTCAGCCCCGCCTCGAGGGGGGTGGTGGTCTCGTCGATGTCGTTGCCGTACAGGGCCATCTTCATCTCGAGGCGCAGGGTGTCGCGGGCCCCCAGGCCGATGAGCGGCAGGTCGGGCCGGGCGGCGAGCAGCGCGTCGTAGATGGGCAGGCCGTGCTCGACGGGCATGTAGATCTCGAAGCCGTCCTCGCCGGTGTAGCCCGTGCGGCTCACCAGGCAGGGGTGGCTGGCGATGGTGGTCTCGGCGCAGCGGAAGCGGCCCAGGGCGGCCAGATCGGCGGCGCACAGCGGATCGAGCAACGCCTGGGCGTTGCGGCCCTGCAGGGCGAGCTGGGCGTAGTCGTCGCTGCGATCGTGGGCGGTGGCGCCGGTCAAGTGCTCGACGATCCAGGCGAAGTCCTTGGCCCGGTTCGACGCGTTCACGCACACGAAGACCCGCTGGCGGCTCAGGCGGTAGACGATCAGGTCGTCCACGATGCCGCCCGCCGGCGTACACATGGCGGTGTACAGGGCCTGGCCGTCGGGGATGGCCTCGAGATCGTTGGTGATCAGCCGGTTGAAGGCCGCAACCGCGTCGTCCCCCAGCACCTCCACCTCGCCCATGTGGCTGACATCGAACAGGCCCACGTCGCCGCGCACCGCCTGGTGCTCCTGCTGGATGCCCGTGAACTGCACCGGCATGTCCCAGCCGCCGAAGGGCACGAAGCGGGCGCCGGCGGCCGCGTGGCGCGGGTGGAACACGGTCTTTCGCAGGGTCTCGCTGGCCATGGGGGCTCCTCAGCCGGCCGCGCGCGCGGCGGCCAGGCAGACGTTGTGCATGAGGTAGGCGATGGTCATGGGGCCCACGCCGCGGGGCACGGGCGTGAGCACGCCCGCCACCAGGGCCACGGACTCGAAGTCCACGTCGCCGCAGAGCTTGCCCTCGCCGTCGCGGTTGATGCCCACGTCGATGACCGCGGCCCCGGGCTTGATCCAGTCGCCCTTCACCAGCCGCGCCCGACCCACCGCTGCGATGACGATGTCGGCGTCGCGCACCACCGCCGGCAGGTCCTGCGTGCGGCTGTGGCAGACGGTGACGGTGGCATGGGCCTGCAGCAGCAGCAGGGCCATGGGCTTGCCCACGATGGTGGAGCGCCCGATGACCACCGCCCGCTTGCCCTGGGGGTCGACGCCCGCCTCGGCCAGCAGCCGCATGCAACCCGAGGGCGTGCAGGCCACGAAGGTGGGCTCGCCCGCCACCAGGTGCCCCAGGCTCTGCGGGTGGAAGCCGTCCACGTCCTTGGCCGGATCCACCTGCTCCAGCAGCGCCGTAGTCTGCTCGGCGCTGACGCCCGGCGGCAGCGGGAGCTGGATGAGGATGCCGTGCACCGCCGGATCGGCGTTCAGCTCGGCCACGGTGGCCTGCAAGGTCGCGAAGCTGACGTCGGCACCGAAGCGCACCGTGCGCGCAGCGATGCCGCAGGCTTCTGCGGCGCGGCCCTTGCTGCGGACGTAGACGGCGCTGGCGGGGTCGTCGCCGGCCAGGATCACCACCAGGCCCGGGACGATGCCGCGGGCGCGCAGGGCCTGAGCCCGCTGCGCCACCTCGGCGCGCACCTTCAGCGCGATGGCCCGGCCGTCGAGGATCGTGGCGCTCATGGGGCCTCCGGGAAGGGGCGAGGGCCTGTGCTTACACGAACCCGCGCCCGGACGGAAGGCCGCTGACGCGGGGGCCCGATCCGTCGCTGGTGGGTGTCAGATCCGCTGCAGGTAGCCCTGCAGGGCGCTGGGGTCGACCTGGGTGAAGCGGCAGCCCAGGCCGAAGCCTTCGTCCCGGGTGCGCTTCAGGTGAACGAGCTGGCAGGTGCTCTCGATGGACCACCCCTGCTCGGCGTCGTCCACCTTGATGCTGAACTCCTCGGGGATGCGATGATCGGCGCTGGCGAAGCCCGTCACGTACACCCCGCCCATGCTCAGGTTGCGCACCTTCACGGGCACCACGGTGCCGTTGTCCAGCACCACCCCGGGCAGCTCGACGGGCTTGCGGGCGAAGGTGCGCAGGTCCTCCTGCCGCACCGGGTTCACCTGGCTCTTGGCCCGGCCCCGCTTGCCCTTGTTGCCCTGCTCGTCATCAAAGGCCTGCAGCAGCTCGGGGGCGATGTCGTGGGACTCCATGAAGTCCACCACGCTCTCGCGGTAGATCCGCCGCTCGTTCGAGCGGGGCAGCCGGAACCCCTCGAGCTTGCCGTCGTCGAACCACTTGATGACCGTGTTGATGTTCACGCTGAAGATGCGCGCGACCTGACCGGTGGTGAACACCCGCGTCATGAGCCCCTCCCTATGCCTCGCACGTCCGGAGATATAGCAGGGGCGCAACAATCAAGCGAAGGTTTAGAAGTCAACCCTTCTGGAGGCCCCGCGTACAGGCGCCTCTACTCGTTCGCTGTCGCGCTCAGGCGGGCTCTTCGTCGTAGTCCGGCTCGAGCTGCATGTAGGCGCTGCGCCGGCTGAAGAAGGCCGGGTTGATCAGCCGGTTCTCGCGCTTGCGGATGGCCGCCAGGCGCTCGTTCAGTTCGAGGAACAGGTCGAGGGAGTACACCGGCTCCTGGCCGCGGTCCTTGCCGGTGACCTTCCAGTGCAGCGAGTAGATGGTCTGCACGCCCCGGGGGATGAAGTACTCGGCGGCCTCGAGGTTGCTCTCGAGCGCCCGGCGCGCGTCGGTCATGGCCCCCTCGCCGTCCAACTCCACGCCGCCGACAAAGGCGGTCATGACGTTCGCCTTGCCGAAGACGTCGACGGCCTCCTCCAGCGAGTCGATCCAGCGCTGGCGGCCCACGATCTGGTCCTTGCCGGGGCACACCCGGGCGAACTGCGCGGCGTCCCAGACCTCCATGTTGAAGCAGGCACCGCGGACACCCAGGTCCTTGAGCTCCTCCATGTGTTTGCGCTCCAGGGCCCCGCTGCCCGCGGCCACGTAGTAGCGATCCGTCAGCCCCACGTCCTTCAATGCGCGGGCGATCTGGACGTAGCGCTCACCCTCCTTGGCCATGTCGAGCATGCTGCCGCCCACCAGATAGAGCTGGGTGGCGCGGGTGTCGGGGTGGGCGCAGGCCTCGACGACCCGCTTCACGGTCGCGGGGGGCAGGCCCGCCTCGTAGAGCCGCTGGCCCAGGCTGTCCAGGCGCTTGTCGGGCAGGCCGTACAGGCAGAAGGAGCAGCTCAGGTTCCGCGTCTTCTCGCCCTCGGGCACCACGAAGTACTCGCAGCCCGGCGCGATGTTCAGCACCAGCATCTCGCCGTGCTGGCTCAGGCCGGTGTGGCGCATGGGGGTGCCGTCGCCGGTCAGGGCGTCCACCCACGCCAGGCGCGGCTCGAAGGTGAGCGAGGTCAGCAGGGTCTGGTCGGGGCCATAGAACAGGCCGAAGCCCAGGGGGCTCCCGTCGGGCCGAATCTCGAAGGGGCTGTCGGGCTTCACCCGCAGCCGCACCTGGGTGTCGTCGGCCATGCGCACCAGGTACGGCAGGTTGACCTTGCGCTGACCCCGGAAGGCCGCCACACCCGGGGGCAGGATGTAGGGCATGTAGTTGGGGAAGGCCCAGTCGGCCGCCTCGGCCAGCGACTCGTGGTAGCGGACCCCGGCGTACAGCAGCGCCGCCTTCAGGCGCACGCGAGCGGGCGAAGCGGGGAACTGATCGGCCAGACGCGCCAAGAGGGACATTCGGGGACTCCTCGGTCGGGTGCAGGCCGGGAGGCCGGCCAGGCCCGTGATACTACTGACGTCGCGCGCCGGGCGACAGCACCCACCGCTGGGTGGATCTGCCCTGCCCGTTCCGTCCGATGCCCCTACCCGCCCGCTGCCCAGCGGCGCGCGTCCCACCCCAGCAGCAGCAGGGCCAGCAGCCCGAACACCAGCGGGCCGGGCCAGCCGCCCGCGGGCCGCCGCCCGGCCCGCCAGGGCGCGAGATCCTGGGGGCCCTTCAACACCTGCCCCCCGCTGAGGGCCGCCTGCAGCGCAAGCGCTCCTGGATCCACGCCGGTGGCCCGCAGTTCGGCCGGCCCGGGCCGCGCGACCCGGGTCACCAACGCCCCGCGCGCGGTGGCGGTGGCCACCTCGATCACCTCGGCCGGGCCCGGCGGCAGCGGCGCCACCGCAGCCCCTGGCCCAGTGGGCTGCCAGGCCACCTCGCGGGCCCCCCGTGCGCTCCGCAGCACCGCTGTGCCTTGGGGTGGCGGATCGCCCACGTCGCCCTGGTAATGGAGCAGGTCACCCTGGATGAACACCTCGGCGACCCGCGGCCTGGGGGCGATGGCGGGCGCCAACAGGCTGGCCCACTGGGCGGTGTCCAGGGCCCAGGCGTCGGTGGCCAGCGCCACCACCCGCCCCTGGCCCACACTCCACTCGGCCAGCAATGGATCGCCACCCGCGCGGGCGAGGACGCGTGCCCCTGGCCGCGCTGCCACCCGCACGCGCCCCCCGACCGGCGGGGGCGCCCCCCCGAGCCGCGAGCCCCAACCGTCGCCCGGCTGCACTCCGCTGCCGGGCGCAACCAGGCCGCCGCGGCCGCCTCCGAGCACGCCCGCCACCGCCAGCCGGGGCACCTCGTCAGCGCCGCCCCGGGTCAGCAGACCGTCCACCGCCTCCACCAGGCTCCGCACCGCCTGCTCTGCCGGCTCAGGACCCACCAACACCACCACCAGCCGCGCGCCCAGCCGCCGCAGCGTCGCGACGGCGGCCTCTCGGGTGGCCGGATCGTCGCCGTCCGAGAACCGGCCGTCGCTCACCACCACCAGCACGGGGGCCTCAACACCGCTGCGGGCCAGGATCCGTTCCGCCTCACGCATCAGCGGGCCCAGGCGGGTGCCGCCGCGGGTGATCTTCGGCACGGGCACCCCGCCCGAGCGGACACGGTCGGCCGCTGCCAGCGGCGCCAGCGGGTGCACGCCCTCACCAAACGCCACGATCCCGAGGCGGTCCGAAGCGCCCAGCCCGTCGGCCAGCGCCTGCGCCAGGCGCCCCACCCCGGCCGGCCCGATGCCCCCGGCCTCGGTGGCCATGCTTCCCGACCGGTCCAGGGCCAGCAGCACCGCCAACCCGTCCACCCCTGGCGGGCGCGGATCCGCCCGCAACGGCGACAGTTGATCCAAGGGCGTGCCCGCCCAGCCGCCCGGCCCGAAGGCCTGGCGGCGGCCCGCGAGGAGCAACAGCCCCCCGGCCTCGACCCACCGTCGCAGCCGCGGCAACACCGCCGGCTCCAGGCGACCCGCCGGCTGGTCGTGGAGCACCACCGCCCCGGCGCCCGCAAGACGCCGCCCGGCCTCGGCCAGGCCCGCAGGGGGGACCACCTCGGGCGACAGGCCGGCAGCCTTCACCCACGGCGACGCCGCCGCCCCCACCACCAGGGCCGTGCGCGGGGCGCCGGCCTCGGTGGGCACCATCCAGGTGTCGTTGCGGGGTTCACGGTCCCCCGGTGTGACCACCGTCACCGCCAGCTCGTCCGCCGCCTGGGCCAGGCTGGCGCGCACGGCCCGTGGCTCGGGCCCCAGGCGAACGTCGACTGCCACCTCGCCCAGCCGGACCGTGGCCGTCACGGGCCGGTCGGCCGCCGCCATGGCGCGCGCGAACACCCGCTCGCCGATGCGCACCGCCTGCGCCTCGACGATCCACGCGTCGGGCCCTGCGGCCTGCACCGGCAAGGGGAAGATGGGCAGGGTCGCCGCAACGGGACCATCGACAGCGCGCCCGTCGGTGAGCAGCGCCACCGCCCCCCCGGGCCCGGCGAGGGCCTCGGCCGCGGCCAAGAGCGGCCCGTGCCGGGTGTCGCCGTCGGGCGCCGGCAGCGGATCACCGGGGCGGCCGGTGCCGGTCACCCGAGATCCACCCGCCACCCACTGCACCGGCTGCCCACCGAGACCGGCCCAGAGCGCCGCCAACACGTCGTCGGAGGCCTCGGCGGGCATGGATCCGGAGCGATCCACCGCCACCACGAGCCGGCCCGGTACCCGCCCCCCCACGGGGACATCGGCCGCCGCCACGGCGGCGGCCAAGGCGGCCATCACCGCCCACCTGGAGCGCCGGCGCCAGCCCGCAAGGATCAGGCCGGCCAGCAGCGCCCCCAGGCCCGCGACGGCGGCCGCATGATCGGGCGCCTCGCCCGCCCACACCGTGGGGCTCTGGGTGTCATCTGCGACCGCGGATCCGACCTCAGGTGGCGGTACGACCGCGACCCAGGCCGTCTCGTCGCCCGAGATCAGGCGGTAGTGGCCGAGCTGATCCAGCCCGCCGAGCACCACCGTGCCGTCGATCGGTGTGCGGGTCTGCTGGCGCCCGTCGGGGGCGCGAACTCGGATGGGCGCCGTGGCCTGCAGCCGCAGGGCCTGGCCGGCGACGTGCCGGCGGCAGCGGGCCCGCGCCACTCGGTCGGCCTGCACCAGATCCTGGAACAGGACCGGCCAGCCCGCCGTCTCGGGCAGATCACTGTCGCGGGGTAGGAAGCCGAAGCGCAGGTCCCGGCCGGCGGGCCCCTCGCCCCGATCAGCGAGCACGGCGTCGCCCGCATGAAGCAGGGGCTCTCCGGGGCCCCGCAGCCGGGTCCAGCGCCGCACCTCGGCCCCCGGCGGGGGCAGGCGGCCGGCGAAGTGGACGGCCGCTGGCCCCTCATCGAGCAGCGCCTCGTCGGGGAAGCTCACCGTAGTCTGCGCCGCCGTGAAGGCCGCCCAGCCGGCGCGGCGCGGCTTCGCGGCTCCCGGCCGCCAGACCGCCGCCTCCGCCGGCACCCGCGTCACCGGCAGCAGGCCCAGCACCGCCTCGACGGCGTCAGGCCAGCCCGTGTCGGCCACCGCCAGCGGGCTGGCGTCGGGGATGCACAGGGGCCAGCGCGCTGCGCCGGCCACGACCTCTGCCGGGCCCGGCGCCAGCTCGCGGATCTGTGCAGACCAGTCCCCCACCCGGCGGCGCATGGGCCACGTGCGGTCCCCCTGGCGGATCACTGGCGCCTCAGCCGCCACCGCCGCCGTGACGATGACGTCGTGCCCTTCCAGCGCCGCGCCGGCTGCGAGGATGGCGGGCTCGGGGCGCCGAGTCAGCGCGCGGACCACGCGGGCCCGCGGCGCCAGCCGCCTGCCCACCACCAGGGCCGCGCCCCAGTCGGGCGGGCCCGCGACGGGCGCCAGGCGGTTCGGATCTCCGTCGTGCACGGTCGGGGGCTGCCCAGCGCGCACCACCACCACCGGATCGACCCAGGCGGGATCGAGCTCGACGGGGCCGTCGGCCAACACCAGGGTCCCATCCCGGGCCGTGAAGCGTGGGCCCGCCGCGGCGCCCACCAGCGCCAGCCAGGCCAAGGTCCGCGCCGCCCACAGCCAGGGCGCGCGCAGGCGCGGGCCGCGGCCGCCCTCGGCGCCCCGCTCCGGCAACAGGAAGAACGCAGTGAAGGGATGATCACCGGCCGGCCGAGCGCGCCGATGCCAGCGCCACAGCGGCAGGAGCCCGAGCAGCGCCCACAGCGCCCAGGGTCGGGCCAGCTCGATCATTGCCGCCCGCGGTGGGCCTGCACCGCCTGCAGGTAGGTCTCGAGCGCTTGGGCAAGGGGCGCGTCAGCGGTCAGATCGACGCCGACACCCCCCACCCGCCCAGCCGCGGGCGCCAGCGCGTCGCGCAGCCCATCCAGGCGCCGCTGCAGGGTGTCGCGCTCGCCACCGCGGGGTGCGGAGCGGGCCGTGGGGCCCTCCGGATCGGCCAACACTGCGGCCTCGGGGACGGTCAGCTCGCCCGGGGCCAACACGCGGACGGCGTCCACGCGGAGCCCCTGCCGCTGGACCGCCTCCAGGGCCGCCTGGGGGCCGTCGGGATCGAGGAAGTCGCTGATGATGATCGCGTCGCCGCGGGCCCCGTCCGTGGGCAGCGCGGCCAACGCCAGCGGCAACCGCACCGCGCCCGCCGGCTGGTGCTCGCCCAGGAAGTGGAAGACCTCGTGGGCGAAGCCCGCGCCGGCGCCGATGGGCAAAGCCCGCAGCCCATCGGCGGTCAGCACCCCCACCAACACCTGGTGCAGCTCGCCCAGAGCCGCATGGGCCAGCGCCGCGGCGACCCCGCGAGCAAGCGTCCACTTGCTCGGGCTGCCCACGCCCATCGAGCCCGAGCCGTCCACCACGACCAGCAGCAGGCCCGAGGCCTCGTCGGCGTACCGGCGCACCACGAGGCTGCGGCTGCGGGCCCAGACCGCCCAGTCCACGTGCCGCAGGCTCTCGCCCGGCCGGTGATCGGCGTAGCCCACGAAGTCCAGGCCGGCCGCGGCCGCTCGGCGGGCAGGGCGACCCCGCACGCTCAGCGCGCCCGCGCGGCGCAGGTGCAGCGAGAACCGCTCGATCACCGCCAGCGTGGCGTGATCGGGGAAGTCGCCGCGACGGGTCGCCCCGCGGGCCACGATCAGACCGCCGCCAGGATGGCCCGGACGACCTCGTCGGGGCCCACGCCCTCGGCCCGGGCGGCGAAGCCCAGCAGGATCCGGTGGCGGAGCACCGCCGGCGCCACCGCGCGCACGTCCTCGCGGCTGACGTGCAGCCGGCCGGCCATGGCGGCCCGAGCGCGGGCGGCCGACAGCAGCCCCTGGGCCCCGCGGGGGCTGACGCCCAACCGCAGCAGCGGCTGCAGCCGCGGCGGCGCGTGCTCGGGGCGGGTGGCGAGCACCAGATCGGCCACGTGGCCCTTCACCGCGTCTGCGGCCGGTAGGCGGGCCACGTGGGCGATGGCCGCCCGCAGCGTGTCGGCGTCGAAGCAGGGCTTCAGATCGGCCAGGCCCGCGGTGGGATTCACCTCGAGGATGTCCAGCAAAGTCTGGCGATCGGGCGCGGGCACCTCGAGCTGCAGGAGGAAGCGGTCGATCTGCGCCTCGGGCAGCGGGTACGTGCCCTCCATCTCGATGGGGTTCTCGGTGGCCATGACGAAGAACGGCGGGCCCAGCGGCCTGGCCCGGCCCGCCACCGTCACCTGCCGCTCCGCCATGGCCTCGAGCAGGGCCGCCTGCGTCCGGGGGTTCGCCCGGTTGATCTCGTCGGCGAGCAGGAGCTGGGTGAACACAGGGCCAGGCTCGAAGCGCAGGCTGGGGCCCTCGGGCCCATCCACCAGGGTGCGGCTGCCCACGATGTCGGCGGGCATCAGATCGGGGGTGAACTGCACCCGCGCCACGTCCAGGTCCAGCGCGCGACCCAACGCCTTGATGAGCAGCGTCTTGCCCAGGCCCGGAGTGCCCTCCAACAGCACATGGCCGCCGGCGAGCAGACCGGTCAGCAGCCCGTCCACCACGGCCTGCTGCCCCACCACGACCCGCCCGAGCGCGGTCCGCAGGGCGAGCACCCCCTCGCGAAGGGTCTCGGCCATGGCCTCGGGGGCCAACTGCGCGCTCATGGCGTCTCCTTGCGGGCGAACCAGCGCCCGATCAGCCGTTGATAGCGGGGGGGATAGGGCCGCGCCGGATCAGCGACGTCGTCCAAGGGCGCGCGCCCGATGGGCAGTGGCGCGGCCCCCACGCCCGGGCCGTCTGCGGGGGCGCGATCGCCGGCCCCGCGGCCCAGGTTGACCTGCGGTCCCCCCGCCGATCCCGGGGTGCTGGCGGCCACCCGCCCGGGCCCTCCACCCACGCGGTCGCCCGCCTGCTGGCCCGTGCCCCCCGCCTGCCCGACGGCGGTGGGCTGCCCACCGACGCCCCCGTCGGCCGTGGCAGGCGGCGGGCCCCCGTCGCGCTGGGGGTCGGCGGCCCCCCGGCCGCCTGCGTCGGGCGCCGTCTCCGCGATCGGCCCGGCGTCCTGCGTGTCGGGGATGGCCTGCCGAGGCACCCCCGCCCCGGGCGTTGGCGCCGAACCGCCGACTCCGAGGCCGGCCACGGGCCCCGGGGCTGGCTGACTGAGCGGCCAGATCCAGATCAGCGCCAAGGTGAAGGCGGGCCAGCGGACCGGCGCAGGCCACAGCGGCCCTGCACGGTCCCAGGCCTGCAGCGCGCGGCTCCGTTGAGCGGTCTGGATCGGCTCGGCGGATCCCCGGTTGTCCCAGGCGCACTCTACGGCCCCTTCCAGCCCACCCACCGCGTCGATGCGTTGCGCCACAGCGCTCAGGGACGTCGGCCACAGCAGCGCGGCCGCGGCCGCAGCCAGCGCGCCTGCGCCCGCGAGGGCGGAAGGGAGCCCGAGCGCGGCGGCTGCCCCGCACGCCCCGATGGCCGGCGCCCCCCAGGCGGCCAGGCGGGCCAGCCCGAGCCGCCACCGGGCCCCGAGGAGGCGCGCCTGCAGTGCGGCGGTGCTCACCCGAAGGCTCCCCAGGTCAGCCAGACGAGGCCCAGCCCCGAGAGGGTCCCCAGGGCCGCGGCGAGCCCGCCGGGCAAGCGCGACCCCCCGGCGCCGGCGACCGCCCCGGCTGCCCCCACCGCCAAGGCCGCCAGCGCAGCGGTCTTGACCAGAGGCCCCACGGGGGCCGCGCCCAGCCGGTGCAGCCACACCCAGGGGGGGGTCGCCGCCAGCGCCGTGACCGCGAAGCCGCCCAGCCCCGCGATGAGCCCGAGCAGGATCCGACGGCCGGCGCGCGGATCCGCCGGCGCCGCCCACGCGGCCCAGCCCCCCACGGCGAAGACCCCCACCAACGCCTGGAGCCGCCCCGACCAGGGCAGCACCAGGCCGCGCCAGTACGGGCCCTGGGCCACGCCGGCCCAGTGGGCGTGGTGGGCGGCCGACACATGGACCACCACGGGGACCACCAGGGCGCCCAGCAGCGCCAGCCCCCACAGCCCGCCAGCCCACCGGCGCGGATGGGCCAGGGCCCTCAAGCAGCCCACCCCTGGGCGCGCGCCACCCCGGCGGCGAAGTCGGGATCGGCCTTGCGCAGCTCGGCCGCCGCCTGCCCCGCTTCGAGGTGAACGGCCCGGTCGCACACCGCCACCACCAGGTGCGGCGCCGCAGCCGCCAGGATCACGGTGCCGCCGTCGGCGGCCCGTTCGCGGACGGCCTTCGTCAAGGCCCGCAGGCCCTCGCCATCCAGGGACCGCGTGGGATCATCAAGCAGGGTCAGGGGGGCCCGGCGGGCAAACGCTCGGGCCAGGCGCAGGCGCTGCCGAGCGCCACCCGACAAGGTCTCCACCGGCTGCTCCGGAACCAGCCCGAACCGTGCCAGCTCACGGTCGATGGCCGCAGCGTGCTCGGCCTTGGCCACCCCATCCAAGCTCAGCCAGGTGCCCAGCCAGGCGCGGACGGCCAGATCGTGCGGCCCGGGCACCTCGGCGGGTGCCAGCGCGGCCACGGCCCGCAGCCGCTCTGGCTTGCGGCTCACATCGCGCCCCTCGAGCAGCAGGCGGCCGCGCGTGACGCGGGCGGCCCCACCGGCCACCGCCAGCGCCGCCGACTTCCCCGCCCCGCTGGCCCCCACGAGCCCGAGGATCTCGCCGGCCCGCACCTGCAGGCCCAGGCGATCCAGCCGCACGCGACCGGCCTGCTCCAGGACGACGCCAACGAACTCGATCATGAGCGCACCGAGTGGGAAGGACGAGGGGCAGGATCAAGCGGCGGCGCCAAAGCTCACACACCTCCGGGCCAAGGGTCCCTGGAGATCGCACAGGCAGACGTTGCGGCGCAACAGCGCCGGTCAGGGCTCGGCCGGCGCCTCCAGCACCTTCGGGGGGCTCGCCTGGACGTTCGCCGGCTCAACCAGCCAGCCCTCGGTGGATCGCGCCGGCCGAGCCAACACCGCGGGCACGGCGTCGGGCGGCAACGCCCGCAGCGCGCCCCCCGCCAGCGGGCCCGGGGGCCAGGCCGGCAAGGTCCCCTCGGCGGCCCCCGCGGTCGGCCGCGGGATCCGCGCCAACCAGCTCAGGCGACGCCGCCCCCCGGGCTCGCCCTGCACCACAAAAGCGCTCTGTTCCCCCATGCGCATCAGGCAGGCGCCTTGGGGTCGCGCGTCCTCCAAGGCCACGTCCGCCAGACCGACGGCCAACGTCCGGCCGCCGCCGATCCCCAGCGTGATGTCCACCGTACCGACGGCCAGGGCCTCGGCCTCGTCCAGCGGCAGCACCAGCACGCGCTCGGCGTCCACGCCCAGGGCCTCGTCGACGGGCGGGGCCCACACGGCCGCGAGCCACCCGGGCGCCGCGAGGGCCACCGCCACCCGCGGCCAACGCCGGTACACCAGGCCCAGCAGCGGGATCACCAGCAGGCTGGCCCACGCCCAGACAGACCACCGTACACCCGCCCCGTCGCCCAGCGGGGGGGCGCGCTCCAGCCAGCCGAGGGCCTGCCCGAAGCCATCGGGGCCTTCCCCCAGCGCCGCCCGCGCCACCGCGCCGGCGCCCAGCTCGGTGAGGGCCACGCCCACCGCGCGCACCTCACCCAGGCCGTAGGCTCGGGCCACCACCACCGCATGCCCGTCGGCCTTCAGCCGCACCGCGGCCCCCGGCCCGGGGGGCAAAGGTCGCACGGACGTCGCTTGGGGGAGCACCGCCCCCAACGCCGGCCCCACCGAGCCCGTCTCCCCGGGGCGAGCATCGATGAACCCGTCCAGGGCGGCCGCAGGGGCGTCGGCCGCCCCCATCGCCAGCACGAGGACCGCCCCCGCCGCCACCGCCCCCTGAACGGCACGCCGTGCCGCTGGGTCCAGCGCCGCCATGGTGATCCCGTCGACGATGATCAAGGGGGCGAAGCGCAGCGCCTCGAAGCCGTGCGGTACAGCCTTGGGCTCCAGGTGGACCAGGGCCAGCCCCGGCCGGACACCGGCCACCACCTCGGCCAGCGCGGCGCGGCCCTGGAGCGCGCCGCTGATCCACAACGCCGGGGGACCGTCCGGGAACGCGATGGGCTGGCCCACGAGGGGCAACTCACGATCCCCCACCCGCGCCACCAGCGCGGGGACGCCCTCGGCGCCGCGGGCCGCGCACTGCACCCGCAGGGCCTGTTCGGCGTAGCCGGGCACCACGCCTTCGAGGGCCGGCTCGTCGGCCGCACCCACCGCCACCGTCACCGGGTGCACGCCGGGGTTGTTCAGCGCGACCCCAAGGGCCGAGCCATCCCCCACCGGCGCCGGGGGCGGCACCGCGAGGAGGGCCAGGACGGTGAGCAGGTGATGCACGGGGCCCCTTGGGCGGCCAGGCGAGGCCTTACGGGTGAACGCCCGCGGCGCGCAGGGTGTGGTTCAGCGAGATGACCGCGCGGGTGGTGGCCAGCAGCGGGTTGTTCTCCCAGTACTTCGGGTTCTCGTTGGTCCAGGAGCCGTCGGCCTTCTGCAGGCTCATCAGGCGGTTCGCCAGGTCGGCCGCCCACGCCCGCTTGCGGCCCTTCTCGTCCGGGACCGTGGGCTCGCCGAAGGCCTCCAAGGCACCCGCGGCGGTCTGCAGGTAGTAGAAGTAGCTGGTGGTGCCCATGCCGGGGTGCTGGCTGAAGTCGTAGTTCTTGCTGATCCACTGCCACACGGCCTGCACCCGCGGATCGTCCTTCTTCGCCTTGGTGAACATCAGGCTCTTCAGGCCAGCGAAGCTCATGGCGCCGTAGCTCAGGAACTTGCCGTCCTTGGTCTGGCCCGCCGGGGACTGACCCGGGGCGTAGACGAAGCCGCCGTCGTCGCCCGCCCAGCCCTGGTCGTTGGACTCGGAGCGGTTCTGGCAGCGGCTCACGAAGGTCTGGGCCTTCGCCCACACGTCACTCTCGGGGTCGTAGTCCGTCTTCTTCAGGGCTTCGAGGGCGTACTGCAGGTTCGACAGGTCGGGGCGCTCATCGCCGCCGTAGCCGATGCCCCCGTAGAACTTGTGCGACGGCTCGTACTTCTGCTCCTCGTCGCTCTGGAACTTCACCAGGAACTTCTGGCCGCCGGCGATCTCATTGGCGAACTTCTTCTTGTCCACCGCCTGCAGGGCCATGATCGCCAGGGCCGTGTTGTAGGTCGGCGTGGCGTCGCCGGTGATGGCGCCGTCGGCGCGCTTCTGCGCAGCCAGCCAGTCGGCGGCAGCCTGCACGAAGGGGCCGTCGCCGTAGTTGTAGGCCCGGTGGCTCTCGGCGAAGGCCAGCAGGGTCATCGCGGTGAGCCCCACGTGGTTGCCGTAGCTACCGTTCTTTTCCTGCAGGCCCCGCAGGAAGTGCAGGCCCTTGTCCACGGCGCCCTTGGCCTTCTCGGCCACGGCGGGATCCAGGGTGGGTGCGGCCACAGCGGGCCCGGCGACGAAGGCGGCCACCAGGGCCAGCGTCAGGGAGCGGGCGAACATCTCAGAACCTCCGAGCAGGGTTTCCCGAGGCGGTGCGCAGCGCAGCGACCGCGCCCAGGGCGGCCACGACGGCCCACGCCGTCACGCCGCGATACCACGGGGTGGGCAGCGCCTCAACGACGCCGCTCAATGACCAGTCATAGAACCAGGGATCCTGCAGCGTGGGCAGGCCGGCCGCAGCCAGCGCCATCCCCGCTGGGTGATAGCCCACGGCGCTCGAGGCCAGGGCCGGCGCGATGGCCGTGCGTCCGTACCACGGCGCGAGCCACAGCGGTGCGGACCAGACCACCAGCGCGACCGCCAACCAACCGAGCCAGGCCGCGCCCCCTTCGGCGCGTCGGCGATCCAGCGCGTCGGCGCTGGCCAGGCCCGCCAGCCCCCAGACGGCCAGCGCAAGCGCGGGGGCCCACTGGCCGCCGGCGCCCACCGCCGCGGCCAGGACGACCACCCCCGCCGGGAGCGCGAGCTCCAAAGCGATCAGGGCCGCCGCCCGCCGGGCGCGCCGAGCGGCCCGTCCCCAGCCGGCGTCGGCCCGCGCACGTTCGCGCCCCAGCACCAGCCAAGGCGTCAGCGTCAGCGCCGCGGCGGCGCACCACAGGCGCGGCGCCCCCAGTGGGGGCAGCCAGACCAGCGCGGATCCTGCGAACAAGATCCCCACCAGCAGCCGCCAGCGATTCACGCGCCAGGCCAGACGGAGCACGGACGCCTCCAGATCACGCCGGGATGATGCCTGCCGGCGCCGTCGAGAAACAGGGTGGAATTTCGGATGCCTCGCTCAGCAGTTGGCCAGATCGTCCGGGGCAAGGTCGGCCAGATCGGCCATCAGCCGCGCCCGACCGACCGTGTCGCCGGCGATCACCGCCATGCTGGCGCGGGGCATCGGCCGATCGGCGGGCAACCGGGCCGTCTCCAGCACCGCGCGGGACGCCCGGATCGGTGCGCCAGCGCGGAGCGCCAAGGCCACGGCGTCCACCGCGCTGGCGTCCAGGCGGATCCGGCGCCCCCCCTGAGCCTGGAGGATGACGTCGGCCTGAAAGCGATCACCCTCCACCGATCGCAGATCCACCCGCAGGACCCGGGCGTCCAGCGAGGCGACGGTGGCGCCCAGCAGGTCGTGGGTGGAGGGGCGAGGCCCGCGTCGCCCCTGGAGCAACATGGCGAGCGCTCGGGCCTCGGCCCGCCCAAGGGGGATGGGCAGCACCAGGCGTTCGCCGGGATCGCACAGCAGCAGCACCCAGCGCTCGGTGACCGCCTCAACGGCCACCCCGCGCACTTGCACGTCGATGAATCGGGGAAGTGGGCGCATGGTTCACCCTACCCGATCGGTCCGCCGTGGTCAGCCGGGGGGGGCGTCCAACACCGCCACCAGCTCCACATGGCCGGTGTGGGGGAACAGGTCGAACGGGGTGACCGAGCGGGCCCGCCAGCCCTTCGCGGCAAGCCACTCGGCGTCGCGGGCGAAGGTGGTGGGTTCACAGCTCACGTACACCAGCCGGCGGATCCCTGCCTGCACCAACCCGGGGAGGGCATCCCGGGCGCCCGCCCGTGGCGGATCGACGACGGCCGCCTGGAAGGTGCCCCTGGGCAGCCTCGCCGCGTCCCCCACCTGCGCGTCGATCCGATCGGCCAGCCCGCGGGCGCGGGCGGCCTCCTGGAGGGCCTGCGCCGCCACCGCCTGCCGCTCGATGGCCGTTACCGCGTGCCCCGCGGCCGCCAACGCCAGCGTGAAGTGCCCCGAGCCGGCGTACAGCTCCAACAGCGGCCCCGAGAAGTCGCGGAGGGCGCCGACGACCGCCTCGACCAACGCTCGCGCCCCCGGCTGGTGGGCCTGCACAAAGGCGTCGGCCGGGTGGATCACCGCGTGCTGCCCGAAGCGGTTGCCGGGCTCGCCGCACGCCCCCCCGTTCGGCCCGGCCACAAGGGCCCCGCGACACGCGGGGGTCCCGTCGACGAACCGCCCCACGGCGGGCAACAGCGCGGGATCCGGCCGTTCGGGGGCCAGCGCCAGGGTGCCCCCCTCAGCGTCCGCGGTGATGCGGAGGGTCCCGCGACCGCGGAGCGCCGGGCTCAACCCGGCTCGGACCGCCTGAAACAGGGCCTCGACAGGCGGCGCCAGTACCGGGCACTGCTCAATCGCCAGCACCCCGTGATCCCGAGGCGGCCGGTAACCCAGGGCCCCGTCGTCCCAGTGCAGCCTGGTGGTGCTGCGCCAGCCGAGGGCCGGCGGCACCGCCACGGTGGGCATGAGCGCCGCCGTCCCGCCAAGGGCGCGCCCCAAGAGGCGGGCGAGCTGCTGGTCCAGGAGGGCGCGCTGCGCCGCCTCGGGCAGGGGCATCCACGGACAACCGCCGCAGGCGTCCACCTGGGCACAGGCCGGCGCGCGCCGGACGGCGGCGGGCGCGATGACCGCGTCCAGCACGCCCCGCAGGAAACGCCGCTTCACCTGCACCAGCGTCGCGCGGACTCGGTCGCCGGGCAGCGCGCCCCGCACGAACACCACCCGCCCGTCGGGCGCGTGGCCCACCCCGTCCGCGCCCAACGCGCCGCGCTCGATGCTCAGCTCGAGGGGGTCGCCAACCTCACAGGTCCACATAGCGCTGCCGCGTGCTCCCCTTCGCCACCCGAAAGTCGAAGGCCCCCCGCAGCAGGCCCAGCCGCGCGTCGGTCCGCCCGTCGTGCACCTCCAGCGCCTCAAAGGCCGCCGAGACCCGGTCGCCCCCCGCCGTGCCGAAGGCCTCGAACACCACGGTGCCGGTCAGGCGGAAGCTCTGGGGGCTCTCCGGACAGCGCCCATGCACCGCGAGGCCGACGCGGACCGGCCCGTCCGGGCCCACGGGCAGCGGCGTCCCCAGGGTCAGGGCCCCGCGCTGGGGGATGTCGATCACCAGGCCGTCGGTCTCGCCCAGGCTCCGGCCGCCGCGCTGCAGCCGGATGATCACCCGCTCGCCCAAGGTCTCGAGCGCGAAGAAGTCGACCCCCAGGTCGAAGGCGTCGCAGGTGGCCTCGGGGGTGCAGACGTAGTCGGCCGCCTCGCCGCCCTCGCACAGGGGGATCAGCAGGCTGCCCACCACCGATCCCTCCCCCACTTCGGCGCCGCAAGCGGCCAGGACGAGCGACGCCCACAGGGCGAACCACAGGGGCTGGGCGGGTCTCGGCATGGGGCGGATGATGGCCGGGGGGCCCGCCCGGATCAATCAGCGCGCGAGATCCAGGTGCACCCGCACCTTCATGGACAGGCGCACGGTCACCTGGTTCGGCGGCACGGGGGTGTCGGCCGGCACATGCACCCGCGTCTGCCCGTAAAGGGTGAAGGCCAGCGGCTGCACCAGCACGCCCGCGGTCTTCAGGCCCTCTGGCGCATAGGCCAGCTCGCGGGCGGCGATGGCGCGACCGGCCGGCACGGGCATCGTAGAGCCGATCGGGAAGGCGGTCTCGGGATCGGGGGCCGGAGTGTAGGGCCCGACGCCCAGCGCGATGGGCTCCAGGTCATACGGCAGGTTGTTGGGCTCGAGGATCTCGTACTCGACGCTCAGCACCTCGATGCGCTCGGCCTTCTGGCGGTGCGCCTTGATCAGATCGGCCTCGGCGACGGCGCCGGCCTCACGCAGCGACTGCAGCACGTCCACCTGCAGGGGCGCCACCACCGGCAGCGTGCGATCCGCCGGCAGCCCCGGCAGCGCGTCCCCCGGCAGGTGGAGCAGCACCGGCACCTCGGCGGTGACCTCCATGCGGGTCACCTCGTCCACTCCGAAGGTCTCTGCCGGGTTGCAGCCGAAGAGCAGCCCCACCGTCGCCCACCCTGCCAACCATCGCGCGCGCATCGCATCCTCCTCGGCCAGTCAACCGGGGAGACGGCAGGCCGACCGACGGGGCTGCGTCGGGGGGGTCAGTCGGGACGCGGCCCGGGCGGCGCGTCTGCCGTTTCGGCGCACAGGCGGTTGGCGCAGCCGTCCAGCAGCTCTCGGCAGCCCCGGTGGAGCGGGCGCCCGCAACCAGGACAGCGCCAGGGATCGTCATCCAGATCCTGCGCGCACGCCGCGCAGGGGCCCGGGTCGTCAGCGGCCGGTGCGTCCGCCAGCACGGCCACCAACTCCCGCAGGGCAGCCACCTGGGCGCTCCCGAGCCGCTCGGCGGCGTCCCCGGCGGTCTCGCCGGCGGCGCCGTCCCAGGCCAGCCGAAGCACCTGCCCTGCCACCAGCACCTCCCGGCCGCCGTCGCCCACCAGCCCGGCCTCCAGGGCGCCCTCCAGCCGTCCGTCCTCCAGCAGCACCTCCAGCCGGCGCCCATCGGTGACCTCGACGCTCGCCCCCGGGGGCGCCCAGCCGTCCCACGCCACCAGGTTGGGGGTCCGCCAGCGCAGCGGGCGCGCGGCCGGCCGGTGCACCCGCAGGGTGATGCCGGCGGTGCGCGGCAGATAGGCCCGCGCCTCAATCCGCGCGCGCCCTGCGATCCCGGCCACGGCGCGGATGCGGCCCTCGGCCTCGCCCGGAAGGGCCAGCCGGACCACCGGGCTCTGTTCGCGGCCCCAGCGGACATGGCAGCGGCCGCCCACCGCGCGGGCCAGCGCCCAGAACCCCGGCTCCCGCGGCCCGGGCCGGCGCCAGAGCCGTTCGGCCACCGCCACCGCCAGCGGGACCGTCAACACCGCAACGCCTGCGGCCACCGGCCACCACATTGCGCACACCCCCCCGATCGGCTACTCAACACCATCCCCATAGCAGCCGGACACGGCGGCGTAAATGAACGAACAGCTCGATCCGCGCCGCAGCGGCCTGGTGGGCCGCGACGCCGAGCTCGCCCGGATGGATGGGCTGCTCAACGCGGCCCTGGCCCCCGACGGTCGCGCCCGGGCGGCGCTCATCACCGGCCCCTCGGGCGTGGGCAAGACGGCACTCCTCCAGGCCTTCCGGCGCCAGCTCCGGGCCCAGCGCCAGCAGGTGCTCGAGGGCTGGTGCGTGCGCACCGATCACCGCCCCCACGGGCCCCTGGTGGACCTGCTGGGGGCCACCGCGCAGCGGCTGGCCGAGGTGGGCCACCCCGCCGAGGCGACCGAGCGCGCGCTGGCCCGCATCGCCGGGCTCCAGGACGCGCCGGACGCCCGCCGCGAAGACCAGCTCCTGGCCTTCTACGAGGCCGTGCGTCTGGCCCTGGTGGAGGCGGCCAGCGCCCTGCCGCCCGTCATCATCCTGCACGACCTGCACCGCGCCGACACCACCACGCTGCGCCTCATCCGCTACCTGCTCGACAACCTGCTCACCGATCCCGCCTTCGAGTGGGGCGCCGATGACGGCCAGCCCCTCTGCCCCGACCCTGGCGCGGCCCGGTTCCGCGGGCTGCTCATGCTGTCCTTCCGGATCACCGACGCCACCCGCCCCCTGCTGGAGGTCGCCCGCAGCTCCACGAACGTGGAAGAGCTTGCGCTGGCGCCCCTGGACGAGGACGGCGTCCGCGGCTGGCTGGCCCGCCCCGACGTGGTGGCCCGCCTGCACGCGGCCTCGGGGGGTCTGCCCGCGGCGCTCACGCACCTGATCGACGCCCTGCCCGACGACCCCGCGGCGGCCTGGCGCACGCGGTTCGATGGGCTCGATCCGCGCGCCGGGGCGCTGCTGGACGTGCTCGCCGTTTTTGAGCGCCCCGCCACGCCCAACCAGCTCGCCGCGCTGGTGGACGACTCGGACGGCCTGGTGGACTTGTTGAAGCACCTGACCGATCGCGGGCTGGTGGAGCGCACGCTGGAGCGGGGGCGGTTTGCCTTCCGGATGCCCGGGGCGGCCGCCCGCGAGGCCTACCTGGAGGGGCTCGCCCCGGCGCGCCGGCAGGGAGTGCACCGCCGGATCGCCGAGCAGCTCGCGCGGGCGGGCGGGTTGGGGGCCGAACCCGCCGAGATCGCCCACCACATGCTCGCGGGCGAGGCGCCTGTCGAGGCGGTCCCCTTCGTGATGGCCGCCACCGAGCGCCTCACCGCGGCCTTCGCGTTCCTGCGCGCTGCTGAGCTCCTCGAGGCCGTGGCCCCGGTGGTCGACGGCCCCGTCCAGGCCCGCCTGCTGGATCAGCTCGCCAGCCTCTATGAGCGGGCGGGCGACCTCGACCGAGCCCGCGAGACGTTGACCCGGCTGGCCGGCGAACAGCCCGAGGCCGCCGAGCCGCGGCTGGTGGCCCGCCTCGCCCGCGCCCACTTGCGCGGTGGCGAGCCCGCCGAGGCCCGCCGACTGGCCGAGGCCGCCTGCGCCCGCCTGGATCCCCCGCCCCCGGCCTTGCTGGCGGTGGCCGCCGAAGGCGCCTACGCCGCGGGCGATCTGGCGGCCGCCGCCGCCCTGGCGGAACAGGTGCCCGCCGAGGCGGGCCGCCCCGCCCTCATGGCCCGCAACACGCGAGGCAAGATCCTGCTGGTCCGCGAGCAGCTCGACGACGCCGAGGCCCTCTTCGCCGCCAACCTGGAGGCCGCGCAGGCCGGGGCCGCCGCCGATCATCAGGCTCGGGCGCTGATCAACCTGGGGGTGGTGCACCTGCAGCGCGGCGAGGCCGACGCCGCGCTGGGCCGTTTTGAGGCGGCGCGGGATCTGTGCGCCGCCAACGGCGACGTGCGCAACCTGGCCATCGCCGTCGAGAACCTGGCCGTCCTCCACCATCGCCGGCAGGCCTTCGGCGAGGCGTTGGTTCACTATCACCGTTCATCCGCTGCCGCCCGCCAGCTCGGCCAGCGAGGCCAGCTCGCCACCACCGCGCTCAACCTGGCGGACCTGTACCTGACCGTCGGGGACGTGGAGCGCGCCCGCCGCCTGGCCGACATCGCCCGCAACCTCCAGCGCGGCGGCCGCTTCCCCTATCTGGACGCCCAGCGCCACACCCTCGAGGCCGGGCTGGCCCGCGCAGAAGGCGACCTGGACCGTGCCGTGGCCGAGCTGGACGCCGCGCTGGCCCGGCTGACCCGCGGTGAGGGCAACAACCAGCGGCTGGGCCCCGTGCTGTGCACCCAGGCCGAGGTGCGCCTGGAGCAGGGCGAGCTGGGCGAGGCGGACGCCCTGCTGACGCGCGCCGCCGCCCTGCCCGCCGCCCAGAGTGACGCCTTCACGGCCCGGCTGCGCTCGGCCCGCGGGGCCTTGGCCGCCGCGCAGGGCGATCACGACGCCGCCCAGGCCCTGTTGGAGTCGGCGGTGAGCCTGGCCGAGCAGGCGGGCGACAACGAGACGCTGTGGCGCGCGCTGGCGCGGCAGGCGGACGCCCACTGGGCGGCCGGACGCCGAGCCGAGACGCTGCAGGCGTTGGCGGCGGCCGTCGAGGTGACGGAGCGCGCCGCGTCGGCCCTGCCCGAGCCGCTGGAGGCAGTGTACCGGGCGGCGCCGCCGCGGCAGGGCGTGCGCGACGCCCTGCGCCGGGTCCGCGCCGGCATTGCGCCCCGCGGGCGACTGGCCGAGGACGCCGATCTCCGCACCCGCCGAGACGGCGCCTGGCGGCCGAGTTGGGCCCAGCGCTACCCGCACATCATCGGCCGCGCGCCCTCACTGCTGCCCGTCTTCAACGCCCTGGACCGGGTGGCCGGGTCCAACGCCATCGTGCTCATCCGGGGCGAGAGCGGCACCGGCAAAGAGCTGGTGGCCAGCGCGCTGCACCGCCACTCACCGCGTCAGGCGGGGCCCTTCGTCAAGGTGAACTGCGCGGCCTTCGTCGAGACCCTCCTCCTCAGCGAGCTCTTCGGCCACGAGAAGGGCGCCTTCACTGGCGCGGTGGCCGCCAAGAAGGGCCGCTTCGAGCTCGCCGATGGCGGCACCCTGTTCCTCGACGAGATCGGCGACATCAGCCCCAACACCCAGGTCGCGCTGTTGCGGGTGCTCCAGGAGGGCACCTTCGAGCGCGTGGGCGGGCAGCAGACCCTGCGCGTGGACGTGCGCGTCATCTGTGCCACCCACCGCAACCTCGAGGCCATGGTGCGCGACGGCCGCTTCCGGGCCGACCTCTACTACCGCCTGCGCGGGGTCATCCTCGAGGTGCCGGCGCTGCGGGACCGCAAGGCCGACATCCCCTTGCTGGTGGACCACTTCCTGGCGCGCCGCCCGCACGCCGAGCAGCGCCCGCTGAGCTTCTCGCGGGCCGCGCTGGCCAGCCTGCTCCAGCACGACTGGCCCGGAAACGTGCGCGAGCTGGAGAACGTGGTGCGCTCCGTCGCCCTCTTCGCGGACGGCGCCACCATCGGGCTGTCGGAGCTCGGCGAGCTGGGCGACATCTTCCAGCCGCCGGATGAGCAGGCGCTGCTGGACCTGTCGGATTTGGTAGCCGAGGGGGTCGTCGAGGCCACCGCCCCCGTCCCCGCGGTGCGTCCTCCAACTCCTGCGCCCTCGCCGGTGCCGGCCGGCACCGCCCCGGCGCCGCCGAGCGCGCCGCCTGCTGATCCCGACGCGCTGAGCGCCCACTGGCTGGACGCCATGCTGGAGAAGACGGGCAGCCTCGCCGCCCTGAAGAAGCACATTGAGCGCGAGGCCATCGCGCAGGCCATCATGGCCTCGGCCGGCAACATCACCCGCGCCGCGGAGCAGTTGGGGATGAAACGGCCGCGACTTTCGCAGATAATCAACGGGGACGATGACTTGGGTGCGCTCCGGCGCGAGGTGGAGGGGTCATGATGCGACGGGTTCGGTGGGGGTTGGCGCTCGCTGCGGTGGCTGCGCTGGGCTGTGGTGAGACGGATGCCGTCGCCCCACCCAGTGGGGCCTCGGCCGGGGCCGCCGGCCCACAACACACCGCGGCCGGAGCCCTGGTCCTGGCGCCCGATGTGCGGCTGGTGGGCCTGGGCGACATCTTCGACCAGCTCCAGGTCACCCACCTGTCCTTCGACGCCGAGCTGTTCCTGCTGCCCGAGGGCGACGGCGATCCCGCCTCGGTGGCGGTGCGCTACACTTTCGACGACGAGGACGGGCCGTCCACCCGCCTGCTCGCCGATCCCCTCAGCCTGACCGAGCCCGGCCGCTACCAGCTCCTGGTACGCATCCGCCCCAACGCCGATGACGGCGTGGCGGTGCGCGTTGCGGGGGCCGTGGACGGCGAGCTGGCCGCGGTGGTGGCCCGGGCCAAGGACGACGCTGAGCCGGCGCCCACCCCGGCCGAGCCGGCGCCCACCCCGGCCGAGCCCGCCCCCACACCGGCGGACGATCCCGACGGCCCCCAAGAGCCGGCCCCCACCCCGGCCGAGCCCGCGCCCACGCCGGCGGAGCCCGCCCCCACCCCCGCCAGCGATCCGGCGGCCCCGGTGGATGAGCCGGCCCCCACCCCGGCCGAGCCCGCCCCCACCCCTGCCCGCGAGGCTGGGGACGAGCCGGCGCCGACGCCTGCTCGCGAGAAGGGCGACGGGCCCGTTGCCGGCGGCGACGGCCGCGAGACTGTCTTCGTGCGCTCCACCAGCGCCCACGAGTTCTTCGCAGGCACGGTCGAGGTGGACGCCGCCGATCGCACCCTGGTGGTCACCTGGGATGCCCGGCGGTGGCTGCGGAGCATGCTGGCTCAGCCGTTGGGCTTGGACCGCAGCGCCGAGCCCGTGGAGCAGGTGCCCGAGGAGACCGGCTTCCAGCGCAACGCGGGCGGCGACTTCCGGCTCGACACGCACTGAGCCAGCCCGCCCGCCGGCCCTGACCTGGCAGGCTGTTGAGATTCGCGGCGACTCTCAACAGCCTGTCAACGCGCGGCGAACACCAGCCGCCCGTCGCTCGCCGACACGTCGATGGTGTCGCCGGGTCCGAAACGCCCGCTCACCAGGTCCAGCGCCAGCGGGTTCTCCAGCAAGCGCTGGATGGCCCGCTTGAGCGGCCGCGCCCCGTAGGTCGGGTCGTAGCCGGCCTCACCCAACACCGTCTTCGCCGCGTCGCTCACCGTGACCTGGATCTCGCGCTCGGCGAGCCGAGCCGTGAACCGCTCGAGCTGGCGGTCGATGATGCGATCGATGTGGGCACGGCCCAGCGGGTGGAAGACCACCACGTCGTCGATGCGGTTCAGGAACTCGGGCCGGAAGTGGTGCCGCAGCTCCTCCTTGACCTGAGCCACCACCTTGTCCGCGTCCTCCTCCTTGAACTCCAGCAGCCGCTCCGAGCCCACGTTGCTGGTCATGATCACAACCGCGTTGCGGAAGTCGACCGTGCGGCCCTGCCCATCGGTGAGGCGGCCATCGTCAAGGAGCTGGAGCAAGACGTTGAACACCTCCGGGTGCGCCTTCTCGACCTCGTCCAGCAGGATCACGGCGTAGGGCCGCCGGCGTACCGCCTCGGTGAGCTGCCCCCCCTGCTCATAGCCCACGTACCCCGGCGGGGCGCCGATGAGCCGCGACACCGCGTGGCGCTCCATGTACTCGGACATGTCGATGCGCACCATGGCGCGCTCGTCGGCGAACAGGAAGTCGGCCAGGGTGCGGGCCAGCTCCGTCTTGCCCACGCCCGTCGGCCCCAGGAAGAGGAAGCTGCCGATGGGGCGGTCCGGATCGGCCAGGCCCGCGCGGGAGCGGCGCACCGCGTTCGCCACCGCCGACACGGCCTCGTCCTGGCCCACCACCCGGCGGTGCAGCTCGCCCTCCATCCGGCCGAGCTTGCTGGCCTCGCCCTCGAGCATCTTCTCCACCGGCACGCCCGTCCACCGGCTCACCACGGCCGCGATGTCGTCGGTGGTGACCTCCTGGCGAAGGAAGCCGCCCTCGGCCTGGACCTCGGCCAGGCGCGCCTCGGCCGCGGCCAGCTCGCCGCGCAGCCGCTGCGCGGCGCCGTTCAGCTCACCCATGCGCTGGTACATGCGCTCCCGCTCGTCGTAGGCCGCCACGCTGGGCAGGGTGGCCTGCAGCCGCTCCAGATCGCTGGTGCCCTGCTCGAGCTGCTCGCGCAACCCGTTCACCCGGTCGAGGGCCTCGCGCTCGGTCTGCCAGCGGCTCTCCATGGCCTGCGCCTGCTCGCGCAGGTCGGCCAGCGTGCGCTCGATCTGCTGGGCGCGGCCCTTGCTGGGATCGTCGGCCTCCTGCTGTACGCTCAGCAGCTCCACCTCGAGGCTGGCGATGCGGCGGGCCAGCCCGTCGATGGCCGCCGGCCTGCTGTCGAGCTGGAGCCGGATCCGGCTGGCCGCCTCGTCCACCAGATCGATGGCCTTGTCGGGGAGCTGGCGGTCCGGGATGTAGCGGTGGCTCAGCCTGGTGGCCGCCACCAGGGCCGAGTCCTGGATACGGATCCCGTGGTGGACCTCGTACTTCTCCTTCAGGCCGCGCAGGATCGACACCGTGTCCTCCAGGCCCGGCTGATCCACCAGCACCGGCTGGAAGCGGCGTTCGAGGGCGCCGTCCTTCTCGATGTGCTTGCGGTACTCGTCCAGGGTGGTCGCGCCCACGCAGCGTAGCTCACCGCGGGCCAGCGCCGGCTTGAGCATGTTCGAGGCGTCCATGGCGCCCTCGGCGGCGCCGGCGCCCACCAGGGTGTGCAGCTCGTCGATGAAGAGCACCACCTGGCCGGACGCCGCCGACACCTCCTTCAGCACGGCCTTCAGGCGCTCCTCGAACTCGCCGCGGTACTTCGCCCCCGCGATGAGCGCGCCAAGGTCCAGGCTCAACAGGCGGCGCCCCTTCAGACCTTCGGGCACGTCGCCCGTGGCGATGCGCTGGGCGATGCCCTCGGCGATGGCGGTCTTGCCCACGCCGGGCTGCCCGATGAGCACCGGGTTGTTCTTGGTGCGGCGCTGCAGCACCTGCATCACCCGCCGCACCTCCTCGTCCCGGCCGATCACGGGATCCAGCTTGCCCTGCTCGGCCAGCGCCGTGAGGTCCCGGGTGTACTTGCGGAGCACGTCGTAGCGGCTCTCGGGATCCTGATCGGTCACCTGAGCGTTGCCCCGGACCTGGCGCAGCGCCGCCAGAGTCGCCTGCTTGTCCAGGCCGGCCTCCTTCAACGCCGCGCCCGCCTCGGGGTCGTCGAAGAGGGCCAGCAGCAGGTGCTCGCTGGAGATGAACTCGTCGCCCATCTCCTGGGCGACGGCGCCCGCGCGGCGGCGGGCCTCGGCCACCGCCGGGCTCTCGTGCACCCCACCGCCGCCCTGCACCCGCGGGCGGCGCCG
Organism: Myxococcales bacterium; assembly: GCA_020633555.1. GTDB lineage: Bacteria > Myxococcota_A > Bradymonadia > UBA7976 > UBA1532 > JACKDL01. The sequence continues at coordinate 104,338 of JACKDL010000013.1, read as the reverse complement.
CAAGCGCGCGTCCGCCGCCTGCGCCAGCCGGTCCGGGGGCACCCCCACCCGCTGGGCCAGCGCCCGCACCACCCCGTCCTCCTGACGGGCCAGCGCGGCCAGCACGTGCTCGGGGTACAGCTCGGGGGCCTGCCCCGCCTCAGCGGCCTTCAGGGCAGCGACCAGCGCCTCACGAGCCTTGATGGTGAACTTCTCGGCGTGCATGGGAGACCTCCTGAGGTCACGCTTGAATGCGAACGGGTTTCCAGGGTCGACCGCGCGCGGCGACCGGTTTCGCCCGGCACCGTAAGCACGCCCGCGGTGGCGTAAACCCTCGGGCAACTTCCGTCGCCCGGCCGGGCCCTGCTACAACCCCGGCACGACCTGGAGGAGACTAGAGTCATGGTGCGTACCCTGATCATCGCCCTCGCCCTGGCGCTGCCCGGCGTGGCCGCCGCCGACTTCTCGGGCGGCATCGAGTTCCTGGCCGGCTTCGGTGTGGGCGCCGAGTCCGAGGTGGACGGCAAGTCCGTCGACGGCAGCGACGCCTGGAGCGCCATCGCCTTCGGGATCATCCCGGGCATCGACCAGATGCTGGCCCCCAGCGTGGGCATCGGGGCCGAGATGGGCTTCTGGTGGTTCAGCCCCGACGGTGACAACGCCAAGGGTGACAGCCAGCTCGTCCTGTCGCCGCACCTGCGGGCGCGGATGAGCTTCCCCATCGTCGAGAAGGTCACCTTCGACGGCATGCTGGGGGTGGGCCCGACCATCTGGACGTCGCGAGACGTCGAGGTGCCCGGTGGTGGCAACCAGAGCACCGACAGCCGGTTCGGCTGGAGCCTCCGCTTCAACTTTGGCGGCTCGTACGCCATCAACGACCAGGTCTCCGCGTTTGCGAACCTGGGCTACTTCACCACCACCACCTACGGCGACGACATCACGGCGACGCTGAACACCATCCCCCTGGGCGTGGGCGTTCGCGGCACCTTCTGAGCCGGTCCCTCAGCGGGCCCGCTCGACCAGTCCGGCCCGGCGGGGATCGCCCGCCGGCAGGGCGTCGGCCAGGGCCCCCAACGCCTTCCGCCATGCGCCGCCCCGCTGGGGGTACGCCGCCTCGATGGCCAGCGCGCGCCCCAGGTGCGTGCTCAGGCCGTCCCCGTCGCCCAGCAGCAGCGCGACATGGGCCTGGTAGATCCCCAGCAGCGCCAGCCGCACGGGGTCGTCATAGGGCTCCAGGGCGGCCACCGCCTGGCTGAAGGCCGCCTGGGCCCCGCCCAGGTCGCCCGCCCGCCAGGCCAGCCGACCAAGCTGGCTCAGGCAGATGCCCCGCTGGAAGTTGTCGCCCGCCGCCTCGAAGGTGCGCGCCGCGCTCGCGTAGGCGCCCCGCGCCTCTTCGTATCGGGCGGCGGCCCGAGCTGCGTCACCGTGGGCGCGCGCGGCCCGCCCCAGCGCCAGCCGGTCGCCCGTGCGGGTGGCCGCCCGCTCCGCAGCGGTGGCCGCCTCCAGGGCACCCGCCGTGTCCCCGCCCCGGCGCAACAGCTCGGCCAACCGCAGCCACGCCTGGGCCGCCACCGGGTGCTCCCCGCAGCCCTCGGCCAGGCGCGCAGCCCCGCGCAGGGCCCGGCGGGCCACGTTGGCCTCACCCGCCCGTGCCGCCAGGACACCCAACACCAGCCGGGCCTCCGCCTGCCCCAGCGCGTCGTTGGCCTGCTCGAAGGCCTCCACCGCTGCCTGGGAGGCGGCCTGGGCCGCGGCCAGATCGTCGAGCTGGAGCGCCACCCGCGCCCGGGTCAGGCCCAGGCGCCCGCGCCGCCGGGGATCCACCTCGGCGCGGCCCCGGAGCGCGTCGTCCAGCCGCTGCAGCGCCTCCTGGGGCCGTCCATCGAGCAACGCGGCACGGGCCAGGACCCACGCGCCGTCCGTGGCCGCAGCCGGCTCGCCTGCCCGCAGCCCCCGCAGGGCATGGCCCAGCCGGCGCGCCTCGTCCACGGCGCGCCGGGCCAGCGCCACCTCGGCCCGCCCAAGCAGCGCCTCGGCTCGCAGCGCAAGGTGGGGGCCGTCCACCGCCTGATCGAGCCAGCGCAGTGCCCGCGCGAAGCGCGCCGAGGCCCGGGTGAGCGCCCCCGCCCGCCGGGCCCGCTGGCCAGCCTCCAGCAAGGCCTCCACCGCCCGCCCCACGCGCCCTGCGGCCCGGAAGTGCGCCGCGACCGTGGCCGCCTCGTCGCCCGTGAGCGGCCCGCCCCGCCGCTGGTGGGCCTCGGCCGCCTGCAGGTGGAGGGCGGCGGCGTCCGTCCGGGCGGTCGCCTGTCGCCGCAGGGCCTTCCAGATCACCGGGTGCCGGATGACGAAGGCGTCGTCCCGAGCGTCCTCCAGGATCCCCAGCCGGAGCAGCCGATCGATGGCCCGCTCCACCACCTCGGCGCCCAGGCCGGCGGTCCGCCCCAGCTCCACCGCCAGATCGAAGGGCGCCCCCTGCCCCAGCACTGCCAGCCGCTCAGCCAGGTCCCGCAGGCGCGGGCCGTCGGCCCGGCGGGCGAAGACGCTGGCCAACCAGCGGCTCGCGACGTCGCCGAGCGATGAGGGCAAGGCCATCGGCCGGCTCAGCCGGTGGACCCCGTCCACCCGCTCCAGCGCGCCCTCGGCCCGCAGCGCCGCCAGGGACATCACGGCGTGCAGGGGCCGCCCTGCGGCGGCGCGCGCCACCGCCCTAGCGGCGTCGGGGTGAAGCACCAGCACCTGCTGGCAGAGCTGCTCGAGTTCGGCCCGGCCCAGCCCCTCCAGCCGCCTCAGCGCCACCTCGCCCTGGCCGGCCAACAGGCCGTCCACAGCGGTCTCGCCGCCGTCGTCCTCCAGCGCCCGCCGCGCGGTCACCAACACCACCACCGGGCAGTCCAGGCGGCAGACGGCCTCGACCAGGCGGCCCAGGGCCTCGCGCTCGGCCTCGCTGGCCTGATCCAGGCCGTCGAGGAACAGGAGCACCGGCAGGCGACCCGCGGCCGCCGCCAGCGCGGCAGCCAGGGCCCGGTGGGGCACCGGCGTGGAGCCCGGACGCAGGAGCCAGTCGCGCACGGCCCCCTGATCGGGCGCGCCCCCATCGGTGCCCCAGAGCAGCGGCCGGACGGCCTCGGCCAGGCCGCCCTGGACGGGCCCCATCACCCACCGGCTCCGCCCGGTCTGCAGCCAGCCGCCCTCCGCCACGGCCCCGATCAGCCAATCACCGAGCCGTGTGGCGCCCACGCCGGAGGGCCCCTCGAGCACCAGACAGCGACCCATGCGGTCGGCGCAGGCTGCACGCACGGCGTCCCAGAGCCACTGCCGATCGGCGTCGCGGCCCACCAGAGGCATGCGCTCCGTGTCCGCGGCCTCGGACAGCACGGCGTAGCTGAGCGAGCCGCTCGACTCCTCGGCGGCGGGCGCCCCCGCCGGCGGCGCGATGGCCGATGGGCGATCCGCGGCGTGCCAAAGCGTCAACAGCCCCCGGCGCATCTCGCCGGCCGACGGCGGCCGCTCCCCGGGCGCCTTGGCCAGGCCCCGCGCCAACCAGTCGCCCATGCCTTCAGGCAGTTCCAGGCCCGGCAGGGGGTGCAGCTCGGGGAGCGGCGCGGTGAGCTGCTGCATCAGCACAGCCGTCGCGGTCTCCGCCGAGAAGGGGGGGTGGCCCGTGAACAGCTCCCACGCGATGGCGGCGACCGCGTACAGATCGGTCGCCGGACCCAGCCGCCGCTCGCCGGCTGCCTGCTCGGGCGACATGTAGGCCGGGGCACCAAACACGGCATGGGGCCCGGCCTCCCGCTCCCCCTCGAAGCCAGCGAAGCCGAAGTCCAGCAGGCGCACATGGGGCCCGCCGTCGGCACCGCGGGACACCAGGATGTTGGCCGGGTTCAGGTCGCGGTGTACGACCCCGCGGGCGTGCATGTGCGCGAGCGCCGCAAGCACCTGCTCCAGGGCCGTCACGCGGTGGGCCAGGCTTCGGCGCTGTTGGCCCCAGGCACCCAGCGTGGGGCCCTCTGCACGCTCCAGCACCAGGCACGGCAGGCCCGCCTCATCTTCGACCACCGACAGGGCCTGGAGGATGTGGGGGTGCTCCAGGCCCGCCATGGCGCGGGCCTCGCGGCGCAGCCGACGGACCAACGCCGGCTGAGCCGCCGCCTCGGGCTTCAGGCGCTTGATGGCCACGGCCCGGCCCTGTTCCAGGTCCGTGGCGGCCCAGACGATCGCCAGCCCACCCTCGCCCAGGACGCGCTCCAGCCGGTAGCGATCGCTCAGCGGGCTCACGCCGGCCCCAGCCCTTCCAGCTCTACCTGGACCCGGCGGGCCCGCTCGTCCAGCCCGGCGGCCGCCAGCAGGGCCGCCGCCCGCTCGAGCGCCGCCCGCCCCTCGTCCGGCCGCCCCTCCAGGCGCGCCAGCCGCGCCAGCGCCTGCCAGCCCGTGGCCTCACCCACCCCGTCACTCAGCCGCTGCCACAGGCCCACCGCGCCCAGCAGCGCCTCGCGCGACCGCTCGCGGGCGCCCGCCAGCCGGAGGGCTTCGCCCTGGAGCCAGGCTGCTCGGGCGGCCGGACGCAGCCGATCGTGGGCCTGAAAAGCGTCCCGCGCCGCCGACAGGCGCGGCACCGCCTGGTCCGGATCGCCCGCCCGCAGCGCCACCTCACCGGCGCCCAACGCGATGGTCGCCGCCCGCAGCGGATCCTCGCCTTCAGACAGGGCTTGCCCGGCGGCTTCGAAGGCGGCGAAGGCATCCTCCAGCCGCCCCAGCGCCCGCAACAGCCGGCCCTGCTCGAGCCGCACGTCCACCGCCTGGGTGCTGTGCCCGGCGGCCTCGAAGGCGGCCGCCGCGGCCCCGTACTCGGCCACGGCCGTGGCCCAAGCCTTCAGGTCGCGATCCACGTCCGCCAGCAGCCACGCCGCCTCGCCCAACACGGCCCACCAGCCCTCGCGCTCGGCCTCGACCCGCCCGGCCTGTGCGAGCCGCACCGCCGCCTCCACCTGCCCCGCCTGCCGGAGCCGCCGCGCGTGCCACACCCGCAGCGTGCCGGCCCGCTCCGCGTCGGCCGGCGCCCGGTTGATCTGCCGAAGGGCGCCCTCACCGTGGGCCAGCGCCTGGGCGTGTTCGCCGCGCGCCCAGGCCTCGTCCGCCGCCCGCTTCAGGGCCTCCCCGGCCTCACGGTGTCGACCGGCCACGCCCCACAGGCGGGCAATGCGCAGCGGATCGGCGTCGGGCAGCGCGCCCAGGGCCTCGGCCAACGCGGCCGCCGCCCTGGCCCGCTGCGCGGCCGGCCACTGACGCCGCGCGTTCGGTCCCAGCTCATGATCCGTGAAGGCCCAGCAGTTGCCCTCGCGGCGTTGCACCACGCCCAGGCCTTCGAGCCGCACCCAGGTCTCGCCGGACGCGACGGCGTGGGCCACTGTCGCTGGCATCCGGCCCCCGGCCAGGTCCAGCGCCAGGACCGCCTCGACGGCGCCCGTGTCAGCAGCCCAGCCATCGACGGTCTGGGCCAACCGCCGCGCCTTGAGCGCAGCCGGGCTCGTAGGCCAGCGCTGGGGACGTGGCGTCCGCGTCCAGGCCAGTTGGCCGCTGGAGCGGCTCAGGACCCCCTCGGCCTCCAGCAGCGCCTCGAGCGCCCGCACGAACGCCATGTCACCCTGGCAGTGGTCCTCCAGCACAGCCTCGACCGACGGCCCCATGGGGCCGGGGGGCTCACTGGTACGCAGCCGCGCCGCCTCGCCCGCGATGGCCGCGATCCGGCTCGCCGCGGCCGACACCTGCGGCGGCGCGGTGGTCTGCCCGATGGCGCGGGCCATGGCCCGCCCGAAGGCGCCCGCGTCGTCGAACCGCTCGTCGGGGCGCTTGGCCAAGGCGACACGCACCACGTCGATGACCGCGGGCGGCACCCGCAGGCCGGCCCGCGGGGTCAGCGTGGGTACGGGCTCGTTGACGTGTTGCAGGGCTACTGCGACCCCGTGAGCGCCGTCGAAGGGCAGGCGTCCCGCGATGAAGTGGAACAGCATCACGCCCAGGGCGTAGACGTCGGCGGGTGGCCCGACCTCGTGGCGTTGCACCACCTCGGGGGCCATGTACTGGGGGGTCCCTGCCACCGAGTCGTGGGCGTGGGCCGACAGCCCGAAGTCCAGCAGCACCACCCTGGGCCGGGCCCCATCCTGGGCCACCCGCAGGTTCGCGGGCTTCACGTCCCGGTGAACGACACCCTCGACGTGCAGGTGCTCCAGCGCCAGGCAGGCCTGGCGCAGCCACTCCAGGTAGCCCTCGAGCGGGGTGTCCGGACCCCACGCGTCCATGGGCACCCCGTCCACGTACTCCATGGCCAGGTAGGGCCCCAGGTCCGGATCCTCACCATGGGCCACGATGCGCACGATGTTGGGATGCGACAGGGGCGCCAGCAGCGCCGCCTCACGGCGGAGGCGGCCCGCAGCCTCGGCGTCCTCGCGGACCACCGGCCGAAGCACCTTCACCGCCACGCGTGCGCCCAGGGGGCCCGGCTGCTGATCCCGGGCCAGATAGACCTCGCCCTCTTGGCCGGCCCCGAGCCGCCTCAGCGCCGCAAAGCGGCCGCCGATGACGACCCGCCCGGGCCGGCCGGGGGTCACGCGGCGACCTGGCGACGCTCCCGCACCCAGCGGGCCAGCCCCGCCAGGGTGTGCGCGTCGCGCAAGGCCTGCCCGTCGGCGTCCACGCCAAAGCTGCGTTGGATGTAGGCGGCCAGATCCATCAGATCGAGGCTGTCCAACATCAAGCCCCCGCGCAAGGTGGTGTCGCGGGTGACCTGCTCGGGTGCCTTACCGAACTGCTCGACGATGATCGCGCGCAGGCGGAGGAAGACCTCATCCGAAGCCATCGCAGACACCTCGTCGGGGGGAACGCCGGTCACGGTTCAGGGGCCAAAGCAAGAGGCGCGCCAGCCCGCAAGGGGGTCAAAGCCGGGCGGAAGGACGCTCAGGCGGCCACTGGAGCCGCCGCCTGACGGTCCCCGTTGGTCACTCGGGGCGCCACCGGCCCTCGACACCACGCAGCCCCGTTGCTATCACAGCGGACAACGCCCCGGCCCACACTCGCGGAGCCCCACGATGATCCAGCGGACGACCCACCTCATCGACAACCGGGCGGGCTGGCGGCTGGCCCTCCACCGCTGGATCGACCCCGCCGCCCACCGCCCCGACCGCCCGCCGGTGGTCATGGTGCCCGGCTACGCCATGAACAGCTTCATCCTGGGCTACCACCCCAAAGCGCGGGGCATCGCCCCCTTCCTGGCCGCGCAGGGCTTCGAGGTGTGGGCCACCGATCTGCGCGGCCAGGGGCACAGCGAGTCCACGGGGGGCAGCCGCCGCTACCGGCTCGAGGACGTGGGGCTGGTGGACCTGGCCTGTGCCCTGGACGCCATCGCTGAGCGCAACGCCGGCGGGCACAGCCAGGCCGACCTCATCGGCTGCAGCCTGGGCGCCACCTACATGCTCATGCACGCCGCCTGGTGGCCCGAACCGCGGGCCCGGCGGCTGGTCAACCTGGGCGGCCCGATGCGGTGGACGGATACCCACCCGCTGGTGAAGGCCCTGGCGGCCGCGCCTCCGCTCTGGGGGGCGTTGCCCGTGCGCAACCTGCGCCCCCTGGCCCGCACGCTGCTGCCCGCGGCGGCCAAGATCCCGGGCCTGCTGCACATGTACCTGCACCCCGCCATCTGCGACCTGAGTGAGCCGGGCCAGCTCACCCAGACCGTGGACGATCCCAGCCCGACCGTGAACGTGCAGATCGCCCGCTGGGTGGCCCAGGGCGACCTGAAGCACGGGCAGCGCAACCTGACGCGCGACGTGGCGCGCCTGACCCACCCGCTGTTGACCGTGGTGGCCAACGCCGATGGCGTCGTGCCCGAGGACACGGTCTGCTCGGCGCACAACGCCATGGTGCGCTCACCCGACCGCAAGGTGATCCACGTGGGCTCGGCCAGCGAGCCCATGGCCCACGCGGATCTGTTCATCAGCGATCCGGCCCCCGCCCAGGTGTTCGCGCCCATCGCCGACTGGCTGGCGCGCCCGTAGTCCAGGCCGAGGCGCCTCACCGCAGGCCGGTGCGCCCCTGGATGAAGTCGAGAATGCGCTCGGCCCGTGCGGGCCAGGTGAGGGCCTCGGAGGTCGCAGCCGCGGCGGTGGCCAGCCGGTCCCGCAACGCGGGCTCGACCACCAGCCGCCGCACGGCGCCCGCGAGGGCCTCCACGTCATCGGGCCGCACCAGCAGGCTGTTCCTTTCATGGGTCAGCAGCTCGCCGGCGTCGGGCAGATCCCCCGCCACGATGGCCCGGTGGGCCGCCAGGTAGGTGAACACCTTGATGGGCAGCACCGTGGTGCCGAACCGCTGAAGGGGCGCGGCGCTGGGCGGCACCACGAGCACGTCGCCCGCCTGCAGCACCTGCACCAGCTGGGGGCCCGTGAGGTAGCCCGTGCAGGTCACGTTGGGCATGGCGCGCGCCCGCTCCACATAGGGCCGCGCCTCCTCGGTGTCGTCTGCCCCGGCCAGCACCCAGTGGGCCTCGGGCGTGCGGGCGGCCGCGTCCAGCAGCAGATCGGTGCTCTTCACCGGCGCGATCCGCCCGGTGTAGACCACCGTCGGCCGCTCGGGCAGCCCCAGCAGCGCCCGCGCCTCCGACGGCGTCCGGCGCTCGGCGAAGGCCGCGGGATCGAACCCGTTGTAGACCGTCCTCACGCGGTCTTCGGGCAGGCCGTCCTCGACGAAGGCCTGCCGCGCCAGCTTGCTGTGGGTGACGATGCCGACGAAGCGGGGGTGGTGCCCCACCCGCACGAAGGGCCGCCGGGACCAGCCGAACTGCCGCGTCAGCGGCCGGTAGGTCTCGAACAACACCCAGCGACGGGCGGCCAGCGCGGGCGCGATGGGGGCCACGGTCCGGGTGTAGATCAGGTCGTAGCCCCCTCGCAGCGCGTGGCCCGTGCCGAGCACGCCGTGGGCCACCTTGATGGGCGGCCGCCGCCCGCCCAGCCACGTCGGCAAGGGCACCAGGCCGAAGGGGCACGGCACGTGGAAGTGGTCCTCGAGCGTATCGCGCCAGCCGGCGACCCCACGCCGATCGCCGGGCTTCGCCGGGAACACCATGTCCACCGCCGCACCGGCGCGATGCAGCGCTGACAGCGTCTGGACGATCTGGAGACCGCTCGCGTTGCGGTTCGGGAAGGTCTCGTCGGTGAGATAGGCGATGCGCACGGACAGCCTCCGGCCTGGGACCGCCGGAGGGTGCGCCGACGGAGCCCGCCCATGCAAGCCCCGGGGGCCGGGCGCCCCCAGGCGCCGCCGGGCTCAGTCGTTGGCCCAGTCCACGATCGCCCGCATCCAGCGCATCTCGGAGATCAGGTCGGCGTACTGCTCCAGCCGGCGGTCCGCCTCAGCCAGGGCCGTGCGCGCCGCGCCATCGGCCGGATCCGCCTGCACCGCGGCGTAGGCTGGCTCCCAGACGGTCTCGGTGAACTGCTGGGCCCGCGCCAGCAGCTCGAAGCTGATGGACTTGCCGTCTTCGGTCTGACCGGCCCGGTAGGTCACCCGGGTCCGGGGGTGCACGAAGTCCACGGTCTGCCAGCCCTCGGGGTAGGCGCGATCGTCGCTGGACCCCACCTCGCTGACCGCCAGGTACTCGGCGAAGTCGAGCTGCGAGTCATAGGTGGAGGTGTTGAACACCGTGGACACCAGCATGGCCTGCCACACCAGGTTGTAGCTCAGGGGCGGGAACACCCGGGCCATGCCCTCCATGCCGTCGTCCTCCTGATCGAAGGCCTTCCGGTCCACCAGGATCCGCGGCACCACCTGCTTGTCGTCGGGGCGCACCAGGCTCGCCAGCGCGTCGCCATCGCCCTCGCCCAGCCAGCTGAACACCATGTCGCGGATCAGGCCGATCAGCTCCTCGCGGTAGACCCGGTAGTAGCCGATGGAGAAGGACCGCGAGTTGCCCAGGTTGGCGACCCGGAAGAAGCTCGTGGAGGTGTCGTTCAGGTAGAACAGGAAGTTGAACTTGTCGAGGAAGGTCCCGATGCCGTCCAGCCGATAGTAGTACTCGTCGGTGTAGCGGTTGCGCAGCGGCCGGCCCGTGCCGTCGGGCACGTCGAAGGCTTCGCAGTTGGCCGGATCGCCTTCGAACTGGCTCAACGGCACATACTGGTCTCGCCCGTCATCGAAGCAGTGCCGCCCGGGCAGCGGCGTACCGAGCACCTGGTTGATGAAGTTCAGGCCGATCAGGGCCGCCTCGTACAGGTCGTTGCGCAGCCCGATGTCGTAGTTCTGATAGAAGTAGAAGTACCGGAACGGGTAGGTCAGGTAGTCCGACAGCCGCGCCTGGCGGCCGAAGAAGCCTGAAGCGAACGCGTACTCGTTGCGCCCCCGCCGGTAGTTCGTGAAGACGTAGTAGTTCCAGTAGTTCTGGATGGCCGAGCGCACGCTCTCGGCGTGGGTCGCCCCCTCGTCCCAGGTGCGGCAGCCCAGGTTCCCGTTGAAGACGTCGAAGCAGAACTCATAGGGCACCTCGCGGCTGATCCAGTAGCCCGCCGCGTCGTCCTGCGCCACGAACTGCTCGGTGTTGCGCTTCAGGCCCGCGATGCGGTCCGCACGCACGTCGGCGATGCGCCGCTCCACCCGCTTGGTGATGTTCTCGTAGCCGTCCAGCAGGTCGGGGATCTGCTCGTAACCATCGATGAGCACCGAGTACGACAGGCGCGAAGGCAGGTTCACCTCGGGGGCGAACTCCTCGGTCACCCCGCCGTACACGTACTTGATGGCCGCCAGATCGTACTTGCCCAGCCCCTTGGTGTCGGAGTTGAAGCGCGCGCCGTAGTCCATGATGGTCGAGTAGCGGTACTCGGCCAGCCGCTCACCGGGCCAGTCGCCGTCGGGGTTCGAGCGGATCTGCCAGAACTCGTCCTGGTAGTTCAGCGCGTCGAAGGACCCCTTGAAGTTGTGGGTCATGCCCAGGGTGTGGCCGATCTCGTGCAGCATCACCGCCCGGTAGATCTGCGCCCGCAGGGTCTGGAACACCTCCTCGGGATCCATGCCCTTCATGGCCAGCGCCTGGCCGATCACCGAGTCGTCGATGAAGTCGGCCGAGTAGATGTTGTGCCGGGCCAGGTGCTGCAGCCGCGCCTCGTAGCGCCGGGCCATGGCGCCGGGATCAGCCACCAGCCCCAGCACCTCGTCGGCCTGCGCCTGGGTCAGCTCGGCGCCCGCGGGCAAGCCCAGCAGCGGCTTCGCCGCGCCCACGAGCTGCTCGTCCAGCATGCGCGCCCGGAAGCGGGGATCCGCCTGAAGGGCCTGCAGGCGCTGGCGCCCCTCGTCCACCGGCGCGTCGAAGGCCTTCGCGATGGGGTCGCTGGGATCGGGCCGCTCCATGCGCCGCCGGATGTTGCGCTCCAGGGCCGCGTGGTCGATGGCGCCGTCGTCCATGCGGAAGCGGCCATACGCGGCCTCCACGTCGAAGCGGCCGGTGCGCTGCTGGATCTGGCCGAACACGGCGGGATCCACCGTCAGCGGCATGTCGGCCACGCTGCGCGCACCGTCGAGCCACTCCTGGTAGCTGCCCCCGCTCACGAGCGTGGCCAGATCCAGGTCCTCGTTCATGGCGCGCACGATGTCCGCGGCGCTGCGCGCGTAGGTGTCGATGGCCGCGCCGTAGACGTTGGCCGCCGCCGACACGATGCGCCCCGTCTCGGGATCCGCCGACGAGGGCCCGTAGCCCAGGGGGCCCGAGGGCTGGTCCTCGTCGATCCAGTTCACGAAGTTGAACCGCACGTCGCCGATCTGCTGCCAGTCGAAGCTGGGCTCCAGCCGCCGGGCGCGGCTGGTGGCCGCCAGGGCCGAGCACGCCCGCTGCACGTTGCCGCGGTTGATGGCCTGGCCCCCGGTGGCCTCGTCCACCACCCCCTGCAGCGCCGGGAAGCGGGCCAGGTAGGCCGCGATGCCCGGCGCCGAGCAGGTGTTGCGGCGGATCTGGAACAGCGCGCCGCCCTTCAGGGTGTCGCCCTCCAGGAACATCCAGTCTTCGGCCGGGAAGTCTTCGGCCACCTGCTGGCGCAGCGCGTCCACCGTGCGGCCGGTGCGGGCCCGGGCCGTCTCGATGAACGCCTGGTCCCAGTCCGCCCCGATCTGGGCGGTGATGGGCTCCAGGTCCGCAGGGTAGTCGGCGTTGACGTAGTAGATGATGGGCCGCGCCCGCAGCTCGCGGTCGGGAGTGGGCGCCCGCTCGGCCCCCTCGCCCGACCAGGGGTTCTGCCACAGCGGGTGGATGTTCGCGTAGAAGGCCCGGTTCAGGTCGTTGCCCGGGCCCAGCCGCCGGTCGTAGCCGTAGCGCTCGGTGCGGAAGAAGCCGAACCGCTCGAACTGGGGGGTGTACTCCGGCGAGCAGTCGTCCAGGGTCAGGTAGCCGGGCGCCAGGTTCTCGTCGAAGAACTCGATGAGCTCCGGGGTGCAGGCGAAGTCCACGATCTGGGTGTCGCCGTCCACGCCCACGTTCAGACCGATGGAGCGCAGGACCGTGCCGTCATCGTTGTGGATCAAGTCGTTGTCGAAGTACTCGCGCGGCTGGAACGCTGCGGCCTCGGCCTCATCGACCTTCGCGAACGAGTAGCGGATGCGCACATCGCCGCTGCCGCAGTTGCCGCTGCCGTAGTTCACGAAGCAGCTATAGCCCCCATCGCTCAAGGTGGCGTTCAGCGTGAACTGGATGTGGTCCTCGTCCAGCACGATGTGATCGGGGTCGAAGATCTCGGTCTCGCGCACCCAGTCCGCGCCGGTGGCGATGGTCTTGAAGATGTCGGCGAAGTCCACGGTGCTCGAGGCGGCGCCGCCCGCCCAGTCCACGCGGATGTACTCGCGCTCCCACCAGGGCCGGTCCGTCGCGTTCTCGACGATGACGTTGCTCTGCTCGCCGGTGTTGGCGTTGTACTCGCGGATGATGTCGAAGTGGCTGGTGATGGGGAACGTGGCGATGCGGTCGCCCTGGTAGCGCGCGCCGTCCTGGTAGCCGTCCTGGTCCACCCCGGGCACCGCCTCGTAGGTGCGGTAGGCGCGCAGCTCGTCCTCGGTGATCTCCCAGCGGATCTTCTCGAGCCCGCCTTGCAGGCCCACGAAGCCAATGGACACCTCGGGCGCCACGTCCACCACCGTCTGGCGGAAGTACCACTCCCCTTGGAACAGCGCCTTCTGCACCCGGTGGGGCTGGGTCAGATCCACCGTCTCCACGGTCTCGGCGCAGCCCAGGCCCAGGGCCACCGCAGCCACCGCCAAGGTCGCGACCAGCCCACGCACGCCGTGCATGCCCAACCCCCGACGCGCCTCCAGGCGCCCGCTCTCGATCTGGTTCGTGTGCATCGTCCGCCTCACCGCGCCACGTCGACCCACGAACGCAGGGTCCGCATGTCTTCCATGAGCTCCACGAAGTCCTGCAGCCGCCGATCGGCGTCCGCGAAGTTCTCCTGGGCCGTCTCGTTCTCGGGGCTGTCGAGCACATCCTGGCGCGCCTGGATCCACTCGTTTTGCACGTACTCGTTGGCCACCTGGATCAGGTCGTAGGCCAGCGAGCGCCCGTCCACCGTCTGCGCGGCCACGTACTGCTTGCCCGACTGCGGGTGGGTGAAGGTGATCGTCTCGGCCCCCTCGCCCAGCAGCCGGTCGTCGCCCGACCCAACCTCGGCGATGGTCAGGTACTCGATGAAGTCCGTGCGCAGGTCGTGGGGCGTGGTGTTGAACAGCGCGGTCAGCGCCATGCCCTGGAACAGCAGGTTGTACGGCACCCGGCTCCAGATGCGCGGATCCGTGCGGGTCACCGCCTCGCCCCCCAGGTTGCGGGGGTCCACCAGGAGCTGCGGCTTGACCTTCCCGTCGATCACCAGGTTCGCGAACCGGTTGTTCTCGGGCAGGTAGAACAGCGAGCCCAGCATCAGGTCCCGCAAGACGTCCACCAGCTCGTCCTGGAAGGCGCGGTAGTAGCCGATGGTGAACTGGCGGTCGTCCAGCGGGTAGTCGGTGTAGAACGACAGGAAGTTGGTGCTGGTCACCGCCAACTGCCCGATCAGGTTGATCTTATCGTAGTACGAGCCGATGTAGTTGATGCGGTAGACGTACTCGCTGTCGAAGTCCAGGTACATGTCCCGCCCAGGGCCGACGGGCACGTTGATGGCCTCACAGGCCTGCTGGTTCTCCACCGAGAAGAAGTAGTTCGGCAGGTACCAGGCGCCGTTGCGGCAGTAGCGCCCCGGCTCCGGCGTCCCCAACACCTGGTTGATGAAGTTCAGCCCCGTCAGGGCCGCGCGCAGCAGGTCCTCGCGCAGGTCCACCGGGTAGGCGTCGAAGAACGAGTAGAACTGCCACGGGTACTGCAGGTACTCGGCCACCCGCCCCACGCGGCCGAAGAAGCCGTTCAGGAAGGCCCCCTCCTCGCGGCCGCGGCGGTAGGCGCTGAACAGGTAGTAGTTCCAGTAGCGCTGGATGGCGCTGTGCACCGCCTCGGTGTGGTTGGCGCCGTGATCCCAGCGCCGGCAGCGCAGCGTGGTGCCGTAGAAGCCCGCGTACTCGTCCGAGCAGTAGCCATAGGGCACCGAGCGGTCGGTCCAGTAGTCGGCGGCCGGCCGCTCCGGGTTGGCCGCGAAGCGCTCGGCGTTCTGGCGGACCCCCGCGCGCAGGTCCTCCACCAGCTCGCCCACCGGCACATCTTTGCGCCGGGTGAGGTTGGTGTAGCCGCCCAACATGCCGGGGATCTTGCTGAAGTCGTTGAGCTCCAGCTCCATGTCCAGCCGGCCTGGCACGGGCACCGCGTCGTCGAAGACCTCCGCCACGCCGCCGTAGACGTACTTCATGGCCGCCACGTCGTACTTGCCCAGCCCCTTGGTGTCGGAGTTGAACCGGCTGCCGTAGTCCATGATCGACGAGTACTGGAACTCGGGCAGGCGCTGGGCCGGCCACTCGCGCTGGCTGAAGCGCTCACGGATGTCCCAGAACTCGTCCGGGTAGTTCAGCGCGTCGAAGGAGCCTTCGAAGTTGTGCCGCAGGCCCAGCGTGTGGCCGAGCTCGTGCAGGGTGACCGCCTCGAAGATCTCCTCGCGGAGCTGCTGGTAGATGGCCTCGCGGGGCTGCCCCTTCAGGGCGAGCGCCTGGCCGATGACCGCGTCGTCGATGAAGTCGGCCATCATGATGTTCTTGCTGGAGAAGAACTGGGCCCGCTCGGCGTGGTAGCGGCCGAAGGCCTGGGGATCGACGGCCATGTCCAGGGCCAGGTCCATCAACGCCTCGGGCACGTCGTCACCCGGCGCCCAGTCGAACATCGGGCCCAACAGCCGCAGCATCTCGGGGCTGACCATCTTGGCGCGGAAGGCCGGATCCTGCTTGAGCGCCTGCAGCCGGGCCGCTCCCAGATCCACGGGCACCTCGGTGCCGGCGGCGATGGGGTCGCCAGGCCGGGGCTCGCTGATGCGGCGCTTGAGCTGGCGCATCATGGCGGCCTTGTCGAGCTGCCCGCCGGGCGTCTGCAGGCCCGCCATGTCGGGGCCGGCCCCGCCCAGCCGCCGGCTGACCTCGGCGAAGGCCTCGGCCGAGATGCCCTCGGGCGGGTTCACCACCGTGTCGCCCGACGCCACCCAGTCCAGGTAGCTGCGGCCGTCCAGCAGGCAGCCCAGATCGCCGTCCTGCTCGCACAGCTCACCGTTCAGGGCCAGCACGGTGTCGGCGGCGGTGCGCGCGTAGCTGTCCACCGAGGCGCCGTAGATGTAGGCGTTGCCGCTGATGATCCGCCCGTTCTCGATGTCGGCGGAGGACGGCCCATAGCCCAGGGGGCCGGCGGCCTGGTTCTCCTCGACCCACCACAGGAAGCTGAAGCGCAGGTCGCCCATCTGCTGCCACTCGAAGGGATCGGCCACCTTCGCCTGGCGGCTGAACCAGCTCAGCGCGCTGCACGCGCGGGTCAGGTTGCCGATCTTCAGCCCCTCACCGCGCGTGGCCGTGTCGACCTCGTCGCTGAACTCGGGGTGCCGGGCCAGGTAGGCCTCCACGCCCTTCGCCGAGCAGGTGTTCTCGCGCACCTGGAAGAGCGCGCCCGGGCCGTACCCCTCGCCCTCCCCGTCGATGAACACCGCCAGCTCGCCGCTGGCCGCCACGTCCGCGGCGATCTGCGCCTCGATCTCGCTTGCCGAGCGGCCCGTGGCCGCCGTGGCCGCCGCCATCAGGGCCGCGTTCCAGTCGGCGCTGAGCCGCCGGGTCACCGCCTTCAGGTCCTCGGGAAAGTCGGGGTTCAGGTGGTAGACCACGGGCCGCAGCGCCCGCTGCCCCCTGGGGATGGGCTGACCCGCCTCGTCCTTCGTGGCCTTCCAGATCTGGTGGTGGTTCGCGAAGTACAGGCGGTTGGCGTCGTGCCCGCCACCGATGCGCCGGTCGTAGCCCACGCGCTCCGAGCGGAAGAAGCCGAAGCGGCCCTTCTGGCGGAACGACAGCGGCTCGCAGTCCGCCTCGGTCAGATCGGGGAAGCGCGCCTGGGCGGCGGCGAGGGCGTCGTCGGTGCACTCCACGGTCACGAGCGCGCCGTCCTCCCCCGCGGGCAGGGTCACCACCCGCACCTGGCGGCCGTCCGCGTCGGTCACGGCGTCCTGATCCAGGTAGGGCACGGGCTCGAACTGGGCGGCGTCGGCGGGATCGACCTTCGAGAAGGCCAGCCGTACCTTCACCTCGAAGGACCCACACTGGCTGTCCCCTGCCACGGGCGCGCCGTAGACGAAGTAGCAGACGCCCGGGCCCGGATCGAGCACGTACTCGTTGGTGATCATGAGGAAATCGTCGCGGATCTGGGCGTGATCCGGGTCGAAGGGATCGGTCTCGCGCACGTAGGAGGCGTTGTTGCGCTCGGCCGCGTAGCCCTTGAACATCGCCCCCAGCTCCACCGGGTCTTCCACCAGGTTGCTGGTCCAGTCCACCCGCATGTACTGGCGCTCGTACCAGGGGTTCAGGCTGGTGTTCTCCACCACCACGTTGGTCTGCTCACCCGTCTGCGGGTTGAAGTCGCGGATGATGTCGAAGTGCGAGTTGATGGCGAAGATGGCCACCGGATCGCCCTTGAACTCCGCCCCCTCGCGGATCTCGTTGGCGTCCAGGCCCGGGATGGTCTCGTAGGCGCGCCACGCCACCAACTGCTTCTCGCGGATCTCCCAGCGCACCTTGTCCAGGGCGCCCTCGATGCCGTTGAAGCCCATCGAGCCGATGGGCGGCACGTCCACGACGGTCTGGCGGTAATACCAGGTGCCCTCGAACAGCGATTTCTCGACGTAGTGCGGCTGGACCCGGTTCACGTCCGGGACCTCCTCGGCGCAGGCCGCCGCGAAGGCGACCCACAAGGCCAGGAGGCCGAGCCTGAGGCTCTGCTGCATCATCCCACTCCCCCGGCCCCGTCTCAGGGCCGGTCCACTCATGTGCTGGCCAGCGTGTGCTTGTCGTTACGGCGCGAGGCCGCACCGGGATTCCAGTGCAAGATACACGCCACGCACAGCCGGTCGCCGTGGGTGAGGCAAGGCACGCCAAACGCTTGAGTTCAAATGGGCTTTCGCAGACAGGCGCTCGTCGTCAGGCGAGGCACGCGGCCCAGGCAGCAGCCATGGGAGCGCCTTGCCTGGAGGCTCAGGCGTGGTAGTCCTGGATCGCCTTCACGCCCGTCTCGCCCTGGTGCAGGCGCTCGATGGCCTCAACCGCGGCCTTGGACCCCGCCAGGGTGGTGAAGTACGGCACGCCGTGCCGCAGCGCCGCCTGCCGCAAGCCCACCGAGCGCTCGATCTGGCTGCGGTCGTAGGTGGTGCAGAACACGAGCTGCACTTCGCCCGAGCGGATGGCCCCCACCGTGTGGGAGCCGCCCTCATGCTCCTTGTTGACGTGCTCGACAGCCACGCCGGCCGCCTGCAGCGCCCGGTAGGTGCCCTCGGTGGCCACCACCCGGTAGCCCAGGGCCCCCAGGCGACGCCCCAGCTTGACGAAGCCCGGCTTGTCGTGGTCATCGGCCGAGAGCAGCACGCCGCCCGAGGCCGGCAGGGCGTTGCCCGCCGCGAGCTGCCCCTTCAGGAAGGCGGTGGCGAAGTCGTCGCCGATGCCCATCACCTCGCCCGTGGACTTCATCTCGGGGCCCAGGATCACGTCCACGTCCTCGAAGCGCGAGAACGGGAACACCGACTCCTTCACCGCCACGTGCGTGGGGTGGACCTCGGCGGTGAAGCCCAGGGCCTCCAGGCTCTCGCCCGCCATGACGCGGGCGCCGTACTTCGCCAGCGGGTGCCCGATGGCCTTCGAGACGAAGGGCACGGTGCGGCTGGCCCGCGGGTTGACCTCGAGCACAAAGATGTCGGTGCCGGCCCCGGACTCGCTCGGGCGCAGGGCGAACTGCACGTTCATCAGGCCCACGACACCCAACGCCTTCGCCAGGGCACGGGTCTGATCCATGACCTCGTCGATGACCGCCTGGGGCACGTCGTAGGGCGGCAGGCTGCACGCCGAGTCGCCCGAGTGCACCCCAGCCTCTTCCACGTGCTGCATGACTCCGCCCACCACGGCGTGGGTGCCGTCGGCGATGCAGTCCACGTCCAGCTCTGTGGCGCCGCCGATGAACTGGTCCAGCAGGATCGGGTGATCGGGGCTGACCTTCACCGCTTCGCGGATGTAGCGCCGCAGGCCCACGTCGTCGGCCACCACCTCCATGGCGCGCCCGCCCAGCACGTAAGACGGGCGGACCACCAGCGGGTAGCCCACGTCGGCGGCCACCGCCAGCGCCTCGGACAGGCTGCGCGCCACGCCGTTGTTGGGCTGCTTGAGCCCGAGCTGCGCCAGCAGCTTCTGGAACCGCTCGCGATCCTCGGCCAGGTCGATGGCGTCGGGCGAGGTGCCCAGGATGGGCACGCCCTCGCGCTCGAGGGCCACCGCCAGCTTCAGCGGCGTCTGGCCGCCGTACTGCACGATCAACCCCTTGGGCTTCTCGCGCCGCACGATCTCGAGCACGTCCTCCAGGGTCAGCGGCTCGAAGTACAGCCGGTCGCTGGTGTCGTAGTCGGTGCTCACCGTCTCGGGGTTGCAGTTGACCATGATGGTCTCGTAGCCCGCCTCGGCCAGCGCGAACGACGCGTGCACACAGCAGTAGTCGAACTCGATGCCCTGCCCGATGCGGTTGGGACCGCCGCCCAGGATCATGACCTTCTCGCGGTCGGTGACCTGCGCCTCGTCCTCCTGCTCGTAGGTGCTGTACAGGTAAGGCGTGTGGGCCTCGAACTCGGCGGCGCAGGTGTCCACCCGCTTGTACACCGGGTGCACGCCGGCGTCGTGCCGCCAGCGCCGCACCTCGGCCTCGTCCACGTCCAGCAGCTTGGCCAGCCGGTGATCGGCGAAGCCGAGCTGCTTCAGCCGCCGCAACGGCTCGGCCTCGATGGGCGCGCCGCGGTGGGCCACCACCCAGGCTTCGGCGTCCACCAGCTCGCGGATCCGCGCCAGGAACCAGGGGTCCACGCCGGTGCGGCTGTAGATCTCCGCGTCGTCCAGGCCGGCGCGCATGGCGTCGGCCAGGTGCAGGATGCGCTCGGGGGTGGGCTTCGCGATGGCCTCGCGCACGGCGTCCAGGTCGTCCAGCCGGAGCTGCTGCTCAAGGCCGTACAGCCCGGTCTCCAGGCTGCGCAGGGCCTTCTGCAGGCTCTCGCCGAAGCTGCGCCCGATGGCCATGGCCTCGCCCACGGACTTCATCTGGGTGCCCAACACCGGCTCGGTGCCCGGGAACTTTTCGAAGGTGAAGCGCGGCAGCTTGGTCACCACGTAGTCGATGCTGGGCTCGAAGCTGGCCGGCGTGACCTGGGTGATGTCGTTGGTGATCTCGTCGAGCGTGTAGCCCACGGCCAGCAGGGCCGCGACCTTGGCGATGGGGTAGCCGGTGGCTTTGCTGGCCAGCGCCGAGCTGCGGCTCACGCGGGGGTTCATCTCGATGATGACCACGCGCCCGGTGTTGGGGCACACGCCGAACTGCACGTTGCTGCCGCCGGTGTCGACGCCAATCTCGCGCAGGCAGGCGATGGAGGCGTCCCGCAGGGCCTGGTACTCGCGGTCCGACAGGGTCTGGGCGGGCGCCACGGTGATGGAGTCGCCCGTGTGCACGCCCATGGGATCGAGGTTCTCGATGCTGCAGATGATGACCACGTTGTCGGCGCGGTCCCGCATCACCTCCAGCTCGTACTCCTTCCAGCCCAGGATGGACTCGTCCACCAGCACCTCGTGGGTGGGCGACGCGTCCAGCGCCTTGCGGGCCAGCCGCTTCAGGTCCCGGGGGTGCTGGCAGATGCTCCCGCCCGTGCCGCCCAGGGTGAAGCTGGGCCGCAGGATCAGCGGGAAGCCGAACAGGTCGGCGCAGCCCTCGACGTCGGCCACCGTGCGGCAGATGCGGCTGCGCGGCATGTCCAGGCCGATGGACTCCATGGCCTCGCGGAACAGCTCGCGGTCCTCGGCCTTGCGGATGGCCTGGACGCTCGCGCCGATGAGCTCGACCCCGTGCTCTTCGAGCACGCCGGCGTCCGCCAGAGCCAGCGCCGTGTTCAACGCCGTCTGGCCACCCAGCGTGGGCAGCAGCGCGTCCGGCTTCTCCCGCGCGATGACCTTGGCCACCTCGGCGGGGGTGATGGGCTCGATGTACACCCGGTCGGCGGTCTCGGGATCGGTCATGATCGTCGCCGGGTTCGAGTTCACGAGGATGACCTCGTACCCCTCGCGACGCAGGGCCTTGCAGGCCTGGGTACCCGAGTAATCGAACTCACAGGCCTGCCCGATGACGATGGGCCCGGAGCCGATGATGAGGATGGACTTCAGATCAGTACGGCGCGGCATGGGCGCGCATCCTAGTGAGGCCCCCCCGGGGGCGCAACCGGCGCAGGCGCTCGGGCGGGCCGAAGCCGCTCAGCCCGCCCGGCGCGCCTCGGCCAGGGCCTCCGCCGCGTTGTAGGAGGAGCGCACGAAGGGCCCCGCAAAGGTGTGCTGGAACCCCAGCCGGCGCCCCTCGGCGCGGTAGACCTCGTAGGCCGCCTCTTCCAGATAGGCCACCACCGGCACGTGCTTCAGGCTGGGCCGCAGGTACTGGCCGATGGTCACGATGTCGACCCCGTGCGCCCGCAGATCGGCCAGCAGGGCGAACACCTCGTCCGCGGTCTCGCCCAGGCCGACCATCAGCCCGCTCTTGATCGCCAGCTCGGGGAACTCGTCGGCCACCGTCTTGAGCACGGTGAGTGACCGATCATATCGCGCGCGCGGGCGCACCCGGCGGTACAGGCTCGGCACCGTCTCGATGTTGTGGTTGAAGACGTCCAAGGGCGCCGAGGCCACGTGGCGGACCGCATCGAGGTCCCCCTCGAAGTCGGGCGTCAGCACCTCGATGACCGCCTCCGGCAACGCCGCCCGGACCGCGTGGATGGTGGCCCGCCAGTGCGCCGCCCCCCCGTCGGGCAGGTCGTCGCGGTTGACGCTGGTGATCACCACGTGGGCCAGCCCCAGCGCGGCGGCGGCCTGCGCCACCTGCGCGGGCTCGGCGGGATCCGGCGGCCGCGGCACCGCGGTGCCCACGGCGCAGAACCCACAGGCGCGCGTGCAGTCCTTGCCCAGGATCATGAACGTGGCCGTGCGGCGCTCGAAGCACTCGGCCAGGTTGGGGCACCGGGCCTCTTCGCAGACGGTGTTCAGGTTGCCCTGGCGCAGCAAGCGCCGCACCGCGGCCACCCGCTCTCCCTTGCCCTGCTTGCGCCGCAGGAACGGCGGCAGCCGCAGGGCCGCGCGGTCACGGCCGAAGCGGTCATCGGCCGGGTGAGCGGGCAGGACGGGCAGGCGGTCGGCCATGGGGCACGCTCCAGCGCAGGGGAAAACCCGAGGAAAAACCGTGGTAACGAGTCCCGGGGCGCTTGACAAGCCGAGAACGCCTACGTACTTTCCGCGCGCTCTGGTGGCCGGCGGCGTGCTGGGCGTGCGTCGCCATCCCGTGAAAGGTGGTGTGTCTTTGAGCCAGAACGAGCTGGTCTTGCGGCCCCTCGAGGTCGTGGTTGAGGGTGACAATGTGGAGCGGGCGATCAAGGCGCTGAAGCGCAAGGTCGCCACCGAGGGGATCTACAAGGAGCTCAAGCGCCGTCGCTTCTACGAGAAGCCCTCGGTGAAGCGGAAGCGCAAGCAGCGCGAGGCCGAGCGTCGCCGTCGCAAGGAGCGCCGTCGCGCTCTGCGCTCGCGCGCCTGATCGCGCAGCCCTTGAGGGACCCCATCGCCGGCTACACCGGCGTCAAGGTCTTCACGGCCACCAAAGCCAACGAACGCCAGCTACTCGGCGAGCAGGTCACGGACTGGCTCGCTGCGTCGCCGGACGTGCACGTCGTCGACACCGTCGTCCGGCAGTCGAGCGACCAGCAGTTCCACTGCCTCACGATCCTCGTGTTCTACCGTCACCGATGATGGCCTGAGCCCGGGCCGCCGGTGCGGTGCGTCCGGGGTCGGCGCCCCCGGGGCTCACTCCGCAGCGGCGCACCCCAGCACGGGGGCCGGATCCCGCGGATCCGCGCGCCGCGGGGTGGCCGTGAGCCCCAACCACACCTGGCAGGGATCCACGCGGTAGCAGCCGGTGCTGAAGTCGAACAGCACGGGCACCACGGCAGCGGTCAACCCGCCACAGGCGTCTGGCACCAGGTCCACGCCGACGGCGTCGCAGCCCGTCGAGCCGCTCAAGGCCCCGTCGGGCGGGACCACGGTGTCGACCCGGCAGCTCTCGTCCCCGTCCACCACGCGCAAGACGCGACCGCCCGACAGGTGCAGGCGCCAGCCCAAAGGCGCCTGGGCGTCCGGGCACATCTGGCCCGAGAGCGCCCACTGCGCAGCGTCGATGGTGGTCGGACGCTGCACCCAGCCCACCCGGGCGCCGTCCTGGGTGACGTAGGCGACGGCATCACCTGGGATGGCCGGCAGCGCCCCCGGCAGGCAGGTGGAGCGAAGCACCTCGACCGACACGTCGTACTCCAAGGCCAGCCACGGCACGCCCTCCGGGGGCAGGGCCAGATCGGTCACGCCGCCGTCGACGCCACAGCCCGCGAGCGCCAGCGCCATCCCCAAACTGCTCACCCGCCGCAAGCTCGCCTCGACCGGCCATGTTCCTTGACGAGAGTGCAGCATGGCCGGCGCCGCCTCGTCCAGGGGGCCCGGTGCGCGCAACCATGACTTGCGCGCGCCGACCTTGTACCGTGCGGCCCTGTCGAACGCGGAGCCCGAGGCGCCCCCCGATGCCCCAGTTCACCCGGTTCCCCCCCCTGCCGCCCGGCCCCTACAAGGCGGCGGTCACGGCCTTCGTCGATGTGCTCCGGGCCTGGCCCGCCGAGGGCGAGCCCTTCCGCACGGTCCGAACCCGGCTGAAGCGGGCCGAGATGTGGCACCGCGATCACGCCGACGACCTGTGGCACTTTCTTCGCGTGGCGCCCGGTGAGCACATGGCCCGCTCGCCCGAGCTGGCCGCCATGGCCGCCGCCGATGATGACAAGGCGCTGAACGCCATTGCCGATCGGCTGTGGGCGGTCAACCCCGTGCTGGCCCACGCCATGCTGTCGCGCATCACCGATCGGGTGAACACCGCGAACGAGCTGCTGAAGTACGTCGAGAGCTTCGCGTACCCCGGCGTGCGCCTCACGGGGCCGCAGATCCGCCGTTGGCTGGCTTGGGCGCAGGGCCTGGAGCTGGTGCGCCCCGTGGGGGTCGGGCTGGGCCTCGGCGAGCGCGGCAAGCGGCTGACCGAGCGACTGAAGCTGTTCGACGTGGATGAGTTCCTCGAGGAGGACGAGCCCGAGGTCCCGCCGGCGGCTGCCGCGATGCCGGCCAGTGATGGCCCCGCCGAGGTGGCGCCCGAGGTCGCCGCCGAGCCCGCCGCGGACCCGCCGCTGCACGCCACGCCCGCGGCCCCGGCGGCCCCCGCCCCGGCGCCCACTCGCGGGGTCGCGGTGGCGCCGGCCCCGGTCGGTCCACCGTCGAACCAGCCGGAGCGTGGGGTGCCGGTCCGCCGCCTGCGCGGCGGGCTCGACGCCGAGCTGCGGGCGGACACCACGGCCCACCTCAGGGCCTGGTGGGGTGACCTGGACACTGCGCCCATCGATCCCGCGAGCTGGGAGGCGGTGGGCCTGGACGGCCCCGCCTGGATGGAGGACCCCCACCGGACGCTCTTTCGCCTGGCGGTGGCTGCGGGCCTGCAGTTCGAGCCCCAGCGTGCACCCGCCGCGGGGCGCGCCGCCTTCATCGCGCTGGATCAGGCCGGCGTGCTCGACGCGCTGCACGAGGGCACCGCGCCGCCGCGGCGCATGGCGCAGGTGGAGGCCGACGCGCTCCTGCTCGCCAGCCTGGTGGCGCGGCGCTTCGCCGAGCACCCGACGCTGCCCGAGGATCTGGAGCGGGCGGATGACGCCGCCGGGGCCTTCGAGCGGCTGGGGCAGGCCCTGGGGGGCCTGTTCACCGTCGAGATCTTCTGGATCCTTCGGGCCCTGCACCGCACCGGCGTGCTCCGCCTGAAGGGCGCGGCGGCCTTCACCGCCGTGCCCCACCGCGACGTGCGCGACACCCTCTTCCGGCTCGGTTTCCTGGCGTCGCCCTACGCCGCCACGTTGACCGAGCTGGCGGCGGCTGCCCAGGCGGCCCGCGCGGCCGTCGGCGAGGCCGACGCCCCCGAGGTGGTCCTGCGCGCGTTCGCGGCGGGCGCCGGGTGCGCCTTTGGCTGCCCGCACGCGACATCCTGTGGGGTCGCTTGTCAGGAGCGCGCCGAGCTCCCGTGACGGTCTGGGGGCGGCTCAGGCGCCTTGTGGGCCGGGGTGCGCGGCGTCGCCGGCTGGCGGTCCAGCCCCCCACGGCCCCCACGCCGGTCCAGGACGAGCACTTGCTGCTCGTCAGCGATCTGCACCTGGGCGAGGCGTGCAAGGAGCACTCGCGCATCGAGTACCTGAAGCGAGCCAGCCAGCTCGACCAGCACATCTGTGCCTTCCTCGACCATCACCGGCAGCACCGCCTGGGCGGGCAGCCCTGGCGGCTGATCCTGGGGGGCGATCTGCTGGATTTCCTCCAGGTGACCCTGGTGGGCCCCGACGCGGACGAGGAGGCCCGCCGGTTCGGGCTGGGCACCGACGAGGCGGCGTCGCGGTGGAAGTTCGAGCGCCTCGTGGAGCGCCACCGGATGGTGTTCGTCTACCTCGCCGACTTCGTGGGGGCCGGCCATCGGATCGAGGTGGTCCAGGGCAACCACGACGCCGAGCTGTTCTGGCCCGCGGTCCAGGCGGCGTTCGTGGGGACGCTGGTGGAGCTGTACTTCGGGCCCGAAGCGCAGCCGCACGGCGACCGCGAGGCGTTCCGGGCACGGATCCGCTTCAACCCCTGGTTCTACCACCAGCCCGGGCTGCTCTACTTCGAGCACGGCCACCGCTTCGACGACTTCTGCGTCACGCCGCCCCAGCTCTGCCCCCTGCGGCCCCAGGCCGAGGACGAGCTCGTGCAGCCCCTGAGCGGCCTGGCCATCCGCTACTTCGCGAACCAGGAGCCGGGCTTCCGCACCCATGACAAGGAGCACTGGGGCCTGCGGGAGTACGCGGCCTACTACCGCGAGCAGGGCCTGGGACGGGTCATCTCGGCCGGGCGCAACTACCTGAGCTTCCTCAAGCGGACGCTGAGCTACCACCTGGAGCATGGGCGCCACAGCTCCCCGGCCGCCCTGCTGGCGCACCGCACGGCGCTGGACGCCCTGGCGGCCACCGGCGGCCTCGATCGACCCACACTCGAGGCCCTCGACCAGCTCTCGGCGCCCTCGGCCATGGCGTCGCCGCGACAGCTCTACATCATGCTCGGCGGCGGTGAGTGGAGCGCTGCCGCGCTCATGGGCGCCCTGCTGGTGGGGTTGGCGCTGGGGGGGGCGAGCCTCTCGGTGACCCTGGGCGCGCTGGCCGCCGGGCTGGTGGGCTGCGTGGCGTGGGTCCGCCTGTGGCGGGGCCGGGTGGACGTGGACGTGCGCGGGAAACTCGCCCGGAAGGCCGAGGTCATCGGGCGCCTGCTCGGCACGCCAGTGGTGGCCTTCGGGCACGCCCACGCGCCGCGGCGGGCCCGTCAGCCCCACAAGCACACCCACTTCTACGTGAACACGGGCTGCTTCCTGCCGCCCAGCCGCCCCCACGCGCCGGACGCCCCCTGCACCTGCACCTGCACCTACGTGACGCTGCCGGTCCCGGGGCCGTATGAGCGCCCCACCCCCGAGCTCCGCCGGTGGTGCTGCGTGGCCGAGGCCCCCGCCCCCTTCAAGGATCCGTCGGCGGCGCGCCCGGGGACGTCTCCTGGGTGAGCTCGCCCCGCGTGCGGGCCAGCCAGGCATCCAGCTCGGCCCCCAGGTCCATGGGGTGAACTCCGGAGGCCGTGCGCCAGCCTGCGTCCACCAGGCGGGTGTACTGCGTGTTCAACGAGCCCAGGCTCTCGTCCAGCTCGCCGTGCAGGTCCAGCTCGCCCAGCGCCGTCCGGGCGTCGGTGCGCTCCGCCTCGAAGAGGCGGCTCACCCACTCGCCCAAGGCGCCTTGGTGGTAGTCCGGCGCGTGGTTGGCGCGCCACGCCTTCAGGGCGTCGGCAAACGCGCGGGCGGTGGGGTACCGATCGGCCGCGTCCTTGGCGAGCGCCCGGTCGAGCACCGCGTCGAAGGCGGCCCCCAGCACGGGCCGCTGGTGGCTGGCCGGCGCGTGGGGCGTGTCGCGGATGGCCACCATCAGCGCCGCGTCGTCTTCGGCCACGAAGGGCGGGCGGCCGACCGCGGCCTGATAGAGCGCAGCGCCCGCCGAGAAGACGTCCGACCGCGGATCGAGCCGCCGGCCCTCGGTCTGCTCGGGGCTCATGTAGCGCACCTTGCCCTTGATCATGCCGCCCCGCGTCCGAGCCCGGCTCAGCCGGTCCTTGGCGATGCCGAAGTCGATGAGCTTCACCGCGCCGTCGAAGCCGATGAGCAGGTTCGAGGGGCTGAAGTCCCGATGCACCAGCCTCAGGGCCTGCCCGTCGGCCCCCCGCTGCTGGTGCGCGAAGTCCAGGCCGCGGAGCGCCTGCTCCACCACCCACACCGCGGCGGCGGGCGGCACGCTGATCCCGCGGTCGGCGCAGCGTCGCTGCAGCGCCCGCAGATCCACGCCGTCCACGAACTCCATGGCCAGGAAGTGCTGCTCGTCCACCACCCCGAACTCGTACAGCTTGACGATGTTGGGGTGGTCGAGAAGGCCTGTGATGCGGGCCTCGTCCGCCAACATCACCAGGAACTCGGCGTCGGTGTTGTACTGGGGCAGCAGGCGCTTGATGGCCAGCTCGGCCTGATCGAGCCGGGCACGGTACACCTCGGCCATGCCCCCCGACGCGACTCGGTAGAGCAGCCGATACGGCCCGAAGCTGCGCACACGTCTCATTGGGCCGAGCGTACCCCGGGCGCCGGGCCACGGTCACGCCCGCGTTGCTCCGGGCCGTGTTGAAAAGCCCGAGGCGGCTTGCTACACCGCCAACAGCCCCCACGATCCCCGAGGCCGCTCATGTTGCGCTCGTTTGCCCTGCTGGCCGTGGCCGCGCTCGCCGCCGCCGGTTGCCAGAAGTCCGAGACTCAGCCCGCGGCCCAAGCGGCCGCCCCCCAAGCCGCGCCTGCCAGCGACACGGCGAAGGCGGCCGCCGCCCCCACGCCCGCCGACGCGCCGGCAGCCGAGGTGAACTTCGAGATGCGGGTGATCCCCGGTGAGGCCACCGCGGGCCAGCCCGGCGAGAGCGTCATCGAGATCACGCCCAAGGCCGGCTACAAGATGAACCTCGACTTCCCCTCGCGGCTGAAGCTCACCGAGCACGCCGGGCTCACGCCGGCCAAGGACACGCTGGCGAAGGATGACGCCGAGGTCACCGAGAAGGCCATCAAGTTCAAGGTCAGCCACACCTGCGACAAGGCGGGCGACTACAGCATCTCCGGGCTGACCGACTTCAGCGTCTGCAACGAGAAGTCCTGCAAGCTCATCCGCGGCGAGAAGGTCGCGTGGACGGTCAACGTCAAGTAACCCCCCCGCGGCGCGCTGGCGCCGCAGATCCGGGAGCCGCCGTGAACGCCAAGGATCCCGCTGCCTTCCTGGACCAGACCTCCGACGCCATCCGCGAGCAGTTCGCCGACGAGAAGTCCTTGCTGGGCTTCGGCGAGTACCTCGAGGTGGCGGCGGCGGATCCGGTCGGGCAGACCCGCGACGCCGCCCGCTACCTCCGGGACGTCTTCGATCACTACGGCAGCTACGAGGTGCAGCGCCCGTACGGCCGCTGGACACGCTACCGGCTGTTCGACGCCCCCTTCGCCGGCGGCGAGGGCGCGGTGCTGGGGCACGAGGCGGTCCAGGCGCGGATCTATGGGCTGCTGACGGACTTCGTCCGCCAGGGCCGGGTGAGCAAGCTGATCCTCCTGCACGGGCCCAACGGCAGCGCAAAGAGCAGCCTGATCAACTGCCTCATCGGCGGCCTGCAGGACTACAGCGCCACCCGCCAGGGCGCTCTCTACACCTTCAACTGGGTGTTCCCTGCGGCCAAGATGGAGCGCAGCGCCATCGGCTTCGGGGGGGCGCGGGGCATCGACGGGCTGAGCACCTACGCCCACCTGGCCGAGGGCGACGTGGACGCCCGGCTGCGGGTCGAGACCCGCGACCACCCGCTGCTGCTCCTGCCCCGCGCCCAGCGCGTCGAGTGGCTGCGCGGCCTGCTGGGCGCCGACGCCAGCCTCCCTCGGTCGCTGCTGGAGGGGGAGCTCAGCCCCAAGGCCCGGCAGGTGTTCGATGCGCTCATGCGCGCCTACAAGGGCGACCTGCGCGAGGTGCTCAAGCACGTGCAGGTGGAGCGGTTCCGGATCTCGCACCGCTACCGCCGGGGCGCGGTGACCGTGGATCCGCAGATGCGCGTGGACGCGGGCGTGCGCCAGGTGACCGCCGATCGCAGCCTGGGCTCCCTGCCGCCGAGCCTGCAGAACGAGGCCCTGTACGAGCCCATGGGCGACCTGGTGGACGCCAACCGGGGCCTCATCGAGTACAACGACCTGCTCAAGCGCCCGGTCGAGGCCTTCAAGTACCTGCTGGCCACCTGCGAGCACGGGGCGGTGCGGCTCGACACCATGACCCTGCACCTGGACACCGTCTTCGTGGGCTCCTGCAACGCGGCGCACCTGGACGCCTTCAAGGAGATGCCCGACTTCGCGTCCTTCAAGGCGCGCATCGAGCTGGTGCAGGTGCCCTACCTCATCGACTTCGAGCAGGAGAAGCGCATCTACCACGCGCTCACGCAGGGGCCCGCCGTGGAGCGCCCGGTGGCCCCCCACACCGACGAGGTCGCCGCGCTGTGGGCCGTGCTGACCCGCCTGGAGCGCCCGAAGTCCGAGGCCGAGAACGAGGGGCTGCGCAAGGCCATCAACGGGCTGGCGCCCGTGGAGAAGGCCGAGCTGTACGCCCTGGGTCGCGCGCCGCGGGCGCTGGCGCGGGAGGTGCGCGCCGAGCTGGTGGCCCACGCCGCCGAGCTCTACGAGCAGACCCGGGAGGAGCGCATCTATGAGGGCCGCGTGGGGGCCAGCCCCCGCGAGATCAAGATGGCCATGCTGGCGGCCGCCCGGCGCCCGGGCCACGCCTGCCTGAGCCCGGTGGCCCTGCTGGAGGACCTGCGCGACCTGTGCGCCCAGAAGTCGGTGTACCGCTTCCTGCAGCGCAAGCCCGACGGCCAGTACCACCAGCCCGAGAAGTTCATCGCGGCCGTCAAGGACTGGTACCTGGACATCGTGGAAGAGG
The DNA here is from genome assembly GCA_020633555.1 of Myxococcales bacterium. Lineage (GTDB taxonomy): Bacteria > Myxococcota_A > Bradymonadia > UBA7976 > UBA1532 > JACKDL01. Next base: position 74,522 of record JACKDL010000013.1, on the reverse strand, counting down.
AGCTGAACGCCGCCATGGGCCTGGTGGACTCGGCGGCCACGGGCGACCTGTTCAGCCGCTACGTGGACCACGTCACGCACCATGTGCGGCGCGAGAAGCGCCTCAACCCGGTGACGGGCCGCTACGAAGACGCAGATCCGCGCCTGATGGCCGAGGTTGAGCACCGCTTCGGGGTCAGCGGGGCCGAGGCGGCCGAGGACTTCCGCACCGGGATCATGCACCGCATCGCCAAGTGGCGCATCGACAACCCCGACCATGCCTTCGACCTGCAGGCCATCTTCGCCGACCGGATTCGGCGACTGAACGACGCCTTCTACGCCGAAAAGCGGGTGCAGGCCGACCGCATCAAGCGGGAGCTGCTGACGGCCCTCGTGGACGGCCTCGATGCGCTCGAGGACGAGGCACGCCAGCGCGCTGACCACGCCATGAACAGCTTGCGGGTGGACTTCGGCTACGATCAGGCCTCGGCTGTGGAGGTCATCAGCTACCTCCTCAAGAGCCGGCCCCCGGAGCAGGCGTGATGCGCAGACTGCTCGGGCTTGCCGCCGGTCTGGCCCTGTTCCCTGCCGGGGCCTCTGCCGGCCCCGGCGAGGACCTGGCCGTGCTCGCCCGCCGGCTGGACGACGCCGAGCTGGCCGACAGCGGCCGGGTGGCCCGTGAGGCGCTGGCCTCGGCGCGGACAGCGGTGGGCGAGGCCCAGGGCCACCTGAAGTCGGGCGACAAGATCGGGGCGCGCCGCGCCTTCGCGCGGGGCAAGGCCTACGCCCGCCTGGCCGAGGCCCAGCTCGCACGGGCTCAGGCCGAGCGCGAGGCGCGGCAAGCGGCCGCCGAGGCCGACGCCGTGGCGCAGAAGGCCGAGCAGGCGAAGGCCGACGCCCTCGCCCTCGAACAGAAGCTGCAGGCTTTGCAGCACCAGTCCCCCCCCCCTGCCACCCCGACCCAGGGGGATGCCCCGTGAAGTCACCCTTGTGGGCCGCCCTCGCTCTCGCCGCCCTGGCCTGCTCGCCGCCCCCCCGACCCGCCGAGCTCAAGACCTTCGAGGCGCTGCGCACCGAGGCGGCCGCCAGCCGCATCGAGACCCGCCAGCCCGAGTTGTTCGGCGAAGCGCAAGCGCAGTACCGCGCCGCCCTGGCCGCCTACGAAGACGACCGGGACGTGGACGCCAGCCGGCACCATGCCACCCTCGCCGCGCTCACGTGGGAGACCGCCCTGGCCCGTAGCCAGCAGATGGACCACCAGGACGCCCTGACGGCGGCGCGCCATCGGATGGCGGTGAGCCAGGAGGCCTTGGGAGAGGCGCTGCGGCGCGCGACGGTGGCACAGGACGCCATCGGTCAACAGGAGCGGCTGATCGCCATGCAGGGCCGGCTGGTGGAGATGGAGCGCAAGGCGCGCCGCCAGCACAACGCCAGCAAGGCCAAGGCGCAGATCGACGCCGCCGCGGTGGAGCTGAAGGCCGCCGAGGGTCTGGCCGCCGCACGGCACGCGCCCGAGGCCTTCGCCCAGGCCCAGGCCGCCATGAGCCAGGCCATGGACGCCTTCGAAGGGGGCAACTACCCCGAGGCGGACGCCTTCGCCCAGGAGGCCTGGCGGGCCGCCCAGACTGCCGCCGGCGTCGCGCGCCCCAAGCACGAGGCCGAGGTGGCCACGCGCAAGCTCGCCGCGCGGCTCGCCGCGTTGGTCGAGGCGGGGGCCGCGCTGCCGGGGGCCGAAGCCCACCTGGAGGCCCGCGGCGTGGTGGTGCGGCTGCGGGCGCTGTTCGGCGCCGGCGAGGACGCGCTGACGCCCGAGCACGCCGCCTCGCTCGCGGGGCTGGTGACGCTGGCCACCGACAACGCCGATCTACGGATCGTGGTGGAGGGCCACACGGACAACCGCGGCCAGGCCAAGGCCAACCTCGCCCTGAGCGAGGCGCGGGCCAAGGCCGTGGCGGCCCACCTGGTGGCCGCTGGAGTCGCCGCCGATCGCGTGGCGGCGCTGGGGCGCGGGGACGAAGCCCCAATCGCCGACAACGCCAAGCGGGACGGGCGCGCCCTGAACCGTCGCGTCGAGGTGGTGTTCATCCGGCCGCAGTAGCAGGCTGTTGAAATTCGCGGACCGAGCGAACGGCCCCGTGGGGCCGCGGATCCAAGGCGCCGGCCCGCAGGCGATGCCGAAGCATCGTCGAGGAGACGGCAACGCCGGAGCCGCGGATTCCACGGGGTCGGCTCGCGACGGGAGCGATTTTCAACAGCCTGGTAGGCGCCGGACCAGCCGACCCCGGGTCGCCTGGCGCCGGGCAGCTCAGCCGATGCGGTGGCTCGAGCCCTGCAGCACCTTCGAGACCTTCGACAGCAGGTCCTCGGTCTGGAAGGGCTTGGTCACGTAGAACTTCGCGCCCACGTTGATGCCCTCGATCATCGAGAGCGGATCGCTCTTGGCGGTGAGGAAGATCACTGGCGTCGAGCGGGTGGCCTGTTGCTTCTTCAGCGCCTTCACCAGGGTGATGCCGTCGAGCACCGGCATGATGATGTCGGCGATCACCAGGTCGGGTCGATCGCGGTCGATGTGCCGCAGCCCCTCCAGACCATCGCGGGCGCAGGACACCTCGTAGCCGTGCTTGGTGAGGAGCTTCTCGACCATCTGCAGGACCGAGTTCTCGTCGTCGATGACCAGGATGCGGTTCTTGTCGTCCGCCATTGACCCCTCTCCGGCGCGCCGCGCGGGCGTTGCGTCGCCATACTGCGGTGCCCGGTGGGCCCGGCACAAGCGCCTCGGGCCCTGCGGTGGCACGGCTGCGCCCGCGACCGCGCAGGGTGCAACGGAATGCACCTTTGGCCCGGTGGCGCGGCGACATACACTCGTCTGACGATGAGCGAAGAGCGTCTCGGCCGCTACCGTGTCGACGGGGAGCTGGGCCGGGGTGGCATGTCGGTCGTCTACCGCGGGCACGACCCCGTGCTCGACCGCCCGGTGGCGATCAAGGTGCTGCACCCGCACCTGGCCTCACGCGACGACTCCCGCTCGCGGTTCACCCGCGAGGCGAAGGCCGTCGCACGCCTGAAGCACCCCAGCATCGTCGAGGTGTACGACTACGCCCCCCCCGACTCGGACCGCGCCTACATCGTCACCGAGCTCATCGAGGGCCCCACCCTGCGGGCCTTTGTCGAGACCCACCCGCTGAAGCACAGCGAGGTGAGCGCGCTGCTGATGGTGCCCATCTTCGAGGCGCTCGCCCACGCCCACGCCAACGGCATCGTCCACCGCGACGTGAAGCCCGAGAACATCATGCTGCGGCGGGACGGGACCCCCGTGTTGATGGACTTCGGCATCGCCTCGATGGTCGACACCGAGACGCTGACGGCCACGGGCACCATGTTGGGCTCCCCGGCCCACATGGCCCCCGAGGTGGTCGAGGGCGAGCCGCTGACCACCCAGGCCGATCTCTTCAGCGCCGGCACAGTGCTGTACTGGATGGTCTGCGGCGCGCTGCCCTTCTCGGGCCCCACGCCCGCCGCCTTGTTCCGCCGGATCCTGGAGTCGCGGTTCGACCCGGTCTTGAAGCGGCGCCCCCAGGCAGGTCGCGCCATCGCGCGCCTGATCGAGCAGTGCATGGCCCGCAACGTGGCGGACCGGCCCGGCTCGGCGGTCGAGGTCGCACAGGCGCTCCGGCGCCTGCTGAGCGACGCCGGCCTGGACACCGTGCGCCCACAGCTCACCCAGCTCTTCAAAGACCCGTCGGTGTACCAGGACGAGCTGGGGCGGGCGCTGGTGCCGCGCTATGTGAAGGCCGCCCGCGTGGCCTTCGAGGCAGGCCTGACCGGGCGAGCGATCGACTTCCTGGACCGGGTGCTGGCCATCGACGACGAGCACGCCGAGGGCCGCGCGCTGCTCAGCCGAATCGAGCGGGGCCAGCGGCGGGGCGCCATCGGTCGGATCGCGGCCGTCGTCGCCGCCGTGCTCGCGGTGGGGCTGGGTGGCTGGTGGCTGTGGGGCGGCGCGACACCCGCGCCAGTGGAGCCACGGGCGGACAGGGGGCTGCTGAGCCGCGCCGCCCCGGCGGACGCTGCGCCCCGGACGCCCAACCCCGCGGCGGACGCAGGCGTGGACGCCGCGCCGCACGATGGCGCGCTGGTCTCCGAGCCGGGCGATCGCGGACCCCCCCAGGACGCCGCTGATCCGGACGGGGGGCGACCCATCGCGCGCCGTAGGCGGCCACCGCGGCTGCCGACCTCGCGCCCGCCGAGTCAGCCCGCCAGCGTCGCCATGAGCGCGCCCGCCCCGCCGACGCCTGTGCAGGTACCGGTGAAGGGCGGGCCCTACAAGGCCACCAAGGTGCTCGTGAACCGCCGGCCCCGCGGCTACATCTATGAGATCGAGCGCGACGGGGGCCTGAAGCTGCCCCCCGGCCGGCACACCTTCCGCTTCGAGAACCCGGCCTGCCGGCCATTCGAGACCACCATCGTCGTGGACCAGCGCTCCCCCCGGGGCCCGACCGTGGTGTTCGAGTGCACGCTGAAGCCCGCGATCATCCACATCACGGCAGGGCGTGACGTGGAGGTGCGGGCACCCGACGGCCGGGTCATCGGCCGCACCAATCAGGACTTCCCCGTCACGATGAGCCAGCGCTTCTCGGAGCTGCGGTTGACCCTCGGGGATCCGGGGGATAGGCTGCCCACGCTGCCCGTCAAGCTCTTCGCCGGCCAACGCATCGTGAAGGAAGTCGACTTTTGACGCGGTCGGTCCGCCGCCCCACCCTGCTGGCCCTTCTGACGCTGCTGTGGGCGCCTCTGGCGGCGCTCGCCGGACCCACCGAAGACTTCGATCAGGGCCGCAACGCCTACCTCTACGGCGACTTCAACCAGGTGGTCGAGAAGCTGGGTCCCCTGGTGGAGCCCGACATCAAGCTCGCCGATCCCGAGGATCTGGCCCGCGCCTACGAGCTGCTGGGGCTGAGCTACTTCTATCTGGACCGCAAGGACGACGCCCGGCGCATCTTCGAGCGGCTGGTGCGGTTCCGGCCGGACATGCGGCTGAACCCCGTGCTGGTGCCCCCCCCGGCGGTGGCCTTCCACGAGGAGGTGCGCGCGGCCCTGGCCGACGACATCGCCCGCGAGCGGGCCGCCCTGCGCCGGCGCCAGCAAGAGGAAGAGGAGCGGCGGCGCAAGGCCAACCAGGTGCTCGTCGAGATCGAGACCCGCCGCAACTCCCGGCTGGTGGCGGTCCTGCCCTTCGGGGTGGGCCAGTTCCAGAATGACGAGCCGGTGCTCGGTGGTCTCCTGCTGGGCAGCGAGCTGATCACCATCGGCCTCTCGGTCACGTTCTTCCTCATGGTGGAGGACCTGCGCAACCCCAGCGGCCCGGACGTCAACCGCTTTCCCCGCGAGGATCTGGAGCGGGCCCAGAGCCTGCAGACCGCGCAGCTCGTGACCGGCGGCGTCGCCGTCGGGCTGATGCTGTTCGGCGCCGCGCACGCGCTGTGGGGCTTCCGCGAGCGCGTCGAGGAGGGCCGGACCACCCGCCGCCCCGTGACCCCCGACTTGGGCCCGCGCGGGCTCTCGCCGTTCACCTTCACGTTCTGACCCGGAGTCCGCCTTGCCCAGCCTGGTGCACCTCGCCCGCGGCCGCGCGCACTTGATCGTGCGCAAGCTCACCAGCATCGGCCGCCATGCGGACAACGACATCGTGGTGGACGACGACGCGGTGGCCGAGACCCACGCCCACGTCCGGCTGGATGGGGGCCGCTTCATGCTGGTGACCCTCAGCCGCAACCACCCGGTGCTGGTGAACGGGCGCAAGGTCCGCAAGCACGTCCTCGAGCACGGCGACGAGGTGGAGGTGGGCAGCACCCTGCTGCGCTTCAACCTCTGGGACGAGCCCAGTACCGTCGAGGTGCAGACCGAGGCCCACGGCGACGAGCTGGGCGCCTACCGCCGCTTGGCCGAGTTCACGCAGCGGCTGGCCGAGCGCGTCGAGGTGGACCAGCTCCTGGAGCGCCTGCTGGACGAGGTCGTGGCCCTCACCGGCGCCGACAAGGGCTTCCTGCTGACCGTCGACGGCGATCACCGGCACGTGCGCACTGCGCGGAACCTGAACCGCGAGACCATCGCCGCGGGGGTCGATCAGGTCAGCGACAGCATCATCGACCGGGTGCTGCGCAGCCGCGAGCCGGTCATTGTCTCGGACGCCCTGAACGACACCCTGTTCCAGGCCAGCGCCTCGGTGATCCAGCTCGAGCTCTGCAGCGTGATGTGCGTGCCGCTCATCTTCCGCGGCGACCTGCTGGGGCTCATCTATCTGGGCAACGACAACGTGGTGAACCTGTTCGAGGCCGACACGCTCGACATGCTCACGGTGTTCGCCAGCCAGGCGGCCATGCTCCTGCAGCACGCCCTGCAGCGGCAGGCTCTGCAGAACGACAACGAGCGGCTGCGCGCCACCCTCGAGGGCCTGAAGTTCGGCGATATCATCGGGTCCTGCGACGCCATGCTGGAGGTGTTCGCCAAGGTCGAGAAGGTGGCCACCACCAACATCAACGTGCTGGTCACCGGCGAGACGGGCACCGGCAAGGAGCTGATCGCCCGCGAGATCCACCGGCGGTCGCCCCGGGCGGACGGCCCCTTCGTGGCGGTGAACTGTGGGGCCATCCCCGAGAACCTGCTGGAGAGCGAGCTGTTCGGGCACCGCCGCGGGGCCTTCACCGGCGCCGTGGAGCACAAGATGGGCTCCTTCCAGGCAGCCGATGGCGGCACCCTTTTCCTCGACGAGATCGGCGAGATGCCGGTGCACCTGCAGGTGAAGCTGCTGCGGGCGATCCAGGAGCGCACCATCACCCGCGTCGGCGACAGTAAGCCGATGCCCGTGGACATCCGGCTGGTGGCCGCCACCCACGTCAACCTGCAGAACGCCATCCGCGAGGGGCGCTTCCGCGACGACCTGTACTACCGGGTCAACGTGGTGACCATCCACCTGCCGCCCCTGCGCGAGCGCGACGAGGACGTGGTGCTCATCGCCCGCTACCTGCTGGAGCGTTACGCCGCGGAGTACCAGCGGCCGATCATCGGCTTCGACGAGTCGGCGGTGATCGCCCTGCGCAAGCACGCCTGGCCCGGCAACATCCGCGAGCTCGAGAACCGGCTGAAGAAGGCGGTGGTGCTGGCCGACGACGTGCGGCTGACGCCCACCGATCTGGATCTGGACGACGACCTGCTGTCCGACCGGATCCTGCCCCTGGCCGAGGCGAAGGACCGCTTCCAGCGGCGCTACATCGACCAGGTGCTGGCGCTGAACAACGGCAACCGCACCAAGACGGCGCGGGATCTGGGGGTCGATCCGCGCACGGTCTTCCGCCACCTCGAGAAGGTCCGCACCGACCTGGACGACTGATCGACCGCGCCCGCGCCCAGCCCGCCGGCTCGAATCATCTACGAAACCAGCCACTTGTGGTTTTTGTTGGGTTTAGACCGGTCGGTCGGAAAAACCCGCGGGCGCCCTTTGCACGCGCAACCGGCGTTCTGCTACAAGCCCCATACGCTCCGGGCGCCGCATCATAGGGGATGGCGACCGGATCAGCTTTTCACGGGAACAGCGGAGGAGTCTCGAATGCGCAACCTGCGTGATCTGTTGGTCACCGCCGTGGCCGTCTCGGCCATCAGCTTCGCCGTCGGCTGCGATGACGGCGGCGGCACCACCCCCGAGCAGCAGGCCGACATGGGCGCTGCGGGCGGCATGGGCGGCGGTGCCGGCGGCGCGGGCGGTGCCGGCGGCGAGGGCGGCATGGGCGGCGCCGGCGGTGCCGGCGGCGGCGGTGCCGGTGGCATGGGCGGTGCGGGCGGCGCCGGCGGCGCGGGTGGCGCTGGCGGCGCCGGCGGCGGCGGCATGGTGACGCCCGAGGATGACTCGTGCGAGCCCGGCGACACGGACACGGCGGCCGCGCCGGCCGCCAACGAGTGGGGCCCTTCGGCCTACGTGGTGGCCCTGGACATCCCCGACAACGCCGACGCGGCGTTCGCGGCGGGCTGCAACATGTTCGGCGCCAGCGCGGGCTCGGCCCTGGCCCCCGCCGAGGACTTCCTTGGCGACGCCGGCAACCTTGACGCCGTGGTGACCCCGGACGAGACCGGCAACGCCGATCTCACCCTCATGGCCCGCCTCGACGGCGCCATGGAGGGCATGACCGGCAACCAGATCCAGACCAGCGACATCAGCTTCTTCGTGGGCAGCCGGGACGGCGAGGGCAACTTCCTCATCGATCTCGACAGCTTCGAGGGCGGTGACGCGGCCAACGGGCCGCTGATCAGCTTCGAGAACGCCTGCGTGGCCAACGGCAAGCTGAAGGCGCCGGGCAGCCGCTTCTCGGTGACCCTGCCCATCGTCGAGGGCCTGCCCCTGAGCCTGACCCTCGAGCAGACCCGCTTCAGCGGTGATCTGGACTTCGACGCCGTGGGCTTCAACGTCAGCAACGGCGCCCTGCGCGGCTACCTGACCCAGGGCACCCTCGAGGAGACCATCGCGGTGCTCACCGAGGTGTGCGCGAGCGAGACCCCGCCCGATCTGTGCGGCACCATCGGCCAGTTCCTGCAGGGCCCGCCCGAGACGGTCATCGACCTGCTCTTCGGCCTGCTCGGTGTGGACGGCTTCGACGTGAACATCGCCGGCGACGGCACCGTGGCCGACTGCGCCGACGACAACTGCAACGGCATCGGCGTCTGCCTGCTGGTGGACATGCGCAGCGTCGCCATCAGCGGCACCGAGCCCATGGCCGACTAAGGGACCTTTCGGTCCCGGCCGCCGCCGCGCTCAAGCGAGCCGGCGGTGGTCCCCCGCCCGCTGCCGCCAGGCCCAACCGGCTCAGGCGGCCCCGCTCCCGAATCGACCACTGGCCCGCCTGAGCGACCCGTCGCGGCGCTCGTTGTCCAGGTGCGCCTCGGGGCCGCCGTCAGTCGGTCCAGCGCAGATCGTCGACCCACAGGTCGCCCTTCGGATCGTCGTCGTACAGCTCCAAGGTCACGGGCTGGCCCATGGCCGCAGCGGGAAGCGCCAGCCGCACCCGGGTCAAGTCGCCCCGGTGGCTGCGGTGCGGCCACTGGGCGATGACCGCGTCGCCCTGGCGCACGCGCAGCCCGGTGCGGCCCCCGCGGCCCCCCACGAGCAGCGAGAGGGCGGCGCCCTCGGCGGGCACCGGATCCGAGATCAGGCGACCCTGGGCCGGCCCTTGCGCCTGGGCGAGGGCGTGCCCCTGCATGCCGTGCCGCCGTGCCTTGCTGGGGCTGGCGCCGAAGGCGGCGCCCTCGGTGCGCCACCCCACCCAGGCCCCGTCCTCGAAGTTGGCCGACACCCCGGGGCCCAGCGGCCGCGGCGCCGGATCCTGACGCACCCAGATCTCGGCGGGGCGCACCAGGAAACCCGTGCGGGTGCGCAGGGCCTGCGCCGTGGGGTAGTGCAGGCGCTCGGCCAGGTAATAGGGGCCCATGACGCCGGGCACCCGGTTCTGCTCGTCCACCACCACGGCGCCCCACTCGCCCTGCCGCAAGCGGGGGGCCAGGTCCTTCACGCCGCCCTTCATGAAGGCCACGTCCTGGATGCCCATCTGGTGCACGTGCACGACCCCGTCGCGCTGGTAGGCGGTGAAGGGGTGCGCGGGGAAGAACACCTTGCCGTCCACCTGGGCCAGCCGCGCGTGGAGGCGCGCCAACGCCTGGCGATCCCCGTCGTCGGGGGTCTGCACGGCCGGCGAGTAGGCCCACGCCACGAACTGGACGAGCAGCGCCGCCGGCACCAGGGCCCCCCACCGCGGGCGACTGGCGGACGTCCCCTCCATCAGGTCGCGGGTGGCCAGGGCGATGAGGATCGCGCCGAAGGCCGACAGCAGCATGAAGCAGTTGCTGTAGGCCCACTGGGTGCTGTGGTTCAGGCCGCTGGCCCCGGCGCCTGCCACGAACATCAGCAGCCAGAAGGGCTGGGTACGGATCGTCAGCCGCCCCACGGGGTTGCGCCAGCGGTGCGCCGCCAGCAGCACCGCGATGAGCGCCGGTGGCACCAGGATCTGCCAGCGCGGCGCCTCGTACCACAGCTCGCGGTAGTACATGTGCGGCACGTAGTCCAACGTTCGCGCCCGGAAGACGAAGGCGTACGTCCAGTGGGCCGCCAGGAGGATCGACAGGATCCGCACCGGGACGCGGTGGCCGAACCAGAGCAGGGGCACCAGCAGGAGCGCCGGCGCGAGGAACAGCACGTCCCGCCAGTACTCCATGAGGATGTTCTTCCAGTAGAACAGGTGCCCCTGGTGCCCCTGGAAGATGTAGGTCCAGAACCAGCCGTCATGGGCCCGATTCAGCGCCCAGATCCCGGCGGCGCTGAGCCCGACGGCCACGCCCGTCAACAGCGCTGCCGGGCGCCAGCCGCGCTCCAGGAACAGGGCGAGCGCCGTGGCGGGCACGAACACGCTCACCGTCTGCTTGGTGAAGAAGCCCAGCGCGAAGAGCGCGCCTGCGGCCGCGGCCCCCCACAGGCTCGGCCGGTACCGCGCCACGTAGACGGCGCCCACCAGGATCGCCATGAACACGGCGTCGGGCCGGGCCAGATCGTAGAAAGCCCCGTTCGTACGGAAGAGCGCGGCGTAGATCCCAGCCGCCAGCGCCCCATAGCGCCAGCCTGCCTCCCGCTGGCCGATGCGGAACAACAGCCCCAGCGTGATGGCGGTCCCCAGGATGGACACGCCGCGGGCCAGCCCGAAGCTGAGCCCGAAGCCCAGCTTGGCCAGCAGCGCCAAGAGCGCCGGATAGCCGGGGGTGTAGAAGAAGGGCACGAAGTCGGCGCTCGGCGCCGCGTAGATCCGCTGGCCCTCCACGAGCCGAGCGGCGTGGGTGAGCATGCCCCCCTCCATCCACTCGATCTCGAACGGGTAGGCGGCCCGGCTCAGGGCGATCAGCGCGAAGGTCCCCAGGTACACGGCGCCGATCGCCACGGCGGCGTCGAGCCAGAGTCGGGTCGCACGGCCCACGTTGTCTCCCGTCAACGGTGTCTCCCGCCATGAAGGGCCGTGGAGTATAACAGCAGGGCCCGCGCCGGCGACCCCGGTGGCCGCGCACCGTCCACCCTCCGGGGGAGCCTTGGCCCAAGCCCTCTTCACCGGCGCCGTCCTGGCCGCCTGCCTGCTCGGGCTGGTGGAGGGCATCCAGACGGCCCTTGGGCCCCCCGCCCCGCTCGGCGCCGGCGCGCGGCTGCTGGCCGGCGCCTACGCCGCAGCCCCCCTGCTGCTCACGGGGATCCTCGCCGCGGCGGCCGCCGCCGGGCTGGTGGCGGTCTGGATCCGGACGCGCCCCCAGGGGGCCCGGCGGGCCGATCCGCTGGCGGACGCCATGGCGGGCCTGTGGGCGCTCAGCGGGTTCGTCATCGTGGTGGCGCTCACGGGGGGGCTGGCCCACCGGGCCCGGCTCGAGCCCGCGACCGCCACGGCCGTCGCGCTGCTCGCCCTGGTGCCGGCCGTGGGCACCGCCTGGGCGCTCGCGCGCACTCTGCGGGGCGCCTTCGCCAGCCTGGACCGCGCGCTCCGCCACCCCGTCTCGGGCCCGCTCGCCCTGGCGGCCCTCCTGGCCCTGCTGGGGGCCGTGGTGTTTCGCGCGGCCAGCGACGCGGCCCTGGTGCAGCGACTCGGGCGCTGGCCCCCGGTGTTCCTGGCGGCCTGGCCCGTGCTCACGGGCGCCCTGGCCCGCGTGACGCGCCGCGTGCCGGCCCGCGCCACGGCCCGGCTGGCCGTCCCCCTCGCCGCGGTCGCCGCCCTGGGCGTCGCCGACGCGGTGGCCCGCTTCGACGCCCAGCCCGCGGTCCAGGCCGCCCTGCTGGATCACTCGCTGGTGTTCCGGCGGGTGGTGGATCTGGCGCAGCCGCTGTTCGATGGCGACGGCGACGGCTACGCCGGGTGGCTGGGCGGCGAGGACTGCGACGACACCGATCCGGCGGTGTACCCGGGCGCCCGCGAGATCCCCCGCAACGGCCGCGACGACGACTGCTTCGGCGGCGACAGCCCTGGCGTTCACCGCCAGCTCCGGGTCGCCGCGGCGCCGCGGCCGGCCGGCCTGCGCCTGGCCGAGCGCCCCAACCTCGTGCTGGTGACCATCGACACTCTGCGCGCCGATCACGTGGGCGCCTGGGGCCACCACCGCCCCACCTCCCCCGCGCTGGACCGGCTGGCCGCGAGCGGGCTGCGCTTCGCCCGCGCCTACGCCCAGGGGCCACAGACCAAGGCCTCAATCCCCTCGATGTTCGCCAGCCGCTACACGAGCGAGCTGATCCGCAGCCACCATCACTGGGCGCGGATGCGCCCCGACAACCTCATGCTGGCCGAGCGCCTGAAGGCCGTGGGCTACCGCACGGTGGGCATCCCGGCGCACCCGTTCTTCAAGCGCATGTACGGCCTGCAGCAGGGCTTCGATGAGTGGGATCTGGAGCTGGTGCAGGACCTGGACCGCAAGGTGGCGTTCCGCCTCACGGGCGAGTGGGTGGCGGATCGTGCGCTGACGTGGCTGGACACGCGGGCGCAGGACCCATCCCCCACGCCCTTCTTCCTGTGGATCCACCTGTTTGACCCGCACTTCGCCTACAAGGACCACGAGGCCTGGGACTTCGGTGAGGCCGACGTGGACCGCTACGACGAGGAGATCCGCTACACGGACGCGCAGCTCGAGCGCGTGCTGGCCCGCCTGGACGGCGCGCCGTTCAAGGGGCGCACCTACGTGGTCGTGCACAGCGACCACGGCGAGGGCTTCGGCGAGCACGGCTACCGCTACCACGGGCAGCACCTGTTCGATGACCAGATCCACGTGCCCCTGGTGCTCGCGGGCCCGGGCCTGGCGCCGCGGACCGTGGCGCCGCCCGTCCCCCTGCTGGACGTGACGCCCACCCTGCTGGATCTGGCGGGCGCACCCCTGACGGGCGATCTCCGCGGGCGCTCGCTGTTGGCCTGGGCCGGGGACCGCGCCCCGACGCCACGCCCGGTGTTCGCCGAGATGCTCGCGGACTCCAACCACTCCGACCGGCGGGTGATCATCGACTGGCCGTACAAGCTGCAGTGGGGCATCACCTTCGGGGAGCACACCCTGTACGATCTGAGCGTCGATCCGGGCGAGACCCGGGACCTGTCGCGCGAGAAGCCCACCGAGTTTCGCCGGCTGTACGGGCACCTTCGCCGCTGGATGAGCGAGGAGATCGAGGTGTACCGCCCCGTGCGCGAGTGATCGCGCCGGCCGGTTGTGGCCGCCGGGGGACTCCCCTATCCTCCCGCCCCATGCAACCCCTGCCCCAAGGCGTCGGCTGGATCGAGGTCATCTGCGGGAGCATGTTCTCCGGCAAGACCGAGACGCTCATCAGCCGCCTGCGCCGCGAGATGTACGCGCGCAAGAAGGTCCAGATCTTCAAGCCCCGCACCGACTCGCGCTACGCGAGGGACGCGGTGGTGAGCCACACGGATCTGCGCCTGCCCAGCCAGGTCTGCGACCACCCCCGCGAGATCCTGGACAAGGTGCACGCGGACACCGCCGTGGTGGGCATCGACGAGGTGCAGTTCTTCGAGGACACCATCGCCGATGTGGCCCAGAAGCTGGCGGATCGCGGCTACCGGGTCATCTGTGCGGGCCTCGATCTGGACTACCGCGGCGAGCCCTTCGAGCCCATGCCCCGGCTGCTGTGCCTGGCGGAGTACGTCACCAAGCTGCACGCCGTGTGCACGGTGTGCGGCAACCCGGCGCATCGCTCCCAACGGCTCACGGCCAACGAGAGCCAGGTGCTGCTGGGCTCCTCGGACCGCTACGAGGCCCGCTGCCGGGCCCACCACTCCCCCGATCCCCTGGCGGCGCCTCGCCAGCCGGATCTGCCCATTGTGATCCTCGGCCAGGAGCAAGCCCGGTGACCCCGCACCTGACGCAGATCGACCACCGGTACGGCGAGGGCGTTCACGTGCTCGACGACCCGTTCCTCACCACGCAGCTCGCGCGGCTCTGCTCGCCCGAGACCACCCAGCCCACCTTCAACCAGCTCGTCCACCAGCTCTACACGAGCCTGATCCGCATCGTGATCAGCCACGCGTTCCCCCGCGTGAACGTGGCCATGGACACCCGCATGAAGGCCAGCACGCCCCTGGGCGTGTTCCGCGGCGAGATCGTGGATCGCCAGACGCCCACCGTGGTGGTGGACATCGCGCGGGCGGGCATCCTGCCCAGCCAGGTGTGCTACGACACCTTCAACACCGTGCTCGACCCGTCGGCGGTGCGGCAGGATCACCTGATCATGGCCCGCACCACCGACGCCGAGGAGCAGGTGACGGGGGCTGCGGTGGGCGCCCACAAGATCGGTGGGCCCATCGACGACTGCTTCGTGCTCTTCCCGGATCCCATGGGGGCCACCGGCAACAGCCTGGCCAAGGCCATCGAGGTCTACCGCCAGTTCGGCAAGGCGCGGCGCCTCATCACCCTGAACCTGGTGATCACGCCCCAGTTCATTCGCCGGCTGAAGCAGGCGGCGCCCGAGGTGGTGATCTATGCCCTGCGGCTGGATCGCGGCATGTCGACGCCCGACGTGTTGGCCACCGTGCCGGGCACCCACTGGGATCGCGAGAGCGGCCTCGACGAGCGCCACTACATCGTCCCCGGCGGGGGCGGCTTCGGCGAGCTCATGAACAACAGCTGGATCTGATCGCCCCCTGCACCCCCCACGCCTGGAGACCCCTGTGCCCTTCTACGACCCGGCCAAGATCGAAGTCCTCATCGACGCTCCCAGCCTCGCCGCGCGGATCAGCGCGCTCGGGGCCCAGATCACCGCCGACTATGGCCCGGGCACCGAGCTGGTGCTGGTGGGGGTCCTGAAGGGCTCCTACGTGTTCCTGGCCGATCTGGCCCGCGCCATCGACCTGCCCGTGGAGATCGACTTCCTGGGCCTGTCGAGCTACGGCAGCAGCCAGGAAACCAGCGGCGTCGTCCAGATGACCCAGGACCTCACCCGCCCGGTGAAGGGCAAGCACGTGCTGGTGGTGGAGGACATCGTCGACACGGGCCTGACCATGCAGTACCTGCTGCAGAACCTGATGACCCGGCTGCCTGCCTCGGTGAAGGTCTGCACGCTGCTGCACAAGCCGGCCCGGTCGCGGGTGGCGGTGCCCATGGACTACGTGGGCTTCGAGATCGAGGACCGCTTCGTCATCGGGTACGGGCTGGATTACGCCGACAAGCTGCGCAACCTGCCCTTCATCGGCGCGGCGGTGAACGACGAGCCGCCCTTCCCCGCCTGATGGGGCGCGGCGCCGCCGCCCTGCTGTGGGCGGGCCTGGCGCTCGGCTGCCAGCGCCAGCCGGCGCCCACCCCCCCCGAGGGCGGGGGTGACCGCACGCACACCGCCACCTCGGCGGCGCCCTCACCGGCGCCAGAGCGGACACCGGAGGCGACTTGGAGCGCCCCGGACTGGGCGGCCACCCACGCGGCCGAGGCCGGCTGCGCAGACTGCCATCCCGACGAGGTCGAGGCCTGGCAGCGGGGCGCGATGGGCCGCAGCCTGGCTCCGCTGACGCCCCAGTCTCCCCCTCCGGCCGGCGTCCCCGCGCACCGCGTTCACCCGGTGGATGGCCACACCTGGTCGGTGGCGCACCGCCCCGGCCTTGGCCTGCAGTTCGCCATCCAGGGCGACGGCTTCGTGACCCGCCGCACCGCCGCCTACGCCGTCGGATCGGGGACGCACACCCGCTCGTATCTGTGGCAGCGGGCAGGCGCCCTCTTCATGGCGCCCCTGACCTGGTATGCGCGCCCGAAGGCCTGGGACCTCAGCCCGGGCTACGCGGTGCACGATCAGCCCGGCTTCGACCGGCTCGTTCAGGCGGACTGCCTGGCCTGCCACGCCGATCCGCCCGCCCAGGATCCCGACCGCCCCCACCGCTGGCTGGGCCCCGTGCCGGGGGCCATCGGCTGCGCTCGCTGCCACGGCGACGCCCGCGACCACGCCGCCGCCCGCGCCGACGGGCGCGCCGGACCGCCACTGGTGAACCCGGCCCGGCTGCCCCCCGATCGCGCCAACGCGGTGTGCGAAGGCTGCCACCTCCAGGGCGTGGTGCGGTTGACCCGAGCGGGCCGTCCGTGGGCCAGCTTCAGACCGGGTGACCGTCTCGAGGACCACGTGGCCGTGTTCGTGCGTCAGGCCGCAGGCGCCGACTTCGGCATCGCCAGCCACGGGGCCCGGCTGCGGCACAGCGCCTGTCGCGCCCCGGGCGGTGCGCCGCTCACCTGCGTGACCTGCCATCACCCGCACCCCACGGGCGCCCAGGCGGGGGCCGATCGCTCGGCCCCTTGCCGCGGCTGCCACGGCGCCGACAGCGCCGCCCACGGCCCGGCCTGCGCGGGCGGCGGCGGCACAGACTGCGTGCGCTGCCACATGCGCGTGGCGGCGGTGGACGACATCCCCCATGTGTCGGTCACCGATCACTTCATCCGGCGCAGCGCCGAGCACAGCTTGCCCGCGGTGCCCGCCGATGCCCCCCTGGTGTGGGTGGCCGATCCCCAGGAGGCGCCCACCGATCCGGCCCACCAACGCCTGCTCGGCCGCGCGTACGCCGACGCTGTGCGGGCCGAGGGGCGCCCCACGGATCTCGCCCGCGCCCAGCGGCTCCTCGCCGCGGGGCTGGCGGCGCAGCCCAACGACCTCGAGGCGCTGGTCGCCCAGGCCTTCGTGGCCACCATCGCGCGTGACGGCACCACCCTCGCCGCCGCCCTGGACCGCGCGGAGCGGCTGGCCCCCACCGACGCGCGCGTGGCGGAGCAGGTCGTGGCGCTGCGGACGGCGCAGGGCCGGCTCGACGAGGCGCTGGCCCTGTCGACGGCGGCGTTGGCCCGCCACCCCGACGTGCCGCAGCTCCATGTGCAGGCGGCCCAGGTCCATCGGGCCAGAGGCGACCACGCCGCGGCCCTGGCGGCGGCCCAGGCGGCCCTCGCGCTGCGCCCCGATTGGGGGAGCGCCTGGCTCGCCGTCGCCAAGGCCCAGCTCGCGACAGGCGATGGCGTCCAAGCGCGGGCCACCCTGGGCCAGGGCACCGCCCATGACCCCAGCCACACCGCCACCTGGCTCGCGTGGGGCCAGCTCGCCTTGCGGGCGTCCGACCTGAAGGCGGCTGCACAGGCCTTCGCCGGGGCCACCCGCTACGCCGCGCCTCAGGACGCGCTCGCGCTGGCCACCGCCGCCGCCGGCCAGGCCCGCGTGGCCCTCGCGGCCGAAGACCTGGACGCCGCCGCCGGCCACTTCCAGCGGGCGGTGGCCGCCGGCGCGCCCGTCCCTGGCCTGCTCGCGGTCACCGGCGCGATGGCCTTGGCCCGCGCGCGCCCGGCGGACGCCCGGCGCGCGCTGGAGGCGCACCTTCAGGCCGATCCGAGCGACCCCCTCGCCTGGCGTGATCTGGCGCGGGCCCTGGACGCTCTGGGGGAGCGGAGTGCCGCTGCCGCCGCGCGGGACAGGGCGGCCGCCCTGCCTTGATCGCTGCGCTTCTGGAGGTCCAAAGCCGTGTTGGGCCATGCTAGAGTGCCCCGCACCCGCTGAAGGGCAGCCGCTGGGGACTCACTGAGGACACCCCCGAGGAGTTTGGGACCGCGTGCAACGGCCGGCGCCATTCGGCAAGTACATCCTCCTCGACCGCATCAGCGTGGGCGGGATGGCCGAGGTCCACCGCGGCAAGACCACGGGGGTTGAGGGCTTCGCGCGCCGGGTGGCCGTCAAGCGCATCCTCCCCCACCTCGCCGAGGATCAGCGCTTCGTGCGTATGTTCATCGCCGAGGCCAAGATGGCCGCCCGCCTCCACCACGCGAACATCGCCCAGGTGATGGAGCTCGGCCGGGTGGCCGACGAGCACTTCATCGCCATGGAGTATGTCAGCGGGCGGGACCTGCTGAGCGTGCGCCACCACATGCGCAAGACGGGCCACCAGGTCCCCCTGGACCTCGCCGCCTTCGTCGGCGCCCAGGTGGCCGAGGGCCTGGCCTACGCCCACGATCAGCGCGACGAGACGGGGCGGCTGCTCGGCATCGTGCACCGCGACGTGTCGCCGCAGAACGTGCTGGTCAGCTTCGACGGCGCCGTGAAGCTCATCGACTTCGGCATCGCAAAGGCGGCCACGGCCGATCACATCGCCACCCGGGCGGGCGTGCTGAAGGGCAAGTTCAGCTACATGACCCCCGAGCAGATCGAGGGGCGCGGGACGGTGGATCACCGCTCCGACATCTTCTCGCTCGGCGCGGTCCTGTGGGAGCTGCTCACCAGCGAGCGCCTGTTCGACGGCGACAACGACTTCGTGGTGCTCGAACGGGTCCGCGAGGCCCAGGTGGCGGCGCCCAGCACCCACCGGCCCGACATCCCGCCGGCCCTCGACCGCATCGTGCTCAAGGCGCTCGCCCGCAGCCCCGAGGACCGCTACCAGCACGCGGGCGAGTTCGCCGAGGCGCTCTCGCGGTTCGTCTACACCCTCGGCATGGGCTCGCCGGGTCAGCGGCTGCGCACCTGGATGCGCGAGGTCTTCGCTGAGCACTTCGCCGAAGAGAAGGCCCGCGAGGCCTTCGACCGCCGGGTGGTGATGACCTCGGACGGGCAGGTGCTGGAGCTGCCCGAGGACGTGGACGAAGAGGAGCCCACCGAGCTGTGGGCCCCCAGCTTCGATGAGCTGGACCAGGTGGACGGCATCGCCGCGCCCCCCATGGTCTCCACCCCGCCGCCCGCCGTGCGCGTGGAGCCCACGCCGGCCGGAGAGCGCGTCACCGTCGACCAGCGGCCGCCCCCCCCCGCCAGGGCGCCTGCGCCGGTCCGCCGGCCTGCGCGGTCGTCCCGCCTGCCGCTGGCGCTGGCCATCGTCGGGCTGCTCGCAGCCGCTGGCGCGGGCGTGGCGTGGTGGCTGCAGCGAGGCGGGGCGCCCGAGGCCGTTGAGCTCACCCTCCGCATCGATCCGCCCGACAACCTGACGCTCCTGTTGGATGGGCGGCCGCTGGGCGCGACCCGCAGCCCCGTGGTGCAGGCGGGCCTGGCGCCGGGCAAGCACACGGTGGTGGTGGAGCGACCGGGCTACGTGCGCTGGAGCGCCACGGTGCCCCTGGGCGCCCGCCCCCGCGAGCTGGTGGACGTCAACCTGCGCCCCCACGCCCCGGTGATGGTGCACTTCGACATCACGCCGCCCGAGGCCGAGATCACCCTGAACGACCGGACCCTGACCGCCGCCGAGCGCCGCGGCGCGGTGAAGCTGCCCGCAACGGCGCCGGTCTCGGTGCGGATCAGCGCCGCCGGCTACCAGCCGCTGGAGACCACGCTGACCCCCGGCGACAAGCCCACTCAGGCCGTGCAGTACGTGCTGCAGGCCACCCCCGGCCAGCTCTTCGTGGAGTCACAGCCGCCGGCGGTGGTGTTCTTGAACGGCGAGCGCGTGGGCCGTACCCCGTTGAGTGGCCACGCGGTCGACGTCACGCGCCCGGTGAAGCTGCGGCTCGAGGCGCCCGGCCACCAGGTGCTTGAAGAGGTGCTGCACTTCGGCGATCAGCGCACGATGACGCTGAGCAAGCAGCTCGCGCCGCTCTAGCGCAGCCGGCCCGCTACGGCAACGGCTCCAGCCGCTCCAGCACCCGCTGGTACTGCCGCGCCTTGTAGGCCTCGTGGTTGTTCTCACCCAGGGTGTTGCTGGCCGCGGTCGCCACGTCCATCACCTGGAACTCGGTGAGCAGGAACACCACCGCCCCGTTGCTGATCCGGTGGTCCGGCACCCGGGCCACCAGGTCGTCCACCCGCACGGGCACGTCGGCGACGAAGTTGATCATCCGGAAGCCGGATCCGCTGAACAGGTTGTGCCGGTGCCGGCTGGCGGCGCCCCGCCCCACGGCCTGCAGGAGCGCGCCGATGCCGCTCAGGCGAGGGTCGCGCTCCAGGACCCGTGGCAGATCGACGAGGTCGTTGCGCGACTCCCCGGGCACCACGTAGTTGAAGGGCAGCAGGTGCCGCGTCAGGTAGACCAGGGCGCTGAAGGCGTCATCCAGGCTCTCGGTGACCAGCCGGAACCGCAGCCGGTCGTAGACCTCGGCCGCCAGGCTGTCGGAGCGAGACAGCAGCTTGGTCAGCACCGAGTCCGCCGTCTTCCGGCTGGCCGCCAGCTCGGCGATGCGCACCCCCGCCGCCTTCATGCCGTCCACCGTGTCGTAGACCCGCGTCTCGATGCGGTGGAACAGCTCGTTCATGGCCACCGGCAGGCGGAACAGCAGCTCGCGGCCCGCCACGTGGTGGACCACGTGCATCACCTTGAGGGCCATGCAGGCGTGGGACTGCGCGGGCCCGGGGCGGCTCGCCAGCAGCAGCAGTTCGCGGGGGTCGTGGGGGTTGAGAACCGCGGGGTGGAGCTCGAGCGCGAAGTGCTCCTCGAGGTACGCGATGGCCCGGCGATGGACCGCCACCAGCCGCACGAAGTCGTCGGGATCGTCGGGGTTCAAGCCCACCAGCCGCAGGAGCTGATCCACGTGATCCATGTCGCGGTAGGCGAGCTGGCGCCAGTCCAGGGCCGAGTCGCCCGTCAGCACCAGCCGCACCTGCTCCACATCCTGGAGCCCGAAGGGCAGCAAGCGCTGGACCAGCCCCCCTGCGTGAATGGACAGGCTGTCCGACCGCATCCGCGCCCCGCCTGGCGAAAAAGACGCCGGACCCTACGGGGTTATGGAAGAAATCACAAGGGGCACGCCGGGGCCCGGAGGGGCCGCCCGGGCGGTCAGCGCGGGGCCTTCTCGAGGGTCAACGTGCCGATGAACAGCGCCGCCGCCGCACCCACGAGACCGAGGTTGCCGATGATGATGGCGGTGCTCCCGCCCACCAGGCCGGCCGTCAGAACCGCCGCGCCACCGAAGATCGCCAGAGCCTTCATCCCTCAACCTCCTACATGTGGGCACCTGTGCGACCGATTACTACACGGTCATTCCCGGTTGTCAAAGCCGTTGCACGGTTGGATGCTTCGGCCATGCTCGAAACACCGCATGTGCAGACGGCCCCCAACGGGCTGACGGTGGTGCTGCTGCCCCGGGACTCCGGGCAGACGGCCTTGATCGCGTTGGACGTCGGCGTGGGCTCCCGCCACGAGAGCGTCCAGGACTCGGGGCTGAGCCACGTCCTCGAACACCTGGTCTTCCACGGCTCCCCCTCGCACCCGACGGTGGCCGAGGTGGACGCCGCCGCTGAGGCCATGGGCGCCGCCTTCGACGCCAGCACCGGCCGGGCCTCGACCCGGCTGGAGCACTGGATGGATCCGCGTCACCTGCAGACCTCCGCGGAGCTGCTGGCCGAGCTGGTGCGCGCGCCGCGCTTCACGGGGCTGGACACCGAGCGCGCGGTGATCCTCGAGGAGGCGCTCGACGAGTACGACGAGAAGGGGCGGCTGGTGGACTGCGAAGCCCTGGCTCGGCGGGCGCTGTGGCCCGATCACGGGCTGGGTCGGAGCATCATCGGCTTCCTGCCCAACATCGAGCGCTTCACCCTGGAGGATCTGCGCCGGCACCACGAGACCTACTACCGGGCCGGGAACATGGTGCTGACGGTGGCGGGTCCCCTGCCCCTGGAGACGCTGGCCAAGGCCGCCGAGCCCTTCATGGCCCTGCCGGCCGGCGAGGTGCCCGCCACGGCCCCGGCGCCGCCGCCCCCCGACCGGCCCCAGTTCATCCTGGTGGACGACGGCCGCAGCCAGTGCGACTGCCGGATGGCCTGGTGGGCCCCTGGCGGCCACGATCCCGACGCCCCCGCCTTCGAGCTGCTGATGCGCGCGCTCGATGACGGGCTCGCCAGCCGGCTGCACCGCAAGTTGGGCAGCGATCTGGGCCTCGCCTACGAGCAGTGGGGCGTGTGGGAGAAGTACGACGACGTGGGGGCGCTGGAGATCGGCGCCCACGTCAGCCCGGGCAAGGTGCTGCGCTTCGTGGAGGCGGCCTTCGACATCCTGCAGGGCATGGTGGACGAGCCCCCCCAGGGGGCCGAGCTGGAGCGAGCGCGGTTCCGGGCCGCGTGGGCGGTGCGGACCCAGGCCGAGAACCTGCTGCAGCTCCCGGATCTGCACGGCCTGCCGCGCCTGGGGCGGCCCAACCCGCCCAGCCCGAAGGCCTGGATCGAGGCGGTGCAGGCGGTGACCTCAGAGCAGATCGCCGCGGCAGGCCGCCGGATCCTCGCTCACCCCCCCGTGGTGGGCGTGGTGGGCCCCAGCGACAAGGCCATGCGCCGGGCGGTGCGCCACGCGGTGGCCCGCCGGCTGGGCGGACGCGCCGACGACGAGTAGGGGCTGCGGGCCGTACCGCCCTCACGCGGGGCCGGCAGGCTCTGAAAAAGCAGCCGGCTAGCGACGACGGCGTGAGCGGTTGTTCCGCGCCCGGCTGCGGCTGCGGCTGGGCATGGTGCTGCGGGACACGCCCGTCTCGCGCCGTCGGATGATGCGCCACGGCGCGAGCCAGATCATGCGCCAGGTGGGGATCTCGGCGTCATCGGTGGCCAGGTAGCCGAGCTGCCCCTTGAACTCCACCAGCACCACGTCATCCAGCACCGCGAGGATGGCCGTGTCGTCGCCCAGGCTGTCGTCCACCTCCAGGTGGTAGACCCCCGGCTCGCAGTCCAGATCGGCCAGCGCGTCGTCCACGCGGAACGCCGCCCCCTCGTCGCCCTCGGCCGCCAGCAGCTCCACCCCGGTGAACTCCAGGTAGAAGGGCCGCCTCCAGTCGGTGGAGTGGGCGATGTCGACGATGTCGCCGTTGGGATCCACGTCGTCGAGCAGGCGCTTGCGCCGCTTGGTCAGCTTGCGCTTGTAGGCGGGCGACCCGAAGACGCGGGGGCAATCCGTCACCTCGCCGTCCGCGGCGGGCAGGCTCGGGGTGACATCGGGCGACAGGAGGGCGAGGACGAAGGCGCTGAGTACGATCGGCAAGGGGGCAGTCTCCACAATTGGTTCGGCCCCATTTATTTAGCACACCAAGCACCACTTGCAAAACGACCCTCGGGGGGGTTTCTGGTCAGGGTCCCAGCCCCACCCAGACCGAGCCGTCGCCGCGGACCTCCTTCTTGAAGATGGGCACGTCGGCCTTCAGCTCGTCGATGAGCGCCTGGCACGCGGCGAAGGCGTCGGCACGGTGAGGTGCCGAGACCGCCAGGACCACCGCCGCCTCGCCCACCGCCAGCACGCCCAGCCGATGGTGTACGGCCGCCGTGGTGGCCGGCCAGCGCGCCTCGACCCGGGTGACGATGTCCGCCAGGACCTTCACCGCCATGGGCTCATAGGCTTCGTACTCCAGCCGCACCACCCCGTGATCGCCGGTGTGGTCGCGCACGGTGCCCGTGAACGTCACCAGGCCCCCCCGGTCGGGCCCCGCCACCAGGCGCTCGACGGCGCGGGGGTCCAGGGGCTCGTGGGTGAGCGCCACCCGCGGGTGGCCCCCCGACACCGGCGGGATGACCGCCACGGTGCTGTCCGCGCCGAGGGGCGTGCCACGGTCGGCCACGAAGGCCTCGTCCACCGCAAATCGCACGTGCGGCCACAGAGGGACCAGCGCCGGCCAGCGGGCGCCGGCGGCCGCGATGGCGTCGGCGAGGGTGGCCCCGTCGGGGAGGCTCAGCCGCGCCTGCCCGGTGCCCGCCCGCTCCCGGGCCGCGGCGAAGAACAGCAGGTTGATGTCCATGGGTGATCTCCCGACGCGCCGTGCTTGAGGCCGATGGCCTTCGTCCCTTATCCCTGTTGGGCCGAACGCCGCCAGGAGACACCCTTGCCCGCGCGCCGTCTACCCCTTCTCGCCCTGCTCACCCTGCTCGCCTTCGCCGCCGCAGCGGGCTGCGACGACGACCCGACGGCCGAACCCGCGGCCGATCGTGGGCCCGAGGCCGGGCCCGCAGACGCCGCCCCAGACGGGGGTGGGCCCCCAGACGCAGCCCCGGACGCGGGTCCCGACGCGGTCGTCGACGCAGGTCCACCCCCCTGCACCCCCACCACCGGCACGCTGGCCCCAGCGGGGGCCCGCGTGGCGGCCGGCGAGGGCTTGCTGACGGGGGCGGCCATCGAGGTGCTTCCCCAAAGTGTCACCACGCCTGTCACGATCACCATCGACTGCGACGCGCGCCTTGCCCCCGACGGGTGGGTCGCCGCCAGCCCGGCCGTGCGCATCGCGGGCCCGGGGCCGGTGGCGTTGGCCGAGCCCGCCCGGATCGCCCTGCCTCTGGCGCCCCTGGCCCCGTCGGTGGGGCCCAACCACCTGCGCCTGTTCTGGCGGCCCGATGACAGCGCCCATGTGCGCGAGCCGATGGTGATGGATCCTGCCATCGACCTGGCGGCGGGGGCCTTCGGCTTCGCCTCGCCCGGCCTGGGGACCTTCCAGGTGGCCCACCGTGAGGGCGCGGGCGAGCCCACGCCCCGCCGGTACACGTTCCGGGCCATCACGGGGGTGAGCATGGGCGGCGGCGCCGCCGCGTACCTGGGCGTGAAGTACCACGAGCAGTTCGACTTCGTGGGCGGGCTGGGCGGGCCGGTGGACTGGCCGTACCTGCTGCAGTACATCACGGGGCGGCTGCTGAGCGGCTTCTGCGCCACCGGCGAGGGCGAGCTGGGGGCCGCGTGCGCGCCGCCCCCCGTGAGCCACCCGTGGGAACACCCCTCCACCTACAACGACTGGTTCTACGCCAACAACGGCGGCTCGTTCGATCGGGACGAGTACGTGAAGATCTTCCAGGATCTGGCCTACGCCTACGGCAACCCGCTGGTGTGGAACCCCGAGAGCCCCTACCGGGCGCCCAGACTGCCCGCAGAGCGGCTGCGGCAGGATCCCACCCGGCGCTGCCTGGTGGAGTGCGCCGATGCCGAGCGCGCCGCCCACTGCGCCGCGCAGCGCGCTCTGGGGCGGCCCTGTGTCTGTGACCAGGCCTGCCCCGCCGGCGTCTGCCCCGAGGGCACGCCGGCCCCACACGTCATCGCCCAGGGCTTCTACGACGACGAGTACAACCCCGACGGGGCGCTGCCGGTCATCGCGTACTGCGAGGGCGAGGACGGCGAGCCGCTGGGGGTGCTGGATCCCGCCGCGCCGCGCCTGAAGCCCACCGAGATCATGCTGGCCGTCGATCTGAACGGCAACGGCCGCCGGGACGCCATGGAGCCGGTGATCCGCAACCTGGGCGAGCCCTACGCCGACGTGGGCTGCGACGGCATCCCCTCCCCCGAGGAGCCGGGCTACGACCCGGTGACCAACCCGGATCCGGCCGGCGACGACTACCATTGGTACCGCAACGGCGCTGGCACCGAGGGCAACGGCATGCGCGACGGCGAGGGCCCGTGCGGAGGGGGCGGCGAGCCCTTTGACGACGTGGGCATCGACGGGGTGCCCGACACCCCGCAGAGCCCCGCCGGCTATGACCTGGGCGAGGGCAACGGCCGCTTCGACCCCAACCCAAACCTGGACACCTTCTGGGATCGCACCCCCGGCCTCGCCTGGGCCGCGCTGCCCCCCGAGGCCCGGGACCGGGTCGACCTGTGGCTCGATGGGGGCATCCGCGACATCTTCAACTTCGGGCTGGCGTCGGTGCACATGGGCGCCCGGCTCCAGGCCACCGGCCTGAACGTGCGCCTGTACCGCGACTTCCCGGCGTTGCTGCCCAGCGGGAGCGCCCTGGCCTTCCTGCCCAACCCCAACGCGCGAGATCCCTTCGGCCAGGCGGGCGAGGCGGTGGTGCTGGCCTACGGGGATCCGAACGCGAGCCCCGAGACCATCGCCGGCGGCGACGGCGCCCACGTAGGCAGCGCCGATCAGACCTTGAACCGCTTCATGACCATGTTCGACTGGGTGCACAACCGCTGGCCCGACGGCGACTACACCCCATCCCCGGGGGGCCGAACCCGCTCCGAGGACATCGTCTTCGACTCCCCGCGCACCGGCCGCAAGGCCCACTACGTGGTCACCCTGCCCCCCGGGTACGACGAGGCCGAGAACGCCGAGCGCCGCTACCCGGTGACCCTGCTCCTGCACGGCTATGGCCAGCGACCCGACGACCTGCCCGTGGCCGGGGCCCTGCTGGCGGGCGCCATGACCCGCGGCGCCTGGCAGAAGGCGATCCTGGTGTACCCCGACGGCTCCTGCGGGCGCAGCGCCCTGCGCCAGTGCAACGACGGCGTCGACAACGACGGCGACGGGGCCCTGGACGCGGCCGCCGAGGCCCGCCGGCCCTGCGGCGACGGGCTCGATGCCTGCGCCGAGGGCTACGCCTGCCGGCCCGCAGGCGATGGCGCCTGGTGCTGCCCCGCCGAGTGGGCCGACTGCGGTCCCCCTGATCCGGAGTGCCGCCGCGGCGACACGCCCGCCGAGGACGGCAGCCGCCCCACGCGCTGCGCCGACGGGGTCGACAACGATCTGGACGGCGCGGTGGATCTGGAGGACGGCGGCTGCATGGGCGATCCGACCCTGGATGACGAGGCCGAGTGCAAGCGGGGCAGCTTCTACACCACCCACGTGGCGGCCCGCAGCGGCGAGCCCGGGGGCCCGGACTACGAGGCGATGCTGCTCGACATGCTCGACGACGTGGACCGTCGCTTCCGCACCAAGGCGCCCGAGGTGCTCACCCACCCGGCTCGCTGACCGCCCGCCCCCGCGGGGCGCTCAGTGCGCCAGGAGGCTCTGGCACCAGGTCATGATGGCCTGCGCGTCCTGCATGGGCGTCAGCCCCTGGGGCAGCGGCACCTGAAAGCCGCCCTCGGGGGCCGGCCGGGCCGCGAGCCGCCAGCCCGCCTCGCGGATGGCCACGGGCAGCTCGCCGTCGTCGGCGACCGCCCGCAGGTGGTGCATGAACGACGTGCCGTAGACCTGGCCCTGCCCCACCGGCCGGGCGCCCGCCTCCAACCAGGCCTTCAGCGCCATGCCGGCCGCGCGGCGGCTGCCCACGCGGCCCTTGCCCGCGTTGCCGCCCCGCCAGGCCTCGTTTGCCTGGGCAAGCTCAACCTCGGCCTCGGCGAGCCACTCGCTCGCCGTCTTCTGGATCGTGATCACGGGATCCCCTCAGCCCAACAGCCCGAGCTGCCGCCGCGCCTCGTAGACCGCGATGGCAGCACACTGGGCCAGGTTCAGGCTTCTGACGTTCGGGTTGGGCATCGGGATGCGCAGGTGCTGCTCGGGCGGCACGGCCTCGAGGACGTCGGGGCCCAGCCCCGTGTCCTCGCGGCCGAAGACCAGTCGGTCGTTCGGGCCGAAGGCCACCTCGTGGTAGCTCCGCTCGGCGTGGGCGGTGAACAGCCAGGTGCGCCCGGGTTCGGCGAAGATGGGCCGCCAGTCCTGCACCACGCGCTTGCGGATCCACGGCCAGTAGTCCAGCCCGGCGCGCTTCAGGTAGCGGTCATCCAGGCTGAAGCCCAGGGGCTCAACCAGCACCAGCTCCACATCGTTGGCGGCACAGAGCCGCCCGATGGAGCCGGTGTTCGGGGGGATCAAGGGGTGAACGAGCACGACATGCATGGCGCGCATCTTGGCCGACCGAGGCGGCCGGGCCAAGGGCCAAGCAGGCGGTCAGCGGCCCTGGCGCATGAAGGCGCTGTGCACGCGGCAGTCTGGCGAGAGCCCGTTCACCCACGCCAAGGCCAAGGTCAGCGTGTCCACGTTGAGGCCCCGCCGCTCCATCTTGTCGGGGAACCCGCCCAGGGCCTGCTCCGCCAGCTCAAGGGCCTCGGACACGGTCAGGCCCGCCAACGCGCCCTGCACCAGGATGGCCTCGCCGAGCGAGGCCTCGCCCAGTTGGCCATGGGCGTTCAGATCCACGTTGAGCCGGAGCGCGATGATCTCGGCCGCCAACCGGTTCAGCCGCTCCGCCGACGGATCCTTCAGACCCTTCTCGAGCATCGCCGGCTCGGCGAAGCCGGGCAGCGCCTTCACCAGCCACTCCAGTCGGCTGAATCGCACGGTCTTCTCGCGCCAGCCCACCACCAGCTCGCCGCCGTAGACCGTGGCGTACGTGGCAGCCAGCAGGCACCCCGCCGGCTGCTCCGCCGAACACGGGGCGGACCAGGCCTCGACCCCGTGGGTGCACAGATCACCATCCTTGTAGGGCTGCGCCACCGCCAGCCTCAAGCTCGCCAGGTGGTCGGTCCGGACCTTCAGGGCGTCGGCGCGATCACGGGACAGATCCGGCGCTTCCACCGCCCACACCCCGTCCGGCAACGCCTCGGCCGCCAGCGCGGCTTCGGTGGTCCCCACCGGCGGGCGGTCCGGCTCGGGCCCCACGCACGCGGCCAACGCGCCCGCCACCATCACCACCAGGATCCGCCCCACCGTCGTCTTCGCGCTGGCCATCATCGCCTCCCATCCAGAGCCCACCGGCTCCGCACCGACAGAAGACGACCGGGGGGGGCGGAGGCTTGATCGGGCTCCGGGGTGGCACCCCCCGCCCGGGGGGTCACTGCGCCAGTCTGGCGCAGGGGGCGCTCGGGACGGGGCTGGCTGCGCCGGCTGCGCCCCGTTCAGGGCAGGGTCACAGGGACCGCACGGGTGTGGGGCTTCGCCGGCGTGTACACCGCCCAGGCCCCCGGTCCGGTGCGACCCAAAGCCGTGTTCAGGACGGGCTCGAGCTGGGCCAGGGGCTTCAGCGCCCAGGGCGCCTTGGGCCCGGGCAGGATGGCCGAGACCTGCTTGTTGCCCTGTGCCACCACCACCGTGCCCGCGTCGCCCAGGGCGGCCGTCTCCAAGTGGAAGAAGGTGAACTCGCTGGGCGAGCGCACCAGCGGCTCTACCGCGAAGCCCTTCCCGTCCCAGCGGGCGCGCTTGAGCTGCGCCTTGGCGCTCTTCCCGTAGTCCGCCACCCAGCCGTCGGCGAAGTACAGGGTGGGGCCCGCGTCGCCGGCGAGCTTCGCCACCATCACGGCGCGCACGCCGTCTTCGGTGGGCACCTTCACCGGCCCCTGGCCCAGATCGACCTTCAGGTCGCCCGGATCGCCCTTGGCGTCGCCGTAGACCCGGCCCACGGCCTCGTCCAGCTTGCCGTCGCCGTTCAGATCGCCGTAGGCACGGCTGGTGGCCATGCGCACTTCGGGGCCCAGCAGGGGCTGGCCGTCCCGGTCCAGGTGCCGGGTCCGCACCATGTACTTGCTGGCGTAGTAGGCGAAGGCCAGCTCCGTCTCACCGTCGCCGTCCACGTCGTCCAGCGACAGGTGGGCGCACTCCGCCCGCTCGCCGGCGAAGCGCCACAGCTCCTCGGCCTGCCCGGTCAGCGGATCCAGGCTCTGCAGCACCAGGGGGGCCCTCAGGAACCCTCGACCCACGCCACGCGCCACGAACAGCCGCCGACCCTTGCCCAGATCGCCAACCACCACCTTCTGCACCACGCCGGGTCCGGTGACCCGCCACAGCAGCTTGCCCTCGCCCCGTGCGGTGGGCTCCACGGCCCACAGCGCGTCGCCGTCGGTGCCCAGCAGGTGGTCGCGGGGCTGGCCGTCCAGCGACAGGGCGAACACCCGATCGGACGGCGGCAGCGGCCCCACCTGGCCCGGCTGCAGGCCCGCCGCCGTGGCGGGGGCCGACGGTGCCGTCGACGCCGGCGCCTTGATGGCCCCGCTCGCCACCGCAGCGGCCGGCCCAGAGGTCGCAGCGGACGCCGCCGACGCCGCCGCCTCGCCGGGCTCGGACGGCGTCTTCTCGTGGCAGCCGGCAAGGCTCAGCAGCGCCAACAGCCCGGTCCCCATCACGCGCGTGGCCATCATGCGCGACGCTCCGCCATGAGATCGGTGAAGCGACCGAACAGGTAGTCCGCGTCGTGGGGCCCCGGGCTGGCCTCGGGGTGGTACTGAACGCTGAAGAGCTGCTGGTCCCGCAGCTCCAGGCCCGCCACCGTGTTGTCGTTCAGGTTCACGTGGCTGACCACCGCCGGGCCCAGCCCCTCGGGCGCCACCGCGAAGCCGTGGTTCTGGCTGGTGATCTCCACCTTGCCCGTGCGCAGGTCCTTCACCGGCTGGTTGCCGCCGCGGTGTCCGAAGGGCAGCTTGTAGGTCTGGGCGCCCAGCGCCAGCGCGGCGATCTGATGCCCCAGGCAGATGCCGAACATGGGCCGCTGGCCCACCAGCGCGCGCACGTTCTCGATGGCGTAATCCACCGCCGCCGGATCGCCGGGCCCGTTGCTCAAGAAGATCCCGTCGGGATCCATGGCCAGCACCTCGGCGGCCGGGGTCGTCGCCGGCACCACGGTCACCTCGCAGCCGTGGGACACCAGCAGCCGCAGGATGTTGTGCTTCACGCCAAAGTCGTACGCCACCACCCGGTAGGGGTTGGCCGGGCGCGCCGGAAGACTCTGCGCCCGCAGCTCGCCCTTCAGGGTCTCCACGGGCTGGGTCCAGGTGTACGCCGCTGCACAGGTCACCTCGCCCACCAGATCGCGCCCTTCCATGGGGGGCTCGTGGGCGAGCCGGGCCGCGAGCGCCTCATCGGTGGCAGCCTCACCCGAGAGGATTGCGCCGCGCATGGCGCCCTCCACGCGGATCCGCCGCACCAGCGCCCGGGTGTCCAGGTTGCACATCCCCACCACCCCGGCCTCGGCCAGGTACGCCTCGAGGGGCTGGGTGCTGCGCCAGTTGCTGGGCAGGGCGCAGGGGTCGCGCACGATGAACCCCGCCACCTGCACGGCGGCGCTCTCCACGTCGGCCGGGTTCACCCCGTAGTTGCCGATGTGGGGGTAGGTCATGGTCACGATCTGTGCCCGGTACGAGGGATCGGTCAGGATCTCCTGGTAGCCGGTCATGGACGTATTGAAGACCACCTCGCCGGCGGTGTCGCCGCGCGCACCGTAGGCCTGGCCTCGAAACACGGTGCCGTCCTCCAACAAGAGGGCGGCGGGCTCACGGTCGAGCACGTTCATCGCTGGGCTCCTCGGCCGCCCTTCGGATGGCGGCCCCAGGGCGGATCAGGCGGTGGCGCGGTGCACCACTCGGCCGCCCACCACGGTCCACTGGACCCGGCCGGGCAGCGCGTGCCCGAGCCAGGGGGTGTTGCGCGCTTTGCTGGCCAGCTGGCCCCCTTCGATCCGCGTGCGCGCGTCGGGATCGAACACCACCAGGTCGGCCACGTCGCCGGCCTGGATCGAGGCGCCTCGGCCCAGGACGCCGGCCGGGCCGGTGGCCAGGGCCCGCACCACATCGGCCAGCGGACGACCCTCGATCTCGGCCCACCGCAAGGTGAGGCCCAAGGCGGTGCCCAGGCCGATGGCCCCCGGCGCCGCCAGGTCGAACTCAAGGGCCTTGTCCTCGAAGGTCTGCGGGCTGTGGTGGCTCGTCACCGCGTCCAGCGTGCCGTCGGCCAGGCCCGCCCGCAGCGCCGCGCGATCCGCCTCGCCTCGCACGGGCGGCCGCAGGCGCAAGTGCGTGCTGTACCCCGACTCCGCCACGGCCTCGTCGGTCAGGTGCAGGTGCGTGGCGGACACCGCTGCGGTGACCGGCAGCCCCTGGGCCTTCGCCAGGCGCACGGCGCGCACGGCGCCGGCGGTGCTCAACGGCCCCAGGTGGATCCGGGCGCCGGTCTGCTCGGCCAACGCCACCGCCCGCCACACCATCACGTCCTCGGCCGCCGCCGGTACCCCCTTCAGCCCCAGCCGAGTGGCCACCGGCCCTTCGTGCATGGTGCCGCGACCGGAGAGCCGGCGATCCTCCGGGAACTCGAAGACGGGCACCCCCACCGCGTGGGCGTACTCCATCCCGCGCCGCAGCAGGCCGCTGTCCACAACCGCCCGATCGCCGTCGCCGAACGCCACCGCCCCCGCCTCGCGCAGGGTGAACATCTCGCTCAGGCGCTTGCCCTCGCGGCCCAGCGTCAGCGCCGCGATCGGCAGCAGGCGGGCCCCGCCCACCTCGGCCGCGCGGCGCACCAGGAAGCCTGTGATCGCCGCGCAGTCGTTGGCCGGATCGCTGGCCGGGCTGGCGCAGACGGCGGTGAAGCCACCCTGGGCCGCCGCCGCCAGCGCGTGGTCCAGCGTCTCCCGCCGCTCGAAGCCCGGCTCGCCCAGCTCGGCGTGCAAGTCGACGAAGCCCGGCGCCACCACCAGCCCCTGAGCGTCCAGCACCGGCACGCCCTCCAGCAGGGGGACTACGCCGAGGTGCACCGCCGCAACGGTCTCGCCGGCGATGTCCACCGTCCCCGGCGCGTCCACGCCGCTGGCCGGGCACAGGATCCGTCCGCCTTGGATGCGCAGGGTGATGCGGCTCACGCCCCGCCCTCCTCGCCGCCGCCGGCGCAGTGGTAGAGCACGGCCATCCGCACGGCCACGCCCGCCGAGACCTGGTCCAGGATCACCGACTGCGGGCCGTCCGCGACGTCGGCGTCCAACTCGACCCCGCGGTTGATGGGGCCCGGGTGCATCACCAGGCAGTCCGGCCGCGCGCGCCGCAGCACCTCCCGGTTCAGCCCGTAGTAGCGGGCGTACTCGCGGTCGCTGGGGAACAGCTCCTCGGCCAGCCGCTCCTTCTGGATGCGCAGCATCATCACCACGTCGGCGTCGGCCACGGCCTCTTCCCGCTGGTGGGTGGCCCGACAGCCCAGGGCCTCGACCCCCACCGGCACCATGGTGGGCGGTCCGCAGACCACCACCTCGGCCCCCAGCTTGCTCAGCCCCACGATGCCCGAACGGGCCACCCGGCTGTGGGTGATGTCGCCGATGATGGCCACCTTCAGCCCCGCGATTCGGCGCTTGTGCTGCCGGATGGTCAGCAGGTCCAGCAGCCCCTGGGTGGGGTGCTCATGGGCGCCGTCCCCGGCGTTCACGATGCTCGCGTTGATGTGCTGCGCCAGCAGGTGCGGCGCCCCCGCGTACTGGTGCCGAAGCACAATGATATCAGGCCGATAGGCCGCAAGATTCAACGCGGTGTCGAGCAGGGTTTCGCCCTTCACCACGCTGCTCGACCCGCCCGAGATGTTCAGGGTGTCCGCGCTCAGCCGCTTGGCCGCCAGCTCGAAGCTCGAGCGGGTACGCGTGGACGCCTCCATGAACAGGTTGACCACCGTACGGCCCCGCAGGGTGGGCACCTTCTTGATCTGCCGCCGGCCGATGGAGTCGAAGGACTCGGCGAGATCGAGCAGGCGCTCGATCTCGCCCGTGCTCAAGCTGGCCAGCTCCAGCAGATGCCTGCGGCCGCTCACTTTGCGCCTCCCGGCCCGAGCAGGACGACCTTGTCGACGCCGTCCACCTCGCTCAGCCGGACCCGGACCGACTCGTCGGCGCCGGTCTCCACCGCCATGCCCACGAAGTCGGCGTGCAGCGGGAGCTCACGGTGGCCCCGATCCACCAGGACGGCGAGCTGGACCGTCTTGGGCCGCCCCCAGTCCATCAGCGCGTCCAGGGCGGCGCGGGTGGTGCGCCCGGTGAAGAGCACGTCGTCCACCAGCACCAGGTGCCGACCCGAGACGTCGAAGGGCAGGTGCGTCGGCTTCACCTCGGGCACGGCCAGGCTGTCGAACACGTCGTCGCGGTACAGCGTGATGTCCAGCTCGCCCACGGGCGGGCGGACCCCCTCGGCCTCGCAGATGAAGGTCTGGAGCCGCTTCGCCAGCGGCACGCCGCGGGTGCGCACGCCCACCAGCGCCAGGCGGTCCACCGACTTCACGCGCTCGATGACCTGCAGCGCGATGCGCCGCAGCGCGCGGGTGACGTCCACCCGCTCCATCAGCAGCCGCCGCTCGACCAACCCCGACATGGGCCTACTCCAGCTCGCGGTGCACGCCCCGGAACAGGCGCCCCCAGCGGATCTTCTTCCAGAACTCGCCCCAGGCCTTGCCGCCGTCCCAGCTCATCCAGATGAACATGGCCTTGCCCTTGATGAGACCCATCGGGACAAAGCCCCAGTACCGGGAGTCGCTGGAGTTGCGGCGGTTGTCGCCCATGACGAAGACGTGTCCCTCCGGCACCTTCCAGGGGAAGGCCACGGGCGGCCGGCCGCTGGGGCACGAGCGGAACTGGCTCTCTGCGGGCCACTCGCGCACAGGCGCCTCGGGCGCCACCTCGGGGAAGCGCGCCGGCTGCACCGCGCCGCAGTTCAGGGTGCCGTAGCGCAGCCCGTTGTCCCCCTCCATGGGGTAGACGTGCAGCGGGATGGGGGTGCAGGTGTTCTGCGCCGGCTCCGAGCCGATGAACTCGGGGTAGGCGCTGAATTCGCCAGCGTGGCCGCGGGCGATGGCCTGCCCGTTCACCAACACGAACCCAGAATCGTCGGTGGTGATGACATCGCCGGGCAGCCCCACAACCCGCTTGATGTAGTCCAGCGACTTCTCGCAGGGGTAGACGAACACCACCACATCGCCGCGCTCAGGCTGGGACCACTGGGTCAGCATGGAGTCGGCGAAGGGAAGCCGGACCCCGTAGGCCAGCTTGTTCACGAACAGGAAGTCCCCCACCGCCAAGGTGGGGATCATCGACCCGCTGGGGATGGTGAAGGCCTCGACCACGAAGGCCCGCAGCAGCAGCGCGATGAGCACCGCCGTCCCGATGGACTCGAAGTACTCCCGCGTGGGGCTCTTGCGGTAGTTGCCCATGCGGGCGTCCACCACCCGCTCCAGGGCGTCCAGCCCGGCCAGGGTGGCGTCGGCGTCCTTCGCCTCGACCGCCGCCTTCAGGGCGTCGTGGGCGGCCTGGACCTCGGCACGACCCGCGTCGCTGATCTTGCCGCCGTGCTTCTTCAGGAGCTGGCGGGTGCGCTTCAGCGCGAGCTTCGCCTGCTTGCGCACCTTGCCGGGGCGGGGGGGCTTGGTCTCGGTCACCGGTCAGTCCGTCTTCAGGATGGCCAGGAAGGCCTCTTGCGGCACCTCGACGTTGCCCACCTGCTTCATGCGCTTCTTCCCCGCCTTCTGCTTCTGCAACAGCTTGCGCTTGCGGCTGATGTCGCCGCCGTAGCACTTGGCGGTCACGTCCTTGCGCAGGGCCTTGATGGTCTCGCGGGCGATGATCTTGTTGCCGATGGCGGCCTGCACGGCCACGTCGAACTGCTGGCGATCGATGGCCTTGCGCAGCCGCTCGCACAGCACCTTGCCCCGCTGATAGGCGCTGTCGCGGTGCACGATGACCGACAGGGCGTCCACGGGATCGCCGTTGAGCTTGATGTCGAGCTTCACCAGGCTGCCGGGCCGGTAGCCCGCCACCTCGTACTCGAAGCTGCCGTAGCCCCGGGTGATGCTCTTCAGCCGGTCGAAGAAGTCGAACACCACCTCGTTCAGCGGCAGGTCGTAGTGCACCAGCATGCGGGTGGTGCCCGCATAGGCCAGATCGGTCTGCACGCCCCGCCGCTCTTCACAGAGCTGCAGCACGGGCCCCACGAACTCCTGCGGCACGTGGATCGTGGCCTTGATGTAGGGCTCCTCGATGCGGTCGATGCTCGTCACGTCCGGCAGGTGGGCCGGGTTGTCCACCCGCACCATCTGACCGTCGGTGGTGTAGACGTGATAGACCACCGTCGGCGCGGTGGTGATCAGGTCCATGTCGAACTCGCGCTCCAGCCGCTCCTGCACGATCTCCAGGTGCAGCAGCCCCAGGAACCCGCAGCGGAAGCCAAAGCCCAGCGCGGCCGACGTCTCGGGCTCGAAGGTGAAGGCGGCGTCATTCAGCCGCAGCTTCTCGAGCGCCTCGCGCAGGTCCTCGTACTCCGAGCTGACCACCGGGAACATGCCCGAGAACACCACCGGCGAGACCTCCTTGAAGCCCGACAGTGGCTTCGAGTCCTTGCGGTGGCTCTGCTCGATGATGGTGTCGCCCACGCGGGCGTGGCGGACCTCTTTGATGTTCGCGATGACGAAGCCCACGTCGCCCGACTGCAGCGACTCCACCGCCGACGCGGCCGGGGTGAAGCAGCCCACCTCGAGGACCTCGTAGTCCTTCTCGGTGGCGATCATGTGGATCTTGCTGCCCTTGGCGATGCTGCCGTCCACCACCCGCACCAACATGATCACGCCCCGGTAGTTGTCGTACCAGGAGTCGAAGATCAGCGCCCGCAGGGGCTTGTCGCGGTTGTCCTCGGGCGGCGGCACATAGTCCAGCAGCGCCTGGAGCACCTCGGCCACGCCCATGCCGGTCTTCGCCGAGCACTCCACCGCGATGCTGGTGTCCAGCCCGATGATGTCCTCGATCTCGGCCTTCACGCGCTCGGGATCCGCCGCGGGCAGGTCGATCTTGTTGAGGACCGGCACGATCTCCAGATCGTTGCCGAGCGCCAGGTAGACGTTCGCCAGGGTCTGCGCCTCGACGCCCTGCGAGGCGTCGACCACCAGCAGGGCGCCTTCACAGGCGGCCAGGCTGCGCGAGACCTCGTAGGTGAAGTCCACGTGCCCGGGGGTGTCGATCAAGTTCAGCTCGTAGAGCGTACCGTCCTTGCCCCGCCAGGGCAGGCGCACGGCCTGTGACTTGATGGTGATCCCCCGTTCGCGCTCCAGGTCCATGGAGTCGAGGAACTGATCGCGGTGCTCTCGGTCGGAGACCGAGCCGGTCAGGCTCAAGATGCGATCGGCCAGCGTCGACTTGCCATGGTCGATGTGGGCAATGATCGCGAAATTACGGATGTTTCGAGACATGAAGCTCGCGGTGGGCTCGTCGCCGGTGGCGCATTATCTGCCGCAAGGCATGGCTTTTCAACCGCCGCCACGCCCCCCCCGCTTGACGCGCCCCCCCCGGGTGGACGATCCATGGGGCGTCACGGTGCACGAGGTTCCCCTTATGAAGCGCATCTTCGCCGTCAGCGCCCTGCTCCTGGCCGCCTGCGGCGGGGCCCCCGATCAGAACGCCAACAAGGGCCCCAAGAAGCCCGCCGGGCTCGAGGACGCTCAGGCTTTCGACATCAACGGCGACGGCGTACCGGACGTGTGGAAGGCCTTCACCGAGGCCGACGGGAAGCAGGTCCTGACCAAGAAGGCCTTCGACATCAACTTTGACGGCAAGGTCGACGTCTGGCGCTTCTACACCCCCGAAGGGGCGTTGGAGCGCGACCGGATGGACATGGACTTCGACGGGAAGATCGACGTGACCACCTACTACGAAGAGGAGCAGGTGGTCCGCAAAGAGGTCGACATCGAGTTCGACGAGAAGCCCGACCTGTTCAAGTACTTCGAGAAGGGCGTCATCGTCCGCTCCGAGGCCGACACGGACGGCGACGGGCGCATCGACTACTGGGAGCAGTACGAGGACGGGAAGCTGAAGCGGCGCGGCACCGACGAGGACGGCGACGGTCAGCCCGATCCCAATGGCTGGAAGGACGTCTGACGCCTCCCCCGCCCGGCTCGCCGGTCAGAGATCGGCGATGAAGC
Source organism: Myxococcales bacterium (assembly GCA_020633555.1). Taxonomy (GTDB): domain Bacteria; phylum Myxococcota_A; class Bradymonadia; order UBA7976; family UBA1532; genus JACKDL01. The sequence goes on along the minus strand of JACKDL010000013.1, from coordinate 37,257 downwards.
CCGCGTCCGGCTGCCCGCTCTCTTGGGCAAAGCGACGCTGAAACTCGCGGGCCTGGTCGCGGGTGGTGAACTGCCCCACCCGGATCCGGTAGACGCGGCCCTTGCCAGGGATGTTGGCCAGCACCACCTGCGCCTTGAACCCGCGGTCCTCCAGCTCGTCGACGAACGCCTTCACCTCGGCGCGGGTCTTCACGGCCTTGACCTGGAGGGTGAAGCGCGCCTGAGAGGGCGCGTCCTCCGCCGCCGCAGCCAGGCGCGCGGCCTCGACCTTCTCGGCCTCGCGGGCCAGCCGCTCTGCCTCGGCCTTGGCCGCCGCTTCGCGGGCCAGCCGATCGGCGTTGGCCTTCGCGGCCGCCTCGCGGGCCAGCCGCTCGCTCTCCGCCTTCGCAGCCGCCTCTCGGGCCAGTCGCTCGGTCTCCGCCTTCGCGGCGACCTCGGCCGCTCGGGCCGCCTCGGCAGCCACCGCCCGCCGATCGGCCTCGGCCTTCGCCGCCGCCTCCCGGGCCAGGCGGGCCGCCTCAGCCTCCGCCTCCGCGGCTGCCTCCACCTGCGCGGCGGCCTCGGCCTTCGCAGCCGCCTCCGCCTGAGCGGCCGCCTCGGCCTTCGCGGCCGCCTCGGCCTTCGCAGCCGCCTCCGCGCGCGCCGCATCCTGCGCGGCCTGGCCCCCGTCCTCTCTCTGAGCTTGATCTGCTGGCCGAGCCCGCTCCGCGGGCACCGCGCTGCCCGGCGTCAAGACTCGCCGGGTCGCCGCCCGCGAGGTCGGCTTCCCTTCGCCCCGCGCTGGCCGCGAGCCCAACATGCTCGGGAAGAGGAACTCCACCTCGCCCAACGCCTCCGCCGGCGTGCCGGGCCCCTCCACCGCTGCGGCCACATCCTGGCTGCTGGCCTCGACGGTGGTCAGGGTGAAGGCAGGCGTTGGCGGGGGCTGGCTGCGCTGGCCCGCCACATAGCCGGCCGCGAAGAGCCCCCCCGAGAACAGCAAGGTGGCCACGGCCAGACCGGCCACCTGCCGCGGCTCCAGGCGCACCTCGATCTTCTCACGCATGCGATCCATGTCCCGCATCGGGCCACCTCCAGAGCGACGGATACCCACCCTATCCTACATCTGAATACCCGTCTAATTCCCGGCCCGGCGGGCGGCGAACCAGGCCCGCAGCACGGCCTCGGCGGGCTTGCCTCGCGGCGTGTACCAGGTGTCGGTGGGCCCGCCCGGGCCCCACCAGTTCCAGAAGAACACGCCGGCCAGCGACTCGGCCCCCCGCCAGGCGCTCGCGAAGGCCTCGAAGCACAGGCGCTGCTCCTCCAGATCCACCTGCTGCCCCGCCGTGTAGTCCCAGGGGTGACTGGCCACCCCGTCCAGGCTGGCGTAGCCCAGCTCGGTGATCACCAGCCGCTTGCCGGCCCGCTCGAGCCACAGCTCCAGGTGCTCGCGGATCAGGGCCCACCGGGCCTGCATGTCGGCCAGCGTTGGCTCGTGGTTGCCGGGATCGGCCAGGCGGTAGTAGCCCGTGATCCCCACCAGATCCAGCGCGTCCCAGAACGGGGTCCGCGCGTAGTGGTCCCAGTTCGCCGAGTACAGCAATGGCCCCGGAAATACGGCCCGCACCTGCCCGATCAGCGCCCGCCAGCGCCCGTCGTCGCGCTCCATGCTGGCGAGCTCGCTGCCCACCGAGAACACGCGCACGCGCTCCTCGGCGGCCATGCGCGCGTAGTGCAAGATGAAGCTGGAGTAGCTGGCCCACCACGCCGACCGGTCGAGGGGCGCCAGGGTCCCGCGCCAGGCACCGGGGCCGCGCCGCTCGACCCACAGGATCGGGAAGAGCATGACCCCCATCCCGCGCGCCCGGGCCCGCCGGATCATGCGACGCACCACCTCATCGTTCTGCGTGTGCACCGGATCCGGAGCGATGTCGGTGGCGTGCACGTCGCGCTGCGCCCACTGGACCACCACCGACAGGTTCGGCGCGCCCGCCGCCGCGGCGCTGTCCACCAGGCTGTCGAAGGTCAGGCCTTCCGCCCGGGCCTCGTAGTGCGGCGTGAGGGCGACACCATCCAGGGGGATCGACAGGGCCACCAGCAGGCCCAGGGCGGCGGTCACGGGATCCCGAGCACCATGCCCTCGCGGGCCATGTCCACCTCGAGCCCCGAGCCGTCGCAGGCCGCCCGCGCCTCGGCCAGGCGAGCGTCCAGGAAGGCGTCATCGTGGCTCGGGTCGTGGTGATAGAAGTACAGCCGCTTCACGCCGGCCGCGAGGGCGAGCCGGATGGCCTCTTCATAGGTGCTGTGGCCCCACCCGATGCGCCCGGCGCGGTACTCCTCGTCGGTGTACATGGCGTCGTAGACCAGCACATCGGCGCCCTGGGCCAAGGTCACCACGTTCGGATCCAGCTCACCCGTCAGGTGGTCGTGCTCCGTGTCAGTGCAGAAGGCGAAGCTGCGGCCGGCGTGCTCGACGCGCAGGCCCAGACACCCGTTCGGGTGGTTCATGGGGGCCGTACGGATCCGCACGGGCCCCAACACCACCGACTCCCGCGGCTCGATCTCGTGGAACGTGATGGCCCCGCCCATGATCGACAGCGGCACGGGGAAGTACGGGTCGCGCATCTGCCCTTCCAGGTGCCGCCGCAGCCCCACCCCGTCCTTGCGCTCTCCGTGGATGCGCAGCCGGTTGCCCGGGCGGAAGGCCGGCGTGAAGAACGGGATGCCCTGGATGTGATCCCAGTGCAGGTGGGTGAGGAAGAAGTCGGCGTCGATGGGCTGACCCGCGGCCAGCAGCTCGTCGCTCAACGCCCGCAGGCCCGATCCGCCGTCGACAATGATCAGCCGGTCCCCCGCGCGGATCTCCACGCACGGGGTGTTCCCGCCGTAGCGGGCGGTCTGCGGACCCGGGGAGGCGATGCTCCCGCGGACGCCCCAGAAACGGAAGCGGATCGCGTAATCCGGCATTGGGCTCAGCATATGCCGGCCCTTTGCCGCCGCGCAACGCCGCGAGGCTCCCATCCGCTGCCAGACCGTGGCAGGCTCACCGGCATGCGCGCGCTGCCTCCCCTGCTGTGGTGTCTCCCCTTGCTGGCCGGCTCAGCCGGGGCCCGCCCCCCGGTGATCGACGTCCACACCCATGTTCGGCCGGACCGCTACAACCTGGCCACCGACGCCTTGGCCTCGGCCGGGATCACTCGGTTCATCAACTTGTCGGGCGGGCAACCCGGGCGAGGGCTCGAGGAACACCTGGAGCGCGCCTCGCTGTACGAGGACCGGGTCCTGGTGTGCGCCAACCCCAACTGGCGCGGGGTGGGTGACGCCGACTTCGGCGCCCGCGAGGCGGCCGCGCTGGAGACCGCCGCCCGCCTCGGCGCGCGCTGCCTGAAGATCTCGAAGGCTCTTGGGCTGGGCGTCCCGGATCCCGATGACCCGAAGCGCTACCTGGCGGTGGACGATCCGCGGCTCGACCCGCTGTGGGCCGCCGCAGGGCGCCTGGGCCTGCCCGTCTTCATCCACACGGGCGATCCGAAGGCCTTCTTCGAGCCCATGGGCCCGCAGAACGAGCGCATGGCCGAGCTGGGTGTGCACCCCGAGTGGTCCTTCGCCGATCCCAGCTTCCCCCGCCGCGAGGTCCTGCTCGCGCAGCGCGATCGGCTCCTGGCTCGCCACCGGGGCACCACGTTCGTCGGGGTCCACTTCGCCAACAACCCCGAGGACCTGACCTACGTCGAGCAGGCCCTGGACGCTCACCCCAACCTGTACGTGGATCTGGCCGCCCGGGTGCCCGAGCTGGGTCGGCACCCCCCGGCGCGCCTGCGGGCGCTCTTCGTGAAGCACCAGGATCGCATCCTCTTCGGCACCGATCTGGGCCTCACCGGCGGCCTCATGCTGGGCTCCGTGGGGCGCAACCAGCCGGGCCTGCCCGACCTGTTCCTGTACTACTTCGACCAGTTCCGGTGGCTGGAGACCGACGGGCAGGGCCTGCCCACGCCCACGCCGATCCAGGGCGACTGGCGCATCGACGGGGTGCAGCTCCCCGCTCAAGTACTGGAGAAGGTCTACTGCCTCAACGCGCTGAAACTGTTCTGGAATGAGGCCAAGCCTGACGACCGCGACTGGGACGCCATCGAGGCCGCACCGGGCATGGTGTCGTTCTTCTGAGGCTCAGCTCGAGATGCGCTCGACGGTGGTGACGCCCTCGATGCGCTCGATGGCCTTGATGACCTTGTTGAGCTGGCTCAGGTCGTTCACCAACACCGTGAAGTTGTTCACCGCGCGGTGATCCTCGGTGGTGCGACAGTTCACCGCCGTGATGTTCACGCCCGCGTTGTGGAAGGACTGGCTCATGCTCGCCAGCAGGCCCGGGGCGTCGGTGCTGTCCACCCGGATCTGCACGGGCCGGAGCTGCTTGCTGGCGCCGTCCCAGCGCACATCCACCCGGCGGGCGGGATCGTAGTCCCGCGCCCGCGGGCAGTCGCGCCGGTGGACCGCCACCCCCCTGCCCCGGCTGACGTACCCCACGATGTCGTCGCCGTGCACGGGCGCACAGCACTGCGGGAAGTGGATCGCCACCCCGTCGAGCCCATCCACCTCGACCCCGCCCTTGCCCTTGGGGATCACCTTGCGCACCAGGCGCGTGAAGGCGCTCTCCCGCGGCTCGGTGGCCGGACCGCGGTCCAGGAGCTCTTCGGGCACCAGGCGCTCGATGACGGTCTCCACCCGTGAGCGGCCGTAGCCGAGGGCGAGCATCAGCTCGCTCTCGGTCTTGAACTTCAGGGTCTGGCAGGCCTCGTCGATCTTGCCCGTCTTGCGCAGCTTGTTCAGGCCCAGGCCGTAGCGCCGCAGCTCCTTCTCCAGCAGCTCCTGCCCGATCTGCAGCGAACGGGCGTTGGACTCCCGCCGAACGTAGCCGCGGATCTTGGTGGCCGCCCGGCCGGTCTTGACGAACTTCAGCCAGTCGGGCTTCGGCTTGCTGCCCGAGGTGCGCAGGATCTCGATCTTGTCGCCGTTCTGGAGCTGGTAGCGCAGCGGCACCACCCGCCCGTTGACCTTGGCGCCGGTGCACTCGTGGCCGAGCGTGGTGTGGATGGCGTAGGCGAAATCCACCGGGGTCGCGCCCCGGGGGAAGGCGCGGACCTCGCCTTCGGGGGTGAAGACGTAGACCTCGTTGTCGAACAGGTCGACCTTCACCGTCTCCATGAAGTCGGTGGGATCGGTCAGATCGCGCTGCCACTCCAGGAGCTGGCGCAGCCAGGCGAAGCGGCGGTGATCGTCCAAGCCCTTGCCGCCCGTGGGCCCACCGCCCTTGCCCTCCTTGTAGGCCCAGTGGGCCGCCACACCGTACTCGGCGGTGTGGTGCATCTCGTGGGTGCGGATCTGGATCTCGATGCGCTCGTTGTCCGGCCCCATCACCGCCGTGTGGAGCGACTGGTAGCCGTTCTCCTTGGGCAAGGCCACGTAGTCCTTGAAGCGCCCGGGGATGGGCTTCCAGACCGCGTGCACCATGCCCAGCGCCTCGTAGCAGGTGGCCTGTTCGGCCACGACGATGCGGAAGGCCAGCATGTCGTACAGGCGGCTGAGATCGCGATCGTCGCGGCCCTTCAGCTTCTGGTGGATGGACCACAGGTGCTTGGGCCGCCCCATCACCTTGGCCTCGATATCGTGGACCCCAAGCTGCTCGCGGAGCTCGGCGATGACCCGGTCGATGTAGGCCTCACGCTCGGCCCGCGTCTTCGCGATCCGGTCGGCCAGGTCCCGATAGTCCTCTGGATACAGGTACTTGAAGCTCAAATCCTCGAGCTCGGTCTTGATCCAGTTGATGCCCAGCCGGTTCGCCAGCGGCGCGAAGATCTCCAGCGTCTCCCGGCCGATGCGCGCCTGCTTGTCAGGCGGCATGAACTCCAGGGTCCGCATGTTGTGCAGCCGATCGCACAGCTTCACCAAGATCACCCGCATGTCCCGGCTCATGGCGATGAGCATCTTGCGGAAGTTCTCGGCCTGGGCCTCTTCGGTGCTCTTGAAGCGGACCTTCTCGAGCTTGGTGAGCCCCTGCACCAGCTTGGCCACGTCCTCGCCGAAGGTCTCGAAGATCTCGCTGATGTCGGTGTCGGTGTCCTCCACCACATCGTGCAGCAGACCGGCCACCACCGAGGCGGTGTCGAGCTGGAGCTGGCTGGCGATGTGGGCCACCTCGAGCGGGTGGATCAGGTAGGGCTCACCGTTGCGCCGGGTCTGGCCGCGGTGCTTGGCGGCGCTGAACACGTAGGCGCGGCGCACCAGATCCGTGTCGGCGTCCGGGTGGTGCTTGCGGAGCTCATCGATGACGTTGTCGAGCCGGACCATGCGCTCCCTGTCCACCGAGTGGGGAGCCCTGGAGCCCCGTGCGGCGATGGTAGCAACCCCAATCCGAAAAGTGGATGCCGGTGGTGGTCCGCTGGCCGCGGATCCGCCAGAGCCGCCCTCAGCCCGCGCCGGCCTCGGCCCGCAGCGACTGGAGGTGTGCCAGCCCGGTGACTGTCCGCAGCCGCGCGGCCTGGTAGACGGCGGTCAGATCGTCCACCGCGGCGTCGAGCACGTCGTTGACCACCAGGTAGTCGAAGCGATCCGCCACGGCCAGCTCCTGCCGGCCCGTGGCCAGCCGGCGCGCCAGGCTCTCGGGGGACTCGGTGCCCCGGCCGCGCAGGCGGTCCTCCAGCACACGCCAGCTCGGCGGCAGGATGAAGCAGGCGCAGGCCTCGGGGTAGGCGCGCTTGAGGTTGCCGGCCCCTTGAACCTCGACGTCGAACAGCAGGTCGACGCCGGCGAGGCGGGCCGCCTCGATGGTGCTGTGCGCGGTGCCGTACAGGTTGCCTGCGTACTCGGCCCACTCCACGAAGCGGCCGGCCTTCACCTCGGCCTCGAAGGAGGCACGATCGGTAAAGTGGTAGTGCACCCCCGGGCGCTCGCCGGGGCGGGGGCTGCGGGTGGTGTGGCTGACGCTCAGCCGCAGGTTGGGGTGACGGTCGAGCAGGGCGCGCGCCAGGGTCGACTTGCCGGTGCCGCTCACGGCGGCCAGGATCAACAGGGCCATGGCGGCTACTCCACGTTCTGCACCTGCTCGCGCAGGCGCTCCAGCTCGGACTTCATGGCCACGACGGTCTCGGTGAGGCCGGGGTCCTGCACCTTGCTGCCCGTGGTGTTCACTTCGCGCAGCAGCTCCTGGCACAGGAAGTCCAGGCGGCGCCCCACGGCCTCGGCGTCGTCGGCCTTCAGCAGCGCGCGGGTCTGGTCCAGGTGCATCTGCAGCCGCGCCAGCTCTTCCGCCACGTCGGTCTTGTCGGCGAACAGGGCGACCTCGTGGGCCACCCGCCCCTCGTCCAGGGCGACGTCCACGGCGGCCAGCCACTCGGCGAGGCGCCGGCGCAGGCGGTCCCGGTACGCCGCCACCTGCCCGGGCGCGGCCTTCACCAGCGCCGCGCGCCCCGCATCCAACCGGTCGAGGTGCCCGGCCAGCACCGCGGCCAGCGCCTGGCCTTCCCGAGCGCGCATGGCAGCCAGGGCGTCGAGGGCGCCATCCAGCGCTGGCCCGAAGGCGGTCTCGAGCTCGTCCACCGCTCGCTCGGTGGCCACCCGCTCCACCACGCCGGGCCACGCCGCCAACACCACGGAGTCGAGCCCGTCGGGCACCCCCTGCTGGGTGGCCAGCTCGGCGTGCAGGGCGCGCACCTGAGCGGCGAGGACCTGGTTGACGCGCAGGGCGCCCCCGGCGGCCTCGTCGGGCCCGTTGACGTTGATCTCGATGCGGCCGCGCTGGAAGCGGGCCGCCACCTGCCGACGGATCACCGCCTCAAGCGGGCCCAAGGCCCGCGGCAGCCGGATCTTGACGTCGAGGTAGCGGTGATTGACCGAGCGGGCCTCGATGGTGTGGCTGGCGCCGTCGAGGGTCACCGTCGCGCGGCCGAAGCCGGTCATGCTGTGGATCGCCATGGGGCCTGCTATCACACCGGCCCGGGCCGCGGGAAGCCCTGCGGCGCCCCCCTCAGCGCGCGCTGGCCACCAAGGCCGGCCGGGCGACCTTCACGGGCAGGCCGAGGGCCTCGGCGAAGCGCACCACGCGCGCGTGCAGCTCACGGTGGGCGCGCAGGCGACGGGTCACCGTTGGCATCGGCAGCGCCGCGACCTGGGCGGCCACCGTCGCCTGAGGGGGCGGCGCAGCCAGCGCGGGGGTCGAGAGCGTGAGGGCCAGGGTCAGGGTGCTCAGCGCAGTGGACAGACGCATGGGCGCCTCCTGATGTCGTCTGAGGTACCTACTACACCTACATCTGGACACATTCAATCACAAAGGAGTACCCGCCGGGGATCGCAGCCCCCGCGCTCGAAGCTGCGCACCGGCGCCGCCGTCGCCCGCCCCGGTTGGCCCTTGAAGCCGATGCCCGCACCCGAAGGCGCCGGCGCCACTGCGCCAGACACGTCCACCCAGCGCTCCCCAGCCCGTCGCCGCGGGCCAGTGGGCTCGTCGGGCGGGCCCGTCCCGAGCAGCAGCGCGTCCACGGCCCCCGCCTCTTCGAGGGCCACTGCCAGGGCGGCTCGATCGTCGCCTGCCGCCCCCTGCGCCACGATCCACTGCCCGGCGCGGTCTCGCCCCAAGCCGACCTCGGCCACGCCCGGCGTGCCGCGCGCGCCGGGCGCTGCCCGCCCGGCCGCCACCAGCGTCAAGCCCTGACGGGCCTCGGGGCATCGGGCCTCGTCTTCGGCACGCCAACGCACCAACTCCGCGGTCTCGCCCAGGCATAGGGTCAGCGCGCGGGCCCGCATGGGGCGCAACGTCGCGCCGTCGCGCCTGAGCCCGTCCACGCCGGGCACCGCGTCTGGCCCGTGTGGCCACCACAGGCCCTCGGGTTGGGTGGATGGGCGCCAGTGGTCGTCGTCCAGCCGCCAGGCCCGCAGCCCCCCCTGCCTCCGCGCCGCCCACGTGGGGCGCGCTTCGTCTCCCATGGGCGTCCAGCCCGGCGCCAGGACCCGCGGGGGGCGGGCGCGGAGCGCGAGGTAGCCGGCGGCCACTGCCCGGTCGGCGGCGCGGTGGGCCCCGTCCCCCAGCCACGCCTGAAACTCGCCCCCGACGCCCTTCGGGTGCCAGGCCACGGCCGCCTCACGCGCCACGGTCAGGGCGAGCTCAGCGCCCGCAGCCTGCAGCGTGGGCCCCAGGAGCGCGACGCCCGCCTCACCTTGAGCCGCGGCGTACAGCCAGGTGCCGTCTCCGGCGACGCCGAGCGCAGCCGCGGCGTCCCCGCGGGGTTGACCCGGCATGACCCGCCCCTCGACCACCAGCGGCCACGGGCGCTGGAGGACCGTCGACCAAGGGAGGCCCGTGCGGGGCGTCTCCCCGTCCCACAGCCCGAACCCGGCCCGCCCCTCGGCATCCAGCGCCAGCGTCGCCGCGCCTCGCATCAGCGGGCGGACCGCGACCTCGGGGAGCTGCAAGCCCGCGTCGCCGATGGCGTCGGCGCTCAGGGTGATCCGCACCGCCGCCGGCTCAACGGGACGCCCCGGGCCGACCTGACCATCGTCGGCCACGGGGCCGGCGGCGCCCCAGACGTACTCGGCGCGGAACCGCTGGGGGTGGAAGGCAAACACCGTCACCGGGCCGGCATCCCATCGCTGCGCCGCGCCGTCGCTCTCGGCGAGCGCCGACCACGGGGCGCGGGGCGGCCAACGGGCCGGCCGAGGTGCTCCCTCGGGCGGAGGCGATGCCGTCAACCGGCCAATCGGCTCGGAGGGCGGTGGGCCGATGGGGCGGATGGGGGCTGCGACCTCGCTCAATGGCCCCCAGCGGCCTTCGCGCTGCGCCTGCAGCTCGGGCACCAACCGGAGGGCCTCGATGGGCACCTCGAGTCGCCAGAGGTCCAGGACCCGGCCCGAGGCGTCCACGGTGCGCAGCAGCGTCCCCACCCGCACGACGGCCCGCTCCGGATCTGCGGCAAGCAGCCGCTCATCGCCCGCGGGTGTGGCCGTGACCCGCCGGACCGGCCCCAGCCATAGCGGGCTCCCCCCCGGCGACTGCCAGGCCTCACCCGTCCACAGATCGGTGTGGTGATCGTCCGCTGCCGTCGCGGTGAACCAGAGCCGACCCCGCGCCGCGCCCAGGGTGCGCTTCGCGGCGTGCCAGCGCACGGCGTCCACCGCCAGGCCACGGGTGCGTTCGAGCTCGCCGGCCCAGTCGCGTCCCGGGCTGGGCCCCAGCAAGCCACGGACGACCAACGCGCCCAAGAGCGCAGCCGCCGCCAGCACCGCGAGCCGGCCCGCCCAGCCCCGCCAGGTCTGGGCCCGCCGGGGGCTCACCCCAGGCCGGCGAAGAAGGCGTGATCGGGGTAGCGCACCACGGGGCGCTGCTCGGCGAGCCCCACTCCGTGCGCCTCGAGGGCATGGGCCAGCGCCGGGCCGTCCCACAGCGTGACGCGGGCCCCTTCGGCCGCCGCGCGGGCCTTGTCGCCCACCCGCCCCAGCGTGATCACCAGGCCCTCATCCACCTCGAAGGCCTCCAGGTTGGCCCCCACGGCCGCCACGGTCTGCGCCCCGAGGTCGCTCCACGACTGATGGGCAACCACCACCACCCGCCCCCCTTCGGCGCCGCGGGCGCCCGTCAGGGCCAGGCTCCGCTCGGCGCGGTGCACCACCTCCAGGGCCACGAGCCCCTGCCGCTCCAGCAGGAGCCGCACGATGCGCGCGAAGCCGGTCGGCGATGCCGCCCCGACCCGGGCCAACAGGTCACGCCGCGCCGCCTCGCGCAGCGCGGCCACGGTGGCGTGCAGCTCGCCCTCGAGGGCACGGTAGTGCTCGCTGAGCCCCCAGGCCCACAGCGCAACCGCGCCGTCGGGCATGTGTGCGAAGCGAGGGCGGAGGCCCAGAGCCGCCCGCCGGGCCCCGTCGGCCCGCAGCACACCGGCCAGCCCCGCGGGCTCCAGACCCCGCGACGCGATGGCCTGCACCAACCCGCTCAGGCTGACCGGCTCACCCTGGCCCAGCAGCACCTGCTCGGCCGCATCGGCCAAGGCGTCGCTGGCGGTCAACTCGGGCAGAACCGGCCGCCTCCGGTCGGGGCTGTGCCCGCGGGCCGCGCCCTGCCGGTGCTCCACATAGGCATCGGGCGGCGGCGCCGGGACCGGGGTAGCCGCCGGCCGGGGCTCGGCGCGCGGCGCCTCGGATGGCGACGGGGGTGCCACAAGGGCCTCCGGCGGGGCCGGCGGGGTCGAATCCACCCGGGTCCGGCGGCGACGGCGAAGGGCCGCCTTGAGGCGATCGCTCGGATCCTCGGCGTCCGGTGCGGCTGGCGCCGGCGGAGCCGCGCGCCCGGTCTGCTCCACCTTCGACGGTGCCGCCGCGGGCGGCGGCGGCTCGGCATCTACGTGGAACGCCGGCGCAGGTGGTTGCTCGACCGGTGCCTCAATCGGCCTGGCGGCGGGCTTCACGGGGCGGTGCAGCGGCGGCGCCGGGCCGGGATCCATGCCGGCGGCGATCGCCGCCTCGCGCTGGATTCGAGCCCACATCCGGCGGCGCAGGCCGTCGCGGTCGTCCGCACCGCGGCGGGCGGCTTCGGTGGCGTCCTCGACCGTGAGCGGCGCCGCGGGCGTGGCGCCCACCAGGTCGATGGAGCGGGTGCGCTTGCGCCGGCGCTTGTCCCGGTCGTCGAAGTCGCGATCGGAGGGCGTCGCCTCGGGCCCGTCGAACTCATCCTCATCCAGCGCCGACGCCTTCGACGGGCGGGTGCGGCGGGGGGGGACCCCCTCGGCGACGGACGCCGGCGGGGCCTCGGCGGGCGGGGCGGCGGCCGCTGCGAACACGCCGCGCCGGAGGATCTGAATGCCGGGGGCGTCCGCCAGCGCGTCCGACAACCCGTTGGCATCGAGGCCCGCGGGCCACATCTTCTGGGCCGCGCCCATCGCCAGCAGACGCCGCGCGTTGAGCGGCCGACCCGCCTCGACGAGCAGCGCGTGTGCGGTCTTGACCAACGAATCGGACGCGCCCATGGCAGGCCTCCCTGGCGGACTCGCGAGCGTCGCGCATCCTAGGCCAGCCCCCGCACCGGCACAACCGCGTGGGGCGTTGAGCGGCGGGCATCGTCCGTGGGACCCTCGCCGCGTGCTTGCGCTGACGATCCACCGCCTGCTCGACCCGCCCCACCCCGCCCTGGCGTGGCTGTGTCTCGCCGACACCCCCTTGCATCTGGCGCCGGTGTCCCACGAGGCGCTGGTGCTCGGCCTGGCCGAGGCGCTGGCGGACGCGCTCGCCGGGGGGCGCCCCATGGGCGTCCGGCTGGACGACGGGTATCGGGCGGCCCTCACCGCCGACGGGCCCACAGGGCTCTCCTTGAGCGTGCGACGGCCCGCCGGCCCCACGATCCTGCGTCGGCAGCCGCTCGATCGGGCGATCACCCGGGCTGTGGTCCTTTCATGGGTGCAGCGTTGCGCCGAAGCGCTTCCGCCGGGCGCGCCGGAGGCTCCGGTCCTACACCGCGCCGCCGCCCGTCTCCAGGCCAGCACGCCCAGCGACCGGGGCGAGCCCCGCCAGGCCCCCGCACCCGCCGTCCCCTTCGGCCTGGCCCCCGTACGGCTCGCCCCCGCCCAGCTTGCCCCTGCCCTGTCAGCCTGGCTGGATGTGCTCGAGGCGGCGATGGCCAACCCCGAGAACCCGGTGGTGCCACGCCGGATCGCGCTGGAGACCGATACCGCGCTGCGGGTTGCGCGTCGGGGGGCCGAGCTTGAGCGGCAGGTGGTCGACGCCGACGGCCTGGCGCGCTCCCTGCCGGTGGCGCGCTCGGTCCTGACCCTGGCCGCCCAGGCGGAGCGGCTGATCGACGGGCAGGCGGGCCTGAGCGGCAGGGACCGCGCCCTCCTGGGTCAGCGGGCGACCCGGCTGGGGCAGTGGGCGGCCGCCCTGCTCCCGGCCCGCCGCGCCCCATCGCCAGGCCGGGCGCAGGCTGGGGCGGCCAGCCCCGACCGGGGGGACGGACGGCCACTGCCGGTGGGCGGCTTGTTCCACCTGGCCTACCGACGGCTCTGGCGCGCGCCCACCGAGGGGCTCCAGCACGCGGTGCTCGTCGAGGACGAGGTGCACCTCACCCACGCCCACGGGCTCACCGCAGTGGCCCGCACCACCGGCCAAGCCCGCTGGCACGCTCAGGGCTGGCGCGGCTTGGGCCCGGGTGCGCCGGGGCTGGCGCTGGATTCGCGTGGCCGCCTGCACCGTCGCGACGCCAGCGCGCGGTGGTGCCGCCCCGATCTGCCGCCCCCCAGGCGCGTGACGCCCCTCCATACGGGCGACTGGCTACTGCAGCACGACGACGGCCTCGAAGTGGTCGACGCGCTCTCCGGCGCCCCTCGCTGGGCCGCCGATCCGGCCTACGGGCGGCTGCTGGGCGTGGCCCAGGGCGCCGACGGGCTCTGGATTCTGGCCGAAGATCGGGTCCTCCGCCGGCTCAGCCCCAGCGACGGCGCGGTCGAGATCCGCGTCCCGCTCGCCGGGCCGCCGTCGGCAGGCCCGGTGTGCGACGGGGCCCACGTCTGGATCCTCGACGCCCAGCGGGGGCGGCACGCGCTCTGGGCGCTCGGCCCCGATGGCGGGACCCTGTGGCGCCACGACCTGGGCGAGGCGCCGCTGGACCGCCCCCGCCGCCTGGGCGACCTGCTGGTCGTGCCCACGGGCGATCCGGGCGCACCCCGGTTGGTGGCCCTCGACCCGATCACAGGCGCCGTCGCGTGGCGCGTGTCGATCCCGGGGGGGCCCACGCCGCCGCGGCTGCTGCGCGCCGGTGTCCGGGTCCTCGCCAAGGGGCTGGACGGCAGCACCGCCGCCTTCAACGCCGACGGGGGCGACGTCTCGTGGGCGCTCCCGCCCGACGATCCGGACGGGGTGGTGACCCACAACCCACCCCCCCTCGCCTGCCGCGGCATCGTCCTGGTGGCGGCCGCCACCGTCCGGGCCGTGGATCCAGCCACCGGTCGCCTGGTGCACACCCTGGACGCTGGCGGGCTGCTGCCCGACCGCATCGACGTGTGGCCCGACGGGGATGTGCTGATCTCTGAGCGGGAGGGCGCAGCGTTCTTCGCCCTCGAAGGGCACCTGGCCTTGGTGGGCTGAGGATCAGACCCCCAGGAAGAGGCGCTTTCCGAAAGTGACGGAGAGCCCGGAGTCCACGATCTTCCGGGCGGCGGCCTCGATGTCGTACGGCACCCGGAGGTACTCGAAGTGACGGGCCTCCGTGTCGTAGATGGCGCAGCAAGCCCGGGGGTCATAGTCCCGCGGCTGCCCCACGCTGCCCACGGTGATCAGGTGCTTGCGCTCGGGCTCCAGGGTGAAGCGAGTGCGCAGCAGCTCATCGGCCCGTTCATGGTCGAAGGCGAAGGCCTTGCACAGGTGCGAGTGCCCGATGAACGTCACCGGCGCCAGCTCGGCGTGGCGGGCCACCAGCTCGCGCATCTGCTCCAGCACGAAGATGTACTCGAAGTCCTGCAGAGATGCCGGCGAGCCGTGGCACAGAGCGACGTCGCCCACCGTGGCCTGGTACGGCAGGCTCATCAGCCACTCGCGGTTCACATCGCTCAGCCGCGCGGCGTGGCGATCGAGGGCCTCACGCGCCGGCACGCGGTAGTAGCTGTAGTCCATGCGCCCGCAGACCGCGGCGTCGTGGTTGCCCAACACACACGCGTCCGCCAACGTCCGGATCCGGTTGCAGCACTCATCGGGCTGCCCGCCGTAACCCACCACATCGCCCAGACACGCCAGGAAGTCGATCCGCTTGCCGTCCAGCACGGCCAGGACCGCCTCGAGGGCCTCGAGGTTGGCGTGGATGTCCGTGATCAACCCGATGCGCACTCAAACCCCCGCCGACGTGGTCGCCGCGCCTGGCCGGCCTCGGCCCCTCAAGAATGCCCCGCCGGATCCAGGTCGTCGAGGTCGACATCGGCTTCGAGGCTCACCGAAGCGCCCGGACCCAGATCCACAGAGTTGAGGTCCTCTTCATAGTCCGGGGTCACGGCGTCGGGCCCGATGGCCTCGAACGCGTCCGCCAGGCGCTCGGTGAAGTCAGCGGGATCACCGAAGCCCACCTGCCCCAGCTCGCTCAGCGCCCGATCGAGGCAAGCGTCCACTGCGGGGTGATCGGCTTGGGCGCGGGCGGCCGACAGGGCGCCGCGGGCCTCGACGCCCAAAAGCGCCAGGGCGTGGGCCACCCGGTGCGCGGGATCGCCGCGCTCAGCCACGACCCGGGCTGCCGCCGGCAGGATCCGCCGACCAATGCGCGCGATGGCCCGCGCGAGGATCCGCCACTCGGGCTCCCCGGCGGGCTGCAACAGGCCCAGCATGGCCGGCGCCGCCCGCTCGGAGCGGATCTCGCCCAGCGCCAACGCACAAGCCACCCGCAGGCTCGCCCGCTTCGACCGCAGCCCGATGGCCAGGCTCGCCTCGAAGGACGGCCCCATGGCGAGGACGTGGGGCACCAGCCGCAGGAGCTCCTCGCGGCCCATGCGCGCCATGGCGTTGAAGATGGGCCCCACGTTCACAGCCTGCCCGCGCTGCACCAGGGCGATGGCCGCCTCGAGCCGCCGGCCGGGCAGCTCGAGCTGACGCACCAGCTCCTGATCGTCGGGCTCGCCGAGCTCGGCTACCTCTTCGACCTCCACCGAGAGGTCGTCATCCAGGTCGATGACCTCGACCTCCTGCGCCGCATGACGGGCCCGCTCCATCGCCTGAGCGGCCACCTCCTCGATGTCCTCGTCGACCGGCAGGTCGAGCTCCTCAGCGAGGGTCAGCAGGGCCTCCCAGTTCTCCCAGATGTCCAACGGATCGAGGCCGCTGGGCCGCAGGCTCAGGTTCACCTCGGCGAAGTTCGCCATGGAGCGCTGCAGGAGCTGCGCCGCGTGCGCCGCGAGCCCGAGCTCCACGGCCCGCTGGCGCAGGTGCGGATCCATGGCCAGACCGAAGTGCACGCCCGCGCCCACCACCCGGCGCGTCATGGCGTCGAACCAGGACTCGGGGAAGCTGCGCACCCGCAGCAGGTACTCCCGCCGCTCCGGCGCGCTCCAGTAGGCCAGGATCCCCAGGGCCAGTCGCGCCTCCGCCGCGTCGGCCGCGCCCGAGAAGCTGTCTTCGGTGAAGTTGTGCTTCAGGCGCCCCACCCGATCGAACTCCGGCGCCAGCACCACCGCCCTGGCCGCGGCAGGGTCGTGGTCACGCCCCGCTGCCAGCCGCTCGATGGCGGTGGCCACGTTGGCCTCCAGGGGCGCCCGCAGCGTCCGCCGCCCGTGGAACCCGGCGTCCGTGTGCAGCACGAGGTCCAGCGCGAAGACCTCCTCGAGGAGGCGCAGGGCCTGCGTGTGCACGGCGTCGCGGGGGTCGAGCAACCAGAGCTGGGCCTCCTCGGCCTCGTCCTCCAGATCCTCGGGCACCACCAGCAGGGCCGGCACCGGCCCATGCGGCGTCTGGTGGAGCTGGAAGCGCA
Source organism: Myxococcales bacterium (assembly GCA_020633555.1). Lineage (GTDB taxonomy): Bacteria > Myxococcota_A > Bradymonadia > UBA7976 > UBA1532 > JACKDL01. The sequence continues at coordinate 20,804 of JACKDL010000013.1, read as the reverse complement.
ACGCCACCGCCGCCGTCTCGAGCCGGCGGGCCTGCGCGGGCTCCAGCCGAATCACCGCCCGGACGGCGTCCCCCTCGACCTCCAGGTAGCGCCCCTCAGTGCCCGCCGCGGCCTCATCGAAGGCGGGGCCGGCGGGGTGCCGATCGATCACGTCGTCGGCGCGCACCACGTGGGTGGGCTCATCGTCGCTCGGCGCCGGCGGTGCGGGCTCTTCGCCCAGCGACCACGCCTGATCGATGTCGGCCCACTCCCCCTCGCCAGCGCCGGCCTCGGGCAGCGGGGGTGGCGGCGCTGCCCCCAGCACGGCCGACAGCAGATCCCCCTTCGCAGGGGGCGCCACGGACGGCGGGAGCGGCGGCGCAATGGCGGGCGGCGGCTCACTGGGCACCGCCTCCAGGTCTGCCGAGATCAGGGCCTCCACCACAGACGCCTCGGCGGGCGCCGGGGGCCCCGTCAGGGTGGCCCGGGGCGAATGGAAGGCGGCGTCTGCCACGGCGCGGGCCTCGGCCGCCTCGCGACGGATGAGCGCGATGGACACCGCGTCGTCGGCGGGCTCCGGATCGGGGATCACCGTGTCGGGCGGCGGCGTCCCGTCCGCCAGGCCCGCGGTGGTCGAGTCGGCCCCCTTGGGAGCCAAGGCCGCAGGACCGGTCGAGAGCGCCCCGCGGAGCCCCTCGAGGCCAATGACCACCTGGACCGCCTGGACGTAGTCGGGCACCCCGTCCAGCGGATCGGCAGCCACGGCGGCCAGATGAGCCAGCCGCGCCTGCTCGACGCGGTGCCGCTGCGCCCCCGGCACCACCAACACCATGCGGCGGACCGATGGCAGGTGGACCACCACCGGCTCCACCGCGACGTGCTGCCACCCGCACGCGGGGCAGGTCATGGTGTTGACCGTGGCGAAGCCATCGGCCAGCAGGGCCGCCAGGAGCTGCGGCGAGCCGTCTCCATCGACGCTCGCCAGCCAGGTGGCGCCAAAGCGGGCGTCACACGCCCCACACTGGACGGTGGTGCCCTGCCGGCGGGTCTGCCCCGCCTGGCCCTGGAAGCTCGGGTTCTGAGCGCTCAATCGCGGCCTCCGGAGGTCGACGGCCTCGAGCCGTGACCCGCAGAGGCCCGTGGGCTCCGCCGGGCCATGACCCAGGGTCCGAGAACGGCGGAGGATATAGCACGCGGCGAGGGGTGGCGTTGACCAAATGCGCCGGTCAGCGGCGCAGCGCGGCCAGGGCCGCTCGGAGCGACGCGGCGGGTACGGCGCGCCAGGCGCGAGCGGCCGGCGCCTCGGGGCCGACCAGGGGAAGCGGGTGCAGGCTCCGGAAGGCCCACCCCCCGTCCGGCCCGGGGAGCACGCTGAACTTCCCCTGCCCCGCCCCGATCACCGCCCGAGCGCCGTCCGGCCGCGCCGGGCCCATGAAGACCAACGCCTGCTCGCCCAGGTCAAAGTGCGCCAGCCCCTCAGCCTCTTGGATCAGGTCGCCCACACGCCCCCCGACCGTGCGCGCCAGCACCTCGGCGGGGCAGCGACCCAGATGGCACACCTCCACCCGGATCAGGGCGTGGGTGATGATCAGGCCTCCCTCCCAGCGCGCCGTGACGGCGACCACGGGCCCCTCGACCACGAAGTCGGCCCGCTCGGCCAGCCCCTCCAGGCTCAGCGCACGGAACGCCGAGGCCTGGGCCTGCCCCTCCGCCATGAAGAGACCCCCGAAGACGGCGACCACGGCCAGCGCCCGGCGCCGCCGCAACGCCAACAGCCCCGCCACCCCGAAGATCCACACCCACAGCGGCGGCGACGCGGCCCACGGGCCCGCCTGGCAGCCACCGGGCGGCTCGGCCTCCAGCTCCGACTCCGTTCCAGCCTCTGGGGGAACCCAGTCGCCGCCGTACAGGCGCTGGACGCCCTGGACATCATCCAGGTGCAGGTCGCGCTTCTTCGTCTCGTGGGGCGTCGCCCGGGCGTACATGGTGGCCTCCGCCTCGGCCGAGTGGGCGAGCCCGAGGAAGTGACCGGCCTCGTGGGCCAGGGTGTTCTGCAGATCGTGGTCGCCCTCAGGCCCCTCGGACCAGGCGTAGTGCGTCTCGTTCACGACGATGTCGGCGTCCACCAGCCCGCCCCCGCCCGCGCGGTAGGTCGTCAGCGTCACCGCCAGCGCGGTCGGCGAGTCGAAGCTCCAGACGTCCCGGCTGAAGTGCACCACGTTTGCGTTCTGCGCCCCGGCTTCACGGTCGAAGCCCACGGCGACGTTCGAAACCACGCCCCCAAATCGGATCCGCAGCCCCTCGGCCGCCTGATCCCACGCTCCGAAGGCGCCCTTGACCGCGCGGAGCGAGGCCGCCTCGGTCAGGTCCCGCGCGCCCTGGGCCTCCATGCGGTAGACCACCTCGGCACGGGCCCAGGCGACGCTGTGCCCCTCGTCATCGGTCTTCAGCTCAAAGGCGTGGACCTGGGGAGCCGCCAGCGCCAGGAGGATCAGGCTGAACATCGGGGCGCGCATCGAGAACCTCCGGGCCGTTTCCCGTGCAACCGCGGCGTCTCGGCGGGCGAGGCTGAGCGCTCTCCCCCACGGGCGACCCCCCGGCGCGACCCCCTGTGCTGATTCGGCGCACCCCCCCTTTTCGCGAAATGCGGACGCCTTCATTTTTTTGTCTTGACCGCCCCCCCCACCTCTGGCAAAAAGCGCCTCCACCAGCCGGCGCAAACGCACGGCGGGGTTCTTTGCCAGATGGAGCGGTCGATTCTTCGCTCGCTCCCGTGCCGCTCAGCGGTTGTTCGGGGATCGTCTAATGGCAGGACAACAGGTTCTGGTCCTGTTTATCTAGGTTCGAATCCTAGTCCCCGAGTTCATCGCCGTGAGTGGTGCGCATGGCCCGTTCGTCTAGCGGTTAGGACGCTGGCCTCTCAAGCCGGTAACACGGGTTCAAATCCCGTACGGGTCACACCTTGAAAGCCGCTCGGTCATGCCGAGCGGCTTTTTTTTTGCCTTCGTACAGCCTGCGGCCGGCGGCCACGCGGCAGTCCCGTCGCTCGAGGCGGCCCTGCGCTCGTCGTGCGCCACCTGCACCCTGCTTCGCCCTGCCGCCGACTCCACTGGCCCTGCCTACGCAAAGAACCACGGCCCGACAAGGATTTGGGTTGCACGGCTCGGTGCGGGTAGGTAGTTGTCGCACATGGTGCGAAATGTGCTCCCGGTGCTGCTGCTCCTCGCCTTCACGGGATGCACTCGCCTGATCGCGCCGTCCGATCTGCGCCCGGCGCCTCACCCGCTCCTGGACGTGGCGCCCGGCCACCACACCGGGGCGACGGCCACCGCGAACCCTTGGCGCGAGCGCCCTGCCGAACGACAGGGACCCGCCCCCCTCGCTACCCAGCCGGTGGCCACGGCCACCCGGCTCCCGGTGCGGCCCGCAGGGCCCCGCCCGGCCGAGCCCGCAGTGGCGCAGCCGGTGACGCTCCCTGAGCCAGCCCGCCCGACCCCAGCAGCCCCGCTGACCGCGCGGCGAGCCCGCCCCGCCGGGTTGCCCGCCCCCGCGGGGCCTCGGCCTGCAACCGCCCTCGTGCAGCCCCGCGCACCGCGTACGGTGCTGGCCGGGATCCGCCGCGCCGGGGTGCAGCCTGCACAGCACCGACCCCCGCAGCCTGCGCCCCTGCTGCCCGCGCCCAGTCGGGTCCGCGATCCCCAGGTGCTCGAGGCGCGCCGTCAGGTCAGCCGGCGGCTGGCCAGTCTGACGGGCCAGCGGAGCCTCGATCGGCGTGCCGCCACAGAGCTGGCCCTGGTTCGGCACGCGCTGGGTGGTTTGGGAACTCGGGTCGATGGGGTGGACGCCGTGGATGACCTGTGGGAGGTCTCGGCCCCACAGCGGCAGGCACCCGAGCCGGGCGACCTGATGTTCTTCAAGCCCACGCCGACGGTGCCGAAGGTCTGCGTGGTCCGCCAGCGTCTGCACGGGGGCGTCATCGAGGCGTCGTGCGTCACGCGCGGCCAGGTCCGCACGGTGCGGGTGGCCCCCGGGCACCCCAACCTGCGACGCCAGGGTGGGCGGATCATCAACACCTTCCTCCGGACGAAGCACCCCAACGACCCGCCGCGGGCCCGCTACCTCGCCGGCCAGCTCCTCTGGCAGATTCGAACGCCGTTCCGGTAGCTCCCAGCCCGCTCAGCCCAGGGCAAGCCGCAGCGCACGCTCGCTGGGACGGGACAGCTGGCGCTCCACGAGCCCTGCGTCCAACGCCCGCGCCGAGGCCAACGCGGCGCGCGCCGCCGGCGTGGCCCGAGCACCCGCCGCAAGGAAGCGACCCTTCGCCAGGTTGAACCAGACCAACGCATCCAGAGCGTCCCCCCGCAAGGCGGACTCCAGCCGGGGCAGCGCCTCGGCCACCCCCTCGCCCCGCTCCACCGGCAGGCTGGCCGACGACACTTCGGCCAGCCGCGCCAGGCCCGGCGAGGCGTCAGCGGCGATCAGGTCGAAGGCCGCCTGCGCCTCGTCGAAGCGGCCGGCCTTGTAGTGGCCCAGGGCCTGGTAGTAGCGGGCGTGGTACCGCAGGCCCGGTGCCGCCTGCCCCACGATGGCCATCCCCCGGATCAGCGCGTCCAGGCGATCATGCACCGCCTCGGGGCGCGCCAGCCGCGCCTGGACGTCCCGCAGATCGACGCCGTCGAGCTCATCCGCGTCGTGCCAGTCGCGGAGCTCTTCGGCCATGTCGGCCCCCCGCAGGCGCTCGAGGCGCGGATCGGCGATGGGCGCCTCGGAGACCTCCAGATCATCACCGTAGTCGTAGACGAACTCCGCCTTCAGGATCTCGTAGAGCAGCCGGCCGAGCTGCTCGAGATCGGCCGCCCGGAGCCGGGCGGCCAGCGCCCCGTAGTCCGGGATGTCCCCCGGACGACACTCGTCGACGTCATCGAGCTCGAACACGTCATCCGCGCCCCAGCGGTGGAGCACGAGCTGCTCGCGCAGGCTCTGGTAGAAGCGCGCGCAGGCGGGGCACTGCTGGAAGTGTCGGTTCACTGCCTCGGCCTCAACGGCGGGCAGGGCCCCATCCAACAGCGCGCTCATCTGCGCCTCGACGCTGTGGCAGTCAACGCGCGGCTGTGTCCGCGCCATGGCGCCTCCAGTGCTCACGTCGGGGGATCGACGGGGCCGCAGGGTATCAGCCCGATGCGTGCGGCGTCACCCGACCCTGCAGGCTCAGGGGCAAGCGTACTGGGCCGCGTGCAGGAAGCCCTGGGCGCGGCAGGTGGGGCAGAGGCCATGGCCGATGTCGGCCGCCCAGGTCAGCATGTTCAGCCGCAGCTCCCGATCGCCCTGGATGCGGCCGAAGCCGATGTGACCGTCCAGGCCTTCCACGGCGCGCAGCCGACCCAGGAGGGCGCGATCGCGCTGGAGGCGCGCGCGGCGCACCACGTTGCCCACGTCGGTGCGCTTGATACCCAGGTGCGCCGCCACCGCGGGGTAGCCCAGGCCATCCACCTCCACCAGCACCAACGCACGCCGCTCCAGGGTCCGCAGCTCGTTGACCGCACCCAGGACCGCAGCCTGAAGCCGATGGGCCAGCGCCTCGCGCTGCGCGTGGTGCAGCGCCCGCTCCGGGCTCACCCCATGGACGTGGCCGAGCTCGGCGTCGGCGACCTGGTCGTCCATGGTCTCGCGGTACTCGGGCCGGCGCCGCCGCAGGAAGTCGATGGTCCGGTGATCGGCGATGCTGATCAGGAGGGCGTACCGCAGCGTGTGACGCTCCCGGCGGGCGCCGCGGATCAGCTTCTGGATCGCCACCGCCGCGGCGCTGACCAGATCGGCCACCTCGGCCGAGTCAGGGTCCTGGCCACACTGGGCCAGGCGCCGGCGCACGCGGCCGGCCAGCCGCCGGTGCAGCACATCAAAAACGAAGGCCGCCAGGGGTTGCGACCGGTAGCCCACATCGAGGCACCCGTTCAGCACCAGCTCGAAGCCCGCCACGGTGTCCGGCCCCGCGTCGCGGACGGCGTCGAGCACCTCCAGCGCGGCCCGCCTGCGAGCCTGCCGCAGGTCGTCGCCACCCCGCCGCATGGCCCCGGTCAGGGCACCACGGAACCGCCGCAGCGCGCCGGCCACCGGCAGCGGCGGGCTCAGCCGGACTGGTGCCTCGTCCTGATCGTCGTAGATCACCGCGGCGTTCATCGGGCACCCCGCTTCCGGCGCAGCCCGATCAGCCCCAGCAGGAACAGGCCGAGGCCGCCCGTGGGTGCGGACGGCCCCGCCTGGCAGCCGCCCAGCTCGTCCTCCAGCAGGCCCGGAGGGAGCGCCCCCGATCGCGTGCGGGCCAGCGTGGGTGCCGGCTCGTGCCGCCCCTCATCCTCCGCGTCCTCTCCGCTCGACTGGCCCTCATCGGGCTCGCCCACCGCCCGAAAACCTGCGGGATCGCTCAAGTCCTCCAGCAGGATTGGCAGCTCGACGGCCTCGTCGGGCACCTCGTCTTCGGGCCCGGGCCGGGGCGCTGGCAGGACAATGGCCACCAAGCCCGCCCGGCCGGCGCAGAAGTCGCTGGCCGAGCCGGGCTCGCCGGGCCCGGCAGCGGGACGGAGGATGTGCACCTGGTCGTCCACCGAGACGAGGACCTGCCGGGCCTGCGTCCCGACGATCTCCCCGCCGTCCTCGCCGCAGCGCACCTCGGCCGCCACGGCCGGGCTCGCCACGCACAGCGCCAACCCCATCCACTGCAAACGTCCCATGCCGGTCCCCCTTGGCGTGCGGTGTGCGTTCCGCTGACGCTCACCGTTCGCAAGGGGCCCCATGCAAGACCGGAACCAACTACGCAGCGGACGCTGCTGATACGAGAAGCCGCTTCAGTTTCAATGACTTACCAAGCCGTTACGACCCGTGTGCAGCAATGAACGCTTGGCGCACGCCTTCGGCTACGGCGCCTTGAGCGGTGATCTCCAGCCGGCGCCCCCCACCCGGTCCATCGGCCAGATGCACCCGGAGGTGCGGGCCCTCTGCCAGCTCCGGCCAGCGCTCGGGCCACTCGACGAAGCTGACGCCGTCGCCCTCGAGCACGTCGTCCAGGCCCAGCGCCCAGATCTCGTCCGGATCGCCCAGCCGGTACAGGTCGATGTGGTGGAAGGGCACCCGCCCAGGGTGGGTCTGCAGGATGGCGAAGGTGGGGCTGTTGACGTAGTGCTCGGGCGGCACGCCCAGACCGCGGGCCAACCCCTGGGCGAAGGTGGTCTTTCCCGCCCCCAGATCGCCTTCGGCAAGCAAGACGAGGCCCGCCGGAACCAGCCGCCCCAAGGCCGCGCCCGCGGCGCGGGTGGCTTCGGCGTCCGTCAGCAGCCAGCCCTCCGTCGCCCCGATCATGGCGTGGCCGCCAGCGCCCGTTCGAGGCGCGCCACCACCGGCAGATCGGCCGGGGGCAACGGCAAAGCCACCACCTCGGCGCCCGAGAGCCAGGCGAAATCAGCCACCTCCAGGCAGGCTGGCGTCCCGGCCACGATCTCGCAGGCGTACACCAGCAAGATCACCTCCTTGGTGTCGTAGACGTGGTGTCCGACGGCGAAGATGTCACCCACCGCCACGGTGATGCCCAACTCCTCCTGGAGCTCGCGCACCAGCGCCTGAGGCGGCGACTCGCCCGGCTCGACCTTCCCGCCAGGAAACTCCCAGGAATCGGCCAGGTGGGTACCCGCGGGCCGTCGCGACACGAGGAACGGGCCCTGCGTCGGGTGACCACCACGCGCCGACACGAGACCCGCTGCCACCACCACCCGCCGCACGGTCACTCCTGGGTGCGGAACGGGTCCAGATCGCAGCGCCGGATGCATAGCTCTGCCTCCACCGCTCCGCCCTCGCCCTCGAGGGTCACGCACTGATAGCCCTGCGGGCACTCGTTGGGCGCAGGCTGGCAAGGCTCGAAGCAGAAGTCGCCGAGCGGGTTCTCGTCCTCGTCCTGCAGCGACAGGCACCGCTGCCCACCGTCGCCACAACTGGTGTCGCTGGCCATGGGGTCGCAGCCGGCCTCGCAGTGCCGGCCCTGGGCCGCCACACACTGCGCCGTCTCGAGGTTGCACACCTCGCCGAACGCGCACTGGAAGTTCCCGCTGCAGCCCCGCTCCCGACAGCGGCCGCCCACGCACTCCAGGTTGGCGTTCAGGCAGTCGTCATCACGCTGGCAGCCCGGCACGCAGAGCTGCTGATCCACGTCGCAGTAGGTCTCGGCCTCGGCGCAGTCGGCGCTGCTCAAGCAGGCCCCCGGGGGCACGCCACAGTGCCCATCCTCGCGGCACGCCGCGTTGGGCCCGCAGTCGGCATCAGCTACGCAGGGCGGCGCACAGCGCACCCCTTGGCAGAACTGGCCCTCGGGGCACTCGGGATCCGCCGTGCAGCCCCGCTGGCAGACCAAGCGGTCGTTACAGAAGTGCCCCACCGGGCAGTCCCCGTCGGCGGCGCAGCCCGACACCGAACGGCAGTCACCGGACTCCGGCACGCATGCCTGGCGCCCGTCGCCCAGGTCCTGACAGCGGTAGCCCGGCCCCAGGGCGTCACAGTTCGCCTGGCCGGCGCACCCGCGCAGGCAGTGGGTCAACCCTTCGGGCCCGATGGGGTGGCAGACATCGTTGCGGCGCGCGCAGCCGTTGGCGGCTTCACAGCGTTGGCAAGGCTCGGCGCGGGGCCGGCAGGTGCCCGTGCAGCCGTCACAGAAGTCGGCCACGTCGCAGGAGAGGTCGCTGGCGCACGGATCGCCGGCGGCGACCTCGCAGTAGCCGCGGCAATTGCAGACGGCACCGGCTGCGCAGCCCCCGTCCGCGCCGCACGGCACCAGCGCCTCGCAGACGCCGGCCGCACAACGGGCGCTGGGACCACAGTCATCGTCGCTCCCGCACGCCGGCCGGCAGACCCCATCCGGCGCACACCGCGCCCCGGGTGGGCAGCCCTCGTCCGCGACGCACGAGGCGGAGCCACCGCCCGCCCCGCCTTGACCGCCCGCGCCGCCCGCGCCGCCGCCGGCGCCTCCTGCGCCACCACCCGCGCCGCCCGCGCCACCACCGGCGCCGCCAACCTGTGCATCCACGGCGCCCGTGCCGCCCCCGTCGTCACACCCGAACCCCAGGCTGACCATCAAGGCCAACCCGAGCCACCCGCCAACGTGTCGCAACTGGGCCTCCGAAGTTTGCGCGGCCGCTCGCAGGGCTAGCGCTGGAAGTTGTAGGGCAGGCTGACCTTCACGTTGGTGCCATCGAAGGCAGGCACCTTCAGGCCGCCCAGCGCGCGCCGGACGCAGGACTGCCCGCGCCCGGTGCCCCCCGCAAGGGTCACGTTGATCAGCTCACCGGTAGGCAGGATGCTGATCCCCACCTTCACGCCCTTCAGGCTGGGATCGCGCCGCACCTCGTCCTGTAGACAGGCCATGATCTGGCCCTGCCGGGCGGCCACAACCTGGTCGAAGGCGGCGCGGTTGAAGCGGCTGCCGTTGCCCGATCCCAGGGCGAGTTCGCTCGAGGCCGCGAGGCGGGCCTCGCGCTCCACCTGCGCCGCTTCGACCCGCGCTCGCTCCGCCGCACGCTTGGCGACCTTGGCCTGGCGCCGTTCGCGGATCTCGGCCTCGGTCTCGGGCAGCTCTTCGGGCAGGTTCACCGCGGGCAGCGCCCCCGACAGCACCGACACCATGCGGGGCAGCCGCGCCGGCACCGGCTCGGGCCGGGTGGACTGGTACCAGAACCAACCACCGGCGCCACCGCCCACCCCCAGCAAAATGACCGCCACGATGCCACCGAGCAGCCGGTTGCGTCGCCGCGCCGCAGCGGCCGCGGCCTGCTCCGAGCGACGCTTCTCGCGGGCGGCCTTCTCGTGGATCCAGTCCACCAGCACCTGGTCGAACACCTGGAACTCGCCCAGGCCCGCCCGGCGGTCGGTCTCGATGTCGAACAGGATGGTGTCGGCGGTGATCTCCTCATTGAAGAGCTGCTCGACCACCTGCTTGCGGGTATACGGCCCGTAGTCGGTGCCGTTGCGCTCCACCAACCAGCGCTGCAGAGAGCCATCATCGTCGACGTCGGCGCCGCCCCCCAGATCGGGGATGACGAAGCCGCCGTCGGGCTTCGGCGGTGCCTTCGGGCTCGCCGGCACCGCGGGCAGGGGCGTCGTCTCGATGACCTCGGCCCGGCCGGGCTCGAGGACCTCGAGGGACGCGCCCGCGTGCAGGGCGGCGCCCTGCGGCGTCTCGACCTCGGCGGGCGCCCGCCCGTCGCGGATCGCCGCCTGGAGCGCAGCCTTCACCTCGTCGGCGTTCGCGAAGCGCCCTGCCGCACCAGGATCCAGCAGTTGGCCCACGATGGGGCCGACCCCCTCGGGTAGCTTGTCGACCACATCGGCCGGCAGAGCGGACTCACCCACGGCGGGGGGACGGCCCGCCAGCAAGCTGAAGAGCATCGCCCCCAAGGCGAACAGGTCGTCGTGCTCGGGTGCCTGGAGGCAGGCGGCGTCCCACACGTCGAGAAGCGCCCGGCGCTCAACCATCACGGGGCGGAGCTCCGCAAGCCCGAAGTCCGAGACCTTGACCCGGCCGGTGCGGTTGATGAGCACCACCGAGGGCCGCAAGGTCCCGTGCACCATGCCCTCGGACGCAGCCAGCGCGTTGCAGACGTGCGCGACGAGGTTGTAGGCGCCCTTGAGCGTGAAGCGCTTGCCGGCAGCCGCCTTCTTGTCGAGCAGCTCGGCCAGCGACTGGCCGTCCACGTACTCGCGGGCCAGGTAGCGTCGTCCCGCCTCCTTGCCCATGCCGAAGATGCTGACCAGGTTCTTGTGGCTGAGCGCGGTGGCCATCTTCACGGCCGCGCGCAGGGCGTCGGTGGTCTCGCGATCGCGTGCCATGGCGGGATCGAGCAGCAGGATTGCGATCTGCTTGCCGCTCTTCTCGTCCACGGCGCGGTAGGTGGCGCCGATCACGCCCTGCCGGATCCGCTCGTCAATGACGAAGCGACCCCCGACGGTGTCCCCCTGCTTGAGCTGACCTTCACCGCCGCTGGGGGCGGGTGCGGGCGTCACGTTGGCCGCAGTCTCGGCGCTCTGCAAAACCCCTCCTCGGATCCCCGACGCTCGATTATCGGGGCGTGCCGGGCCGGGGATCAATCCCCTGCCCCGTCCCACCGCTCGCCGGCGCCGCAGCGAACAGGTCTACGCGCCAGGTGTCGCCCACCCGAATCATCGGGATCCGACGCGGTGCCCCGGCCAACGGCCCCACGACGACCCGCCGCAGCTCGTCCGAGCCAGCCGGATCCAGCCGCGCCTGCTGCGGCAGGTCGAGCTCAAAGCCCCACCCCGGGCGAACCCCAAGGCGGGCCTGGACCGCCTCGACGGACGGCGCCTTCGGCAGGCCGAGCAGCTCGGCCAGTCGCGCCTGACTGTCGGGCGCGAGGCCCTGCCAGACCCGGAGCGGATCCCGGCCGCGGAGGGCTGCGACGAACTGCTCGTACGCCACCACCGCGGGATCCTTGGGGGGCGGGCCGCAGCCCACGGCGGCCACGCAGAGGCCGATCACGATGACCACACGACGCATGGGCCGCATGTTGCCGGGGGCGAAGGCCCGGAGCAACCACAGGGATTGACGACGCGGCGGCAGGCCCGCACCCTCACGTCATGCGCGCCCTACTGCTGTTGCTCGCCCTGCCCCTCGTGTGCCTCGTCGGCTGCGAGGAGAACCTGGATCCGGCCAGCCCCGAGGGGGCGCTGCATCGTCTGCGCGATGCGGTGGTCGCGAAGGATGCGGCAGCGATCCTGGCGGCCTCGTCGGCCACCACCCACAAGTCACTGGCCCAGCTTCATACCCGGCTGAAGGCGCTCAAGCAGGCCGTCGACGACCGCTACCCGGACGCCCACCGCGAAGCGGCCCGCGCTGCCTTTCCCAAGGGCGTTCTCGAAGCTCAGGACTCGGCGGCCTTGTTTGCGGTGCTCGTCGATCCCCAGCTTCAGGGTCTCGACGGCGGCCCTGGCCTGGGCTACGGCCTCAGCGCCACGGGGCGGCCCACCGTCACCAACGACCGGGCCACGGTGCCGACCCACAGCGGCGAAACCCTGGAGTTCGTCCTGGAGGAGGGCCGTTGGAAGACGACCGTCTTCGAGCGCGCCCTCGAGCAGAACCTGAACAAGGTGAAGCTCAACGAGCAGACCCTGGCCGAGAACCTCAAGGTTTTTGAGGAGTTGAAGCGCCGCGAGGCCGACAAGAAGGCGAAGGCGGAAGAGGATCCCTGACCGTCAGGTGCGGCTCCAAGGCGCGCCGCCGGGTGGGCCCGATGCCGCGCACGCGCTCCAACTCCGTCACCGAGCTGAACGGGCGCGCAGCGGCGATGGCCTGCGCGGTGGCTGGGCCGATGCCCGGGATCGCCTGCAGATCGCCCACTGACGCCGTGTTCAACGCCAGCGGCAGCCCGAGCGCCAGCCGCTGTCCGGCCGACATGGGCCGGTGCTCGACCCGACACTGCCCACCCCGCCAGAGAACCTGCTGGATCCAGCCCACCCTGGGCGCCGCGGCGTGCGCACAGCCCCGGGTCTCTCGGTTCGCTCGCTCCGGGTCCCCCGTCCAGATCCGCGTGCCCTGAAGTTCGAGCCCGTACCACGGCGCGCATGCCCCCGTGCCCACTGGCGTGCGCTGGATCGTCCACCGTTCGGCCCAGGCCACGGCCACCAGCAGCACCAGCCCCACCAACACCCGCCCCGCCCCTGTTGCGCCCATGATCGCTCCCCTGCTGTTCAGGAGATCCATCGGCGGGCTGCAGGCGGTGTCGCGTCTTTTTTCTCCGACGCCCCGAGAAGCTCAGCGGCTGACACCGCTCAGAGGCGCTGCCGGAGGGCGCCGGGCTCGTCCACAAAGACACCCGCCACACCCATCGCCGCCAGGCGCCGGGCGTCCCCGGCGTGGGCTACCGTGTAGGCCCGCACGGTCAGCCCACGGGCCGCCGCGGCCCGCACCTCGCTCCCGGTCAAGGTCGGGTGATGCGCGTGCCAGGCTCGGCAGCCCAGGGCATGCAGGCGCGCCCACGGGGGCGCCTCACCGGGCGTTCGCTCCGTCAGCAGCGCCCGGTCGACCCCCGGTGCCGCGCCACGAAACGCAGCCAGGGCCTCGTCCAGGAAGCTCGAGACCACGATCCGATCGCCGGGGCGAAGCGCACGCGCGACCGGCAGCGCTACGCCCACCGTCTTGAGCTCGACGTTGACCGGAATCCGACCGGCCACCTGGTCGAGCACCTCGCGCAGGCGAGGGACATGGGCCCCGCCTTGGAGCCGCCGCGCCGTGGTCTTGCGCCAGGGCGTGCGCTCGACCGCCAGTGCGCCACCGCCCACGCGCGCAAGATCAGCGTCGTGGATCACCAGCGCCTCGCCGTCCACGCTGGCCCGGACGTCCAACTCAATGCCGTCGGCCCCCTCGGCAAGGGCGCGTGCGAAAGCGGGCAAGGTGTTCTCCAGAAGCCCCCGCCCGTGACTCCCCCGGTGTGCCCAGAGCGCCAGCCCGCTCATGTCAATCGCCCTCCAAGCCACATCCCAAGCGTCGCTGCCGCCAGCCCCACGCCGACGTTCAACGCCACGTTTGCCAACCCCAACGCCGGTGCCCTGCTCGCCAGCGCCACCGACTCCTGACCAAAGGTCGAGAAGGTGGTCAGGCCCCCCAGAAACCCGGTGGTCACGGCCAAGCGAACCGGCGCGGGCCAGCTCAGCCGCACGGCGAACAACGGCACCAGCGCGCCCAGGACGAAGCACCCGGCCACGTTCACCGCGAAGGTGCCCCACGGCAGGCGCGCGTCCGGCAGCAGCCGCCCCGCCCAGACGCCCACGCCGTACCTGCACAGCGCCCCCAGGCCGCCGCCCAGGAAGACGCCCAGCAGCGGCCCCATCAGCCGCTCACCGCCGGGCGCAGGTCGTGCAAGGAAGCCAGGACCCGCGCCGCCGTCGGCGCCACGCGGCCCCACGGCACGGCCGCGAACTCGACCCCGGCGCGGCGGGCCGTCTCGGCGTCCACCTCGGAGTCGCCCACGAACAGCACCTGCCCCGGCACCACCCCCAGGGCCCGAATGGCCGCCCGCAGCGGCGCCGGATCCGGCTTGCGTTCCGGCAGGTCGTCGCCCGCCACCACGGCCCCAAAACGCGCCCCCCAGCCCAGGTGCGTCAGGATGGGGTCCAGGAACATCCGCGGCTTGTTGGTCACCAGGCCGAGGCGCGTCCGAGGCCACGCCGCCACGAGGGCCTCGGCCCCGGGGTACAACCCCCCGCGGGCCATCGGCGCCTGCTGGTAGGCCGCGATGAAGGCCGCTCGCAGCGCCGGGAGCTGCTCATGGGCGTCGGGAGGGAGGACGTGACGCAGCAGGTGGCCCAGGCCCCAGCCGACGCCAGCCTCCACCGCCTCGGCCGGCAGCGGGGCAAGCCCCAAGGTCGCCCGGGCCGCGTTGGCTGCGGCGGCGAGGTCCGGGATCGAGTCCAGCAGGGTCCCGTCCAGGTCGAAGATCACGGTGTGCGGTGCCATGGCCCGGACCCTACCACCGGGCCAGCCGAGCCCGCGATGGCCTCCGAGCGGGTTGACTGGGCACGTTGACACTGCGTCGCCCCCGGCATACACGACGGCCATGGAGACCATCGTACTGGGGCGCGGCCCCCTCACCCTCGCGCAGCTCTCGGCCGTGGCCCTCGACCACGCGCCGGTGGCCCTCGATCCCACCCGCCGCGCCGAGCTGGCCGCCATCCGGGCGAAGGTCGAGACGCTGCTCCACCCCGAGGCACCCAACGTCTACGGCGTGAACACCGGCTTCGGCGCCTTGGCCGAGGTGCGCATCGAGGCCGGCGACCTGGCACGGCTGCAGCTCAATCTGGTGCGCAGCCACGCCACCGGCGTGGGCGCCCCCTTTCCCACCGCCATCGCCCGGGCCATGACCCTGCTCCGGGCCAACGTGCTGGTGCGCGGCACCAGCGGCGCCCGCCCCGAGGTGGCCGAGCTCCTGCTGGGCATGCTCAACGCCGGCGTGCACCCCGTGATCCCGCAGAAGGGCTCGGTGGGGGCCTCGGGCGATCTCGCACCGCTCGCCCACCTGGCGCTGGTCCTGGTGGGCGAAGGCGAGGCGGAGCTCGGCGGGCGGGTGCTGCCGGGCGGCCAGGCGTTGGCCAAGGCGGGCCTCGCCCCCATCGAGCTGGCGGCGAAGGAAGGCCTGGCCCTCATCAACGGCACCCAGGCGATGACCGCCGACGCCGCCCTGACCTTGGCGCGGGCTCAGCGCCTCATGCGTACGGCTGATCTGGTGGGGGCCATGACCCTCGACGCCCTGCAGGGCTCTGTGCGGCCCTTCGATCCGCGGATCCACGCCATGCGCCCGCACCCGGGGCAGGCCGCCGTCGCCGAGAACCTGCGCCGCCTGCTCGCGGACAGCCCCATCAACGCCAGTCACCAGCAGCACACCTGCCGGAAGGTGCAGGATCCGTACAGCCTGCGGTGCATGCCGCAGGTGCACGGGGCCACCCGCGACGTGCTGGATCATGTGGAGCGGGTGCTCTCCGTAGAGGTGGACGCCGCCACCGACAACCCGCTGGTCTTCCTCGAAGAGGATGGCCGCCTCACCACCTTGAGCGGCGGCAACTTTCACGGTCAGCCCGTGGCCTTCGCCGCCGACTTCATGGGGATCGCGGTCGCCGAGCTGGCCAACATCACCGAGCGCCGGGTCGAGCAGCTCGTCAACCCTGCGCTCTCGGGCGGGCTGCGCCCGTTCCTGGCCACCCACGGTGGCCTCGACAGCGGCTTCATGATCGCCCAGGTGACGGCCGCCGCCCTCGTCAGCGAGAACAAGGTGCTGGCCCACCCCGCCAGCGTGGACAGCATCCCCTCCAGCGCCAACCGCGAGGACCACGTCTCGATGGGCACCATCGCCGCCCGCAAGGGCCGGCGCATCGTCGAGCACGCCGAGCAGGTCGTGGCCATCGAGCTGCTGTGCGCCGCCGAGGCCCTCGATCAGCGCCGTCCGCTGCGATCGGCGCCCCCCATCGAGGCGGCCCACGCGCTGGTGCGCGCCACCATCCCGGCCCTGGACGGCGACCGGAACCTGCAGCCCGATCTGGCCGAGGCCGCGCGGTTGGTGCGCACGGGCGCCCTGCTCGACGCCGCCGAGGCCGTGTGCGGGGCCCTGCTTTGAGCGCTCCCGACCTGCTGTTGCTCGGTGCAGGCGAAGTCTTCACGGCCGCGGGACCGCCCTTGGGCGACGGGGCGGTCGCGGTGAGCGGTGGCGTGATCCAGTTCGTCGGCCCCCAGCACGAGGCCCCACTGCCAGGCCCCGCGACGCGCGTGGTGGACCTTGCGGGCCGCCTGCTGACCCCTGGACTGGTGGAGTGCCACACCCACCTGGTCTTCGGTGGCGACCGCGCCGGCGAGTACGCCGAGCGCGCCGCGGGCATCCCGTACCGCGAGATCGCCCAGCGTGGCGGGGGCATCGCCACGACGGTCCGGGCCACCCGAGCGGCCAGCCTCGAGTCCCTCATCGAGCAGGCGCACCCCCGGTTGCGGCGGCTCCTGGCCCAGGGCGTCACCACGGCTGAGGTCAAGTCAGGCTACGGCCTCGACCACGCCACGGAGCTGCGCATCTTGGAGGCGGTGCAAGCCCTGGATGCTGCTCAGCCCATCGACCTGGTGGGCACCTACCTCGGGGCGCACGTGGTGCCCCCAGAGCACCGCGACCATCGGGCGCGCTACGTCCGCGAGGTCATCGAGCACACCTTGCCCGCGGTAGCCGAGCGCGGCCTCGCGCGGTTCTGCGACGTCTTCGTCGAAGACACCGCCTTCAGCCTCGAGGAGGCCGAGGCGATCCTCGCCGCGGGCGTCGCCCACGGACTGCGGCCCAAGGTCCACGCCGATCAGCTCGACGAAGGGGGTGGCGCCGAGCTGGCCGCGCGGTTGGGTGCTGTGTCGGCCGATCACCTGGAGCACATCAGCGACGCGGGCATCGCGGCCCTGGCCCAGGCCGGCACGGTGGCTGTCCTCTTGCCCGGCGCTGCCCTGTTCCTCGGCCAGGACGCGCGCGCCCCGGCGCGCCGCCTCATCGAGGCCGGCGTCCCGGTGGCGCTGTCCACCGACTGCAACCCCGGCACCTGCATGACGGAGCACCTGCAGCTCATGTTGACCTTGGGCATGAGCCGCTTGGGCATGACGGCCCACGAGGTGCTCGAGGCCGTCACCTGCCACGCCGCCGCGGCCCTGGGCCTCGCAGATCAAGTGGGGCGGATCGCCGTGGGCCGGCGAGCGGATCTCGCTGTCTTCGATGTGCCGGATCACCAGCACCTGCCCTACCACTTCGGCCCCGTCCACACCTGGCAGGTCTTCAAGGCGGGGGTCGAGGTGTGGCGCGCAGACGGCTGGGCCCACTGAGGGCGCCCGACGGGCGGCGCCGGCGTCCTCAGCGTTGGCGCAGCGCCCGCCAGGCTGCCAGCAGGTCCTCTACCGGCAGCAGGCCCTCGCGGTAGATGGCGAGCTGGCCGGCCGCCAGGCCCACCACGGTGCTCCCGCGGCCCGTGAGCCCCTCGCCCGGCAGCACCCCATCGACGGCTTCCAGGCCCGCCCGGTCGCAAGCGGCCAGATCCGCGGCGGCCGGCTCCCCGGTGCGGTTGGCGCTGGTGGCCACCACCGGCTCCCCGACCCGCTGCATGAGCGCCTGGGCCACCGGGTGACCCGAGAGCCGCAAGCCCACCATGTTGGTGTCCGCCGTGACCGCCTGCGGCAGCCCCGGGAAAGCTGGCACCACCACGGTCAGCGGCCCGGGCCAGAACCGCTCGGCCAGCGGCGCCAGGGGCGACTCCACGGTGAGCTTCAGGAAGGTCTGCCAGTCCGGCAGCATGACGGGCAGCGGCCGGCCTTCGGGGCGCGCCTTCAGGCCCACCACCCGCCGCACCGCCGCCGCGTCCCGGGCCAGGCAGCCCAGCGCGTACGTGGTCTCGGTGGGGAAGAGCACCACCCCCCCGTCGCGCAGAATGTCGGCCGCCTCGGCCAACGCAAGCCGGGTCAGCATGCCGTCACCTCCACCTCTGGCAGCGCGTCGATGAGCGCCCGGGCCGTCACCCCATTGGCCGACCGGGCCGCGCAGGCCGCGTCGCCCGCCCGCCCATGCCAGACCACCCCCGCCGCGGCCGCCGCCCAGGGGTCGAGCCCCCGCGCCAACAACGCGCCGATAATCCCTGCGAGCACATCGCCCGAGCCGGCCGAGGCCATGCCCGGGTTGCCATCGGGGCACACCCCCCGCCGGCCGTCTGGGGCGCCCACCCAGGTGTGGGCCCCCTTCAGCACGACCACGGCACCGGTGGCAGCCACCAAGGCATCCAGCGCAGCCAACCGGTCCGCCTGCACGTCGGCCACCGCGATCCCCAGCAGGCGCGCCGCCTCGCCCGGGTGGGGCGTGAGCACGCGCGGCCCCCCGGCCCCCAGTATCGCAGGGGTCTCGGCAAGCTGGTTCAGCGCCTCGGCGTCGACCACCGCGGGCCGCTCCACCGCCGGCAGCAGGCCCTTGAGCAGCGCCTGAGTCCGGCTGGACGGGTCCAGCCCGGGCCCGACGACCCAGGCGCTGCAACGCGACGCCAGCCCCCGCAGCCGCGCCACTTCGTCCTCCAGCGGCGCCCCGGGATCCAAGCCCACCTCGGTCATGGTCTCCCAGGCAGCCGCGGCCACCTGGGGCCAGACGCGCGCGTCTACCGCGGCCGTCACCAGCCCCGCCCCCGCCCGCAGCGCTGCTGCGGCCGCAAGGCGTGCGGCTCCGCTACGCCCGGGCGACCCGGCCAGGACCCACAGATGCCCCAAGCGGCCCTTGTGATCATCGAGCCGCCGGGGCGCGCTGGCGCGGGCGAGCGCAGCGTCCCCAAGGACCACTCGACCACTTGCATGGGCGGCCACCAGCCCCGGCGGCAGGCCGATGTCCACCACGTGCAGCGCCCCCACGTACTCGGGCCCGGGGTGCAGCCAGTGGCCGGTCTTGCTCGCCCCGAAGGTCACCGTCTGCTGCGCCCGCACCGCGGTCCCCAGCGGCCGCCCCGTGCGCCCGCACAGCCCGCTTGGCACGTCCACGGCCACCACGGTGGCCCCATGGCCATTGATCCACGACAGCAGCTCCCGCGCGCCGCCGGTCACCGGCCCCCGCAGGCCCGTTCCCAACACGGCGTCCACCAGCGTCTGGTAGTGCCCAGGCGCCGGCAGGGTGGCCACGCTGGCCATGTCGTCCACCGTCCGGACCGCCAGCCCCAAAGCGTCTACCACCCGCAAATGGGTCTCGGCGTCCCCGCTGAGTCGCCCGGTCTCGAGGCGGACGACCTCGACGTCGAACCCCCAGGCCGCAAGGTGCCGAGCCGCCGCCAGCCCATCGCCCCCGTTGTTCCCGCCACCGCAGACGACGCCGATCCGGCCCCCGCGGCGCGTACACCGCGCCGCGAAGGCCGCCACGTGCCGCGCGGCGTTCTCCATCAGCGCGACACCGGGTACACCCAGCGACTCGATGGCGTGCCGGTCCACCGCGCGCATCTCGGCGGGCGTCAGCACGTAGCCCGCGTCCCGGGCCTCGGCCAGCGATTGAAGGAAACCCACGGGCACCCTCAGATGGCCCGCTGCCGGCCACGCTCGATGGCCGTGCGGAAGTCGTCCACCGCCCGCTCGATCCCCCGCAGAATCCCCCGCGCGACGCAGGCGTGCCCGACGTGAAACTCGTCGATGGCCGCCACCGCCGCCAGCGCCTCGACGGCACGCAGATCCAGCCCGCCCACCACGGCGACCCGCAGCCCCAGGCGCCGGGCGAGGACGGCCGCGTCTTGCAGCCGCGTCAACTCCATGCGGCGCTCGGCGGGCGTGCGTGCGGTCACATAGCCGGCGGTCACCAGGCACACCACCCGCGCGTCCAGCCGGTGAATGGCCTTCACCTGATCCAGGCTGGGCGCCACCCGCACGGCAACCTCCACGTCCGCGTCACGCAGGTGGTTCACGTGCTTCTTCAGCGCGTCCTTGAGGACGTGCACGTCCAGGCCGCCCAGGATCCCCGATCCGTCCATCCGGTCAGGCACCAGGGTGACCCGGTCGGGCCGGAGGTCGAAGGCCGTCGTCACCAGATCGGCCGTGGGCGCCAGCCCCAGCTCCAGCCGGGCCTGCGTGCCCGTCCGCAGGAGCTGCACGTCGTGCACGAGCTGATCTCGGCGCGTCTCGTCCACCCGCAGGGCAAGCCCATCGATGCCGGCCAGCTCGGCCAGGAGCGCCACGGCCACCGTCTCGGGCGTCCGTGCGCCGTCGCGCAGATCTCGGAACGCCGCCACGGAGTCCAGATGCAGGTGCAGTCGTGCGTCCATGCTCAGCCCAGCTCCTCTTCGAGGACCGCCGCGATCCGGCCCGCGGCGTCATCGATCAGCGCCTGCGTTGGCCCTTCCACCATCACCCGAGCCAGATTCTGGGTCCCCGAGTACCTCACCAGCACCCGGCCGTCCCCATCCAGTGAAGCCTCCACCTCCGCGATGGCGCGTTGTGTCGCGGACAACGTCTCCAAGGGCGGCTTGCGGGCCACGGGCACGTTCAGCAGCACTTGCGGGAAGCGCTCCATGCACGCCGCGAGCTCTGACAGGGTGGCCCCTTCCCGTCGGGCGATGCCCAGCACGGCCAGCGCGGTCACCAAGCCATCGCCCGTGGTGGCGAAGTCGTGCAGGATCACGTGGCCCGACTGCTCGCCGCCCAAGCTATAGCCCCCCTCGCGCATGCGCTCGACCACGTAGCGGTCGCCCACGCCGACCCGCTCCACCCGACCGCCCGCCGCGCGCACCGCCTTGTCCAGGCCCAGGTTGCTCATGACCGTCGC
>JACKDL010000012.1 GCA_020633555.1 Myxococcales bacterium | reverse complement strand
CCTTTGGGGTGGGTTTGCCGGTTGGCGAGGCTCCGCTTTCGTGCTTGGATGCCCCCTTTTCCGCAGCTCAGCCCAAGGGAGGCCCGGATGGATACCGTCCTGTTCTCGGGGAACACCGTCCAAGACATGTTGTTCGTCGCGATCTACATCGCGATCACCTTCGCCGCCGCCAAGGTGGTGCCCCTGATCTTCGGCTGGCTGGCCAAGACGGTCACCAGCAAGACGAAGACCCAGTTCGACGACATCGTGCTCGAGGCGCTGCACAAGCCCATCTTCTGGACGGTGCTCATCTGGGGCATCGACCAGTCGCTGCGCTCGCTGGTGCTGCCCGAGGCCGTGAACCGCATCTCGCGCAACGTGGCCACGGTCACGACGCTGATGTTCGCCGCCTGGGCGATGTCGAACCTCATCACGGCCCTGCGCAAGACGTACCTCGACCCCCGCGTCGAGAAGAGCGAGAACCGGATGGACGACCAGCTCGTCCCCATCATCGAGAAGAGCCTGAAGGTGGTGGTGTGGGTCTTCGCCCTGCTCATCGCCTTCGACAACATCGGCTTCGACATCGTCTCGCTGCTCACCGGCCTGGGCATCGGCGGTCTGGCGCTGGCCATGGCCGCCAAGGACACCCTGGCCAACGTGTTCGGCTCGGTGACCGTGTTCGCCGATCGGCCCTTCCAGGTGGACGATGTGGTCAACATCAAGGGCTTCACGGGCACCATCGTCGAGCTGGGCCTGCGCACCTGCCGCCTGAAGACCTTCGAGGGCACCCTGGTGACCATCCCCAACTCGGTGCTGGTGGGCGGCCCCATCGAGAACCTGTCGAAGCGCGAGGCCCGCAAGCAGGTGGCCACCATCGGCCTGGTGTACGGCACCTCCTCCGAGGCGCTGGAGGCCGCCATCGCCGCCAGCAAGGCCATCCTGGCCGAGCACCCGAAGGTCCGCGACGACTTCGCTGTGCGGTTCAACAACTTCGGCGGCTCGGCGCTGGAGCTGCAGCTCATCTTCTGGGTGGTGCCGCCCAAGGAGTTCCTGGACGTGGTCAACGACGTGAACCTGGCCATCAAGCGGAAGTTCGACGCCGAGGGCTGGGAGATGGCCTTCCCCACCATGACCATCTATCAGGCGAAGGCCTGACGGGCCGAGCCACCGGCAAGCCACGCAAACCGCCGAATTCGCGCGGCCCCCCGCCTCCGGTGGGCCCGCGCCGCCCGCCCTTGCATTCCCCCCCCGATCGGCGCTAGAAGCCGGCGCTTTTTCCCTCAGGGGGGTATCCGATGAAAGCGACCCGCTGGCTGCAACTTGCGCTGATCGCGGCCTTCGCCACGCTCACCGTCGCCTGCGACGACGATCCGCCCGCGGGCAACATGGGCGAGCCGCCCCTGCCCGTGCGCGACATGGGCATGCCCGTGCCCGACGCGGCCCCCATCCCCGTGGACATGGCGCCCGAGGCCGACATGGAGGTCGAGCCCGACCCCGACATGGCCCCGCGGGAGTATCGCTACCTGGTGGTGGAGGGCGCCGCCGATCGCGGCCTGTTCTTCGGCCAGCAGCTCGCCCTGACCGTGCGCTATCTGGACTCCGCCGATGACATGCCCGTGGCTGGCAGCGTCAAGCTCAAGCTCCTGGACGAGCTGGGCGCCGATCGCACCGCCACTGGCGTGGACGGCACCGTCACCAACCGGGCCGACGCGCGTACCGATGCCCAGGGCCGCGCGGCCTTCACCCTGACGGCCGGCCAGCAGGCCACCACCCTGACCGCCGAGTTCAGCGCCGATCTGGCCGAGCCCGTGCGGGTGACCGTCAGCGTGGGCCGCGATCCCCAGGGCGGCGTGGCCATCCGCGTGGTCTACCCCGCCGACGGCCGCTACCCCGTCGACGCCTTCGGCAGCGCCAAGGCGGGCCTGTTCGCCGGCACCTGCGCCGAGGCGCTGGCCTTGCCCCGCGGCGCCATCGGCCTGGCCCATGCGCTGCCCGACATCGCGCCCTTCGACGGCGACGAGTCCACCGGCATGGGCGGCCTGCCCGACGGCCGCACCTTCGCCGCCATCGCCTCGGCCGAGACCGAGGCCAACGTGGGCCTGGCCTGGGGCTGCACCGACGGCGTGGCCGTGCGCGGCGGGCAGGTGGTCATGGCCACCGTGTCGCTGAGCGACGATCCCCTGGAGTACAAGGGCACCTTCCGCGTGGAGCACGCCCTGGAGCTGAGCGAGCTGCTGGCCGCCCAGCAGAACGGCAACTGGGACACGCTGGCCCAGATCATCGACGTGCTGCGCATCGTGGGCGAGGAGCCCGGCCGCCGCGGCCCGCTGCTGGTGGGCCTGCTGTGCGAGCAGCTCGGCGTGGATCAGCAGGAGTGCGCCTTCCTGCAGGCCTTCGTGGGCCCCGTGCTGGACGGCGTCATCGAGGACGCCGCGCCGCCCGAGGCCCTGCAGGCCCTGGCGGTCATCGGCGACGTGGCCGAGATCCTGGGCCGCCCGCGCATCGTGGGCGAGATGGTGTTCGCCGAGAGCTTCCCCGACCCCCAGGGCCTGCTGCTGAACAACGAGAGCCGCTGGCAGGGCATCCGCTTCGCCTGGCGCAACGGCTGCGACTTCCCCGACCGGGCCCGCTGCGAGCGGGTGCTGAGCCTGGTGGACGACGCGGGCCTGCCCCGCCGCAGCATCGCCGCGCCCTTCGACGCGCGGGTCGAGGCCAACGACCAGCTCCTCATCGGCAGCCACATCATGCGCCTGCACTTCGGGCGCATCGCCCTGGGCGTGCTCGAGGCCTGGCTGCTGCCCGAGATCTTCGGCGAGCCCGGCCCCATCCGGCTGGTGGACTTCTTCGGCCGCCTGATCCCCTGCGGCGATCTGAACGAGGCCGTGCCGCCCTTCAACCGCCAGAGCGGCGTGTGTGAGGCCACGGTGCTGGCGCCGCTGGCCCAGGGCGTGACCGAGGCCATCGAGAACCTGGGCCTCGGGCTGGACGTCATGAGCATCCAGGGCCGCGTGACCGTGGCGGACGAGTTCCCCGACCGCCAGGTGGACCACCTGCTGGACGGCGTGTGGGACATCGCCTTCGGTGACTCGCCCGACGTCATCCCCGAGACCGGCACCTTCAGCGGCTGCCGCGTGGGATCCTGCCCCGAGGATCTCGAGGTCCCCGAGGAGCCCTGAGCCCCGCCCGCGCCGGGATCCACCCAGCCGTTTGACGGCCCACCCCACCCTGGGGTGACAATCGACGCCTCCCGGAGGTGTCTCGTGGGCCGTCCCCCCCTGCTCCCGTTCCCGCTGTGCCTGTCCCTGCTGGCCCTGTCGGCCTGCAGCGTGCGCTACGACTACAGCGACTGCGAGACCGCCGAGGACTGCCTGGGCGCGGCCGCCTGCAGCGACGGCATCTGCCAGGTGGACCGGGTGGCCGGCGACGTGACGGCGGACCAGACGTGGGGCGCCGGCCAGGTGCACGTGCTCGACGGGCTGGTGTTCGTGGCGCCGGGCGTCACGCTGACCGTGGCCGCCGGCGCGCGGGTGCTGGGCCAGCCCGGCTCGGCCCTGGTGGTCCGGCCCGGCGGGCAGCTCGTGGCCGAGGGGCGCGCCGACGCGCCGGTGGTGTTCACCTCGGCCGCCCCCGAGGGCAGCCGGCGCCCGGGGGACTGGGGGGGCGTCTCGCTGCTGGGCGAGGCCCCGGTGAACCGTCCGCTGCGCCTGGAGGGGCTGCCCGAGGGCACCGACGCGCCCTTCGGCGGCGCCGATCCCGAAGGGAGCTGTGGCCGGCTGACCTACGTGCGGGTGGAGTTCGCGGGGCGGGTGGAGGCCCGCGACGACGAGCTCAACGGGCTGACCCTGGCGGGCTGCGGGGCAGGGACGGTTGTGTCGCACGTACAGGTGCACCAGGCCCTGGACGACGGCCTGGCGCTGTTCGGGGGCACCGTGGCCGTGGACCACGTGCTCATCACCCGCCCCGGCGACGACGGGCTGGACTGGGACGCCGGCTGGCAGGGCGAGGCGCAGTTCGTGGCGGTGCAGCTCGACAGCCGCGGCGACGCCTGCGTGGAGGGCGACAGCCACCCCGGCGACCCCGACGCCGCCCCCCGCAGCGCACCGGCGCTGAGCAACCTGACCCTGGTGGGCAGCCCAAGCGCGACCACCGTGGGCCTGGCGCTGCGCGCGGGCACGGCCGCCACCCTCGTCAACGGCGTGGTGGTGGGCACCCACGGCGGCGCCGTGGATGTGGTGGACGGCGACGGCGCCGTGGCCCGGCAGCTCGCCGACGGTACGCTCAGCCTGCACGGCTTCACGGTGTACGACGCCGGCCCCACCGGGTTCCCCGACGAGTCGGCCCCGGAGGATGACGACGACCTGGGCCTGGACGAGGCACGGACCTTCGCCACGGGCGAGTGGGCGGTGACGCTGGGGGAGGATCCGGCGCTCGGGCAGCCCTTCCGCCTCAGCGCCCCCGGCCTGCGGCCGGCGGTGACGCTGCCGGGTGAGCCGCCGCCGGCGGGGGCCGTGTTCGACGCCAGCGCGCGCCACCGCGGCGCCTTCGAGGGGCAGGCCGGTGGCGGGCGGGACTGGACCGAGGGCTGGACGGCGTTCCCCGCCGACTGACCCTGGCCCACCCGGCCCGCCCTACTCCTCGAAGACCACGTCCGCGATGTGGGCCACGTCGCCCACGTTCACCAGCGCCACGTCGTAGTGCTGCACCGTCGCCAGCGGGGTCCCCACGTAGCGGGCGATGGTGGCGCGCACCTGGGTGCCCTCGGTCAGCCGGTTGCCGTTGTTGCCGTAGTAGTGCGCCTCCACCCGGTACACGCCGGGCTCGGCGTCCACGTCCCGGTAGCGCTCGGGCCCGAAGCCCTGGGTCACGTCGTCCAAAAGCTCGCCGCCGTGGGCGGTGGTGCGGTTGGCGTAGTAGCACTTCTCGCCGCTGGGCTCGGTGACCCACAGATCCACGTCGGTGTTGTCGGTGTTCCAGGTGATGGTCACCCGCAGATCGGCCACCACGTCCGGCAGACGCAGCTCGGCGGCGCGGCCCACCAGCCACTCGCTCAACGGATCGCCCGGGTGCGCCTCGATGTAGCCCGCCGCGAACAGGCTGTACTCCTCGGCCACCACCTGCTGCACCCGGTGGAAGCGGGCGTCCCAGCTCCCCGCCAGCACCACCTCGTACAGCAGGGCCGCCAGCGCCGGCCGCGAACCCGCCAGGGCGGTGGCCAGGTCGCGGTAACCCTGGGGCTCGAAGGGGCGGCGGCGGATGACCTCGAACAGCAGCCGGGTGGCCGGGCCTTCGAGCCCCCACGACAGCAGCCGGTACGCCACCTGGCGGGTGAGCTCGGCGTCGCCGGGGCGCACCTCCACCAGGGTCGACAGGGCGCGCAGTGCCGGCCCCTCGTCGCCCGCCGCATGGCGCCGCTCGGCCTCGGCGTCGACGGCCGCGCTGCTGGGGGTGACCTCGGCCAGCGCGTCCACGTAGGCCTCGGCCACGGCGTCGCGCAAGCCGAGGGGCACGGTGATGGGGGCGTCGGGCAGGCTGAAGCCCCCGGGGCCCGCCAGGGCCTGCAACCGCGGCAGCGTCTCGCTCACCTCCAGGGCCTCCAGGGCCGCGTCCTGCCCGCCCCGCGCCAGCGACCACAGCAGATCTTCGGCGTCCGTACGCTCCACGCCGATCAGGGCCAGGGCCGCCTCGACCGCGGGGGCCACGCCCTCGGGCAGCTCGCCCTGGGCCGCGTCCAGGTCGTAGGTGGCGTAGTCGGCGTCCGCCTCCAGCACCAGCAGCGAGGTCACCCGCGAGATGATGCGGAAGTGCTGGGCGATGGCCGTGGCGGCCTGGTCCAGGGCGCCGTCCCGGGGCGCCAGCAGGCGGGCCACGGCGAGCTCACCCCAGGCCCGCGGCGCCAGCTCACCGGTGGGCGTGAGGGTCACCGGGTGGCTCAAGGTCACAGCCTCGCCCGCCCGGGTGCCGGTGATCCGCAGCTCGGCGTCGCCGGGCACCAGGAGCCGCCCCGCCACGGTGAGCTGCGCGCCCGGGAACAGCGTCGCCTGCCCACCGGCCACCACCAGATCGTCCATCAAGGCCGCCTGCTCGCCCACCCCGACCACCTCGACGGTGTCGATGAGCAGCCCGGGCGCCGTGTGCGCGGTGCTGCACGCCGCCACGCTGTCGGCGGTGAGGCAGTTGAAGGCGGCGCCGCGGCGGGTCAGGGCCGCCAGCAGGGCGCCGTTCTCGGCCCCCAGCCCCGTGCGGTACGCGAACACCCGCGCGTCCAGCCCGCTGGCCTTCAGGCGCTGAGCAATGCGCTCGGCGTCCGCGTCGCCCCAGGTGAGCGCGCCATCGGTCAGCACGAACAGGTCGATGGGCTCGCCGCCGATGAAGGCGGCCTCGCGCACGGCCTGCAGGGCCGCGCCCACGTCGGTGGCCCCCTCCAGCAGCACCCGATCCAGGGTGGCCAGCACACCGTCGCGCTCGGCTCCCTGGTTGGGGCGCCAGCCCTGGGTGAGCCAGCGCGCGCCCGTGTCGAAGGTGAGCACCGCGAACTCCTCCAGGGCCGGGTTGTTGCGCAGGATCGCCTCGAGCAGGGCCACGTCCACGCCGAACCGGCCCGGGGTGCCCGACCACGAGGTGTCCAGCAGGAACACGCCGCGGCGCCGCGCCGCCTGGGCCTCGCCCTCCAGCGCGGGGGCCGTCAGGCGCAGCAGCGCGTAGGCCTCGTCCCGGCGCGGATCCGTGCCGGCCAGCACGTCCACCGGGCTGTCAGGCAACGGGCGGCGCACCAGATACCGCCCGCCCGGCATGGCCTCCAGGTGGGCCGCCCGCAGCCCGTACGGCGCCTGCGGGTCGTCCACGGCGGCGAAGGCCTCGTCGTCGGCCTCGAAGGCCACCGGGGCGTCGCTGTCCACCACCAGCTCGAACTCGGCGATGTCGCCCTGCGGCAGCGTCAGGCCGTACAGCAGATCACCCGCCACCCGCGGCAGGGTCTGCTCGTAGGCCAGGATCACCCGGTTGTAGCCCCCCGCGCGGATGGGGAAGACCCGCGCCTGGAAGGTGTTGGGGGCCACCTGCTCCACCAGCGCGGGATCCACCGGCCGGCGGGTGATGTCCTCGTAGGCCCGCAGGCCGGCCTCGGCGGGCACCACCCGCCCCACCCGCAGCTCGCCCCACACCGCCGGATCGGCGTGCTCGGCGATGGCCTCGGCGCTCAGGCGGGCGCGCTGGGCGGGGGGCACCTCGGCCAGCCCGTCGGCGGGGCCGAAGAAGTCGGGCGGCCCCCCATCGCGGCCGTCACCCAGGAACAGGCCGTACCAGCTCACCGCCGCCTCGGGGGGCAGCGTGTAGCGGAACGTCCCCTCCAGGTCGCGGCCGTGGGGGTTGTGGAAGACGTGGTCCACCAGCGTGCGGGCGCGCAGGCCCTCGAGGCGCACGGTGATGCGCAGCCGGGTGAGGTCCAGGGTGGCGCCGTCGCCCACGTCCACCTGCGCGAAGCGGGCGCCCGCGTTGGCCTCCTGCCAGGGCTGGGGCGCGTCCTCGCGGCCGTCTTCGTTGCCTGCGCCGCCGCCGGCGCCGCCCGCCCCGCCACCGCCCCAGGCGCCCGCGTCCGCCGCGCCCGGCGACCAGCCCCCGCCACCGCCGCCCGGGCCGTCCCAGCCACCGCCCTGTCCGCCGCCGCCCTGGTCGGCGTGCGCGGCCGGGGCCTCCTGAGCGCCGGAGTCGGCCTGGCAGGCCATCAGGGCCAGCATGGGGATCGCAAGCAGCAGGGGGACGAGACGGGGAAGGACAGCGCGCATGGCGTGCTCCTTGGGTGGGGTTGGCCCACCGGACGGCCCCTCCCTACGGATCTGACCGACCGGTGCTCCAGCGCGGAGTAGCGCTACACCACCCGGGGCCGCCGCCACCGCGGCGCAGGCCCCCTTTCCCCAGCGGTGTGGATTGGCACGGCGCCTGCTTTGGTGCCAGCACACGTCGCCTACGCATCGCACCCGACCCCAGGAGGCCCCCATGAACCCGAACCGCACACCCCCTTGGCGCTGGGTGGCCCTGACGGCCTTCTTGTCTTGGAACTGCGTGGGCGTTCAGCGGCCCACCACCCTCACGGTCGGCGGCGATCTGAGCTACGCCAACCCCGAGTACGTCTCGCGGGGCTGCGACGGCGCGGTCTACGACCGGCAGACCCACCGCCAGCTCGGCCTGGGCGCCCATGTCCGCTACGAGCACACCTCGGGCGGCCTGTTCATGGCCCGGCTGCGGGCCCTGGCGGCCGAGCAGGTCAGCGGCGAGGCCCAGGACAGCGACCTGCCCCGCGGCTACGGGCTGCTGGGCGCGGGCGTCGCGGGCGGCTTCGACCGGGGCGTCGCCGGCATCGACCTGGGCATCAGCCTGCTCACCGACGGCAGCGAGGCGGTGGGCATCCCCTACGGCCAGCTTCGCCTGGGCGACCTGGACTCCGTGTGGCTGAGCGCCACCTTGGGGACCCTCGATCCTGCCCACTTCGTCCGCCTGATGGGGCTGGCTGTGGGCGCACGCAGCGAGCGCATGCGGCTGCACGCAGGGCTGGCGCTGGCGGCCATGGCGGTGAAGCCGGGTGACAGCGACGAGGGCGAGCGGGGCATCACCCTGGCGGGCGGGAACGAGGATCTGGCGGCGGGCCTCGACCTCGAGCTCAGCCTGCTGCCCAGCCCCGACAGCCCCCTGTCGCTGGACGTGGGCGCCTTCGTCTCGGAGCAGGCCGCCCTGCGCTTGGGCATGAGCTACCGCTTCTGACCCCAGTGCCCCGCCTCGGCGTTACCCGAGCCCCACGGCGCGACGCAGCGGGCCCGGGGCACAGTGCCCCAGGCCCCCGCGCCCACGCCTGCGAACCTTGAGCGACGCCCCCCTGCTCGGTGCCGGCTGACCCACGGCACGCAAGGTGCAGCGGTCGCCGCCGCGGGAGGAGACGATGCCTCGACGAACTGCACGGCGTTGGCGATGGTGGGCCTTGGCCGTCGCGCTCTCTTGGAGCTGCGTCGGCGTGAAACGCCCGACGACGCTGACGGTTGGCGGTGACATCAGCCACGTCCGACCGGAACACATGGTCGTAGAGGCAGGCGGCTGC
Organism: Myxococcales bacterium; assembly: GCA_020633555.1. GTDB lineage: Bacteria > Myxococcota_A > Bradymonadia > UBA7976 > UBA1532 > JACKDL01. Next base: position 176,071 of record JACKDL010000012.1, on the reverse strand, counting down.
GGCGAGGAAGACACCTTGCTCCGACGGCAGACCCACCACCAAACGGGGGCGGCGGTCCACGCTCGCCTGGAGCACCGGACCGGTGCGGTGTTCGCGGCCCAACTGCGGACCGTCCGCGGCGAACTGGTCGACGACGCGGGCCTTGAGGCGACCGATGAGGCGCTGCGGCGCAGCGCCTATTGGATGGTGGGCGGGGGCCTCGCCACCGGCTACCACCGCCGAAACGTGGGCCTGGAAGTCGGAGGCGGCTGGCTCACCGAAGGCAGGCAGACTATCGGCCGACCGTACGGTCAGCTGCGGCTCGGTAGCCTGGACTTCATGTGGTTTGAGATGACGGTCGGGAGCCTCGACCCAGCCTTCTACCTGCGCAACGTGGCGATGGGCGTCGCAGGGCGCGGACGGCGCCTGCGCGCCCGCTTCGCGCTCAGCTCGGTGCGCCACGCATTGCAGATCGATCCCGATGGGCACCTTCAACTGGCGGAGAACGTCGACCTGCTCGGCCCGGAGCTCTTCGGCGCGGAGGTCGAGTTGCAACTCCAGCCGGGCCAGACCCTGCCACTGTCAGTTGTGGTGGGTGCACTGCTTGCCGATAAGCCCGCTGGGCGCCTGGGCCTGAGCTACCGCTTCTGACCCAGGCGGTCCACCACCGCCTGCACCGCCGCTTGCACTTGATCCCGCACCGCCGCCGGATCAGCGTCCGGCGCGGGCACCGGGAGCGGCGGTCCGACGCGCATGTGAATGGTGGCCGGGATCCACGGGGCGAAGCTGAGCGGCGTGCCCAGCCACACCAGGAGGGCCAACGCCTGCCAGGGCCACGCCCAGGGCAGCGCCGCGACGCCCAACGCCCCCAGCACCCCCAACAGGCTGATCCCCCAGCGCTTCTGGCCCATGGCCCGGGGCAGCAGCAGCGCCCAGGCCAGCCAGCGCGCCCGCCACAGCATGGGAGCGGTGAAGTGGCTGCCGCGGATCCCCAGGGGCACCACGGGCACCTGCGCCTGGATCGCGATCTTCGCGAAGCCCATGCGCCCGCCGAAGTCCACCCGGTGCGCCTGCCACACCGGGCGCAGGGTCTCGTGGTCGCCGCCCGGGAACACCAGCAGCGGGACCCCGGCGCCCAGGGTGGCATAGGCCGCCTCGTAGGTGCTGGGCACGGTGCCCACGTGCCGGTGCGCCACGCTCACGGGCCACACCTTGAAGCCCAGCGGGTGGGCGAAGCCGGCCAGCGGCGGCGCGGGCCCCTCGTCGCCGGGCCACAGGCTGGCCACGCACAGGATCTCGGACAGGCCCACGCCGGCCGAATGGTTGGCCACCAGCAGGTAGGGGCCGTCGGGCAGGTTCGCTCGCCCGGTGAGCGTGGCCCGGTGCGCCAGGCGGACGAGGCGCCGCACGCCGCCCCGGAGCGCCCTGAGCATCCCGGGGCTCACCCGGCCCGGGCCCGGCTCGTATGGTGCAGGCATGGCCCCCGCTCCGGTTGAACCCAGCGTGGCGGGGACCTACGCTGCGCCGCGCATGGTGACCCCCTCGCCCATCAGCGTACCTCTGCAGGCCCGGGTGCCCAACCCGCCGCGCCTGTTCGTGGGGCGCGAGGCCGAGGCGGCGGCCCTGGCCCAGGTGCTGAGCGCCGGCCCGGTGGCGGTGGTGGAGGGCGCGCAGGGCCTGGGCAAGACCAGCCTGGTGGCCCACACCCTGCGCGCCCAGCCCGCCCTGGAGGCCAGGACCATCCAGCTCAACGTGGCGCGCGCCGGCGGCTTGTTCCCCTGGCTCGAGGCCCTGCGCGAGGCGCTGTGCGCGGCCACCGGCCAGCGCCCCCCGGTCCCCGACGGCGGCGTCGTGCCCTGGACCGTCGAGGCGCTGCGCCTGGCCGAGCGCGCGGCGCTTGCGGTGGTCGCAGACGATACTGGCGAAGTGGCGGACGACGCCCTTTGCCCGGTGGTGGAGATCCTGGCCCGCCACGCCCGGGCCAGCCGCTGGGTGTTCGTCCGGCACCAGCCCCTGCCGCTGCTTGCCCTGCTCGAGCAGACCGTGTCGGTGGGGCCGCTGGACGACGCCGCCATGCTTGAGCTGGCCCACGGTCTGGCCGTCGGCGGCTCGCCGCTGCCCACCGCGGAGATCGCGGCCTGCGGCGGATCGCCGTTGCGCCTGCGGCAGGCGGTCCTGGCCGCCCGGATGGCGCCGGCGAAGGCCACAGCGCGCCGGGTGCTCGCCGTCAGCCGAAGCCCCATGCCGGTGCAGCAGCTCCAAGGCATGACCGGGCTGGACGCAGCGGAGATCGACGCCCTGGCCGAGGGGGGCGCGGCCGAGCGGGTGGGCGATCTGGTCGGCCTGACCGAGCGGTCACGGGCCGAGGTGCTGGCTGACGCCTCTGCCGACGAGCTCTCGGTCCACCGCGACGCCCTGCTCGCAGCCGCGATCCCGGACGATCCGGCCGACCTGCTCGAACGGATCCGCCTGCTGGGCGAGGCGGGCCGAGTGCAGGCCCTTGATGACCTCCTACGCACCCGGCTGCTCGCCCTGGTGGACGCCGGCCGGTGCGCCTCGCTGTGGGCCGTGCTGGCCCCCCACGTGACGCACCCGGCGCTGCAGCCCCACGGCCTGGCGCTGGCCGCCCTGAGCCGCTCCGACCCCAGCCTCCTGCAATGGGCGCTGGACCAGCCAGAGCCCGAGGCGCCCGTGGCGCGCTGGCGCTGGGCTCAAGCGCTGTTCCACGCAGGCCAGCGGGTGCGGGCCCGGGACACGCTGCGCACGCTGGCCCCCGCCGGGCTGGGCCCCTATGCCGTGGAGGCCGCAGTCAACCGGGCTGAAATGGAGCTGCGCACGGGCGACCGGGCCGGGGCGGAGGCTGCGCTCTCGGCCGTCGAGGCCACCGCGCAGTCACCGCAGGACCGCGCCCGGCTCGCGGCGATGTGGGTGACGCTCCACGCGACCACGCTGAACTATGCCGCCGCCGACGCGGCCATGGGGACCTTGCAGACCGCGTGGGCGCAAACGCCCGCCAACGCGCAGCGCGCGGCCTTCGACGAGTACGCCTCGGCGGCGCTGTACCTGGGCCGCAACGCCGCGGTCTTCGAGGCCGCGCAGGCGGTGCTGGGCACCGACGCCCTGGATCATGGGCCCCTTACCCTGCGGTCCACCCTCCTCGTGGCCCTGACCCGTGACCTGCGGTTGGAGGCGGTCCAGGCCCTGTGCGCGGGCCGGGCCGCCCTGCGCGAGCAACCCCACGTGGTGGACCGCGTGTTCACGTACTGCGGCGCGGTGGCCGCGCTGCACCGCGGCCAGATCGCTCAGGCGCGGGTGGCCTTGCACGGCCCCAGCGACGGCGAGGCGCCGCTCATCCGGCTGCAGGGGCTGCGGGCCGAGCTGGCCGGCTGGGAGGGCCAACCCACGGCGACCGAGCCCACCGCAAGGGCGCCGAACGCCCCAGCCGGCCTGATCACCGCCTTGATGGTCGAGCGCGAGCGGCTGCGCGCTGAGCTGCGCCCGCCGGCGCTGACGCCGCCGCCCGGGGTCGAGGCCAACGTGTTCCTGCACGGGCAGTACGCGCTCAACGCGGCGGTGCACAAGCTGGTCACCGGCGACCTGGCCGCCGCCGCGCAGATGCTGGCGGTGGTGGCCGAGCGGGCCGAACGCCACCGGACGCGGCTGCTGGCCGCCACAGCCGCGGAGCTGGGCGCCGACGGGGCCTGGCTCCAGGGGGACAGGCTGGCCCACCGACGCTGGATCGACGCTCTGGACGGCCTGGCCCAGCACGCCCCCTCGGATCGCCTGGCGGCCATCGCCCGCTTCCACCGGGCGCTGACGCCCTTCGACCCCGCCGCGCTGGCCGCGCTGGCGCGGCAGGCGGCCGTGGCGCCCCGCGTGGCGCGCCGGGCCCAGGCGTTGCTCGGGGGGCTTGCCCCGCTCGACCGCCTGGACCGGGCGGTGCTGGCCCTGCTCCCCCACCCCACGTGGACCAACCGAGGCGCCGACGAGCCCTGGTCGCCTGGCTGGGGCGCGTCCGCCACGGCCCGGCAGGTATGGCTGCCAGACGGTGCCACGCACTCGGTGGGGCCCCGCTCGAACCACCTGGCGGTGTTGGGGGTGCTGGCCGCCGCGGGGGGAGCCGCCGACAAGGACGCCCTGGTCGAGGCCTTGTGGGGCGACGCATACGATCCGCGCATCCACGACCGGCGGATCTACATGGCGGTCAACCGGCTGCGGCAGCGGCTCGGCGACGACGCAGGCGAGCCACGGATGGTGATCACCACCCCCGACGGGGGGTACGCCATCGGCCGGGGCCTGCGGTTCGTCTGGTTCGCCTGAGCGCGACCTCAGCGACAGGACTCGCGGGTGCACAGGCCGTCCACACAGCCGTGACGGGCCGCGCAGTCGCTGTCCAGGGCGCACACGGCCGTGGGCGCGTGGCACAGGCCGCTCTGGGCCTGGCAGCTCAGGCGGCGACACAGTCCCTCCACGCACACGTGGCCGTCGCCGCAGTCGGCGCCCGCGACACAAGGCGCCGTGGGCTCAGCGCAGAAGGCGTCCTGGGTCTGGCAGCTCAGGCGGCGGCACAGGCCTTCGACGCAGGCGTGGGCGTCGGCGCACTGCGCGTCCACCGCACAGGCGGCGCTGGCCTCGCCGCAGAAGTCGTCTTGCACCTGCCCGCGCAGGGGCACGCAGGCCCCATCCACACACACTTCGCCGTGGGCGCACTCGGCCGCACAGGCAGGCGCCTCCTCGGCCTCGGGATCCGGCGTCGGCGCAGGCGCCACGGGCGCCGCCCCGCCAACCAGGTCTCGGTGGCTGACCAGGTCGGCCTCAGGCGCCTGCACCAACGTCAGCGCCCCGCCCACGCCCAGCTCGTAGCGGCCCGGCAGGGTCAAGGTTTCGGTCACCTCGTGGGCGCCCGCGTCGTCGGCCCAGCCGACGTCCATGGCCAGGGCCAGCGGGCGGCCGTCCGCCTGCAGCACCCAGGAGACGGGCACCAGCGCGCCCAGCCGGTCTGTCAGATCGGGCACGGCGAAGCTCACCGCGGCCTGCCCGGCGCCCGTGTCCAGGCCGCCGTCGGCCCGCAGCACCACCGACAGGTAGCTGCCCTGCGCGCCCGGCCAGGTGGCCGCCAGCGCCGGCGCAGCATCCACGGCCAGCGGCCAGGCGGTCCAAGGCAGCCCGAGCACCGCCCCTGGTGTGTCTGAGGTCAGCCGCACTGTCGCCTCGTGGTGCACCTGCGTCGTGGCGGCGTCCTGCAGGGTAGGCACCCCCGCCATCACCTCGAACGAGCGCCCGTCGGCCACCTCCGCGGTCCACCACAGCTGCAGGGTCACGCCCGTGTCGGCCGGCACCCGCGCCAGGTCCACCGTGCCGAGCGGGCCTGCGCTCAGGTCGTGGCGGGCGGTGGCGGGCTCGGCGGTGCCCGCGTACACGGTCGACACCAACTCCGTGGTCTTGAGGCCAGCCACGTCCGCGCCGTCCAGCCGGCAGCGCACCAGCGTGTCGCCCTCGTCCGGCACGAGCCAGCAGCGTCCCACGTCGTCGAACCGCACGCCGTGCAGGGCGGCGTCAGCGCCGCTGACGCCGTCACACTTCCCGACGCACGCCTGCGAGGGCGTCGACGTGGGGGCCACAGGGGCGTCGGTGGCGGCCGCACAAGCGACCAGGGCGAGCGGGGCAGACAGTGCAAGCAAGTGGGTGCGCATGGGATCCTCCGTCAAGGTGTGGCCCCACGGTGGCGGCGGTCGCGCGCGGCGATTCACACCGGCTCGCGCCGCCTCACAGTCCGCAGGGGGCGCCACACCGCGTTCAGGGCGGTGTGGCCAGCGGCGTCAGACATTGGGGGGGCTGCGGGCAGGGGCGGCCCGTCGGCTCACGGCGTCAGGGTCAGCACCTTCAGGACAAACCGATGAGCGCGCTCGTCGTAGCCCACGATGGTGAAGCCGATGTAGCCCGGATCCGTGCTGTTACACACGATCGCCCCGCCGTTCGTGTTGTGGATCAGCGTGCCGTCTGCGTACTCGTAGACCACAGAACCGTCGGCCAGGACGTAGGTCTTGTAGCTCACGTTCGGCAGGAACTCGTCGGGGTCGAACGCCTCGTCCACGTCGTTCTCAGCCTCGACGTGATCGTTGAGCGGGTTCGCCGCGCCGCCCGCCTCGTCCTGGAAGACCTGCACCACCCGGTAGGGGTCCAGCGGATCTTCGGCGTCCACCTCGTCGATGCAGTCCTCGGCCAGGAACTTCGCCTTCGCCAGCACCGCCTCGTCGCGGCAGTCCTCGACGATCTTGTCGATCTGGTACTGCGCGACGTCGGTCCGCGTGGTGGCGAAGCTGTCCAGGCTGAACCCCAGGTTGCCCAGCTCATCGACCCCCAGGTCGATCCCGTAGCCGCGGTTCGCCCCGTCCTCCATCAGCGCGCTCGCCAGCTTCTGGTTCACGAAGCTCATCCAGGCGTGATCCGGATCGGACACGCACGGGCCGACCCGCCGCGTCATGTTGCCTGGCACCATCAAGCAGTAGGCGTCCATGGCCGCCTGCTCCTTGCACAGCGCGAGACGGTCCGCTTCCACCAGCTCGCCCTTCTGGGCGCAGGTGCCCGTGCCCATCTCGCCCGAGGGGGTGGTGTAGAACCAGCTCCCCACGGTGAGCGCGTCCACCGCGGTCATGCGCCACATGGGCAGGGCCAGGGTGCCCCCGGTGACCCGCACCACGTCGTACACCTCCGTGGCGACGGCGATTCCGTCCCCGGTGGGCGCCCCCACGCGCACCACCGCGTTGGACAGCACCGGGTAGCCCATGCGGGTCGGCCCGGTGGGCACGGTCCGCGCCGAGGTGACCTGCGTGGCCCACAGCGCGCCATCGTCGTCCACCTCCAGCAGGATCGCGGTCTCTCGCCCGCTGAGGTCGGTGTACACCGCCACCCCATCGAAGGTGCGGTCGGCGCGGTCCTCGGCCGCGCGGGCCTCGAACCAGCCGTCGGCGCGGCAGCGGCCGTCGAAGCGCACGCCGTAGCCGCAGGCGGTCTCGGGCGCCGTGGCCACGACCTCCGTGGTGGCGTCTCCCGCCAAGGGAGCGGCCAGGGCGGCCGAGGGGGCGAACAAAGCGGTCAGGGCCAGGGTGTTTCGAAGCGACATGAGGGCCTCCGTTCAGGGGTGTGACCTCACCCTGACCGCGGCCACCGGGCACAGCGACTCACACCGGCTCACACTGCCTCACGGTCGGGGCCTCACGGTGAGGCCTCACCCTCCTCGCGCAGCCGCACCGGGCCTTGATCGGCGGGCACCTTGCCCCGCAGCGGCTCGTAGAACGCCCGCACCCTGTCCATGTCAGCGCGCACGTCACCCGTCAGCCGCAGCGTGGGGCCCAGGCCGCAGCGCTTCTGCGCGAAGTCCAGGAACCCCGTGCCCACCGGCACATCGGCCCCCACGGCGATGTGATAGAAGCCGCTCTTCCAGAAGTCGCGGTAGCTGCGCGTGCCTTCCGGCGGGATGGCGAGCACCAGCCGCTCCCGCCGCGCGAACTCGCCCACCACCTGCGCCACCAGCCCGTGGGGCGCCCGGCGATCCACCGGCAGGCCGCCCAGCCACCGCATGAAGGGCGCGAAGGGCCCCTCGAACAGGGTGTGCTTGCCCAGCCAGCTCACGCGGACCCGCAGCGACCACGCGGTGGCCAGCATGAAGGGCAGGTCCCAGTTGCTGGTGTGCGGCGCTGCGATGAACACCCACTTGGGGGCGTCGGGCAGCGTCCCCACCAGGGTCCACCCGAAGATCCGCAACCACAGCCGTCCGATGAGCCAGCGCATGGGCCGCTCCCGTGTCGGTGAACGCTCGACGGCCCCACGGTGGACCCTCTGGGGCGGAAGGGGCCAGCACTTCCGCTTGCAATAAAAAGTGAACACCGTTTACCTGCACCCCCATGAGCACCGAGCTGTCCCCCCGTGCCCGCCGCCGGGCCGCCACCGAGCAGCGCATCATGGACGCCGCGCTGGCCATGATCGTCGAGGGCGGCGCCGACGCCCTCTCCATGCACAAGCTCGCCGAGGCCGTGGACTACACCGTGGGGGCGCTCTACCGGTACTTCGCGAGCAAGGACGCCTTGCTGGCAGCCCTGGGCGTGGCCGTTCTGGACGAGCTGGCCGGCCGCCTTGCGGCCGCGGTGTCCGACGCGGGCCAGGGCCTGGCGCCCGTGTGGGGCGCGGTGCTGTGCTACCGCCGCTATGCCCTCGAGGCCCCCAACCGCTTCGGGCTCCTCAGCCAGATGCTCAACGACCAGCGCCACCTGCTGGCCGACGACGGCCTGGCGCAGGCGGTGCTCGCGGCCTCCGTCCGGACGCTGGCCCCGGTGGTCCAGGCGCTCACGCACGCCCCGCTGCCACCCGACGACGCCAACCGGCGCGCCCTGGTGCTCTTCGCCGGCGTGCAGGGGGCGCTCCAGCTCCGCAAGCAAGCGCGGCGCCTCCCCCAGGCCTTCGGCGACCCCGACGCGCTCCTCTGCGAGACCGTGCGCACGCTCATGCTCGGTTGGGGCGCCGAGCCCACCGCCATCGACGCCGCGGCCACCGCCGCGGGCTTCCCCGGAGCTCAGCCATGACCGCTTTGACCGTCCTTGGCGCCGCGCTGCTCGGCGCGCTCACCTGGACCTTCATGGAGTACTGCATCCACCGCTGGCTGGGGCACCGCTGGAAGCGCAACGTCTTCGGCAAGGAGCACACCCGCCATCACAGCGAGGGCGACTACTTCGCGGCCACGCCGAAGAAGCTCGGGGCCGCCAGCCTGTTCCTCGCCGTCACCGCCCCGCCGGCCATCTGGGTGGCCGGCGCGCTGGCAGGCGGCGCCTGGGCCGTGGGCCTGGTGGGCTTCTACGGCTACTACGAGTGGCTGCACCGGCGCGCCCACACCCACGGGCCCCGCAACGCCTACGGCCGGTGGGTGCGCCGGCACCACTTCCACCACCACTTCGGCGATCCCCGGATGAACCACGGGGTCACCTCGCCCCTGTGGGACGCGGTGTTCGGCACCCTTCAGGAGCCCGGCCAGATCCGCGTGCCCCGCAAGCTGTGCATGGTGTGGCTGAAAGGCCCCGACGGCGAGATTCCCCCCGCCTTTCAGGCCGACTACGCCCTGCGGGGCCGCTGACGGGCGTCGCCGCTATGGGTGCGGCGTCGGGTTCGCCTCGACGCTCTTCACCGGGTGCGGCGTGGGGTTTGCCTCCACCCGCTTGGCGGGGTGCGGCGTGGGGTTCGCCTCGACGCTCTTCACCGGGTGCGGTGTGGGGTTTGCCTCCACCTGCTTCACCGGGTGCGGCGTCGGGTTGGCCCCCGGGACCCGCTCCGGCTGCCACTCCCGGCCCGGGAACCAGTCGTTGCCGGGGTAGCTCACCACCCCCGCCCGCTTCGCCCTGGCGGCCACCGCCTTCAGGTGACGCGCGCCGGGCGCGCCGAACTTCTCCACCAGCTTTGCCATGGGCGCCGCGTGGAGCCGGTTGAAGTCGGTCCAGCCGGCGGCCTTCAGATCGGCGATCTTGATCCGAACCACGGCGGCCCGGCTCGGGGCGGCCCGGCGCGGGGCCGCATGCAGCGCCACGGGCGCCAACAACAAGGCGGAGAGAACCGCCAGCAAGGTGCGAGTCATCGAAGAGCCTCCCCTGAACACGGCGACCACAAGCGTGCCCGCAGATCCGCGGGCGCCCGGTCTCTCGGGTTCAACGGACTGTGGGGCCGTGGGATCCAGGCTGTGTCCCCGATGACACCGCCCTACCGCCCTACGGGCACGGATCCCTCGCCCACCGCACCTGCGGCGACCCGTCGAGCTCAATCCAGGCCACCCGTTCGGCCGCCCCGCCAAACCGGCGCGCGCGGTGCACCAGGGCGTTGGCGCCGTCCACCACGGGCCGCGGGGCGCCCGGACCGGCCAGGCCGAACCACTGGGCCACCGGCATCCAGGTGCCCCGCTCGTCGCGCCCCAGGCCCAAGGCCGCCACCCCCAGCGGGCCTGCCATCAGGCCGGTGGCCTGGCGCATGTCCAGCCGGCCGGCCTGGGCCCGCCCCAGCCCCACGGGGCCCACCGCCCAGCGGGCCCAGCGGGCGGTGACCTCGCCCTCCATGCCCACGGCGTACAGGGTGTCGCCCACCAGGCGGGCCGCCGCCGCCTCAGCGCCCAGCCCCGCCCCCACCACGGGCGCGGGCGCCCCCAGGTCGGCCACCCATATCGTCTGCGCCGGGCCCACGACCCCCACCTGGATGGCCCCCGCCGCCTCACCCAACGCGGGCACCCCCTCGCCGGCGAGCCACAGCGCCGGCTCGCCGGCCGCGGCACCCCAGGCGTGCCGGTGGATCACCACGTCGGGGCCGTCGGCCAGGCGCAGCGCCGCCACCAGGTCATCCTCGGCGGTGATCAGCGCAGCCGCCGCAGCCACCGGGCGCCCTGCCGGCCCGCGGATCACCCCGCGGCGCCCAACCAGATCCGCCAGCCACAGGGCCGGCACCTCGGGCGGCACGCCGCCCACCACCCCGGCCACCAGCCGGGGGCCCGGCACGGCCACGGCCTGCGTGGCCTGGAAGCCCTCGGGCAGCGGCCACACCAGCGCCGGCTGCGCCGCGGCGTCCGTCAGGATCCACAGCCCGCCGTCGCCCACGAACACGAGCGCCTGGTCGCCCGCCAGGCCCGCCTCGGGCAGCACCGGCGCCCCCGGCCCCTGCCGCGGCACCGTCTGGGCGCAGCCCACCTCGCAGCCGTTGCTCGAGTCGCCGTCGGTGTCCGCCCGCCCAGGCGCGCAGCGGCAGGCCCGGCCCTCGCAGGTGGCCCCGGCCCCACAGGGGGCGTCCTCGGCCTCGTCGACGGCGCCGTCGCAGTCGTCATCGGCCCCGTTGCACACCTCGGCCCGCGCCGCCGGCGGCGCCAGCTCGCACCACAGCGCGCCCTCGACGCAGGCCAACGTCCCCTCGGCCACGCAGCGGCCCACGAACCCCTGGCAGGGCAGGCCCACCCGCGGGTCGTCGCCGACGCAGCGCAGCCCATCGGCGTCGGGCGGATCGGCGTCCGGCGGATCGACGTCGGGCGGATCGGCATCGGGCGGATTGGCGTCGGGCGGATTGGCGTCGGGCGGGCGGGCGTCTGGCTCACTGAGATCGGACGCCGTCGCGTCGTGAGGCCCGGCGTCCACCGCCCCCGCCTCGCGCACCGGCAGCACCCGCACCGTCGGGGCGCCCTCGCACCCCAGCAGGGCCAGCAGCGCCAGCCCCGCGCGCCTCATGGCTGCGCCGGCACCACCAGCACATGGCAGTCGTCCCGCTGCGACAGGGCGCAGGCCGCGGGGTGCCAGCGCTTGGGCGTGGGGTAGCGTAGCGACGTGTCGCTCACCGTGGTGGTGCCATCGACCTCCGACCGCTCCGCGGTCAGGGTGCGCAGCAGCGCCACGTTGACCGGCAGGGCCCCGCCCCGCAGGCGCGCGGCGAGCTGCTCGGCCTCGTCGCTGCGCCCCGGCGCCCCCAGGGTCACCATCACCCTGCCCCCGGGGATGGGCTCGCGCACCACCGGCACCGACATCACCTGTTCGTCCACCAGGATGGCCAGCTTCTGCCCCACCAGGCGCTTCGTCAGGGCGTGGAACTCAGCCTTGCCCGCCTCGTCGAAGGTGGCGGACACCACGGGATGGCCGCCCATGTCCACGCTGGCCTTCACCTCCACCAGGCGCGGGTGCATGGCCTCGGCCTCGCGGACGTGCCACGTCTTCGGCGCCTCGCGGCCCTTGACCGGGGGCTCGTACAGGCGAGGCACCGTGCCCGGCTCGGGGGTCTCGAAGGCGGGCGCGAAGCGCAGCTCACCCCGGCCGAAGGCCCCGGTCAGCTCACCCGGCCCCGACGAGGCCACCAGCCACAAGCGCCCCGGCTGCACCACCAGCTCGCCCACCGCGCCGTGGGTGGCGAGCCGCCTGGCCAACGGTGGCGCCACGGCCGCCGCGTCCCCGTCCACCTGGATCTCCAGCACCGTGACGGGCACCGCCGCCACCGCGAGCCACGTCGCCAACCACAGGCTGCCCACCGGTCAGCCGGGGAGCAGGCGCTTGCGCGGCTGCGCCGGCAGGTAGTCCGCCAAGCCGTCCAGGTAGGTCTCCAGGTCCGCCTGCAGCGCCTTCAGCGCCGCGCGGAAGGCCTCGGCGTGCTCCCAGGTGGCGTCGGTGGCGTCGCCCTTGCGCACCTGGGTGTCGTACAGCGGGTGCCAGTGGCTCATGAAGGGGCGCAGGCCCTGGTTCAGCAGCGCCATCACCGTGCCGCCGATGGTGTTCGGCCCCACGCCCGCCTTGGGGCCCGCCTTGCGCAGCTCCTCGCGGGCGGCGGTGAAGAACTTGTACAGCGAGTCCAGGGCCACCCCCAGATCGCCCTCGCCCTGCCCCAGCTCGGCGGTGACCACCCGGGTGCGCGCCTCGACGAAGATCCACCAGGCCAGGTCCCGCTGGGTCGTGTCGGGGGTCAGCTCCACGTCGCCCAGGCCGAAGGGCAGCTTCAGCTTCACCTTCGCGCTCAGCCGCCAGCGGGCCGCCTCGCCCTCCCGGCTCCACCAGTAGAACAGGCCCCCGGCGGCGGCGGCCCCCAAGGCGGCGGGCCAGCTCCAGCCCAGCCCCCCCACGGCGTGCCCCGCGGCGTAGCCCGCGGTCAGTACGGCCGCGCCCACCACGGCCTGCTTCGGCGTCCACCCGCTCATGTGTCCTCCAAGGCCAGCAGGCCCCGACCTTGGCCCTGGGTGAATCCACCGTCAAGCGGCGGGGAACAAGGCCCCCCCCTTGCGCAGTTCGCCCCCCGTGAACATCGGGTTGACCACCCTGTGAACCCGCCCACGTGAAAGGAGGAGGCCATGCGCCCCACCCTGCTCGCCATGGGCCTCGCCAGCGCCGTCGCCTTCGGCGCGCTGTCGGCCCAGGCCCTCGACAACGACCCCGACGTCCAGGCCCTGAAGTCCCAGGGCGCCGCCTTCAGCAAGGTGGCCGCCAAGGTGAAGCCCGCCGTGGTCTTCATCGAGGTGGAGACCGAGGGCGTGCGCCCCAGCGCCATGGGCCACGATGACCTGCTCGAGCGCTTCTTCGGCCCCCGCTTCCGCGGCGCACCCCGCCGGGGGCCCCAGCGCGGCCCCGCGCCCTTCGGCGGCAAGGGCCAGGGCTCGGGCTTCATCGTCGACCGCGACGGCACCATCGTCACCAACAACCACGTGGTGGAGCACGCCGCGAAGATCACCGTGCGCCTCACCGACGGCCGCCGCTTCGACGCCAAGGTGCTGGGTACCGATCCGCAGACCGATCTGGCCGTCATCGACATCGACGGCGACAACCTGCCCACCGTGCCCGTGGGCCAGTCGGGCAAGCTGTCGGTGGGCGAGTGGGTGATGGCCGTGGGCAACCCCTTCGGCCTCAGCCACTCGGTGACCGTGGGCGTGGTCAGCGCCACCGGCCGCGCGGGCATGGGCATCACCGACTACGAGGACTTCATCCAGACCGACGCCGCCATCAACCCCGGCAACTCCGGCGGCCCGCTGGTGAACATGGACGGCCAGGTGGTGGGCATCAACACCGCCATCTTCAGCCGCAGCGGCGGCTCCATGGGCATCGGCTTCGCCATCCCCGTGGACATGGCGCGGCCCATCATCGACCAGCTCAAGGACGGCGAGGCCGTGCGCCGCGGCTTCCTGGGCGTGGTCATCCAGCCGCTGGAGCCCGTCTTCGCCGAGCAGTTCGGCCTGGACGCCGACACCCGCGGGGTGCTCGTCGGCGGCGTCAGCCACGACTCGGCCGCCGCCAAGGCCGGCGTCGAGCCCGGCGACGTGGTGGTCGGCCTCAACGGGCAGCAGGTCGAGGACGTCAACCGCTTCCGCAACAAGGTGGCCATGCTCGGCCCCGGCAAGCCCGTGACCCTGGAGGTGCTCCGCGGCGGCGAGCGCAAGACCCTCACCGTCACCCTGGACGAGCGCCCCGGCGATCCCCGCGCGCAGCAGGCGGCGCCCGCCCAGGGCGGCGACGCCTTCGGGCTCACCGTCGAACCCCTCACCCGCGGCCTGGCCCGCAAGTTCGACCTGAAGGCCACCGGCGGCCTCGTGATCACCGAGGTGGCCCCCGGCTCCCCCGCCGATCAAGCCGGCCTGAAGCCCGGCCTGCGCGTCGTCACCGTCGGCCGCGCCCCCGTGGCCACCCTGCGCGACTTCAAGCGCGCTCTGGCGGCCGGCAAGGACGCGGTGGTGCTGCGGGTGGAGAACGAAGAGGGCTCGCGCTTCGTGGTCTTGCGCAAGCGCTGACCGGGGGGTACCCCACGGGCGCAACCACGCCCAGGGGCTCCCATGACCGACCTCGACTGGACCGTCCACCCCCACGACCCGCCCGTGCAGCTCGCCGAGGGCCTGTGGCGCGTCGAAGGCGACCTGCCCAACATGGCCCTGCGCCGCGCCATGACCGTGGCCGCCCTGCCCGACGGCGAGCTGCTCATCCACAACGCCGTCGCCCTGGACGACGCCGGCATGACCTGGCTGGAGGGCCTGGGCAAGCCCACCTGGCTCATCGTGCCCAACGGCTGGCACCGCATGGACTGCGGCCGCTTCAAGGCCCGCTACCCAGACCTGAAGGTGGTCTGCCCGCCGGGCTCCCGGAAGAAGATCGAGCAGAAGGTGGCGGTGGACTTCACCTCGAAGGACGCCCCCATCCCCGGCGGCCAGGTGACCTACGAGACCGTCGACGGCGTGAAGGGCATCGAGGCCGTGCTGAAGGTGGCCCGCCCCTGCGACACGACCCTGGTGTTCAACGACCTGCTGTTCAACCTGCCCCACATGAAGGGCCTGTTCGGCCTGGTGTACGGGCGCCTCATGGGCAACGCCGGCGGCCCCAAGATCACCACCATCGGCAAGCTGTTCATGGTGAAGGACAAGGCCGCCCTGCGCGCGCACCTGCAGCGCCTGGCCGAGACGCCCGACCTGAAGCGGCTGATCCCCGGCCATGGGCGGGTGATGGAGGATGATCCCGGGGGGATCCTGCGGGGGTTGATCTAGCGGCCGGCGGGCACCGCGGCCGCGCGCTCCGCTCTGAGGTGCGGGCGGACTGGCTGGCGCTCCGCTCTGAAGCGCCGCCCTCTAGAACCGGGCCAGGAAACGCCGCGCGAACAGGTAGGCGTCCCCCGGCCACCGGGCCGACACGTACACGCCGTCCTCCACCACGAAGGCCGGCCCGTCGTCGGTAGCCGTCCCCCTTGGCCCCAGGGTGATCGGCCCGCGCGTGAAGTCCGCCGGGCTCGCCAGCGCCGCCATCACCTCGCCCTGCACGTAGGCCGGATAGGTGCGGTAGTAACGGCCCAGCTTCCAGAACGTGAGCGCGTAGGCCAGCCACTCCATGTAGCGCGGCAGGCACGTGGTGCGGCGCCCGTGCAGCACCGAGCGGCCCTCGGCATCGCGCGCGCGGGCCAGCACGATGGTGCCGTGGCAGATGGCGCCCACGGGCTTTCCCGTGGCCCAGAACGCCGCCGTGCGGGCGTGCACCTCGGCGCTGCCCAGGTACTGCCGCATGCCCGGCGCGTGGCCACCCGCCAGGATCAGGCCGTCGAAGGCGGTGAAGTCGGTGTCGGCCCACGAGCGCGGTGCCCGAAACCCCGGCGTCCCCTCGAGCTCACGGTAGAACGCGATGGGCTCGGGCTCGGCGCCCAGCTTGCCGAACAGCACTCCGTTGATCAGGCGCGGATCGGCCGCCGGCGCGTGGCCGCCCGCCTCGGTGCAGAACACGACCTCGTGCCCCGCCTCCACGGCGAGCTTCCAGGGCACAGCAACTTCGGTGACATCGAAGTCCCGATCGGGCAAGGGCATGAGCAGGCGGGCCATGGACCGATTGGCGCCCCAGGCGGCCGCGCTGTCAAGGCGATCGGCGCGCTCACAGCGCGCCCAGCCAGGGCCCCACCGCGGAGAAAAAGCGGGGCACCCAAAAAGGCGCTCGGGCCGCCCGGTGCAAGGGGCACCACATGAGCACGACGCTCACCGTTTCTCCATAAAGCCCTGGAGTTCTCACATGTTCCGCGCTGCCTTCATCCTCGCCGCCGCCCTCGCCCTGCCCGCCACCGCCAGCGCCCAGATCCGCGCCCTCGACGAACTGAGCATGGCGCAGGAGACCAAGGACGCCGAGCCCACCGCCGGCGGGGTGACCCTCGACGCCGTCACCGAAGCGGCCAACGCGCTGCGGGAGTTCACGCAAGCGGGCGAGGACGACGAGCCGGCGGCCGATCGCACGCCGGTGCACATCCGGATCATCCCCAACCGCCGCATCGAGGTGACCTTCGACGACGGCTCGGAGAGCACCTACTGCCTGCAGAACGGTCAGTACGTCATGTGCGGCTGAGGCCCGCGCCCGGGCTCGCCCCGAGCCCGCGCAGCGCTCAGCGCCGGCGGCGCACCAGGCCCAGCACCAGCAACCCCAACAGCGCCAACGGCGCGGGCGGATCGTCGGCCACGTCGCAGCTGCAGCCGCCCTCCTGGCTGGCCAGCCGGGGGCCGTCCACGGGCGTGTTCACCACCACCCCGGCGTCGCTGCCGCCGCCGTTGCCGCCCGCGCCGCCACCGCCGGGGCCGCCCGGATCCAACACCGGATCCTCCTCCACGGGGCCTTGGATGTAGTCGCCGTCGCACTGTGCCGTGTCCATCCGCACCACGCAGGCCTGGCCGGGCGGGCAGACCACGCCGCGGCAGGGATCGCCCGCGCACTGGCCGTCACGGCAGCGCTCGCCGAAGCCGCACACTACGTTGGCGCACGGATCCGCCACGCAGTCGCCGTCCACACAGGCCTGGCCGTCGGGGCAGCTGAAGCTGCCGCAGGGATCGGGGCTGCACACGCCGTCGATGCAGCTCTGGCCGATGGGGCACGCCACCTGGCTGCACGAGTCCACGCACTGGTTGCCGCGGCAGAAAGTGCCCGGCGCACAGCGGCCGCCGCACTCGGTGAGCACGCACTCGCCGTTGACGCAGGTGGTCGCCCCCGGGCAGCCGTGGATTTCACAGGTGCCGGGCAGGCAGCGGCCGTTCACGCAGCTCTCGCTGGCCAGGCAGTCCACGTTGGCGCAGGCGTCCACGCAGATCCCCGCGTCGGGGTCGCAGATCTCGGCGCCCAGGCACTCCACGCCGTTGCAGTTGGGCACGCAGAAGCCGGTGTCGGCGTCGCAGGTGGTCTGCCCGTCGATGCACTCGTTGTTCTCGCAGTAGCCCACGCAGGCGCCCTCGTAGCAGGCCTGCCCCATGGGGCACTCGGCCCGCTCGTCCACCTGGCCGTCGCAGTCGTTGTCGAAGCCGTCGCAGGCGTCCTCCTCCACGTCGCCGCAGAAGCCGCAGGCGTTCAGCAGGCCCTCGTCGATCTGGCCGTCGCAGTCCTCGTCACGGCCGTCGCAGGTCTCGGCGATGGGCTCGATCTCGCCGATGCAGGTCCAGTAGCCCTCGGGGGTGCAGATCTCGCGGCCCAACCGGCAGATGCCCGGCCGCTGGGTGCCGCAGGGCCGCTCGTTGCCCGGCTCGTTGTCGTTCAGCGGGTCACAGGGCTCCTCGCACACGTCGCCGATGCCGTTGCCGTCCACGTCGGTCTGGTCGGGGTTGGCCACGTCGGGGCAGTTGTCGCAGGCGTCGCCCAGACCGTCGCCGTCCTGATCGGCCTGATCGGGGTTTGGCACGTCGGGGCAGTTGTCGTCGCCGGCGCAGAAGTCGTCGCCGTCGGTGTCCACGCAGGCCCCGCCCAGCGAGCGCTCCAACACGAGCAGGGCGAAGGCGCCCGCCGAGCCCGGGGTCCAGTTGTTGGGCCGGTCCCAGCTCCCGTTGCCGTTCTGGAGCTGGATGAGCTGCCAGGCGAAGTCGTAGTACCAGCCGCGGGGCTCCTCGGGGTAGCCGTCGCCGGCGGGGTCACGCTCGCCGCCAATGCCGGTGGAGTCCAAGGCCGCGGCCGCGTCCTCGCTGACCTCCAGGCCCTTCGCCGCCGCCCACAGGTAGTAGTAGTAGCTCTGGTTGAAATTGCGGTTCAGGTGGCTGTCGTAGCGGTAGTTGTCGCGCAGCCAGCCCATGGTCTGTTGAACCTTGGGGTTGCTCACGTTCAGGCCCGCCAGCCGATAGGTCCACAGGCCCGAGGCGGTCATCGAGCTGCTGGAGTCGTAGTCGTCGGTGCGCCCGCCCCGGTAGACGTGGCCACCGTCGTTGTCGCGGGTGTTGTCCACGAAGCCCACGGCCCGCGACAGGGTGCCCGAGGCGCCGGGCACGATGACCTCGGCGGCCGACAGGCCCGCCATGGCGAACTGGGTGGTGCTCAGATCGCCGTCGCTCTCGGGGTTGGTGTAGTTCCAGCCGCCCTGGTTGGCGCCCCGGTTGCCCTGGGTGCCCCGCAGGGCCCCCACCGCGTTGTCCACGGCCTGGCGCGCAGACACGGCCGCGCCCACGTCCGCCGGGCCGCCGGTGTCCAGGTACACGCTCAGCGCCATGAGCCCCGAGCCGGTGGTGTAGCTGTTCGGGGTGCGCCCTTGCAGGCCGCCATCGTTCTCGATGATCCAGCGGATGGCGTTGCGCACCCGGCCCTGGTCCTCGCCGGACATGCCCGCGTAGCCCACCGGCGGCGCGTTCCAGTCCGCGCTGGCCCGCTTCTCCAGGAAGCACAGCACCACCAAGGCCGTGGCCTCGCGGGTGGGGCCGAAGGAGCCGTTGTTGTTCTGCTGGCCCCGGTAGTACTCGAGGCCGCGCTCGATGGCGTCGTTCACCGCCTGCCCGAAGGGCGTGGTGAAGGCCGCCGCCGGGCCCGCCAGGGCCAGCCCGAGCGTCACCGCCCACGCCGAAATCCACCGCTGCATGTCGCCCCCTTCTGCGCTCCACGGGCAGGTCCGCCTCAAGGTGAAGCAAGCCCTGCGCCAGCCGGCGCCCCCAGCGCCGTCGGCCGGTGGCGTGGGTTGACCCGAGACCTCGCGGTCACACCCGGCGCCTGGCCGCCCCGCACGATAGCACGGGCCCGTGGGCCACGGCGCCAGAGAGCGCGCCGCCTGGGTCCGGCCGCAGGGCCCCGAAGCCGCGGGCGCGCCGGATCGGGGGTGAACATCCCGCCCGCGCCGGCTAGACTGCGGCGACCCAGGAGTTCGCCATGCCGCCGGTCCGCGAGTCAGCCAAGTCGCAAGCCGCTCCCAACCAGGGCCCCGAGGCCGCTGGCCCGCAGCAGCAGGGCGGCGGTGACGCCGCGCGCATGCAGGCGTCGGAGCTGGCGGCGGCCGCCATGCAGTCCACGGGCACCGAGCCGCTGCCCGAAGAGATGGCCTCGCAGGCCGGCCAGGGCAGCGAGCTGCTGGAGTACCTGAAGCAGCCCCCCGGCATGCAGCCGCAGCCCGAGCAGCCGCAGGCGAAGGCCCAGCCCGAGACCGAGCAGGAAGAAGAGAAGAGCGAGGAGTCCGGCGGCGGCGGCGGCCCGCCCGATGACGGGGCCCCCGCGGCCCCCGGCGGCCCCGGCGCGCCCAACGACGAGAAGGAAGAGGAAGAGGACAAAGAGGGCGAAGGCGAAGGCGAGGGCGACGGGGAAGAGGGCGCCGGCGACGGCGAGGCACCCGGCGAGGGTGAGGGCGAGGACACCGAGGGCGAAGAGGGCGAGGGTGAGGGCGAAGGCGAGGCCGCCGAGGGCGAAGGCGCGCCCGGTGCCCCCGGCGCCCCTGGCGCCCCGGGTGAAGAGGGCGCCGGCGCGGGCGGCCCGGCCGGTCCCGGTGCCCCCGCGGCCCCCGGTGGCGGCGGGCCCGGCGGCGGTGGCCGCGCGGCCGGCGGCGCAGCGGCGGCCATGGCGCCCGCCCCTGCAGCGGCCCAGGCCCTGAACGCGCCGGCCCCGGCGGCCCCGGCGGGCGGCGACAGCGGCGTGGCCCAGCTCGCCCAGGAGCTGACCCAGGCGGCCCAGCAGGCCGGCCAGGGCGGCGAGATCCAGGCCCCCAAGCCCATGCCGGTCACGTACGGCGACGGGCCCCTGCAGCCCAGCCAGGCGCTGCTGCAGCTCGCCGGCAACGACCCCACGGCCTTCCTGGAGTCGGGCTTCCAGAGCGGCCCCGACGGGGCCAGCTTCCAGCAGTTCGCCGGCGACAACGACGCGCTGGTGCAGGCCGCCGCGGGCCTGAAGAGCTTCTCGGCCGACGAGTACCAGCACCAGGCGCCCGATCCCTTCCAGGTGCAGCCCTACCAGGCCAGCGAGGGCGGCCTGGAGCAGCTCCAGTCCATCCTGGGCACGGTGGGCGACTTCGCCTCGAGCGTAGGGGCCATCGCCGGCACGGTGGGCCTGGTGGCCAAGGTCGCCGGCTGGGTGCTCAGCGTGCTGCTGCCCCCGGTGGGCGCCGCGCTCAGCGTGGTGGGCAACCTGCTCACCCTGGTGGAGATCGTCTGCAACGTCATCGCCGCGGCCATGGCCGGCATCAACGCCGGCATCGACCTGTACCGGCTGGCCACCACCGACGATCCCCAGCAGCGCATGCAGTTCGCGGCGCGCTTCGCCGACAACGTCATCACCGGCGTGGGGCGCGGCGCGCTGGCCGGCATCGGCATGATCGGCGGCGCCAACAGCGGGCTCAGCCAGGGCAAGCAGGCCCTGCGGCAGGTCACCGCAGGCGCCCGCACCGCCGGCCGCGGCGCGGCCACCGCCGCCCGCACCGCCGGCCGCGGCATGGCCCAGGGCGCCCGCACCGCCGGCCGTGGCATGGCCCAGGGCGCCCGCACCGCCGGCCGCGGCGTCGGCACCGCCGGCCGCGGCGTGGCCCGTGGCGCCCGCACCGCCGGCCAGGGCGTCTCCCGCGGCGCCGGCACCGCCGGCGCGCGCATGGCCCAGGGCGCCCGCACCGCCGGTCAGGGTGTCTCCCGCGGCGCCGGCACCGCTGGCCGCGGCATGGCGCAGGGCGCCCGCACCGCCGGCCGGGGCATGCAGACCGGGGCCCGCACGGCCGGCCGCGGCATCGCCCAGGGCGGCTGCACCGTCAGCCGCGGCGCCCAGCAGGGGGCGCGCGCACCGTGGGCCGCCAGGGCGCCCGCGGCCTGGGTCGGGGTGCCGGCCAGGCGGGCAGGCCAGGGCGTCGGCCGGGGCGCTGGCTGGCCAGGCGGGCCGCGGCATCAGCCGGGGCGCTGGCCAGGCAGGCCGCGGCATCGGCCGGGGCGCCGGCCAGGCGGGCCGCGGCATCGGGCGAGGCGCCGGCCAGGCGGGCCGCGGCATCGGCCGGGGCGCCGGCCAGGCGGGCCGCGGCATCAGCCGGGGCGCCAGGGCCGGCAGGCCGGCCGGGGCATCAGCCGCGGCGCCGGTCAGGCGGGCCGGGGCATCAGCCGCGGCGCACAGGGGATCGGCCGTGGCGTCGGCCAGGCCGGCCGGGGCCTGGGCCGTGGGGCCGCGCAGGCGGGCCGCGGCATGAGCCGCGCCGCCGGGCAGTTCGGCCGCGGCATGCGCAACGGCGCTCGCCAGAGCTGGCGGGCCATGACCAACACCGCCGAAGTCCGGGCCATGACCCAGATGAGCGTCGGCCAGCGCTTCCGCCACATCTTCGGCGGCGGCGCCGGTGCCGAGGCCGCGGGCGCGGTCACCGCCAGCAGCCGCTCGGCGAAGATCCTGGGCCTCCAGCGGGCGCGGCAGCTCGCCCGGGTGCGGGCCATCCGCTACGACCTCTACGACAAGTACGACGCCGTGCAGGATCTCACCGGCTTCCAGGCGGCCGAGGCGCTGGCCTCGCGGCTGGACGGCGATCCCACCAACGACGAGGGCATGTGGAGCGGCGAGGGCTGGCTCATCTCCCTCGGCCAGGGCGACATCCAGGGCCTGCGCGAGGGCTACCTGGGCGACGTGGATCTCAGCACCCACAAGGATCGGCACCTCACCGCGTACGGCCTCACCCACGCCAGCGAGCGCCCCGGCGCCCTGAAGGGCCTGGCCCAGCACCTGCTGCGCAGCGAGGTCCGCGACGAGGGCATGGCCGCCCTGAACGCCAACTACGCGGCCAGCCAGGCCGGCGCGCAGGACGCCGCGCTGGCGGACAGCCAGGCCCTCAGCCTGGCGCGCCGACAGCCGCGCCGGCAGCGGCGCCCGCGACGCCCTGGCCAACCTGCCCGCGCCCGGCCAGACCCCCGCGCGGCCGCGCCCGCCGCCGCGCGCGCCGGCCGGCCGCCTGCAGCGGCCCCCGCGGGCTCCGCTGCCGGCGGCCCGCCCCTGGGCCAGATGGCCAGCGCCGCCCGGCAGATGGAGATCTACGAGTCGCAGCTCACCGAGCTGCAGGCCGAGCAGGCCGACTACCAGGCGGCCCGCCAGCGGCTCGACGCGCTGGAGGCCCTGCCCCTGCCCGAGGCGGCCCAGCCCGCGGCGCCGTCGGCCATCGCCACCCTGGACGAGGACCTCACCGCCCTCGAGACCGCCGAGGCCGACGCCGCCCACGCCAAGGGCGTGTTCCAGGAGAACCTGGAGACCCACACCGCGCGGGCCGGCGACGCCGAGGCCCTGGTTGCCGCCGCGCAGGAGCGCCGCGCCATCCTCGAGACCGAGCAGGCGGCCGCCCAGCAGACCGACGCCGACATCGCCACCGGCGAGCAGGCCATCAACGAGGGCGACACCCACGCCACCCAGGCCAAGAGCGAGGGCGACCGGGGCAAGGGCGAGGCCGAGTCCACCCAGGGCACCGTCGAGAGCACCAACCCCGAGCCCGAGCCCGAGCCCGCCGAGGAGGACGTGCCCTGGTGGCGGGTGGACAAGCACATCGCCAACGCTGCCAAGGCCGCGTGGCGGGCCACCGTGGGCCGCGCCATGGCCTACATCGGCGAGAAGTGGGCCGCCCTCAAGCAGCACCTCATGTCGATGATCATGGAGTTCGCCCTGGGCCTGGTGGGCGCCGACGACCTGAAGGAGCAGCTCAAGACCTCCCGCGAGAAGGCCGCCCAGAACAAGGCCGACAACACCGAGGCGCAGGCCTCGATGGCCGAGACCGGCGCCGAGATCGACGCCGGCGAGCAGGGCGCCACCGAGATCGCCCAGGAGGCCACCGAGACCGCCCAGGGCTACGCCGATCTGGTGGTGGAGGCCGAGTCCGTCGAGCAGGACATCGCCAGCCGCCGCGAGGAGACCCAGGCCTGGCGCGACGAGATGCAGGCCTACACCGAGGGCTTCGAGGCCAGCTACGGCCCCACCTTCGAGGCCGCCGGCCAAGCCCAGGGCGCCACCTGGGGCCAGCAGGATCCCTCGCCCACCATCCAGGCCATCGAGGCCCAGATGGGCGCCCTGCAGGGCCAGGTGGAGGGCGGCGGCGAGGCCCCGGCCCCCGAGGCCGCGCCCGCCCCTCAAGCGGCCCCCGAGGCCGAGGCGGCGCCCGCCCCCGAGCGCGAGCCGGCCGAAGATCACATGGCCGGCCCCGAGGCGGCCCCCGCGGCGCCGGCGCCCGAGCCAGCCCCCGAGGTGGCGCCTGAGCCTGCTGCGCCCGAGCCTGCGGCGCCCGAGCCCGTGATGGAGGCCCCTGCGCCCGAGGCCGCCGCCATGGCGCCGGCCGCGGCCATGGCCCCCGAACCGGCCCCCGCCCAGCAGCCGGCGGCCGATCCGGCCGCCGACGCCGAGCAGTCCGCTCAGATCGACGCCGCGCAGCGCGCGGTGGGCGCCGTGCGCGAGGGCGTGGCCAGCAAGCGCCGCGAGGTCTCGGAGCAGATCGGCAACTGGAGCCAGGAGATCGGCGCCCAGGTCCAGGGCGTGGATCTGTCGGACCTGGTGAGCCAGGGCGAGCGCCTGTACGACGCGTCCATGGCCGAGCCCCTGGCGGCCCTGCAGCAGGCCGAGGGCCAGGTGGCCGAGGCCAAGGGCGATCCCGCCGCGGCGGGCGCGCTGAGCCAGCTCGGACAGCTCCTGATGAGCATCCTCGAGGCCGCCGAGGCCGCCGCCGAGGCCGTCATCGGCGGCATCGGCGAGGCCATCGAGGCCGCCGCGGCCGAGGCCGTTGGCGAACCCGCCCTGGCCCCCGCCGCCGAGGCTGAAGAGGCCGCCGGCGGCTGATCCCCCGGCGCCCCCCTACCCCAATCCCCGAGGCACCCATGGCCCCGACCCCGCTGACCGACGCCGCCACCCTGCTGGCCCGCTACCAGCGCCTGCTCACGGATCGCGGCATCGGCTGGGAGCCCGCCGGCGACGGCGTGGTGGTCTTCGGCGACGCCGCCGCCGGCCCCACGGTGGGCGTGCTGTCGGCCGAAGACGTCCAGGCCACCGATCCCGACGACGACCGCCCCAGCGCGAGCGCCCCCGACGAGGCCATGATCTGGCTGCACTTCGTGTGGCAGCTCCCTGTGGCCGCACCCAGCCCCAGCCGCCTGCCGGCGCTGTACGAGCTGCTGACCCTGCTGGCGCCCGAGCTGGGCATGGCTCGCCTGGAGCTGGACCCCGACGGCCCCGGCTACCGGGTGCGCACCGAACAGCTCTGGCCCGCGGGCGCCCACCTGGGCGACGCCGCGTTGTTCGCGCCGTTGGTGCAGGCCCTGGAGCAAGTGGACACCCTGGGCCCCCTGGTCACCGCCGTGGGGGCCGGGGCCGATCCCGCGCTGGCCTTCGTGCGCCACGTCATCGACACCGCCCAGGCCGAGGGGGCCGGGCTCATCGAGGCCGATCGCCCCCGCCTCATGGCGCTGCTGGAGCGGGCCGCGAAGCGGTCCCCCGTGGACGCCGTGGAGCGCGAGGCCTGCGCCGCCGCGATCCTCGAGCTGATCGGGGGCTGAGCATGGCCGAGGCACAGGCCCACCCCGCCGTCGCGCTGATCCTCGAGGCCGAAGCCGAGCCCGCCCTGGGCTACGCCCACGCCCGGATCACCGAGCCCCTGGCGGTGGCCACTCAGCTCGACCCCGAGCGCCTGCCCGAGCCCTGGGTGCTGCGCCTGGCGCTGCGTCTGGCCGAGGGGCTGCTGCAGGCGGGCACTCTGGATCGCGCCGGCACCTGGCTGACGGTGGCGGGCGAGCGCCTCGACGCGGGCCGCCCCACCGATCGGGTGGCCCACGCCACCCTCACCGCCCGCCTGCGCCTGCGCCACGACCGCCACGCCGATCTGGCGCCCACGCTGGCCACCGCCCGCGCCGCTCTGGCCCAGGCGGCGCCCGAGGACCGCGAGGCCCTGGAGACCCGCGTGCGCCTGGTGGAGGCCGAGGCTGCCTGGGCCCAGGCCCGCTTCCGGCCCATCCTCGACCTGCTGGCGGGCCGCCTCCACCAGGCGGGCGCGTTCCGCCGGGTGGACGACCTGTGGCGGGCCCAGCGTCTGCTGGGCCTGGCCCGCCACGCCCGGCTGGACTTCGCCGGCGCCGCTGAACAGTTCGCCGCCGAGGTGGCGCTGTGCGAGCACCACGAGGCCCCCATCGACCAGGCCGAGGCCCTGCTGTACCTGGGCCGCTGCCGCCTGGGCGCCCACGACGGGGCCGGCGCCATGGCGGCCTTCGAGCGCGCCCGCGCCCTGGCCCCCGAGGGCAGCGCGCCCTTCGATCAGGTGGTGGGCGCGGTGGCCCTGGCCCGGCTGGCCCAGGGCGACGAGGACGGTGCGCTGGCCGAGGCGCAGGCCGGCGCCATCGCCGCCGCCCGCGCCGACGACCACCGCCGCTACGTCGAGTGGATCGGCGTCACCACCCACCTGCACCGGATCCTGGGCCGCCACGAGGCCATCTACCGGCAGCTCCTGGCCATCTACGGCACCCTGAAGCGCAGCCTGGGCGACGACGCCGCCGCCCCCATCCTGCCCCTGATCGACCGCCTGCGCGCCGATCTGGGCAACGAGGGCTTCGAGGCGCTGTCGCAGAAGCTGCTGAGCGAACAGACCCGCCACTGAGCCTGGCTCCCCACCGCCCGAGGCCACCGCCATGACCGCCCCCAAGCCCAGCGCCGATCTCACCGATCGCTTCCGGATCCCCACCGCGCTCCCCCCCGGCGCCGAGGTCGCATGGGAGCTCGCCGAGGACGGCGCCCGCGCCGCTGTGCGCCTGGGCGAGATCACCATCGCCAGCTTCCTGTACGGCGGCCCCGGCCTACCCGAGCACGAGGTGTACTTCGACGCCGAGGGCGAGCCCCACGGCGTCGAGCGCGAGCGCCGCGACGGCCCCACCGGGCCCACCGTGCGCTGGACCGCCGAGTGGCAGCACGGCGAGTGGCACGGCGACAGCTACCTGCTGGATCCCCAAGGCCGCCCGGTGTCGGTGGCGCGCTTCGAGCACGGCACCGGCCTGGACCTGTGGGACGACGAGGTGCACCCCATCGTGGACGGCGCCCAGCACGGCGCCGTGCGCTGGGGCGATCCCTGCGCGCCGTACGAAGAGGAGCACTACGTGGGCGGCCTGAAGCACGGCCCCCACCGCCGCTGGACCGAGAAGGGCGCCCTGGAGCCCGACTTTCCGCAGTTCTATGTGGAGGACGAGCCGGTGGATCGCGCGGAGTACGCCGCCGCCTGCGCCGCCGATCCCACGCTGCCGCCCTACAAGGCCAGCGACGACAGCAACCGGCGGACCATCCCGCCGGCCTTGGCCGAGGCCCGCGCCCGCGCCGCGGCGCTGGCCGACACCTTCGACCTGAAGGCCTACCTGGCCGCCGCCGACGCCGCCTGGCTGGCCCTGTTCCGCTGATCTGAATCCCGCCGAAGAGGCTCGCCCATGCCCATCGCCGCCGTCACCGGAGCCAGCCGCGGGCTGGGCCTCGCCTTCACCCGCCACCTCGTGGACCGGGGCTACCACGTCTTCGCCACGGCCCGCCGCCCCGAGACCGCCGAGGGCCTGCAGGCGCTCATGGCCGAGCACCCCGGCGCCGTCACCGCCCTGCCCCTGGACGTGACGCGCCCCGAGGGGCTGGAGGAGCTGCGCCTGCAGCTCACCAAGCGCGGCGGCCTGGATCTGCTGGTGAACAACGCCGGCATCAACAGCGCGGCCTTCCCCGGCCCCCAGCGCAACGTGCGCCTGGGCAGCCTGGAGCCCACGGGCATCTTGAAGATGGTCGAGGTGAACGCCGTGGCCCCGCTGCTCATCACCCAGGCCCTGGTGGAGCCCCTGGCCGCCGCGGGGGGCAAGGTGCTGCTGGTGTCCTCGTGGCTGGGGTCCATCGGCGGCAAGACCACCGGCGGCAACTACGGCTACTGCGCGAGCAAGACCACCCTGAACATGCTGGGCCGCGCCCTGGCCTTCGACCTGAAGCCCCGCGGCGTGGGCGTGTACCTGTTCAACCCCGGCTGGGTGCAGACCGACATGGGCGGCGGCAAGGCGCCCCTGACCCCCGCGGCCTCCAGCGCCGGCATGCTGGACGCCATCGCGGGCTTCGACCTGGAGGCCACCGGCGGCTTCTACGACCACGACGGATCGCCCCATGGCTGGTGAGCACCACGGCCTGACGCTGACCGAGGCCGAGTACCTCGCGCTGCCGGAGACCAACCAGCGGGTGGAGCTTGTCGAGGGGACCGTGCGGTTCGGCGGTTCGTCGTCGGCCCGCCACCAGCACCTGCTGAGCGAGCTGTTGTTGCAGGTGTTTGGCTGGGCCAACCAATCCAACGCGGCCTTCGCCGTGGGCCTCAGCCCTCTGGACGTCTGCTTCGGCAGCCAGAACATCCTGCAACCTGACCTGTTCGTGCTCGAGGGCCGGCTGCCCGTGGACGAGGTGGGCCCCATCCGGCAGGTCCCCAAGCTGTGTCTCGAGGTCCTGGAGGCCGACGGCGCGTTCGAGCGGGGCCACAAGCGCATGCTCTACGCCGCCGCGGGCGTGGCCGAGTACTGGTGCGTGGAGCCCACGGGCGTGGTGGAGTGCTGGTCGGGCGACGGCCTGCAGACCGCCACCGAGCACACGGACACCCTCGCCAGCCGCGCCCTCCCGGGCCTGATCCTCGACGTGGCGGCCCTGCGCCGCTGAGACGGCCCTCGGCCCGCCCACCCCTCGCGCGCCGTTCCCGTCCGGGGTATCCTCCCGCCGCTTTCTGCGGCCCCATGCGAGGAGCGCGACCATGGCTGACTTCGGTTACTCCCCCCTGCTGCCCCTTGGCGAAGACACCACCGTCTACCGCAAGCTGAGCAGCGACGGCGTCTCGACCTTCCAGGCCAACGGGCAGACCTTCCTGAAGGTGGAGCCCCAGGCGCTCACCGAGCTGACCCGCGTGGCCATGGGCGACATCGCGCACCTGCTGCGCACCAGCCACTTGCAGCAGCTCCGGACCATCCTCGACGACCCCGAGGCCTCGGCGAACGACAAGTTCGTGGCCACCGAGCTGCTGAAGAACGCCGTCATCGCCGCCGGGCGGGTGCTGCCGAGCTGCCAGGACACCGGCACCGCCATCGTGAAGGGCAAGAAGGGCCAGCGGGTGTTCACCGGCTTCGACGACGAAGAGGCCATCGCCCGCGGCATCTACGAGACCTACACCACCAGCAACCTGCGCTACTCGCAGCTCGCCCCGCTGTCGATGTACGGCGAGAAGAACACCGGCAACAACCTGCCGGCCCAGATCGAGCTGTATGCCACGCAGGGCGACGCCTACAAGTTCCTGTTCATGGCCAAGGGCGGCGGCTCGGCCAACAAGAGCTACCTGTTCCAGGAGACGAAGGCGCTGCTCAACCCCAAGAGCATGATGGCCTTCCTGGAGACGCAGGTGAGCAAGCTGGGCACCGCCGCCTGCCCGCCCTACCACCTGGGCGTGGTCATCGGCGGCACCTCGGCCGAGTACGCCCTGAACACCGCCAAGCTGGCCAGCGCCCGCTACCTGGACACCCTGCCCACAGAAGGGTCCATGCTGGGCCACGGCTTCCGCGACCTGGGCCTGGAAGCCGAGATCCTGGAGCTGACCCGCCGGCTGGGCATCGGCGCGCAGTTCGGCGGCAAGTACTTCTGCCACGACGTGCGGGTGATCCGCCTGCCCCGCCACGGCGCGAGCTGCCCGGTGGCCATCGCCGTGAGCTGCTCGGCCGACCGGCAAGCCGTGGGCAAGATCACCAAGGACGGCGTCTTCCTGGAGCAGCTCGAGACGGATCCCGCCCGCTTCCTGCCCGAGGTGAAGGCCGACGAGCTGAGCGACGAGGTGGTGAACATCGACCTCAGCCTGCCCATGGGCGAGATCCGCAACATCCTGAGCAAGTACCCCATCCGCACCCGGGTGAACCTCACCGGCACGCTGGTGGTGGCCCGCGACATCGCCCACGCCAAGCTGAACGAGCGGCTGGAGGCGGGCGAGGGCCTGCCCGACTACCTGAAGAACCACCCCGTGTACTACGCCGGGCCCGCCAAGACCCCCCAGGGCTACGCCTCGGGCAGCTTCGGCCCCACCACCGCCTCGCGCATGGACCCCTACGTGGACGCCTTCCAGGCCGCCGGCGCCAGCATGGTCATGCTGGCCAAGGGCAACCGCAGCCAGCAGGTCACCGACGCGTGCAAGAAGCACGGCGGCTTCTACCTGGGCAGCATCGGCGGCCCCGCCGCCCGCCTGGCCAAGGACAGCATCCGCAAGGTCGAGGTGCTGGAGTACGAAGAGCTGGGCATGGAGGCGGTGTGGAAGATCGAGGTCGAGGACTTCCCCGCCTTCATCGTGGTGGATGACAAGGGCAACGACTTCTTCGCCGACATCGCCGCGAAGCGCGCGGCCAACGCCCTGCCCATCGTGGGCTGAGGCCCACCCGCGCCACTTCCCTTTTCCCTCGGGGGGCGGCCCGAGGGTCCATGGGCCATCCTGCCCCGACCCAAAGAATGAATCCCATGCGCATCGGGCGACTCCTCGCGCTGGCGGCGTTGGCCGCCTTCGGCTGTGACGACGGCGCCACCGCCGATCCCCCCCTGGACGCCGGTCCCCCCCTCGACGCCGACGTGGCCGCCGACGGCGCCCCCGCCGACGCCACACCCAGCGATGGCGGCGCCCTCGACGGGGCTGAGGCCGACCAAGGCATGGGCGAACCCTGCGCGCCCGGCGAACCCGCCGACGACCTGGACGTGCCCACCGCCCAGGGCCTGGTGCGCGGCGAGGCCTTGGGCCCGGCCGACGGCGCGGTGCGGCCCGCCGTGTTCCGCGGCATCCCCTTCGCCGCCCCGCCCACCGGCCCCCTGCGCTTCGCGCCGCCGGCGCCCCCCGCCTGCCGGGCCCAGGTCCTCGCCGCCGACACCTTCGGGCCCGAGTGCATGCAGCTCGACGGCGACGCGGCGGTGAAGGGCGCCGAGGACTGCCTGACCCTGAACGTGTGGCGCCCCGCGCTGCCCGACGGCGCGGCGCAGCGGCCGGTGATGGTGTTCATCCACGGCGGCGGCAACGTGCAGGGCAGCGCCGTCGTGGGCTTCGGCGATCAGGTGCTGTACGACGGCCAGGCCCTGGCGGCGAAGCACGGGGTGGTGGTGGTCACCCTGCAGTACCGGCTGGGCCCGCTGGCGTGGCTGGTGCACCCGGCCCTGGCCGACGCCGAGGGCCGGTCTGGCAACCTGGGCACCCTGGACCAGATCGCGGCGTTGCAGTGGGTGCGCGCCAACATCGGCGCCTTCGGCGGCGACCCCGACCACGTGACGATCTTCGGCGAGTCGGCCGGCGGCCGGAACGTGTGCGTGCTGAAGGCCAGCCCCCTGGCCCGCGGCCTGTTCCACCGCGCCATCATGCAGAGCGGCGCCTGCGTCGTGCCGGCCCGCGACCGGGTGGAGGCCGACAGCCTGGCCCAGATCGAGGCGGCCGGCTGTGCTGCCGCCCCCGACGTGGCCGCCTGCCTGCGGGAACTGCCCGCCGAGACCCTGTGGACGGCGCGCCCCCCGGTCATCGACCTGGCCGGCGGGGGCTCCAGCGCCCTGCAACCCCACGTGGACGGGCACACGCTGACCGGGCAGCCCGTGGACGTGATCGCCGCCGGCGACCACAACCCCGGTCCCTTCATCGTGGGCGCCAACGCCCACGAGATCGCCCGCTTCGCGCCGCCCCTGCGCACCGCCGCCGCCTACGAAGCCGCCGTGCGCGCCGCCCTGGGCCCCGTGGCTGACGCGGCCCTGGCCCTGTACCCCGCCGACGCCTACGACAGCCCCCGCGACGCCTACGTGCAGCTCGCCAGCGACGCGCAGTTCGTGTGCACCGCCCGCGCCGCCGCCCGCGCCGCGGCGGCCGCCGGCGATCCCACGTTCCTGTACCACTTCGCCCAGCCCCTCACGCAGTCCGCCGCCCTCCGCGGCTTCGGCGCCTACCACGGCATCGAGCTGTTCTTCGTGTGGGACAACCTGCGCCTGGCCGGCTACCAACCCAGCCCCGCCGAAGCGGCCCTGGCCGAGGCCGTCGGCGGGTACTGGACCGCCTTCGCCGAAGCCGGCGACCCGCGCACCGACGGCGCCGTGGCGTGGCCGCCCTACGGGCCGGCCACCGACGAGCACCTGCTGCTGGTGGGCGACGGCATCGCCCCCGGGGCGGGGCTGAAGCAGGCCGAGTGCGACTTCTGGGACCGGGTGGGCGACCGCTGAGTCCCCCGCCACAGCGGCTACGGCGCGGCGAAGGCGTCCAGGCAGGCGAGCATCGCTTCGCAGCCCTTCGCGGCGCTCACGCACTCCACGAAGGGGCCGTGGGCCGCCTCGGGCAGCGCCTCGCACAGGGGCTCACAGCTCAGCAGCGCCGCCTCGCAGGCCCGCTCGGCCCGCAGGCACGCGGTGCTGCAGCCCAGGTAGCTGTGGCCCATGCAGCCCGACAGGCGCACCACACCGAACGCCAGCGCGGCGGCAAACACGAACCCGATCACGGGGTTTCGGCGGTACCAAGTCACGGGGACGGACGGTAGCATCGCCCCATGCGCGAGGTGTACCCGTCCCCTTGGATCTTCGTGGCCGTGGCCGCCGTCGCCGCGGGCCTGTGGGCCTGGTCGGCGTGGAGCCACTTCAGCCGCAAGCGCGAGCACACCGCCCGGTTCCAGGCCACCTGCGCCGCCGAGCACCCGGCCGCCGACTGCGCCGCCTGGGCCGACCGCTACGCCGCCCGCTGCTACGACCTGGCCTGGCACCCGGGCGGCAAGGCGCAGCGGGCGTACCTGAACCCCGCCCAGTTCGAGCGCTGCCTGTTCAACTCGGGCCGGCTGGGGCGCTGACGTGCCCCTGATGGGTCCCCTGCTCGTGGGCCTGGCCATCTCCGGGGCCGTGGTCTACGCCCGCAAGGCGCGGGCCCGCCGGGGCCGGGCCTTCGAGCGGCTGGTGGCCGACCTGGCCTACCGCATGCGGGCGCCGCTCACCCAGGGCGAGCAAGGCCCCGAGGCCCGCTGGCACGCCGGCCAGTGGCCCGCCGCGCTGCAGCTGCGCAAGTACGACGACACCCTGGTGCCCGTGCTGGTCATCGGCCCCGATGACCGCCTGCGCCACCCCTTCACGTTGGTGCTGCGCGAGGGGGTCGACGGCGTGGTCGAGGCCCCCGTGCAGTTCCTCACCGGCGACACCGACTTCGACCGGCTGGTGTATGCCCAGGGCGACCTGCTGGCCGCCCGCGCCGCCTGCGACACCCGCACCCGGCGCGCGCTGTCCCGGATCTTCCAGCCCAGCACCGACGAAGACTTCCTGGAGCTGTACGACGGCACGCTGGCCGTCAGCATCGCCACCCCCGATCCCAGCGACCTCGAGGCCGCCGAGCGCCGCATGAGCCGGGCCCTGTTCCTGGCCCGCAGCATCGCCATCGACGAGCGCACCCTGCTGGAGCGCCTGCTGCTGCGCTTCAAGGAGGAGCCCCGCCCCGACCAGCGCCGCCTGCTGCTGCGCGAGCTGGTGAGCGAGGCCCCCGCCGACCCCGACGTGCTGCGGGCCCTGCACGACGCCCTGGACGACGCCGCGCCCATCGTGCGCCTGGACGCCATCGCCATGCTGCGCAGCGAGCCCGCCTGGCACGCTGCCGCCGATCTGGCCCGCGAGCCCCGCAACAGCACCGGCCACCGCCGGGCCGCCCTGCAGCTCCTGGATCAGGGCCCGCAAGCCCTGGCCCGCCCTACCTGGCACGCCATCCTGAGCGAGCCCCCCGGCCCCCTGCACCCCGAGATCATCGAGCGGGTGGTGGCCGCCGGCGACTGGACCGCCCGCCCCCGCCTGCGCGCCCTGCTGGGCCTGGCCAACGACGACGCGGCCCTGGCCGTGTGCCGCGCCCTGGCCCACTTCGGCCCCGGCGATCCCCAGGACGAGCTCGCGCTCATCACCCAGCTCGCCGATCCCGACCCCGCCGTTCACCAGGCGGTGTGCGGCGCCCTGGTGGCCGTGGGCACCCGCAAGGGCCTGGACGCGCTGCGCGCCCCCGAGCCGAACCGAGCCCGCGCCGCGGCGAGACTGCGCGCCGCCCACGCCCTGGGCGCCCGGCTGGGCCTGGGCGGCCTGGCCGTGACCACCGGCGCGCCCGCCGGCAACCTGACCTTGGTGGATTACGAGGGCGCCCTGAGCGAGGCGGAGGACGAGTAGGCCGCCTCACTCAGGGCCCCAGACGCCGCGTGGGTTCTCCCAGGCTTCGCTGACAGACAAGCCGCCCAGCTCGCCCACCAGGTTGCAGCGCCGCAGCCGGCAGCGCCGCAGCCGGCCCGGGCCCCTGCCGGCCCCGGTGCTTGCACCCCACGGCAGGCTGGGGCGAGACTCCCTCCACTCAGGGCCGCGGGTACGGGAGCCCGCCCTGAGCAACCGGGAGGACTCCATGCAGCCGTTGCCCGCGCGAGGTCAGGTCGTCCACGTTCGCCAGCGCACCTGGCTGGTCACCGACGTGGCCGGCCACGACGTCGTGCACCTGTCCTGCCTGGACGATGACGCCGCAGGCGAGGCGGCCCAGGTCATCTGGCCCTTGGAGCCCGGCGCCGAGGCCGACACCCAGTCCACCTTGGGCTATCCGGCCCGGCTCGACGAGCCCCAGAAGTTCGCGGCCTACCTGTCGGCCCAGCGCTGGCACACGGTCACCAGCACCGACAAGCGCCTGTTGCAGGCACCGTTTCGCGCCGGCATCGACCTCATGCCGTACCAGCTGGAGCCGCTGCGCAAGGCGCTGGAGCTGCCCCGCGTCAACCTGTTCATCGCCGACGACGTGGGCCTGGGCAAGACCATCGAGGCCGGCCTGATCCTGCAGGAGCTGCTGCTGCGCCAGCGCGTGGACCGGGTGCTCGTGGTGTGCCCGCCCGCCGTCACCCTGCAGTGGCAGGAGGAACTCGACCAGCGTTTCGGCCTGGACTTCCACCTGTACGACAAGGACTTCGTGAACGCGCGTCGCCGGGAGCGCGGGTGGGGCGTGAACCCGTGGTCCACGGCCCAGCGCTTCATCGTCAGCACCACCCTGCTGCGCGGCCGCAAGGCCTTGAAACGCAAGGGGGTTCCGCTGCAGGACCACCGCGAGGATCTGCTGAAGGTCCTGCAGGCCGAGGCCAACCCGCGCACGGGCAAGGTGGAGCGCTCCCTGCTCATCTTCGACGAGGCGCACCACGCGGCGCCCGCCAGCGACGGGGTCTGGGGCATCGATTCGCGCACCACCAAGGCCGTGCGCGAGCTGGCCGAGCGCTTCGAGCACCGCCTGTTCCTGTCGGCCACCCCCCACAACGGGCTGTCCAACTCCTTCAGCGCCCTGCTCGAGCTGCTGGACCCCCAGCGCTTCACCCGCGGCACCACCGTCGCGGGCGTGAAGGAGCTGGCGCCCGTGATGGTGCGCCGCCTGAAGAAGCACCTGCGCGCCGAGGTGGGCGGGCTGCCCGAGCGCGTCCTCGTCGATCACGTCATCGAGCAGCCCGACCACGACCCCGAGCTGGTGCTGGGCCGGCTGCTCGCCGACTACGACGCGGCCTACAAGGAGACCCTGGCCAACCTGCCGCCCGCCGAGCAGGCCGCCCGCGGGCTGGTGCTGATCCGCCTGCACAAGCACCTGCTCAGCTCCATCGCCGCCTTCGCCAGCACCCTCGAGGTGCACGCGAAGTCCATCCGCCAGCGCCTGGAGCAGGCCAGCCTGGGCCCCACGCCGATCCAGGCCGACGAAGACGACGCGGATCAGGCCGAGCTGGCCCTGCACGACGCGCAGGACCTGGCCGAGGCCCTGGATCGTGAGGACGATGAGATCGAGGCCGCCACCGTGGCCCCCGGCGAGCGGGCGCTGAAGCTCCTCGACGAGATGCTGACCATCGCGCGGGCCAACGCCCAGTGGCCCGACGCCCGCATGAAGGCCCTGGCCCACTGGATCGACGAGCACCTGCTGGATCAGGGCGCCTGGAAGCCCACCCGGCTGGTGGTGTTCACCGAGTACGAGCCTACCCTGCGCTGGCTGAACCAGCACCTGCCGCCACTGCTGAAGACCGCCGACCTGCAGGGGCGCTTCGACGTCTACTCGGGCCTGCAAGGCGACGACCGCCGCCAACAGATCAAGGCGTCATTCAACCGCGACCCGGCCAAGGACCGCCTGCGCATCCTGCTCTGCACCGACGCCGCCCGCGAGGGCCTGAACCTGCAGGCCCACTGCCACCACCTGTTCCACTTCGATCTGCCCTGGAACCCCGCCCGCGTCGAGCAGCGCAACGGCCGCATCGACCGCAAGCTCCAGCCAGCCCCGCAGGTGTTCTGCCACTACTTCAACCTGCCGCGGCGGCCCGAAGACAAGGTGCTGACCTACATGGTCCAGCGCATCCGCAAGATCACCGACGAGCTGGGCTCGCTCTCGGGCATCCTCTCGGCGCAGCTCGCCGTGCGCTTCGACAAAGAGGGCCTGCGCCAGCTCACCCGGGCCGCGGTGAAGGCCGCCCTGACCCCCAACGACCGCGCCGTGCAGGCCGCGAAGGAGCTGGAGGGCCGCTACGAGGCCGACAGCCAGATCCTGCGGGGCGATCTGGGCGTGCTGGAGCGCCAGATGGAGCGCTCGAAGCGCGCCGTGGGCCACGACGCCGACCAACTCCGGCACGCCGTGGACGTGGGCCTGCAGCTTGTCTGCGGCCACGGCCTGCAGCCCGTCGAGCCGCCCACTGACCCGCCCTCGTGGCACCTGCCCGTGGCGCACCTGGACGCCACCTGGGCCAGCACCCTGGCGCCCCTGCGCGAGGCGGCCGATCCCGACGCCCCTCACTGGCACGTGCCCAAGGTGCGCCCCGTGGCCTTCCGCGCCGCCCACCAGCTCGACGCCGACACGGTGCAGCTCCACCTGGGCCACCCGCTGGTGAAGCGCCTGCTGGCTCGCTTCCGGGCCCAGGGCTTCGCCGCCCACGATCTGGAGCGGGTGACGCTCATGCACACCCCCGGCGAGTCGGTGCGCCGGGTGGTGCTGCTGGGCAAGCTGAGCCTGTTCGGCCACGGCGCCACCCGCCTGCACGAGGAGGTGCTGCTGGTGGCCGGCCAGTGGAGCGCCGAGGCCGCCCCCACGCCCTACAAGGCCGACGGCCTGCGCAAGGCCCAGGAGGTGCTGGACGCCGCCCTGGCCGCGGGCAGCCCCGCACACCCCGACGCCGACGCGCCGCGCCGCATCCAGCGGGCGGTGGAGCGCGACCTGCGCGCCCTGTTGCCCGAGCTGGAGGCGCTGGCCCGGGAGCAAGAGGCCAAGGCGGTGGCGCTGCTCACCGACCGCGGCGAAGGCGAAGCCCAGGACATGCACGCCATCCTGGAGCGGCAGCACGAGAAGATCATCGAGGCCCAGAAGGCCCGCAAACAGCTCAACCTGAGCCTGAGCTGGGATGAGCACGCCCAGTTCGAGCTGGACGTGCGCGCCCTGGGCAAGCGCCTGGAACAATTGGAGAAAGAGCGCATTGCCGAGCCCGAGGCCATCCGCCGCAGCTACCAGGTGACCCTGCGCCGCTTCGAGCAGCTGGGGCTGGTGTACCTGTGGCCGTGAGCGCGCCCCACGCTGGACGCCCGATCCCGGGCGGGCCTACTCTCGCGCTCCCTTTGCACGCCGAGGCCGCCCAGTGAGCCAGTTCCTCCGTCGAGTGCGCATCATGGGCTTCCGCAGCCTGCGCGACGTCAACCTCGAGCTGGGCCCCTTGACCGT
The DNA here is from genome assembly GCA_020633555.1 of Myxococcales bacterium. Classification (GTDB taxonomy): domain Bacteria; phylum Myxococcota_A; class Bradymonadia; order UBA7976; family UBA1532; genus JACKDL01. The sequence continues at coordinate 139,216 of JACKDL010000012.1, read as the reverse complement.
GCTGGTGGGCCCCAACGGCGCGGGCAAGACCACCGTGCTCACCGCGCTGCGCTTCCTGGGCGACGTGGCCCGCCTGGACCTGGAGCCCGCCGTCCGCGAGCACGGTGGCATGGGCCGCCTGCAGTTCCGCGGGCCCCGCGAGAAGAAGGGCATCGCCTTCTTGATCGAGGCGCAGGTCACCCCCTACGCCTCAGGCCGCGCCCCCGACGACTACCGCCTGACCTTCGCCGGCAACAGCCGCGCGCTGGCCCGCCAAGAGAGCTTCCAGTTCAAGCGCAAGGGCGGCCCGGGGCGCCGCATCACGCTCACCGGCAACAAGGTGGAGTGGACCGAGGCCGGCCGCGAGGGCGCCGCGCCCGATCAAGAGCAGAGCCTGAGCCCCGATTCGGCCCTGCTGTCCACCCTGCCCAAGCTGGGCCCCACCGAGGGCGGCGCGCAGATCAAGCGCCTGGGCGACCTGTTCAAGACCTTCCGGGTGTTCGAGGTGGACGTGGCCGCCGCCCGGCGGCCCTCGGCCACCGCTACGGCCGACACCCTGGACGCCGACGCCGCCAACCTGGCCGCCTTCCTGGCCTACCTGAAGGCCGAGCACCCCGAGCGCTTCGCCAAGCTGGAGCAGGATCTGCGCGCCATCGTGCCCGGCATCAAGGCGCTGCACGTGGATCCCGTGGGCGGCGCCGACGAGGGCGCCCTGATCAGCCTGAGCGAGGTGGGCCTGCGCGGCCGCTCCGCCATGGCCGAGGCGTCCTTCGGCACCGTGCGCGCCCTGGCCCTGCTGGCGCTGCTGCACGACCCCAACCCGCCCAAGCTCACCTGCATCGAAGAGATCGACCACGGGCTGCACCCCTACGCCCTGGATCGCATCGTCGAGCGCCTGCGCACGGCCAGCAAGCGCACCCAGCTCATCGTGGCCACCCACTCGCCGTCCTTCGTCAACCGCCTGGCCCCCCACGAGCTGGTGGTGTGCGAGCGCGACCCCAAAACCGGCGAGGCCCGCATCCCCGCCATCGACGCCGAGCTGGTGGCCGAGATGGCCCGCGAGAGCGGCCTGCTGCCCGGCGAGCTGTGGTTCTCGGGCGCGCTGGGCGGGGTGCCCGAGTGAGCAAGGGCAAGGGCAAGGGCAAGCCGGCGCGGGGCAAGCCGCCGGCGGTCATCGTGTTCGGCGAGAGCGACAACGATCGCGACGTCTTCCGCCACCTGCTGCGGGCGCTGGCCCCCAACGCCGGCAAGCCCATCAAGCTGCGCAAGGTCGAGGTGCTCATCCGCGGCCGCGCCGACGCCGAGCAGCGCAAGGAGGCGCAGCGCCTGGGCGAGGGCGAGGTGAAGGCCGCCCGGGTGCGCTTCGACGTGCGCGGCATCCTGGCCCACCAGGACTGCGACGCCCTCCGGGTGGGGCCGGCGACGAGCCCGCCAATGCGGAAGGTGCTTGATGCAGAACGAGAATCGTCAGGGCTTCGGCCCGACCGCAGGAGAGGCCTCCGATGCCTGACCACAGCTACTTCGAGAACCTGATCTGGCAGATCGCCGACCTGCTTCGCGGCCCCTACCGGCCGCCGCAGTACGAGCGCGTGATGCTGCCCATGACGGTGCTCCGTCGCTTCGACTGCGTGCTCGCCCCGACCAAATCCAAGGTCCTCGCCGAGCACGACAAGCGCCGCGACAGCAAGCTCAACGACGACGCCCTCGACCGCCTGCTCAACCGCGCGGCGGGCCAGCGGTTTCACAACCACTCGCCGCTCGACTTCAAGAAGCTCAAGGGCGACCCGGACCACATCGAGAAGCACCTCGTCAGCTACATCAAGGGCTTCTCGGCCAACGTGCGCCGCATCTTCGAATTCTTCGAGTTTGAGAACGAGATCGAGAAGATGCGCGAGTCGAACGTGCTCTATCTCGTGATCTCGAAGTTCGCCGATGTCGACCTGCACCCATCGCGCGTCCCGAACGCCGAGATGGGCCGCATCTTCGAGAACCTCATCCGCCGCTTCAACGAGCTCGCCAACGAGACGGCCGGTGACCACTTCACGCCACGCGAGGTCATCCGCCTGATGGTGAACCTCCTCTTCATGCACGATGACGAGTTGCTCGCCACGCCCGGCACGGTCCGCAAGCTCCTCGACCCGGCCTGCGGCACCGGCGGCATGCTCGCCGAGGCGCAGAACTACCTTCGCGATCACCACCAGGACGCGCGGCTCTACGTCTTCGGCCAGGACTACAACAAGCGGGCCTTCGCCACCGCCGCGTCCGACATGCTCATGAAGAACGTCGACCAGAACGGCGGCAGCGACAATGTCCGCTTCGGCGACATCTTCCTCGACGACCAGTTCGCCGACCCGCCCTACGACCGCTTCGACTACCTGCTCGCCAACCCGCCCTTCGGCGTGGACTGGAAGAAGCAGCGCAAGGAGATCGAGCGCGAGCACAAGCGGGGCGAGCTTGGTCGTTTTCAAGCGGGCACGCCGCGCGTCAACGACGGCTCGCTGCTCTTCGTGCAGCACATGATCAGCAAGTTCGAGCCGGTGCGGCCCGACGAGCAGAAGCACGGCTCGCGCATGGCCGTGGTCCTCTCCGGCTCGCCGCTCTTCACCGGCGGCGCGGGCTCCGGCGAGAGCGAGATCCGCAAGTGGATCATCGAGAACGACTGGCTCGAGGCCATCGTCGCCCTGCCCGAGCAGATGTTCTACAACACCGGCATCGGCACCTACGTGTGGATCGTGACCAACCGAAAGGCGTCGCGCCGCAAGGGCAAGGTCCAACTCCTGGACGCACGGGACTGCTGGGTCCCCATGCGTCGCTCCCTCGGCGACAAGCGGCGCAAGCTGGGCGAGGGCGAGGACGGCGAGCCCGACCAGATCGCCGAGATCGTGCGCCTGTACGGCGCCTTCGAGGAAGGCCCGCGCAGCAAGATCTTCGACAACGAGGACTTTGGCTACACCCGCGTCACCGTCGAACGCCCGCTGCGCCTGCGCTACCAGATGACCATCGATGACAAGGCGCGCTTCCTGGACGCGGCGCCCCACCTCCTCGACGACATCCAGGCCATCGACCAGGCCCTCGGCCGCGACCCGCTGCTCGACTGGAACGACGCCTGGGCGCGCATCCAGAAGCTGCTTCGCAAGCGCGGCTCGAAGTGGCAAGCCGCCGAACGCAAGCTCTTCCTGGGTGTGTTCACCGTGACCAACCCCAAGGCCGAGCCCGTGAGCGCTGGCCAGAGCAAGGGCTTCGAAGCGGACTCGGCGTTGCGCGACACCGAGAACATCCCGCTCAAGCTCGACGTGGACGAGTACTTCGAGACCGAGGTGAAGCCCTACGTAGACGACGCCTGGATGGACCGGAGCAAGGACCGCGTCGGCTACGAGATCAACTTCAACCGCCACTTCTACGTCTACACGCCGCCGCGCCCGCTGGCCGAGATCGACGCCGACCTCAAGCGCGCCGAGGACGAGATCCTCCGGCTGCTGCAGGCCGTGACCGCATGAGGGAAGACAACACCACCTCTTCGGAGCTGCTCCTCTACCAGACCGAAGACGGGCGCACGCGTATCGACTGCCGCTTCGAAGACGAGACGGTCTGGCTCACGCAGAAGCTCATGGCCGAGCTCTTCCAGGTCACGCCGCAGAGCATTACGATGCACCTCAAGGCGATCTACGCCGAGGGAGAGTTGGCCGAGGCGGCAACCTGTAAGGAACTCTTACAAGTTCAAACCGAGGGAAAGCGCAGGGTTTCTCGAAACGTGCGCCACTATCGGCTCGAGGTCATCCTCGCCGTCGGCTATCGGGTCCGCAGCCACCGTGGCACCCAGTTTCGCCAGTGGGCGACGGCCCGGCTGAGCGAGTACCTCGTCAAGGGCTTCACCATGGACGACGAGCGGCTGATGAACCCGCCCGGCCGTGGTCAGGTCGACTACTTCGACGAGCTGCTCGAGCGCATCCGCGCGATCCGCGCCAGCGAGCGCCGCTTCTACCAAAAGGTCCTGGACATCTACGCGACCAGCGTCGACTACGATCCGCGGACCGACCAGTCGCGGCAATTCTTCGCCACCGTGCAGAACAAGATGCACTTCGCGACCCACGGACGCACGGCCGCCGAGGTGATCGCCGAGCGCGTGGACGCGGACGCGCCGCTCATGGGCATGCAGACCACGCGGCCGGGCGGCATCATTCGCAAGGCGGACATCTCGGTCGCCAAGAACTACCTGACCCAAGACGAGCTTGAGGTCCTGCGCCGCATCGTCAACGCCTACCTCGAGTTCGCTGAGCTGCAGGCGATGGATCGCAAGCCGATGACGATGCAGGGCTGGATCGACAAGCTCGATGACTTCCTCAGGATGTCCGGCCGCGAGCTGCTTGACCACGCCGGGAAGGTGTCGGCCGACGCCGCCAGGGCCAAGGCCGAGCGCGAGTACCAGCGCTACCGCGCGATCGAGGATGCTCGGCCAAGAGCCGTGGACGACGCCTTCGTGCGGGCGGTGAAGCGGCTCAAGGTGGAGGACGAATGATGGACGCAACTCGCAGCCGAACCCGCGCAACGGAGGTGACGTCATGACCAGCATGCAGGCTGTCGCTCTCGACCTGCCAGACGGTTGGCGACGTATGAAGCTGAAGTACGTCGCCTCATTGAAGAGTGGCTCAGGCATCACCTCCGATAGCATCTCGGAGGACGGCCCCTACCCGGTGTACGGTGGCAACGGCATACGCGGGTTCACATCGGAGTTCACCCACGAAGGTCGGCACGTTCTGATCGGCCGGCAGGGGGCACTCTGCGGCAACATCAACTACGCAGATGGTCAGTTCTGGGCGTCGGAGCACGCCGTGGTTGCCGACATCTTAGGAGAACACAGTCCGACGTGGCTCGGCGAGCTCCTGCGCGCCATGAATCTCAACCAGTACTCGCAATCGGCCGCCCAACCAGGGCTCGCGGTTGAGTTTATCGCGAACCTCGAGATTCCTGTCCCACCGCTCAAGACGCAACGCGCCATCGCCGACTTCCTCGACGCCGAGACCGCGCGCATCGACGCGCTGATCGCGGCCAAGGAGAACCTGCTCGCCATCCTCGCCGAGAAGCGCCGCGCCCTCGTCACGCAGGCGGTGACCCGCGGGCTCGACCCCAGCGTGCCGATGCGGGACTCGGGCATCCCGTGGCTGGGGGATATCCCGGCGCATTGGGAGGTGACGCGTGTTGGACTGCTCGCGTCGGTTCAGAATGGGTCGACGCCAAGCCGCAACCGGCCTGAATACTGGGACATCAATGGCATCCCCTGGGTATCGAGCGGGCAGGTGAACGACTACGATGTCACACAGGCCGAAGAATACATCTCAGAGGAAGGAATGGGTGCTTCGAACCTTCGCATCGTGCCGGCAGGCTCGGTCCTTGTTGGGATGGTTGGACAGGGCAGAACTCGAGGTATGAGCGCTCGGTTGCTCATCAGTGCTTGCATCAACCAGAACGTTGCAGCGGTGACGCCGCGAGATAGCCGAGTGTCTGGGGACTTCCTCCATCTCGTGTTCCAGCACGCCTACGATCCGCTTCGGAACTACGGTCGCGGTGGAAACCAAGCTGCACTCAACTGTGAGATTATCGGCGAGTTTCAAGTTCCGCTTCCGCCCCGGACGGAGCAAGACGACATCGTCGACAGCCTTCGGCATGGCAAGGAGCGACTCGAGGCCCTCGAATCTGCGGTGGCCGCATCGCTGCCCTTCATTCGCGAGCGCCGCGAAGCCGTGATTGCCGCTGCGGTCACCGGCCAACTCGATGTGGAGGTGGCGTGATGCATGTCGAGACGCTGCGGATCACCAATATGCGCGCCATCGAGACGGCAGAGCTGACCTTCTCGCCAGGCTTCAACCTGATAGTGGGCGTCAACGGCGTCGGCAAGACGACCGTGCTCGATGCGCTGGCCTGCTGTCTCTCGGGTCCCGTCCGCGAGATGAACGGCCTCCGCCTCGCGCCACGCGAGCCGACCAGCGGAGACATCCGTTTCGGCGCGGCGGCGATGACGCTCGAGTGCGGCATTGTGGTCGACGGGAAGCCCTTCTCCTATTTGGTCCATGAGCCGCGGAGCGACGCGGCGGTTGCGCAGTCCGGGTCGGGCAAGCCCCGCGACCAGGTCCACGCGGTCGAGGCACGCAGGGAGTTCACCTCGGACAAGCCACGGCGCGCGAAGAACGACGAGCCCTCTGGGCGACCCATCGCGGTGCTCTTCTCCACGCGGCGGGCAGCCACGGCGCGGAGTGAGGCGAAGCAGCGCCGCGCTGTGGGCGGTGTCGCCGCAGGGTTTGCGGAGGCGCTCGAAGCTCGGGAACTGCGGCTTCGTGAGCTCACAGAGTGGATGAGAGCACAGGAGGCGTTGGGCGAGGAGAGACCCGAATCACTGCTGGTTATGAGCGCCCTTCGAGCGGCTGCAGAGCGCTTCCTGCCTGGCTACTCCAACCTCAGATTGATCCATAACCCCTTCGCTGCTGAGCGCGCCGCGAAAGCAGCTGCGGGGGCAGCGGCCGCGGCTGCCGACGAAGACGCCCAGAGAGCCGCAGTGCGAGCCTCTCAGCTCGCGGCGGAGGCGGCTGCGTTCGCGGCCGTAGCGTGGCTTCTCGTTATCGATCAGGGGCAGCCCGAGAGCCTCCGCGTGGACTCGGATGAGCTCACGGATGATGAGCGAGCGAACCTCGAACGGGCAATCGCGTGGACAGATGACTGGCTCGCGCTGCACTGGACTGGCGAGGAGTTGGGCGATGCGCCAACGGCCGACGAGCTGGATAGCGCGCGGCGAACGGCGCGTGCTGCGAAACTGGATGAAGCCGTGGCCAGGTTCCTGCCGAACTGCCAGAATCTTCGTCCTGATGAGGACGGCAACGCTGATGCGCTCATCGACCGCCTTCCGACCACGCTCCTTATCAGCCAGCTCTCCGACGGCGAGCGCGGCACGCTCGCGATGGTCCTCGACCTGACACGCCGACTCGCCCAGGCGAACCCCCATCTGTCGGACCCCGCCGCCGAGGCCGAGGCCATAGTGCTGATCGACGAGATCGACCTACACCTCCATCCACGCTGGCAGCGCGAGGTCATCCACAACCTCACCGCGGCCTTCCCGAAGTGCCAGTTCATCGCGACTACCCATTCGCCGCAGGTCATCAGCGAGGTCCCGCACGACCGCGTGCAGATCATGACCCCCGAGGGGGTGTACTCGCCGGATCACTCCTACGGCATCGACTCCAGCCGCGTGCTGGAGGAGATCATGGACGTCACCTCTCGGCCCAGGGCCATCGAAGACAAGCTACAGGAGATCGCTTTGCTCTCCCGCCCCGGGACGACCGACCAGGCGCGCAAGGCGATGGGTGAGTTGGCCGAGAAACTCGAGCTCGGCGAGAACGACCCGGAGGTCACGCGGCTTCGCACCCTCCTCGACTTCATGGAGGGGAAGCCATGATGGCCATCGCGAAGAACACCGAGCCGAAGAGCCTCACCGAGCACCGCGCCGCGTCTCACAGCGACTACGACAACTACGCCGCAAAGGATGATCTGCGAGCCTCGCTCGTCGGCGAGCAGCACGGGATTTGCTGCTATTGCATGGGGCGGATTCGCGCAGACGGGAGGTCGATGAAGATCGAGCACTGGCAATGCCAGGAGAACCACCCGGCGCTGCAGCTCGACTACGGCAATCTTCTCGGAGCCTGCTACGGAGGTGAGGGCAGGCCCAAGAAGTTGCAGCACTGCGACACGCGCAAGGGCAAAGACGACCTCAAGTGGAACCCGGCCAATCCCACCCACATGATCGCCGACAGGGTGGCCTACCTGACCGACGGCACCATCGAATCGTCTGACACGAAGTTCTGCAAGCAGTTGAACGAGGTGCTGAACCTTAACCTCAGAGTGCTTAAGAATAACCGGAAGGGCGTGCTAGACGGTGTGATCGCATGGTGGCAGCATGAAAAGGCGCGTCTGAAGGGGCCTGTGCCCAAGGCTACGTTCGAGCGCGAGTTGGCCGCACGCCTGGATGGCGGGGAGCTAGCGCCGTACAGCGGCGTCGCCGTCTGGTGGCTCACCGCCCGGCTCAGGAAGATGTGATGAGAGACCGCCGGTCTGAGGCCGCGTTTGAGTCAGTCATTGAAAGCCAGCTGCTCGGCGCCGGCTACGTCGCCGTGGACCGCAAGGGCTTCGACCGCGAGCGTGCCATCTTCCCAGCGGTCGTGCTCGACTTCATCCGCGAGACACAGCCGAAGACCTGGGCGCGCCTCGAAGCGCTCCACGGCGAGCGGACGGGCGAGCAGGTGATCACCGACCTGTGCAAGTGGATGGACGCCCACGGCTCGCTGGCGACGCTGCGACACGGCTTCAAGTGCTACGGGCGCAAGCTGCACCTCGCCTTCTTCAAGGCCGCGCACGGGCTGAACCCCGAGCTCGAGGCCGGCTACGCCGCCAACCGGGTCGGCATCACCCGCCAGCTCCACTACTCGACCCGCTCCGAGAGCTCGCTCGACGTCATGCTCAGCCTCAACGGCGTGCCGCTCGTGACGCTCGAGCTGAAGAACCCGATGACCGGCCAGAACGTCGAGCACGCGCGCCGGCAGTACATGAAGGACCGCGACCCGCGCGAGGCGGTCTTCGAGTTCAAGCGACGCACCCTCGTGCACTTCGCGGTGGACACCGAGCTCGTGTTGATGACCACGCGGCTCGCCGGCACCGCGACCTGGTTCCTGCCCTTCAATAAGGGGCTCGAGGGCGGCGCCGGCAACCCGCCTGACCCGAAGGGCCGCGCGTACCGCACCGCGTACCTGTGGGAGGAGGTCCTTCAGCGCGACTCGCTCCTCGACCTCGTCGCGCGCTTCATCCACCTGCAGCTCGACGAGAAGCGGGACGACCATGGGCGCAAGGTCAAGAAGGAGACGATGATCTTCCCGCGCTACCACCAGCTTCAGGCCGTGCGACACATGGTGAGCGCGGCGCGTGAAGAGGGCGTGGGGCACAACTACCTGGTCGAGCACTCCGCCGGCAGCGGCAAGAGCAACACCATCGCGTGGCTCACCCACCGGCTGTCTTCACTGCATGATTCGGGCGACGAGCGGGTGTACGACAGCGTGATCGTGGTGACCGACCGCCGCGTGCTCGATCAGCAGCTTCAGGACACGATCTACCAGTTCGAGCACAAGCGCGGGGTCGTCCAGAAGATCGACCAGGACTCCCGGCAGCTCGCCGAGGCGCTCGCGAGCGGCGTCCCGATCATCATCACGACGCTCCAGAAGTTCCCCTTTGTCTCGAAGCAGCTCCTCAAGATGGCCGAGGAGCGCGGCGAGGAAGGTGGCGGCGCGCTGGTCACGCGGCGGTGCGCGGTCGTCATCGACGAGGCGCACAGCTCGCAGGGTGGCGAGACCGCCACCGACCTCAAGGAGGTGCTGGGCGGCGAGGGCCTGCGCGAGGAGGCCAGGCGGCGGGCGGAAGACGAAGGCGTCGAGAACATGGACGAGCTCTTCCGCAGCATGGCCAAGCGCGGGCGACAGGCGAACCTGAGCTTCTTCGCCTTCACCGCCACGCCGAAGCACAAGACCCTCGCCGTGTTCGGGCGAGGCGGCGAGCCGGCGCACCGCTATACGATGCGGCAGGCCATCGAGGAGGGCTTCATCCTCGACGTGCTCCAGAACTACACGACCTACAAGACCTACTACGGGCTCTTGAAGGCATCGGCCGACGACCCCGAGGTGGAGCGCAAGAAGGCGGCGCGGGCGCTCGCCCGCTTCATGCGCCTGCACCCCCATAACATCGCTCAGAAGACCGAGGTGATGGTCGAGCACTTCCACGCCGTGACGCGCCACAAGATCGGCGGCCGCGCCAAGGCGATGGTGGTGACGGGCTCGCGCCTCGAGGCCGTGCGCTACAAGCAGTCGTTCGACAAGTACATCCGATCGCGTGGCTACGCGATCAAGTCGCTGGTCGCCTTCTCGGGCACCGTCACCGACGACGTCGACGACTCGAAGACCTACACCGAGGAGGGCATGAACCTCGGCGTGCGAGAGAAGGAGCTGCCAGAGAAGTTCGCGACGCCCGAGTATCAGGTGCTCCTGGTCGCGGAGAAGTACCAGACCGGGTTCGACCAGCCGCTCTTGCACACGATGTACGTCGACAAGCGGCTCGCCGGCATCCAGGCGGTGCAGACCCTCTCGCGTCTGAACCGGACGCACCCGCTGAAGGAGGACACCTTCGTCCTGGACTTCGTCAACGACCGTGAGGAGATCCGAGAGGCGTTCAAGACCTTCTACGAAGGCGCGCTGATGGGCGACGAGGCCGACCCGGCGCGGATGTACCAGATGAAGGTGGAGATGGACGCCTCGGGCATCTACCTCGACGAGGAGCTCGAGCGCTTCTGCGCCGTGTACTTCAAGCCGAAGCAGCGCCAGAGCCCGTCGGACCATCAGGCCATGAACGCGGCGCTCGATCCCGCGGTGTCGCGGTTCACGGTGCTGCAGCGCGACGACGAAGAGGAGGCCGAGACCTGGCGCGGCAAGCTCAACGGGTTCTGCAACCTGTACGCGTTCTTGAGTCAGGTGATCCCTTATCAGGACTCGGACCTCGAGAAGCTCTACGTCTTCGTCCGCCACCTCTCGTCGAAGCTGCCGCGCCGCAAGTCCGGCCCGGGCTACCACTTCGATGATGAGGTGCGGCTGGAGTACTACCGGCTCCAGAAGATCGCCGAGGGCTCGATCTCGCTCAAGGAGGGCGAGGCGAAGCGCCTGGATGGTCCGTCCGAGGTGGGGAGCGGCATGGCCCGCCCGGAAGAGGTGCCACTCTCGCAGCTCATCGACGTGCTGAACGAGCGCTTCGGCACCGAGTTCAACCAGGCCGACCAGCTCTTCTTCGATCAGATCGTCGAGACCGCAATGGCCGACGCCGGGCTGAAGCAGGCGGCCGCGGTGAACCCAAGCGACAAGTTCGCCCTGGTGTTCAAGCAGATGGTCGAGTCCCTCTTCATGGACCGGATGGACCAGAACGAGGACATCTTCGTCCGCTACATGAACGACAAAGCCTTCCAGAGGGCCGTCACCGACTGGATGGCCACCGAGGCTTATCGCAAGCTGCGCGAGGACGAGCCCGCGCCGGCGTCTGCGCTTCCTCCGACGCTCCGGCTCGCCGAGCCGACGCCCGAGGAGCGGTACGTCACATGCGTGCCCGTCGTACCCCTCAAGGCCGCTGCCGGCGCCTTCAGTGAGGCTCAGGGGCTGGAGGGCGAATGGGCGTGGGTCGCGCTCGACGGCCGCACCAAGCCCGCGCCCGGCCTCTTCGTCGCCCAGGTCGTCGGCGAGTCGATGAACCGGCGCATCCCGAACGGCGCGTGGTGCCTCTGGCGAGCCAACCCCGGCGGCACCCGTCAGGGCAAGGTCGTCCTCGCCCAGCACCGCGACATCGACGACCCCGAGCTCGGCGGGCGTTACACGGTCAAGGTCTACGAATCGGAGAAGGTCGCCACCGACGACGGGGGCTGGCGGCACGCCGTCATCCGGTTGAAACCGGACTCGGACGACCCCGCGTCCGAGGCGATCGTGCTCGAGGACATCGAGGAAGGTGAGCTGAGCATCATCGCGGAGTTGGTGGAGGTGTTGTCGTGACAACCGAAGACCCAATCGTAATCGTGGCCGGACTTCAACAGGACGGCACGACCTACCAGCTGCATCCAGTCTCGAGCGCATGAACCGCGCCCTGGTGGTGCCCACCGTCGAGCACGGCGACGCCGCCTTCCTCACCAAGGTGGTGGATCCGGCCGCGTGCGCCCAGGTGAGGGCGCACTTCCAAGCGATGTGCGCCGCGGGCGTGTTTGCGCGGCTGCACGGCCCGGTGACCACCGGCGCGCCCGCCAGCACCCTGACCTTGGTGGACTCCGAGGACACCCTGAGCGAGGCGGACGGGGCCGGACCGCCCACCGTGTAGGCCTCGGCCGGGTCCCACGTCTGCCCGGCGTCACCTTCCCCCGCACGCTGTACCCGAACGGTGACACCCCTTCGTGGCAGGGCCCATATAAGGCCGTCGGCACGGCGTTTGCTCAGGGGGCGCGGCGATCACCCGAGGGAAGGGACCTGAAGATGTCCAAGAAGTGGGTCTACCTGTTCGAAGAGGGCAACGCCTCCATGAAGATGCTGCTCGGCGGCAAGGGGGCCAACCTCGCCGAGATGCACCACATGGGTCTGCCCGTGCCGGCCGGGTTCACCATCACCACCGAGGCGTGCAACGAGTACAACCGCCTGGGTGGCAAGATGCCGGCCGGCCTCATGGATCAGGTGCGCGAGGCCATGAAGTCCGTCGAGGGCATCATGGGCCGCGACTTCGGCGCCACGGTGGATCCCCTGCTGGTGAGCGTGCGCTCGGGCGCCGCGTTCAGCATGCCCGGCATGATGGACACCATCCTGAACCTGGGCCTGAACCGGCAGACCCTGCTGGGCCTGGCGGACGCCACCAACAACCCGCGCTTCGCCTACGACGCCAACCGCCGCTTCATCATGATGTTCAGCGACGTGGTGCTGGGCATCTCGAAGGGCCGCTTCGAGAAGGTGCTGGGCGAGCACAAGAAGCGCCTGGGCGTGAAGCTGGACACCCAGGTGGGCTCGGCCGCCATGCAGGAGGTCTGCAACGACTACCTGGCGCTCGTGCTCAAGGAGACCGGCGCCGGCTTCCCCGGCGATCCGTGGAAGCAGCTCGAGATGGCCATCGAGGCCGTGTTCAAGAGCTGGAACAACGAGCGCGCCATCATCTACCGCAAGCGCGAGAAGATCTCCGACGACCTGGGCACCGCCGTCAACGTGCAGGCCATGGTCTACGGCAACCTGGGCAACGACTCGGGCACGGGCGTGGCGTTCACCCGCGACCCCGCCACCGGCGAGCACAAGCTCTACGGCGAGTACCTGATGAACGCCCAGGGCGAGGACGTGGTGGCCGGCGTGCGCACGCCGCACCCCATCGCCGATCTGCGCGCCCAGAGCGCCCGCCTGTATGAGGAGTTCGACGACATCGGCAAGGGGCTCGAGAAGCATTTCCGCGACATGATGGACCTGGAGTTCACCATCGAGCGCGGCAAGCTGTGGATCCTGCAGTGCCGGGTGGGCAAGCGCACCGGCGCCGCCGCCGTGCGCATGGCCGTCGAGATGGTGGACGAGGGCCTCATCAACAAGGCCGAGGCGGTGGCCCGGGTCAAGCCGAGCCAGCTCGACCAGCTCCTGCACCCCCGCCTTGATCCCAAGGCCATGAACGACATGGGCATCCGCCCGCTGGTCACCGGCATCGCCGCCAGCCCCGGCGCCGCCGTGGGCAAGATCGCCTTCACCGCCGACGAGGCCGAGAAGCTGGGCAAGGCCGGCATCCCGGTGATCCTGGTGCGCGAAGAGACGAGCCCCGACGACGTGCACGGCATGCTCGAGGCCAAGGGCATCCTGACGGCGCGCGGCGGCAAGACCAGCCACGCGGCCGTGGTGGCCCGCGGCTTCGGCATCCCCTGCGTGTCGGGCTGCGAGTCGATCCACATCGACGAAGAGACCGGCGAGATGCTGGCCCGCGACCGCACCTTCCACGCCGGCGACTGGATCACCGTCGACGGCAGCGACGGCCGGGTCTACGGCGAGCAGATCCCCCTGATCCCGCCCGAGGTCACCGGCTCCTTCGGCGTGCTCATGGGCTGGTGCGACGAGATCCGCGAGCTGGACGTGCGCACCAACGCCGACAACGCCCGCGACGCCAAGCAGGCCATCGAGTTCGGCGCCCAGGGCATCGGCCTGTGCCGCACCGAGCACATGTTCTTCGAGACCGACCGGCTGCCCATCGTCCGCGAGATGATCCTGGCGGATCGCGAGGACAAGCGGCAGGCGGCCCTGCACAAGCTCGAGAGCGTGCAGCAGGACGACTTCGAGGCCCTGTTCGAGGTGCTCGAGGGCCGGCCGGTGACCATCCGCCTGCTGGATCCGCCCCTGCACGAGTTCCTGCCCAGCTACCCCGAGCTGCTGCAGCAGGTGACCGAGCTGAAGCTGGCCAACAACGTGCTGCAGGGCCGCGCCCTGGGCAACGTGCTGGCCGAGCGCGAGACCATGCTCCACGCCGTGGAGAGCATGCGCGAGTCCAACCCCATGCTGGGTCTGCGCGGCGTGCGCCTGTCGCTGATCCTGCCGGGCATCGTCGAGATGCAGACCCGGGCGATCTTCCAGGCCGCCTGCAAGCTGGCCCGCCGCGGCGTGCCGGTGAACCCCGAGGTCATGGTGCCCCTGGTGGGCCACGTCAACGAGCTGAAGCTGGTGCGCGAGCGGGTCGAGAAGATCGCCCGCGAGTCGCTGGCCGAGCACGCCTGCCAGGTGCCCATCCGCATCGGGACGATGATCGAGGTGCCCCGCGCGGCGCTCACCGCCGCCGAGGTGGCCACCGAGGCCGACTTCTTCAGCTTCGGCACCAACGACCTGACCCAGATGACCTTCGGCGTCAGCCGCGATGACGCCGAGGGCGCGTTCCTGCAGCAGTACGTGGAGCGCAAGATCCTGCCGGCCAACCCCTTCGAGACGGTGGACGTGGCCAGCGTGGGGCGGCTGATGCGCTTCGCCGTCACCGAGGGCCGCGAGGTCAAGCCGGGCCTGAAGTGCGGCATCTGCGGCGAGCACGGCGGCGAGCCCGCCAGCATCGAGTTCTGCCACGCCCTGGGCCTGGACTACGTGAGCTGCAGCCCGTTCCGGGTGCCGGTGGCCCGCCTGGCCGCCGCCCAGGCCACGCTGAGCAACCCGCGCAAGAAGGCCGCCGCCCCGGCCGCGGCGAAGCCGGCGCCCAAGAAGAAGAGCCCCGGCCGGGCCAAGAAGGCCTGATCCGCCGGGCGCGTCCCGCTCCCCTCCCGCCGGGGTCCCCGCCCACCCCTCCCTCCTTGGGCGCGTTGGGCCCCGGCGTCGAACTTCTGCTCAGACCCGTGCCCCGGCGGCTACCCGAGCTGCGCCCGGTTGGGATCACCCCCCAGCACCTCGCCCAGGCTCGCCGTGGCCGCGCGCAGCCGCTGCGCCACGGGCGCCACCGCCTCGCCCGCCAGCCGCCAGAGCACACCCTCTGCGCCCAGGGGCGCCAGCGACTCCACTACGGGCTGCCCGGCCCGGGTGGGCGGGGCCGGGTGGGCGCCCAGCCAGGCCCGCAGCGGCGCAGTGAGCGGGCCGACCGCCGCCAGGCTGGCCACCACCCGCACCCGGCCCATGCGCTGCGCGACGCTGGGCAGCCCGGGGGCCGGCGCCAGCACCGTGTGATCGTGCAGCCGGAGCGCGCCGTCCACCGTCAGCCGCACCTGGGTGCTCAGATGGCGGGCCGCCCACACCTCGTCGGCCCGGTGGGCCGGGCGGCCGGCGCTGTACCAGTCCAGCACCACCGCCGAGCCGCCCGCGGTCACGTCCACGTCGGTGACCTGGGTGAGCCGGGCGTCGCGGAAGGCCGTCAGGTGCTCGGGCAGCAGGGCCAGCAGGCCACCCGCGGCCACCGTGGCCCGCACCGTCTGGTGGGCGCCCGCGTGGCGGCCCTGGCGGTACACCTTGGTGGACGCCTGCGTGCCCAGATAGCAGCGGGCGTCGGCGCCCACCGCCACGTCCAGGTGCAGGGCGTCGCCGCTCACCAGGCCACCGCCCAGGCTGGCCGCCCAGCCCCACACGGCCAGGCCCCGGGGCCGCGGCACCAGCAGCCGCAGAGGCGCCGCGCCGCGCACGACCACCGCCGCCGAGGCGCCGGCCACCCGGGCCACCTCCAGGCGGCCGTGGCCGGGGGTCACCGGGCCGCCGCCAGGGCCCGCAGCACGTGCGCCACCACCGCGTCCACGCCTACCCCGTGCAGCACCTGAGTGAACACGGTGGGCCCGTCGCCGCGCATGCGGGCCGCGTCGCGGGCCATGACCTCCAGATCCGCCCCCACGGCCGGCGCCAGGTCGGTCTTGTTGATCACCAGCAGGTCGGACTGGGTGATGCCCGGCCCGCCCTTGCGGGGCACCTTGTCGCCGCCCGCCACGTCGATGACGTAGATGGTGTAGTCCGCCAGCTCCCGCGAGAAGTCGGCGGCCAGGTTGTCGCCCCCCGACTCCAGCAGCAGCAGCTCGGGGCTGAACCGGGCGGTCAGGCCCTCCAGGGCCAGCAGGTTGGCCGACACGTCCTCGCGGATGGCCGCGTGGGGGCAGCCGCCCGTCTCCACCGCGCGGATCCGCTCGGGGGCCAGCGCCCCGTGGCGGGTGAGGAACTCGGCGTCCTCGCGGGTGAAGATGTCGTTGGTCACCACCGCCAGGCCGCGCTGGTCGCGCAGGGCCTCGCACAGCCGCAGGGTGAGCGCCGTCTTGCCCGAGCCCACCGGCCCGCCGATGCCCACGGTGAAGGCGCGCTCCTCGAAGTCACGCTTCAGCGGGCGCGCCCGCTCGTGAAACAGGCCGGGGCTCTCGTAGGGCTCGTGGGTGTGGCCGTGGGGTCCGTGGGCGTGGCCGTGGTGGTGGTGCAGGACGCCGTCGCCGTGGTGGTGCAGCCCCTGGGGATCGCCGTGGACCGCGGTGGAGGGGGACGGGTGGTCGTGGCCGGACATGGCGCTCCTCACGAGTGAAACAAGCGGCTGTAGAGGGTGTCGTGCTGGTCCTGCCACAGGCCCTGCAGCGGGAAGGGGTTGGCCGGGTGACGCCAGTCCACCTCGGCCGCCGTGGCCTGCGCGTGCCGGGCCCAGCCGCCCGCGTCGGCGAGCAGGCGCTGGCCCTCGATGGGGCCCACGATGCCCAGGCGCACCGCCGCCGACACCAGGTCGCGGGCCGCCGTGTAGAGCACCCAGTGGGCGGTGTCGGCCGCGCTCAGGCCCAGGGCCTGGGCCACCAGCCCGCACACGGGCGCCAGGTGGCTGGGGCCGTCGGCCTTCAGCAGCGCCTTGCGGCGGGCGGTGAGCGCCGGGCGTTCGAAGCTGCGGGCGGCGCTGGCCAGCAGGGCCTGCCCCGTGGCGCGGCTGGCCCGGCGGGCCACCGGGTGCACCGCCACGGCCTCCCACAGCCGGTCAGCCTCGTCGAAGCGCGCGGGATCCTCGCGCACCGCCAGCGTCACGGGCAGCGGGCCCACGGCCACCGCGTGCAGGGCGGCCGCCAGCCAGCCGCCCAGACCCTGCACCTCGCCGAGCTGCCACGCCGCCTCCAGCCCCCACGAGTGGGCAAAGCCGCCGCTGGGGAAGGTGGCGTCGGCGAGCTGCAGCAGGGTCCAGGCGGTCACGGGCGGCCTCAGAACAGGAAGTAGCGCTGGGCCAGCGGCAGGGCCTCGGCCGGCGCGCAGGTGAGCCGTACGCCGTCGGCGTGGACCTCGTAAGTCTCTGGATCCACGTCGATCTTGGGCGCGGCGTCGTTCAGGCGCATGGCGGCCTTGGTCAGCCCGCGGCAGCCCTTCACCGCCACCACCTGCGCCTGCAGGCCGTACTCGGCCACCGTCGGCAGCGAGGCCTGCGACACGAAGGCCAGCTTGCTGGGCCCCACCGCCCCGCCGAAGGCCCCGAACATGGGGCGCATCTGCACGGGCTGCGGGGTGGGGATCGAGGCGTTGGGGTCGCCCATCTGCGCCCAGGCGATGAGGCCGCCCTTCAGCACAAGCTCGGGCTTGGCCCCGAAGAACGCGGGATCCCACAGCACCAGATCCGCCAGCTTGCCCACCTCCACCGAGCCCACCTCGTGGGCGATCCCGTGGGCGATGGCCGGGTTGACGGTGTACTTGGCGATGTAGCGGCGCACCCGGAAGTTGTCGTGCTCGGCGGGGTCTTCGGGCAGGGCGCCGCGCTGCCGCTTCATCTTGTCGGCCGTCTGCCAGGTGCGGGTGATCACCTCACCGATGCGCCCCATGGCCTGCGAGTCCGAGCCCATGATGCTGATGGCGCCCAGGTCGTGGAGGATGTCCTCGGCGGCGATGGTCTCGCCGCGGATCCGGCTCTCGGCGAAGGCCACGTCCTCGGGGATGCGCCGGTCGAGGTGGTGACACACCATGAGCATGTCCAGGTGCTCGTCCAGGGTGTTCACCGTGAAGGGCCGGGTGGGGTTGGTGGACGAGGGCAGCACGTTGGGCTCGCCGCACACCCGGATGATGTCGGGGGCGTGGCCGCCGCCCGCGCCCTCGGAGTGGTAGGTGTGGATGGTGCGGCCCTTGAAGGCCGCGATGGACTGCTCGACGCAGGCGCTCTCGTTCAGGGTGTCGGTGTGCAGGGTGACCTGCACGTCGTGGGCCTCGGCCACGGCCAGGCAGCAGTCGATGGCCGCCGGGGTGGTGCCCCAGTCCTCGTGCAGCTTCAGGCCCAGCGCGCCGGCCAGGATCTGGCTCTCCAGGCCCACCGGATCCGCCGAGTTGCCCTTGCCCGTGAAGCCGAAGTTCAGCGGCAGCCCGTCCACGGCGCGCAGCATGGCGCGGATGTGGTGGGCGCCCGGGGTGCAGGTGGTGGCGTTGGAGCCGGTGGCCGGCCCGGTGCCCCCGCCGATCATGGTGGTGATCCCCGAGGCGATGGCGTCGAAGGCCTGCTGGGGCGAGATGAAGTGCACGTGGGTGTCGATGGCGCCGGCGGTGAGGATCTTCCCCTCGCCCGCGAGGACCTCGGTGGTCACGCCCACCACCAGCGCGGGGTCCACGCCGGCCATCACGTCGGGGTTGCCGGCCTTGCCGATGCCTGCGATGCGGCCGCCCTTGATGCCCACGTCGGCCTTGTAGATCCCCGTCCAATCCACGATGAGCGCGTTGGTGATCACCAGATCGAGCGCGACGTCGGCGTCCACGCCGGTGGCCTGGCCCATGCCCTCGCGCAGCACCTTCCCGCCGCCGAACTTGCACTCATCGCCGGGCACGGCGTGGTCGCGCTCCACCTGCACCACCAGCGCAGTGTCGCCCAGCCGCAGCCGGTCGCCCGTGGTGGGCCCGTAGATCTCGGCGTAGGCCCGCCGGTCCATGCGGTGCCCCATCTCAGGCCCCCCCTGCGCCAGTGAAGCCGCGGCTGGCCAGGTTGGCGTGGTAGCGGGCGCGGGTGGCGGCATCGGCCGCCGGCCCCTCGGCCAGGCCGTTGCCGCCCCGGATCACCCCGGCGCCCGCGATGGGCACCAGCCGCACGGTCTTCTCTTCGCCCGGCTCGAAGCGCACCGCCGTACCCGCCGGGATGTCCAGGCGGTGGCCGAAGGCGGCGTCGCGGTCGAAGCGCAGCCAGCGGTTCGTCTCGCCGAAGTGGTAGTGGGAGCCCACCTGGATGGGCCGGTCGCCGGTGTTCGCCACCGCCAGCTCGATGACCGGGCGGCCCACGTTCAGCTCGATGTCACCGGCCGCCGGCAGCAGCTCGCCGGGCACCTGGGCGGGCTCGCACGGGCCGAACACGGCCAGGTCGGGCACGGGCAGGAAGCTGCCGTACAGCGCCAGCGCCAGGTCGCCGTCCTCGCGGGCGATGGGGTGGTGCACCGTCACCAGCTTGGTGCCGTCGGGGAAGGTGCCTTCCACCTGCACGTCGTGGATGAGCTCGGCCACGCCCGGCAGCACCTGCCGCCGGCCCAGGAGCTGGCGCCCCAGGTCCATGAGCTCGGCCACCCGGCGGCCATCGCGGATGAGCTCCAGCACCACGGTGGCGATGAGCCCCACCGCCTCGGGGTGGTTGAGCCGCAGGCCACGGGCCAGCCGCTTCTGGGCCAGCGCCCCCACCTGGTGCAGGGCCAGGTGGTCCAGCTCACGGGGGGTCAGGCGCATGGGGGCCTCCGCTGCGACGACCCCCTTATATGCGAGCGACCACCAAGCTGGAGCAAGGCCTTACGACGCACTGCGTCAAACTTCACCGGGTTGTCACCTGCCTGCGCTGGCGCGGTCGATTCGCGGTGATTCAACCGGCGGTTTCGGGGCAAAAAGGGGGACCGCTCACGGCGCGGACGCGGTCGCTGAAAAGACCCGGCCCGCCGCTGGCGTAGGGCATCGCTGACACCTCACCGTTGGAAGGCTGGTCCCATGACGCAGGCTGGGTTCGGGCTGGGGCGCGCACGCCGCGTTGCATGGCTGGCGGCGTTTGCCGCCTTGTTGGGGCAGGCTCACGCCTTCGAGTTGCCCTTCCAGGCCGATGGCGCCGGCTACACCCGGGTGGGCGGGGCCTGCCTGTGGCGGGCCGAGGGGCCCCTGCTGGCGCGCGCCTGCCCCGAGGGCGATGGGGTGGTGTTCAGTCTGGTGGGCGCGGATCCCGCCGTTCACCCGGCCCCCGAGGGGACACCCGCCCGGCTCAACCGCGCCGTCGGCGATGCCGCCCAGTGGCAAGCGGGCGTGCCCCTGTTCCCCACCCTGCGCTGGGCCCAGGCGTGGCCCGGCGTGGACCTGGTGGCGCGCGCTCACCCGGCCGGGCTGGAGCGGGACTTCGTGGTGGCCCCCGGGGGCGACCCAAACCAGATCCGCTTTCAGATCGATGGCTTGGATGGTCAGCCGTGGGTGGATGCCCAGGGTCGCATGCGCCGGCCCGGGCCCGACGGGGCGGTGCTGGAGTCGGCCCCACAGGCCTGGCAGGGCGAGGGCCCCGATCGCGTGCCGGTGGCCGCGGGCTTCGCGCAGCGGGCCGACGGCGCCTGGGGCTTTGCGGTGGGCCCCTACGATCCAGCGCGCCCCCTGATCATCGACCCCGTGGTGGGCGACGAGGCCCTGCCCAGCCTGCCCCGGGGCGGGTTTCTGGGGGCCACCACCGCGCCCGACTCGGCGCAGGCGGTGGTGGTGGGGCCCGACGGCACCCGCTACGTCACCGGCTATGGCGTGGCCCCCGAGGGGCAGCGGCAGGGCGGCGACGACGTCTTCGTGCTGGCCCTGGCCCCCGACGGCAGCCTGCGCTGGATCACCTGGCTCGGTGGCACCCGCGACTACCTGCTGGAGCCCACCTGCACCGAGCGGGTGGAGGCCACCAACGCGTGCCGCACCTGGCAGGCCCACCCCCGCGGGCTGGGCGGCAACGACATCGCCACGGCCCTGGCCCTGGAGGGCGACTGGCTGGCGGTGGCCGGCCACACCTACAGCGTGGACTTCCCCAACCTGGCCGGGGTGCAGGCCCAGCCTGCCTTGGGCCCCGAGCCCACCCAGCTCGGGCGACGGGCCCAGTTCTTCGCAGGGCTGCGCGCGGGCACCGGGGCGCTGGCCGTGTCCACGCTCATCGACGCCCCGGGCGACGAGGTGGTGGACTCGGTGGCCTTGCGGGGCCCGCTGGTGCGCATCCTGGCGTCCAGCCGGGCGGTGGTGCAGGCCAACCAGGGCGTGCACCTGAGCGACGCCAACGGCACGCCGGCGGGCTCGGCCTTCGCCCAGCTCACCGCCCTGCGGTGGGAGAACCGCGACGCCGCCCAGGGGGGCCGGCTGGTCCTGCAGGCGCCGAGCACCTACACGGGGGCGCAGGCGGCCTACGGCAACGCCTTGGTGTGGCCCCCCGCCGCCGCTGAGCCGCTGTGGTTCACCGGCGGCGACGCCAGCCGGCTCATCGACGGCCAGCGCGTGTACCCCCTGTCGGGCGGGCCCGCCAACGTCATGGACGCGGTGTGGCTGGGCCGCACCGCCGCGGGGCTGGACCGGCTGGCGGTCACCGGCAACGCCCGGGGGGTCGTGGGGGGCTTCGACGGGCAGGTCTGCGATGACGCGCCCGCGGCGCCGTGCGCGAACTGCAGCTTCACCTTCCTGATCTGGCTCGAGGGGCGGCACTGCGTGCGCGGCCGCTGGTTCGGACGGTCCGACAGCGAGCTGGTGTTCGACCTGGACCACCGCACCCTGGGCCCCGACGAGGACTGGCTGCTGCTGGGGGGCCGGATCACCAGCCCCGCCATGCCCACGCCGGCGGGCGCCCAGAAGCGCCCGTCGCCCGATCTGCCCGCCGGCGTGGACGCCTTCTACCGCCTGGTGGACGCCCGGACCGGGGCGCTGCGCATCGCCAGCTACCTGGGTCGGCAGCGGCCGCTGTTCGAGGGCGGCTTCCAGAGCGACGACGTGATCACCGGGGTGGCCCTGAGCCCCGATGGCTACGCGGTGCTGGTGGGGGGCACCTGGAGCGGGCTGATCGACTTCGCCCAGCCCAACGGCCTGCAAGACCCCACCCGCTTCGCCGACTCGGGCCAGGCCTTCGTGGCCGAGGCCGCCACCCGCGTCACCGACGTGAGCTTGACCATGGCCGCCCCCAACCCGGCGGCGCGCGACGGGGTGGCCGCCCTGGAGGTCAACGTCCACGTGGAGGGCACGCGGCCGGCCGAAGGGCTGACGGTGGACCTGGTGGCCCGCCCGGGCGTGGAGTGGCTGAACCTGGCGGCCCAGGGCTGCCAGGCGCAGGCCGGACGGGTGGTCTGCACGCACCCCCAACCGCTGGCCCTTGGCCAGACCTGGCAGCTTGTCCTCCAGGCCCGGCAGCCCGCCGGCCGCGGTCCCACCGAGGTCACCGTCACCGGCGTGGCCAGCGCCCGGGGCGACGATCCGGATCTGAACGACAATCTGGCCACGGCGAAGCTGCTGTTCGGCGCCTCGAAGGTGGCGCTGGCCTTCGTCCCTGCCGCCGATGGGCAACCCCACCAGGTCGCCCCGGACCAGCCCATCACGGTGCCCCTGAACATCACCCACACGGGGGAGCCGGTGGCCGTGGACCTGCACCTCACCGTGGCCCAGGGCGCCCTCGAGGCCCCGCCCGCCGGGTGTCGCCTCGAGGACGACGGTCGCCGCATGGTCTGCCCCATGCCGCTGCCCCAGGCCGCCCCCGCGCCGCTCGCGGTCACCGTGCGCGTGCCCGCCGCCGCGCTGCCCCAGGGCGTGGTGGAGCGCCACGTGCCGCTGCGGGCCGAGGCGCGGCCGCAGGCGGGGGCCGCTCTGGCGCTGACCCAGCCCGCGGCCACCTCGCTGTGGGTGCGCTACCCCGACGCCTCAGTGCCCCGCCCCGCCGATCCACCCACCGACACCGCGGACTTCGGGGGCACCGTCGAGCTCCAGGTGGTGGTGCGCAACGCCGGGCCCGGCCCCGTCACGAACGCCCAGGTCCAGGTGCTGCTGAACACCTTCACCTTCGTGGACAGCGCCTCGGGCTGTGCGCCCCAGCCAAACAACGCGCTGCTCTGCAGCCGGGCCGAGCCCCTGGCGGCGGGCGCCGAGGCGACCTTCCGGTTCCGCGCCACCGCACCCCAGCGGCGGCCCGGCCAGGCACCCCATGTGGTGCCTATGCCCGCGACCTTGAACACTACCGAGATCGACCGCGACACCCACAACAACTTCGGCGAGCTCCGAGTGCGGGTGGGCGGCCACGCGCTGAGCGTGACCCGGGACGACCGAGGCGCCGCCACCTGGCTCGACGCGCCCCTGGCGTACGAGCTGCGTAACGACAGCAACGAACCCGCCCCGGGCGTCGTGGTTGAGCACGCCTTCGATCTCCCCACGGGCCTGCGCGTGCGCGACGCCCAGGCTGCCGGATCGCCCTGCGACATCCAGACGCTGCTCACCACCCGCGACGCCCGAGGCGCCGAGGCCCCGGCACGGGTCCTGGTGCGCTGCGTCATGGGCCTGGTGGCGGGCAACGTGCGGGTGCCCATCTCGATGGTGATCCAGCCGCTGGGCAAGGGGCCCATCGCCGAGGGCGTACACTTGGAGGCTGAGGGCGACTCGCGCACCACGCTGGGCTGGGTGAGCGGGAGCCGCGACGTGGCAGTGCCCGATCTCCAGGTCACGGCGCTGCAGGTGCCGGCGGAGCTGGTGCGCGGCGAGCCCGCCCGCGCGACCGTGAGCCTGCGCAACGCCGGCCAAGGCGCCACCGCCGGGGTCCAGACCCTGAAGTTCACCTTCAGCCCGCCGCTGGCCGCGGCGCCGACGCTGGGCGGATCCGCCTGCGCGACCAACCGGATCGTCGGCACCGTCTGGGAGGCGCTGTGCGACGTGGCGGTGGCCCCTGGCGCAGCCGCCAACTACGACCTCGACTTCGTGCCCAACTCGGCCGGTGCCCTGGCCCTCTCGGCCACGTTCCACGACCCCGCCGAGGAAGAGGCCAGCCTCAGCCGCGAGATCCGGCTGACCCAGGTGCGCGGCGCCGATCTGGCGGGGTCTCTGGCCGCCGACGCCACGGTGGCGGTGGGCGAGGCCCTGCCCTTCGCCCTGACCTTGCGCAACGCCGGGCCGGCCGCGACAGCGGGGCTGGAGGCGACCTTCCAGTTTGACCCGGTGCACCTGACCGTGGGCGCCCTGCCTGCCGGCTGCCGGCAGGATCCCGGACCCGGCCAGATCCGCTGTTCCCTCTCGATCCGGGCGCAGTCCGAGGCCACGACGAACGTCCCCTTCACCGCCGCGAAGCCCACGGCCGCCACGGCCATCCAGGCGACGGTGACGGAGCGCGATGACCCCCGCGCGGCGACCCTGGTCGCGCCCCATACCGTGGCCATCACCGGGCCCGACCTGGAGCTGCAGGCCCTGGCGCCGCAGCCCGACCGGGTGGTGTCCGAAGGCGCGCAGGTGCGCTGGGAGGCCCGCATCACCAACCTGAGCGAGCGCCACGCGGGCTCGGTGGTGCTCGAGCTCACCGGCCGCGAGGCCGAGGCCGCCGCGGACTGCGACGACCCGGTCACCGGGCTGGCCTTGACGGTGAACGGCGTGCCCTGCCCGCTCTCGGGCAACTCGCCCACCGCCGTCTCGGCCTCCCTGGCCACCTGCGCCGAGCAGCCCATCGCCCCGCGGGAGACCCTGTCGGCCGTGCTGGTGGGTGTGGCGGCCTGCCCCGGCAAGCTGGGCGTGGGCTTCACCGCCTGGCCCGGCGCAGCCCACAAGCCCGACGCGCGGTTCGACAACAACCGCGGCAGCGCCACGGTGCAAGTGGTGCCGGCGGCGCTGGAGATCAGCTTCACACCCCCCGCGGTGGACGCGCCGTGGCAGGACACCCCGCCGCACACCCTGCGGATCCGCGGTCCCGCAGGCGCTGCCGTCGACCAGGGCGCGGTGGTGACCTTGACCCAGGGGGCGGGCACCGACCTGGCCCTGGACACCCCGGCGGGTCACCCGCTCCAGGGCGCGTGTCAGGCGCAGCCGGGGGGCCTGCGCTGCACCCTGCCGGCCATCCCCGCGGGCCCCGACGGGCTGAGCGTGCCGGTGGATCTGTCGCGTTCGGCGCCTCCCTTGTGGGGCCAGGTGGCCGTGACCGCCGTGGGCACGCCCCCCCGTGGGCAGCCCGGCAGCCCGGTGCGCCTCGCCGGCCGCGTGAAGGGGCCCGAGCTGCGCTACCAGCAGATCGCGGGGCCCGCGGGGCCCGCCCGGGTGGGCGACCGGGTGGAGTGGCGCCTGGCGGTGCTGAACCCAGGCCCCGGCGACAGCGTGCGCCCGGCCATCGAGTTCGTCATCCCGCGGGAGCGCTTCGAGGCGGTGACCCTGGACGGCGCCACCCACTGCTACGCCACCAACGACGGGCGCCTGTGCACCCTCGACGCCTCGAACCTCCGGGCGGGCGAGCAGGTGGAGGTGGTGCTGGGTGCCCGCGTGCGGCGTCCCGGCGCCGCCCAGATCACCGCCCGCACCCGCGAGTTGGCGGGGGCTGACGAAGATCCCAGCAATGACGAGGGCTTCCTGGCGGTGCAGGTGGATGGTCCCGACCTGGCCGCGAGCCTGGGCGTGCAGCCCGCCGTGGCCCAGGTGGGCGGCGCCGTGGCCGTCACGCTCACCGTCCGCAACCAGGGGCGCCAGGACGGGCCGCCCACCACCGCCACGGTGGCCGTGGGCGGCCTGGTGGCCGGTGGCCCCCTGCCGGCGGGGTGCATCCTGGCGGCCGGGCAGGCACAGTGCGCCGTGCCCGCCCTGCCCGTGGGCCAGGCCAGCCAGTTCGTCCTGCCTTTGCAGGCGGGCGCGCCGGGCACGGTGACCCTCACTGCCACTGTGGACTCGCCCGACGACGAGGACCCCAGCAACAACACCGATCGGGCTGAGGTGCAGGTGCTGGGCGGCGACAGCGACGGCGACGGCGTGCCCGACGCCGACGAAGACGCCGGCCCCAACGGCGGCGACGCCAACCACGACGGGGTCGCCGACCGCACGCAGCCCCACGTGGCCTCGCTGCCCGTGCCTCAATACGGCGCGCTGGTGCTCATCGCCCCGGCCGGCGCCACCGTGCGCAGCTTCGGGCTGGTGGCGCCCCCCGCCCCGCCGCCCGCAGGCGTGCGCTTCCCGCTGGGCGTGCTGAGCTACGAGGTGGCGGGCGTGGCCCCCGGCAGCGTGGTGCCCCTGCAGCTCGTGCTGCCCGCCGGCGTGCCTGCCTGGGCCTTCTGGAAGTACGCCAACGGCTGGGTGGAGCTGACCTGGGACGGCACCACCGGCGCGCGGGCCGTGGCCCCCGACACCCTGGAGCTGCGGGTGCGCGACGGCGGCCGCGGCGACGAGGACGGCCAGGCCGACGGCGTGATCCGCGACCCGGGCGCGCCGGCGCTGCTGGAGCTGGCGGTCAACGACGTGGGCGACGCGCCCGACGCAGCCCCCGGCGACGGCGCCTGCGCCACCGCCGCGGGCCGCTGCACGCTGCGCGCCGCCATCCAAGAGGCCAACGCCGCCGGGCGGCCCCAGGGCGTGCGCTTCAGCGTACCGGCCCAGAGCCGGGTGACCCTGACCGCGCCCCTGCCGACCCTCGCGGTGCCCCTGGTGCTGGACGCGCGCGCCGTGGCCGGCGCCTACGCGGGCGAGCCCGGCGTGTGGCTGCAGGTGGGCTATGGCGAGGGCGACCCCGTGGTGCGGGTGGAGGCCCCCGGCTGCGCCCTGGAGGGCCTGGCCATCGCCGACGCCCGGGGCGACGGGGTGCAGGTGGCGGCGCCCAAGTTCCGCTTCGCCCACGGCTGGATCGGCCGCCCTCGCTACGGCTTCGGCAGCCGCGACGAACGCACGGGGCTGCGCACGGACGGCGCGCCCGGAGCCGCCGCCGGCCTGACGATGGTGGCGTCCTGGGTGGGCCTGGCCCACGGCAGCTCGGGCTACGGCGTGGTGGCCAGCGGCCCCGATTTGCGCTTCGAGGACGTGACCTTGAACCTGTCCCCGCGCGACGGCCTGCGCCCCCAGGGCGATCTGCTGAACGGGATCCTGTTGCGCGACGCGCCCCACGCCCGGGTGATCGGGCTGCACGAGATCTACACCCAGCAGGGCCTGGTGTTCGAGGGCGACTGCACGGGCGCCCGGGTCACCGGCTCCACCTTCGGCCTGGGCGCCGACGGCCTGTGCCACGCGTTCCAGCGCGACGATCCGGGCCCCGCGGAGGAGGGCCCGGGCGCCTGCCTGGACCACGGCGGCCTGGGCCTTGTGGTGCGCGGCGCCCGCGGGGTGCAGATCGGCGGGCCACTGCCTGAAGATCGCAACGTTTTCGGTGACTTCGACCAGGACGCGATCTGGGTCACCGGCGACAGCGAGGGCACCCTGATCCAGGGCAACTGGCTGGGCCTGGCCGCCGACGGCACCTGCCAGCCCAGCGGCCCCGAGGGCCTGTGCCGGCTGCAGCAGCAGAGCGTGCTGCGGGTGAGCGGCGGCGTGGGCACGCAGATCCTCGACAACCACACGGGGCCCAGCCCCATCGTGGTGGACGGCACCGCCCGCGACACCGAGCTGCGGGGCAACCAGCTCGGCGTCTTCGCCGACGACCTGCGGGTGACCTGGACGGTCTTCACGTCACGGTACCGCACCGCGCTCCGGGTGCAGCCGGGCACCGCCGGCACCGTGGTGGCCGGCAACCGCATGAGCGGCGCCGAGCTGGCCGGCCCCACCGCCTTCTTCGAAAACCGGGTGGGCCTCGACGCCGCCGGCGCCGCCATGCCCGAGGACGGCCCGGCCCTGCAGGCCTACCCGCTGGGCGCCCGTGGCTGGGCCCGCGGGCTGCGGCTGCTGGACGGCTCTGCGGGCAGCGTCGTCCACGACAACGCCATCGCCCACTTCGCCGACTGGTGCGTGGCGGTCGAAGCCGCCGACGACGTGGTGTTCCGCGACAACCAGGTGGGCTTGAGCGCCGACGGGGCGCAGGTCACCCGCTGCCTGGGCGGCGGCCTGCGCCTGTGGCGCAGCGATCGGGTGGCCGTGACGGGCAACGGCTTCGCCGCGTGCGGCGCCGTCCCCAACGCCCGCTTCGAGGTGGCCTGTGTGCTCGTGGGCCGCGACAGCGAGGACGCGCGGGTCGCCGACAACCGCTTCGGGCTCACCACCGCCGGCGAGGTAGCGGCCAGCCCCAACCCGGCGGTGGTGCTGGAGCGGGCGCTGCGACCGCAGATCGTGGGCAACACGATCCTGGGCGCCAGCCCTTGGGGCATCTACGACCGCGGCGACTTCTTCGGCGTGCCGCCCGCCGAGGCCGCCCGGATCACCGCCAACCGGGTCGGCGTCGATCCCGACGGGGTGATCCGTGGCGGCGCGCCCCAAGCCGGCATCCTGGCCGTGGGCTCCGGCGCCCGCATCGGCGGCGTCGATCCCGACGAAGGCAACTGGATCGCCGGCGCCGGCGGCCCTGGGGTCTGGGTGGGCAACGTGACCGGCGTGCAGGTGCGTGGCAACCGGCTCGAGGCCAACGGGGGCCTGGGCATCAGCCTGGGCGGGGGGTCCGATCCCGCGGCCAACGATCCCCTGGACGGCGACGGGGGCCCCAACGGCTACCAGAACCACCCCACGCTCCACGGCGGCCTGGGCGCCCGTGCGGTCACCGCCCGGCTGGCCAGCCACCCCAACCAGGACTTCACCGTGGACGTGTACGCAGTGGCCCAGCCCGATCCCAGCGGCCACGGCGAAGCCGACGAGTGGCTGGGCGCCGCAGTGGTGCGCACCGACGCGCAGGGCGCGGGCGAGACCGTGGTGGCCCTGAGCCGCGACGTGCTGCCCGCCGAGCAGGTGACCGCCGTGGCCACCGGCGCCGAGGGCAGCTCGGAGTTCGGCCCCGCCGTGGCCCTGGGCGCCCAGCCCGAGGCGCGCCTGCTGGCCGCCCTGAACGGCCCCCTGCCCGCCGACGTGGGCCAGCCCGCCGACGTGGGCCTGTACGTCGAGAACAGCGGACCCCAGGCCGCGCCGGCGGCGGTGTACACCGTCACCGTGCCCGAGGGGATCACCTGGCGCACGCTGCCCGAGCCGCCCTTCGGCGACTGCGTGGACGAGGGCCGCGTCCTGCGCTGCACCCTGGGCGAGCTGGGCCCGGGCGTGGTGTGGGAGGCCCAGGCCCAGCTCCAGGGCGACGCGCCGGGCGTGTACCCCGTCACCGCTCGCATCGAGAGCGGCGCGCGCAACCTGACCCCCGCCAACGGCGAGCAGACCCAGGAGCTGGTGGTGGGCGGCGTGGGCTTCCTGCTCGTGGCCCGCGCCCAGAACTTCCAGAACCGCTTCGACGTGGGCCAGCCCGCGCCCCTCGAGGCCCAGATCTTCCGCACGGGCGCGCCGGCCACGGTCATCCGCGACCTGACGCTGTTCGTGACCCTGCCCGTGGCCGGCACCCTGGACGCCCCCTGCGTGCCCGACGGCGCCCGCTGGCGCTGCCCCATGGGCGACGTGGCCGCCCGGCAGTCGCCCACCTACGTCCTCACCGCGCGGTTCGCGCAGCCGACCCCGGCGGGTGGGCCGGCCCAGGTGGAGGTGCTGGCCGAGGCCGCCAACCCCAACTTCGAAGGCGTCCAGCGGGGCGTGGTGTTCCTGACGGTGGTGGGCGAGCCGTTGCCCGAGGGCCTGCGCCTGACGCTGGCCGCCAACGGCCCCGCCGGCCCGGCGGGCGCGCCCACGCCCGTGCGCCTGACGGTGCAGAACCTGGGCGGCCCGGTCACGGGCGCCGCGGTGCGCGCCACGCTGCCACCTGGCACCACCCTGGGCGGCGCGCTGCCCTGCCTGAACACGGGCGACGAGGCCCTGTGCCCCCTGCCCGACCTGGCGGCCGGCGCTCAGTTGACCTTCGACCTGACCCTGACCACCCCCGACGAGCCCGGCCGGCTGACCGCCTGCGCCGAGCGCCCCGAGCACGCACCCGAGGGCTGTGCCGAGCTGCCCGTGACCCCGGCACCGCTGGCGCTGAACGTGGCGCTGGAGGCCCCGCAGCCGCCGCAGTCGCCCGGCGAGGTGCTGGCCTTGATCGCCCGCGTCACCGCCCCCACGGGCACCCCTCCGGGGACCCTGCGGCTGGCGGGCCTGCCCGAGCCGGCGCCCGGCGTGGGCCCCGAGGCCGGCGGCTGCGACGCCACGCCTGCGGGCCTGCGCTGCGCCGTGCCCGCCCTGGCCGCGGGCCAGGTGTTCGAGGTGCCGGTGGCCTGGCTGCCGCTGGCGCCCCAAGCGGCCCGCGTCACCGCGACCGCCGAGGTGGGCGGCGTCGACCGCGGCCAGGCCCAGGCCACTGTGCTGGTGTCGGCGGCCGCGGACTGCCCCGCCGGTGCCCCGCGGGCCCTGTGGGACGGGGCGGCCCCCGCGCTGTCCGCCTTCGCCCCCGCCGCCGAGCCCGCGGCCACCACCGCCTACACCCTGGGCGCGGCCGCCGGGCACGTCACCAGCCCCGCGCTGGCCGCCGCCACCGGCACGCTGCGCGTGGCCGCGCTCTCGCGCCGCGACCTGCCCCCCGAGGCCGAGGCGGTGCTGGAGCTCTCCAGCGACGGTGGCCTCACCTGGCCCGTGCAGCACCCGCTGCCGCCCGCGCTGGACGCCGAGGAGGTGCTGAGCCTCGCGGCACCCGAGGGGCCCTTCCAGATCCGTTGGCGCGTGGCCGACGCCGCCGCCGGCGCCTGGACCCTGGACGGGCTGCAGGTGGTGGCCTGCGAGCCGCGGGGCCGGGCCGACGTGGCGGTGGTGGCCAGCCAACCCCTGGTGGAGGTGGCCGCCGACGCGCCGGCCCTGGCCGAGCTGCAGGTGCGCCACCGCGGGGGGGATCCGTTGGTGGGGGCGTGGCTGGCGCTGACCCTGAGCGAACCGCAAGCCGCCACCCTGAGCGCCCCGGGCTGCGCCCCCCACGGCACCGGCCTGCGCTGCCCCCTGCCCGTGATGGGGCCCGCCGAGGACTGGGCGGTCGCCATCACCGGGACCCGCGACGACACCGCGCCCGCCCTGCTCACCCTGACCGCGCAGCTCGGCGGCCTGACCGGCGTGGCCGATCCCCAGGCGGCCCGAGCCCAGGTGCGCTGGCGCTTCGGCGACGCCCCCCTGCCCGCCACCACGGCCCTGGCCTGGGACCCCGATCCCGCCGTGGGCCTGCCCCTGCCCCACCAGGGCGAGGGCGTGGCCACCCTGACGGTGGCGGGTGATCCCTTGGCCGAGCACCCCGGCGGCACGCTGACGCTGCGGGCGGGCCCCGCCCTGACGTTGGCCGCCCCCGGCTGCGAGGCGGCCGGCGACGGGCTGCGCTGCCCCGTGGCCCCCTTCGGCGCGGGCGAGGCGGTGGCCCTGCCCGTCACTGTGACGGCGGGCGCAGTCGACGGCCCCGCCCAGGTGGTGGCCGCGTGGGCCAGCGCCAACGCCGAGGCCCTGCCCGTGCCCGAAGCGACGCTGCCGGTGCAGGTGGGCGAGGGCGCGGTCCGCTTGAGCTTCCCCGCCGATGTGGGGGCCCCGCCCGCCCAGGAGGTCACCGCCGTGGCGCTGCGCGTGCAGACGGCCGCCCCCGTGGGGCCCGTGACGGTGGCGCTGGGAGGCGACCCCGGCCTGACCCTGCGCGCCGTGGCCGGCGACGGCGCCACCTGCGGTGCCTTCGGGAACGCATTCCGCTGTGAGTTCAGCCACTTGGAACAGGACGCCGCCCTGAACGTCGAGGTGTTGCCCGAGGACGCAGGATCCATGCGCCTGTGGGCCGAGGTGGTGGCGGGCCCCGCCGGCGATCCCTCCACGGCCGCCCTGCGCTGGCAGGCCGCCCGGGACTGCGACGCGCACCCCTGCCCCGCGGGTGGGCCCTGTGACGACGTGACCTGCGACCCCGCCCTGGGCTGCCAGACGGCCCCGCTGGACGCCGTGCCCTGCGATCCGGGCCTGGGCTGCGATGTGGGCGGGGTGTGCGCCCAAGGGGCGTGCCTGCCCGACGGCCTGGCCTGCGGCGCCGGCGCCGGCGATCCGTGCAGCGCCCACCTGTGTGGCCCCGACGGCGCCTGCGTGGCCGTGCCGCTGGACGGCCGCCCGTGCGGCGGCGACGCCTGCCACCAGGCCGGGGCCTGCGCCGACGGCGCCTGCGTGCCGGGCGCCCCCGTGGACTGCGCCGACGAGGATCCCTGCACCGACGACGCCTGCGATCCCGACCGGGGCTGCGTGAACCCCCGGCGCGACACCCCCGAGTGCGCCTGCGATCCCGAAGCGGTGCAGGCCGCCTGCGAGGGCGACGTGTTCGTTCGGCGGGACGGCTGCGGCGACGTGCTCGAGCTGACCCCGTGCGACGACGAAGATCCCTGCACCGCCGACCTGTGCGACGGGGCCGCCGGCTGCCTGCACGACCCGCTGGACGCCCCCGGCTGCCCCGAGTGCGTGCCCGCCTGCGAGCCCGGAGCGTGCGGGCTGGATCCCCGCTGCGGCGTCGAGTGCGGCGCCTGCCCCGCCGGCCAGGCCTGCTTCGAGGGCGCCTGCATCGCCGATCCCTGCCTGGATCTGCCCCCCGCGGGCTGCTGTGAGCCTGGCGCGGCCCTCTCGTGCGACCAGGGGCCCGCCGCCTGGATCGACTGCGGCGACGACGGCTGCGGCTACGACGCCGCCCAGCAGGCCTTCGTGTGCGGCGGCCAGGATCCAGCGCCCGAGGGCGACGGCCGCTGCCCGTGGGTGCCCGCATGCGAGGTAGACGGCGACTGCGCTGACGACGACGACTGCACGGTGGACACCTGCCTCGACGGGGCGTGTGTGCACGAGCGGTTGGACGGGCCCGAGTGCGCCCCCGACGCGGGCGTGGATCTGGGCGTGGATTTGGGCCCCCCCGACGACGGCCCCCTGGACCTGGGCCCGCCCGACGATGCCGACCTGCCCGACGCCGACCGGCCCGACGCCGACCGGCCCGACGCCGACCGGCCCGACATCCTGCCCCTGGACGCCGGCCGGCCTTCCGACGGCGGTCGCCCGATCCTCGACGGCGCCCCCCCCGTGGGCACCGACGGCGCGCCCGATCCCGGCGTCGTGGAGGACGGCTGCGACTGCGACGCGGGCGGAGGCCCTGCGCCGACCGGCCTGCTGCCCTGGGCGCTGCTGCTGCTGGGCCTGCGCCGCCGGCGCTACCGCCAGGCGCCCATGAGGACGAAGGGCGCCCAGTAATAGGGGTGGGCGTAGGGTCGCTCGGGATCCGCCACGAAGCCGGCGCCCCCCCCGTCGGCCCGCGCCACCCCGCGGGTGGCCTCGGTGGCACCCGGCTTCACCCCCTTCGCCGCTGACGCCCCCGCCAGGAAGGTCCGCTGGGCCGCTTGCAGGGCCTGCGCCCGGGGCGTACCGCTCGTCATGGCCTCATAGAACCGGGCCATCAGCGTCGCGGTGCTGTCGTCGGCCACGGGCCACAGGCTGGCCACCACCGAGCGCACGCCGCGGCGCTGCACCACCCCCGCCAGCCCGTCCACCTCGCGGCCGTCGCCGCCGTCCACGGCGGTCTCGCAGGCGGACAACACCAGCAAATCCACGCCCTTGAAGTCGAAGCTGCCCGCCCACAGGTCCGCCACCGTGAGCTGGGCGCCGTCGCCCAGCAGCAAGAACGAGCTGCGATCCACCCCCGGCTTGAACTGGAAGTGGCTGGCCAGATGAACGCCTGGGAAAGGCCCCGCCAGCGCCGCGGCCAGGGTGCTCCGGTCGAACTCGGCGTCCAGCCGCACGATGCCCTCGGCCACACCGTCGGGATCGTCCGCCGCGCGGCGCACGATGGCCTCGAGCTCGCGGCCCACCGCGGGCAGCGGCGTGAACCCCGCCTTCGCCTCGGTCACCCCCAAGCCCGCCACCCGCCAGGCGGTCGGGCCCTGCCGCTCGAGCTGCCCCCGCGCGGCGTCGTGGTAGCGCGCCAGCGCGAAGCGCTCCACCAGGTGGCGGCCCGTGGCCGGATCCACCAGCGCCGCCAGCGGCACGTAGCGCAACGCGCCGTCCAGGCTGACCACCAGGGTCTTCACGCCCGCCGCGTTCAGCTCACCGCGCACCGGCTCGATCACGCGCCGGTAGACCTGCTCCGCCGCGGCTCGGTAGGGCGCTCGCGGATCCCCCACGGCCCGCCGCAGCGCGGCCACCTCGGCGTTCAACACCTCGGCCGAGACCTGCACCGTGTGCGCCGCCTGGGCCTTGGCGGTCGTCAGCAGCAGATACGTGCGCTGGGCGCCCACCACGATCTGCAGGATGGCCGCCGTGGGATCCGCCTGGGCCAAGGTACCCTGCAGCGCCTCACTGGCCTGCGCGGGCGGGGCGCCCCCGGCGTCGGGGTCTGCCAGGCTGGCGCCGGCCTGCTCCAGGGCCTCGAGCCACAGGGCCCGCGCGGCCGTGAGCCACGCGTCGCCCGCCTCGATCTCCACCTTGAGCGCCTCGGGCACCGGCTCGCCGGCGAGCATCAGCGCCGCCCGCCGCTGCTGCCGCTCGGCCTGCAGCCGGGCGGCCCGCGCCAGCGGCCCCTGCACCACCTCCAGCCGCCGCGTCACCTCAGCCTCGCCCGCCGTGTCCCCCACGGCGCTCCCCGCGCTCGCCCCGTCGCCGCGGGCCCCGTCGGAGCGGTAGCGCTCGAACTCCTCGGCCTTGAACTGGCGCTCCAGGGCCGTGGCCTCGCCCAGCCGCCCAGCCGCCACCAGCCGCCGCGTCAGGCTCTCGTACAGCTCGCGGTGCTGCGCCAGCCACGCCGCCCGGGCCTCGGCGCCCAGGGCGCGGCTGGCCTCGTCGCTCCAGGCCAGCCGTGCCAGGGCCTGCTTGCTGGCCCAGATGGCCCACGGCCCCCGCCCCTCCAGCTCGGCCAGATGAGCGGCGTTCAGCAGCACCTGATCGCGCACCAGCGCAGGGTGCCCCACCGAGTCTGCCAGCGCCCGGTCCATGGCGGTCCGCGCCGCCTCCATCCGCCCCAGCCCGGCCCGAATCACGGCCTGCGTGGCCAGCAACGCCACCCCCTGGCCCCGGTTCGGGCGCCGGGTGGCCAGCAACGTCCCGGCCAGACTCGCCAGCTTGTCGGCGGGCTCCAGCTCGTCCGCCTCCATGGGGTGATCGGGATCGGGCCGCCGCACGGCGGCCGCCGCCACCTCGGCCACGGCCAGCAGGGCCGGCAACAGCCCCCGCTGCACCCCCTGCCCCGCCTCCAGCACGCCGTCCACCGTCGCCCCGGCCCAGGCCACGGCCGCCTGCCGATCCACCGCCACGAGCGCCTGCGCGAGCTGCGCCTGCACCCGCGGCTTCAGGTCCAGGGGGTCGTCGTCGGCCAGCAGCCCCAGCGCGGCATTCAGCATGTCCCGGGCCATCGGCGCCTGCCCCAGCAGCTCGCTCTGCAGCCGCGCCAGTGCCATCGCCAGCCGCACGCCCGCCGATGGATCCACCTGGGTCAGGGGCACCAGCATCCCCCCCGCGTCGGCCCCGCGCGACACGGCGTCCCCGGGCGCGTCCAGATCCAGCGCCAGCTCCACACCCAGCGCCACCGCCCGCGCCATCAGCCGCGGCGCGTCCTGGGGCACCAGGGCCATGGCCGCCTTCAACCCCGCCTCGGCCTTGGCCGCGAACCCCAACAGCCGCAAGGCCTGCAGCCGATCCAGCGCCACGCGGGCGCGCTCGGCGGGCGTCGCCGCCGCCGGCGGCCCCGCGTGCGCGGCCTCACAGAAGGGCAGCGCCACCCAGGGCGCGTCGCGCCACAGCGCCGCCGCGCACAGCAGCCCCTGCACCCGCCCCGGATCCGCCGTCTGCCGCGTGCGCGCCAGCGTCTCGCCCACCACGGGCCGGTCGGTGTGTTGTGCCTGCAGGGTGATGATCTCTTCCGCCACGGTGCGCGCGGTGACCCCGTCCTCCAGCGTCGCCAGCCGCCCCACCGAGGGCAGCCCCAACAGCGCCGCCAGCGCCCAGACGCCCCCCGTCACGCCGCCGCCCGCCGGCGCCGCCGCAGGCCCACCAGCAGGCCCAGCGCCAGCCACCCCAGTGGCGCGCCGCCGTCCTGTCGGCAGCCGGCGCTGCCCGTGCCCGCGCCCCCTGCCCCGGTACCCAGCGGCACCTCGCCGGCGTCGCGCCCCGGCACGCGGGCGTCCAGCCGCGGCCCCACGCCGGCGTCCAGCCGCGGCCGCGACACCCCCTCGTCCTCGGGCTCGAACACCCCGGCGTCCATGGGCGGCGGCGGCTCCAGTGGGGCCGCCGCAAACGCGTAGAGCGAGAAAGCGTCGTCGGCGCTCACCTGCACCGGGCCCACCCGGTCCAGCCAACCCACCGTCGGCCGGTGGCTCTCGCGGCGCCCGCTGCCCCCCAAGGGCACCTCGATGCCCTCGTCGCCCCAGCTCAAGCTCAGCACCTCGGCGCCGGTGGCCACCTCCAGCTCCACCGCCGGCAGGTTGTTGCCCTCGATGGCCGTCCAGGGCGGGCTCACCGCGCAGCCCCCGGCCACCACCAGCGCCCCCGAGCGCGGCTCCACGGTCAGCGCGCCGCCGTCGCAGGCCACCCAGCCGCGGGTGTCGTCGGCCCCGGGCCCGGGCCACACCCAGCGGTCCACCCCGAACACGTCCGCCAGCCCCTCGTGCCGCAGCACCCGTCCCGCACCGTTTCGCTCCACCTCGTCGTCCCAGTCGCGCTGCTCGCCGTACCAGGTGCCCGCTGACACCACCCAGCCCCGCAGGTGCGCGTACACCCCGGGCGCTGCCTCCCGCGCGTCCAGCACCAGCCGCACCCGGCGCGCCTCGCCCGGGGGCACGTCGCCCAGCTCCACGTGGGCCAGGGCGGCCACCGGCGCGGCCCCCAGCGGCACCCACTGCTCGCCCGCGCGGCGCTCGATCACCGCCTCCACCGGCGCCAGGAAGGCGTCGGTCAGCGCGTAGCCCACCACCACCGCCCGCGCCGGCCCCGCGCCGCCGTTGGCCACCTCGACGGTGCCCTCAAAGCGCTGCCCGACGAGCACATCGAACACACCCTCACTCTGTCCCGTGGTCACCAGATCCCGGGCCTGCCCCGGGATGGTGGTCCATCGCGAAAGCACAGTCAGATCAGGCAGTTGCTCACCCGGATCCGGCGGCGGCCCCAGATCGGGATCCGGCTCGGGCTCGGGCACCTGCACGCACGCCCCCACCGCAAAGCCCTCGGTGGGCGACCGCAGCAGCCGCGCCTCGGTCTGCGGCCCATACGCGCCGTCCTCGTCAATGCGATCCTCGGGGTGGTTGCGGTTCCAGAGCCGCTGAAAGGCCTGCACCGACAACCCGGCCAGGTTCACCGTGCCGCCCGCCACGTAGTCGAAGTGCGGGGGGTCGCTCGCCCCCAGCCAGCGCCAGCCGGCGTTCGAAAGCGACGCCCGCCAGGCGGCGTTGTCCTGCACATCCAGCGCCAGCCCGCTCTCGTGCCGGCTGCGCCCCGGCCGCGCCGCCAGGCTGATGCCGCAGCGCCCCTGGGTGTACCAGCGATACAGCAGGAACTGCTGCGGCAGGGTGCGCAGCGCGCTGGCGATCTGCACCCGCGCCCCGCGCGCGTCCACCGCCCGGCGCAGGCCGTCCCGCGCCGCCGGCTGCAGGTAGGGCCACACCGCCGCGTTGTTGCCGATGTTCGCCCCGCTGTAGTCCACCAGCGTGTTCGGCCGCAGGCAGTTCAGCTCCTCGATGAGCTGCTGCGACAGGCCGCTGACGATCGAGGTGGAGCAGCCGCCGGCCTGCTCGACCGTCAGCCCCGGCCGCCAGACGCCCAGCGCGCCCTCCTCGACGTGATCCTCGGGATCGAACTCACCCTCGGGCGCGCAGCCCAGGGCCAGCAGGAACAACAGCGGGGTGATGCGACGCATGGGCCCATGATGCCCGAGGCGCCTGCGCGACGGCCACTGGGGCCACGCGATCGGCGTCCTCGCCGCGCAAGGGGGCTTGCCAGGGGGCTTGCCAGCGCTCGTCTTATCGCATATCGACGATTGGCATTCACTCTCGGAGGCTCCACCATGGCCACCGCCCCGCCCCAGCCCTGCTGCCCGCCCCCGCAACCGCCGCCCCCCCCGCCGACCGACGAGGCCGCGGCCAACACGCGCCTCGCCCAGCTCGCGAAGGCCATCGCCCACCCCACCCGCGTCGCCATCGTGCGCCTGCTGGCGCAGCGCTCGGGCTGCATCGTCGGCGAGCTCGTCGACGAGCTCCCGCTGGCGCAGTCCACCGTCTCGCAGCACCTCAAGCAGCTCAAAGACGCCGGCCTCATCCGGGGCGAGGTGGACGGCCCCCGCGTCTGCTACTGCGTCGAGCCCAGCGCGGTGGCGCAGCTCAAAGCGCTGGTCCAGGGCTTGTGAGGTTGCGCCATGGGTGTGTTTGAACGCTTCCTGTCGCTGTGGGTCGCCCTGGCCATCGCCGCCGGCGTCGGCCTGGGCCTGGTGGCCCCCGGCCTGTTCGAGGGCATCGCCCGCCTGGAGTGGGCCCGGGTCAACCTGGTGGTCGCTGCCCTGATCTGGCTGATGATCTACCCCATGATGCTCAAGGTCGAGCCCGCGTGCCTGAAGGACGTGGGCAGGCGCCCCAAGGGCCTGGCCCTGACCGTGGTGGTCAACTGGCTCATCAAGCCCTTCAGCATGGCGGCCCTGGGCGTCCTGTTCTTCCAGCATGTCTTCGCCGGCCTCGTCCCCGCCGCCGACGCGCAGCAATACATCGCCGGCATGATCCTGCTGGGCGTCGCCCCCTGCACCGCCATGGTGTTCGTCTGGAGCCACCTGACCGACGGCGACGCCAACTACACCCTGGTGCAGGTGTCGGTGAACGATCTGATCCTGGTCTTCGCCTTCGCCCCCATCGCCGGCCTCCTGCTCGGTGTCACCGACCTCACGGTGCCGTGGGGCACCCTGCTGGCCTCGGTCGTGATCTTCGTGGTGATCCCCCTGGGCGCGGGCTTGCTCACGCACACGCGCCTGGTACGCGCCGGTGGCCCACAGGCCATCGACCGGCTGTCCGCCCGCCTGAAGCCCGCCGCCATCGTCGGCCTGCTGCTCACCGTCGTGCTGCTCTTCGGCTTCCAGGCCGAGACACTCATCGCACAGCCCGGCCGGGTGGCGCTCATCGCCGTGCCCCTGCTGCTCCAGAGCTACGGCATCTTCGCCATCGCCTACGGCCTCGCCCGGACGCTCCGCCTGCCCTTCAACGTGGCCGCCCCCGCCGCCCTGATCGGCACCTCCAACTTCTTCGAGCTGGCGGTGGCCGTCGCCATCAGCCTGTTCGGGCTGAACTCCGGCGCCGCCCTCGCCACCGTGGTCGGGGTCTTGATCGAGGTCCCGGTGATGCTCTCGCTGGTCGCCTTCGCCAACCGGACCCGCGGGTGGTTCCCAGCCCCGCCTCCGGCCACCCCATGAGGGATCCCATGCCTGGCTTCCGGTTCGACTCGATCCTGTTTCTCTGTGTCGCGAACTCGGCGCGTTCCCAGATGGCCGAGGGCCTGGCCCGCGATCTGTTCGGCGACGCCGTGCGCGTGCAGTCGGCCGGCTCGGCGCCGTCCCGCGTCAATCCGTACGCCGTCCGGGCCATGGCTGAGCTGGGCATCGACCTGGGCGCACACACCTCGAAGTCGGTGCAGACCATCGACCCGGCCGCCGTGGACCTGGTCGTCACGCTCTGCGCCGAAGAGGTCTGCCCCGTCTTCCTCGGCGACGCGGCTCGCCTGCACTGGCCCCTGCAGGACCCCGACCGCAAGCACGAAGACCTGACCGACCAAGAGCGCCTGCAACACTTCCGCGTCGCCCGCGACGAGATCCGGGGCCGCCTGCTGGCCCTCGCGGACGACCGGGGAGCCTCCCCCATGCCAGCCACCTCTTGAGCGCCGACGCGCGCCGTGATCTCCTCCCCCTGACGCGCCGCGCACCAGGCACCACGAGCACCGGATGAACCTGAACGACCTCGAGACCTTCGTCGCCGTCGCCGAGACCGGCACCTTCTCGGCCGCCGGGCAGCAGCTCGGCGTGCCCAAGTCCACGGTGAGTCGTCGGGTCGGTCGCCTGGAGGCCGCGCTCGGCACGGCGTTGCTCGTCCGCTCCGCCCGCGCCTTCGCCCTGTCGGACGATGGCCGCGCCCTCTACGAGCGGTGCGCACCGCACCTGCGCGACATCGCCGATGTGGCGGGGGATCTGGCCGACTCCACCGCAGAGCCCCAGGGGACCCTGCGCGTCACGGCCTCCATCGACCTGGGCACCTCCGCGTTCCTCAGCGACCTGCTCGCGGCCTACAGCGCCCGGTACCCCCGGGTTCGCGTGGCGCTCGCCGTCACCAACCGCAAAGTGGATCTGCTGGAAGAGGGGGTGGACATGGCCTTCCGCACCCACGCGCGCCCCCTGCCACCCAGAGACGACCTGGTGGCGCGGCCGCTGGGCCCCGTGACCTTCGGGATCTTCGGCAGCCCAGGCTACATTGCCCGGTGCGGAGCACCCACCTCGGTGGCCGACGTCTGTGACCACCGGCGGCTGGCCCACTCCACGGCGGGGGTCAGCCCGTGGCCAGGCGAACCCGACCTGACCGCAGACGACTACCGTCCACTCGCCGCCATGATGACAGCAGACGCAGGCCTCGGGGTGCTCCCGGACTTCGTGGCGGCCCCACTGGTGGACGACGGCCGCCTGGTTCGGGTCCTGCCCGACTGGCAGCTCGACCCCGTCCCGCGGCTCTCGCTCGTCTGGCTGAGGAGCCGCCACCTGGCGCCGCGGGTCCGTGCGTTCATCGATCTGACCGCCGAACAGACCCGCCGTGCCGGCTGGTTCCGCTGAGCCGCTACTCAGCCAGACCGATCTGACGGTAGAAGTCCTGGTTGTCCCAGAACAGGAACTCCTCATCCATGACACCGTCAGCGTTCCAGTGCCCGATGGTGGCCATGCGGATCTTGTAGGCCCTCCCCGTCGGCTGGATGAACTGCCCGTCGCCGATGGGCATGGGCTCGGTGAAGGTGCCCTCCATGTACCCCACCACGGCGGTCCACTCGCCCTGGCCGAGCTTGATGGGGTGCTCCTCAATGCGGGTGTCCGGGGCCCACACGAACAGAGCCTTCAGGTCTTCGATGTGGACCTCGATGCCCTCGGTGGTGTGCCCGTCGGGCCAGTGCACCTTGATGTCTTGCGCGTGGCTCTCGTGCAGCCGGTCCCACTTCTGATGCGTGAACACCTGGAAGTCCAGGTCATCGAAGGTCTCCAGATACACCGCGATCTGGGCGGCCTCGGCCGCGAGATCCTCGGACGACTTGCTCTTCGTCTCTTCACAAGCCGCGGTGAGGCTGGCGACCAGACACACGAGGGCGAGGGCGCCGAGGGCGCGGGTCGGGTGGCGGAACATGGTCATCTCCTGTGGCGCAGCGCGCCGGTCTGAAAGGCGCCGCCCCGACATCGGGCCGGCGCGGGTGTCTGTGATCAGGGCCCGACGACGCCCACCAGGCCCAGGGGGCCGGCAGGGACGATCCCGCTGGGGTTCACCGCGCGGATCGAGGCATAGCCCCGCCGGGCAGCGGCCAGATTGCAGGTCTCGGACACACCCGGCAGGGCGAACAGCCGGACCAGGTGGGCTTGGATGTTCGGGTAGTCGGCCAGACGCCGCAGATTGCAGCGAAACAGGGAGTAGTAGGCCCCGTCGAAGCGAAACGCCGTGACGAAGAGGCGGATGTCGGCCTCGGTGATACGGTCGCCCACGAGCCAGCGCCGCCCCTCCAACCGGGCCTCCACCCCATCGAGGCAGGCGAACACACCCGCCACCGCCTCATCGTATGCGGCCTGGGACGACGCAAAGCCGGCCCGGTACACACCGTTGTTCAGCGGCTCATACAGCGCATCGGCCCATTGGTCGATCTCGGAGAGCCAGCGCTGCGGGCGCAAGCGGGGCGCCGCGCTCGGCAGGCTGTCCAGCCACGCGATGATCTCGCTGGACTCGTTGTTCACGATGCGCTGTGTCTGGCTGTCCCACAGCACCGGCACGGTCACCCGCCCCGTGTACGCTGGATCCGCCCGCAAGTAGACCTGGTACAGGTGGTGGTCTCCGTAGGGCGAGGCTTCCGGCGACTCGAAGGCCCAGCTCCGATCCGTGAGCTCATTGGCGAAGTGCACCGGGATCAACGCCTGCAGGCCCTTCAGCGCCCGTACCACCAGGGTGCGGTGCGCCCACGGGCAGGTCCACGCCACGAACAGATGGTACCGGCCCGCCTCGATGGGCCCCTGCGGCAGCGGCTCGCGGAACACGCTCGGCTTGCGCCGAAAGCTGCCGTCGCCCTCTGCATCGGCGGGACGCCAGGAACCCTCCCACTGACCCTCGATCATGCGTGCCATGCCAGCCCCTTTCCAGCGGCGACGCCCACCGGGCGCCGTGTTGGGACCCACGCTAGCGAGGTGCTCAAGTCGAACCAACGAGCATTTCGGCCACCATAAGTTGCAATCACGCAACCACAGATGCCCAGACCGCCGCCCGCTCGTGGCCTGGATTGCCGCCGTCGCCACCAACGCTCACACCATCGCCCTCAACCGAAGAAGTGGTCCCCACGCCGGCTGGATAGGGCATGCTCGCAGCCATGCTGACTCTGCTCGTGGCCCTGTGGGCCCCCCTCGCCCTCGCCTCGCCCGCCGACTGGCTGGCGAAGCTGCGCCCGACCCCCGTCCCCACCACGCCGCCGCCCCTCACGGTGCAGGTGATCTGCCCGGGCTACTCCCCGGCCGCCGTGGAAGCGCAGGTCGCCCGGCCCGTCGAGGGCGCGGTGACGCGGCTGCCCGGCCTGGCGAAGCTGAGCAGCACGGCCCGGGAGGGCGTGCTGGAGCTGGCGCTGACCTTTGAAGCCCAGGTTCCGCCCGGGCGCGCCGCTCAGCGCACCCGCGAGGCGCTGGACGCCGCCCGCGCGACCCTGCCGGACGACTGCGAGCCGGCCCTGCTGCGGCGGCAGCCCGGCACGATCCTGCGGCGCTACGCGCTCCCGGGCGGCGACCCCGCGGCCCGCGCCCGCGCCGCCCGCATCGCCGAGGGCCTGGAGCGCTTCGCTGGCATCACCGAGGTCCGCGCCTGCGGGCTGCCCGACCCCCACCTGAAGGT
Organism: Myxococcales bacterium; assembly: GCA_020633555.1. Classification (GTDB taxonomy): domain Bacteria; phylum Myxococcota_A; class Bradymonadia; order UBA7976; family UBA1532; genus JACKDL01. The sequence goes on along the minus strand of JACKDL010000012.1, from coordinate 96,210 downwards.
CGAGGCGGACGCCCGCAGGCTGGCCGCCTTCGGGCTCACCCTCGAGGCCGTGGCGGCGGCCCTCGCGCCGACCCCCGGGGCGGACGTGCAGGCCCTGTCCGCCGTGATGCTGACCCCGAAGGTGCGCTTGTCCGACGTGGCCACCCTGCGCCTGGAGGACACCCCCCGCTGCCACTGCGAGGTCGACGGCGCCGCCGCCGTCTGCCTGACCGTCCTGGGCCACGGCGGCGCGCCCCTGAAGCTCGACGAGGCCGCCGCCGACGCCCGGCTGCTACCCACGCAGGCCAGCGACGTGCACGTGCACCTGGCCGAGGCCGACCGCTGGTCCGCCGTCTTCGCCGCCGCGCGGCGCGCGGTCCCCGGGGCGACGCTGCACCTGGAAGCGGACGGCCCGACCATCCGCGCGCGAGTTCCCGCCTCCCAGCGTCCCGCGCTGGAGGCCGCGCTGCGCGCCCTGCCCGGCGTGCAGCTCGCCCACAGCCGCGATCCCGGCGAGCCCGTCACCGAGATCTGGCTCGGCGGCCCGGCCGACGCGTTGCCCCCGCTGCTGGAGGCCACCCGCGCCGCCCTGTCGGCCGCCCGGATCGGCCGGGCCGTCGAGGATCCCGCCCCGCCCGTCCCAGCGGAGCTGCAGGTGCGCTTGAGCTCCCACGGCCGTCGCATGGGGATCACCCCCCACGCGCTGGCGCAGGCCGTCCGCGCCGGCCTCGAGGGCGTGCCCGCAGGCCGCCCGGGGGCCACGCCCATCACGGTGATCCAGAGCCCCCGCCCCGAGCTGACAGACCTCACCGTGGCCACCCCTGGCGGCGCCCGGGTGCCGTTGAGCGCGGTCGCCACCATCGAGCGCCTGGCGGGGCCCCAGCCCGTGCAGCGTCGCGACGGTCGCCCGGGCCACGCGCTGTGGGTGGTGGGCGCGACGCCCGCACAGGTGGAGCCCGCCCTGCAGGCGCTGAGCCTGCCGGCGGGCGTGACGGTGACCCTCCAGCCGCGTCCTTGAGCGGGCAACGTCGCAGCAACCGCGCCGCAGACGCACCACACGTCGCAACACATTGAAACACCACGACAGAGTGCCGGCGCCCACCCGTCCGGCGCGGCGTTCTGCCGCAGCACCTCGCTGCGGGGTCCGGTTCTTGCTATGCCCGGTCCCATCCCCCGCCCCGGAGCCCCCATGGACCTGCTCAGCGCCTACCTGTACCCCATCGGCCTGGCCCTCTTCTCGGTGGTCGTGGCCGCCGCCGAGCGGCGCTGGCCCTGGCGCAAAGAGCAGGTGGCTCTGCGCCGCTACCTGTGGTCCGACCTGATCCACCTGGTGTTCAACGGGCACTTCCTGGGCGCGGTGCTGGCGGGTCTGGCCGCCAACTTCGTGCTGCCCCACATCGACGCCTGGCTCGGCCAGGCCGGCTTGATGGACACGGTCTACCGCAACGCCGCCAGCCAGTGGCCGCTGTGGGTCCAGATCCCGGTGGCGCTGGTGGTCGTCGACTTCATTCAGTGGTCGGTCCACAACCTGCTGCACCGGGTGGCCTTCTTCTGGGAGTTCCACAAGGGCCACCACTCGGTCAAAGACGGCGAGATGGACTGGATCGTCTCGTTCCGGTTCCAGTGGACCGAGGTGGTCGTCTACAAGACCGTGCTCTACCTGCCCCTGGTGTGGTTCGGCTTCGGCTACGAGGCCATCATGTTCCACGCGCTGTTCGGCACCCTCATCGGGCACCTCAACCACGCCAACCTGGACCTGGGCCACACCTGGCTGAGGTACATCTTCAACAGCCCGCGCATGCACCTGTGGCACCACGACTACGACCGCGACGGCACCAACACCGTCAACTTCGGCATCATCTTCAGCACCTGGGACTGGCTGTTCGGCACCGCCTACATGCCCGAACACACCCCCCGCGCCCTGGGGTTCCCCGGCGTCGAGACCTACCCCAATGACTTCTTCGGCCTCATGGCCTGGCCCGTCAGCCACTGGCTGGGCGAGGGCAAGCGCGCGGCCACCGTGGGCGCCAGCGTGGTGGGCGTGCTGCTCGTCGGCGGCGGCTACTGGGCCGCCCTGCCCCGCGCCCTCGAGGCCCGCACCCCGATGATGGGCGAGGCCGCCGCCACCTCCCAGCCCATGACCGTCGCCCCCGCCGGCGCCGACGCCTACGCCGCCAGCCCCGAAGCCGCCACTGCGGCCCTGGAGGCCTTCGGTAGCGAGGCCAAGGCCGCCGGCTACGCCCACCCCGAGGCCATGGTGAGCGCCGCCGAGCTGGCGAAGGCCCTGGGCAGCCCCCGGCTGGTGGTGCTGGACGTGCGCCCCACGGCCCGCTTCGAGCAGGGCCACATCCCCGGCGCGGTGCCCATCGACCGCCCCGACTATTCGGGCGGCGACATCCCCGGCATGTCCCGGCCCGTGGCCGAGCTGCAGGCGGCCCTGCGCGCCCGCGGCGTCCGCCAGGACGCGGTGGTGGTGCTCTACGGCGACGGCGGCCCCGAGCCCATCCGGCTGTGGTGGACCCTGAGGCACATCGCCGGCTACGAGGCCCGGGTGCTCGACGGCAACCTGCGCGCGTGGCTGAACGGCGGCCACGGCCTGGCCGCCGGCCCCGGCAAGGCCCCGTCGCCCGGCGACGTGACGCTCGCCGGCCCCAGCGCGCCCACTCCCCAGCGCTGGCAGGCCCTGCAGGCCTTCGCCGCCGACGCCGTGAAGCTCGACACCCGCAGCCGCGCCGAGTTCGCCGGCGCCGAGCAGCGCAAGAACGCCGCCAAGAAGGGCCGCATCCCCGGCAGCAAGCACCTGGAGTGGTTCGGCGTGCTGCGCACCGAGCAGGACCAGCGCCTGAAGCCGGTGAACGAGCTGCGCGCCCTGTTCACGGGCCTGGGCATCACCCCGGGGCAGACCAAAGTGCTCAGCTACTGCCAGTCGGGCACCCGCTCGGCGGCCATCGCCTTCGCCTTGCACCAGCTCGGCGCCGATCCCGCAACCGCGTTGAACTACGACGGCTCCTGGGCCGAATACAGCCGGCTCGACCTGCCCGTCGAGACGGACTGAGCGCGGTTGCCTGATCCTCCGAAGCCGGAGGATCAGGCAAACCCTTCGGAGCAATTGCCCTTCGCCCAGCGGCCGACTCCCTCTACCTTGGCGCTGTCACCGCCCCCCTGCCGGGCACCGCCAAGCCACCCTCTCTCGGGAGTCCACCATGAGCACGCCTTCCCGCCGCCCCCTCGGAACCACTGGCATGCAGATCGCCCCCATCGGCCTGGGCTGCATGGGCATGTCGGAGTTCTATGGCAAGTCCGATGACGCCCAGAGCGTGGCGCTGATCCACCACGCCCTGGACGCCGGCATGAACTTCTTCGACACCGCCGACATGTACGGCCCCTGGACCAACGAGGTGTTGGTGGGCGGCGCCCTGCGCGCCCGGCGCGACGAGGCCGTCATCGCCACCAAGTTCGGCGTCATGCGCGACGACAACAAGGGCTTCCTGGGCATCAACGGCAAGCCCGAGTACGTGCGCGCCTGCTGCGACGCCTCGCTCGAGCGCCTGGGCGTCGACACCATCGACCTGTACTACCAGCACCGGGTGGACCCCAACACGCCCATCGAGGAGACCGTGGGCGCCATGGCCGAGCTGGTGAAGGCCGGCAAGGTGCGCGCCCTGGGCCTGTCCGAGGCCACCCCCGAGCAGGTGCGCCGCGCCCACGCCGTGCACCCCATCAGCGCCCTGCAGACCGAGTTCAGCCTGTGGTCCCGCGAGCCCGAGCTGGAGCTGCTGGACACCTGCAAAGAGTTGGGCATCACCTTCGTGGCCTACTCGCCCCTGGGCCGCGGCTTCCTCACGGGCGCCATCCAGTCGCCCGAGGACTTCGCCGCCGACGACTTCCGCCGCCACAACCCCCGCTTCCAGGGCGAGAACTTCCAGAAGAACCTGGACCTCGTCGCCACCGTGCGGGCCATGGCCGCCGACAAGGGCGTCACCCCGGCCCAGCTCGCCCTGGCCTGGCTGCTCAGCCACGGCGAGCACGTGGTGACCATCCCTGGCACCCGCAGCCAGAAGCGCTTCGACGAGAACCAGGGCGCCCGCCAGGTCACCCTCACCGCCCAGGAGCTGGCCTTCCTCGACGAGGCCCTGCCCGTGGGCGCCACCGCCGGCGCCCGGTACTGAGGTCGCCCGGGTGCCCGCGGCCCCGCCCACCCTGGCCCAGCGCTGCCTGGCCCACGCCCCGGCCGAAGGCGGCAACGCCACGGCGCTGCCTGGCCTGCTGATCTTCCGCCGTGACGGGACCACCGCGCCCGAGCCGGCCGTCTACAGCCGCAGCGTGTTCCTCGTCACCCAGGGCCGCAAACGCTCGCAGGTGGGCGACGACGCGTACCACTACGACCCCGAACACTACCTGGTCACCGCCGTGCCCCTGCCGGTGGTGGGCCAGATCCTCGAAGCCAGCCCCGAGCGCCCCTTCCTGTCGCTGGTGGTGGACATCGACCTGGAGACCGTGCGCGCCCTGATGGCCCAGGCCGGTCCCAGCCTCACCCCCAGCACCGCCGAGCCCCCGCAGCGGGGTCTGGCCGCCTGCCCCGTCACCCCCGAGCTTCACGACCTCATGGGCCGCCTGGTCGCCCTGCTGGATCGCCCCGCCGACCTCCCCGCCCTGGGCCCCCTGTACCTGCGCGAGCTGCTGTACCGCGTGCTCACCGGCCCCCGCGGCGGCTTCCTGCGCGCGGTGGCCATGGGCCACGGCCAGCCCGGCGCCATCGCCGACGTGCTCGCCACCATCCACGCCGACTGCACCCAGCCCTTCGCCGTGCCCGATCTGGCCGCGCAGGCCGGCGTGAGCCCCTCGGTGTTCTACGAGGCCTTCAAGGCCGTCACCGCCGAGACGCCCATGCAATACATCAAGCGCCTGCGCCTGCAAGAGGCCCACCGGCAGCTCAGCCAAGGCCTGAACAACGTGTCCGGCGCCGCCTACCAGGTGGGCTACAGCAGCCTCTCGCAGTTCTCCCGCGAGTTCACCCGGGTGTTCGGCGCCAACCCCAGCAGCTACCTGCCGCGGTAGATCAGTCGACGCGCATGCCCGGGGCGGCGTGGCCCGACGAGGCCACGTACTCGTCGTAGGTGCCGCCGTAGGTGAGCGGGCCCGCGGGGGTGAGCTCCAGGATCCGGTTGGCGATGGCGCGCAGGAAGGCGCGGTCGTGGCTGACGAAGACGACGGTGCCCTCGTAGGCGGCCAGGGCGCGGACGAGCGTGGCCTTGGTGGTCAGGTCGAGGTGGTTGGTGGGCTCGTCGAGGATGAGGACGTTGGGGGCGTCGAAGAAGAGCTTGAGCAGGGCGACGCGGGCGAGCTCGCCGCCCGAGAGGACGCTGATGGGCTTGTCCATGTCGTCGCCGTGGAAGCCGAAGGCGCCGCCCGCGTTGCGCAGCACCCCGATGCTCAGCGTGCGGGTGTGGGCCTGCAGCTCCTCCAGGACGGTGGCCTGGGCGTCCAGGGTCTCGAGCTGGTGCTGCGCGAAGTAGCCGAGCTTCACGTTGGCGCCCAGGGTGCAGGTGCCGGCGTCGGGCGTCAGGACGTCCGCCATCATCTTGAGCAGGGTGGTCTTCCCCGCGCCGTTCTCGCCCATGATGGCCCAGCGCTCGCCCCGGCGGATGACGAGGTCCAGGCCGGCGTGCACGACGTGGGCGCCGAAGGCCTTGCGCAGGCCCACGAGCTTGAGCGCGTCGTCGCCCGAGCGCTCGGGCGGGCGGAAGTCGAAGTGGCGCTCCTGGATGCGGCGCGGGGGCTCGATCTTCTCGATCTTGTCGAGCTTCTTCACCCGGCTCTGGACCTGCGCGGCCTTGGCGGCCTGGGCCTTGAAGCGCTCGACGAAGCGCATCTCCTTCTGGAGCATGGCCTGCTGGCGGGCGTACGCCGCTTCGCGGCGGGCGGCCTCCTGGGCCCGCATGGCCTCGTAGAAGGCGTAGTCGCCCGTGTAGCTGGTCAGCGTGCCGCCGTCGATCTCGACGATGCGCTGGACCACGCGGTCCATGACGTCGCGGTCGTGGCAGGTCATCAGGACGGCGCCGGGGAAGTCGCGCAGGAACTGCTCGAGCCAGAGGATGGACTCCAGGTCGAGGTAGTTGGTGGGCTCGTCGAGCAAGAGCGCGTCGGGGCGCGCCAGGAGGATGCGGGCGAGGGCGACGCGCATCTTCCAGCCGCCCGACAGGCGGCCCACGTCCTGGGTGATCTGGTCGGGGCGCAGCCCCAGGCCGGCGAGGATGGCCTGGGCACGGGCCTCCAGGTCGTAGCCCCCCAGCTCTTGGAAGCGGGCCTGCACTTCCCCGTAGCGGGCGAGCAGGCGGTCCAGGTCGTCGCTGGGCTCACAGAGGCTGGCTTCGAGCTGCGCCAGTTCGGCCCCCAGATCGGCCACCTCGCCCGCGCCCGCGACGGTCTCGGCGAGCACGGTGCGGCCCCCCATGTCGCCGACGTCCTGACGGAAGTAGCCGATGGTCAGCGTCTTGGGGCGCGAGATCACCCCGTCATCGGGCTCTTCCTCGCCCGTGATGAGTCGAAAGACGGTGGACTTGCCCGCGCCGTTGGGGCCGACGAGGCCGACCTTCTCGCCCGGGTTGAGCTGGAAGGATGCGTCCAGAAAGAGGATCTGGCCACCGTACTGCTTGTTGATGTTGGTCAGGGCGATCATGGGGCGGCACCTTGCCCGAAGGGGGGGGCTCGGTGCGAGCGTTGCGCGCGCGGCGACGTCATCGCCGCCCGGTGGGCGTCAGGGCCCCGTCCCCTCGGCGGCCAGCTCGGCCTCCTCGGCCAGCTCGGCCTGCAGGTCCCTCAGCCGCTTGATGGTGGCCTGCGCCTTGCTCGCCCAGGGGGCCATCGTCGGGGCCATCGCGGGCCAGGCCTGGCCCAGCTCGGTGTAGCGCTCCACGTGCGCCCGGCAGTGCACCACGATGTGTTCCAGCAGATCGCTCAGGCCCGCCAGGGTCTCGGGCGACTTCAGTACGTCGGCGAGCATGCGCCGGCGTTCGTTCACCCGCAGGCTGCCCTCGGTGAGGTTGGCCAGCACGATCATCTCGCTCTTGGCCAGATACACGCCGGTCTCGGCGGGATTGACCAGGCTCTCGGCCAGGTGATCGAAGGCGTCCGGCGTGTGTGTACGGCGACCCATTGATGCTACCTCAGCCCCGTCAGATCGAAGGCCTCGTCTTCCATGGCGGCACACGGGGGGCACAGGCCGCCGCGGCCCTCATCGCGGGGGAAGCGGCGGCCGCACTCCACGCAGGTGCGGGTGGTGAGCTGCGCCAGCAGGCGGTGCCCGGGCGCGAGCACATCGGCCAGCGCGGGCTGCTCGGCCAGGGTCAGCGCGTCGGGCGCACATACGGCGTGACACAAGCGACACTTCACACACTGGCTGGCGTCGAAGGCGATGGACCGCCAGCCCGTGCCGGCCTGCAGCGCGCCCGTGGGGCAGATGTTCACGCAGATCGTACACACCGTGCAGGCCTGCGGATCCAGGCGCTTGTCGCTCGTGAAGGCCAGGTCGCCGGCCAGCGGGGTCACCGCGGTCAGACCCGCGACCGCCGTCTGCAGCCGAGCCCGCCGGGGCGGGGTGCGCTGCATCCTGGCGCGGTCGATCTTGCCGCCCCAGCGCAGGGTCTCGCCGGCGCCGGCCGGCGGTGTGTCGGCGCCCACCATGCGCCGGAAGAACTGGCGCCGGCTGGAGACGGGCTCGCTGGTGGCCTCGGGTCCGGGCTCTGACGGCACCTCGGGCAACACCTCGACGGTGATCGAGCTCCGGCCCAGCGCGGTGAGCATGCGGTTGGCGTCGGCCACCCGCTCGGCCAGCCCGGCGTGCCCGGCGGCGGCCTTGCACCCGGGCACGGCCTGCAACACCGGGGCATCGTGGCGCAGACCCAGGGTCACCAGCACCTCGCTGGCCAGGCCCGCCACGCAAGGCAGGCCGCCGTGCTCACAGCGCCACGGGCCCTGGGCGGCCAGCACGGCGTCCACGTCGAAGGGCGCCGCGATGGCCTCGGTGGGGCAGACGGCCGAACAGAGTCCACAGCCGATGCAGGCGCCCTGGGCGACGGTGATGGCACCGCGCTCGTCCAGGGCGATGGCATCTGTGGGGCAGGATTCCACACAAGCGGTGCAATCGAGCAGGCGGCTGCGAGTGCGCACGCACTGCTCGTAGGTGAGCGAGACCCCCATCAGACGGCACCCATCAGGCGCGGTCCGTCAGCGCCTGAAAGTCGGCCCCGAGCCAGGCGACACAGGCCTCGGCGGCCTCGCGGTACAGCGCGGTGTGGGCGCTGCGCTCGACGGCGAACAGATACACGGGCGCCCACGACAGCACATGCTCGCGCAGGAACTCGCGCTGCAGGCCGCGGATGTGGGCGGCGTACTCGGCGTCGGGCCGGGCCTCGGCCTCGGCCTCGTGGACACACAGCGTGGCCATCACCTCGAGCACGATGCCGATGTGATCCTGCGACAGCGATCGAGCCGCCACCAGGTCCACCTCGAAGCCGTACTGCGAGAGCCAGTCGCTGATGGGGTTGGCGCCGCCCGACTCCACCCGGGCGTCGTCGCGCCGGTAGAACGAGGCGTAGGGCACCACGTTGACCACGGTGAGGTGCACGAAGTCGGCGTCGAACACTCGCACCCGAGCGTCGGCGTCGGCCAGGTGCTTCGCCTCGTCGCCGGCGTAGAACCGGGGCAGCAGCGCGTGGCCCAGCGGGCTCCACAGCAGCTCCACCGCCGCCGCGTCCAGCTCCTTCACGAACAGGCGCGAGAAGAAGCCGTACAGGTTGCCGCGGGCGGTGGCGTCGGTGGGGTGGCTCATGGGGGGCTCACGGGTCCCGGATCAGGTGGTGGGCATCTTATACGCGCTGCGGGTCAGGGGCACCCACGGCCGCTTCAGGTGCTCGGGCCGGCGCAGGCCGCCGGGGCCGGGCGCCGGCCGGGTGAGCTTGTCGCGCCAAGCCTTGTAGGTGTCGTAGGTGGCCTGGATGTCCACCTTCAGATCGCCCACCTTCTCGCCCGGGCCGGGCTTCTCCAGCACCACCTTCTGGTGCCAGCAGTGCATGCCCGACAACGGATCAGGGTGCGGGTGGTGGGTGGCGTTCTGCCACACGCCGCTCAGGCCGTCCCACTTGATGTTGTGCAGGTCGTGGTTGAACTCGGCGTAGGGCCAGCCCTTCTCGCCGAACTCCTTGTGGGCCTTCACGGCGAAGGGCTGGATGCCGGCCACCGGGTGCATGGTGCGCACGGTGCCCTGCTCTTTGATCTCCACCTCGGGGGTCCCCATGCGGTTCATGTGCAGGGGGGTGTCGAAGCCCTCGACCTGAATGTCGTTCATCACCCGCCAGCGGCCCGCGTGGTGGCTGCACGACAGCGTGCCCGGCGCCTGCCCCTCGGTGGGCTGGCACTGCGCGATGAAGTAGCCACTCTCGAGCCCGCTGACGGTGTCCACCACCTTCACCTTGACCGGATCGCCGCGCCGGAAACCCAGGCGCTCGGCGTCCCGGGCGGCCATCCACAGGGGCGCGTGGTTCTGGCTGATCTCCATCAGCCACTTCGAGTTCACGCTGCGGGTGTGGATGTTGTAGGGCAGCCGGAAGATCGTGTTCAGCGCGAAGGCGTTGGGCTCGGTCATGTAGGCGTGGTGCACGTGCGACACCACGTGCTCCATCTGCTGCTTCTGCGCGTCGGTCACGGGGTAGATGGGCACCGAGTACTCGGGCCAGCCCCAGTCCTTCATCCACGCGGCGTAGAAGTCCAGCTTGCGGGACGGGGTCTCGAAGCCCTCCTCCCACTCGCCGTGGTGGCCCACCACGCCGATGTTGTGCCGGCCCTCTTCGGTCTCGACGTAGAGCTGCTTCGTGCGCGCGTCGGTCTGCACCTGGTCCAGCGGGTAGGTGACCTTGCCACCCCAGAACTGCGGGGCGTGCACGGTCACCGTCTGGGCCGCCTCGTCCTTGTGCAGATGGTGCTTGTGCTGCTCGTAGACGTGGGTCTCTTCGGTCCAGGCGCCCCGATCGCGCATCAGATCATAGCAGGGGAACTTCTGGGCGAAGGCGGCCAGCTTCTTCTCGAGCGGGGTCTTGGCCTTCTTCGCCTTGTCCGCCGCCGCCTTCTCGGCCGCCGCCTTCAGCTTCGGCAGGCCCCGGAAGGCCGCGTCGTAGTACTCGGCGATGGTCACCGGCTTGCCCGGATTGAGCTTGCTCTCCCAGTACTTGCGCACGCCCAGCGAGCCGTCGGGATCGGCCTTGAAGGCCAGGTTGATCCACAGCTCGTTCTCCTCCCAGATCTCGCCCAGGCCCGCCTTCATGTGGGCCTCCAGCGTGGCCCGCGCGGGGTCCTTGGGCTCCCAGCCCATCTTCTCGAGCGCCACGCGCAGCACGGGCTGGCGGAAGCCGGCCCACGCCTCGACGTTGGTGGGCTCGGAGTGCTGGTCGTGGCGCTCGCCCGACAGGCCCACCGGCAGGATGTAGTCCATGAACCAGTTGGTCTCGGACCAGATGGGCGACGGGTTGAAGGTCAGCTCCATCTTGGACTCGTCGCGCAGCACCTCGATCCAGCGGAAGCCGTCCGGGTTGATCCACACCGGGTTGTACATCCGGGGGATCCACACCGGCACCTTGCTGGGCACGGTCAGGCCCTTGGCCTGCCACTTCTTCTGCCACTCGGTGTCGGTGAGCAGGTGGGGCAGCAGGAACGAGAGCTCGTAGCTGGCCAGCGGCCACTCAGGCGGCCAGCTCAGCTCGTTCCACTCGTCCACGTGCTCGGGCTTGCCGCCCGCCGTGCCCGCGTGACCCTTGCCACCCACGCTGATGTACCGGCCGTGATGCACGCCCAGGGCGCCGACGCCGCCGAAGTTGCCCGTGAGCGACAGCAGGAAGATGCCGGCGCGGCTGGAGCTCATCCAGCCCCCGCGGTTGCCCGCCGCCGAAGCGCGCCAGAAGAAGCTGCTGATGCGATCGCCCGCGTACACCACGTAGTCGTAGAGCTTGCGCAGCATGCTCACCGGGACCCGCGCCTCCTGCGCGGCCCACTCGAGCGTGTGGTTGCGGCCGTACAGGTCCATCAGCACGGCCTCGAAGGCCTCGAAGCTGTCGCCGCTGGGCAGCTTCGAGAGGAAGCCGCGATCCAGGTAGAGCTGGTGGACGTCGGTGGCGGCCATGAAGTCCTGCCAGTTCCACCACTGCTCGATGAAGTGTCGATCGTACTGCTGGTTGCGGATGAGCTCGGCGCCGATGGCGAGCTGGATGGCGGCCTCGCTGCCCGGCCAGCACGGGATCCACAGATCGGCGATGCCCGCCGAGTTCGACAGGCGCGGATCCAGCACCACCAGCTTGGCACCCTTCTTCCGGGCCGCGGCGATCTGACCCGCCGCCTGCTGGAAGTAGTGGCCCGCGTCCGCGGCGTGGCTCGAGATGAGGAAGATCAGCCGCGCGTTCTCCCAGTCGGGGGCGCTGCGATCGTCGTTGGTCCACAGCAGGCTGCCGAAGCGCCCGTTGGCCGAGCAGATGTTGGTGTGGCTGTTCTGGAAGTCCTGCCCCAGGCTGGCCCACACGCGCCCGGTGAAGCCGCTCTCATTCGGCCGCCCCACGTGGTGCATGATGGACTTCTTGGCCAGGGCGTCCCCGGACTTCAGCACCTCGTTCATCTTCTTGCCGATGGTGTCGAGGGCCTCGTCCCAGGTGGTGCGCACCCAGCGGCCGTCCCCGCGCTTGCTGCCCGGCGCCCGCTTCAGCGGGAACGGGATGCGGTCGGGGTCGTACATCTGCGACTGCACCGCGTAGCCCTTGGCGCAGTTGCGCCCCTTCGAGCCGGTGTGCAGCGGGTTGCCCATGTACTTGCGCACGGTGAGGGTCTCCTTGTCGACCCACGCCGTCAGCCCGCACACGGCCTCGCAGTTGTTGCAGATGGTGGGCACGAGCATGTGCTCGTGGACCTTCACGTCGTGGCGCAGCAGGCCGCCCCGCTTCCAGTCCTCGCCCGACAGCTCCTTCCAGGAGTCCCACTTCTCGAAGGGCGGGTATGCCGCCAGGTCGCCGTTGACGATGGGCACCTTGTCGAAGTCGCCGACCTTGTCGCCCGCCTTCGCCTTGGGCACGACGCTGCGCACCGAGCCCACGATGGCGCTGAGGGCGCCGGCCGACACCGCGGCCGCCTTCATGAAATCCCGTCGATGGATCGCCATGTCGTCGTCCTCGGGTCAGCTAAGGGGGAGGAGCTGGGGGGCCAACAGCCAGGCGTGCTTGACCAGCCACAGGCCGGTCAGGCTGAGCACGCTGGCGGCGGCCATCACCAGGGGGTTGCGGCGGGCGCCGAGCACCGCCGCGACCGGCAGCACGAAGCCGAGCAGCAGGCCGGGCAGGAAGTACATCTTCAGCTCGCCCGACAGCAGCAGGTGCATCATGTACTCGGCCTCTTCGCTCTTCTGCGGGGCCAGCCAGATCTCGGCCAGGAAGATCAGCAGCGACACGCCCGTGGCCAGGCCCAGGATGAGGGCCAGGGGCCGCCGCGCGCCTTCGCCGCCGGCCTTCGCCAGCAGCAGGGCCGAGCTGCCCGCCATGAGCGCCGCCAGGATCATCTGGGGCAGCTCGGTGCCCACCTGCCACAGCTCGCGGGCGTTGGCCTGACCCATCAGGCCGGCGGTGTAGATGGTGGCCACGGCCGCCACCACCCAGGTCACCGGCAGCAGCTTGTCGTAGGCGTCTTCCTTGTCTTTCCAGGCGAAGAAGACGTGCAGCAGCAGGAAGCCGTTGAGCCCGCTGAGGAACCACGCCCCCAGGTTCAGCACGCTGCGGAACTGCGGGTAGACGAACATGTGCCAGAAGCGGAAGGGCTGGTGCAGGTCGAGCAGGGTGAACAGCAGGGTGATGTTCAGGAACACGAAGCTGAGCGCCGGCGTGAGCAGCCGGATCCGTTTGCTGTCGTGCTTGTTCATCAGCAGGAAGGGCAGGATGAGCATGACCCCGGTGGCCACGCTCTTTGCCCAGAAGTTCATGGTGACGTACCAGCCCCACATGGGGCCCTGGTGGAGGACGTCGAGGGTGACGATGGCGTTGTTCACTTGTGACCCTCCACCGGCTGGTCGAGCCGCCCGATGCGGTTGAACAGGTTGTGGCCGTCCTCCCGCTTGCTGGCCAACGGATCCAGGTGGATGGCGCCGCCCGCCACGTAGAAGTGCTTCGGCCGGGTGCCCTTCTCGGGCTTGCGCACCTTCACGTCGGGGTGGCTGGCGATGTAGCGGCTGATGAGGCTGTCGCTCTCGTCCAGATCGCCGAAGATGTTGGCCTCGGTGGGGCAGGCCACCACGCACGCCGGCTGCAGCCCGCTCTCGACGCGGTGCGCGCAGAAGTTGCACTTGTCGGCGGTGTGGCTGATGGGGTCCATGTAGATGGCCCCGTACGGGCACGCCTGGATGCAGGCCGCGCAGCCGATGCACCGGTCCTTGTCGATGTCGACGATGCCGTTGTCGAGGAAGTGCAGCGCGTTCACCGGGCACGAGCGCTCGCAGGGCGCGTTCTCGCACTGGTTGCAGCGCATGGGCGTGAAGGCGCGCTTCACGTTGGGGAAGGTGCCGGCGTCCACGTACTTCACGCGCAGCCGCCAGCTCCCCAGGGGGACGTTGTTCTCTGCCTTGCAGGCGACCTCGCAGGCCTTGCAGCCGATGCAGTTTTCGAGGTCGACGAGGTACCCGAGCTTCATGCGCCTCCCCTGCGGTCCTGGTGCCTGGTGTGGGGCGTAGGGCGCGCTCAGGCAGCCAGGGCGGTGGGCGGACTGGGCGCGGACGTCCCGGCAGACTAGCAGGGGGTCAGATATCCGGCAATCAACATATGCGGCATTTGCGACATGATGCAGCGCGTCAGATTGCCGCGGCAGGCTCAGCCCGGGTGGTCGGTCTGCACCCAGCGGCTGGCGGTGAAGAGGGCCGCCCAGACGTGGGACACCAGGTCGGGGGGCACGGCGCCCTGGGCTGCCAGGCGCGCCACGATGGCCCGCTCCCGGGCGGGGTCCCGACCGCGCAGGCCCCGTGCGGCCTTGGCGTCGCCGAGGGCGCGGGCGAGCGCCAGGCGCTCGCCCAGGGCGGCGAGCAGGCGATCGTCCACGGCGTCCACCTGGGCGCGGAGCTCGGCGATGAGGTCGGGGGTCGGGTCGGGCATGGGGCCTCCAGCGCAGCGGCGGGTCGGCCCCATCAAACCGCCGCGGCTAGCGGCGCACCAGCCGGAAGCGCTCCCACTCCTTCATGTGGGGCCGGTTGGCGTTCAGGCGCCCATCGCCCTCGGCCACCAGGTACTTCCCGTGGTGGCTGCGGAAACTCACGGTGCCGTCACCGTGCTTGATGAGGGTCCACTTCTCCCAGGGGCCCAGCGCCGGCCGGTTGGCGTTCACCCGGCCGTCGGGCTCGGCCACCAGGTACTTCCCGTGGTGGCCCAGCAGGCTCACCTGCCCGTCGGGGTGGGTGATCAAGGTGAACACCTCCCACTCCCCCACCCGCCCGCGGTTGGCGTTGGCGTTGCCGTCGGCCTCGGCCACCACCCACTTGCCGTGGTGGGACTTGAGCGACACCCGGGCCCGACGGGTGGCTGCGTGGGTGGGCGGGGCGGGCTCGGTGACGGTGACGTAGCAGTCCTTCACCACCCCCACGATGGGATCGCCGAACGTGGCGTTGTTGCAGTCCACGCCGTCTTGCACCGTGCGCTTCGCGAAGCGGCCCCGAGCGCCGTAGTGCACCACGCCGCGCCCGCTGAAGCGGCAGCGGCCGCCCTCGCGGGCGCAGTGGCGGCCGGGGCCGCTCTGCGCGGCGGGCCGCGGGGTCGCTGCGGGCGGCTGGCGGCTGCCGATGAGGCGCTCCAGATCGGCGAAGCTCACCGTGGCCTTGCGGCCGCCCTGGCCGATGAAGTCCACCGTCTGAGCGCCCCGGTTGACCTGCGCGCCCTCAAGGTAGCGCGAGCCCCCCACGCCCCGGTGGCCGACGAGCTGGTCGCCGCGGTAGGCCGCCAGCTCGAAGCCATAGCTGTTGTTGCGGTAGCTGAAGGCCCAGACGGTGTAGTCGCCGAGCTGGATCACGGGGCAGGCCTGGGCCTGGGCGCCGCCGGGGCGGTTGCACGAGACCTTCGTGCCCTCGGGCCGCTGGGCGGCGCGGGGGGCTTGGGCGGTCGGCACCGAGATGACGCGGGGGGTCAGGGCGTGGGCGGCGCCGGCGCCCAAGGTCAGGCCCGCGAGGGCAGCGGCGGCGAAGAGGATACGACGGTTCATCGGGTTCTCCGGGGGTTGGTTCAGGGTCCACCCCGGTCCACGCAAGGCGAGCGCCGCGCCCCTCACCGCCTGGTGCTTTTTTCTCTGCCCGCCCGTCGGCGGCTCAGTCCGGCGCCTTGCGGGCCTCGCGGCCGAACTCGATCTCCACCTCGCCCTCGATGGCGCCGCGCGCGGCGGGGCACAGGAGCACCCGACGGGGGGCCATGGGGTCGTCGAAGGTCCAACCCGAGGGCTCAGCGGGGGCGGGATGCTGACGCCGAAAGCGTCGCGGCCCGGGGCCTCCAGATCGGCCTCGGCGCCCACCAGCGCCAGGGTCCGAAGCCCCCCACGTGGGCTCTCGGCCAGCCGATCACCAGGTGATTCAGGGAGTGCAGGGGCGGCGGCGCGCCCGGCGAGGCTACTCGGTGATCCGGTTCGATCCCGCCGCCGTGCGGCGCACGGTGCGCACCACGTCGCCGGTCATGGCCTCGTCGGTGACGTCGGGCACGGTGACCCAGGTGGCCTGCACCTCGGCGGCGCTCAGGTCCACCCGCAGGTAGCCGTTGGCCAGGTTGTCGGTGAACTTGATGTGCGGGTTGGCCATGTAGACCTCGCGGTCGAACTCCCGGGCGATGTCCACCAGGCCCAAATCGCTCAGGGTCTGGTTGCCCTCCAGGGTCTGCACGGTGATGTTCTGCAGCGCCTGGCTCGAGATGCCCGGGCACACGAACTCCACCGCCGCCGGCCTGTCACCGGGGTTGTCGAAATCCACGTGCAGCTCGCTGGCGTAGTGGGCGTGGATGTCGCCCACCAGCACCACCACGTTGCCCACCTCCTCCAGGGCCTGCATGACCTCGGCGCGCTCGGTGCGGTAGCCGTCCCACTGGTCCAGCGTGAAGTAGAAGGTGTCGCGGAAGTTCTCGGGCAGGCTCTCGAAGCGGCTCAGATCCACCAGGAGCTGGGTGTTCATCACCTCGCTGCCCCACAGCTTCCAGGTGGCGGTGCTGGCGCGCAGGGTGTCCAGCAGCCACTGCTTCTGCGGGCCCCCGAGCATGGTCACGCCGCTCTCGGCCTCGCGGGGGTCGAACTGGGACTTCTGCACGAACTGCCGAGCACCGATGGCCGTGTACTCCTCGAACTTGCCCAGCAGGAAGTCGATGGGCCCCTCGGGGATGACGTGGTCGGAGCGGTAGCTGCGCAGATCGGTGAGCACCAGCTCGGCGTGCTTGCCGAAGCGCAGGCTGCGGTAGATGCGCAGATCGTCGGGGAAGCTGGCCCCGGCGTCGCGCTCCAGATCCACGGGGATGAACTCGAACCACGCCTGGTTGGCCGCCGTGCGCCGGGCGGTGTTCTGCTCGTCGCCCTGGGCCTCGTTGAAGTGGGTGGCGTGGTCCTGCCAGCAGTCGTCGGCGAACTCGTGGTCGTCCCAGATGGTGACGAAGGGGTACAGGGCGTGGGCCCGCTGCAGGTGGGGGTCGCTCTTGTACTGCTTGTACAGGCCCCGATAGTCGGCCAGCGAGATGGCGGCCTTGCCCCGCGCGCTGATCTGCAGCCCGTCGGTCAGCGTGACCTGCCGGCCGCCCTCGCTCTGGAAGCGCTCGTCACCCGCCGTCTCGTAGATGTAGTCGCCCAGGAAGGCCACGAAGTCCAGGTCGGCCTCGGTGTCGGCCAGCACCTTCCAGGCGTGGTAGTAGCGGCCGTTGAAGTCCTGGCAGCTCGCCACGGCGAACTTCACCGGCACGTCCTGATCCGGGGCGGGCGCCGTCTTGGTGCGCCCCGTGTCGCTGGTGATGCCCAGGGCCGCGAAGCGGTACCAGTAGTGGGTGTAGGCCGTGAGCCCGGTGACCTTCATCCGCAGGGTGTGATCGGTGTCGGGGCCCACCGACAGCTCGCCGCTGGCCACCACCTGGGTGAAGTCCTCGTCCGCGGCCACTTCGTAGGCCACGGTGATCACCGCCGCGGCGTCTTCGGGCTGAACTCGCGTCCAGAGGACGACGCTGTCGGGCTTGGGATCGCCCGAAGCCAGCCCCTGCGGGTACACCCGGGCCACGTCCTCGGGGGTCTGCACCGGGCCGGGCTCGGCGTCGTCGTCACAACCGGTGAAGGCCGCCAGGGAGGTGGCGGCGCTGCTGGCGGCCACGATGCGCAGGAAGTCGCGCCGGTGGAAGCGGTGGCTCATGGGGATCTCCGCGGGGAAGCTCGGGCTTGTCTATGCCACGGACACCCATGCGGGATCGAGGCGTTGCGTCGACCTGGGCCGATCCCCACCATGGCGCCCGCTCGACCCCCTCTGGAGGCCCCATGTTCCGCCCCCTGTTCCGGCTGCTCCCCGCCCTGGCGATCACCCTCAGCGGCTGCCTCGCGGGCGGGGGGGACGGCGGCGCGGGCGATGGGGGCGGCGGCGTCCTGCCCCTGGATGGGGGCGCCGGCGGTGCTGGGGGTGGGGGCGCGGGCGGCGCAGGCGGCGGCGCCGGCGCGGGCGGCGCGACCTGCGCCGACCACGTGCTCACCGCCGGGCAGCCCTTCCGCGGCAGCACCGCGGGCGCCGGCGACGACATGGGCCCCGCCGGCTGCGCGCAGGGCAGCACCGCCGGCGGCGAGGACCTGGTGTTCGCCTTCACCGCCCCCTCGGCGGGCACCTTCACCTTCAGCACCGCCGGCTCCAGCTTCGACACGGTGCTGCACGCCCGCCTGGGCTGCGATGCCCAGGTCAGCGCCTGCAACGACGACGCGGGGAACACCACCTCGGCCCTGAGCATGGATCTGGCGGCGGGCCAGACCGTGCTGCTGGTGGTGGATGGCTTCAATCGCGAGACCGGCAACCTGGTGATGTCGGCCACCGCCGCCGAGATCTGCGACGACCAGGTGGACAACGACGGCGACGGCGACACGGACTGCGCCGACAGCGAGTGCGCCCTGGACTGCCAGAACCCCGAGGACTGGCCCGGCCCCTGGGTGCGCCTGGAGGACGAGATGCTGGTGGCCACCAACGCCGCCCGCGCCGCCGGCGCCACCTGCGGCCCCTACGAGGGCGAGCCTGCGCGCCAGTACCCCCCGGCCCCCGCCCTGACCATGAACCACACCCTGCGGCTGGCGGCCCGGTTGCACAGCCAGGACATGGCCACCCGCGGATACTTCGACCACGTGACGCCCGACGGCCGTGACCCCTTTGATCGCATGCATGACATCGGTTTCATGGGCGCGCAGCCCTGGGGCGAGAACCTGGCCGCGGGCAGCCCGACGGCGCAGGCCGCCGTGGACGGCCTGATGAACAGCCCGGGGCACTGCCGCAACATCATGAACGCCGAGTACCGGGTGGTGGGCCTGGGCTACGCCTACGGCGAAGCCAACATGTACGGGCACCTCTGGACCCAGAAGTTCGCCGCCGGCGATTGACCCTCGGCCGGCCCGGTTCCCATCATGCAGGCATGAGACACCTGCTCTGGATGGTTGCCGCGCTGGCGCTGCTGGGCTGTGGCGAGGATGAGCTGAGCGGCCTGAGCTGGTGGGCTGGGCCCGAACGCGCGGGCAGCCTGCGGGACTTCAGCGTCATCGCCTGTGCCATCGGCACCTCCATCGACGGCACCGTGGCCGTCACCTTGAACCCCAACAACGCGGTGGTGTCCTCCCTTCGGCTGGTGTTCCCACAGAACACGCCCAACGAGCGGCTGCTGGGCGCCGACGGGGCCAGCCACCTGTTCTTCCACGACACCTCGGGGGCCGCTTCCGTCGACCTGCAGACCCGCTACGACGTGGAGCTGGGCGACATCGTGCCCCTGCGCAACGCCGACGGCACCGCCTTCCGCGACGAGCGGGCGTTCATCGTGCACCACCTGATCATCGAGCCCATCGAGGTCACCCACCCGACCACTGGACACACCGTGCAGATGGGCGGCGAGCTGCGGGATCTGCGGCTCATCTGCGACGACGCCGAGGCCAGCATCGCCACCGGGGGGCAGGCTCGATGAGGCGCGCGGTGGCCGGGCTGGCGCTCCTGGCGACGGTGGCGGGCTGCGACGCCCTGGTCACGGGCGGCTACGCCACTGCCCCCGAGGATCTGCCGACGTCGGCCCGCACGGCACCGCACGACGTGGGGCACGTGCTGTGGCGGGGCAGCGCCCTGACGGGCGTGGGCGCCCGCTTCGCCCTCCACCAGGGCACGGCCTTCGTGCTGCTGTTCACCGGGGCCGGCTACGACGAAGACCTCGCGCCCGTGGAGGCCGCCTGGCACGCCCTGCGGGTGAACGTACAAACCGGCGAGATCACAGAGGATCCATCACCACCGCTGCCGCTGCAGGGGCCCATCGCGCTGAACCTGCGGCTCCAGGTGAGCCCCGACGGGCGCACGGTGGCCGGCGTGTACGACGGCGACACGGGGCCGGCCGCTGTGGTGGCTGCCGCGGGCGAGCCCTGGGTGGCGGCGACCCTGCCCGCCGACGTGGACCCGAGCCAACTGCGCTTGGGTGCAGGGTCGATCCTGGTGCCCGGATCCGACGGCATCGGCCGCAGCGTCGGCGCCCAGCAGATCACAGTGGATCCGGCGGCGGTCATCCCCGAGTGGGCTGCCGCCGAGCCCCGCCACATCGCGGCTTGGGACGGCGCCACCGCCCGCGTGGTGTACGGCCCCGATCGCCGGCAGCTCTGCACCGCCGCCCTCGACGCCGACGGCCTGCTGGCCCCACCCCGCTGCGTGGACTTCGTGACCGGCCACGGCGACCTGGTGGGGGCGGCCGTGGGGACGCCCCAGGCCGCGCACTTCGCGCTGGACGTGAGCCTGGAGTACGGCCCGGGCATGGTGGGCCTGTACACGGCCGGCCCGGACGGCCTGGCCGAGGTGGGCCGCCACCCGAGCGTGGTGCCCGTGGGCGATCACCAGGGCAGCGGGCTGCTGTTCGCCGCGCCGGGCGGCGGCGAGCAGCTCCTGGTGGTGGGCGCAGGCGCGCTGACCGCCGTGAACACCGACAGCGACCTGTACCGGCGCTACCCGGGCCCCGCCTGCCAGTGCGTGGGCGAGCGCACCTGTGCGTGCTCGGACCGCGACCTGGCCACGGTGGACTGGGCGCTCGACGGCCCCACCTCGGGCGCGCTGCTGGGCTACGACCCGGTGCGCGACGGGCGCCACGCCATCATGCTGTGGGGCAAGGACAACTTCCCCCAGCACGACCCCGACGCCGTCGGCATGGGCACCGGCGGCGGCGACGGGCGGGCCGTGGTGACGGTGGACGCCACCCGCTGCGACGGCGGCCCCGTCACCGAGGCGATGGAGGCGCTGGGCGAGGTGGCCCTGCCCTGGACCCAGGAGGCCCCGGGCCGGCACCGGGTGGATCCCAACGGCGCGTACACGCTGCACCTGCGCGGCCCCGCGGACGCCGATCCCCCCTGGGTGCCCGAGGCGGTGGAGATCGACGATCTGGCGGCCGGGGTGGAGACGCCGGCCGGCGCGTTCGTCCTCACCCGCGGCTGGGCGCTCGGCGCGCTCTATGGGGACGAGACCTTCCCGGCCGCCACGGGCCACGCGGCCCACGTCCACGGGCCGGACGGCTGGCTGGCCCTGACGTGGGCCGACGATGCTCCGGTCCTCACGCCCCTGGCGCCAGGGCCCGGCCCGTGCGTCTTGCTGCCCGGCAACGCGCTGGCGTGGTGCACCGACGACGGCAGCCTGGTGCAGGTCCCCGGCGGCGCGCGCACCCCGCCCGACCCCGCGCGCGCCGGCACACTGACGATCCTCAACGCCCACGTGGTCGCCCTCGGCGGCGACCTGTACCGGGTGGACGGCGATCAGCTCGAGCGGACGTTGCGCACCGAGGCGCACACACACTTCGAGGCCGCGAGCCCCGACGGCCGCACGGCCCTGCTGTGGACGGCCGAGCGCGGCCTCGAGGTGACCCGGGGCATCGACGGTCCCCGCTTCCTGGTGCACCCCGAGCAGCCTCAGCAGGTGATGATCACGGACGACGGCCAGCGGGCCGTGGTGCTGCACAACACCGCCGGGCTGGGGCAGCTCACCGCCTGCAACCTCCAGCCGCTGGACCGGGGCGAGGCGCCGGTGTTGCACCGCTTCAGCCAGGGCTACGAGCGCATCCCGGGGGGCGGCGCGGCCATGGATCCCGTGACCGGGCGGGTCATCTTCGCCAACAACCGGCTGCCCGAGAACGGCGAGCCTGCGGTGGTGGCGTATGACAGCATGGCGCTCGGCGACGACCCGGAGGGCGGCCGCCCGGATCCATGGGAGATTCAGCTCAGCCAGCCCATGACCTACATGGGCGGCGGCGAGTGCGACGGCGGCTTCTGCTTCGTCCTCGACACCCGCACGCTCATCGTGTTCGACATGGCCCAGGGCGCAGAGGTGGCCCGGCTCGCCGGCTACACGCGCACCCCGCAGATCTGGCGGGGGATGGACCGGGGGCCCTACTACCATCACGACGCCGAGATGACCTGGTTCGAGTGGGCGGGCGACGGCTTCGAGCCGGTGTGGACCGACGCCCGGGGCCTGGCGCCCGTGGCGATCCCGTCCGAGGTCACGGTGCACCAGGACCGCGGCATCCTGACGCTCCAGCGGGGCGACGACGAGATCCAGGTGCGGACGCCCATCGACGGCTCGCCCGCCGCGGCCTATGACCCCCGCCACCTGCAGCCCGACTGGTGGGCCATGCCTTGCGCCCTGTACCGCCACACGCAGCTTCCGGCGAGCGGCGCGGTGGAAGACTGGCGCTGCGTCCGCTGACGCGCCCGGCGACGGCCCGCCGCGGGATCACTGACGGATCGCTGCGGTTGCGCCGCCGCGAGACCCCCTCCCATAATCCGCCGGCCGCCACGGGGGCGGCCGTTGACCAAGGACGACTCTGATGACCCCCACCCCCATCGCCGACGTGCTCCGGGGCGCCATCGCCGCGGGCCAGCCGGTCCGGGTCCAGGGCTGGGTGCGCACGCGGCGCGACTCGAAGGCCGGGCTCTCGTTCATCCACCTGCACGACGGGAGCGGCTTCGCCCCCGTGCAGCTCGTGGCCAAGAGCGAACTGCCCAATTACGCCGACGAGATCACGCGCCTGAGCGCCGGCTGCGCCGTGGAGTGCTGGGGCGTGGTGGCCGAGTCGAAGGGCAAGGGCCAGAGCGTCGAGATCCACGTGGATCGGCTGGTGGTGCACGGCTTCGTGGACGACCCCGAGACCTACCCCATGGCGCCCAAGCAGCACTCCATGGAGCACCTGCGCGAGAACGCCCACCTGCGGCCGCGCACCAACCTCATCGGGGCGGTGACCCGCGTGCGCCACTGCCTGGCGCAGGCCATCCACCGCTACTTCCACGAGCACGGCTTCTACTGGATCCACACGCCCATCGTGTCGGCCAGCGACGCCGAGGGCGCCGGCGAGATGTTCCGGGTGAGCACCCTGGATCTGGCCAACCTGCCCCGCACCGAGAGCGGCGCCATCGACTTCAGCCAGGACTTCTTTGGCCGCGAGGCCTTCCTGACCGTGTCGGGCCAGCTCAACGTTGAGACCTACTGCCTGGCCATGAGCAAGGTCTACACCTTCGGCCCCACCTTCCGGGCCGAGAACAGCAACACCCGCCGGCACCTGGCGGAGTTCTGGATGGTGGAGCCCGAGATCGCCTTCGCCGATCTGGCCGCCGACGCGGATCTGGCCGAGGACTTCCTGAAGTACATCTACAAGGCGCTGCTCGACGAGCGCGGCGACGACATGGCCTTCTTCGCCCAGCGGGTGGACAAGCAGGCGGTCACGCGGCTCGAGGCGCTGGTGAACAGCAAGTTCGCCCGCATGGACTACACCGAGGCGGTGAAGATCCTCGAGGCCAGCGGCCGCAAGTTCGAGTTCCCCGTGAAGTGGGGCATCGACCTGCAGAGCGAGCACGAGCGCTTCCTCACCGAGCACGTGGGCGGCCCGGTGGCGGTGATGAACTACCCGAAGGGCATCAAGGCCTTCTACATGCGGCTCAACGACGACGACCGCACGGTGGCGGCCATGGACATCCTGGCCCCGGGCATCGGCGAGATCATCGGCGGCAGCCAGCGCGAGGAGCGGCTGGACGTGCTGGACGCCCGCCTGGTGGAGTCGGGCCTGGATCCGGCCATCTACTGGTGGTACCGCGACCTGCGCCGCTACGGCACCGTGCCCCACGCGGGCTTCGGGCTGGGCTTCGAGCGGGCCATCCAGTACGCCACCGGCGTCGAGAACATCCGCGACGTCATCCCCTTCCCGCGCGCCGCCCGCACCGCCGACTTCTGAGCCGGCCGGGGCCTGCTCCCCTGTCCCGCAGCCCTACACACGGTGCGGTTGACCTGAATCGGGCAATTTCGCAGAGTCCGCCGCACTGCGACCCGGGGGAGAGCCCACATGACCATTTCGCGCGTATTCCAACTGGTGGGGGCGGCTGCCCTCGTCCTCCTCGTCGGCTGTGTCCCCACCGGGGGCGGCGGCGGCGGCAACAATGATGGCGGAGTCCTGCCCATTGGCGGCCAGGGCGGGGGCGGCGGTGGCGCCGGCGGCCAGGGCGGCGGCGGCGGCGGGCAGTGCACGCCCAACTGCGTCGACAAGACCTGCGGCCCCGACGGCTGCGGCGGCGTGTGCGGCACCTGCGAGGACGGCCTGCGCTGCATCGGCGGGAGCTGCTCGGACGAGGCCTGCCCCGGCGGCACCATCGACTGCAGCGGCGTCTGCACCGAGGCGCTGAGCGACCCCCAGAACTGCGGCAACTGCGGCAACGCCTGCCCCACCGCTGCCGGCCTCATCGCCGAGTGCATCCAGGCCGAGTGCTTCTTGACCTGCCCGTCGGAGCGCGGCAACGGCGTCAACGTCGATCTGATGAGCGACGTGAACCACTGCGGCGAGTGCGGCAACCGCTGTCCCAGCATCGGCGGCCAGCCCGCCGTCTGCGAGAACGGCGTCTGCGCCGATCCGTGCCAGGCCGAGGGCCTGACGGGCTGCGGCGACTCGTGCGTGGACACCCAGTTTGATCCGTTGAACTGCGGCGGGTGCGGCACGGTGTGCCCCAACGCCGAGAACGGCCAGCCGAGCTGCGAGGGCGGCCTGTGCCAGGATCCCTGCAGCGGCCTGACGAACTGCAACGACGTCTGCGTGGACACCTTCGACGACGACAACAACTGCGGCGGCTGCGGCGTGCGCTGCACCGACGGCACCACCTGCGACGGCGGCGCCTGCACCTGCCCCGACGGCGCCGGCCTGGCCGATCTGGCCACCGACACCGAGAACTGCGGCTTCTGCGGCAACGCCTGCCCCGAGGTCGCCGGCGGCGAGCGCGCTTGCGAGGCTGGCCTGTGCGCCGACGCCTGCGGCGGCGGCCAGAACGAGTGCAACGGCGCCTGCGTGAGCCTGCGCACCGACGCCGACAACTGCGGCATGTGCGGCAACGACTGCGGCCGCTTCCAGCCCCGCGCCTTGGCGAACCGCAGCCCGCTGGAGGAGACGGACTCGTCGGTGGAGCGCCTGAACTGCGTGGGCGGCCGCTGCCTGTTCGCCGTCACCCGCGAGTACCGCTTCCCCAACTCGGGTGGGGCCATCACCGCCTGTGACTTCCAGTGTGCCGAGGCCGGCCTGAACCCGGTGGCCGCGGCGGTGCCGTTCCAGAGCTGCGCGGACGTGCCCTTCGCCGAGGCGGCCTTCGGCTGCGCCGTGTACAGCGGCGTGAACTCCGACGACGCGGTGGCCGTGAACGCCGACACCCCCATCCCGCCCCGCGCGGGCCTGGGCGGCTCCAACCGCCGCGCCGTGGTGTGCGCCTGTGAGGGCACCGATCCCCTGCTGGCCGCGCCGCTGCCCGGTGGCAACATCCCCGCGCCCGGCAACTACATGTACGAGATGGCCGATCGCGAGTACCTGGTGGCCCACTTCGTGGCCACCGCCAACGAGTTCTACTTCGAGCCCAACGAGGGCGGCACCGTGGAGCTCTACGACGCCAACTGGAACGAGATCGGCCGCCGGAGCGACCTGAACTTCTCGCCGGTGCTCGTGGCGCCCATCAGCGCCGGCCGGCAGTACTTCGTGCTGTACGCGAAGTTCCCCGAGTTCGGCGACCTGGTTCAGTTCGCCATCGACTTCTGATCGGCCCGCCTCGCTGACCGGCCCGCCCGATCGCGCTCGCCCCGGGGCGGCGCGGTCAGGCCGCGCCCGCCCGCTTGCGGGCCCGGTCGTCCAGCCACTGCATGCCCGCCGGCAGGAACACCAGCGTGGTGGCCAGCGCGGCGATCATCCCGATCACCGTCAGCAGCCCCAGGCTCTCCAGCCCACGGTGATCGGCCATCATCAGGCTGCCGAAGCCGATGGTGGTGGTGAGCGTGGTGAGGATGGCCGACATGCCCGTGGTCTTGACCACGTAGTGCGCGCTGTCCCGCCCCAGCTCCTTGTAGCGGTGGTACATGTGGACGCCGTCGTCCACCCCCATGCCGATGACAGTGGGCAGCATGAGCATGTTGAAGAAGTTCAGCTTGATGCCCCACAGCGCCATGACGCCCACGGTGAGCCCCAGGCCGATGCCCAGGGGCATGAAGATCATCAAGACGCTGCCGATCCGGCGCTCGTAGATCACCAGCAGCAGCAGCACGGTGGCCAGGGCGGCCGCCGTGATGAGGGGGCCGTCGGTCTTCATGGCGATGATGACGTCGGCCCAGATCATGGGCTTGCCCGACACCACCGGCGGCTGCCCGTCGGCGCCCCGCAGGCTCAGCATCACCTCGCGGAAGCGCAGGGCCACCTCGCCGTCGCTGATGCTGCCGCGGGGGCTGACGAAGACGAACTCGCCCAGGCGACCGCCCCGGTCCGAGAACTTGGCCTTCACCCAGTCGGGCAGATCCTCGGCGGTGAAGCTCTGGGGCTCGCAGTGGCGCAGCAGCTCGTCGGCGCCGTCGCGGGGATCGCCCTCGAAGAGCTTCACCTTGCGCTTGAGCTTGCGGCAGATCTTCGCCACCCAGCGGGCCTTCTCGTCTTGCTGGGTGGGCACCAGGCTGAACAGCGACTGGTAGCTCTTGATCACCTCGTCGCGCTTGTTGGGCGCCTTCTGCTCGCGCTCCTCCAGCCGCTCGAAGATCAGGCGGGCGTCCTCGGCGGAGTTGGTGAAGATCACCGCGGGGGCCGTGGCCTGGGTGGTGCCGTACTGGATGCGCTCGTGCTCGGCCTTCTCGGCCTTCTCGCGGGCGCCCAGCTTGTTGAAGTCGAGCTCCAGCTCGACGGTGGGGGCCATGGCGTAGCCACCCAGCGCGAACAGGATGCCCACCCCCAGGGTCAGCGCCCCCATGGGGAAGCGCTTGCGGGCGATGGCGCCGTCATCGTCGCGGTCCACTGAGTAGCCCAGCAGCTTCAGGGGCATAATCCGCTCGGTGAGGAACAGCACCGCCGGCATGCCCACCACCACCGCCAGCAGGCTGAGCACCACCCCCACCGAGGCGATGCCGCCGAACTGCGAGAAGCCCCGGAAGTCCGCCAGGGTCAGCGCCAGGAAGGACAGGCTGGTGGTGGCGCCGGCCAGGATGCTGGCGGCCCCCACCGTGCGCTGGGTGACGATCATGGCCTCGAGGGCGTCGTGCCCCGCGGCCCGCTCCTCGCGCCAGCGGCCGTAGTAGTGGATACCGAAGTCGATGCCCAGGCCCAGCAGCACCGCGAAGATGAAGGCGGTGATGAGGTTCAGGTAGCCCACGGTCACCGACACGAAGCCCACGGTCCAGGCGATGCCCACGATGAGCGGGAAGATCACCGCGAAGAAGGCGCGCACGCTGCGGAAGAACACCATGACCACCAGGGCCAGCAGGCCGAAGCTGAGCCCCGCCGAGGACACCATGTCGCCCTGCACGCTCTTTACCTGCTCGAGCGCGTTGCGGTAGCCGCCGCCCAGGTCGATGCGGGTCACCACGCCCTCGGGACCGATGGGCCCCAGCTCGGCCTCGACCACCGCGCGGACCTCGTCCTCGGTGACCTTCATGATCCGGCGGCAGAAGTCGATGTTGCCCGAGCCCTGGGTGGGGAAGACCTTCAGGCCCAGGGTGGTGTAGTCGCGGTTGTAGAAGAACTCGCGGTACTCGCCGGCCTTCTCGCGGAAGGTGCGGCCCAGATTGCTCAGCCCGTCGTCGTGCTCCCACTCGCCCCAGACGAAGGTGCGGTCCGGCTCCTCGGGCTCGGCGCCCTTGGCCGCGCCGTCTTCGCCCGCACCCGCTTCGTCCTCGTCGTCGTCAAAGAGCTTCAGCTCGCGCTTCACCGCGGCGCGGATCTCGTCGGTGAGCTCGCGGTAGTAGTCCTCGAGCTCAGCCAGCGTGGGGAAGATGATCAGCGCGTTGCGGTTGAGCATGTCCACGTCGAGCCGCCACTGGACGGAGTGCACCTCCTCCAGGGCCTCGAGGCGGGCGGCGATGCGCGGGAGCACTGGCCTGACCCGATCGAGGTCGTCGGACATCAGGGTCACCACCAGCATGTCCACGCTGCCCAGGCGCTTCTCCAGCAGCTCGCTGGCCTGCACGCTGGGCGCGGACTCGGGCAACAGATCCTGGATGCGGCTGGTGATGCGGATGCCGGGCCCGTAGCGCACCAGGCCGAACACCCCCGCCAGCGACAGGGCGATGAGCGCCAACACCAGCGCCGGATGGCGGTGGATGAACCCCATGGCGCGCCGGGTGGGGGCCTCGGGCAGCTGCATCATGATGGTCTTCCTCGGGAGCGGGGACAGCCGACGCTTGAGGTATCACGCCCTGCGCTCGGGCGTCACGCCCCCGTTCAGCGGCAGCCGCGGGCCTGGGCGCCGGGGCTCCCGCGGTTGTCGCCCGGGCCGTAGGGATCGGGGGCCCCGCACCAGGCGGCCGCCCCGTCGTTGCCGGCGGGCGTGCGCTGCGCGCCCGGCCGCAGGTGCGCCGCGACCCCGGCCGCCCAGCCGAAGCCGGCGTCGTACGCCACCAGATCCACCTGCTCGCCCAGCGGGTTGAAGACCGCGATGGTGTCCTCGCCGTTGCGCAGCGAGAAGCGGGCCGCGTAGTTGGCGGCCAGGCCGCCGTTGGTGGCCGGGTCAAGGCTGCGCGCGATGATCGTGTAGCCGCCGGGCGCCACCACCAGCGGCGCCTCGACCACGAAGAAGTCCCCCTCGCCGGCCTGGATGTCGGCCAGCTCACCGATGGTCCAGCCCTGCAGGTTGACCGCCGCGCCGCCCGGGTTGTGCAGCTCGATGTACTCGCCGTCGTTGTCGGTCACCACGCGGGGATCGGGCATGAACTCGCTGACGATGACGGTGCCGGGGGCCGCGCAGGCCCCGCCCTGGCAGGCCTCGCCGGGATCGCAGCTCACGCCGCAGCCGCCGCAGTGGCGCACGTCGCGATCGGTCTGCACGCACTCGCCAGCGCAGGCCCCCGAGGCGCCACAGGTCAGGCGGAGGGTCACGGCGGCCTCGCCGCGGCGCCCGCCCTCGTCGAAGAACACCGCCCGCAGGGCGCGGTCCTGGCCCGCACCGTCCGCGAACTCGATGGGCGCCACCGCGTGGGCCTGAGCCCAGGTGAGGTCCAACCCCCAGCGATCGCGGCCCAGGGGCTCGAAGGCGCCGTAGACGTTGCCGTCGCCGTCGGTGAGGATGCCCTCGCGCAGGTCGCCGT
Organism: Myxococcales bacterium; assembly: GCA_020633555.1. Lineage (GTDB taxonomy): Bacteria > Myxococcota_A > Bradymonadia > UBA7976 > UBA1532 > JACKDL01. The sequence goes on along the minus strand of JACKDL010000012.1, from coordinate 67,400 downwards.
CGGCGTCCATCACCGTGGCCACGACCTCCACCGCGCGTTCGGGGCCGAGGAGGATCGGATCGGGCTCGAGCGCATGCACTTGCGGGGCCTGGGCGGCGCCACCGCCCCCGGAGCCGCCCGCGCCGCCCGCGCCACCGCCGATCCCGCCGGCTCCACCCATGCCCCCCGCGCCGCCGCCGATGCCGCCGGCTCCACCCATGCCGCCGGCCGCGCCGCCCGCGCCGCCCTCGCCGCCGAAGCCGCCGAAGCCACCAAAGCCGCCCCCTTGGCCGCCGGCGCCGCCTTGGCCTCCGGCGCCGCCCTGGCCGCCGCCAAAGCCGCCGAAGCCCCCCAGATCCCGCCGCGCGCCGCCGTCACCAGCCCCGCCGTCATCGTCGGAGCCGCCGCCGCTGCCGCCGGGCACGCAGCCCACCAGGGCCGTCAGGGCTGCCACCGTCCACCACCGCATCATCGCCGTCTCCCCCTGCGCCGCCCGATCCCCAGCAAGGCCAGCGCGAACGGCGCGAGGGTGCCCGGAGTGCCGGGGCCGTGTCGACAGCCACCACCGTCGCCGCCGGCGGGTGGGGCCGCGGGGGCCGCCCCATCCACCGCGCCCGCCGCGCCGTCGCGGACCTCGCCATCGCGCACCGGGCCCGCGTCCGCAGCCGGCAGCGGCTGCGCGTCTGCGGCCACTGCGCCGTCGGGCACGCCCCGGTCCAGGCCCGCGTCTGGCCCGGGGCCCACCCCGGCGTCTGGTTGCAGCGGATCCGCGCAGGCCTCGCCCACCGCCGGCGCCTGGTCGTCGCAGCTTCCGCCCGGGCCCTCGCCCGGGCACAGGTGCTGGCAGCACGCCTTGCCCTGCGACTCGCGGGCGCAGGGCCAGCGCCCCACCACGTCCTGGAAGCGCCCCAGCGCCGGCGCCCACGTCCGGCCGAAGTCGTCGCTGAAGCCCACGGCCCAGGGGCCACCGAAGAAGACGTTGGTGCAGCCCCACAGCCGATCGGCGCCCGGCTCCCGCGTCAGGCAGCCCAGCCGCTCCACCGGCAGCGGCGCCGCCGCCCAGGTCAGCCCGCCGTCCTCGCTGCGGCGCGCGCCGGCGAAGGGGGTGATCACCAGGCCCCGCTGGCCCGTGCCGTCGAAGGCCAGCTCCAGGGGCAGATCGTCGATGACCACCGCCGACGTCCACGACTCGCCGCCGTCGTCGCTGCGCAGCAGGTGGGTGCCGCCGATGCGCTCCACCGCCGCGAACACCCGGCCACCGTCCCCACCGGGTGGGGCCGCCAGCAGCACGAACTCCTCGGGCGCCACGTCCAGGCCCGCGGGCCCCAGCTTGATGGGCGCAAAGGTCTGGCCGCCGTCGTCGCTGCGGGCGGCGCCCAGGGCGTGGGCCACGTAAACCACCGCCGGGTTGGCCTCGGAGCGCACCAGTCCAGTGATTCGGTCGGGCACGGCGAGCCCCGCGGCGGCCCATGTCTCGCCGCCGTCGGTGGTGCGGAACACGTCGTTGGGCTGGCCGAAGCCGTCGGTGGCCACCAGGACCTCGGCGGGCCGAGCCGGGTGCCGGCTGGCCGCCACCGCCCGCTGGGCCGCGAGGGGCCCCGCCAGGTGGGCGAAGTCACAGCCGCGGTTGCGGGTCTCAAAGAGGCCGTCCTGGGTGCCCACCAGCCAGTGGGTGGGGCCCGCTCCCAGCGGCGTCACGAAGCGCACCCCGGCGTTGGCCGCGATGGCGTCCTCACACAGCCAGCGGAAGCCGGCCGCCGGCTCGCCGATGTAGGGGCCCTGGTTGTCGGTGGAGGCGAAGACCTGCCCCGGGAGTTGGGGCGCGAAGTCGAGGCGGAGCACCTGGGGTTGTCCGCCGTGGGCCAGCGCCAGGGTCGGCACCAGCGCCAGGGCCAGGGCTGCGAGCGCGCGCACCTACTTGTTGAAGTGGGTCATCTCGTAGCGGCCCACACCCTGCAGCCGCTGCACCTGCCCGTCGATGCGCACCTCGAGCAGGTACTCGCTGTCGTACTGATAGGTCACGGGCTTGCTGACCTTGCTCACCACCATGCGCACCGCAGCGTTCATGGTGGACAGCAGGTCCTTGCGGCGCAGCAGCTTCTTCTTGGTGATCTTGCCGCGGAACTGCCGGGCCTGCGGGGCCTCGGCGTCGTTGCCCAGCAACGTGAAGCTCTCGGGGACCTGATAGCGGTTCTCGTGCTCGCCGTCGGTCATCACGTCGGTGGGGGTGAGCTGGTAGTCGAAGCTCTCCACCAGGATCTCCTTGCCCCGGGTCACCAGCAGGTAGGCCACCCGCCCGGCGCCGTAGTCGCGGTGCAGGCCCAGCTCGCGGATGTACAGGGTGGTGTCGTCGCCCAGGTCCACCCCGCGGAACTCCATGGACCACCGGGCCTGGTCGTACAGGGCGAGCTCGGTCCAGCTATGGGTGCCGTGGCCCTTGCCCTCGACGGTCTGCAGCTTGCCGTCGGCGAAGACGGTGCCGCTGACGGTCATGAGCGGGAAGACGGTGTAGTCGCTCTTCTTGCGGTCGCTGCCGAACTGCACCTGGCCGTTGCGAGGGCGCCACGGCTGGGCGATGGCCTTGAAGTCGAACTTCAGCGCGTTCTTGCCCGACAGGGCCTCGAGCACCAGGTGATCGGGGGTGCCCGACAGGGTGGCGGGGCCGGCGCTGATCTTGAACTCGCCCGACTTGCTGAAGCTCCAGTCGTCGTCGTCGAGCTGCTTCTTCCAGGTGTACTTCTCGCCGTCCAGGGTCAGCCGACCCTTGGCCTCCATCTTGTGGTCGCCGAAGCCCAGGTTGCTGACGGTGAGCGAGTAGTAGAGGCTGCCGCGCTCCCCGAAGTCGGCGTTGAAGGTGTACTTCTCGCCGTAGCCCTCGCCGCTGCCCATGGTGGGGCGGAGCTGATCGACGGTCACCGCAGAGCGGGCGCCCTGCCAGGCCACCACGGGCTCGGCGGCGTGGGCGGGGCGGGCGAGGCCCGCGGTCACCAGGCCGGCGGCGGCCAGGCCAGTCAGGGCCAGGGCGAGTTGGATCGGCTTCACGGCGGGCTCCGGGTGGCGTCTGAGGGAACGACCGAACAACGACGGCACAGCGGCGCCATTCAAGCCCAGCCCGGGGCCGGGTGCAACCGATGGCACTGGAACCGGTCGTCCCGGAGGGGCCATGCTCGGGCCACAGGCTGGGAGGTTCGCATGCGGCGTTGGGGCTGGATCCTGGGGGGCTTGGTGTTGGCCGGGTGCGTCACCGAGACGGTGAAGGAGGGGCCCTCCCCCACCGATCAGGGCGTGCAGTCCGACGGCAGCCAGGCCGAAGACGCCGCCACCCGCTGCCCCCCTGGGGAGCCCGAGGACGCCTGCGGCGTGTGCGGGGGCGACGGCCCCGGGGTCTGGTTCGCGGATCAAGACCGGGACGGCCAGGGCGACCGCCGCATCGAGGTGCGGGCCTGTGAGCGCCCCGTGGGCTTCGTGGCCAACGGGGACGACACCGAGCCCGACTGCGCCACAAACGACACCGACGAGTGCGGCGTGTGCGGTGGCCGCGGGCTGGGCACCTTCTTCGCGGACGCCGACGGCGACGGCTTGGGCGACGACGACAACCGCGTGGTGGCTTGCGGGCCCCCGCAGGGCTACCTGCCCGTGGGCGGCGACCCCGAGCCCGACTGCGCCACCAACGACTCCGACGCGTGTGGCGTGTGCGCGGGGCCCGGCGAGGCCCGCTTCTGGCTGGACGCCGACGGCGACGGCCTGGGCGATCCCGCGGTGCCGGCCGACGCGTGCGACCCCATCGACGGGTTCGTGGCCAACGACCAGGACCCCGAGCCCGACTGCGCCACCAACGACACCGACGCCTGCGGCGCCTGTGGCGGGCCCGGGCCGGTGACGCTGTACGCCGACGGCGACGGCGACGGGCTGGGCGATCCCGCCGAACCGGTGGACGTGTGCGGCGAGGACCGCGACGGCCTGGTGGACAACGCCGACGACGCCGAGCCCGCCTGCGCCACCAACGACACCGACGACTGCGGCGACTGCGGCGGCGGCAACGCCCGCCAGGACTGCCACGGTGTGTGCGACGGCGAGGCCGCGGTGGACGCCTGCAGCCAGTGCACGGGCGGGCAGACGGGCGTGGAACCCGCCCCCGAGGACGACGCGGACGGCGACGGCATCCCCGACGTGTGCGACGAGTGCCCCCAGACCCCGCCGGCCCGGTTCATCGTGCAGTGGGACGCGGTGCCGCCCTTCCAACGCAACGGCGAGCCCCACGGGCCCTACACCTTCCAGGCCGTGCTCTATCAGAACGGGCACGTGCGCTTTCAGTACCGGCAGATGGCGCCCTTCGGCGCCACGGCCACGGTGGGCTACCAGATCGACGCCGACACCGCGGTCACCCTGTCGCGGGACAACGACTTCGTGCTGGACCAGCCGGTGGTCACCCTGACCCCCCGGGACGGGCGGCTCGAGGCCGACTACGTGGCGCCCATGGACTGGATGGACATCCGCGAGATCGGCGAGCCCCTGAACCTGGGCGACGACGCGCAGGTGGAGCGCGAGATCGGCTTCCCCTTCCCCCTGCAGGGCGAGCGCTTCGAGACGGTGCGGGTGTCGAGCAACGGCATGCTGGTGTTCGAGGGCAACATGCCGGGCTTCAACAACGGGCCGCTGCCCATCGAGGGCACCGGGCGGGCGCTGTTCCCCTTCTGGGACGACTTGAACCCGGGCGCCGGCGGGCAGATCTACGTGCACACCGCCGTGCCCGCCTGCGAGGACGACTGCCACGGCGATCTGGGCGGCTACGCCTTCCTCGACGGCTGCGGCGAGTGCGTCGGCGGCAACACCGGCCGGGTGCCCAGCGACAACCTGGACTGCGCCGGGAGCTGCAACGGTGAGGCCTTCATCGACCAGTGCGGCCAGTGCGTGGGCGGCGTAACCGGGCGGCAGGCGGCCGACGACTGCCGCCCCGATCTGATCGTGGACGGCGCCTACCTGGCGCAGACCCTCCAGCTCGACGAGCTGGACGCCCAGGACGAGTGCCTGATCAACGAGCGCTGCGTGGGGGCGCTGGGCCTGCGCAAGATCCTGCGGTTCGGCACCCGCATCGCCAACGTGGGCACGGCGGATCTGCGGCTGGGCGCCCCGCGCGAGGGCGTCGACCACTGGATCTTCGACCAGTGCCACCAGCACTTCCACTTCGACGCCTACGCGGCATACCAGCTCTACGACGTGGCCAACGACCGCCTGCTGGACATCGGCGCCAAGGCGGGCTTCTCGGTGATCGACATCGGGGTCTGGGACCGCGACCTGGCCCCCAACGGGTGCCGGGGCTACAACGGGCAGGACCAGGGCATCAGCGCGGGCTGCCAGGACACCTACGCCCGCAGCTTGCGCTGCCAGTGGATCGACATCACCGACGTGGCGCCCGGCGACTACGAGGTAGTGGTCACCACCAACCCCGACGGCGTCATCGAAGAGACCGACCTGGAGAACAACTCGGCGCGGGTGCGGGTGCGCATCGCCGAGGACAGCGTGGAGTTGCTGGGCGACCCCTGACGGTGGCCGCCCCTGCCGGGGCCCTCAGCGGGTGGGCTCCAGCACCCACACCTGAGTGGGATCGCTGCCCTTGGGGCGCCCCGTGGTCACCCGCCCGCCGGCCTTGTTGGTGTCGGCGTTGATGGCGTCCACCACGCGCCGGTCGGCGCCCACCACCGTGGCCCCGTTCAGCAGCACGTAGCGGCGATCGGCGGGCGCGCCCACCGGGTAGAACAGCCACTTCTGGTTCGCGTTGACGCCGCCCACCGGGTTGCCGTCCCAGAGCTGCAGCTTGCTCGAGCCGCGGTCCATGTCCAGCGACCGGCCGTTGACGGCGGCCTTGATGCGGTAGGACGGCCCCTCGCGCAGCACCTGGAAGCGCTGCCGGGTGTTGCCCCGCCCCTCACCGCCGAGCTGCACGCCGCAGCCGTTCTCGCGCACGCAGTCGGGCTTCACCTCCAGGTAGCGGCCCCCCTGCACGCAGCGCAGGCGGTAGGTGCCCGGCGCGATGGCGTGGCCGTCCAGGTTGGCGAGCAGGGCATCCACCTCGTAGCGCACGGCGGCCACGGCCTCGCCGGCCGCCTCGGCAGCGTCCTCGACGAGCTGCTGCTCGAAGGGCTTGCCGGTGCGCCCCGTCTCGGCGGCCGCCGGCGTGCAGCCCGGCAGGCCCTCGAGGCTCAGCGGCTGGGGCAGCGGCCCGCGGGCGGCCTTGGGGATCTGCCCGTACAGCCCCGCGGTGATCCAGTGGGGGTTGTGGTAGCAGATGGCCAGCGGGCTGAAGAGGCCCGAGCGGCCCAGGTTCCTGCGGTCCAGCTCGCCTTCCTGCCGCTCGGGGGCGCCCCGCAGCAGCGCACCGCCACCCTCGAGCTTGCGGAAGACGTTGCGCAGGCCCACCCGCCCGAAGCCACCCAGCGGCGAGGCGAAGGGCAGCCGCCCGCCGCCCAGCAGCACGCTCACGGTGGTCTGGGGCGGCAGCAGGGCGATGGGATCGTCCAGGTACTCGAAGCGCTGGATGCGGGCCTTGCCCAACCGAGCGTCCAGCGCGGCCGCGAAGTCGCGGTCGCCCGGGTGGGGCCCGTTGTACAGGTACAGGCCGTGCACCTTGGCCCTGGCGGCCGCCAGCGTGCCCGCCATGAGCTGCGCGTGGGCGGCCCCCAGCGAGTGGCCGGCCACCCACACGGGCTTGCCCTGGGCCAGCACATGGTCGCGCAGCGCGCCCCGCACCACGTCCAGGCTCTCCTTCATGCCTCTGTGGGCCTTGCCGGCCAGCCCGTCGCCCACCGCCCGCAGCGGCAGCACGTTGGCGTCGGTGACGATCCACTCGCCCAGCTCGGCCACCAGGGCGCCCAGGATGCCGTCCGACGCGGTCACCAGCTTGTCGGTGCCGCGGAACACCACCAGCACCACCGCCGGCGTGGTGATGACCATGGCCTCGGGGTTGTAGAGCTCACCGCTGGTGCGGCTGAAGAACCGGTAGCTCGCCTGCGGGCCGAAGTGCGGCTCGGCCACCTGCTTGAACGCCGCCTCGAAACGCTGCGGCGAGCGCTGCAGCGTGTCCTCGCTCACCCCGCGCACCAGCGGCGCCAGGTTCTGCGGGTAGATCATGGCCGACAGCCAGGCCAGCCAGTAGGCGTTCACCAGGTTCAGATCGGCCGCGTCCGGCTCGAAGCTGCGGCCGAAGGCGCCCGCCATTGCGGCCTTCAGCGCCGCGGCCTTGCCCGGGGTGACGGCCTTGCCCGGCGCGACGGCCTTGGCGCCCAGCCCCGGCCGCAGCCCCTTCACCCGTTGGGCCACGGCCCCGCCGGGGGCCACCGCCAGGCCCAAGGCCACCAGGCCCGCCAGCAGCCCGCGCACAGCGCCCCATCGACGCCCCCCGCCGGGGGCGCGCCGCCCACATTCCCATGCCATGAGATGCTCCCTCGGGCGGCGTTCACGCCCGCAGTCGAGGCAGCGTGTTCCGGGCCCAGGGGCCTGTCAACGGGGACCGTCAGAAGGCGATGGGTGCCCCATCGCGGAAGAAGCCGCCGGTGGGCCCGTCGGGGGCCACGCTCAGCCCCCACAGGATGCTCGCGGCCCCCTCGGCCAGGTCGCGGGGGGCCGCGGCGCCCCCCATGTCGGTGCGCACCCAGCCGGGGCATACGGCGTTCACGCGGGCCGCAGGGCCCAGCTCTCGGGCCAGCGCCCGGGTGGCCGCGTTCAGCATCGCCTTCGAGACGCTGTAGGCGCTGCGGGGCCAGCCGAGCTGCAGATCCGTGCCCCGCTCCACCGCCTGCAGCCAGGCGTCGGCGAGGGCCAGCACCGTCTCCACGGTGCCCGCAGCGTGGATCCGCTGGCGCGCCTCGGGCCCGAAGCCCGCCAGCTCGCCCATGCCGCTCGACACCATCACCACCCGAGCCCCCGGGCGCAGGGTGGCGCCGCGGGCCAGCGCCACCGGCGCGCGCAGGTTCACCGCCAGCGTGCGGCGCGCCATCCCCACGTCGAAGCCCTTCAGCGCCACCCCGGCGTTGTTCACCAGCCCATCGAGCGGCGGCAGATCCGCCACCAGGGCCGCGCGGCTGATGGCATCGGCGGCCTCCAACGGGCGCGCGTCGAAGCCCGCGTCGCGCAGCTCGGCCAGCCCCTCGGCAGTGCGCGCCGTCGCGATGACCCGCGCCCCAGCGGCGCGAAGCGTCTGGGCCACCGCCCGCCCCAAGCCCCGGTTGGCGCCCGTGACCAGCACCGTCTGGTCCAACAGGTTCATGTTCAGTCCTCCTCGGTAGGGCTCAGCCCGCCCGCCGCGGGCGCCAGGCTGATGGACAGCCCGCCCCGGCTGGCGTGCCGCCCCTCGATGGCACGGATGGCTCCTTTGGCCGCCTCGCGCACCTGCCCGTCGGTGAAGAACCCGGTCAGCGCCTGCAAACCTTCCAGCGCGTTGACGCTGCCGAAGCGCCCGAGGGCCTCGATGGCGATCACCGCGTGCGTCGTCTGGAGCAGCGCCACCAGGCCGGGGGTGGCGCCGGGGTCCTGGGTGGCCGCCAGGGCCCGCACGTACGGCAACGTGGCGCCTCCCCGCCAGCGGGTGGCCAGCAAGCGGGCGGTCCCCGGCGGACAGCGGGCCCCCAAGCGGATGATGCCCTCGAGCACGGCGCCGGCCGTGGGCCCCGCCGCGTGCAGCACCTTGCCGATGGCCTCGTGGGCGGCCCCGCCGGCCGCCAGCCCGTCGGGCACCAGATCCAGGAAGGCCCGCTCGGCCGCCATGGTCACCTGCGGCGAGCGGTGCTCCAGCAGGCTGGCCAGCCAGGGCAGATCCTCGGCGCCGCCCAGCGACCCCAGGGCCTCGGCGATGCGCGCCAGGCCCTCGCTGCGCGCCGCGGGGATCTGCCGAAAGAAGGGCGCGGCCGCGGTGATCTCGCCGCGGACGGCCTCGGTGATGAGCTGCTCGAGCAAGGCCGGCGTGCGCCGCGCCTCGGTGAACACGGCCTCGGCGCCTCGCGCATCCCCCGTGGCCAGCCGGGCCAGCACCCGCTGCACCCAGGCCGCCCGGGCCGCCGCCCGTGGGCCCGCCGCGTAGCGGCTTTGCACGGCCTCCAGCCAGGCGTCGGCCTCCAGCGCGCCCGGGGGCGCCAGGCGCGCCACGGCCGCCACCAGCGCCGTCTGGGTGGCCTCGTCCTCCACGGGCGCGTCGGTGGCCAGGTGCCGCCACAGGCCGGGCAGGCCGCCGCCCTGGGCCAGGGCCACCAGCGACCCCACCTCGAGCCGCTTCACCGCCACCGCCCGACTCACGAAGTCGGGCAGCGCCGCCTGAATCCCGGGGGCGTCATCCCGCAGGGCCTGCTCGATCACCGTGTGGGGCGCGCCGTACAGCGCCTGCCCCAGGGTGGCCACCGCGCCAGCCCACGCCAGCGCCGCCTCGGGCGCCAGCCGCGCCAGGGCCGCGGCCCCCATGCCCAGCCCTTCGCCGCTGATCCAGCCGCCGACCGCCAGCCAGTCGGCCAGCAGGCCGCGCAGGGGCGCCCGCAGCCGGACCACCGCGCCGGGCTCGTCCGCCACCACGCCGAACCGCCGGTCGAAGCCCGGATCGCCCACGCTGAGCTTGAAGGCCTGGCCCGGGTAGTCGGCGCGGCGCACCACCCGCACGCGCCCGAAGGCCACCGTCCGCCAGGCGAACCACAGGCGGGCGTCGGGGGCAGCCTGGGGGTCATAGCCCGCCGTGACCGTGCCGCCGTCCACGTCCACCCGCAGCACGTGTTCAAGGCCGCCCACCACGGTCAGGCGGACGTCCAGGGCTTGCAGAACGGCGGCGCAGGTCTCGGGCGTCATAGAGGCAGGATGCGCCCCTCGGGCGCGTGCTGCCAAGGGCCGCCAGCGGACCGCCCCGGATGGGATCGGGCTCGCAGGTCAGCGGCGGGGCACGCAGTTGGGATCGGGGCTCACCAAGGCGCTCACCTGGCATTGCCGCAGGTCGCGGATCAGCCCCTGAACCAGGGTGTCGGCGTCGCCCAGCACGGCAGGCGGGTTGCCAGCCTCGTACACATGGCTCGAGTCCACGCCCTGCCGCATCAGCCGCACCGTCGAGGCGCCCCCGTCGGCGCAGTCCGGGCAGCCGTAGCGCGGCTGCAGCTCGTTGCGCAGCAGGGCCCGCGCGATGGCCCGCGCCCGATCGTGGGCGTCGGGGGTCAGCACGCCCAGGTGGCGGGTGCAGGGGCCGTCGGGGCCGTTGTCACACACCTCCAGCAGCACCCGGTCGCAGGGGGTCACGTTCAGATCCGTCTCGCGGATGGTGAGGGTGGCGTTGCAGCCCTGCAGGCACTCCCCGAAGGTCAGCGCGCCGCCCAGCACGATGGGATCGCGGCTCAGATCCTCGCACTGCGCCACGGGGCCCTCGCACTCGCCGCCATAGGCCGCGTCGGTGCCGGCCGCCTGGGCCGAGCACTCGTTGTCGTAGGTGTTGCCGTCGCAGCCGCACACCGGCGCGAAGATGGCCGGGCACACCTGGGGCCGCGCCTGGCACACCCCCTGGGCGTCGGCCCAGTCGCAGAAGTCGTTGGCGAAGTTGCAGAACTCGTCGCCACCGCAGGCGTTGCCGGCCCGCCCGCCGCAGTTGCCGCCCGGGGGCAGCGGATCGTCCACACAGCGGGCCTCGCAGGCCTCGCGGGTCTCGAAGTTGTTCCCGTTGCCGCCGCACCCGCCGTAGATGAACTGCTCGCAGGCGCCGGTGGCCGGGTTGTGGAACCAGCGCGGGATCGCCGCCTCGCAGTCGCCCACCTCGGCGGGCAGGTCGCACAGGTCGCCGGGCACGATGTCGCAGGGTCCGTCGTGCTGCACGTCGACGCCGTTGCTGCGCGCCTGGCAGGCGTTGCCGTAGGTCATGCCGTCGCAGCCACACACCGGCTGCACCACCGCCGGGCAGTCCTGCGGGCGGGGCTGGCACAGGCCGCCGCCGTCGGCGAAGCCGCAGCCGCCGCCCTCGTACTCGCAGTACTGGCCCGCGGCGCACTCGAAGCCGCCGAAGCCGCCGCAGAACTCCGGGCAAGGCGCCAGGGTCCAGCCGCACGCGCCGTCGGCCTGGGGCTCACACACCCCCTCGGGGATGGAGCCGTCGTCGCAGGCGAAGGGCGGGATGGGCCCGCAAGCCTCGGGATCGCAGGGGTTCACCGGCACACACTCGCCGCCCGACCAGTCGCAGCGATCACCCAGGGGCCCGCACACGAAGGGGGTGGCCTCGGTGCCCGGCGGGCAGCGCTCCACGGGCGGCAGCGCCCCGCAGTCGTCGGGGCCGCACGCCAGCCCACCGCACGGACCCGCAGACGCAGCGTCCACGCCGGCCATCTGCGCAAAGCAGGCGTTCTCGTAGGTCTGCCCGTCGCACCCGCAAACCGGGTTCAGCTCCTCGGTGCAGCCCTCGGGGCGCGGGGCACAGGTGCCCTGGGCGTCGGCGAAGTCGCAGCCGTCGCCGGCAAAGTCGCAGAACTCGTCCGCCTGGCAGGTTGCCCCCGCCATGCCGCCGCATGCCGGCGGGGGGCAGCGGCCGATCTGCCAGCCGCAGGCGCCCGCGTCGTCGCGCTCGCAGGTCACCGTCGGGCCGCCGCCGCCGGGGCAGCGGGCCACGTCGGGCATGGGGCCGCACTCGTCTTCGGTGCAGGCCCCGCCCTGGCCACCCTGCCCGCCCTGGCCACCCTCGGCCCCGGCGCCGCCCTGCCCGCCCGCGGCGCCAGCGCCACCCGCGCCCCCCTGGCCGCCGCCATCCACCTGGCCGCCGCTGCCGCTGTCGGGGGTCTCGCTCTCTTCGATCTCGCAGCCCGCGAGCGCCACGCTCGCCAGGGCCAGGATCTGCCACAGGGCCTTCTGCCTGCGCATGTTCGCCTCCTGTCCGCTCAGTTCGCGGGATTGGGATGCACGCACGGTGCCACCCCCCCGCCCCCGTGGCCAGCGGGGGTGGCCCCGCCCGGCGGCTCAGAAATCCGCGAGGGCGGTCACGAATCCCCGACGGCGCGGTACACTGCCCCCCATGCGCACGCTCACTCCGTCTGCGGCGGCCCTGGCCCTGGCCCTGGCCGGCCCCGCGCTGGCCCTGACGCCCCCGGAGGCCGGCGGCCGCGCCAAGCCCGTCGACCTGCCCCTGCGGCTGCCCTTCGAGGATGGCGTGCGGGTGCGCATCATCAGCGGCTACGGGCCCAACGCGGGCTCCAGCCTGCACCGCGACACCAACCGCGGCGACAAGGCCAACGACCACCACGCGCTGGACCTGGTGCTGCCCGACTTCGGCAACAACGGCCTGGGGCAGCCGGTGGTGGCCGCTGCCGCGGGCCGCGTGGTGCGGGCCGACTGGGCCACGGCGGGCTGGGCCAACTACGGCCTGCGCGTCATCCTGGCCACCCAGGGGCCCGACGGCGCCACCTACCACCACAGCTACTGCCACCTGGACAGCGTGGCCGTGCGGGCAGGCGACGAGGTGCAGGCCGGCCAGCGCATCGGCGCCCTGGGCGACTCGTGTGAGGGCGACCAGCAGAACCGGGCCTGCCCCCACTTCAGCCCCCACCTGCACTTCGTGCTGCACCGCGAGTCCCTGGTGGGCGGCAGCGGCACCGGCGGCAGCTACGGCGGCCAGGCCGTGGTGCCCGAGGTCATGGACGGCTACGAGAACCTGCAGGCCGGGCAGGTGCTGGTGGCCGGCAACGGCGGGCCCGTGGGCCCCCAGCCCCCCTGCCAGCTCATCGAGGCCGGCGGCGGCACCTTGGAAGAGGACGGCCCCTGCCACCGCCAGTTCGGTGACCCCCGCTGGTGGCATGCCGAGGGCGCGGGCCACGGCGGCCACCTGTTCTGGACCACCGCCATCGCCGACGCCCAGCCCGACAACCACGCCCGCTGGGACCTGCACCTGGCCCAGGGCGGCGAGTACCTGGTGCAGGCCTACGTGGAGCCCGCCTTCGGCCAGAGCCGGCAGGCGCGCTACGGGGTGCGCCATGGCGGCCGCGAGGCCGAGGTGCGGCTGGATCAGAGCGCGGGCGGCGGCTGGCGCGACCTGGGGCGCTTCGCCTTCGCCGAGGGCGGTGACCAGTGGGTGGCCCTGTACGACAACACGGGCGAGGCGCTGGCCCAGGATCGCAAGCTGGTGTTCGACGCCATCCGCCTGACGCCCGCCATGGATCCCCCGCCCCCACCCGAAGACATGGCGCCCCCGCCCGAAGACATGGCGCCCCCGCCCGAAGACATGGCGCCCCCGCTCGAAGACATGCGCCCGCCCCGCGACGCCGCCCCCGCGCTGGACGAGGCCGTGGCGCCGCCCGTGGACGGCGGGCGCCCCACCGACCGCGGCGTGGTGGGCCCCGACTGGCGTGGTCTGGGCGACGACGGCGTGCCCCCCATCGAGGGGCCCCGCCGCGACGCCCAGCCGGCCCCCGACGGGGGCCAGGTCCCCCTCGACGCCCCCGATGGCCCCAGCCGCCTGCAGGCCGAGGGCTGCCGCGGTACCCCGGCCCCGGCCCCCACGTTCGCCTTGCTGTTGCTGCTGGGGCTGGCCCGCCCCCGGAGGCGCCCATGAGCCGCCGCACCGTCGCCGTGCCCGATGACCTGACCGCCATCACCACCGACGCCACCCCCGGGGGCGCCGGCAGCGACGTCGAGCCCATCTGGGACGCTGTGACGCGCTTCTATCGCACGGGCCTGCAGCCGGCCATCAGCCTGTGCCTGCGCCAGCACGGCCAGATCATCCTCGATCGCGCCATCGGGCACGCCCGCGGCAACGGGCCCGACGACGCGCCCGGCACCCCCCGCGTGCTGGCCACCCCCGACACGCCCTTTTGCATCTTCAGCGCCAGCAAGGCCGTCACCGCCATCCTCATGCACCACCTGGACGACCAGGGGAAGATCCACATCGACGACCGGGTGGCCGAGTACATCCCCGAGTTCGCCGCCCACGGGAAGGCCGACACCACCATCCGCCACATGCTCACCCACCGGGCGGGCATCCCCTCGCTGGGCCCGCCGCACAACGACGTCGAGAACCTGCTGCACTGGGACAAGGTGGTGCGCCTGCTGTGCGAGGCGAAGCCCGCCACCCGCCCCGGCCGCAAGCTGGCCTACCACGCCATCACCGGGGGCTTCGTGCTCGGCGAGATCGTGCGGCGGGTCACCGGGCGCACCATCCGCGACTACCTGCACGACGAGGTGTTGGGCCCGCTGGGCTTCGAGGGCATGAACTACGGCTGGCCCGCCGAGCGGCTGCACGAGGTGGCGGTGAACCACCACACCGGCCCCACCGTGCCCTGGCCGCTGTCGCTCATCGTCGAGCGCGCCCTGTCGGTGCCCTGGACCGACGCCGTGAACATCTCGAATGATCCCCGCTACTTGAGCAGCATCGTGCCCGCCGGCAACATCGTGGCCACCGCCCGCGAGGTGGCCCGCTTCTACGAGCTGCTGCTGAACCACGGCGAGCTGGACGGCACCCGCGTGTTCGATCGGCGCACCATCCGCCGCGCCGTCAACGAGAGCAGCTACCTGGAGCTCGACCTGACCCTGGTGCTCCCCGTGCGCTACGGCCTGGGCGTCATGCTGGGCAGCGATCGGGTGAGCCCCTTCGGCCCGCGCACGCCCCGCGCCTTCGGGCACCTGGGCTTCATCCAGATCATCACCTGGGCCGATCCCGACCGGCACCTGGCGGGGGCGCTGCTCACCAGCGGCAAGCCCTGGCTGGGTCCCGATCTGGGCGCCCTGTGGCGGGTGCTGGCCACCATCAACCGCGTGTGCGAGGGCCGCCCGAAGGCGGTGGCCGTGCCCCGCGCCGTCGCCTGAGCGGAGCCCCGATGCGTGCCCTGATCCCCCGCGTGGCCGTCCTGGCCTTCCTCGCCGTGTCCTCTGCCGGCCGGGCACAGCCCATCTGGCCCGAAGGCGCGGCGCTCACCGCCCGGCCGGTGTCCGGCGGCGGCACGATCAGCACGACCTTCGCCCTGCGCTGGCCGGCCGCCGAGGGCGCGGCCCACTACGAGATCCTGGCCGGCGACGCGCCCGTCGCCCGGCTCGGCGCCGATGTCCGCCGGCACGCCCTGGTGACCCCCGACCTCAGCCACGTCGCGATCCGCCCGGTGGACGCCCAGGGCCGCGCCGGCAAGGCGCTGACGGCGGTGGAGACCCGCGCCGTCTTGAAGGTCCTGGGCGCCGGCAGCGGCCGCCCTGTGGCCAACCTGCTCGGCGCGGGCGCCGACCCCCGGGGTGTGGACGCCGCGCTGGGCGGCGCCGGCGGCCTCGGCGTCGCCGGCACCGGCGCGGGGGGCGGCGGACAGGGGATGGGCCTGGGCGGCCTGGGATCCATCCCGGGCGCCGCCCGGCGGCCGGCCGACGCCAGCGCCGTCGTCACCGTGGGCGAGGCCGTGATCACGGGCGACCTCGACGCCCGGATCGTCAAGCGGGTGCTGCGCCGGCAGTGGCCGCAGCTCCGCCACTGCACCCGCGGCGTCACCGTCGAGCCAACCGACCTGACGGCGACCCTCTCCGTCCAGTCGGGCCGGGTGGTGGCCGTCCAGCTCGGCGGCCCCGAGCGCGCCGCGCCGATCACCCAGTGCTTCACGCAGGTGCTGCAGCGAGCCCGCTTCCCCGCGCGCCCGCAGCCGGCCGAGATTCGGGTGCCCATCGCCGTGAAGCCCCGGAGCTGATCCATGGACGTCCTGGGCCGCGAGCTGCGCAAGGTCTCGTACCTGGTGCTCGACCTGGAAACGACGGGCCTGTCCCACGCCGACGACCGGGTGGTGGAGATCGCCGCCTACGCCTGGCGCCCCGGCGAGGCCCCCCGGCTCATGCTGGACACCTTGGTGGATCCCCAGCGCCCCATCCCCGCTGAGGCGAGCAAGGTGCACGGCATCCACGACGCCGATGTGCAGGGCGCGCCCACCTTCGGGCAGCTCGCGGCGGCGTTGATTTCGCTCATGTCCAGCCGGGTGGTGGTGGCCCACAACGCGGCCTTCGACGTGGGCATGCTGAAGGCCGAGTTCCGCCGGCTGAGCCGCGTGGAGCCCTTCCCCTACCTGTGCACCATGCGCCTGCCCAAGCTGTTGGGCTTTGGCGACGGCAACTGGCCGCTCTGGTGGGCCTGCCAGCAGTTCGGCACCGCCGTCCCGCGCAACGCCCACGCCGCCCGCGACGACGCCGAGGCCACCTGCGGCCTGCTGCACAAGCTGGTGGAGCGCAGCGCCGACATCACATTCCGCGAGCTGGCCACCACGGCCCGACGCCTGAAGCTCTGGGATGACTTCCTGAACTCGGTGGGCAGCCACCTGGTGCCCGCGCCGCCGCGCATCGTGCACGCCGGGCAGCTCCCCCTGCGCCCGCGTCAGGGCAACGACCCCGACGAGGCGCGCCCCGACAGCGCCGCCCAGCGCTACCTGGACGCCGTGCTCGCCGCCGTCGAGGATCTGCGGCTCACGCCCGCCGAGCGCGAGCGCCTCATCGCCCTGCGCAGCGGCCTGAGCGAGAAGGCCATCGAGCAGGTGCACCACCGCATCTGGCACAGCGCCCGCCGGCGCCACCGCGAGAGCGGCTACGTCGAAGCCCGCGAGGCCGATCGCGAGGCCCGCCTGCGCCAATGCCTGGTGGAGCTGGGCTACCGCCCCTGGCCGTGAGCCCGGCTGGCAGCGCGCCGGTCAACCCGCCGCCACCGACACCCGGTTGCCGCCCTCGGCCTTGGCCGCGTAGAGCTGCGCGTCGGCCCGGCCGAACAGGTCCGCATAGGGCTCGTTGGGGTGTCGCTGGGCCAGGCCGATGCTGATGGTGGTGTGCGGCTCCACCTCGCGGCCCACCACCCGGCGCAGGCGGTCGGCCACCTGCACGGCCATGCCGGGACCCACCTCCACCAGCAGCACGGCGAACTCGTCGCCGCCCAACCGCCCCACCAGGTCGTCGCGGCGTACCAGCGCCAGGATGTCCTGCACGATGGCTGCCAGCACGCGATCCCCCACGGGGTGCCCGTGCACGTCGTTGATGGCCTTGAAGCGGTCCACATCCACCAGCATCAGGCCCACCGCCCCGCCCTCCGCCAGCGCCCGATCCACCGCCGCCTCGAACCCGCGCCGGTTCAAGGCCCCCGTCAATGGATCGCGCTCGGCCAGATCCCGCAGGGCTCGCTCCCGCAGGCGCTGGGGCCGCTCGTCGGTCAGCGACAGGATCAACGCCGGCACCCCCTGGTGCTCGATGGCGTCCGCCCGCGCTTGAAGCTCCACGCTCGCGTTTGAGGGCCCCGCCAGCGACAGAGTGACGGGCCCCGTCTGCTCCCCGGCCTCCAGGGCCCCTGTGAGCTTGCCTCGGTGACTCGCCAACATCCGGTCGAACATCGAGGCCTGGTTGCCGTTGGCCTGCACCAGCCGATCGAAGGCGGCGTTGGTGGCCATGATGCGCCCGTCGTCCTCGGCCACCACCACCATCGCCGTGGGCGCCCGCCGGAAGAGCGCCAGCGCGGTCCGCTCGGCCGCCGAGGCCCGCTGCACCGCAGCCTCGGCGTCCTGCTGCCTCAGGAACAGCAGCCGCTGATCCCGGTTCATGGCCCGGTTCAGCCGCCACCCCACCACCACCAGCACGCCGTACACGAGCCCGGGCCAGATCAGCGACCCCGGAGACCGCCCCAGCAAGACCCGCGCCCCCACCAAGGCCACGGCGGTCACCAGCACGCCGGCCGCCACCTGCCAGCGCAGCCGGTTGGGCAGGAAGAAGAACACCCCGGTCAACAACCCTGAGATGGTCACCAGGAAGCTGCCGGGCACCGCGCGGTCGTCGTACGTGGCGCGGATCGTGAGGAAGCCCACCGCCACCGCCACCTCGGCCACAGCGATCAGCGCCGCCCGCAGCTTGCCGTCTGGCTGCCGCAGGGCCACGAGCGGGAGCCCGCAGCCCAAGAGGATGACCAACCCGCGGGTGGTCGAGGATCTCAGGAAGTCCGCGCGGGTCTCAGCGATGTCGTAGTCGCCCACCACACCCAGCCCGATGGCAACGGCGCCAATGGCCAACCCCAGGCGCAGCGCCGCCTGCCGGCTCGCGCCGTGCTCGGCCTGAAACAGCGCCTCCTGCGCCGCAGACGCGAACTCACCGGTCGCAGCTTGAAACAGGTGGGGATGCTGGGGCTCCACGGGCTCGCTCCTGAATGACCAGGCAAACGGCCGCGGGCCCCCCAGACTTGAACGGGGGCGACTGTTCGGCCCTCGGCTCAGCGCCGGCGGCGCCGCACCAGGCCCAGCAGGCCCAGGGCCAGCAGCCAGCCGGCGGGCGCCGGATCGCTGTCGCTGGCGTCGCAACTGCAGCCGTCGCTGGCGCCGCTGCCGGCGATCTTGCCGCCGTCGCCGTCCACGCCCGCGTCCTGGGTGGGGATCGTCACACCCTGATCGGCGCCGCCGTTGCCGCCGGCCCCGCCGCCACCCTCCACGCAGGTGCCGTCCTGGCACACCAGCCCATCAGGGCAGTTGTCCTCGACGCAGAAGCCCGCCTCACAGGCCTCGCCGTTCAAGCAGATGTCGTTCTCGTTGGCCTCATCCCGCTGGCACGGATCCGCGCAGCCGCCGCAGTAGCAGAACTGCCCGTCACCGCACAGGCTGCCCTCGTCGGTCCGGCCGTCGCAGTCGTCATCCAGGCCGTTGCAGGTCTCGTCCGAGCCGCCCACGGCCCCGGCGCAGTCACCCCAGGCGCCGCCCACGCAGGTCTGGGTGCCCGCCTGGCAGACGCCACGGTCACGGCCGCAGGCCTGGGTGTCGCCGTCCACGCAGTCGCAGCCGTTGTCCACCACGCCGTCGCAGTCGTCGTCCTCGCCGTTGCCGCACACCTCGGGGCTCGGGCGCGGCGCGCTGCAGGCGCCCCAGGCGCCGCGCTCGCAGATCTCGGTGCCCCCGCCGCACGCGGTGTTGCAGGCGCGGGTCACGTTCTCATCCACCCGGCCGTCGCAGTCCTGGTCCAGGCCGTCGCAGGTCTCGGGCTGCGGCGTGTCGGCGTCGCAGGCGCCCCACACCCCGTCCACACACCGCTCGGCGCCGTCGCCGCAGGCGGTGTTGCAGGCCCGCTCGAAGTTGTCGATGCGGCCGTCGCAGTCGTCGTCCTCGCCGTTGCACTCCTCGGGCCGCGGGCCCACCGCGCCCTCGCACTCGCCCCACTGGCCGTCGGGCTGGCACACCTGCGAGCCGGGCTGGCAGCGGCCCATGTTGTCACCGCAGTCGCGGCGCTCGCCGGGCCGGCACTCGCAGCCCTCGTCGGCGGTGCCGTCGCAGTTGTTGTCGATGCCGTCGCACACCTCGGGCTCGGGCACCCGGGCGTCGCAGCCCGCCCAGCGGCCGGCGCGGCAGGTCTCCACGCCGCGGCCGCACTCGGTCTCGCACGCGCGGGTCAGGTTCTCGTCCACGTCGCCGTCGCAGTCGTTGTCCACGCCGTCGCACACCTCGGCCACGGCGCGGCCGGCGTCGCAGTCCAGCCACGCGCCGTTCAGGCAGCGCTCCTCGCCCTCACCGCAGTTGCTCTCGCAGGCCCGCACCAGGTCCTCGTCCACCGACCCGTCGCAGTCGTTGTCCTGCCCGTCGCACTGCTCGTCCGCGATGCGGCGCACGATGTCGTCCAGCATGGCCCGCAGCGCCGCGTTGTTGTCGGCCTGGTAGTAGCAGCGGTTGGGCCCGTCCGGCGCGGCGTCGGGATCACAGCCCGCCCGCGGCACCTGGCCCGCCACCGCCGCGCGGTGCAGGGTCTGGAAGTCCACCGAGCCGCCGAAGCCCACCACGAAGGTGCGGATGCCGTTGGCGGCGAGCTGCGACACCTTCTGGGGGATCAGCGCGCGGTCCTCGGGCTCACAGGCGCTGCCGTTGTTGTACACGCCGCAGCACTGCCACCCGTCGGTGATCAGCACCACGAAGTTGCGGCGGTCGTTGCGGCGCAGCCCCGCGTAGCCGTTGGCGGCCTCGAGGCTCTGCCAGGTCGGGGTGTAGCTGTTGGTCAGCCCGTCGGGCCACACCGTGGCGTCCAGGATCGCCTGGCGGGTGTTGCGCGCGATGTCCACCACCACCTCGCCGGTGGTGCAGCGGGGCGCCAGCGGGGTACAGGCCGCCTCCGCCAGCTCGGCGCGGCAGGCGCCCACCGGCCCCACCACCCCGTTGGCCCCCGAGCCGCTCGGCCCCGGGTAGATCATGAGCCCGAAGTTGGCCGCGTCGCCGTGGGTCGCCAGGATGTTGTCCAGGGCGCCCCGGGCGATGTCCCACTTCCGCTCACCGCCGATGGTGCTGCGCATGCTCAGCGAGCGGTCGAGCACCACCAGGATCCCCGGGAACTCGCACTGCTGGGCAGCGGCCCAGCTCGGCATCAGAAAAAGGGCCGTCAGGGCCAGAAGAAACGCGCGCATTGATAACTCCCCCTGCGCAAAAAATCGGCGGAGGGTGTCACCGGCCCCGGGGCAGGATCAAGCGGCCGTCCGTAAGCCCCGGTGACCAAACCGGTTGCGTGCCGGGTGCAGGCTGACACGTCGCTTCAGGGGTCGCCCGTTGGCGCCGTCCCACCCCCCGAGCAACGGGACGGGCCCGGTAGACTTCCTCGACGCCATCTCGGCCCAGCCTCCTTTGGCTGGATGGGTCCGACCCCCTCAGCGGCCCGCGCGCCACCCCCCCTCACGGCGCGCCGGGGTGAACGTCAAACCCACCACAAAGTCGCCGTCCGGCCCGTTGCTCGATGTTTGTCTGCCGTTGGGCTCGCCTTCGCGCCTGAGCGCGCTCGCCTGGCGCAGGGCAAAAAAAAACCCCGGCTCGGTGGGGGCCGAACCGGGGCTGGGGGCACCAGAGCCGCGACGCCGGCTGGGGGGCTGCCACCTCCGGGGAGAGGGAGGGGAGAGGTGGCAACGACCGGGGCCGCGATGTGCCGGGCGGCGGTCTGGGAGCGCCGCCCTCACGACCCTGGGTACGCCGCCCCCGCGGGCCGGGTTACATTTTTCTCCGCCGCCCGAAAAAGACCCGTCGCCGACCTCGCGTAGCCCCGGCCGAACCCAACCCGAGGAGCACGCCATGCCGGCCCGCACCCTGAAGCCCGCCCTGTCCGCCCTGCTCGCCCTGACCGCCCTTACCGCCTGCGAGGGACTGTCCGTCCGCCCCGGCACGGTCTTCGCCGACGACGATCGCGAGGGCACCGTGGCCTTCGATGAGCGCCTGCCGCTCACCTTCGCCACCGCCGTGCGCACCTGCATGCTCACCGCCGATCAGCCGGTGGTGCGCTTCGAGGCGGGCGACCGCCCCGCCCTGTTCGACCAGTGCACGCCCGACACCAGCGGCGACATCGCCGCCTTCACGGACGCCGACCTGGAGCGCTTCCGCGAGGCGCTGGCCGCCACCCCCATGTCGTCCAAGGAGCGCACCACGGTGGCCATCGCCACCCCCGTGCTGGTGGCCCAGGCCCAGGCCGGCGAGGTGCCGCCCCTGCCCGATGTGGGCTTCCGCGACGGCGTCCTTCAGGAGCGGGTGCGCGTGGCCGACGAGCGGGTGTGGTTCGGCGGCTGGCACACCGTCGGCTACTGGTACTGCGACGTCGGCTACCAGGTGACCGTCGACTTCACCGGCGTGAACCTGGCCGACTTCAGCCTGGGCTGGCACGCCGATCCCGACGCCCCCACCGCACCGGTCGAGGTGGCCCTGGACTTCGTCGACAACACCGACGTGGTCACCGGCCGCGGCGCCGCCCAGCTCAACCGCTGCGGCTTCCGCGTCACCAATGCCTGGCTGGTGGACTGGCTGGACCTGTCCTTCTCCTTCGCCTTGCCCCTGCGCGCCGCCGTGGCCTTCGACATCGACGTGGAGCACCTGCGGGTGGTGGGCCGTGGCACGCCCCGGGTGGTGGACGGCCAGGCCGAGCTGGCGTGGACCGTCAGCGCCACCGCACACGGGGTGCGCGCCCACGACACCGCCCTGCCCTATGTGGCTACGCTCGACACCTTGCTGCGCCTGCTGCCCCGGGTGGGGGTGGACGCCGTGGGCCTGGCCGAGGCACTGGTGGCCCGCCAGATGCGGCCGCTGTTCGAGGAGCAGCTCGGTCCGCAGCTCGAGCTGCTGCTCAACACCGCCACCGCCAAGGAGAGCCGGCTGGTGCAGCCCCTGCGGCACCCCAAGCTCAGCGGCCCCGCCTTCAGCTACACGCGCTGAGCGGCAAGGCATCCTCCAGGTCCTCCACCCGGAAGCCGTGGATGGACCACACGCCCCCCCGGCAGCGCAGCGCGTAGCGCCAGCACACCGCCCGGTCCTCGGCGCCGTCGAAGGTGAGCACGTGCTCGACCCCCCGCACGCTCACGGCGGCCCGCGCACCCTCCACCCACCAGTCCTCCACGCCGTGGGCATAGCCCCAGCGCCCGAAGCCCGGCCCCAGACACTCCCCCCGGATGCACTCCGCGCGATGGCGAAGCCCTTGATCCAAATGGGGAAACGCCCAGGCCATCCGCATCCAGTCCCGCCCCAGCAGGCCCTCGTGCCAGGCCTGCAGCGGGGCCAGCAGCGCCACGGGGCAGGTGGCCCCCGCCGCCGAGAAGGCCGGCACCGCCGGCGGGCGATAGGTCAGGTCCGGGCAGCCGTGGCGCAGGGGCACCGGGTGCAGCCGGGCAGGCGGCGCGATGGCCAGGTCGGGCCCCGCCCCCAGCAGGTCAGGCAACGCCGGATCCTCGTCCCAGTGCTCGGCCCAGTGCAGCCACCAGGCGTCGTGCTCCCGCTGCCAGCGGGCCAGATCCAGGGGCTCGCCCCCCGAGCGCGCCGTCACGGCCCCCGCGCCCAGCCAGGCGTCCACCGCCAGCCCCGGCCACGCCGCCCGCTCGGGGGCCCGCAGGCGCAGCCGCACCTTGCACGCCCGGTAGGCCGCCAGATCGCCCCCTTGCCAGTCCACCTGCGGCGCCAGCGCCAGATCCTCGTCCTCGTGCACGCTGTTGAGCTGGATCGCGACCTCGGCGCCCAAGGGCCAAGGCACCACGTCGCCCACCCGCGCGCCCTCGGGCACCGCCACCTGCGACGGCCGCGCGTCCACCAGGGCGCCGTCGTAGCTCACGGCCACGGCCGCCACGCCCATCAGGTTCAGCTGTACCGGCGGCAGCGGAGCGCCCGCGGGCGAGCGCCGCGGGCAGTCCAGCCACAGGGTCAGCCCGGTGGGCGCGCGGCGCACCTCGCGCAGGGTGGCGTCCGTGAGCAGGGCGCCGAGCTGGGTGGGATCGAGGCTCATATGCCGAAGAGAAGCCCCAGCCCGGTGCGCGGTCGCGCGTTGACGCCCCGGCGGCCCCCGTGCGAAGCACCAGGGGCATGCTGCACCTCACCTACGCCAACCGCCTGGAAGTCCTGGTCGCCCCCTTCGCCGCGCGGGTGGCCGCCGCCCGGGCCGCCGATCCGCTGGCCCCGGTGGTGGTGGTGGTGCCCGATCAGGCCGTCGCCCAGTTCCTCCGCTTCCGGCTGGCCGAGCAGCACGGCGTGGCCGCGCATCTGCAGTTCACCTTCCTGCGCCGCTGGCTCACCGACGTGGTGCAGGCCGCCGACCCCGACGTGAAGGTGCTCGACAGCACCGCCCTGCTCACCTTGATCCACGCCCGCTTGGGCCGCCCCCAGCTCCTGGAGCGCGAGGTCATGGCCCCGGTGCGTCAGTGGCTGGCCGCCGCCGAGACCGACGTGGAGCGCAGCCGGCGCCAGCTCCAGCTCGCCACCCAGGTCGCTCGCCTGTTCGAGGAGTACGGCTACTCGCGGCCCAAGCTCATCCAGGCCTGGGAGCGCGGCCCGCGCCTGGCCGACACCCCGTGGGCCCGCGCCGAGGCCTGGCAGCGCGCCCTGTGGCTCGACCTGTTCGACCGCCAGGGCGTGGCCCGGGTGGACCGCGCGGCCCCGTCCCTCACCGGCGAAGGCCAGCTCGATCTGTTCGGCGGCGGCCCCCGCTACATGCCCCTGCCCGATGCCCTGCGGGCGGTGTCCCTCAGCCAGATCGAGCTGCCGCCCACCGTGCACTGCTTCGGCCTGTCGTACGTGGCCCCCGCCTTCACCGAGGTGCTGGCCCGCCTGGCCCAGGGCTGCGAGCTGTGTGTCTACGCCATCAACCCCTGCATGGAGTTCTGGGAGGACGTGGACGCCGCCGGCCTGAAGGTGCTGCACCGCGAGGCCTTCGCCCGCCGCGACGCCCGGGTGGATCTCGAAGGCCACGAGGATCCCTTCGGCCTCACCCGCCCCGGCGACGCCCCCGCCCTGCGCCTGTGGGGCCGCCCCGGCCGCGAATTCATCCGCCAGCTCAACCAGCTCAGCGACTGCGAGTACGCCCCCGGCTTCGTGGATCCCACCGCCGACGGCGAGACGCTGCTCACCCGCCTGCAGCGCGACATCCTGGTGCGCCACCCCGAGCGCGAGGCCGTGCCCGCCCCGCCTGCGGGCGCCGAGCCTCCGCCCCCCGACGGCTCCATCCGGTTCCTGGCCTGCCCCAGCGCCCGCCGCGAGGTCGAGATCGTCGCCGACACCATCTGGCAGCTCGTGGCCCGCGCCGAGGGCGCCGGCGAGCGCCTGCGCTTCCACGAGATCGCGGTGATGGTGGCCGACAGCGAGCGCGCCGCCTACCTCACCCACGTCGAGGCCGTCTTCCGCGAGCGCCACGGGCTGCCCTTCAACATCATCGACCGCCGCCTCAGCGCCCGCAGCCGGGTGCCCGAGGCCATCGAGCGCCTGCTGGAGCTGCCCTTCGGCCAGTTCGAGGCCAGCGACCTGAAGCCCCTGCTGGCCCACCCCTCGATCCTGGCCGGCGTGCCCGACGCCGATCCCGAGCGCTGGCGCACCTGGCTCACCGAGCTGAACGTGCGCTTCGGCGCCGACGCCGACGACCTCACCGACACCTACATCGACCTCGACGTCTACAACTGGGATCAGGCCCTGCGCCGGCTGGCCCTGGGCGCCTGCATGACCGGCCCCCGCGCCGGCGACAACCGCATCTTCACCACCCCCGACGGCGGCCAGTGGCTGCCCCACGACACCGGCACCGAGGCCCTGGACGACGTGGCCCGCCTGGTGAACCTGGCCCGCTGCCTCATCGCCGACGCCCGCGCCGTGCGGGGCCCGAAGTCGGCCGCCGGGCACACGCCCTTCAAGGCCATGCCCCTGGCCGACTGGTCGGCCTGGCTGGTGGCGCTGGTGGGCCGCTACGTGCACCCCGTCGAGCCCGCCGACGAGGTGGCCCTGGCCCGCTGCCTGCAAACCTTCGAGCGGCTGGCCGACGCCGATCTCGAGGGCGAGCCCATGCCCTACCCCGCCCTGCGCGAGCTGGCCATGGAGCGGCTGGCCGCCCTGGACGCCGCCCGCGGCCAGCACCAGGCCGACGGGGTCGTGGTGAGCGCGCTGCTTCCCATGCGCGCCATCCCCTTCAAGGCCGTGTTCGTGCTGGGCCTGGGCGAGGGCGAGTTCCCCGCCGGCAGCCGCCTGGATCCGCTGGACCTGCGCCAGGCCCGCCGCCGCGCCGGCGACGTGTCGTCCGCCGAGCGCGACCGCCACGTGTTCCTGGAGCTGCTGCTGTCGGCCCGCAAGCACCTGGTGCTGTCGTGGGTGGCCCGCGACGACCGCACCGGCGAGGCCCGCGAGCCCAGCACCGTCGTGCGGGAACTGCAGTACCTGCTGCGCGGCTACCTGAGCGAGCCCGCGCTGGCGAAGCTCACCGTCGAGCACCCCGTCAGCCCGGCGGACGCCCAGTACTTCCCCACCGTGTACGGCCAGACCCACGCCCCGGTGGTCGAGAGCACCTCCGTCGAGGCCCTGCGCGCCGCCCGGGCACGCGCCCTGCGCCAGCGGCTGGCCCACCACGTGGCCGGCGACCTGCCCGAGGGCGAGATCCTGCTGGGCGCCCTGTCGCACCGGGCCCGCACCGAGCTCAGCGACCTGCTGCACCTGCCCGCGGCGCCCGCCGCCGAGGCCAAGGCCAGCGCCGAGGCCCTGGACCTGCCCCTGGCCGCCATCCAGCGCTTCCTGGAGTCGCCCCTGCAGGGCGCGGCCCGCTACGTGCTGGGCCTGGAGGAGGACGCCGAGGCCCTGGACGCCGAGAGCGAGGAGCCCCTGGACGTGGACCGCATGGTGCGCTTCCAGGTGCTGCGCGAGGCCTTCTGGGCGGGCGCCGGCGACGAGGCCGCCACCCTGGCCGCCTACGAGGCCCTGTTCGCGCGCAAGACCCTGGCGGGCCAGGCCCCCCTGGGCCTGTTCGGCGAGCGCTGGCGCCACGAGGACCACCAGATGCTGGCCGCCTGGCGCCAGAACCTGGCCCACTTCGCCCTGCCCCCGCTGGGCGACTGGCAGACCCTGCGGGTGGGCCGCGCCCAGGAGCACGCCGAAGTGGATCGGGTGCTGGCGCCCATCGCCCTGCAGATCCCCACGCCCACCGGCGAGCTTCAGCCCGTGCACCTGCACGGCCCCCTGCTGAAGCTCTCGCCCGACGGCCGCATCGCCGTGCGCAACCTGTCGAGCGCCGCCGCCGGCGAGAAGCACTTCCTGCCCGGCTTCATCACCCTGGTGGCCCTGGCCGCCCTCGAGCGCGTGCCCGGCCAGACCTTCGGCGTCATCGTCAACCCCACCCGCGCCGAGACGCCCGACCACCTGGCCCGCAAGTACCGCGTGCCGCCGCCGCACCTGGCCCGCCAGTGGCTCACCGACGTGGTGCAGGACCTGCTGTACGAGCCCCACGACTACCGGCTGCCCATCGAGGTGGTCCTGCGCTGGCGCGCCGATCGCGACGAGCGCGGCCCGGGCGCGCGGCCGTTCATGCCCCGCTCCGACCGAAACTCCAGCAAATACGGGCCCGTGCGCGACCCCGAACGCTTCGACCTGCCCGACCTGGACCGGGCCGAGGCCATCGTCCACCGCCGCCTGTGGCCCTGGTTCGCCAGCGAGATCCCCCGCGGAGGCCGCCGATGAGCGAGTCCTGGCCGCCCCTGCCCGAAGAGCCGCCCGAGGCCTTCCAGACCGACGAGGCCCCGCCGGCCGACCTCTTCGATCCACCCGACCCGGGGCCCACCCGCGCCTGGCCCCGCCCGGCCATCGTCGAGCGCGTGCCCCTCACCGGCCACGCGGTCATCGAGGCCAGCGCCGGCACGGGCAAGACCTTCACCATCGAGCACCTGGTGGTGGACCGCCTGCTGCGCGGCGTCCCCCTGCCCGAGATCCTGGTGGTCACCTTCACCGAGAAGGCCACCGCCGAGCTGCGCGCCCGGGTGCGCCAGCTCATCGAGCGGGTGCTCACCGCGCCGGTGGTCGACCCCGCCAACCCCGGCCAGGATCCGCCCGTCCACCCCGACACCCACTGGATCTTCGACGCCGCCGGCCGCGCCCGCCTGGACGACGCGCTGTTCGGCTTCGACCGGGCCAGCATCTTCACCATCCACGGCTTCTGCCACCGGGTGCTGGCCGAGCTGGCCTTCGACAGCGGGCAGCTCTTCGACCAGGACCTCATCGACAGCACCCGCGCCTTCAACCGCGCCTTCCGCGAGGCCCTGCGCACCCGCCTGGCCACCGTGCCCGCCCACAAGGCCCTGCTCGACCGCTGGCTGGGCGAGGGCCACGACGTGCACGCCCTGGAGCGCCTGCTCAGCACCGCCCACCGGCAGCGCTACCCCACCGACGGTCCCGCGCTCGAGGACGAGATCGTCGGCCTGCTCGACCAGCTCACCGCCGAGCTGGACGTGGGCAGCGTCGTCACCGACTACGCCGGCACCGCCATCACCCGGCCCGCCCTCAGCGCCGCCGAGAAGGGCCTGCGCGCCCTCGAGGCCGCCCTGACCCACGGCGAGTCCCCCGAAGCGCGCCTGGCCGCGGCCCTGCGGGTGGACCGCAAGGCCATCCTGCACCCCCGCCGCACCGCCCCCCACGGCAAGCGCCACTTCCCCGACGAGCTCGACACGCCCACCGCCCGGGTGCGCGACGCCCTGGCCCGGCTCGAGGTGCTCGACGCCCTGCGCGGCTCGGTGGAGCGCGCCGTGGTCGACGCCTTCCTCCCCGAGGTGGTGGCGCGGGTCGAGCGCAACAAGCGCCGCGACGGCCAGCTCGACTACGACGATCTGCTCAACCGCGTCTGGCAGGGGCTCGAGGGCCCCCAGGGCCCCGGCCTGGTGGCCGCACTGCGCGAGCGCTTCCGCGTGGCCTTCATCGACGAGTTCCAAGACACCGATGACCGGCAGTGGGACATCTTCCAGCGCATCTTCGTGCAGGGCACCGACCGCCACGCGCTGGCCCTCATCGGCGACCCCAAGCAGGCCATCTACGGCTTTCGCGGCGCCGACGTGCACACCTACCTGGTGGCCCGCGACGAGCTGCAGCGCCTGGGCGCCGCCCGCGTGCCCCTGACCACCAACTTCCGCTCGTCGCCCCCGTGCATCCGGGCGGTGAACCACCTACTGGATCAAGACGCGCCCAGCCCCCTGTTCAGCGGCCCCATCCGCTACGACGCGCCCGTCCAGGCCGGCCAGGACCGCTGGGGCCTGAGCAACGCCGCGGGCGAGCCGGTGGCCCCGGTGTGTCTGTGGCAGTACCGCCCGCCCCCGCCCCGCGGCAGCAAGCAGCGCGACCGGGTGCCCAAGTATCTGTTGCAGGAGGCCTTCGCCCGGGCCCTGGCCCGCAGCCTCCGCGATCTGTTCGACGATGAGGCCGGCCTGTGGGTCGACGACCCCAAGCGCAGCGATCAGCCCGGCCAGGGCCGCCGCCGGCTCACGCCCAAGGATGTGTTCGTGCTCGTCCGCGGCCGCTGGGACGCCGTGGACGCCGCCCGCGCCCTGCGCGAGGCCGGCGTGCCCCACGCCTTCTACAAGCAGGAGGGCCTGTTCCAGAGCACCGAGGCCCACGACCTGCGCGACGTGCTCGCCGCCGTGGCCGATCCGCAGCGCCGCTCCGCGCGCCTGAAGGCCTTCGCCACCCCCATCTTCGGCGTGCCCTGGCGCGAGCTCGACCGCTACCGTGGCCTGGCCGCCGGCCACCCCCTGGTGGAGCGCCTGCACGCCTGGCGGCAGCTCGGCGAGCAGGAGCGCTACCCCGAGCTCTTCCACCAGATCCTGCACGGCTCGGGGCTCATGGAGCGCGAGCTGTTCCTGCGCGCCGACGACCGCCCCCTGGTGAACTACCAACACATCCTCGAGATGCTGCTGCAGGCCGCCACCGCCCGCCGGCTGGCCCTGCCCGAGGTGGTGGATCTGTTGCAGCGCTACATCGACCGCGCCGAGCAGCCCGAGGGCAGCGACGGCAACGTCCAGCGCCTGACCGGCGTGGACGACGCCGTCCAGATCATGACCGTGCACAAGTCAAAGGGCCTCGAGGCGCCCGTTGTGTGTCTGTTCGGCGGCTTCGCCGCCGCGCCGGTGGGCCCCGTGAACGTGGTGCACGACCAGCTCGCGGGTCGCCGCGTGCTCGTGGGCGATGCCGCCCGCGACACCGCTGCCGAGCAGCTCGCCCGCGAGCACCGCGAAGAGGACGAGCGCCTGCTGTACGTGGCCCTCACCCGAGCGCGCAGCCGCCTGTACCTGCCCTTCCTGGAGTCCACCCGCGGTGTGCCCGGCACCTTCTTCGAGCCGCTGAAGGACCGGCTCATGCACCTGCACAAGACCGAGGAGCTGCCGCCCGAGCTCTTCCACCGCGAGCCCGTGGACGCCGCCCGCGCCCCGCAGGCCGCGCAGCACCCTGCCGCCGAGCCCGTGGGCGCGTGGCAGCCCCCCGCCGTGCTCCTGCGCGACCCCCGCGAGATCGAGGCCCGCTTCGACGCCCTGCGCGCCCGCCACGCGCCGCTGCTGGTCACCAGCTACACCCGCATGAAGGCCGAGGCTCAGGCCCGCCAGGCCGCGCTCGCCGAGGCCCCCATCGAGGCCGACGAGTTCCACCTGGACGCCGACGCCACCGAGGCCCCGGCCCCCGATCCCGACGCCCTGCCCGGCGGCCGCGAGGTGGGCCGCTTCCTCCACGAAGCCATCGAGGCGCTGGAGCTCCCGCAGGCCTTCCAGGGGCGCGACTTCGCGGCCTTCCAGGCCGATCCCAAGGTCACCGCCGCCTTCGACACCACCCTGCGCCGCCACGGCATCGATCGCCGCTGGCGCGCCGAGGCCCAGCGCCTCATCTGGGCCACCCTCACCACCCCCATCCCCTTGCCCGGCGGGGGCACCCTGCCCGCCCTGTGGCAGCCCCGCCACGTGGTGGAGATGGAGTTCCTGTTCCCGCTGCCCGAGCCCGACCACACCCTGCTGGGCCAGGGACAGAGCGAGGCCCAGAGTGAGGCACAGACCGGGGCCCCCACCTTCACCGTCGAGCGCGGCTTCGTGAAGGGCTTCATCGACTATCTGTTCGAGCACGAGGGCCGGATCTACATCCTCGACTGGAAGTCCGACAACCTGGCCGACTTCAGCCCCGCCGCCATCGATCACCATGTGACCGAACACTACGCCCTGCAGGCGCAGCTCTACACCCTCGGCGTCGTGCGTTGGCTGGGTATCCGCGACGAGGCCAGCTTCAACGCCCGCTTCGGCGGCCTGCTCTATGTGTTCCTGCGGGGCGTGGGCCCCGATGGCGCCGGCGTGTGGGGCCAGCGCCCCGACTGGGCCACGGTGCAAGCCTGGGAGCGCAGCTTCCTGCCCGACGCCCGCCCCGTGGATCCCCGCTTCGACCGCGGCGACCTCACGGATCTGACCGACATGACCGATCTGTCGCTGGTGATGGACTGACCAACAGGCGGCCCGTCCATGGGCGCTATCCGCGCTGGGCGACCACGAAGCGGTAGCCGAACTCGCCCCCGAAGCGCCGCCAGAGGGCGATCTCCCGTCCGATGTCATCCAGCGCCGCCTGCGCCTCGGCCTGCGGGTGCCGCGCCCGCACCGCCGGCACCGCCGCCTCGAGCGGCCCGTAGTAGGCAGCCCACGCGTCGGCGGGCAGCCAGAACCCGCCCCGCACCGCGTACCCGGCCGCCGCGCACCGCGCCTCAAGCTGGGTCACGTCGCCCATGTCCGGGTACTCGCGCTGCCAGAACGCCGCCGCCTCCGCGCTCCGCGCGCCCTCGCGCCAGCACAGCTCGCTGAGCACCAGCCACCCCGCCGGCGCCAGCAGCCGCCGCCACGCCGCCAGCGCCGCGGGCACCCCTACGCTGTACGCCGCCCCCTCGGACCACACCGCGTCGAACGCTCCGTCCGCGAAGTCCGGCGCCCGCATGTCGCCCACGATCGCCGTCACCCGGTCGCCCACCCCGGCCGCCGCCGCGCGCCGCCGCACCGTCTCGATGAACGGCCCGTGCCGGTCCACCGCCGTCACCGCGTACCCCGCCTGCGCCAACGCCACCGTGGCCGGCCCGGGCCCGCAGCCGAAGTCCACGATCCGCGCCCCGGGCGCCAGGCCCTCGCAGGCCTGCAGCGCCTGCAAGGTGGCCGCGCGGCTCCCCGGCGCGCACTGGTCCAGCGACTCGAACAGCTCAAACAGGGCAGCCAGCGCGAACTCCACGGGCACCTCCAGCGGTCGTGCGGCCCGCATCATCGGCCAGCGGCGCGTTGGGGCCAAGGGTGGGGTGCCGATG
This sequence comes from Myxococcales bacterium, assembly GCA_020633555.1. Classification (GTDB taxonomy): domain Bacteria; phylum Myxococcota_A; class Bradymonadia; order UBA7976; family UBA1532; genus JACKDL01. The sequence goes on along the minus strand of JACKDL010000012.1, from coordinate 35,921 downwards.
AGGGCCTGCCGATGAGGGCCAGGCTATTTCTGGGTGTCCGATGTGTCTGTCCGATGAGGGCCAGGCCATTTCTGAGGGCTGCCGATGAGGGCCAGGCTGTTTCTGGGAGACCACGGCCCGCATCATCGGCCAGCGGCGCCTGGGGGCCAAGGGTGGGGTGCGACGAGCGGTGGTTGTGCCGATGAGTGCCGATGAGGGCCTGCCGATGAGGGCCAGGCTATTTCTGGGAAACCAGGCACGGCACTGGCCAACGTCGCACAATTCAGCGTTCTGTGAACTTCGACGCCCTCACGGCCGCGCCCGCCGCGCACCGCTGCGCCTGCACCCTCCAGCGCGCCGACACAGCCTGCTTCGGAGTGCGCCCTCCGGCGCCTCAGCGCGGCGCGGCGTCGGCCTCCCCGTCGCCCTCCAGCGCCGGACGAATCAGCAGCCGGATGACCTGCTTCGCGGGCCCCTCCGCCCCGACTGGACCGCCGACCGGACACCGCACGTTCCGGTGCACCAGCCGGCGCCCGACCGGCCGCAAGCGCAAGGCGAGCCGGCTACGCTGCCCCCGCCCAACGCGCAGCAGCAGCCGACCTCGGCGGCGCAGCCGGTCCACCCGCCGCGGCTCGCCCTCCTTCCGGCGCTCGCTCCCCTGCCCCCGCGGCCTCCGCCTCCGCGCACCGCGCGGCATCGCGACCGGATCCGGCAGCACCGGCCAGGCCCGCCGCTTCGGCGTCGCCGCCCGCAGCGCTTCGGCGGCCTCGGGGTGACCCCGCCGCGCCATCACGTCCGCGACCTTCCGATCCAGGTCGTTCGCTCGCCGGATGGACGCCCGCAGCTCCGCGGGCATGGCCGCCTTCTCGGGGTACGCCTCGATCTCGGGGTGGCGCACCAGCTTCATCAGCAGCACGTCGCGCTTATCGCCGGCGGCGGCGTGCCGCGCCTCGAAGTCCTCCACCTCGGCCGCGGTCCCGTAGGCCAGCGGCGCCGCCCGGCCCCGCTTGGTCTCCTTCGGGCGATCGTACGGGCTCGCCGCACACATGGCTTTGGCGCCCAGCACGCCCACGCCTGCCTTGGCGCGGCGCGCGTCGTGCTCTTCGATCAGGGCCTTCGCGGTGCCCCGCGCCAGGGCCACCAGCTCAGCCTTGGTCTTCCCCTCATCGATGGGCAGCGGGTGAAGCTCAATGCTGACCTCGCGGCCGAACTCGGCCCGCCGCGGATCGGCCCAGCCCACCTTCGCCTTGCACATGGCCGTGCCGTCGTACCACACGCCCTTCAGGGTCCGCTTGCCCACCGACCACACCTTGAAGCTGCTGACGCACGGGTTCTCCGACGGTGAGGCGTACAGGTTCTCGGGCAGGCCCTGCGCCCACAGGTAGCGCTGCCGCGTGCGCTGCGCGCTGGGGAAGACCTGCGACAGGCTGTAGCGGCCGTTCCACACCCGCCCCTGCCAGCCCCGCAGCCCCCCCACCTTCACCGCCAGGTTGCCCACGAAGTACTCCATGAAGTCCTCGATGGCCTCCTGGCAGGCCGCGGAGATCAGCCCATGGATGTGGTTGGACTGGCACACGAGCTCGTGCGCCCGCACGCTGTCCTTGAACCGCGCCAAGGCCACCGCGAACTCGCCGGCGATGATCCCGTTGATGTCGTCGTCCGGGCGCAGCAGGTAGGTGGCGCCCACCGTCTTGATCATGAACTCGAAGACGTGACCACCGGGCTGGTAGTCGTCGGTGTAGCGGTGCGGGCGCGGCATGGGCCGATCCTCGAAGTGGGGGTGCTACCCCTTCCCCATCGGCGGATTCCCACGCCTGTCGCGTCTTTCTGCGCCAGTTTCTCGAAAACAGAACAAAGTCGGGCACCTGCCGCGGCGTTCACCGCCCGGCGCTTCGCAGGGACCCCAGGTCACGCAGCGCTACACCCAGGACGCGTCGCCCGACCGGTCGCCCGGGTCGCTGGGCCGCAGCACCCCGCTGTACTCGGCGCCGTCGAAAACCAGATCCACCAGTTGGTTGCGGAACTGCTCCACCAGGTCGGGGCGGTGCCGCTGCTGGGCGTCACTCAGCGCGTCGTGCAGCCTCAAGAACGCCCGCTCGGCGTTCACGAAGTACACCACCAGCCCGGTCATGGCCATCACCGCCGCGCCCAGGGTCGACAGACCCACGGCCTCGAAGTCGAACAGACGGCCCGTCTCGTTGCGCACCGACAGGGTCACCTCGACCGACCCGCCGCAGCCATGCTCCTGGCAGGCCGCCCGCACGTCGAAGGCGTCGAAGCTCAGCGTGCGCAGGCTGGGGTGCTCGGCGGCGTAGCGCAACATCAGCGCCTCGTACACGGCGTCCACCAGCCCCACGCCCTCGCCGCGCACCTCGAAGGCGTCGCCGTCGTTGGCCACCACCGCCAGGTGCACGGTGCAGTGGGTGCCTGCCTCGTCGTCCACCAGCGTCTCTTCGACGCGAGTGCGCACCACCGTCAGGTCGAGCATGTCATCGGGACCCAGCACCTTGCGGATCAGCCGCTGGGTGTGACCGTGGGGTCGTCGCATGGGCTTTCTCCTCGCGCCTCGCGCGCAGAAACTGTGTTCTCGGGGATCGAACCGAACAGATCGCGTCAGCGGCCGCGTGCCTGAACACGGCGCCGCTCCAGGCCACGCCGCACGTGGGCCGCCAGCGCCGAGACCGCCATCCAGATCCGCACGTCGTGCCATGGCACGCGGCGCGGCCGGGGGCGGCTCCAGCGGAGCCTCGAAGCCGGTTTCAATGGAGGTCGCCTCACGGGCTGAGGAACATATCGGATGATAGCAAACAACTGCACAAACGTCAAGTAAATTACGAAGCAAAAGCGCGCTATCATGCCCCTACCACAAGGAGCCAACCATGCGTCTCAAAAGCATTTTTGCACCTTCGACCGCATTGGCTGCAGCCCTCTGCGCCCTGACCGGCGTCGCGGCTGCTCCGGACGCGGTGGGCCTGAACGCCCACGTGCCCACGAACGACGAGCTGGACGCCCTGGCGGACCTGGGCGTGGGCTGGGTGCGGGTGGACGGCAACTGGTTCACGCTCGAGCCCGCCGAGGGGCGCTACGCCTGGGCCGACATGGACCGCGTGGTGGACGGGGCCCGCGCGCGGGGTCTGCAGGTGTACATGACCCTGGCCTACGGGCCCCAGTGGGCCACGGAGCCCGACGGGGACGAGTACCCCCACAACGGGGTGCCCCGTGCGGGGACCTACGGGCGCTTCGTGGCCGCCGCCGTCGCCCACTACCGCGGCCGCGTGGCCCACTTCGGGCTGTGGAACGAGCCCAACCTGCGCCAGTTCTGGGGCGGCAACCTGGACCAGTACCTGGATCGGGTGGTGCGACCGGGCGCCGCCGCCGTGCGCGAGGCATGCCCGGACTGCCGGGTGCTGGGCCCCGACATCGCGGCGGTGTCCGACTGGCAGGACGACCTGGAGTACATCCTGCGCGGCGCCGGCGACGCCTTCGACATCGTGGCCCACCACACCTATGCCGGCGTGCGCGGCACCCGCGGCGGCGCACAGTGGCTGTGCGACGACTTCCAACACGCCATCGACATCGGCGACGACGCCATCTGCTTCTACAAGCCGGGGGTGCGACAGGTGCTCGACCGGGTGGACTGGCAGGGGCCCATGTGGCAGTCGAGCAGCGCGGTGTCCCGTGTTCTTCGCAGGCGCTCGGGGCTCGACCGGGTGGACTGGCAGGGGCCCATGTGGCTTACCGAGACGGGCTACCGCACCCAGCCATGGGACAGCGACGGCGAGCAGGAGAAGCAGCGGCTGACGGTGGAGCGCACCCTGGCGTTGCAGCGAGCGACCCCGTGGTGGACCCACACCTTCTTCTATGAGCTGAGCGACTGCGGCGTGCTGCAGCCCGGCTGCCCCATCGACGGGTATGGCATCACCCGCCGCGTCAGCGGGCCCGATGGCACCTGGCAGGACAACTTCCGACTCAAGCCCGCTTACACCTGGCTCCGGCAGACGCTGCAGGACCCCGAGTGGCGAGGCATGGCGCCTCCACCCGAGGAGCCGCCGCCCCCGCCCCCGCCCGAGGCCGTGCTGGAGGCGCCACGGCTGCGGGGCGCCACCCTCGACGGCCGCCTGGACGAGTGGGACGACCAGGGCTGTGCGCCCCTGGACCGCTGGGAGCCCGTCGCAGAGGCTACCCGGCCCGGCGCCGCCGATCTGGCCGCGCGGGCCTGTGCCGCGTGGACCGACGACGCGCTGTGGCTGGCGGTTGAGGTGGCAGACGACACCCACACCAACGACCGCCCCGAAGACCTGCTCTGGCAGGGCGACTCGGTGCAGCTCGCGGTGGACCTGGACGCCGACGGCGGCGACGCGGGCTACGACGAGGATGACGCGGAGTGGACGGTGGGCCTGGTGGGGGCCGAGACCCGGATCCGCGCCGAGCACGGCGCACGGGGGGCTCAGGCGGTGGTTCGCCGTGCGGCCGGCCGCACGGCCTATGAGCTACGCGTGCCGCTGCCGGGGCTGGTCGCCGGCCGTGACCTGCGGGCCTCGTTCCTGGTGAACGAGGCCGACGAGGGCGATCGCGAGGGCTGGCTGGAGTGGACCCCGGGCATCGGGCGCGCGAAGCAGCCAGGTCGTTTTGGCGTGGTGACGCTGGGCGCCACGTCTGCGGAGCCGCCCGACGGGGGCCCACCGGCCGAGGAGCCGGACGCGCGCCCGCCACCGCCGGTGCCCGGGCCCGACGCGGGCTTCGCAGCAGACGCCGCGGACCCCGGCACGCCGGCGGACGGCGCGGTGGCGACCGATGGGGCAATGCCAGTCAACGACGCCAGCGCTCGCGAGGGCGCTGCAGGGGCCGACGGCGGCCTCCTTGCTGCCGACCCCTTGGGCACCCCCGTGACCCAGCCGGGCGAGGGCTGCCAGGGGGCGCCGGGCGCGCCGCTGGGCTGGCTGTGGGCGCTGCTGCTGGTGCTCGCCCTGCCGCGGGATCGGCGCGCTGACCTACGCGGCGAGTGAGCGCAGCAGGGCGTCGAGGCGCCCGCCGCCCAGCGTGGCGTGCGGCCCCGCCGCCGCAATCTCGAGGCCCTGGGGGCAGCCCGCCAGCGTGATGAAGGCCGGCACGCCGGCGTGGCCGGGGGGCAGCAGGAAGGCGCGCCGCGCCGTAAATCCCGCCCCGCTCAGGCGCACGGGATCGACCCGGCCCAGGTTGCTGATCACCGCGCTGGCCACCCAGCGGCCGCGGCGCAGGTCGCGGCGGGCCGCGCGGCCCCCGACCCAGGCCATGAGCCACAGCGGCACCCCGGCCAACTGCTCGGCCGCCACGGCGTGCCCGAGGGCGCAACCGTCGCCCACAACCGACTGAATTTGCTGATGGATCGCGTCAACCCCATCACCAGGCACGAGCTCCACTCGCACGATGCCAGTGAGGTTGCGCAGGGGGCGCTGGGGGCCCGGGAGCAGGTCCACCGGGATGGACACCCGCAGGGGCACCCCCGCGTGATCGACGAGCCTGCGCGCCACCTCGGCCAGGGGCCGCGCCGGCAGAGGCGCGGCGCGGCGCGCCCACAGGATCTGGCGGTCGCTCCCGTTGGTGGCCCCGGGCGCCGGCCGGTCTGCCGGCGGGTCCGTCACCGGCGTGGCCTTCGCCGCATGGGCCAGCTCGACTTCGCTGGGGCCCGGCGGCGCCGGCGGCAACCCCTCGCCCCGCGCGGCTGCCGCCCAGCGCTCGGCCAGGTGGTACAGGGCGCGGCCGTCCAGCAGCGCGTGGTGGGCCACCACGGCGTAGCGCCCGGAGCGGGGCTCCAGCACCGCGCGTAGCAGCGGATCGGTGTTGGGCTGCATCCGGGGGGTCAGCCAGGGGGCCGCCTGCCCGTCGCGGCCGTCCCACGGGGTGTCCACCACGTCCACGGGTGGCCGCGGGCCGCCGGCGGCCCAGCGCAGGTGGCGGCCCCGCCCCACGAGGCGGGCGGCGAGCAGCGGGTGATCGGCGAGCACCGTCTGCCAGGCGGCGGTCCACGTCCGCTCACTCAGGGGGCCGTCGCCCTCGACCACCACCCCCGGCGCATAGGGGGGCGAGATGCGGCCCGCCGCGAGCCAGACGCGCTCCAGGCCAGAGACCAGGCGCCCTCGCGGGTCAGGAATCAAGGCAGTCAAGGGCGCTCCCGGCAGGTGGCCACGGCGGTCAGCCGCGGCAGTCTACCCCCGCCCGCAACGGTGGATCACAGCTTGATGAGGCGCCGGCCGTCGGAGCGGAGCAGGTAGCGGGTGGCCATGCCCCAGTCGGCGGTGGACTCCCCACCCCGCGGCTGGTTGCGGGTGGGGGCGGTCGCCTTGCTGGTCAGCCACACATCGGCCTTCCCGTCGCCGTCCGCGTCGCCGACCTGCACGAACTGGGTGTTGGGCAAGGCGCTCTCATAGCGGATCGGCGCGCCGAAGCCTGCGGCGGTCTTGGGGTACACCTCGACGACGTTGCCGTAGGTGATGAACAGATCGGCCTTCTTGTCCCCATTGAAGTCGGCGACCCCCAGGAGGCGTGCGTCCAGGTGCGGGGTGCCAACGGTGTGAAAATCGCCAAAGCCCAGGCCCTGCCGCGGGACGTTGCGGAAGTGGCGCACCTGCCAGCGGCGCTGACCGGCGTGGTCGAACTGCAGCCACAGATCCCCCCAGCGGTCCCCGTTGGCGTCGGCCACGGCCACCGCCTGCACGTTGGGGGTGGTGGTGTCGGTCTGGAAGCTGCGATCCGCAGCGTGGCCGTTCGACAGGCGCACCTGCCAGTGGCGGCGCCCGCCATTGTCATACTGCAGCCACAGATCGGCGCGCCGGTCGCCGTTGGCGTCGGCCACCCCCACGGCGGCGACGCCGGGCGTGGTCGTGGAGGCGAACCCCGAGATCTGATTGAAGATCTGCGTGCGGCTCTGGGAACGCCGAAGCTGCCAGTGGCGCGCCCCGCCAGCGTCGTACTGCACCCACAGATCGGCGGTGCCGTTCGCGTCGGCGTCGGCCAGACCCACCATGTGCACGCCGGCGGTGGTGGTGCTGGTGTGCATGGCCGGATCCACGCGGAAGGTCTCGCCCGCGTTCGGGGCGACCCGCCAGTGCCGGGTGCCGCCGGCGTCGTACTCCAAGAGCAGGTCGCCCTGCCCATCGGCGTTGATGTCGGCCAAGCCGATCTGGCGCACCCCGCTGATGGGCGGGCTGCCGTCCATGCCCGCGACGAGGGCCTGCTTCCCCACGATCCGCCCGCCGACCACCGAGGCCCAGTGCACCGTGAGTTCATCCCTGGGCGGGCACCCCGCGTCCTGACAGAACGACCGATCCCCCGGGTCCCGGTGCGAGAGGCTACCGTGGATCTCCACCTCGCCCCGTGAGCCTCCGAGGTGCACCGCGTGCCGGCGGCGCAGATCGGGGGCCAGGTTCACATCGTCGGCGAGGGCGGGGGCCGAGGCGCAGAGGGCGGCGAGGGCGGCGGTCAGCGCGGTGCGCATCAGGGAGGCTCCTTGTTCGAGGTTGGCGGCCCAACGCGGCTGACCACCTGGCATTCACCGGACGGGCCTTACCGCGCAACGTCGCGCAGCCCACCGCCCGCCGCTACCTTGCCCGCATGACCGAACGCACCAAGCTGCTGCTCGCCGTCCTCCTGGGGCTGCTGCTGGCCCTGGGCGGGCTGGCGGCCTGGTCCATCCACCGCACCCGGCAGGCCCACGCCGATCACATCCGCGACAACCCCGAGCGTCGGCTTGCCCGCCTCGTGGACGGCGCGCGGGCCTACTACGCCGACGAGCACGTCACGGCGGCGGGCGACGTCCTGCCGGCGCAGTTCCCCGCGAGCGCCCCGCTGACGCCGACGGCCAGCCCGTGTGCCCAAGGCGCGGTCCGCTACCCACCCGAAGCGGGCCTGTGGGATCACGCCACATGGCAGGCCCTGCGCTTCGCGGTCGATGATCCGCACCCCTACCGCTACGAGTTCGTGGCCGGCCCCACGGGCTTCACGGCGCGGGCCCTGGGCGACCTGGACTGCGACGGCGCGCTGAGCACCTTCGAGCGCATCGGGACGGTGGACGCTGCGGGCGAGATCCACGTGCTCTCCTTCCGAAACAACGAGGTGGAGTAGCGCGAGCCGCCGCGGACTCTGTGCGCGGTGGCCGCTGTGGTAAGTTCCCCGCCCATGGCCCGACCCATCCCCCCCGTCGACACCGCCTGGCGGCGGTTCCAGGCCGAGCGCGGCCGCGGCGCCGGCCCGTTCGCGGCGCTGCTGCGGCGCCTGGAGACGCAGGCGCCGCTCTACAACCTGGACCGGGCGACCCCCACGCTGGCTGCCGAGATCGCGGTGCTGGCCCCGGAGGCAGACCGGGCCGCGCTGACCTTGCTTGTGATGACGGCCTTCCTGGACGCCGCCCAGGGCAGCACCCGCACCCCCCTGGACCCGGCCTGGCTCACGGCCCGGTTTCAGGCGCTGTTGGGCCCCGACGGCCCCGACCCCGCGCCGCTGGTGACGCAGGCGCTGGCGCAGCTCGACGGGCCGGCGGCCCCCGTGCTGGGCCACGACCCCGACGGGCACACGCCGCTGATCATGGACGACGGCGCGCTGTATCTGCAGCGGCTGCTGGTGGCCGAGCGCCGCCTGGCCGAGGGCCTGGCGGCCCGGCTGCGCCAGCCCGTGCCCGTGCCTGACGCGGTGCACCTGGAGGACGTGACCGCCCGGCCCCCGCACAAGGGCGAGGTGGCCATCCGGCTGTCCGCCGAGCAGCGCCAGGCCGTGCTCGCGGCGGCCTCGGGCACCATCACCCTGGTCAGCGGCGGCCCCGGCACGGGCAAGACCAGCGTGGTGGTGAGCATCCTGCGCACGCTGGTGCGCGCCGGCGTCGCCCCCGACGAGGTGGCCCTGGCCGCGCCCACCGGCAAGGCCGCCTGGCGCATGCTGGCGAGCGTGCGCGCGGCCCTGGACACGGTGAAGGAGCCCGGGGCGGCCGATCGGCGGCTGCGCGCCGAGCTGCCGCCGGCCCGCACGCTGCACCGGCTGCTGGGGTACAGCCCCCAGCGCGACCTGTGGCGGCACCACGCCAAGAACCCGCTGTCGGCCCAGGTGGTCATCGTGGACGAGGCGTCGATGATCGACGTCTTCCTCATGGATCGCCTGGTGCGCGCCCTGGCCCCCACCGCCCGACTGGTGCTGCTGGGCGACGCCGATCAGCTCCCCTCGGTGGCGGCAGGCGCCGTCTTCCGCGACGCCCTGAGCGCCGCGGGCCCGGCCCAGGTGAAGCTGACCCACAGCTACCGCATGCGGAAGGAAGACGCCGGTGGCGCCACCGTGCTGCGGGTGGCGCAGAAGATGAACGCCGGCGAGGTGGGGCTGTTCGGGCCCGAGCTGGCCGTGCACCGCCCCGAGCTGGCCACCCTGACGGGCCAGGGCGTGGAGCACGCCGAGCTGCCCCGCGAGCGCCGGCGGGGGTTCCTGGATCGCTGGTACCGCGACCGCGCCCGCGGCGACGGGCACCTGCGGCCCCTGCTGGTGGAGCGGGTCTGGACCGCCGACGTGGACGGCCGGCTGCGCGAGCCCGAGCTCGCCCAGGTGTTCGGCTGGTTCGAGCAGGCGCGGGTGCTGTGCCTGACCCAGGCCTTCGAGCTGGGCGCGCGGCGGGTGAACGCCCGGCTGCACGACCGGGCCGCCCGCGAGGCCGGCGCGCCCCCCGAGCGCCCCTTCCTGGCGGGCGAGCCGGTGATGGTGCTGCACAACGACTACGACCGGGGGCTGTTCAACGGCGATCAGGGCGTGGTGCTGCGGGTGGAGGACGGCGAGGGCACCCGCCCCATGGCGGTCTTCCCCGACCCCGAGCCGGGCGTCTGGCGCGCGTTCGCCCTGGGTGCCCTGGCGGGCCGCCTTTCGCTGGCCTACGCCATGACCGTGCACAAGGCGCAAGGCTCGGAGTTCGACGCGGTGGCGGTGCTGCTACCCGATCGCGACCTGCCGCTGCTCACCCGCGAGCTGCTGTACACCGCGGTCACCCGGGCCCGCCGCTCGGTGTGGCTGCTGGGCGATCGCGCCCTGCTCAATCAGGGGGTGCGCCGCGCCGCGGTGCGCCACGCCGGCCTGGCCGCCCGCCTGCGCCCCCCCGCCCCGGAGGATTCGCAATGAACCGTCGCTGGCCGATCGGGCCGCTGCTGCCCCTGGCCCCGCTCCTTGGCTTGCTGATGGCCGCGTGCAGCGGCGGCCCGCGCCCCGTCGCTCGCAAGGACGGGGTCGCGCTGCCCGGCGACGTGGACGCTGCCGGGCTGGTGCACCACGACGGGGGCCTGATCGTGGGCGGCACCGCCCGGGCGGCGGCCGATCTGGGGCAGACGCCGCTCACCCCCGGCCCCGGTGGCCTGGTGGTGGCCCTCGACAAGAACCTGAACGCCATGTGGGGCGCGGGCCTGGGCGGGGGCAAGGTGGTGGTACGGGCCTTTGCCCCCGGCCCCGGCGGCGACGTGGTGTTCGCCGCGCAGTTCCAGGGCGCCTTTGGCGGCGGCGGCACCCTGATCAAGAGCCACGGCAAGACCGACTGCGTGGTGGGCCGGATGAGCGCCCAGGGCAACGTGCGCTGGGCCACCCGCATCGGCGGCGGCGGCGAGGACGACTGCCCGGGGCTGACCGCCACCGAGGACGCCGTGTTCGTCGCGGGCACCTTCGGCCCGCTGCTGGTGGAGCCCGAGCTGGCCGGCATCGGCGGGCGCGACGCCTTCGTGGTCCGGCTGGACGCCGATGGCGCCATCCAGGGCGCCGTCGCCTTTGGCGGGCCCGGCGACGAGGTGGTCACGGGCATGGCCTTGAAGGGCACCGTCCTGGCGGTCGTGGGCACCTTCACGGCCGACTTCCAGGCGAAGTTCACTCCGCTGAAGGTGCCGCTGCAGGGCCCCGGCGGCTTCATCGTGGGCGTGGACGTGGATCCCACGCTGCGCTGGGGGCGCGTGGTGGGCCGCGCGCACACGGTGCCCGCCGCCGTGGTGGGCACCGTGGATCGCGCCTGGGTGGTGGCCGGCAGCCAGAAAGGCGCCGGCTTCATCAGCCGCCTGGACAAGGGGGGCAACCCGCAGTGGCGCCAGGACCTGTCGGGCTGGACGGCAGCGAACGCGCTGGCCATGGACGGCAGCGACGTGCTGGTGGCGGGCGCGGCGCGCGGGCTGGCCATCCGCCGGCTGACGTCGGCGGGCGAGGCGGTGGAGGACTACCGCTGCGGCGACGGGACCGACGCCGCCACCGGCCTGGCCGTCACGCCCGCCGGCGACGTGGCTTGGACAGGCCGGCTGGCCAAGGCGAGCGCCTGCGCCCCCGCCGGGGGCGTGGCGGGCCGGTGGGGACCGGCCGCCCCCTGACCGCGCCCCCCACCCCGCCGCGCAGTGCCCGCGCAAAAACGGAGCAGGGCGTGCGTCCCGGGATCGGCACGGAACGTGCTTACGTCTCCAGCCGTCTCAAGACCACCACGCAGGAGCCCTGATGTCGGCCAAAACCCTCGCCGTTAGCATCCTGACAGCCACCACCCTGTTGGCCTGCAGCCCCCCCGAAGACGCCATGCAGATCGGCGTGCGCAGCGACCACATCGCCGGCGGCCAGGTGGACCGGAGCAACACCGGCGTGGTGGGGATCGCGATGTTCAGCGAGATCGCCGGTGGGCTGTGCTCGGGCACGCTCATCGCCCCGAACCTGGTGCTCACCGCGCAGCACTGCGTGGCCGAGCTGAACACGGGACAGTACGTGCAGTGCGGCCGCAGCCGCTTCGGCACGGTCATCGACCCCAACTCGGTGGCGGTGACCACCGAGACCACCATGCCCCAGTCGGGGCGGGGCTACTACGGCGTGCGCCAGGTCATCGTGCCCCAGGAGGACCGGGGCGCGTGCGGCAACGACATCGCCCTGCTGGTGCTCACCCGCAACATCCCGGCCGCCGAGGCCACGCCGCTGGTGCCGCGCTTTGACCCGCAGCCCCAGCGCAACGAGGTCGTGAGCCTGATCGGCTACGGCATCACCAGCGATGGCGGCTGGGACAGCGGCACCCGCCGCATCCGCCAGCGCTCCAGCGTGGTGTGCGGCGGCGCGACCTGCGAGCGCTTCGGGGCCGACGCCTCCGAGTTCGTGCTCGACGAGGGCTCCTGCCAGGGTGACTCGGGCGGCCCGGCGGTGGACAGCCAGGGCATGGTGCTCGGCGCCCTGTCCCGCGGGGCCCAGGGCTGCCAGTACCCCACCTACACCGGCGCCTTCGCCTTCGCGGACTGGATCCGCCAGAACGCCGCCAACGCCGCCGCCCTGGGCGGCTACGCGCCGCTGGCCTGGGTCGAGGGCGTCGAGGCCGGCCCCGACAACGACGGCGACGGCTTCCCCGACGACCGCGACAACTGCCCCTGGAACCCCAACCCCGATCAGGCCGACCGGGACTTCGACGGCTACGGCGACGTCTGCGACGACGAGGACAACTCCAACCGCGGCGGCTCCTGCAACATCTGCAACCTGTGCGACACCGACGCCGACTGCGGCGGCGAGATCTGCGCGCCCACCCAGGACGGCTACGGCCTGTGCGTGCGCCAGTGCGACACCAGCAGTGACTGCCCCGCCACAACCGCCTGCTTCGACGTGGGCAACGGCATCGCCGTCTGCCTGAACGCCGACGCCCAGGACGTGGGCGTGTGCCCCCAGGACTTCGTGTGCGGCGGCGCGGCCCAGCCCGACCCTGATCCGCAGCCCGACCCCGAGCCGGAGCCCGAGCCCGAGCCCGAGCCCGTCGACCCCGGCCAGGACCCCGATCCCGTCGACCCCGGCCAGGATCCCGAGCCTGTCGACCCGGGCCAGGACCCCGGCCCGGGCGTCGAGGGCGGCGACACTGATCCCGGTCAGGACCCCGATGTGATGATCGTGCCCGAGATCAAGCGGGGCGGCGGCAGCGCGCCCGGCTGCTCGGTGCCGGCGGACGCCCCCAACGAGGCGCCGCTGGCGCTGATGGCCCTGGGCCTGCTGGGCCTGGTGCGTCGCCGGCGCTGAGCGACGCTGGGCGGCTGGGGCGCTTCCCCCCTGCCCGGGCCCGTGGCACCCTGCGGCCACCCTCACCCAGCCCCGGGCCTGCCGCCATGACCGACCCCAAGCCGACCTCCCCGTCGCCCCCGCCCGCTGAGCCCAAACCCTGGCGCCGCGCCGTGGTCATCGGCGTGCTGTCGCTCGTGGTGCTGGCCGTGGGTGTGCGCTGGGTGACCGCGGACGCCACGCCGCCCCCGCCGGATCCGGCGAAGGCGCAGCAGGTGTTCAAGCAGGGCCCTGGCCTGCAGACGCTGAAGCCCGACGCCAACCTGCAGGTGCCGAAGGACGCCGAGGAGGCCAAGGAGCTCATCAGCGACTGGACCGACACCCTGCCCTTCGTCACCGAAGGGGGCCTTGCCCTGCTGCTGGGCATCGGCCTGGGGCTGGCGAGCCGCGCGGCGGCCAAGCTCATCGCCATCATGGCCCTGCTGTTCTTCATGGGCCTGCAGTACTTCGCCTACCAGGGGGTGGTGAGCGTGGACTACGCGGCGCTGATGGACTGGGTGCGCCGGTTCGTGCTCAACGTGGGTGGAGGCGACGCGGTGGCGGACTTCACCCGGAAGCTGCCCGCGCTGGGCTCCCTGGGTGTGGGCTACCTGATCGGGCTGAAGCGGTGAGCGACGGCTTGAGCCACGCCCTGGCCGAGGCCGCCGCGGCGCTGGACCGTGAGGATCCGCACACCGCCCAGGCGGCCCTGGCGCCCTTCGCCGATCAGCTCGCCGACGACGTGCGGGTGGCCCGCCTGTGGGCCGGCCTGCTCCACCACGCCAGCTCGCCCCAGGGCATCGAGCGGGAGCTGGCCCGCTTCGCCCAGGCCTGGGCGCACGATCCCGAGGTGATGCAGATCGCTGCCGCCGGCGCCGTGCGCTGGTGCCGCCGCCACCCCCTGGAGGCCCCTGCTCGCCGGGAGCCCGTGGCCCGCGCTGCCGCGGAGTGCCTGCGGCGGGCCATCCACGCCCGCAAGGGAGGCCGCGGCGCCACCGAGCGTCATGCGCTGCACGCCGCCCTGGCCCGCGCCCTGACCCTGGTCGGCCCCGCCGTCGACGACGACGCGCTCCATGCCTGGGAGACGGCCCTGACGGCGCGCCCCGAGGACGGCGAGGGCTGGTTCGGTCTGGCCCGCCTGCACACCCTGCGCGGCCGCTGGCGCAAGGGCCTGGAGGCCTCGCAGCACGCCTTGACCCTGCTGGACGTGCCCGCCGTGCGCTGGAACCTGGCCCTGTGCGCCACCGCCCTGGGCGAGGCCGAGGTCGCCGCCCAGGCCTGGCAGGCCCTGGAGCACCCGGCGCACGTCACACTGGAGGGCGGCGCCGTGGTGCCCGACCTGCCCCCGGTGGAGGTCTGCCTGACCCCTGCCACGTTGGGCCTTGACGGTCAGCCAGCGGGCGGCGACTGGCAGGTCGAGGCGGTGTGGGTGCAGCCCTTGAGCCCCGCCCACGGCCGCCTGGTCCACCCCACCCGCCTGCCCGGCCCGGCCGACTTCGACGACGTGGTGCTGTGGGACGCCGAGCCCGAGTCCTTCCGCCCCGTGGACGGCCGCGACGTGCCCCGGTTCGTGGCGCTCGCGGTGCTGCGGGCGGGCCGCGCCCAGACCCTGCCCGTGGCCGGCTGGCTGCCCTACCCCAAGGCGCTGATGCGGGTGGACGCCGCGCTGCCGCTGGGCTGCTTCGTGCACAGCTTCGATTCCCCCCGCAAGGGCGACTTCCACGGCAAGCTGGTGTTCCCCAAGGGCCTGGACCCAGCCAGCGCCCTGTCGGCGCTGGAGGCCGCCGCCACCATCGCCGAAGCCCGCATCGCACCGATCCGCTGATCCGCGGCATCCACCGGCCATGCCTGACGCCCAGCCCGAGTCCAGCGTGCCCGCCCAGGGGCCCGGCCCCCGCGCGGCGGCCCCCACCGCCTTCCGGCGCATCGTTACCCTGGCGCGGCCGGAGCTGACGACCCTCACCTGGGCCACCCTGGCCCTGCTGGGCACCAGCGGCCTGACCCTGGCGTACCCCCAGCTCGTGCGGCTGGTGGTGGACGGCGTGACCGGGGGCGGGGGCGCCCAGGCCATCGACCGCTATGCGCTGATTCTGCTTGGGCTTTTCGCCGCTGCCGGCGTGCTGGGTGCCCTGCGCAGCTACCTGTTCACCGTGGCCGGCGAGCGCATCGTCGCCCGCCTGCGCCAGCGCCTGTACGCGCGCCTGGTGGCGCAGGAGATCGCCTTCTTCGACACCCACCGTACGGGCGAGCTGACCAACCGCCTGGCCGCCGACTGCACCGTCGTGCAGAACGCCGCCACGGTGAACGTGAGCATGCTGCTGCGCTACGCCGCCACCAGCCTGGGGGCGCTGGTGATCCTGGCGGTCACCTCGTGGCGGCTCACCCTGGTGATGCTGGCGCTGGTGCCGGTGGCCGTCTTGGGCGGGCTGTTCTATGGGCGGCTGGTGCGGCGCCTGTCGCGGCAGGCCCAGGACGCGCTGGCCCGCGCCACCGAGGTGGCCGAGGAGACCCTGAGCGGCATCCGCACCGTGCGCGCCTTCAGCCGCGAGGGCGCCGAGGCCGCGCGCTACGCGGCCCGCGTGGACGAGGCCTTCCAGATCGCCAAGGCCCGCGCGCGCTTCGCCGGCGCCTTTGGCGGCATCGCCCAGTTCGCCGGTCTGGGCGCCATCAGCGGGGTGCTGTGGTACGGCGCGCGCCTGCTCGACCAGGGCGCCCTGAGCGTCGGCGAGCTCACCCAGTTCCTGCTGTACACCTTCACCATCGCCTTCGGCATCGGCGCGCTGGGTGGCCTGTACCAGGACTTCATGCGCGCCATCGGCGCCAGCGAGCGGGTGTTCGAGTTCATCGAGCGCGCGCCGGCGCAGCCACCAGGGGGCCAGAAGCCGCCCCAGGTGGCCGGGAAGGTGACCTTCGACGGGGTGCGCTTCCGGTACCCCAGCCGCCCCGACCACCCCGTACTGGAACACATCGACCTGACCCTGCAGCCGGGCCAGGTCATGGCGCTGGTGGGCCCCAGCGGCGGCGGCAAGAGCACCCTGGCGGCGCTGCTGAGCCGCTTCTACGACCCCGAGCAGGGGCGCGTGACGCTGGACAGTCACGACCTGCGCGATCTGGATCCCACCTGGCTGCGCCAACAGATCGGCGTGGTGGCCCAGGAGCCCGTGCTGTTCGCCACCACCGTCGCCGAGAACGTGCGCTACGGGCGCCCGGACGCGAGCGACGACGCCGTCCGCGCCGCCCTGCAGGCGGCCAACGCGCTGGCCTTCGTGGAGCAGATGCCCGAGGGGCTGAACACCCCCGTGGGCGAGCGCGGGGTGCAGCTCTCGGGCGGCCAGAAGCAGCGGGTGGCCATCGCCCGCGCCCTGCTGGCCGATCCCCCGCTGCTGGTGCTGGACGAGGCCACCAGCGCCCTGGACGCCGAGAGCGAGCACCTGGTGCAGAAGGCCCTGGAGCGCCTGATGCGCGGCCGCACCACCCTGCTCATCGCCCACCGCCTGAGCACGGTCCAGGCCGCTGACACCATCGCGGTCATCGACCAGGGCCGCGTAGTGCAGCAAGGCCCCCACGCCGAGCTGCTGGCCGCCGAGGGCCTGTACCGGCAGCTCGTGCAGCGGCAGCGCTTCGACTGATGTTCGGCGAGCGCCCCAACCCCGCGGCCGACCGCGCGGCCGTGCGAGCCCACCTGCTGGTCCACCGCCCCAACCTGCGCCAGCCCGCCTTCACGCGGCTGGCGCCGACGGATCTGCGGAGCCTGTTCGAGCAATACGACGCCCGCAGCTTCGGGGGCACCCTCCAGCGCACGCTGGCCGGCACGCCCCTCACCTTCCGCGTCTCGCGGCGCATGACCAACAGCCTGGGCCTGACCTACCGCTACAGCCCGCCGCTGCGCTTCGAGATCGTCATCAGCAGCACCCTGCTGTTCGGCAACTTCGCCACCGACGACCGCCCGGTGCTGGTCTGTGGCCTGCCGGCACATGATCGGCTCGAGGCGCTGCAGCTCGTCTTCGAACACGAGCTGGTACACCTGGCCGAGCTGCTGGCCTTTGGCCACAGCGACTGCGCCGCGCCCCGCTACGCGGGCATCGCCCACGGCCTGTTCGCCCACCGGGAGCACCAGCACCGGCTGATCACCCCCCGCGAGCGCGCCGCCGAGCAGGGCCTGCACGTGGGCGCCCGGGTGCGCTTCGAACACAACGGCCGCCGCTTGACCGGGGTGATCAACCGCATCACCCGGCGCGCCACGGTGCTGGTGCCGGACCCCAAGGGCGCCCGCTACAGCGATGGGCGACACTACGCGAAGTTCTATGTGCCCCTGGACGCGCTGGAACCCGACGACTGACCGGGCGCCGGGTGACGCGCCGGGTGCCCTTCGGGCATCATCCCGCCGCCCGATGCTTCAGGAGGTGAGGATGAGCAGGTGGTTTCTGGCGGCGCTCGTGTGCCCCGCGGCGATGACGATGGGGCCGGCCGCGGCGGCGCCCGCAGGGGGCGCGACCGCTGGGACGCAGGCCGACGCGCCGCTCTACGAGGTGAAGGAGAACGACGGGCTGGCGAAGCTCGTGGTGACGGTGGGCGGCAAGGCCATCGCGACGAAGATCGAGGACGCCAGCGTGCGGGTGGAGGCGGTGGCCGACTTCGACGGCGACGGGCAGCCCGACGCGCTGGTGGCGAACGACTGCATGGGCAACGGGTGCCTGGTCACCAGCAGCATCGTGACGGTGAAGGCCGGCAAGGTGGTGGTGGCCGAGATCGGCGAAGCGCCCGAGCCGGCGGCGGTGGTGAGTGTGTTTGGTGCGCCCGCGGTGGCGCTCACCGACGTGGAGGGCGTGCGCACGTTCGCGCTGCACGGGGGCAAGGCCGCCGAGGTGGCGTACGACGCGTCGCCGGCCCTGAAGCCCCTGACGACGGTGGAGGGCCTGGACGGACCCCAGACCGGCGAGGCGCCGCCCCCGCAGTTGCTGAAGGTGGACGTGGACGGCGACGGCAAGCCCGAGGCGGTGCGCTGCGCCATCTGGGAGCGCTGGGGCAGCCTGGTGTGTTCGCTGCCCACGCCGGGTGGGGGCGTGCAGGAGCTGTCCACGGGCTGTGAGCGCTTCGGCCCGCTGCCGGTGATGAGCCAGGGACGTCGGATGTTCGCCTGCGGCCGCAACCAGGTGGTGCGCTTCGACGGGAAGCGCTGGCAGGTGGGGCCGTGGCGGGCGGCAGCGCCGGCCGCGAACAAGCCGGAAGGCGCGACCGCGGAGTAGGGCTGACCCTCAGCGACGGCGGCGGCGGACGGCCGGCAGCAGCAGCAAGAGCCACAGGGGCGCGGCGGGGCCGCCGCCGGTGGCCGAGCAGCCCTGGCGCAAGGCCGCCTGCTCGGCGTCGCCCCCACCCTCCGGCACCTCCGGGTCCTCGGCCTGCTCCAGGTCGAAGCACTGCACCTCGCCCGCGGCGATCCGGCCCTGAGGATCCATCTGCTCCGCCTGAACACACACGGTGTCGCTCGGCCAGTCCGCGCGGCGGCCCAGATCGGCGATCAGCTCCACCTGCGCCGCGCCCAGGAAGTGGCGCGCCACACTGGGGCCTCGTTCCACCAAGGCTTCGGCGCTGGGCGCGGCCTTCACGCGCACCTGCCAGGTGGCGCCGGCGGCGGGCGCGGTGGCGGTGCCCCGCACCCGCAGGCGATCCTCGTGCCCCACCACCTGCCGCTCCAGGCAGTCACCGCAATAACCGATGGGCGCCTCCTCGACGCACTCGGTGAGCTCGCGCTGCCAGCCCTCGACCGCCAGCGCCATGGCCGGCTCGGAGGCAGCGGGCGCCGGCGCCTCGCCCACCGTGAAACGCAGCGCCAGCTCGTCGCGGGTGTCTTCGTAGTAGTCGTACTCGTTGTCCACCCGCAGGCTCACCGCGTAGGTGGCGCCCGGCTGCCAGGGCTCACTGGGCCACCACAGCGCCAGCTCGCTTGTGGGCGCCGGCGCCAGGGCCCCCTCGACGGGCTCGCCGTCCCGGGTGATCTCGACCGTCAGCCGATCGGCGAAGGCGAAGTTGCTCCAGTCGCGCTCGCGCCCCAGAACCATCAGAGGGGCGTCGGGGGTCGCGTCCTGGCCGTCGGCGGGCCAGGTCTGCTCGATGGCCCAGGCCTCGCTCGGCGGGGCACACGCCAGCGCGGCGGTCGCCGGCGCCACGAGCGCACCCAGGGCGAAGAGCGTGGTGATCGACGTCGGGGTCAGGGTCGGCAGGGTGAGGGTCGGCAGGGTCATGGTGAAGCTCCAAAGCAAGGTCGCCACACCGGACGGGGGCCCCTCAGGATCTTACGCGCGGTGCCCCTGACCCTGCGCCCGACGGCGGCGCGGGCGGCGCACCGCGATCAGCGCCAGCAACAGCCACGGGCGGGCGGGCGCATCGCCGCTGCTCCGGCAGCCGTCCCCGGCCGGCTCGGGCAACGGGTTGATGCCCACGGCGTCGGGCGCCGCCTCGGCGTCCCGGAGGGCGTCCGGCCCGGCGTCGGGCATGGACGCCGCGTCGGGCGCGCCCCGATCCGCTGCCGCGTCCAGGATCCCGTCGTCACCCGGGCCCGCGTCGCTGGCTTCGGCATCTGCGAAGCCTGAGTCCTCCGGGCCAGCGTCAGGCATGCCCCCATCGGGCGGGATCACCCGCGCTGGCAGCGGATCGCAGGCGGCCAGCTCACCGAGGCGCAGGAACAGCCCGTCGAAGTAGCTGTCGTTGTCACTGCCGGCGTTGCGTTGCCCACGGAGGACGAGTTCCACGGCGCGGGTCCCCAAGGGCGGCGCGGCCTCGTCCGCCACCAGGGTCCAGCGGGCCGCGCTCGTGCCCACCGGCGCCGTCTCGCCCAGCAGGTCGCCCTCGCCGTCGAAGAACCGCAGCCACAGATCCGGGCGATCGCGGCCGTTGTAGGTGCGCAGGTAGCCGCCAAAGCGCAGCACCCGCTCGCCCGCATCCAGGGCGGCGCCGTGGGCCGACACATCCACCCGCTGCGACGCCACGCCGAGCTCCGATGAGTCACAGACGCCGCCCACCGAGAAGTGCTGATGGCCCTCGTAGGGATCACCGCCCGCGCATTGCCCGTCGCGCACCGCCTCGAAGACCCCCGCCTCCACCCGCCAGTGGGCGGTGCCCTGCTCAGCGTCGCCGTTCAACAGCCCCAACGCCTGGTCCCCCCCCGCCCGGGTGACGAAGCGCTCGGGCGCCGACCAGGCGCTCCAGCGGAGGTTGCTGTCGCGCACCCGCGCGCGCCAGCAGTAAGCCGTGGCGGGCTCGAGATCGCGGAAGACCTCGTCGCCCAGATCGTCGTCGGCCTGGAGGTCTTCGTCGTCGTACCAGTTCTGCCGTTGCCGCCAGGCATCGCGGACGGGCGGCTCGAAGACACAGCCGTCGGGACCCTCGCGCCCCACCTGCCAGTGGGTGGCCTGCTGTGCGTCATCCTCGGGATCGGCGTAGGGGGTGATCCCAACGGTGAAGCAGCCGGGGTTCACCCGGTCGCCCAGCGGACCCCAGGGGCCGGGCACGTCGGGGGCCTGGTTGACGATCCGTACCTGGATGTCATCGCGCAGCACATTGTCCAAGGGCGAGTCGGGTTGCCCCTGGCTGTATCGTCGCAGGCGGAAGCGGGGATCATCGCCGGCGGCCACCTCAACCAGCACGAAGCCGTAGTCATCCTGGCTCACCGTGTGTTCGGGGTAGTCGATCTGGGCGTACTCGCCCCAGTAGTCCAGGTTGCCCCCGGCCGAGGCCACATTGACCATCAGGTGCTGGTGATCGCGGCTCTGCCCACGCGAATAGGCGTGGGTGTGTCCGTAGAAGTGCACGCTCGGCTTGCCACAGTCGGTGCTGAAGCCCTCGAGCCGCTCGATGACGTCCCCCGTGAACTCGGCGTTGCCTGCGGGCCACAGCTCGGAGTGGTGGGGGTGGTGGAGCTGGGCGAAGACGAAGTCGAGGCGGTCATCTGCGCAGGCGTCGGCCAACACACCGTCCAACCAGTCGAGCTGGGCGGGCAGGCGGTACAGGGGGTTCGAGTCCAGGCCGATCACCCGCAGGTTGCTGTGATCCACGTAGTACCAGTGCTCGTCGAAGCCGGCGGTGCCGTTCTCGGGCAGGTGGAAGTAGTCGAAATAGGCGGGTGCGTTGATCTCGTGGTTGCCCAGCACCGGGTAGGTGGGCACCTGCCTCAGAAGGGCCTGGGCCGGGCCGAAGAAGTGGTCAGCCCACTGCCAATACAGCAGCCCGTTGTCCACCAGGTCGCCGGGGATGAGCACCAGGTCCAGCGCCCGCGCCAGGTCGTCGTCGAAGGCCGCCCGAGCCGTGGGGATCACCCCCTCGTCCACCAGCCGCCGGAACACGTCGGGGTTGCCGTTGTCGCGCTGCATGTCGCTCATGGCGACCAGCCGCGTGGGCGCCTCGGCGTCAGGGTCCGGGGGCGTCTGGAAGTGGTGGATCTCACCCACCAGCTCGTCGGTGAGCACGCGATAGAAGTAGCGGGTGTCGGGCGCCAGGTCGGTGAGCTGCACTTCATGGTGGCGGCTGGCGCCGAAGCCCACGTGCGCCCGACCCTGCGCGATCTGGCCCAGGGCGTCGGTGGGCCCCCACTCCACCCGGCTGTCGTCGCCCGCGGACGTCTCCCAGGCGATCCACATGGCGGTGGGCTCGGCGGACTGCAGGTACGGCGCCACCACCAGCTCCTGGG
The DNA here is from genome assembly GCA_020633555.1 of Myxococcales bacterium. GTDB lineage: Bacteria > Myxococcota_A > Bradymonadia > UBA7976 > UBA1532 > JACKDL01. The sequence continues at coordinate 14,245 of JACKDL010000012.1, read as the reverse complement.
CACGCGCAGGCAGCGCGAGCAGCAGGGTGAGCGCGAGGGTCTTCAGCGGCCGGGCGGTGGGCATGGGCGGCTCCGTGCGGGAGACCCCATGCTGCGAGACGGGGGCCGGCCACCACAACCACGCCGGTCGGCCGAAGGTCAGGCGCGGCGCCGCCGCAGCCAGGCCCACGCGGGCAGCGTGGCCGTGCCCACCGCGAGCAGCCAGGTGGGCACGGCCCCCCAGGGTCCCCACGCGGGCAGCAGCCAGCGCGCCCACAAGGCGTAGCCGGCCACGGCGGTCGACCCCAGCATCATCGGGCCCACGGCCCCCGCCTGCACGGCGTGCCCCTGGGCGAGCCACAGGGCCACCATGGTGGTGAGGAAGATGGCCGGGAACACCGACACCACGCCCGCCGCCAGGCCGCCGCCCACGGCCGACACCCAGACGGCCGCGCCGATGGCGCTGGCCGCGAACACACCGCGCAGCAGCAGGGTCAGGGGGCGCACGGGCCGCTGCCCCCTTGGGGCCGGCCTGGCCCGGGCGGTGGCGGCCACGCCCACCCCGGCCAGGACGGCCACGCCCGCCAGGCTCAGCCACAGGCTGTCGCCGCCCGCCCCCACGAAGGCCCGTGCGCCCAGGACGAGGGCGACGGCACCCGTGAGCCACACCGCCAGGCTGGCGGTCACCGTCAGCGCGAGCCGCGCGCCAAACCCCACCGCCGGCAGGCGGGGCGGCAGCAGGCGCCACACCAGCAGGAACAGCGCGTTGAGCAGCATGCCCAGGGGGGTCACGTCCATCGCGGCCCGCAGGCCCTCGGGGCCCGCCTGGGCCAGAATGCCCAGCGAGGCCGGCACGATGGTGGTGGGCAGGGTGCCGAGCAGGCCGCCGACCCGACCGCCGAGGCGCTCGATTGCCACGGTGACGCCGATGGCCACCAGGCCCGCGAAGGCGGCGGCGGGCAGAGCGATCTGCAGGAGGTCAGGTAAGGCGGCGAGCGCGTCGCCGTTCGGGGCGGTCAAGGCGCGGCCTGCCCCACCAGCTTCAGGATCAGGTCGATCTTCTCCTGGTTGCGCACGGCCCCCAGCGCGGCCGAGTAGGGCTCGAAGCCGAAGTCGCGGTGGTGCACGCGCACCTCACCGGTGCCCACGAAGCGCTGGCCATCGGCGGTGATCTCGACGGGCAGGTTCACCCGCTTCGTCTGGCCGCGGATGCTCAGGTCGCCCTCGACGATGAACTTGCCGCCCACCCGGGCCGCCAGGGTGAGCTTGAAGGTGATCTCGGGGTACTTCGCCACGTCGAGCTGATACCGGCCCTTCATGTTCTTCTCGACGGCCTTGCGATCGTCGTCGCCGATGTCGGCGGGCAGGCCATACTGGTGACGCACTCGCGCGGGATCCGCCTGGAGCGTGGCCGTGGGCACGGTCACCTGCAGGGCCATGGTGTGGGGGGCCGCCGGATCGTAGGTGACCTGGCCCCGCACCTCGCTCGCGCGGATGACGTGGTCGTGGGCCATGCGGCTGGCCACGCCGGCCTTGTAGATCCGCGCGTCGAGCGTGGACTCGGGCGTCAGGGTGTAGGTGGTGGGGGCGGCCAGCGCGCCCCCCGAGAACAGCACGGTCACAAGCCAGGCTCGCATGGCGTCTCCGTCGGGGTGTCCCCGTCACTGATGCGGGCCGCCGGCCCGTTGATTCCCGCCCCCGCCGACGGGATGATGCCGCCACCGTCACCGGCCGGGAGCCCAGCATGTCGAGCGCGCGCTACGCCGTCAGCAAGAAGATCGACGCGGGCGGCATGGCCGAGATCTGGATGGGCCGGGCGCGCACGAACGACGGCTTCGTCCGCCCCGTGGCCATCAAGCGGATCCTGCCGCACCTGGTGAGCGACGAGCACTTCAGCAAGCTGTTCCTGGACGAGGCCCGCATCACGCTGAAGCTGAGCCACGCGCACATCGTGCAGACCCTGGATGTGGGCAGCGCCGCCGGCGTGCACTACCTGGTGATGGAGTGGATCGATGGGCTGAACCTGCGCAGCTTCATGGCGCAGGCGGGCCCTCGGCTGCCGCTGGGCGCGGCCGCGTATGTGGCCCGGGGGGTGCTGCAGGGGCTGGCCTTCGCCCACGACGCCACGGACCTGGAGGGCGAGCCCCTGCAGATCGTGCACCGGGACGTGAGCCCGCCCAACGTGCTCATCAGCCGGCACGGCGAGGTGAAGGTGGCCGACTTCGGCCTGGCGCGGGCCCGGGGGCGCGTCAGCCGAACCCAGCCGGGCATCATCCAGGGCAAGTTCGCGTACATGAGCCCGGAGCTGGTGCGGGGGCACGCGGTGGACCGCCGCGCCGATCTGTTCGGCGTGGGGATCATGCTGTGGGAGATGCTGACCGGGCAGCGGCTGTTCAAGGCCGACAACGACCAGGAGACGCTGCGCCGGGTGCGTGACTGCCAGGTCCCGCCGCTGGGTAGGGACGCCCCGCCCCTGGTGGCCGCGGTCATCGGGCGCGCCCTGGCCCGTGAGCCCGTCGACCGCTTCCCCACCGCCCGTGCCATGCACGACGCCCTGCTGGACGCGCTGCCCAGCGACGCGCTGCGGTTCACCGCGTTCGACCTGGCCGATCTGGTGGCAGAGGTCATGCCGGACGCGCCACCCGACGTGATCGCGGCGCCCCTCTTCGTGGACGTGCCCGCGCAGCTCGTGGCGCTGTTGGGGCAGGTGGATCCCACGGCCGATCTGGTGGACGCGCTGGCGGCGGGGGTCACCCGGCTCGAGGCGGCCGAGGGCATCACCCACGACCGCCGCTCGGGCGGCGACCGTCGCAAGCGACGGCGCGCGGGCGGCGGCCGGCGGCGGACCGATCGACAGGCCTTCGTGGATCGGGTGTTGGTGTTGCTGGACGAAGGCAAGACCACCCGGCAGGTGGCCGATCAGCTCAACGGCGAAGGGCTGAGCACCCGCTCGGGTGGCCCGTGGACCCCGAAGGCCATCGCCCAGCTCGCGCGCCGGGCGCGGGCCCGGCGCCGAGCCAGCGGCGAGGACGACTCGGAGGTCTGAGCCTGGCGCTCAGCGCCGGCGGCGGGCCCGCGGGTTCGGGTTGCTGACGTTGCGCGGGCGGGTCTGGGTCTCGACGGGGGGCGCCTCGCTCGGGGTGCCGAAGCCCAGGGCCGCCGGATCGCCGGCGTCCTCCCGCGGCGGCGGCGGATCCCGCAGGATCAGGTAGCCGATGCCCGTGATGAACACCGCCAGCGCGCCGATGAGCCCGTCGCCGAAGCCGCGCCACACCGTCACCGCGCCGCCCGCCGCCAGCGACAGCAGGATCAGCACCGCGTGGCTCTGGGTGAACTTGAAGGGCTCGGCCGGGCGCATGGCCTCGGCCTGGCGCGCCGCCACCGGATCGGCCTGGGCGGCCACCGCGGCGGCGGCCTTGCGGGCCTCGGCCTCGTCGGCCTCGAGGTGGCACTTCTTGTACTTCTTGCCGCTACCGCACCAGCACTCCGCGTTGCGGGACAGCGACTTCAGGTGCTCACTCGCCAATCCAGTCCACTCCCGTGTCCAGCCGCCCGACGCCGCGCGGCTCTTCCTTGACGCCCTCGAAGTTGCCGCGCGGGCCCAGGTGGGTGTCGAGGAACACCCGCCCGTCTCGCAGCACGCGCAGCTGCAGCTTGTCGCCGGGCTGGATGCCCAGGTGCTCCCGGATGGCCTTGGGCAGGTGGATGTGCCCCGAGCTGGTCACGACGGTCAGCGCCATGGCGCCCTCCTGGCAAGCCGTGTCGGCGATCAAGCCCGCACCTTAGCACGGCGCCGGCGTATCATCTCGACCGGATCTCACACGAGGAGCAGCCCTTGAACGCCGACCGCGCCGCCGCCCTGCGCGCCATGCTCGACGAGGACCCCGAGGACGCCTTCGCGCTCTACGGGCTGGCCATGGAGCACAAGGCCGGGGACGACCTGGAGGCCGCCGAGGCGCTGCTGCGCCGGGTGCTGGCCGTGCAGCCCACGCACCTGTACGGCCACTACCAGCTCGCCGAGGTGCTGCTGGCCGATCTGCGGCCCGACGAGGCCGCCGAGGTGCTCGACGCCGGCATCGAGCACGCCCGCGGAGCCCGCGATGGCAAGGCGCTCAGTGAGCTGCAGGCCCTGCGCGACGAGTGCGAGTAGGCCCGTGAGCCCTGACCGGGTGCGCGCGGTGTCGCTGTCGAGCGACCGCCTGGACGTGGCGCTCTGGGGCGACGAGTCCGCGCCGGTCATCATCGCCCACGTGCACGGCAACGAGCAGGTGGCCCTGCACGCCGCGGCGCAGGTCGTGGGGCGGCGACCGGTCCGCCTGGTGGGCCTGGCGCCCCAGCCCCGGCGAAGGCAGCGCATCCGGGTGGCCGGGCGCCTGTTCGACTTCGACCCCAACCGCATGTGGACCCTGGCGGGGCGAGCCGCCACGCTGGCCTGCCTGGGCGGGGACGCCCAACCCACGGAGCGCGAGCAGGCGGCGGCGCTGGCGGATCTGGCCGACTACGCCGAGCGCGCCTGGCACCTGCTGGGCGCCGGCCAGCGCCCCATCGTGGCGGCCCACAACAACGCCGACGGCCTGCTCCCGGTGGACGCCCTGCTCGGCGAGCCAGCCACGTTGGCGTCTTGCCGGATCCCCCACCTGCCGCCCGACGACTTCCTGTACGTGTGCCACCCTCCGGCCTACGAGCGACTCACCGCCCTGCCCTTCGCCCACGCCGTGCTCCGCGACGACACCCGGGCGCCCGATGACGGCAGCCTGTCCGTGCGCTGCGCCCACGAGGGCGTGCCCTACATCAACGTGGAGTGCCACCCCGCCCGCGGCGACCGGAACCGGGACCTGCTGCTGGCCGCCGTGGACGCTCTGCTGCCCCGATGAGCCTGCCAGGCCGCCCACGGATCCCCTGCCCTTGACGGGCCGGTGGCGAAGGCCGACGCTGCCGCCCTTCGCCACCCCCGAGGTGCCCCCATGCCGAAGTACCCCCTGCGCATCAGCACCGAGTGCGAGCTCGAGTTCCGCAAGCCCGTCGAGGGCGCCCTGAAGCTCGCTCGCCTGCTGCCCCATGTCGGCCGGATCCGCATCGAGGTCCCCGGCGAACCCGACCGCCTGCTCACCCAGGTGGTCAACGAGGCCCGCCGCGGCACGGGCGCGCCCGTGGAGCTCATGGGCATCGCCCCGTCTCTGCAGGCGGCCCCGCCCGAGGCCGTCATCTGGCTGCAGCGCCTGACCGTGCCCGAGCTGGACGACGCCTCGCTTCAGGCCCTGCTGGGCGCCGTGCAGGCCGAGGGCCTGCTGCCCGAGGTCACCGGCATGGACAACCCGGTGGGCGCGCTGAAGGCGGCGGCCCAGGGGCTGCGCGGGGTGGACAACCAGCTCGAGGCCCGGAAGTGGGACCTGGCCGCCGAGAAGGCCGACAAGCTGGCCAGCCAGCACCCCTGGATGGCCCCGCTGCTGCTGGAGCGCTTCGCGGCGCACCCGCTGGCGCGCTTCGGGCACGGGCAGAGCGAGGCGCCCGCCGCGCCCCCGGCCGACGCTGTGCCTGCGCTGCGCACCTCGCGGGCGAGCGCGCCGCGCCGCCCCAAGGGCGATCCACCGGCCGCCGATCTGGCCGACGAGGCCTTGGGGCCGCACTGGATCAGCAATCTGGCGCCCCAGGCCCACTGGACGCTGCTCATCGACGATCACAGCCGGGGCCCCCGCCGCGCGGGCCGGCTGGTGGCGTTGCTGCTGCCCCCCGATCCCGGCCTGGACCCGTGCCCCGGGGAGCACACCCGCAAGGCGGACGACGCCACCCACGCCTCCCGGCTGCAGGCCCTGGCGGCGGCGCCGGTGGGCGTCCTGGGCTTCGAGTGGAGCGAGCGCGACGACGAGCGTGAGGCCCGCCCGGCGGCGGCGGAGCTGCTGGCCTGGGTGGTGCGCCTGCTGCCCCTGAGCGGCCCGACCCAGCTTCGAGTGCTCGGAGGCGCCCGGCGGAGCGAGCGGCTGGCCGAGGCCGTGGCCCAGGGGCTGGCCTTGGCCGACGACCGCCGCCGGGCCTGGATCACCGTGGGCGAGCCCGAGGCGGTGGCCAAGGACGACCCCTTCGCCGCCTACGCCGACAGCGTGGGCTTCACCTGGCACCGACAGGGCCTGACGGCCGAGGGCCCGCTGGGTACGTTGGCGGCTGGCCTGGTGGCGGCGCCCCCCGAGCCGCTGCGCGCACTGTTCGACGATCTCGGGGGCCGGCGGGGGCCCGACGGGCAGCGCTGGGACGCCCTCATCGCCGGACCCGGATCGCCCCTGCTCGACGCCCTGCGGGATCGACTGACCGCGCGAGCGGCCGAAGACGACCACCTGTGGCGGCGCTACCTGCGGCACACGTTGATTCACATGGACCAGGCCGAGACGCACCCCGAGCTGCTGAGCGCGCAGGTCTCCTTCCTGGCCGCGGCGAACGGCGCGGGCAAGCACACCCTGGGCGCGCGCGTTCGGCTCGCGGGCGCCGTGGCGAGCCTGCAGGTGGCCACCGCCGCGGGCGCGCAGGACCCGGCCGCGGCCGCCGTGGTGCGCGACCTGAGCGGCCCGGTGCTGGGCGAGGACCCCCGCGCCGCCTGCAGCGCCGATCTGGCCTGGGCCGATCACGCGGCGCTGTCCCTCGACCAGGCCGGGGCGCAGGCCCGCTTGCAGCCGTGGGCCGATCGCGACGCGCTGGTGCTGGGGGCGCGGCTGCGGGCGTGGGTGCTGGGCGCCCTGGGGCGCGCCGCGGGGCCCGACGGCGGTCCGCAGCTCGACGCCGCCCTGGACGCGCTCGCTGCGCTCTCGCAGCCCGAAGACCGAGAGCGTGAGGCCGAGGCGCCCACCTTGGACCGTGCCCGGCTGGCGGTCGAGGCAGAGGCCACCTCCGACGAGGAGGCCTTGGCTTGGGTCGAGCGCCTCACCGGCCCGCTCGCGAAGCGGTCGGCGCGGCTGGCCACGAGCCGTCGACTGAGCGACCGCGCCGCCCACCACCTGATGCTGCGCCTGCTGGTGCAGCGCCCGGCCCTGGGCGCCGAGCACCGCGCCGCCGTGCTGGAAGTCCGCGACAAGTGGGTGCACCGCAGCGGCGGCCACCCGTGGCCGCTCATCGAGCTGTACCGGGCCCTGCTGCTCGACGACGCCGGCGAGTTCGAGGCCGCCAAGGAGCACGCCGTGCTGGGCGCCAGCGTCGCCTTCGCCGAGGCCCAGGGCCCCGCGCAGCGGCTGGTGGGTGCCGTGGTGCACGCCATCGCCGCCCGCTGGGGCGTGGACTGGCCCGATCGCGACGACACGCTGCTGCGCTTGGAGACGGCGCTGCCGAAGGCGCAGGCCCATGTGGCCGCCATCCGCGCCTTCTGCACCGCGCCCGACAGCGCCGATCCCCGCGCGCTGCTGCGCGACGCGCTGCCCTTCAACTTCCGGTAGACACCCGCCAGCGGCGCCGCCCTGTCCGGTCCTCCGGGCACCCCCCGTTCAACCTCCGGCGCCGCATGTCGCGGCGCACTCAGGAGGTTGAACCGTGACCCACCCCACCCTGGCCCTCGACGCCGAGCTCAGAGGTGGCGCCCTCGAGGCGCAGGGCGTCCAGGCGCACCAGGGTGCCGGCAGCAGGTCGCTGTAGCCGTCCGGGAAGGGGGCACAGCCAGGGGCGGTGTCGGCGCCGGCGGCGAAGTACACCGTCCAGGCGCCGGCGGGCCAGCGAAGGTGGCGCGGTGGGCGTCGGCGGCGTCCACCGGGGTGGCGCCCAGGGCGCGCTCGGCGGGCTCCCAGCTCAGGTCCTGCGGCCCCGGGAGGAACGCCTGGCCCAGGTTCACGTCGGGGGGCAGCAGGCCGTCGGGGTAGCGGCGCATGAGCACCGAGATGTCATCGGGCAGGACGTTGCCGCCGCCAAAGCGGGCGGCGATGGCCACCACGACGGGCTCGCCAGCCTCCAGCCCCTGGTAGGGCGCGGCCATGCGCATGTTGACGGCCTCGGCGGCGTCGGCGCTGCTGACGCCCAAGGGCACGAAGCCCACCGACTCCACCTCGACGCCGGCGAACAGCAGGGCCACGGGCGAGCCGTCGCCCGCCGGCAGCGGGGGCACGTTCACGGCCATGCGCAGGCGCTGGTCCTGCTCAGGCTGGTTGTTCAACACGGGGAAGCGGCTGTAGTCGGGCTGCAGCTCCTCGGTGTCGCCGTCGCGGTCGATGTCGTCGCGGTCGGGCAGGCGCGGCAGGGCCACCAGGGCCTCGGCCACGCGCAGGCCGTGCTGGAACTGGTCGAAGAAGGGCAGCACGGTGGCCAGCACCTGGCCGGCGCCGAAGCCGCCGCCACCCCCGCCGCCGAAGAGGCCGATGATGGCGTTGGTGTCGATGCGGCCAGCGAAGGCCCAGCCGAGCTGGAAGCCCGGGCGGGCGGTGACCTTGAAGTCGTCCTTCAGCGTGATCTGGCCCACGATGGGCAGCTCGGCGGCGAAGGTCAGGCCGCCCGGCAAGGGCACGTCGAAGCCGAAGCCGGCCACGCTGACCTCGACGTTGAAGAGCTGGCCGATGAGGTCGGTGAGGGCCAGGTTGGTGAGCCCGCCGCCGATGCTGGCGCCCGCCAGGCCCAGCTCCACGCCGCCCTGGCTCATCACCCGGGCCCAGTCGATCTCGCCGGTGAAGCCGGCCACGCGGCCGAAGTCGCTGCGAGGCGCCAGGGGCACGTGCACGGCGCCGGGCTCGACGCCCACCAGGGTGACGTAGTCGTGGCCCTCGGCGAAGACGCTCAGGGGGCCGCCCGCGTCGGCCGGCAGCTCGGCCACGCCGTCGGCGTCGGTCTCGGCGAGCTCCATGCCAGCGCGCACGACGGCGCCCGCGATCGGCCCGCCGGTGGCCTGGCTGCTGACGCGCACCCGCCAGCCCGCGGCCATGGGCACCTCGTCGACGCGCAGGGCCACGGCCTCGCTCACGATGTCGCCCAGGGCGGCGGTGACGGTGGTGGCGCCAGGGGCGTCGGCGCTGAGGGTGCCATCGGCCGCGATGGTGGCCACGCCGTCATCGGCCACGGCCCAGGTGAAGCCGCGGGTCTCCACGATGTCGCCGCGCAGGTCCAGCCCACCGCCCGGTAGCGCAGGCGCTGGCCCACGGTGAGCGCCAGGGGGCCGTTGAGGATCACGACGGCGGCCACCTCGACCTCAGGCGGGTCTGGCAGGTACCCCGTTGCAGACCTCGGCCTCGGCGCAGTCGGCGTCGCCCCGGCACTGAAGGGCACGCAGCGGCCCGCCACGCAGTCTTCGGCGGGGGTGCAGTCGTCGCGGCTCTCGCAGCCCGCCTCGGGGGCGGCACAGGCCGTCCTGGCGGATCTCGTCAGGGCCGCAGTTGCGGTCGCCGCCACAAACCGACAGGGGCTCGCAGTTGCCGTCCACACCGCTGGTCGCCGCCGCACTCGGCGTTGTCCATGCACGGCTGGGCCTCGATGCAGCGGTCGCTCCGGCATGCAAAGCCCTCACTGCAGTCGGCGTCTTCGCCGCACTCAGAAGTGGCACAGGCCGTCGATGCAGATGCCACCCCGGAAGCAGGTGCCCTCGCCGAAGCAGCGATCCACGCAGCCACCCGCCAGGCAGCCCTGGAGCATGCCGCACTCGTCGCCGTTGGGGGTGCACTCGGGGGCCTGGCACAGGCCGTCCACGCAGCTCCAGGTGGCGTCGGGGCAGTCGTCCACCGTCTCGCACGGGGTATCGACGATGATGCCCGCGTCGATGGGCGGCGGCGCGCCCTCGTCGGGCTCGACGCCCTGATCGGCCGGTGCGCCGCCGTCAGCGCCCGCGTCGGCTGTGCCGCCCTGATCGGCCTCGGTCTCGGGCCGGGGCTCTTCGGTCTCGTCGACGCAGCCCGCAAAGGCCAGCAGCCCGGCGATGAGGATCCACCGCAGCTTGGTCATCCCGTACTCCCGCAGGTTGGGTGAGTTCGGGCGGCATCCTACCCAGCGTCCGGGGCCACCACCAGCGCCCGCCGGACCAGATCCCGGAGCTTGACGTCCACCAGCTCGCCCAGAAGGGGCCCCTGGGTGAGGGGCTGGTCGTCGTAGGTGAGGCTCAAATCGCCGCGCGCGATGGCGGCCTCGACCTCAGCCACCACGCCGTCGCGGTCGCGGGTGCCGTCCATGGCCAGCAGCACCGCCCGATCCAGCTTGTCGATGGCCAGGCTCTCGTGGCGTAGGGAGTAGACCTGGAAGTCACACTCGGCCCGGGCGCACTGCATGCGCGCCATGGGGGCGGCCAGGGGGCGCTCGGGGATCTGGTGGGCCACCGGGCGCGGCCAGCGCCCGGCCACCAGGCGACCGTGGGTCAGCAGCTCCAGACACAGGTCCGCCACCTTGTCGTACAGGCCCCGATCGGCGGTGACCCCCAGGCGCCGGGCCACGGCGAACACCAGCGCCTCGGTGGTGAGGCTGGCCAGCTGCACGGCGATGCAGGGCCAGCAGCGCCGCCTTGAGCACCGCGTCAGGCGTGCTGAGCACATAGCCATCACTGCCGGTGAAGGCGGCCTCGACGCCGTCGGCCAGGGGCACCTCATGGGCGTCCACGTTGGGCGTGAACCACGAGGTCAGCCAGCAGCGCCGCAGGCGGCGGCCCGAGATCTGGCGATCGACCGGGGCGTCGCCGCGGCAGATCAGCGCCCGCCGGAAGTAGCGGCCACCCAGGTAGTCGCTGAGCTGCTCCACCTCAAGCTGATCCTCGGCCCAGGCGTGCACGGCCTCGGCCGCCGCGGCCCCGAAACGCTCGGGCAGCATGGTGCCCAGCTCAGCGTCTCCCAGGTAGCCCAGCCCGCGGGGCGCCAGCATGGCCACGAACTCGTCGAAGTACACCGGGTGGTTCTCCTCCACCAGGTACTCGAAATAGATGTAGCGATCGCTGAGCTGGTCGAACATGGCCAGCTCGTCGCTCAGCCAGCGCGAAAGGCGGTGGTGCTTGGGCGCGTGCTCGCGGAGGAAGCTGAAGAAGCGGCGGGCGTCGGCGGCCATCTGTGGGGGCGGCCCGGGCTTCACCACCCGCCGCGCCATGTCGCGGATCATGCCGCGGGCGAACCAGCCCGGCTTGGTGTTGAAGCTGATGTACGCCACCCCGTTGGGCGCCAGGTGGCGGGCCACGGCATCGAGGATGGCCGCCTTGACCTCGTCGCCCACCCACGAGAAGACCCCGTGGCAGGCGATGTAGTCGAAGGGCCCCACGTCGTCCGGCAGGTCGCGGACGTCCATGGCCTCCAGGCGCACGTTCTTCAGGCCCAGCGCCGCCACGTCGGCGCGGCCCCGCTCGATCTGCGCCGCCGCGAGGTCGATGCCCACGAACTCGCTGTCGGGCAGCAGGCTGGCGATGCCGATGAGGTTGCCCCCCAGGCCACAGCCGATCTCGAGCATGCGACACGCGGTGGCCGGCGCCGGCGCGAGGCCGAACAGGTGCCCCACGAACCCCAGCCAGTCAGGGTGCGTGTCCTCGAACGGGAAGTTGTCGTAGAGGAACGTCTCGTAGGCGTCGTGCATGGCGCCAGCGTACGCCGGCGCCCGAGCCGCGTCACGGGCGGCGACACCGGCGACCGCTCGGCCGGCGCCGCGGGCGCCTGACGGACAGCCACGATGCCTGACGGCGACAAAGCGGTCGGCAGCAGGCATCATGGCGCGAAGTCCACGGCCCGTCGGGGGGCGCGGTGCTACACACCTTGCTGGCTTTGGCGGCGTTGGCGCTGGCGGCGCCCCCCCGCCCCGGCCTGCAGGTGGTCCCCTTCGATCGCCACACCACCTACCTGATCGATCCCGTGAGCGAGAGCTGCCTGCTGTCTCTCAAGGGCCGCGGCCTGGGGCGCGTGAGCTGCCGGGCCCTGGCCCGCAACCTGCCGGACGCCGCGCGCCACATCACCTGGATCACCCTGCCGCGCCAAGAGGCGGCGCCGGTGGCCGTGGACGCCGATCGCTGGGCCGTGGCCCTGGTGGAGCAGGTGGAGCGGCTGGCCCCGCACCACTACGCCATCCCCCGCGTGCTCTTCGAGCAGGCGCTCCGCGCGCCCAACGAGGTGGCGAGCCGGGTCCGGGTGCTGCCCGTCCATGATGGCGAGGCGCTGGCCGGGCTGCGCCTGGACGCCGTGCGCCCCGGCAGCCCCGCGTACGCCGTGGGCCTGCGCGATGACGACTTGCTGCGCGCGGTGAACGGCCAGGCGCTGCGATCGGCGAGCCGGGCAGTGGAGCTGTACCGGGGGCTCCAGGGCGCCCGGCGGGTGGAGCTGCTGCTGACCCGCGCCGACACGCCCGTGCTGCTGGTCTGGGAGCTGAGGTGATCCCCGTGGGTGCGGCTCAGGGGCGCCCGGGCCGCCCGCCGCCCACCTGACCCACAGTGGTGGACACGCCCTGGATCGTGAAAGTGGCCTCCAGCGTGCCGCCGCTGTAGCTGCCACCTTGGTAGAGGCCGTCCATGGGGGTGCCGCTGTGGCTGCCACCCAGGTCTCGCCGCTCTGCGTCTGCGTCGGGCCGCTCACCAGCGCCCGGCCGCCGTTGAACTCGAAGGTGCCGCCGCCGCCGGAGGTCACGTCCACGCGGCCGCCCACGACCACCACCTCGCCCTCGCCGTCGATGCCGTCGCCGTCCGCGTCGACCACCCCCTGGGCGTCGCCGGGACCGACCGTGCCACCGTCACTCCCCCCGGGATCGCAGCCCACGGTCAGGGCGCCCAGGCACAGGGCAAGGACGGGCGAGTATCTGTGGTTGAAACGCATCATCTGGCTCTCCTCGAAGCATCCGCCCGGGGCAATGCATCGGGAATGCCATGAACAGAACCTCAACAAAATCAGGGTGCTACGCAGCGTGACGCCACGCGCCTTTGTCGAAGGTTCCTGCGCGCTGTCAACGCCGATTGGCGCCTATTCGCCGAAACCGCTGCCCCCGATGAACTCCCGCAGGATGGAGGTGGGCGGCACGTGATCGGGGTACACCGTGATCCACCGATCCAGCAGGTGCAGCAGGCGCTCGGCCGTGGCCTGGGCCGGGTGGTGGGGCGGCACCTCGAGCAGGTAGCGCTCAGCGTAGACCTTCAGCACGGCCACCTCGTACACCAGCGAGGTGTCGAACACCGCGTCCGCGTGGCGCTGGTGGGGGTGGATGTGCGTGCGCTCCCCGGCGCGCACCTTGGGCCAACGCAGGATGGTGTCGGTGGCCTGCTTGGCCCGCCCGTGGCGGTCGCGCACCAGGCGCCGCAGCAGGCGCACGTCGCTGGCGTGCATCCGCGTGAGCGGATCGAGGGCGAGCTGGGCCAGCGGGCTGACGAAGATGCGGAACACCTGATCCAGCGGCAGCCGGTTCAGCAGCACCGGGTTCAGGCCGTGGATGCCCTCGATGAGCAGCAGGTCGTGCGGGCCGAGCTGGAGCTCCGCGCCCCCGCTGGGGTGGCTGCGCCCGGCGCGGAAGTCGAAGTGGGCCGTGCGGACCTTCTCGCCCGCCGCCAGGCGGGCCAGGTGGTCCTGCAGCAGGTCGATGCGCAGGGCCTCGACGGCCTCGAAGTCATAGTCACCGTCGGCGTCGCGGGGCGTCTGCTCGCGGTCACAGTAGTAGTCGTCCAGGCCCAGCCCGATGGGGTTCAGGCCGTTCACCTGGAGCTGCACCCGCAGCCGCCGGATGAAGGTGGTCTTTCCCGAGGAGGACGGCCCCGCGATGCACACCACCCGCAGGCGGTGGGCCTGCTCGGCCAGGCGGTCGGCGAGCTGGCCGATGGCCTTCTCGTGGGCCCCCTCGGCCACCCGGATCAGCCCCGCCACCCCGCCGTCGATGCAGCGCTGGTTGAAGTCACCCACGCTGCGGATGCCCAGGGTGGTCAGCCAACGCTCCTGGGCCTGCATGGGCCCGTCCGTCTGCGCGGCCACCACCCGGGCGCGCTCCACCACGTCCGCCGGCAGGACGCCGTCGGGCGGGGGCGTGCTGCCCGGCTCCCGGCGGTGGCCCGGCACGGTGAACACCAGCAGCAGGTCGTTGCCATCGGGGCGGATCTTGAACCGCGCCAGCGCCCCGGTGCGCGGCAACAGCGGCAACGCCTCCCAGACATACAGCGAGCCGTAGCTGGCCATGCTCAGGTGCGTGGCGCGGGTGGTGCGTACGAGCTGCGCGGCGTCGGGCCAGCCCATCTCGGTGAAGTGATCGTAGGCCTCCACGGAGCCCAGGGTCTCGCGCACCAGGGGGGCGTCGCGGGCCACCAGGGCCTTCAGGGCGGCCTGCAGCTTGGGCGCCAGGGCCTGCGGATCGACGCCGTTCGGCAGCAGCAGCCGCTGGCCCAGGCCGA
>JACKDL010000011.1 GCA_020633555.1 Myxococcales bacterium | reverse complement strand
GTCTGCTGCTCCTCGTGATCCAGGGCGGTGTGCAGCAGCGCGCGCCCGTGGCGGGCGCGGTCGAAGGGCGAGTAGCAGCGCTTGCCCGCCTCTTCGCCCTTGGCGGTCAGCACCTCCTTCTCCCAACTGTCCAGCAGGCTCTTCACCCGCATCGACACGGTGTGCATCAGCGCCTGCTCGGCCGCGCTGTCGCCCGCGAGCGCCGTGTCGGCCGCCCGCTGCGCGATCACCTGGGCCAGCGCCTCGGCCTCGGCCCGCAGCTTGGGCAGCGCCTCGGCGCCGTTGGCCGGCGTGAAGCGCGCATCGCCCAGCCGCACCAGCGCCACCAGCATTCCGGCCAGCCCCCGGTCCAGCGCGGGCGCCGAGAAGGGCGTCAGGCTGTTCACCTCGACCTGCCGGTAGAAGCTGGCATGGAAGGCTTCGAAGTGCTCGTAATGACTGCGATCGCGCGGTCGATACAGGTTCAGACAGGTGGCCACCAGGCCCGGCCCCACCTCGGCCTGCCGCCCCACCCGCGACGAGGCCTGGATGTACTCGGCGGTGGTCTTGGGCTGCCCCGACACCACCATCAGGCCCAGCCGATCCACGTCCAGACCCACCGAGATCATGTTGGTGGCCAAAGCGATGTCCACCTTGCCCTTCTCGGTGTGCCGCTTGCCCAGGCGGTCCTTCGCCTTCGCCACCCGGTCGGTGCTCTCGCGGCTGGTCAGCTCCACTGGCTCCAGGTCCACCTTGCGCCCGGCCAGCCAGCGGTGGGGTGAGCCCGCCCTGTCCACGGGCAGACGCTCGTTGGCCTTGGCCACGCGGGCGCGCACCTCGTCCTCGGCCATGCGCCGCATGCCGCCCAGCTCTCGCAGGCTGTTGAAGTAGCCCACCAGGCTCAGCCACGGATCGGCCGCCTCGCCGTGCAGCTGCCGCGCTTTCTCGGCCGCCGCCAGCAGCGTCACATAGGTGCGCAGCTGCACCGCCTTGAACGACCGGCCCGCCGCCGCCACGCCCAGATAGCGCCGGTCGGGCGCCCCGTGGTCGATCTGCGCAAAAAAGCTCTCGCCGTCGTCCACCCCCGGCGGGGGGAACACCTGGGTGTGGGGCCGCCCGAACAGGGCCTTCATCTGGGCCCCAGCCCCCCGCACCGTGGCGGTGGACGCCAGGATCTTCGGCCGCCGCCCCTCGCCGCTCACGCTGGTCCAGTGGCACAGCCGCTCGATGGCCGTCTCGTACAGGCCCACCATGGTGCCCAGCGGCCCGGCGATCAGGTGTACCTCGTCCTGCACGATCAGCTCGGGCGGCGGCAGCCCGTCGGGCAGCGGTGTGTGCCGGGCGCTGGGCACCGGATCGTCCATGGGACCGAAGAAGCGCCGCCCCTCGTGGGAGTGCACCCGCCCGAACAGCGCGCCCGTCTCGCCGCGCCAGGGCAGCATGGCGAACTTGTCCACCGTGGCCAGCACGAAGCTGGGCAGCTCGCGGTAGATCTGCTCGTCCACGAACAGCACGGGCAGCCCACCGCCGCGCTGGTTGAAGTCGCAGCGCCGCCCCGGGCAGTTCACCTGCACCCCCTCGGGCTGCGCGGCGCTGGGGTGAAGCTGGAACGACGTGGCCAGGAAGCCTTCGCCACACCACGGGCAGGCGTGCAGCGGGAACGGCGACGCCCCCTGCCCGTTCTTGTGGTCGGTGAGCACCCGCTTCACCTGCTTCAAGGTGTTGGCCGTGGCCGACCGGCCCACCCACAGCCCGATGGAGAAGCGCACCTCGCCCAGCACCGTGGGCTGCTTGCGCCGCAGCCGCTCCAACGCGCAAACCAGGGTGGCCGCGCGGCCCAGCTGGTCTAGCGTCAGCAGCCGCAGCGTGTACCGCAGCAGCACCGCCACCCCCAGCCCCTTGTCGGGCCGCGACGCCCCGTGCAGCCGCCGCAGCAGCAGCGTGAAGCCGATCACCCCCAGGTAGGCCTCGGTCTTGCCCCCGCCCGTGGGGAAGAAGATCAGCTCCACGATGTCGCGCTCGGGGTTGTCCTCGTCCGCGATGCCGCACACGTTCAGCAACACGAACGCCAGCTGGAACAGCCGCCACTCGGGCACCTTGTCCCCCGTGTAGCGATCGGCGCTGCGCTGCCGCGCGGCCTGGGCCATTGCGCCGTTCATCCAGCAGAACGCCCGCCGCGCCTCGGCGTCGGCCGCCAGCCGCTCGATGCCCCGCTGGATGCGGGCGCACGCATCACCCGCCCCCGCCATCAGCCGGTCGCGGGTCTGCGCCCGCTGCCCGCCGCCCACACCCAGCGCCGCCTGCGCCTGGATCCAAGCCTGGTAGGCATCCACCAGCGGCAGCAGCGCCGTCCGCAGCGCGGGCCCGTCGTCCAGCGCCGCCAGCGCCTCCATGCTGGTGGTCACGGTGGGCACGCTGCGGGTAGTCACCTTCGGCACCCGCCCTTGAGGCAGCCAGCACGTGCGGACCCAGGCCCCGGCCGGGTCCTCCTCTACCGAGACCCCGTGCCCCACCCCATAGCTCCGCACCTTGCGGAACTGCAGATCCGCCACCTGGTCGTCCGGGTCTCTCGAATCCGCCGCCCGCAGATCGGGCCGCGCCACGAACACCTGCCCCGGGGGCGGCTGAAGCCCCAGGCTCACCTGGAACACCCAGCCCAGCTCCTTCGGCTCCTGCTTCATGCGCCGGTTGATGAGGAACAGCGAAAGCGCCCGGGTGCCATCGGCCAGCCCGGTCACCCCGTGGGTAGCCTCCAGCCGCCCCTCCAGCTCCAGCCCGCCGGTGTTGGGCACCCGCACCCGCGGCAGCTCGCCCAGGGTCAGCGGCACCACCGCGTCGACCACATAGGGCACCCGCTTCCAGTGCCGCCGCGGCCGCTTCCCCTCTCCCGCCTCGCTGCCCTCGCCCGAGTCGTCGGACTCCGCTGCGTCCTGCACCCCCTGCACAAGGTGATACTCGGCGAAGCGCACCCGCACCGTCAGCACATCGCCCTGCCCCGGCGGCAGCAACACCGACAGCCCCATCGACGCGGGAAACAGCTTGCGCTGGGTGGTGCCGCTCTCGGCCACCGCCGCGGCCGTCGCCCCGTCGTCCAGGTCGTCGCCCGCCCCACCCTCGTCATCGGCCTCGGGGTCGTCGTTGTCGCGGTTCTGCTCGGTGGCCAGGAACCCCGTCAGGTACCACCGCGACGGCGGCATGCTCAGCACCTCGACCGCCGTGTCGCCCTGGTCGACGTCGTAGGGGCCCACCAGATCAGCCTGCAGCGCCTGGATCAAGTGGTCGCGGATGCCTGCTGTGCTCACTGGCTGCCCCCTGCCGTGGTTCACCCGAGGGCTGAGTCTCGACTGCGAGCGGGCCTGCTGTCCACAGCTCGGTTCGGCGCCCTCGGGCTCGCCCCCGCTCGGCCATTCGCGTACCCTCCCGGCGAGTCGACCGGAGCCGCGATGACGCCAAGCCAGCGCAAGGAAGAGCTCAGCAAGGCCTACATCCAGGCCGTGGCGGGGATGTGCGGCTTCACGGTTGGGACCTGGAGCCAGGACCACGGCTGCATCGACACGACCATCCGCAGCCCGGCCAAGGCTGCGATCGACCTGCAGCTCAAAGCGACATCCAGCCAGAGCATCGCGCGCGACGGCTTCCTGGCGTGGCAAGTCGAGGGCGCGCACTACGACAAGATGAGCAAGGTCGAGGTCACCACCCCGCACTACCTGGTCCTGCTCTGGCTGCCCGGCGACGAGGCTCAGTGGGTCGAACAGTCGCTCGAAGAGCTCATCCTGCGACGCTGCGCCTACTTCGTGAAGATGACGGGCCAGCCCGCCCGAACGGCGGCTGATCCCACAGTGCGGCTGCCCCTGAACCAACCGTTCACCGCGGACAACCTGCGAACCTTGATGGCCGCGTCAGAGCGCGGTGAGCATCTGGCCTGGGCCAATCACCAGGAGGCGGACGATGAGGCTTGAGTCCCTGCCAGGCCTGACCGCGTTGAGCCCAGACCGGGTGCGACAGTTCATGCGCTCGCGGGGTTGGACCCTGCAGCCCGACCGCTCGCGCCCACCGGCGTTTCACCTGTACAGCCGGGACGGCGAGCTGGCGCTGGTGCCGGGCGAGACCGTCGGCGACTTCGACCGGCGCATGGCCGAGCTCGTGGAGCAGCTCGCAGCTGCGCACAACCTGCCCCTCTGGCAACTCCTGGATGACCTGTCGTCGCCGCTGGGTGACGTCTTGGAGATTCGGATCCAGGCCGACTCTGTTCGAGACGGCACCCTGCCGTTGGACGCCGCGGCAGGCTACCGACAAGCGGCCCGCGATCTGCTCCTCGCAGGCGCGCACGCCGCGTTGGAGCCCCGCGCCCACTTCCCCCGTATGACCCGAAAGGAGCCGCTGGACCTGCTGGCGCGCTGCCGCGAGGGCCAGTCGGCCCGCGGCAGCTACCGGATTCGCACCATCGTGCCGATGGACCCCCAGGTGGGTCAGATGGACCTGGAGCCGCTGGCCCGCCGCGCCGTGATGACCGTCCGCAGCGCGGCCGCCGCCGCGGTCTCGGCGGTGGAGCAGGATCGCCCCGAGGACCTGTTGTCGCTCCACCCCCAGGGGGTGAGCGCCAACCTGCTGGCCGCGCTGGCCGCTCTGGAGCCGCCAGGCGACACCGGCTCGGTGGCGCTGGCCGTGCGCTGGTCCCACGATCGGCCCGCGCCGCAGGGAGCGCACCGCCCGGTCCGTATCGTGCGTGGCGCCTTCGGGCACTTCCGCGCGGCAGCCCAGTCAATCCGCGCCCAGACCCCCGAGCCCGGCGTTGAGCTCGACGGCTACGTGATCCAGCTACACAGCACCGATGCCACGCAGGGCGGCGTCGCCTCGGTCATTGGCGCCCTGAGCGACGGTGACACCAAGAAGGTCACGGTGCCCCTGGGCGCGCTGGCCTACGGGCAGCTCGTCGACGCCCACAAAGAGGGCCACCGGGTTCGCCTGGTGGGCCGCCTGCTGCAGAAGCCCCGCTCGGCAGAGTTGCAGGACGCCGCCATTCTGGAAGTGGTGGCCGAGGAGGTTGAGGGCGACATCTCAGCCGACGCGTAGCGGACTACGCGGGCCGGTCGAGGGCATCGGCCAGCTCAACGAGCGAGGCGTAGGGCAGCACCGGGATCTCGTCCAGATCGTAGCTCGCGCGCCCAAGCAGGAAGCTGGGCGGGTACACCTGACCGTCGGCGAACTCGTGCTTGAAGAAGGCGCGGATGGTCTCGAAGCGCAGCCGGGGCAGCTGGTTCTCCCAAGCCTCGCGGCAGGGTCGCTCGGCGTGGGACTGCTCGCGGAGCCCCCAAGCCGAGATTCGCCCGTAAGCCGACACCACCGCGTCCAGAACCCGGCCCAATTCGCCATGAAAATCAGGCAGCTCGGGCTGACCTTGAATCGGCTGCCGGCCACACCCCTTGAAGGCCTGCCAGACGCTGCGGTTCACGGGGCCGTGCGCCCACGGCTCGAAGACCACCGACGTCAACTCCCCGCGCAGTCGTACGCCACCGCCGCCCCGTAGCCGTAGAAGGCCAGCTTCTGCAGCTTCAGGTGGGTCAACGGCTCGATGCCCCGATACCGTCGGCGGACGGCGTCGGCGAGCCTCAGCGCTGGGCGGTCAGCGGTCATGCAACTCCTGCGAAGGGTCAGGGGCCAGGATGCCCCAATGGAGGGCCAGGCTGCCAGTCAGGCCGCCGTAGCTAGCAGGTAGGGCCCCCGGCGACAAGATGCCGCCGGCGGCCGGCAGTCCCGGCAGCCGCCGTCGCCATTTGCGTGCGGTTTGCCACAGTCGACGGCCGCTGGGGCGTCTGCAGCGCGGCGTCGCGGTCGAACTCGGAACGGTCATGGGCCTCGTCGGACGCGCAGGCTCAGGCAAGTTGGGTCGACCAACTCAGCTGGCGCGTCCGACTCAGCCAGGCGCCGACGCTCTTGGCCAGCGGCACGCCAAACCGCACCAAGACTAGGCCCGCCAAAAGGCCGATGGCCAGCGGCCCGGGCAGCAGGTTCAGCGCCGTGATGGCGACGCCGCTGATGGCCGCGCCCTTGGCGGCCGAGGTGATGATCTCGCCGTATCCCCCAGTCGCCTTGTGGAAGGCGCGGCCCGCGCCGGCCAGGGCGACGACGCCCAGCAAGGGGTTCGCCGACAACACCGCTGCGATGCCCAGGTGGCCCGCCAGGCGAGCGAACCGCTCGGCCTCCAGGCGGCGCCAGCCCAGCAACATGGGCACCGCGCCGATGAGCCCGCCGGCCACTTCGGGGGCGTTCACGCTCAGCGCGTCGGCGGTCCAGCCACGGGAGACCCCGAGGGCGTCGCTCAGCCCGTCTTGCAGGCCGCGGAGGGTCCCCGGGTCCAGCGTCGCCACCGGGTTGATGCCCGACACGGATGCCAGATCGCGGAGCAGGTGCTCGACCGTGGCCGAGACCTCGTCGAAGAGGGAGTCGTCGGGGAGCGCGGCCGCCGCGGCCTCGAACGCCCCCGCGATGGAGTGCTGCCCGTCGACCAGGTGGTGGAGCGCCGAGCCGCCGACGTGGGTCTGGTTGTAGACCGAGTCGATCGCCGCGTCGTACACGCTCGAGTTGTGGTTGAAGGTGTCGGCGGTCCAGCGCGCCAGAGCATCGCCGGCTGAGGAGGCCAATATCGCGTTCAGCGCTGCGGCCCCTGCCATCATCCGATTGGCTGCACCTGTCCGCAAGGTGTCAGACCGAAGCAGACGCCTCGCCTCAGCCAGAGCAGTTCGCTCCGAAGCGAGGCGCTCGGCCTCCTTCCACACTTCGTTATTCGTTCGGATCACGCGATCACCATGGCATTGGCGGAAGGAGCGCCCGCCGCGGCCTCGTCCAGTCTTCCAGACGCCACTGCGTCGTAGAACCTGCTGGCTGCGCTTACCTCCGCGTGGCCTGCCCCCCCGGCAATCTCGTCCAGGAGCAGACGGCGAACCTCGGCCCCGGAAGCCTCCACGTCTGCTCGCAGTGCCGGGAAGAACCGTGCCTCCAAGACCTCGACCCTGAGGCGTTCGCGATACCCGTCCACCAGGCGGTCTGCCTCCTCCTCAGCCTTCGACCTCGCCGACGACTTCTCCCAGGCATGCTTGGCCCACATCGCGAGGACGCCCGCTCCAAAGATCGGCAGCCCGACTGACATGACTGCGCTCCCAATCGAGACGGCGGCGGCGTTGGCCCCGATCCATGCAGCGTATGCGGTTGCAGCCCCAGCCAAGCCCCCGGCCACCACTCGCGCCTTGGACTGCTCCTCCGACTGCCGCTGAGTCAAGGCCGCGAGGCTCTCGGTCATCTGAGCCAGGCGCCGTTGGTCGATCTCCTCGACGGCAGACGCAAGGTGCTGGTTCAGTTGCTGCAGGGCATCGCCCAGGCGCTCACCCCATGCGACCATCAGCCGGTCCCGGGCTTCGCGCTCCACCTCGTTGAGGATCGCAGTGGTGGCGTGCTCGCCCAGATGAGTCGAGAAGACGTCCGCCAAGACCGTGTCCACTTCTTTGCGCTTCGAGACTCGGTCCCTCAGCTCCCCCTTGATCTCGTCGCTTCGCAACCGAAGCAGCCTCTCAACGTGCTCGGCCACGTGCTCTTGCACCTCGTCCAGCACCCGCCGCTTCAGCAACTCCGCAGAGCGCTCCACGTGCTCAAACACGGTCAGAAGGCGAGCGATGCTTGCCTGCTCAGCCTCTGCAGCGTCGACCAGGTCACCGCGCAGGGTCTCACTCCCCGGGGCTTCGAGCTTGCCCGTTGAGAAGCCCGCCAGGGTCTTGAGGAGCGACACCCGCCCAGCGCTCGTGTCCTGGGTTTGCCAAAGCGGGGCCGCGGTGAGTATCGGGGCCGGTAGGTCAGGGAAACGCCGACTGAACCACTTCAACACCTCTTCGACTTCGTCCTCATCCAAGGTGTCGGCCCTGGTGACCACGGTGACGAGAGGCAAGCCGCGGCGTGCGAGCTCACGGAGAAAGCGCTCGTCCTCGGCGTTGCCCAAGCTCGTCGCACTCTGGACCCACAAAATCACGTGGGCGGCTTCCAGAAAGTCGTTTGCACGCTGGGCGTTCGCTTGGGTCATTGTCCCGACGCCCGGGGTGTCGAACAGCGTGACTCTTTCGGGGATCTCGAGGACCTCGACCCAGGTCTGGAGATGCTCAACCGAGCTCCAGAAGTCGGGTGCATCTCGATTGGCTTGAATGAGCTCAGCCAACTCAAGGGGCGACATCTCAGCGTCAGGCTGGTCAGCTCGCCGCAGCAAGGCGCGGGGACCTCGCGGCCCAGACCGGACGGCAACCTCGTGGATCGCGGTGGTCAGCTCAAACGCGTGCGTCCCCGCGACGGTCTGGCCGACGAGGCCGTTGAGCAGCGTCGACTTCCCTGCTTTTACACGGCCCATCAGCGCGACGCGGAGACCCGACGCTGCCGAGGCATCTGCGCCCGCAACGGCTCGGGCCTCCAGATCACGCCAACGCGCCAGCGCCGCCCGCCCGGAACGGGATTCGCCCGCCGGCCCCCGCCGCCAGCACTCCGTATGGTGCAGTCCGGCCTGCGCCACATTCTTCAGGACCTTCGCTTCACTGGGCTTCATGCGGCCAAACTCCGAGCCAATGCAGATTGCCAAGTCCCCTCGCTGCCAGAGACGACGGCCTCCGACAGCAACTGAGCACGTCGGGACAGCTCGTCCGACCGTGTCGCAGCACCATCAGGCGTGTAGCCCAAGGCAGCTCGAAAGTGGTCCGCTGCGTGCTCCAAGATCGCCTGGAGTTCTGCTTCGATCGAGTCGCTCAATTGCGTCGTTGCAGCCTCCTTGACCTGTTGCCCCGCCTCTCGGATCCGCCGACGTATCCGCTCCTCCTTCGACGGACCAAAGATCCCTCCGAGAAGACCAAAGAGTAGTCCGAGCGGGCCAAGCAAGAGCGCGGCACCAATGGCAATGATGCCCCCGCCGAAGACAGCCTCTCCGCTCAGCGCGTTCAGGTCCGAGATGGAAAAAGCCCCGCCCATCCCTTTGGTCAGGCCCCCAACGCGTCCCGGCTGCCTGAAGATGGGCACTGCTTCGGCCGCTTGGTTGCCGGCAAAGTCATAGCGACCCTCCTGGAACCTCAGGCGGCCCATTTGCACGCCCGCATCTGAGCGGAGTGCGGCCAGCGCCGTGCGAACCTCGGCTTCGAGAAGCTGTGCACATTCCTGGAGCGGGATTCGTCTTCGGAACAGAGCATTCCTGGCGTCCTCATCTGACATGCTCGCCAACTGATTAGCGAATGACTCGTCCACCTGGCCGCAAGCGCGCTCAAAGGCGCTCTCGATGGCGTTCGCGAGCTTCTTCGAGTGGTACGTCCCTGTCTTCAAGCAGCCTGCCTCGATCATTCGGCAAGCAGACACGAAGTCCGCGTTGGCTCGCATCAACCTGGCCGACTCGGCCTCGGCCACTCGATGAGCCGCCCCCAAAGCCGCGTTCGTCAGGCGACTGGTCGAGTTCAGCTTCCGCAGTCGAGCGCTCTGCATGAAGTTGGTCTGGATGAACTGCCTGAGTGCCGGCATCCCCCACTCATCAGGCGACTTCATCGCTCGTTTGGCCGAGACCGCAAAGAAGCGGGTGAAGTCCTCGCCAACCTTCCCCTGAGCATGCTCGACGATCTCCTCCTCAGAGACGCCGGTCAGAAGGTCGATCTTGTTGATGACGGCATACTGGTCCCGATCGAAGGCGCGCAAGGTCGTCGCAGCCCGAGCACTCACATCATCCAGCGCGGTCGCGTCGAACAACCACAGCACGGCATCCGCTCGGTGGAAGTACACCTCAGCCAGGCCCAGCAAGTCCGGGGCCGCCCCCACCAAGGGTCGATACTTCTTCGCCGCTTCGTCGTCACGGAGATTGCTGCGGATCTGATGCAGCCCCGGCGTATCTACGATCTGCAGTTGGGTCGGCAGCAGGGTCTCAGCGACACGCCATCGGGCCTCGAGAATTCGACCCTGGTAGAGCTCTCCTCGCTGATCCGCCTCCAGCGCGGCCCGCTCTTCGGCCTGACACAACGCCTCAGCTTCAGCGACACCATGCTCGCTCTCCCGGCCGTTATCCCAACGAAGGACAGCCCGTGATGAATCTGCCGGTTCATAGGCGTCGATCTTCCATGTCAGTGGCTGGATCGACTGAGGAGCGATCTTGCGCCCCGCAAGGGCGTTGATCAGCGACGACTTCCCTGCATTCCCAACCCCCACGACGAAGAGCATGAAGGGGCGCTCGAAATCACGAAGTCGGTCTTCCAGGGTCTGCCTCTGAGTCTCCAGAATGGGGTCCCCCAGCAAGACAATCCCGTCAACGATCCGCCTACGGACGGCGTGCTCCGAGAGTGGGCCCAGACGCTCGCGGCAGAAGGCCGCCAAATCGGCTGCCAGGCTTGCTCTGTTGTGGCTCGCTGCTGTCTGCGAGCGGGTAACCCGATCTTGCCGGTTCACTTCGCCATCACCGCAAAGGCAACACCAACCAGAACAACGATTGCGTTCACCACCGAAGCCACCAAGACCATGGACCTAATCTGGGTGACAACTTCGTTCTGCGACTGCTGCACGCTGACCAACGTCTGCTGGTACATCGCGTTTGCCTTCTGGTCGGCCTCCGCCAGCTGCCTCGACAGCTTCGAGTCGAGGTCCTCGGACACCAATTGAAAGGCCTTCGCCAGCCCGGCTGTCGCCTGGTCAAAGCGACCAGCCTGATCCTGCATCTTGCCGGCGGCTGCTGAGAATGAATCCGCCTTTCTCGCCAAGACCTCACCGGTCTTCTTCGCCGACCGAATGTCCTGTTCCAGGCCCGCGGACGTATCCCGCAGGGACGCCCGCACCTGGTCGGCCTTCTCGGTCATCGAAGCCAGCAAGGGTTGGAGTGACCTGGCGACCGCGTCCGATGCCACCTCACGGCCCAACCGCTCGATCAGCCCTTGAAACTCCTGAACCAGCGGGTCGTCACTCATTTGGGGCTCCTGCTCCCGCAAACGCTGGCGGCAAACTCACCTGCGAGGAGTGCGTGCGCACGAAGTCATCACAGGCCACGGCGCTCAATCCCAACTCCCCGCGTGGACGTAGTAGGCGGTGTCCAGCAGGGCCACGCGCCAGCGCCAGATCTCCCGCTCGGAGGGGTCCTCCGGCTCGGGGGCGGTGGCCCAGGGTAACGACCAGATGATCTCGTGGAGCTTCAGGTAGTGCTCCACATTGGTGATCCCGAAACCGAACACAGCTTGGATGCGGTCGCGGTTGCCGCCGTTGACCGGCAGAAAGCGGTCGGGCCGCTTCATCGCCAGCAGGCGAGTGGCGCCGGCCATGCCCACGCTGGGCAGGGCGAACGCCTGGGTGAGAAAGGTCTCGGCGGTCGCGGCTCCGACCTCGCCCGTGCGGGGGACAGCGTCGATGAGCGCTCCGAGCGCCTCAGGCTCCTCCAGCACCGTGTGCATGAAGATGCCGCTGGCGCCGCCGCCTCCGAACGAGCCGTTGGACGCCCGCACCCCCTTGCGGCCCACCAACAGGCGGCGGCTGTCACGGTCCAGGGTGGCGAAGGGAGTGCCCGCGTCGAAGATCCGGTCGCAGGCGCGGGCCTCCAGCAGGTAGGAGCCCTCTTCGTGGAACAGCGGGACCCGCAGGCCCCCGCGCGCGGTGCTGTCGAATCGGTTGCGCAGCATCTCGAACCACTCGGGCCACGTCACGCGCAGGCTTTCCAAGCCGACGTAATCGCCGGAGGACTCCAGGCCCGGCCTTGGCGGGCTGGGGGGCTTCGGCGGCCGGTTCTCGTGCAGCTCGCGGTAGCGCGCCGCCCAGGCCGGCGTGATCCAATCGGAGCGATGCCACAGCTCGTCGATGAAGTGGGTGAGCGCCGCCAAGGCGTCGTCCGTCAGCTTCCCCTGCAGCAAGACGTTCAGCTCGGTGTTGGCGCCGAACCCTCCGCGGGTGAAGTTGCTGGAGCCAACGACAGCCCGCGCCTGGCTCCCCTTGATGCCCACAATGACCTTTGGGTGGAAGGTGCCGGCCTTCTCGATGATGACCCCCACGTTTTCGGTCAGCTCCTCGGCCAGGAAGTGATCGAAGACCGCCGGATCCGTCTGGGCGAAGTGCGCTCCGACCACACTCTCGGTGATCTTCTCGTCGGGGAGCTGGGACCACGCGGGGCAGGCGGTGTCCATCCAGGCGTAGGCGAACCGGATAGTCTCGGCCCACTCGGCGAGCGCGGCCACGGCGTCGTTGAGGGCGCGGGCGTCCGTCAGAACTTGGGTCTTCACGGGTTCTCTCCTGATGGGGCGTCGAAGTTGAAGGCGGCCTGAGCGGTACCATCGGCAGGCTTAGGCTTGGCCTTGGCCTTGGGTCGTTTCTTGACGGCCTTGGCCTGCTGGGCGGCTTTGGCCTCTTCGGCGGCGCGCTGGGCGTTGAGGACGAAGAGGCGGTCGATGACCTCGTCGTCGAAGGCTTGTTGGGTGGCGGGGTCGGCGGTGCCGTAGGGGGGGACGGCCAGGGGGATGGGGTTGCCCTGGGCGTCGCGCTTGGGGTGGCCGGCGGCGTCGTGTTCGTGCCAGCCGTAGGCGGCGATGACGGCGCGGTCCATGGCCTCGTGCAGGCGGCGCAGGTGCTCGACCTGGGGGTCGCGGCAGGTGGGGTCTTTGAGCTGGTTGTAGGTGGCGGTCAGGCCCTGGTCGTGCTCGACCATGTAGGCGGCGCGGGCGGTGTACAGGGCCTCGCCGGCCTGGGCCAGGGGGGCGGCGGTCATGTCGGCCGGGAAGGGGAAGGTGTCGAAGCAGTCGGTTGCGGAGTAGCGCAGCCGGGTCTCCATGGACGAGGAGAGAAGCCAGGCCCAGGGCTCGTGGACGCGGGACTGGAGGACGGCGAACATGCTCCATCGATCGTCCGCCAGTACGAAAAGCGTCTTGGCGAACAACACATGCGGCTCAGCAAACCCGACGGCCAGGTGTTTGGAGACAACAGACCAGACCAGGCAGCGTTCCACGGTCTCCAACTCGATCCTGAGATTCGGGCGCTCAGCCCAGTACAACCACCAGTTTGCCTTTAGGCGCCGGTTTATGGGGTTGTCCTTCAGCCTCATCCGTTCAGGGAGAACCTCCCGCTCAACGATCTCGACAAGTTCCGGACACTGTTTCCGAGCTTCTACCTCGGTCATCCCCGTGAGATCGATTGCATAGCGAGGAAATCCGTCAGCACGACCGGAGTTCAGGTCACTGCCCCCAAGATAGGGCCTGATGAAGCTCTGCAAGCCGGGATGTCGCCTCAGCACTGCGGCTGCTTCGGGTGAAATGAGGAAACCCTGTCCAGCGAGGTCGGCCCCCTTGGAAGGTCGCCTCAGGTGCGTGAGGGTATGAGCATCCTCCCGCTCCGGTTTCGGTCGAAGACGAGAATTGATCGCCGCGACAGGAGCCCCATCCAGATAGGATTCAAGATCACAGGCAGGCTCACCGAAGGCAATGGAGAGCGAAGAAACGGTAACGGCGGCTTCGCCTTCCCACGGCATGTCGGACTCAGCGACGTAGATCCTACCGCCACCCAGTAGAAGCTCACGCAGTCCTGTTCTTCTTGTTTCGCCATCAACCACGGAGTTGGTGATCACCACCCCTATGCATCCATGTGGACCCAATAGACTACCGGTCCGACGCAAGAAGAACGCTGAGAGGTCTGCGGTCCCGTGGGAATTAGGCGTGGTGGTCACAAGCCAGGACAGGTAGGCGCCACCCAATCTCCCTGAAGTATCGCCACCACGCATGAACGGCGGGTTCCCGATGAACCCATCCATCCACGCCACGCCCACCTCGCCGCCGGCCAGCGGGTCGGGGCGCTTGGCGTAGAACACCTCGGGGAACTCCAGCATCCAGTGGAAGGGCGCCACCTCGGCGCGCACTGCGTCGGCCAGGGCCTGCACCTCGGCCTTGGCGTCCACGTCGCCGTCGCGCAGCCAGCGCTCCACCAGGGTCAGGCGGCGGTCGCGCTCCTTCTCACGGGCGGTGGCCTTGTCGTGGGCAAAGAAGGCGCCCACGCAGGCGTCGGCGATGGTGCGCGCGTCGGCGGTGAAGTCCTGGGCGTCGCGCAGCAGGCGGGCCTTGGCCGCCGTGTCGGGGCTGGCGGCCAGGTCCAGGATCTGTTGGCGCAGCTCGATGGTGTCGTCCAGCGTGCGGCGGATCTCGCGGGTGAACAGGGTGACCTGCTTCTTCGGCTGCCAGTGGAAGCCGCCGATCTGGTCCAGGCTCAGGCCCACCAGCGAGTCGCCGTGGCGCAGGGCGTGGTCCACGAAGGTGAAGGGCAGGTCGCGGGCCAGGGTGATGAGCCACAGCGACATGCGCGCCAGCTCGACGGCGAAGGGGTTCTTGTCGACGCCGTACAGGCACTGCTGGGCCACCAGGCGGCGGGCGTGGGTGGCCAGGTCGGGCACCTGGGCCGCCAGGCGCTGGTCGTCGCCGCTGCGGGTCCAGGCGGCCACCACCTGGTCGGCCAGGAAACGGCAGGCCTCGACCAGGAACGCGCCGCTGCCCATGGCGGGGTCGCAGATCTTCAGGGCCAGCACCTGGTCGGCGGTGGGGGCGTCGCCCAGGCACTTCAGCAGGGGCTCCAGGGTGCGGGCCACGATGGGGGCCGACAGGCTGCGGGGGGTGTAGTGGCTGCTGGTGCGGCGGCGCTCTCGGCCGGGCTGCAGCACCAGCCGGCCGGGCTGGGCGCGCAGGGGGCGTCTGGTGCCGGCGTTGTCCACCAGCACGGCCAGGGCGGCGTCGGCGTCGGCGGCGGGGGCCAGGGCGGCGGCCAGGGCGTCGGCGGCGGCGCGCTTCAGGCCCACGTCGTCCTGCAGCCAGGCCTTGCGGCGGTTCTTGGGCACGGCCATGACCTGGGCGCCGGTGAGCCAGTACCAGGTCTTGTCGGACTTCAGGCGCACGGCGGGGGCGGCCACGCGCTCGACGCCGTAGCCCATGAGGCGCTCGTACACGCTGCCGATCTGTTCGACGTCCAGGGCCTTGTAGGACAGGCGCTGGCCCTGCACCACGATCAGGCGGTCCAGCACGGTCAGCACGGTGCCGTCGTCCAGGGCGGGGGTGCGCACGGTGGCGTTCTGGGCCGGCTCCAGGCTGGCGGCGCCGGCGGGGCGGCCTTCCAGCCAGGGGTGGCGGTCGGGGTCGAACAGGCCGCCGCTGCGGGGGGGCATGTGCAGGGCCGCGGTGTGTTCCTCGGCAGGCTGCCAGTGCACGCCGTAATACACCGCGCGGAAGGTGGCCAGCAGGCGGGGCCAGGCGCCGTAGCGGCGGTCCATCTCGTCGGGGTGGGCGCCGGCGTCGTCCACGAGCTGGTCGTACAGGGCCAGCACGCTCAGGTGCCGGGCGTACAGGGGGTGCTCCACGGGCAGCAGGCCGTGCTCTTCGGCGTACAGCAGGAACACCAGGCGCAGCAGCACGGCCAGCAGGCCGCCGTACACGGCGTGGCCCTGGGGGTCGGCGGCCAGGGCGGCGCGCAGGGGGTGGGCCGGGTCGCGCTCGTCGGCGCGGTCGAAGCCCACCAGCAGGGCGTTCAGGGCGGCGAACACCTGGTCGGCCAGGTCGTTGGTGACGTTGGCCTGCCGGGTGCGGCTGGCGGCCAGCAGGCCGGGCAGCGACACCTCGTCGGCCACCGAGAACCAGCGCTCGGCGCGCAGCAGCACCACGAAGGCGTCCAGGATGGGGGCGCCGGCGGGGTCCAGCAGGTCGGGCAGGCGGAAGTCGATCCAACCGGTGCTCTGGCCGTGGGGGGCGTACACCAGCCGGATGACCTGCCGGTTGGTGAGTAGGCCGATGGGCACCCGGCAGGCGCGTAGCAGGCGGTCGAACTTGGCGCCGGGGGGGTAGCGCCAGGGGCCCGTGGTGTCTTCGGGCTTGTCCAGGGGCAGGCCGGCGGGCAGGTCCCACACCAGGGCGGCGTAGGGGGCGCCGGCGCGCACGGCGGGCGGGGCGTCGGCGGGCACCGGGCGGGGGTCGTTGCCGCGCAGAGCCAGGGTGGGGCGCAGGGTCTGGTGGCCCTCGGCCACGTGCAGGCTGAGGTCGGCCGGCACCGCCTGGCCGTGGTCGAAGTCTTGGGGCGCCAGGTTCAGGAGCTGGTCGAAAAACTCAGCCAGATCATGAATCTGCGGCTGCTTCGTGGTCGGATCGACGGGGGCCAGCGCGGCCAGGGCGTGGCGGGTGGCCACGGGCTGGCGCTCCATGACCTGGGCCTCGGCCAGCACGGGCACCGAGAACACCAGGCCCTCGCTGGGCTGCACCATGCCCAGCCAGCGCTCGTGGAAGCGGACGTGCGGGTCGCTCATCAGCCGGCCTCCGGCCACAGGTACACCAGGCCCACGGGCACCACCCGGGCGCGCTTCACGCGGTACAGCTCGGCGAGCTCGGCGGGCTCGCGCTGGATCTCTTGGGCGAGCTGCGTCAGACGGCGCTCCATGTGGCGGTGGTCGTCCTCGATCTGGCGGCGCTCGGCCTGCGGCAGGGTGCCGAAGTCCAGGGTGGTCTGGGTCACCTGCTTCTCGAGCGCGGCGCGCTGGCTCTGCAGGAGCTGGCGCAGGGCCTCTTGCTCCTCGTGGGCGCGGGCCTCGAGCTGCTGCTGGGCGTCGTGGGCGCGGGCCTCGGCCTCGGCCTCTACGTGGGGCCACAGGCGAGCGAAGTCGGCGGCGGCGTGGGGGCGCAGGCGCTCGGCCACGCCGGCGGGGGCGGGGCGCGGGCGCTCGGCCAGCAGGGTCTGCAGGCGGGCGTGGGTGTCGCGATCGTCGGGATCGGGCACGCCGTGGTCGGGGCCGCCGGCTTCCAGCCAGGGGGCGCCCACGTACAGCAGCTCGTCGTGCAGGCGGGTGGCGCCGGGGCCGAACAGCGACACGCGGCCAATGGCCACCACCTGCGGGGTGCGGCGGTGGGGATCGGCCAGCACCGACACCCGGCCCATGTCGTGGGCGGCGAAGCCCTGGGCGCGGAAGCGGGCCAGGATGCGGCGCACGAAGGGGTGCTCCAGGTGCAGGTGCACCACGGGGCTGGTCAGCCGTGGGGGCGGGCGGAACACCACGGGCAGGGGCGGGTGGGTCTTGCGCCACTCCCAGGGGGGCAGGCTGCGGGGGCGCTCGGGGCGCAGGGTGTCGACGGTGCCCTGCCAGTCGGCGGGCAGGGCGGGCACGGCCCAGGCGTCGAAGGTGTCGCCGCGGTCGTCTTGCACCTGCACGCGCTGCAGCGGGGGGGCGCCCACGAACTTCAGGCCGATGTCGATGACCTCGCGCAGGGCCTCGGGCTCAAACGCGATGATCTTGCTGCTGGCGTCCAGGGTGCGGCGGGCGCGGTCGATCTCGGCCTTCAGGCGGTCGGCGGTGCGCTGGCTCTCCAGCTCGGCCTTGCTGGTCTGCTGGGCGGCCTGATCGGCGGTGGCGGCGGCCAGCTTGTGGGCGGTGTCGGGGCGGATGCCGTCTTCCAGCACCTGCTCGATGCGGTCGAGCACCACGGTGCCCACCGAGCCCAGCTCCTGGCGGATGACGTCGACCTTGCGCACCAGGGTGTCGAGCACGGCGTCGGCGGGGCGCTGGGGGTAGACGAAGTAACCGCAGCGCACCTCGGGCTCGGGCTGCAGGGTGCGGTCGATGCGGCCGTTGCGCTGCTCCAGGCGGGCGGGGTTCCAGGGGATGTCGAAGTGCAGCAGATCGGCGCAGGCGCCCTGCAGGTTGATGCCCTCGCGGGCGGCGTCGGTGGCCAGCAGGATGCGCACGGGGTGGTCGGCGGGGGTGCTGTTGAAGGCGCGGCGTACCTCGGCGCGCTGGTCGTCGGTCATGCCGCCGTGGAAGGTCATGATCCGGTCGGCGGCCTGCGCGGTGCCGTCCAGGTGGGTGGCGAGTTGGCGGCGCAGGTAGCGCAGGGTGTCGGCGTACTCGGTGAAGATGATCAGGCGGCGGCCCGACCAGACGCGGTCGGCCTGGGGGGCGGCGTGGGCGCCGCCGATGGCCACGGCCGGGCACTGGTGCTGCTGGATCCAATGCACCAGGGCGCGCAGGCGGGCGTCGGGGCGGTGCTGCCAGGCCTTGGCCAGGGCGCGCAGCTCTGCGCGCAGGGTGGCGGCCTGTTCGCCGGGGTCGCGCAGGTGGGCGGTGCCGGCGGCGGCGTCGGCGGCGTCGGCCTCGTCCACGGCCTCGTCGTCGACGCCATGTGCTTGATCGAAAAGGAACTTCTGGGTGGGCCGGGGCGGGGCGTCGGCGCCCTCCAGGCGGGCGCAGTGGGCCTCGAAGGTGCGGTGGAAGGCGGCGATGCTCGACAGCAGGCGCTTCTGCAGGTTGATGAACACCAGCCGGCCGCGGCCGGACTCGGGCTCCATGAGCGCGGCGTAGTCGGCCAGCTTGTCGGCCAGGGTGAGTTCGGCGGGCGGGGCCTCGCCCAGGTCGGCGGCGGGGGGCACGTGCTCGGCGTCGGCGGGGGCGCTGGCGGCCCGGCTGGCCAGCGTCCAGCGCCAGCGGCCGGCGGCGTGGTCGAGCTGCCAGCGCTGGACGATGCGGGTGGGGAACGCGGTGCTGTTCAGGGCGCCCAGGTCGCTCTTCAGGCGGCGCACCATCACCGGGGCGAGCTGGGCGGGATCGGTGACGGGGATGCCGCGGGTGAAGCGCTGGGGGTCCAGGATCTCGAGCAGGGCCGCGAAGCTGTTGGAGTGGCCGTTGTGGGGGGTGGCCGACAGGAACAGGCGGTTCTCGAAGCGGGGCGCCACGTGGTCGCGGATGACGCGGGTGAGCGCCGAGTCCACGGCGTACTTGCTGCCCGAGGCGGGGGCCGCGGTGTGGGCCTCGTCGAGGATGAGCAGCGAGCGGCGGGCGCGGTCGCCCAGGTGCTGCAGCAGGCTCTCGAGGTACTCGGGGCGGCGCAGGGTCTGGTAGCTGATGATGAACCGGCTGTGGGTGGCCCACGGGTTGACGCTGAAGCCGCGCTCGGCGCGCCGGCGGGCCACGAAGTTGCGGTCGTGGATCTCGAACAGCAGGCCGAAGCGCGCGCGCATCTCGTCGCGCCACTGCAGCGCGACCGAGGGCGGGCAGACGACGAGGATGGTGTCGACGCGCTGCCGCAACAGCAGCTCCTGCACCACCAGGCCCGCCTCGATGGTCTTGCCCAGGCCCACGTCGTCGGCGATGAACAGGTTGGCGCGCGGCAGGGCCAGGGCCTTCGCCAGCGGGGTCAGCTGGTGATCCATGATGTGGATGCCGGCGCGGAACGGGGCCTGGAACAAGCCGGGGTCGGTGGCGGTGACGCAGTTCCAGCGCAGGGCGTGCAGGTAGGCGCGGAAGTGGGGCGCGGGGTCGATGGCCGGTCGGCGCCCAGGCCCTGGCGGGCGGGCTCGACCACGCGCGCGCCCAGCTCCAGCTCCCACAGCACCTCGAGGCGGCGGCCCTGGGCGTCGTCGTCCAGGCACACCAGGGACACGCGGGTGGCCTGGGGCGGGCCACCGGGGCGGCGCACGCCTGTGCTGGCCTGCACCGACTCCACCAGGTACTGGCGCTGGCGCACCACCACCAGATCGTTGGGCTGGGGCAGGCCGTCGGCGGTGCGGGGGCGGGGCTTGGGGGTGGGCGCGGCCTCGCCGGCGGCGGTGAGGAGCTGCTCGATGAGGGCGCTGCGGGCGCGGGCCTCTGCGGGCAGGCCGGCGTCCTGGCAGGCCTGGCGCAGCTCGTCGCGGCGCAGGTGGGGCAGCAGATCGGCCAGGGGCAGGCGCACGGCGGCCACCCGTTTGGCCAGGTCGGCCTTGGTGGCGGTGGCCGGCAGGGTGAGGTTCAGGCGGCGGCCCGTCTCGAGGATGCGATCCTTGCGCAGGGCCGCCAGGACGGTCGCGACGGTGGGTGTGCTGGCTGTGCTCACGGTGGCCCCGGTGCCTGTGCCTGGTGCGGCGACTTGCCCAGGGCGGGCTCAAGCTCCCCTGCCCGACCCGCCCAAGGGCAGGTTGCCTGGGGCGGCCGCGGGGGGCAAGGGGTCAGCACGCTTGGGGCGGGCCCGGGGCAGGCCGCTACAGGCTGCGGATCACCGAGTTGCCCGTGGACGGCTCGTACTCGACGACTGAGAAGCCGTCCTGGCCCAGCAGCAGGTTGCCGTTGGGCAGCAGCCAGATGGGAGCGTAGTTCAGGGCGTTGATCTGGATGGGGCCGCTGGCGCCCAGGGGCATCCAGGGGAACACGCCGCCCTGGAAGACCGAGGCTTGAGTGTTGGTGGCGGGATCCCAGGCCGAGATGCTGACGGCGCTCTGGAAGCCGGCGAGCCACCAGACGCTGCGGCCGGCGTCCCACACGGCCCAGCGCTCGGGCGGGGCGATGCCGGCGGGGGTCAGCAGCAGGGTGCGGTCGCCGGTGGCCAGGTCCACCGACACGAACTGTTTGGGCTGGGTGGTGAAGGCGAGCAGCGCGCCGTCGCGCAGGGTGAAGCCCTGCACGAAGCCGCCCAGCGCGGGGCCGGCGCCACGGGTGGCCCACTCGGCGGGGCCGTTGCCTGTGAGCACTTCGCAGGCGTCCAGGGCGCGGGACAGGCGCACGATTCCGCGGCCCTGGGTGGGGTTGGCGAAGGGCAGGTAGAAACGGCCCTCGGCGTCCAGCGCGAAGCCGGTGTCGGTGTATTGCAGGGCGCCGGCCGGGCTGCCGTCGGGCGAACACTGGGCGAAGCCCTCGGCGCGGCCCTTCCACACCAGGGTGCGGTCGCCGGTGCGCGGATCCACCCGCACGATCTCTTGCTCGCCGGGCTGACGCTGGCGCACGTAGGCGTACAGGTTGCCGTCGGGGCCGCGGCGCACGTCCAGCACGGTGCCGAAGGCGGGGCCCTCGCCCACCGTGCCCTGGAAGGGGTGCTCGCCGCTCAGCAGGGTGCGGTCGCCGGTGGCCAGATCCACCGTCAGGACGGCGCCGCGGCGGTCGGTGGAGGCGCCGAAGCCCACGGCCACGTACAGCCGGCCACCGGCGCCCTCGGCGGCGTCCAGGAAGCCGCCCAGGTACTCGGCGTTGAACACCCCCGCGTAGCTGGGGCCGGCGCCCACCGAGCCGCCCGCCAGGTTCAGGTGGTACGGGCGCTGGCACAGCGGGATGCCGTCGCGGGGCGCCTGGTTGGTGAAGCAGCGGCAGTCCGCGGGCAGGGCGCTGGGGTTGGCCGCCTGCTGAACCAGCGGGCAGCCGCGCTCATACCAGGGGCTGGCCTGGTCGGTGATGGTGGGATCGGGGTAGCTGGGCTCGTCCACCAAGGCCACGCAGTCGGCGGCTGCGCCCTCGGGGGTCTGGCAGGCCTCGCGCTCGCCACAGAAGCGCACCACCTCCCAGCGGCCGTTGGAGCGGCAGCGCTCGATGCCGGCGCCGTCGGGCAGGCAGCGGGTGGCGTCACGGGCGCCGCAGTCGGGCTGCGCCTCGGCCCGGCAGCCGGCCACCTCGGCCTCGGGATCACACACCTG
This sequence comes from Myxococcales bacterium, assembly GCA_020633555.1. Lineage (GTDB taxonomy): Bacteria > Myxococcota_A > Bradymonadia > UBA7976 > UBA1532 > JACKDL01. The sequence continues at coordinate 173,800 of JACKDL010000011.1, read as the reverse complement.
GTCGCCCAAGCAGGTCTGCACGATGCCCCAGGCGCCGTCGGAGCGGCAGCGCTCCACGCCGGTGCCGTCGGGCAGGCAGCGGGTGGCGTCGCGGGCGCCGCAGTCCTCCACCGGCACCGCGGCGCAGGCCCCCTGCCCGCCCTGGGGCTGTTGGCAAGCCTGATCGGCGGCGCACCACTGCACGACCTGCCACTCGCCGTTCGAGCGGCAGCGCTCCACGGCCCCGCCGCCCTCCAGGCAGCGGGTGGTGCCCAGCTCGCCACAAGCGAGCGAGGCGTCGATCACACAGCCCGCGCCCTCGCCGGACATCTCGCACTGCTGGTCGGCGGCACAGACCTGCACCACAGCCCAGTTGCCGTCGGACCGGCAGCGCTCGGTGGCGGATCCGTCGGGCAGGCACCGGGTGGCCCCCAGCTCGCCGCAGGCCAGGGTCTGGTCGGTCACGCAGCCCGCGGTCCCATCGCCGTTGTCCACGCAGTCCTGATCGGCCTCGCACACCTGCACCACGCCCCAGCGCCCGTCCGAGCGGCAGCGCTCCACGGCGGTGCCGTCGGGCAGGCAACGGGCCACGTCTCGCTCGCCGCAGTCCTCGGGATCGGGTTGGGCCTCGCAGGCCGCCGGCAGATCCTCGACCTGCGTGCACAGCTCGCCGGCCCCGCAGGCCTGCACCACCCCCCACTGCCCGTCGGCGCGGCAGCGCTCGATGGCCGAGCCGTCGGCCAGGCAGCGCGTCGAGCCCTCCTCGCCGCAGCCGCCGCCCTCGGCGGGGGGCACACACCGCGTCCTCACCGGGCGCCTGCGCGCACAGCTCGCCGGCGCCGCAAGCCTGCACCACCCCCCACTGGTTGTTGGATCGGCAGCGCTCCACGGCGGTGCCGTCGCCCAGGCAGCGGGTGGCGCCCACCGTGTCGCAGCCCCCCTCGGCGGCGTCGTCGCAGCCCAGCAGCGCGGCCGCCCCGAACAGGGCCCAGGCCACAAGCCCCCAGCTCATGCAACCCTTCAACATCACTCGCACTCTCCCGGCGCCTCTGCGCCCAGCAAGCCCCGGCGCGCCCACACCTGAGTGGGCTCCCCTCGCCGGGATCGGGGAGAAGCTCGCCAGCGTTCGGGCATCAAATCAAGCCAGCACAGCACCCGGCGGGCTCCGCCGCGCGCCACACCCCCGCCCCCTGGCGGCTCCGACAGGCAACCTGGCCTCGGAGCGCCCCATGGAGCTTGCCCTCTTCACTGTCTTTGCCGCGGGCGTGGTCACCTTCTTCACGCCCTGTGTGCTGCCCATGATCCCCATCTATCTGTCGACGCTGGTGGGCGGGAAGCCGGTGGGATCGGTCGGGCGCGGCTACCTGATGAAGCGCGCCGCGCTGTTCATCGTGGGCTTCGTGGCGGTGTTCACGGTGATGGGGCTGGGCGCGGGCGGCATCGGCGAGTTCATGCGGGCCCACCAGGGGTGGGTGCAGCTTGCCGGCGCGGTGCTGGTCATCGTGTTTGCGCTGCAGTTCCTGGAGGTCATCAACCTGAGCTTCATGCAGGCCACCGTGCGGGCGAAGGAGCCCGGCTGGGCGAGCAAGCTGGGCGGGCTGGACGCGGTGGGCATGGGCGTGCTGTTCGCGGCGGGCTGGTCGCCCTGCGTGGGGCCCGTGCTGGGCACGGTGCTCACCTACACCGCCAGCGCGGCGTCCAGTCCGGCCATGGGGGCGTTGTATCTGGGCGTGTACGGGCTGGGCTTCGCGGTGCCCATGTTCCTGGCGGCTGTGTTCGCCGAGGCCGGTGTGAAGGCGCTGCGCTCGTCCAACAAGTTCCTGCCGGTGTTCAAGAAGGTGGGCGGCGGCTTCCTGGTGGCGGTGGGGCTGTGGCTGGCGGTGGCGGGCGTGCGGGACCTGATGGCCGAGCCGCCCGCCACCGAGGCCGAAGCCGCGAAGGCGCTGATGGCCGCCGCAGGCGACAAGCCGGTGCTGGTGGAGTTCTACAAGGACAACTGTTCGGTGTGTCGGGCCATGGCGCCGGTGGTCGAGGCGGTGGTGAGTAGCTGCGAGGGGCACGCCGAGGTGCGCTTCATCAACATCAGCAAGCCCGAGAACCGGCACCTGGCGGCCCGCCACAACATCGTGGGGGTGCCCACCTTCGCGATCCTGGAGCCGGGCGGCGGCGAGGTGACGCGCATGGTGGGCGCCCAGAGCGGCGACACGCTGCGCGATGCCCTGCAGGCGTTGGCGTTCGGGGACTGCGGGCACGACCACGCGCTGCCGGCGGCGCCGAAGCCGGAAGGCACCAACTGTGACGAAGCCACCGCCGCCGAAACTTGCGACGGGTGAGACGCAGGCGCTGCTTGCGTCACGGCGCAAGCCTTCGCCGCCGAATGGCGGTCACCGCCAGGCAACGAGAGACCGCAAGGGAGGACGGGGGGCTTGGGGGGGCGCCGCTTGAGCCCCCCCAAAAGACACCGTGGCCGAAACGCGCTGCCGCCCGCGTCGCCGAAGAGAGGGTCCGGGGCGGAGCCCCGGCGGGGGTCTGGGGGCAGAGCCTCCAGCCTCGGATGCCGCAAAGCACTCGTGCTCGACCGCGCGGGCCCGCGAGACTCCGGCCGCCTGCCACCCCGAGCCCATCCGCGGCCTCAGCCGCGTGCCACGCCCGACCAAAGGTGCCCAACGGCACCCGCCTGCACCGGTGCAGCCTGGCCACAGGCGGCGCCCAAGTGTGGGGCGACGACCACCAAGAGCTGCTGGAACGGATGAAGGGCTCGTCCAAACCCGGGCATCCGCCACGCCGGGGACCAGCCCAGGGCCCCCACCTGCCGGCAACGCAGCCCTGGCGGTGAGCGCCGAGCCAGGCGGGCCGCGCTACGTGCGAGCCGCGCTCAGCGGCAGCAGAGGACGGGGAGGTTGTTGCCGCAGGCGCGGCCGGCGAACACCTCGAAGGTGTCGCCGCGGAGGCCGCCGCCGTTGCCGTCGCTCAGGTCGTTCAGGCGCACGGTCATCTGGGTGCCGGTGGCCGCGTCGCCCGAGTTGTACATGAGGTTCTGGCAGGTGTTGCGCTTGCTGCCGTTGAAGGCGCCGGCCACCAGCGGGGCCACGGTCCAGGTGGTGACGCCGCTGAAGCCGTTGTTGGCGTCGTAGCTGCCGGTCGCCAGGGCGCGGCCCACCTCGTCGAAGGTGCACAGGTGGGCGGTGGCGTCGTTGGGGAAGCTGGCCTGGCACATGGCGGTGGCCGCCCGCATGCCGTTCTGGCCGCCGAAGCTGAGGCGCCCGTTGCTGCTCTGTGCGCTGCGACCCAGGATGAAGGGCGCGCCGGCCGCGTTCTGCTGGATCTGGTTCACGGTGTTCTGGAGCTGGTTCACGGTGTTCTGGAGCTGGTTCACCGTGTTCTGGAGCTGCGCCACCTGGCCCTGGGCCTGGGCCACGCCGGCGGCCACGAGCTGCTGCACCTCGGCGCGGGTGATGTAGCCGCGGGCGTCGATCAGGGCGTTCACCGCGTCGGCGTTCAGGTACCCGCGGGCGTCGATCAGCGCGTTCACCGCGTCGCCGTCCAGGTAGCCCGCGGCGGCGATCAGGGCCTCGACCTGGGCCTGGTTCAGGTGGCCCGCGCCGTCGATCAGCGCCTGGATGGCCGCGGCGTTCAGGTAGCCGCGGGCGTCGATCAGCGCGTTCACTGCGTCGCCGTCCAGCCCGGCGGCCCCCTGGATGAGCGCCTGCACCGCCGCCTGGTCCAGGTAGCCGCGGGCGTCGATGAGGGCCGCCACCTGGGCCTCGGTGAGGTGGCCCGCGCCGTCGATCAGCGCCTGGATGGCGTCCTGATCGAGGTAGCCGCGGGCGTCCATGAGGGCGTTGATGGCGTCCTCGCTCAGGTAGCCGCGGGCGTCGATGAGGGCGTTCACCGCGGCCTCGTCGAGGCCGCCCTCGCCCACAAGGCGCTCCACCTCCTGCCGGGTGACGAAGCCGCGGCCGTCCAGCTCGGCCTGCAGGCGGTCCACCGAGACGAAGGCTTGGGGCGGCTGGCCGCCCAGCAGCGCGCTGTCACCGGCCATGAGGGCGTAGGGCACTGAGCCGATGGCCTGGCGGGGCTGGGCCTCGGCGTCGCCGTTGACGCTCAGGCCCAGGTAGCGGGTGCGGCCGGCGGCCACGTCGGCGGCCAGCGGGGCGATGCGGCCCAGGTCCACGCGGAAATAGCCGGTGTCCACCGGCACGTTCTGCAGGGCCTCCTGCCAGATGGCGTTGGGCGCGTCGCTGGTCTCGTAGATGCGGACGGTCAGGTTGATGGTGCCGTCCACGGGCTGGCCGTTGGAGTCGGCCAGGAAGCCGTTGTACGGCAGCATCTGCGGGATGTTCTGGGCCTGGGCGTTGCCCGCCGCCAACGCGGCGCAGATCACCGCGAGCTGTCCCCACCGGGTGGGCCGGCTGTGTCGCATGAGATGTCCTCCCCCGAGCGCTGCGCCAGCATAGGCGGCGCCGACGGCGGAGTTCAACGGAGGCGGGCCGAGCTGGCGGCTACGGGCCCTTGCCGCCCTTGGGTGGGGCCTTGGGCGCGTCCTTGCCGGCCTCGCGGGCCTGCGCGGTCATGCGCTCGGCCAGGATCTGCTGCCGGTTGCGCGCGGTGGCCACCAGCTCCTTGAAGTCGGGGTCCTTCTCGGCCACGGCGATGCAGCGCTGGTAAGCCACCACGGCCACCCGGCCCGCGTTGGCCTTGTCGGCCGCCATGCCCGTCTGGCAGTGAGCCTCGGGGTCGTCGGGCACCACGCTGAGCACCAGGTTGTAGGCGTCGATGGTGCCCTGCCAGTTGCGCTGCTGCATGCGCACCCGCGCCAGGCGGCGCAGGCCCACCAGGTCCTGGGCCTGCTGCCAGGCCTGAGTGTACGCCTGCTCGGCTCGGGGCAGGTTCTCCAGGCCCTCCCAGGCGTCGCCCAGGTCGCGGTACAGGCTGGCCAGGCCAGCCCGGTCAAGGCGCAGGGCGCTCTCGAGGTGGGTGCGGGCGGTGTCGAAGCGCTTCAGCTCCAGGGCCGCCTTGCCCAGGGCCCCGTGGGAGGCCGCGTGCTGAGGCATGGCCTTGACGGCCTTCTCCAGCTCCACCACGGCCTCTTGGGCGTTCTTCTGGCCCAGCAGCGCCTGGCCCAGCGCGAAGTGCACCAGGGGCAGCTCGGCGTCGAGCTCCACGGCCCGGCGCAGGGTGGTGACGGCGGCCCCATACTCGCCCTGCTTGAACTGCAGATCGCCCAGCAGCAGGTGGGCCTGGGCGGACTGCGGATCCTTGTCCAGGGCGGCCTTGTAGCGGGCGCGGGCCTTCTCGAGTTGGCCGCGGAAGTGCAGCACCCGCCCGAAGGCGAGCTCGTGGCGGGCGCTGGGATCGCCGTCGCTCAGGGCGCGGGTGAGCGCCACTTGGAGGCTCAGCGCGTTGGCCCCCGTGATGTGGCCCGAGTCCCGCAGGATGCGCTCCACCTGCGCGTCGAGCAGGCCCTTGCGCCAGCCCTCGTTGTCGGGGTCCAGGTTGGCGGCGTCGGCGAAGGCCTGGGCTGCCAGATCGTGGTCGCTGGCCGTCGAGGCCGCCTCGGCGATGGCCCCGAAGACGGCCGCGCGGGCCTCGCGGGCCTTGCGATCCGCCCGGGCGTCCAGGGCGTCCAGGGCCACGGGCGCCACCCCGGCGGCGATGAGCGCGAGGCAGACGAGCTGCAGGGCAGGGAGGATGTCTTTCATGGGCGGGAATCTAGCAGGTGCGGCGCGCGGCGGCATGTGCCGAATGCGCGGCCGGCCTCGGGATCGCGCGGCGCGGACTCGCGCTCAGCGGCAGCACAGCACGGGCAGGTTGTTGCCACAGGCGCGGCCCGCCAGCACCTCGAAGGTGTGGCCGGTGAGGCCGCCGCCGTTGCCGTCGCTCTGGTCGTTCAGGCGCACGGTCATCTGGGTGCCGGTGGCGGCGTCGCCCGAGTTGTACAGCAGGTTCTGGCAGGTGTTGCGCTTGCTGCCGTTGAAGTTGCCGCGCTCGAAGGGCGCCACGGTCCAGGTGGTGACGCCCGTGAAGTTGTTGTTGGCGTTGTAGCTGTTGCTCGCCAGAGCGCGGCCCACCTCGTCGTACGTGCACAGGTGGGCGGTGGCGTCGTCGGCGAAGCTGGCCTGGCACATGGCGTTGGCCGCCCGCAGGCCGTTCTGGCCGCCGAACGTCATGCGACCGTCGCTGGTCTGGGCGCTGCGGCCCAGGATGTACGGCGCGCCGGCGGCGTTCTGGGCCACCTGCTGGATCTCCTGCCGCAGCTCGTTTCGCAGCTCGTTGATGGCGTTGGCCACCCGGGCGTCGATGAGCGCGTTGACCTGCGCTTCGGTGACGTAGCCGCGGGCGTCGATGAGCGCGTTGACCTGGTCCTCGGTGACGTAGCCGCGGGCGTCGATGAGCGCCTCGATGGCGGCCTGGTTCAGGTAGCCGCGGGCGTCGATGAGCGCGTTGACCTGGGCCTCGTTCAGGCCGCCCTCGCCGCCGCCGCCGCCCAGCTCGGCGATCAGCTCGCGCACCCGCGCCTCGTTCACGTAGCCGCGCCCCGCCAGCTCCTGGTTCAGGCGATCGACGGTGACGAAGGTGGCCGCCGGGTAGCCGCCCAGCATGGCGCTGTCCATGGCCATCAGGGCGTAGGGCACCGCGCCGATGCGCTGCCGGGGGGTGGCCTCGGCGTCGCCGTTGACGCTCAGGCCCAGGTAGCGGGTGCGGCCGTTCTGCACGTCCTGCACCAGCGGCACGATGAGGCCCAGATCCACCCGGAAGTAGCCCGCGTCCACGGGCACGTTCTGCAGGGTCTCCTGCCAGATGGGGTTGGGCGCGTCGCTGGTCTCGTACACGCGCACGGTGAGGCTGATGCCGCCGTCCACCGGCACCCCGTTGGTGTCGGCCAGGAAGCCGTTGTACGGGAGCATCTCGGGCACGGCCTGGGCCTGGACCGAGAGCGGGGCGATGGCGAGGGCCAGCGCGGCCACGAGCAGGCGGAGCACGGAGCGCATGGTCGAACCCTTGGAAGCAGAGCGGTTGGCGAGAAGTCGGGCGAAGTTCAGCGAGGGGCGCACAGGCAGGCTCACGGGCGACCTCCCACGAAGGGCAGCACCTGCCACTGCGGGCTGCGCAGCGGGCCGAGCACCGGGCCCATGGCCCCGCGGATGCGGTAGGCGGGCGAGGTCATGGTGCCGGTGGCGCTGACGAAGCCGCCGGTGGGCGGGCCGAACTCACCGTCGCCGATGATCATCTCGCAGGCGTCCCCCACCCCGTTGCCGTTGGCGTCGGCCTGATCGGGGTTGGCCACGGCCGGGCAGTTGTCGCAGGCGTTGCCCACGCCGTCCTGATCCACGTCCACCTGGTCGGGGTTGCGGGCCCCGGGGCAGTTGTCGGCGCCGTCGGGGATGCCGTCCTGGTCGCCGTCCTGCGCCTCGGGGCACAGGCCATCCACGGGCAGGCACTGGAAGGTGTCGCCCAGGGCCTCGCAGGTGAAGCCGGCCGGGCACTCCACGGCCCGATCCGAGCAGTCCAGCGCGCAGACCTTGATGCCGGGTCGGCCCAACAGCGGCAGGCACAGATCCGTCTCACCGCCGCATTCGGCGTCGGTGCTGCACACGTCACAGAGCCCACCGGGCGGGGACGGGCGGCACACCTGGCCCTGGGCCACCGTGTCCTCGCAGGCCCAGCCGTCGGGGCAGCCGTTCGCCTCGCCGGGCACACACGGGATGGTGCAGAAGCCGCCGCTGGGATCATCGGGATCGGGCGTACACAGGCGGCTCTGGCAGCCGTCGGGCCCATCGCAGCGGTCGCCCAGCACGCCGCCGGTGGGCGTCATGTCGGGCGGCGGGGTCATGTCGGGCGCCGGGGCCATGTCGCCGCCGCCGCCCCCCGCGCCGCTGACGCTCAGGTCGGCCGTGGGCGCCACCTCGGTGGCCTCGCCGCAGCCGCCGAGGGCCAGGGCGAGCCCCATCCCTGCGGCCGTGATTCGAAGTCGCATCGACGGTCCTCCCGCCCGGCCCGCGCCGGTCCCGGTGACGTGTGCTCGTGATCGCTGGAACCCCCCGGTCCCGTGACGGCAGCCTAGGCCCGTGCCTCTGTGGAAGTCAACGCGAGGGGGGGTGGCGCGGATCGGCCCCGCCGGTTGGGGCATCCTGCCCCTGGAGAGGGGGCGCGATGCGACGGTGGATCCTTGTGCTGGGGCTGGGCGTGCTGGGGTGCGAGGGCGAGGGCCCGTGCCTGGAGCCGCTGTCACCGGAGGCGTCGGTGCCCGCCGACGGGGCGCCTGGCCGGCCTGGCCTGGACGGCGGCGAGCTCGACGGCGGCGCCCGGGACCGGGGCCCGGGGCTGGACGCCCGCCCCGATGGCGGCGGACCCGGCGCGACGGACGGGGGCGTCGACGGGACAGCCGACGGCGGCACCGCGGAGGCGGGCTTGCAGGACGGGCTGCCCCTCGACGCGCTGCCCGTGGACGCGCTGCCCGTGGACGCGCTGCCCGTGGACGCCGGCGCGCCCGACGCGGCGGCGCCCGGTGAGGTGGCCTGCTTCAACGGCGAGGACGACGACGGCGACGGGCGGGTCGACTGCGCCGATCCCGACTGCCGGGCCGCGGTGGCCTGCATCGGCTTCCCCGAGACCTGCGACAACGGCGTGGACGACAACGGCGACGACTGGGTGGACTGCGACGACGTGTACTGCCACGGCGATCTGAGCTGCCCCCTGCCTGCCGTGCAGCCCTACACCACCGCCGAGCTGCAGGCGGTGCTGCTGGCGGACTGCGCGGGCTGCCACACCCAGGGGGGCAACGACGGCGAGCTGGTGCTGGATCCGCCCTTCGCCGACGCGCTGATCAACGTGCCCTCCAGCCAGCTCGCGCTGATGCGGGTGGCGCCGGGCAAGCGGGACGACAGCTACCTGTTCTACAAGGTGCGCTACCGCCACCACCAGGCGCCCGGGGGTGGCGGCGGCGGCGAGGGCATGCCGCCCCACGCGCCCTGGTCGGCCCAGAAGGTGGAGCGGCTGGGGCTGTGGATCGACGGGCTGGACGACTGACAGGGGTATCCGGTCGGGTTGAGGGTCGCTCACGAAGGGACCGGCCGCCCCAGCAAGGCGGGCCGACGCAGGTGTGCTGGTGGCCCATCGAGGAGGCCCAACGCCGCTGAGGTGGCCGGCGTCGAGCGAGCGGCGTTCAACTTGACCGGATACCCCTGTGAGGCGCGCCGGCCCGCGGGCGGGGCCGGGTTCAGCCGCGCCCGGCCACGTAGTGGGTGCCGCGCTTGCGGCCCCGCTGCTCCAACAGGCCCGCGTCCACCTGCTCGCGCAGCCAGCGCCGGGCCTCGGCCGATGACCAGCCCATGAGGTCGCGCACCGAGGCGTTGGTCAGCACCTCGCCCGCCCGGAGCTGGCGGGCGATGGGGTTCGGCAGGGCCCCCAGCACCGCGGAGCCCCCGGCCACCTCGGGCACCAGCTCCGGCGCCTCGGGGATCTCGGGCTCGACCATGAGCTCGGCCACGGGCACGTCGCCGGGCGGGCCCAGGGGGGCCACCGGCGCGTCCAGGGCGAACACGGCCTCCAGATCGGCCCGGGTGAGCTGCTCCACCACCACCCGGTCGCGCTCGACGGTGGCCTCGAACAGCGCCCGCTTGCGGGCCTGCAGCTCGAGGATCTTCTCCTCGACCGTGTCCTTGGCCACCAGCTTGTAGGCCACCACGGGCCGGGTCTGGCCGATGCGGTGCGCGCGGTCGGTGGCCTGGTCCTCCACCGCCGGGTTCCACCACGGATCCAGGTGGATCACGTGATCGGCGCCGGTGAGGTTCAGGCCGGTGCCGCCGGCCTTCAGGCTGATGAAGAACAGCGGGGGGCCATCGGGGGCGTTGAAGGCGTCCACCAGGTCGTGGCGCCGGGTGGTGCCGCCGTCCAGGTACAGCGAGCTCCAGCCGCGGGTGTCCGTGTGGCGACGCACCCGCTTGAGCAGGGTGGGCCACTGGCTGAACACCAACGTGCGGTGGCCGGCGTCGATGATCTCGGCCAGCAGCTCGAGCAGCAGGTCGGTCTTGGCCGAGGCGCCCACCTCGGCGGCCTCGGGGTACGGCAGCAGGGCCGGATCACAGCACACCTGCCGCAGGCGCATGAGCGCCTCGAGCACCGACAGGGTGGCGGCGCCCAGGCCCTCGCGATCCACCCGGCCGAGCACGGCGTCGCGGAAGGTGGCCTTGACCTGCTCGTACAGCTTGCGCTGCTCGGGCCCCAGCTCGCAGTACAGCACCTGCTCCTGCCGGGGCGGCAGCTCCTGGGCCACCTCGCTCTTGTGCCGCCGGAGCACGAAGGGCTTCAGCCGGCGGCGCAGGGCCTCGAGCGCGCGCTGATCGTTGTCGCGCTGGATGGGCTGGGCGTACCGGCGGGTGAAGCCGGCCCGGCTGCCGAAGAACCCCGGCATGAGGAACTGGAAGATGCTCCACAGCTCGATGAGGTGGTTCTCGAGCGGGGTGCCCGTGAGGGCCACCCGGTAGTCGGCCGGGATGCCCCGGGCCGCCTTGGCCACCTGGCTGTCGGGGTTCTTGATGTGGTGGGCCTCGTCGAGCACCAGCACCCGCCACTGGCGGCTGCCCAGCAGGGCCAGGTCGCCGCGCATCAGCGCGTAGCTGGTGATGACGATCTCGGCCTCTTCGAGGGCCGCCGGATCCCGATCGATGCCGTGGTGCACCAGCACCTTGAGCTGCGGCGCGAAGCGCTCGATCTCGGCGCGCCAGTTGTGCACCACCGAGGTGGGCGCCACCACCAGCGACGCCCCGCCCTTCGCCGGGCCGTCCGCCGGGTGGTGGGTGTCGAGCAGCAGGGTGATGGCCTGCAGCGTCTTGCCCAGGCCCATGTCGTCGGCCAGCACGCCGTGCAGGCCCACATCACGGAGGAACGCCAGCCAGCGGAAGCCGGTGTGCTGGTAGCTGCGCAGCTCGGCGTTCAGGCCCGTGGGCACCGGGCGGTCGGGCACCTTGTCGATGTCGTGGAGCTGCTCCAGCGCCTCGCGCCAGCGCAGGGCCGAGGGATCGTCCACCTGGTCGAGGAGCTGCTCCACCAGGGGCGCCGCGAAGATGCTGAGCTGCCCGTCGCCGGCCGCGCGGATGTCCTCGAGCTCGGCCGCGGCCTGGCCATGCTGCGCCAGCCACTCGTCGGGCAGCCGCGCCAGGGTGCCGTCCGGCAGCCGGTGGTAGCGGTGGCCCGCCCGCCAGCTCGCCAGCACCGCCGCGCCGCTCACCGTGCGCCCGTCCACCTCGAAGTCGATGCGCAGGTCCAGCCAGTCCACGCCGCTGGGCACGCCCACCTTGGCCTTGAAGGCCCCCACCACCCGGTGTCGGGTGAGGTCTTCGGTGCCGAAGAAGACGAACTCGGGCCCCAGGACCTGCGCCCCGTCGGTGAGGAAGTCCAGCGCCGCGTCGCCGCGCAGGCGGGCGGGCACCGGCCGGCCCAGGCGGGCCACGAGGATGTCCCGCAGGCGCCGCTCGGTGGCGCGGTCGCGCCGCACCAGCGCCCCCGCCACGCGGCGGTGGCTGGCGCGCTCGTCCAGGGGGATCTCCTCGAGCTCGCCGCCCACCTCGTAGCCGCTGGTCAGGTCCACCACCAAGGCGTCGTCCACCTCGCCCAGGCGCACGCAGCCCACGATGCGCTCGGGTGGGCGGCTGCGGGGCAGGTGGTCGCTGTCCAGCTCCAGCCCCACGGCGCTGTGGCGCACGAAGCGCTCGACGAAGGCCTGGGCCTCGGCGAAGGGCACGCGCGGGAGGGCGTGCTGCAGCAGGCTGGGATCGGCCGCCAGGGCCGGCGTGCCCAGGGGCCGGAGCTGGTCCTCGGCGGTGAGCACGTAGCCGGGGCCCACGGCGTAGCTGTCGAGCACCGGCTCCTGCCAGCTCAGCTCGATGCACTCGTCGCCGTCGACGGCCTGGATCACCGGCTCGAAGGGCGTGGCCAGGGGGATCACCACCTGGCCGTCGGGCCCGGTGAGATCGTCCACGGCCAGCAGGTGCTCGAAGGCCTCGGCGGCGAAGTTGGCCGCCAGCGGATCATCCGGGGGCAGCCGGTCCATCGCGCTCGCGGCCCGGTGGAAGGCCAGGTCCGCTGCCGTGAGGCCCGCCGCCCGCAGGGTCAGATCCTCGCCCGGCTCGATGATGTGGGGGCGCAGGGGCCGGCCGTCGCGCCGCGACAGGCGCACCAGCTCGCGCTTCACCGGCAGGGCGCGGGCGTCGGGGCCACCCGGCAGCAGGGTGTAGCGTACGAACCCCTGCGGCCGCTCCACGTCCACCGCGCCGCCGCCAGTGAGCGCCTCGAGGTCCAGCGCCCAGGCGGGCAGGTCGAACAGCGGCCGCAGCTTCGGGTCGTTCCAGGCCAGCACGAGGATGGCGGTGGCCACCGCCGCCGAGTGGGCCGGCACGCCGCGGGCGTCATCGCTGGCCCAGGGCCCCTTGTGGGGGAAGTCCTCGGGCTTGCCCTGGTAGCTGACCACCACGTGGTCGCCGACCCACCACTCCGTGCCGCCGGTGGGCAGCAGGGGCACCATCCGCGGGATGGGCTGGATGAGCAGCAGGGGATCGGTGGCCCACTCCAAGCCCAGCCGCTTGAAGACGGCGGTGGCGCGGGCGGCGGAGAGCTTCTCGGGATCGGGCTGCTGAAGCGGCGGCATGGGCACTGGCCGGACGTGAGCGAACCGACAGCTTGAGGGAGCGGCCTAAGCAACGCAACCGGCGTTTGCGTGACGGGCCGTGGTTGAAGCGACCCCGCCGGATCGGCATGGTGGCGCCACCGAACAGGGGGACCCATGCGAAGTCTGTGGATGGCGGCCGGGCTGCTGGCGCTGGCCGGCTGCAAAGAGGAGTTCCCCGAGATCCCGGACGCCACCGTGCTGGGGCGCGACGCGGCGCCGCTGCGGGACGCCGCGCCCAGCCGCGACGCGGCCCCGCCCGCGCCCGACCAGGCCGTGGACGCCGCGCTCCCCCTCGATCTGGCGCCCGTGGACGCGGCGCCCCCCGTGGACGCCGAGGCCGACGCGGCGCTCAAGCCCGACGCGGCGCCCCGGGACGCTGCGCCCCCGGAGCCCGACGCCGCCCCGCCGGCGGCCGAGCCCATCCTGCTCATCGCCCTGGGCGACACGGGCAAGGGCAACGCGGGCCAACACCGGGTGGCCGAGGCCGCCGCCGACTTCTGCCGCAGCCGCGGCGGGTGCGACTTCGCCCTGCTGAACGGCGACAACATCTACGAGAGCGGCGTGGACGGCGTGGACGACCCCCAGTGGGTCGAGAAGTTCGAGGCCCCCTACGCCGCGCTGGACCTCCCCTTCTACGCGGCGCTGGGCAACCACGACTACGGGGCGCCGCCCATCCTGCAGGACTTCGCGGCAGGCATCGGCATCGACCCCACCCGCGGCCAGGCCCAGATCGACTACGCCGCCAGCCAGGACAAGTTCCGCATGCCGGCGGCCTTCTACCGCTTCCAGGAGGGGGCCGCCGAGATCGTGGCCCTGGACACCGCCACCCTGTTCTGGCGGGACCTGCCCTTCATCGAGGCCATCACCGGCTTCGCCGAGACCAACCTGGCCCAGGAGCAGACCCTGCCCCAGTGGGCGGCGCAGCCCCTGGCGGGCTGGCGCATCGCCTTCGGGCACCACCCGTATCTGTCCAACGGCCGCCACGGGAACGCGGGCATGTACGACGGGGTGTTCCTGGAGGGCCTGATCGGCTCGGGCACGGGCGTGCGCGACTTCCTCGAAGCGCACGTGCTGGGCCAGTTCGACGTGTACATCTGCGGGCACGACCACAACCTGCAGGACCTGGGCGAGGTGGAGGGCACCACCCTCATCGTGTCGGGCGCCGGCGCCAGCACCACCGACCTGCGCGACCAGTGGCTGCGCAACGAGGCCGTGTGGGAGGTGGACGACATGGGCTTCTTCGCGCTGACCATCACCGAGGACAGCTTGACCATCGAGGGGCTCGTGGTGCCCGACGGGGGCGACGCTGCGCCGCTGTGGCAGGCGGCGCACACACGGGTGCTGCGCCGCTGAGGCCCCCCTGCCAGAGCCGGCGCCGAGTGGCTCAGCCGTCCTCACGCGCCGGCCCGGGCCGGGCGGCGGCCTGATCGGCCAACGCCTTCTTCAACTCAGGCCCGGGCGCCCCCCCCTCCTGACGGCTCACGATGCGCCCTTGCGGATCAAGCACCGTGAGCACTGACGTGTGCCCGAAGCTGCCGTCAGGCAGCTTGCGGTAGCGGATGTCCAGCGCCGTGGCCAGCACCCGCACCGCGGCCTCGCTGCCCCCGGCCAGATGCACGGCGGCGCCCAGGCCGTGCTTGTCGCGCAGCCCGTGCAGAAAGGCCGGCGTGTCCGAAGGATCGAAGCTGACGAGGGCCACCTTCACCCGCCCCCGGTGGGCCGCGGGCACCGACTCCACCAGCTGCATGGCGTGGCGGATCAGCAGGGGGCACACGTGGGGGCAGCGCCCGTAGACCATGGTGATGACCACCGGCTGCCCGGCCAGCGCGCCCAGCCTGAAGGGCGCGCCCGCGTCATCGGTGAGGGGCACGTCCAGCGCGTAGACGCTGTCGGCGGGCAGCACCGGCGCCGCCGCCGAGGCTGAGGCCGCCGCGGGGGGCGCCTCCTCGTGGCAGGGCTGGGCGCCCACGGAGCCGGCGCCGAAGACCAGGGTGAGCGTGGCCGCGGCCACGGCGAGTGCGAAGGGCAATCGGGCGCTCATGGCGTCCCTCCTTGGTGGGCCCTGGGCGACGCCAAGGCGAGGGCGTCCGCCGCACAGCGGAAGCCCAGGTTGCGGACCGTATGGCGGCCCTTCAGCGACGACCGGAAGGCCGCCCGCATGAAGGCCGCGTAGTCGGCCGGGTCGGTGGCCGCCAGGGCCCCCCCGGCGCAGAAGGCCGCGCTGGGCCCGTCGCCCGCCTCTCGGGCGTCGGCGGTCACCAGGGTGGCCCCGAAGTCATCCACCCACTCCCAGACGAGCGCGTGCAGATCGAACACGCCCAGGTAGTTCGCAGGCCCTTGCCCCACGGCCGGTAGGGGATCGGGCTGCCGCTCGGCGTACCACCCCAGGATCCGCGCCCGGTAGCCGGGCTCGTCGCGCCCGTCGGGGTGGGTCTGCCCGGCCATCGCCGCCCGCTCCCACTCTGCCTCGGTGGGCAGCCGCCCCCCGTGCGCCTCGCAGTAGGCGCGCGCCGCGAACCAGCTGATCTCGACCACCGGGGCGTCCAGCGGGGCACGCGGACCGGGCGTGGTGGGCCCGGCCCACCGGGCCAGGTACCCCCCCTCGGCCAGCAGCGCGGGCACGGCCCCCCGCTGCCAGCGGGGGTGGGCGCGCGCGAAGGCGAGGAACTCGCCGTTGGTCACCGGGCGGGCCGCCAGCCGGAACGGTGCCACCGGCTGCGCGTCCGCCTTCGGCTCTTCGCTGACCCGGATCAGTGGCCGCACCTTGCCGGCGGGGATGGCCACCCACACCGGCGCGGCGCTGGCCGGGGCCACCACGGCCCCGAGGGCCGTGATCAGCGCCACCCGCGCCCGGGCCGAGGCCCGCCAACCGGCGGCCCGTTTGCGAGGTCGTTGAGGGCGCCGGTCCATCTCAATGGGCCGATCCCGCAGGCGCCGGGGTGTCCCCGCGCACCGCCGCCACCTCGGCGGTGGTGACCGCCTCACCTTGGTTGCCGAAGCTGTTGCGTACATAGGTGAGGATCAGGGCCACCTCGTCATCGTTCAGTTGGCGCATCGGGGGCATCACCGAGTTGTAGTCCTGGCCGTTGACCTTCACCGGCCCCGACAGCCCGTTGAGCACGATCTCGACGCTGCGCCGCTTGTCCGCCATCAGGAAGTCGGACTCCGCCAGGGGTGGGAACACGCCGCTAAGCCCCTTACCATCCACCTGGTGGCAGGTGGAGCAGGTCCCCGCGTAGAGCGCCTGACCCGCCTTGATCTGGCCCTTCAGATCCTTCGGGGCCCCCAGCGACTTCGCCGCCGCCTCCATCTTGGGCGCCTTGTCGGCCAGATACACCTCGTCCACTTCCTTACCGGAGTAGATGGCCTTGAAGGGCGGGGCCTCGGGGTCACCCTCCACCTTCAACAGCCCCAGCGCCCCCTTGTTGAAGGCGCGGAAGATGCTGTGATCCACCAACACATAGGTGCCGGGTACATCCACCTTGAACTCCACCATCGAGGCCCCACCGGCGGGCACGAGCGTGGTCTGGACGTTGCGCTGGAAGTCCAGCCCGCCCTCCGTATAGACCCGGTCGAAGATCTCGCCGATCACATGGAAGCTGGACACCAGGTTCGGCCCGCCGTTGCCCACGTAGAGCCGCACGGTCTCGCCCGGCTTCGCCACCAGCGCCTTGTCGCCCACCAGCGCGCCCTCGGCGCCGTTGAACAACACATAGGTCGCGTTCTCCTCGATGGCCTTCTGCATGTCAAACGGCTGCAAGCCCTTGTCACGGTACTTGCCCACCGTATAGAAGTCGCCCTGCATCACATAGTACTCCCGATCCACGGGGGGCAAGCCTTCAGGCGGCTCCACCAGGATCAACCCGTACATGCCGTTGGCGACGTGCATGCCCACCGGGGCCGTGGCGCAGTGGTACACATACAAGCCGGAGTTCAGCGCCTTGAAGGTGAACCGCGAGCTGTGCCCCGGCGCGGTGAAGGTGCTCGCCGCCCCGCCGCCGGGGCCCGTGACCGCGTGCAGGTCGATGTTGTGGGGCATCTTGTTGTCGGGGTGATTCTTCAGGTGAAACTCCACCGTGTCCCCGGCGCGCACCCGCATGAAGCTGCCGGGCACCGTGCCGCCGAAGGTCCAGAAGGTGTATTCCACCCCTGCCGAGATCTCGCGGTTGTGTTCGATGACCTCCAACTCCACCACCACCTTTGCCGGGCGATCGCGGCCCGTCGGGGGCGGCACCTCGGGCGGCGACGTGAGCGTCGCCTTGATCGGGTTGCCCACCGGCTCCAGCAGCGCCGGCTGGGGGGCATCGGCCACCTGCAGCGCGTGCGCCTCCGCGCCGCCGCCCGCGGGCGCTGCCGAGGCCAGCGTCGATCGCGCCGGCATGGGCGCCTCCATCGGGCGGGGCTTGGACTTGCCCTCGCACCCCCCGGCCCCCAGGGCCAGTAGGGCCGCCATCAGGCCCGTCAACGGACCCGTCCACAGACTCGTCAACTCGGCGCTCGGCCCGAGCTTCCTCACCCTCACCATTGAACCCATTGGTCCCTCCCAAGCGCGGCTCACGCGCCGCGCGTCAGTTGAGCGTAGGCGCCTGCCAGCGCTTCAGGCAGGCGCGCGGGGTGGCGGACGAGCGACCAGCCCCCGACCCCGAACATGGTGGGCAGCGCCGCCCGGGCGCTGGGATCCAGCCCCAGCCCGTGGACCAGCACGCGGTCCTGACGGGCAGCGCGCACTGCGTGGCCCACGTCTTCTCGACCGTGGCGCCCCTCATAGCGGTCAAAGTCCGTGGGCTTGCCGTCGCTGATCAGCACCAGCAGCTTGTGCCGCTCGGGCCGTCCGGCGAGCAGCGCCGCGCCGTGCCGCACCGCAGGCCCCATGCGGGTGTACCCGCGCGGCGTCAGCGCGCCCAGGCGGTCACGGGCGGGCCGCCACGGCTCGTCGAACCCCTTGACGGTCCAGAACCCGCAGTGATGCCGGGTGTGGCTCGCGAAGCCCGCCACGCCGAGCGGCTCACCGAGCCGATCGAGGACCTCACCGAGCACCACCACCGCCTCGCGGGTCAGATCCAACACCCGCCGATCCTCCACCCAGGCGTCGGATGACAGGCTGAGGTCCAGCACCACCAGGGTCACTCGGTCGTGCCGCAGGGGCCGCTGATCCACGTACAGCCGATCGCTGGGCGGCCGCCCGGCAAGCCGATCCGCCCGGTCGGCCACGATGGCGTCAAGGTCCAGCCCCGTCCCATCGCGCTGCCGGCTCTGGTGCACCCGCGCGAGGCGCTGGGCCTCAAGCCGGCGGTGGAGGGTGCGGATGAGCGGCCCGTGCTGTCGCGCCGCCTGCACGCCGAAGTCGGGGGCCCGCTCGCTTAGGATCTCGGGACGCACAGTGACCCACCCGGGTCGCAACGCCCGCGCCTTGCCATCCCATTCGGGGTAGGGGATGCCGGGCAAAGGGCCGACGTCCGACACGTCCGGGATCCCACCGGAGAGATCCACCTCGGCCCGATACACGGCCCCGGCCGCCTCACCGCCCCGCACGACGTGGCGCAGATCCACCTCGGCCAGCGCCTCGGCGTGATCGGCCAGATCATCCTCGGCGTCCACCGGCGGGTGCCCCCCCGACCACGCCTCCAGCGTCTCGACCTTCTCGAAGCTGTGGGTGGGCCGGCCGTCGGGCTCGGCGTCCGGATCGAACGCCAGCCGGGTGACGTGGTCACGCGCGGGGGCATCAAGCTCACTGGCCCCCGCCCTGACCGCCGGTTCGGGCGTCTTGGCAGCCCGCCACGCGGCGTCGGCAGCAGCCTGCTCCGCCGCGCTCAGTGGACCTCCGAGGAGCCACGGCGCTTCGGGCCAGCGACGGGCCGTCAGCCCGACGAGCGCTGCGCCCGTCGTTCGGAAGGCCTCGAGGTCGTCCACCGGGCCCGTGAGGGCGACGGCCCACGCCGCCTCGATCCGCGCTTCGGGCGAGCCGGCCTCCAGGCCCCCGCGTGCGACGGCGGCCGCCTCACGCTCGGCCAGCTCCTGCCCGGCCACCCGCGCCCACTCGTCGGCGAAGCCCGGGAGCGCCTGCCCCAGCCACGACCGTGCCTGCCGGCAGGCCGCGACCCAGTGGGCGAGGGCCACCCCGGGCGCAGACACGCCGGGCAGCGGTGCACCGCAGGCGATGACGCCCGCCGAGAACACGGTTCGCAGCCGGAGCCGGCGCACGTTGTCGAGCGGATCGGCCGACGCGGCCAGCGCCGTGGGCAGGAGGATCACGCTGCGGCGCACCCCACCCCGCGCCTCGGCCGGACGCAGGAGCACCGGCCGCCCAGCCACAGCTTGGGCCAGCACGGTGAGGCTCGCCTGGTGCGCGGTCAGGGCGGCCGCCGCCGCGGCGACCGGATCGGCCACTTCGGGCCGGGCCCGCCGCCACAGGCTCCGGGCCCCGCGAAAGAGCCACGTGTCCCACTCCAGCCAGCCCGTCCAGTCCACCGACGACCCCACAGCGACCCCCTCAGAGCGCCAGATCCACCAGCTCGCCAAGGGCCTGGCGGACCTCGGCCTCGTCGGTCAACGGCTCGACGATGGCCACCCGCCCGGCGAGCCGCGGGGGCAGCCCGTCGCGGATGAGCTGCGCGGCATCAACCAGCAGCCGCGTGGATGCGCCCTCGGCAACCCCCAGCTCGTCCAACGCGCGCAGACGCTGCCCCAGCTTGACCAGCCTGCGCGCCAGCTTGGCGTCCACGCCGGCCTCGCCGGCCACGATCTGCATCTCCAGCTCGGGGGCCGGGTAGTCGAAGCTCAGGCCCACGAAGCGTTGACGCGTCGAGGGCTTCAGGCCCTTGAACCCCTGGGTGTACCCCGGGTTGAAGCTGGCGACGAGCATGAAGCCCGCCGGCGCAGGGATCAGCTCGTCGTGGCGATCGACCACCAGGCTCCGCCGGTGATCGGTGAGCGGGTGGATCACGACCAGCACATCAGGGCGGGCCTCGGCGATCTCGTCGAGATACAAGATCGCTCCCTGCCGCACCGCCCGCGTCGCGGGGCCGTCCACCCACACCGTGTCACCCCCCTCGATGAGGAACCGCCCGAGCAGATCGGTGGCGCTGGTGTCGTCGTGGCACGCCACCGTCACCAGCGGGCGCCCAAGCCGCGCCGCCATGTGCTCGACGAAGCGGGACTTCCCGCAGCCCGTCGGCCCCTTCAGCAACAACGGCAGCCGGGTTCGGTGACAGTGTTCGAAGACGGTCAGCTCATCGCCCACCGGCTGATAGAAGGGCAGGCCCTCGCCCGCGCCCTGGGGGTGCTCCGGTCGCATGGGATCAGCCCACCGCCTCTGGGGCTTCCAGCCCCACGTCCGACGCGCCGCCGGCGGGCAGGCCCTCGGCCTTCAGGGTGATGCCACCCAGCGGCAACCCCGAGCGCCAGAAGTCCACGACGAACAGGATGATACCCAGGCTGAACAGGCTCGCCGCCAACACCAGCCCGAAGAAGTGCACCTCGATGGCCTCCTGCACGTCCAGGAAGTCCATCCCGCTCATGCGCTCGAGGTACACCTGGGCCACGCCGGCCACCGCGAAGGCGCCGGTCATGGCGATCATCCCGATGGTGCTGGTCCAGAAGGCCCACTCCGAGATCTTGCTGTGCTTGAACAGCGGCCGCCCCGTCAGCTCCGGGAGCATATAGGCCATGCAGGCAAAGACGAGCATCCCGTAAGCCCCCCAGAACGCCATGTGGCCATGCATCGCGGTGACCAGGGTGCCGTGGGTGTACAGGTTGACCTGCGGCAGGGTGTGGGCGAAGCCCAGGAAGCCCGCGCCTACGAAGCTCATGATACAGGTGCCCAGGGTCCACACCAGGGCCAGCCGGTTGCTGTGCTTGCGCCCGCCCTTGCGCGCCATGGCGATGCCGTACATGGCCATGCCCAGGAACGCCAGCGGCTCCAGCGCCGAGAAGATCCCCCCGACCATCAGCCAGTACTTCGGGGCGCCGATGTAATAGTAGTGATGGCCCGTGCCCAGGATCCCCGAGAGGAAGGTGAAGCCCACCACCACATAGAGCCACTTCTCGATGATCTCACGATCCACGCCGGTGAGCTTGATGAGCAGGAAGGCCACCAGCCCACCCATGATCAGCTCCCAGACGCCCTCGACCCACAGGTGGACCACCCACCAGCGGTAGTAGCTGTCGAACAGGTGGGAGCGGAAGTCGATCATCCCCGGCAGGTACAGCAGCGCCGCCATGAGCAGCCCGAAGTACAGCACCAGGCTGGTGGTGGTGCGCCGCTTGCCCTTCCAGATGGTGCCGCCGATCAAGAAGATGAACAGCAACACATCGACAACCACCAGGAAGTCCAGCGGACGGGGGATCTCGAGGAACTTGCGGCCCTCCCACCAGTTGAAGTGGAAGCCCACGATGGCGATCACCCCCACGATCACCAGGGCGGCCCATTGCACATAGGCCAGCTTGGGCGCGATCAGCTCGCGATCCGTCTCTTCAGGGATGATGTAGTAGGCGGCGCCCATGAACCCGGACAGGATCCACACCACCAGCAGGTTGGTGTGCACCGCGCGGGCTGTGTTGAAGGGGATCCACTCGTGGAGCCCGTCGTAGCCCATATGGGCAAAGCCCATGATGAAGCCGTAGACGAGCTGGAGGGCCAACAGGACGAGGCTGGTGGCGAAGAACAGCCACGCGACCTTCTGGGACTGAAACTTCATGGGTTCTGATCTCCGATGCGCGCGGCGCGTTTACTGGGCACCCAGGAGGTAGTCGACGATGGCTGCCCGCTCCGGATCGGAGAGGGGCAGCTTCGGCATGGCCGTGCCGGGCTTGACCGCCTGCGGATCCTGGATCCAGCGGTCGAGGGCCGGGCGGTCATAGCGCGCCCTCACGTCATCGAGGGCCGGGCCCACGATGCCGCCCTTTCCGCCCACCTTGTGGCAGGCGACGCACAAGGCCTTGAACTTCTCGGGCGCGTCCGCGAGCGCGAGGCTGCCGGCCGCCACCGGGCCGTCGACGGGCTTGTAGGGCGGATCGGCCGGGAAGCCGTTGGTGTCAATGCCTTCGATCCACTCGAAGAAGGTCAGCAGGTGCTCGATCTGCTCGTCGGTGAAGTCGTACTTCACCATCTTCCGTCGGCCCGGGAACATGGCCTCCGGATCCTTGATGAAAGCGCGGATCCAGGGCTTGCCGCGGCGGCTGATCACCTTGGTGAGTTCGGGAGCGTAGTACGCCCCTTCGCCGAGCAAGGTGTGGCAGCCCATGCAGTTGTTCTCCGTCCAGATGACATGCCCCGCCTTCACCTCATCGGTGAGCGCCGCGGTGTTCGTCCGCGCAGGCGCCTGACGGTGTGTGTCCACCGTCATCCCGATGAAGACCAGACCGGTCAGGACCGTGCCTCCCAGGAAGAAGGCGCGGGCGGCAGACTTCGAGAGCATGTTCAGCTCCTCCGAGTGGTTGAGGTTCGCCGGCGACCTTCAGCAATCGACAGGCCAATCGGCGAAACCAATAGTTTCAGTGACTTGTATTCAAGACGCTTCAGCATCGGTCCATTCGACCCGTGTCCGAATGACAACTCGTGGTCATTCGGACCCTGCTGATCCAAGGCGGGCCAACAGGCGGGTCAGGTTGCTGCGATCCAGGCCGAGCCGGCGCGCCGCCGCAGCGACGTTCCCCCCGGAGGTGGCGAGCGCCTGCGCGATGGCTTGACGTCGGAAGTCATCGGTGGCCTGGGCGAGCGTCACGCCGGCCGGCACGGCCGCCTGGAGGGCAGGCGTGACAGCCCGCACGCTGTCCACGGGGGCGAGGCCCAGGTGGGCCAGGCTCACGACGCAGGGTCCCAGCCCCGAGTGGGCGCCCGCGGCCCGCACCGCCGCCCGCAGGACCGTGTGCTCCAGCTCCCGGACGTTGCCTGGCCAGGGCTGCTCCACCAGCGCCCGCGACGCCTCGCGCGTGAGGCGAAGCGCGGCGGTGCCAAGCTGGGTGCGGGCGCGATCCAGGAAGTGCCCGACGAGCAGGAGGATGTCCTCGCGGCGCTCTCGGAGGGGCGGCACCCGCACCTCGATGACGTTCAGGCGGTGGTACAGATCGGCTCGGAAGCGCCCCCGGTTCGCCTCGGCGCGCAGGTCCCGGTTGGTGGCGGCGATGATCCGCACGTCCGCCCGATGGGGTCGGTCCGCGCCGACCCGCTGGATCTCACCGAACTGCAACGCGCGCAGCAGCTTCGGCTGTACCGACGCCGTGAGCTCGCCCACCTCGTCGAGGAACAGTGTGCCCCCGTCGGCGGTCTCGAAGCGGCCTACCCGCGCCCGCTGCGCGCCGGTGAAGGCACCAGCCACGTGCCCGAACAGCTCGCTGTCGGCCATGCTCTCGGGCAAACTGGCGCAGTTCACCTGGATCATGGGGCGTTCGGCGCGGGGCGAGGCGGCGTGGATGGCGCGCGCCACCAGCTCCTTGCCCGCGCCCGTCTCGCCGATGACCAGCACCGGCACGCCGTCCGCCTTCGCCGCCGCCGCGATGTCGTCACGGAGGGTGGCCATGGCCGGGGCCATGCCCAGCAGCAGCCCCGAGCGGCGCTCCGCGTCCTGGGCCAGGACCCGCGCCACCTGCCCGGCCCGCTGCGCCACCTGCTCCACCGCCTCGAACAACGAGGCGGTGCGCAGCGCGGCCGCGGCGAAGGCCGCGAGCAAGGCGAAGGCGTCGTCATCGATGCCATCGAAGGCCGCGGGATCCGCCGCATCCATGGTCAGCGCGCCCACTGTCTGGTCGTCGATGCGCAAGGCGCAGCCCATGCACGCGTGCACCGCGCTCAGGTCTGGCCCTGGCCCGTCGAGCCAGCCGTCAAAGGGATCAGGCAGGGTGCTCCGGCGGAACCGCACGGGCCGGTGGGCGCGGATGATCTGCGCCAGGCGCGGGTGCCCGCCCAACGCGAACCGTTGGCCCAGGATCTCCGCCCGCAGGCCCGTGACAGCCAACGGCGTGAGGGTCGATCCGTCCAGGCGCAGGAGCGCCGTCGCGTCGCACGGCATGATGCGCTGGATGGCGTCGAGCAGGCGCTGATAGCGGGCGGATGTGGCCAAGTGGGTCGAGAGGTCCCGCGCGATCTCCACCAGGTCTTCCATGCTGGCTGAGGCGCTGGTGCGGATAGAGGTCATGGAGGCTCACGGCGTCAGGTCGCCCCCAATTCGCCAATTGTACGGATTTTCCTTAACTACGGGCAATCAATAACCCAACAACCACACCAAGGGTATATACATACCCACGCCTCATGCCGACGATGCAACGCTCCGCTGGAGCGTGCCTGTCGTGACCGGAGCGCTCCCTGCCATGCCCACGCCAACCCCGCCGCTGGCAATCCCTCACGCGCTGCTGTACCCGCCCGGTGGGTTGCTGGTGTGGATCTTCGTCTTCATGGAGCTCGTGGTGTTCGTCGCGGCCTTGATAGCCGCGCTGGTATTGCGCGCCCGCAATCCCGAGGCCTACGCAACAGCGCAGGCTGCGCTCGACGGCGGCCTGGCCACCCTGAACACGATCGTCCTGGTGAGCAGCGGAGCCCTGGTCGCCTGGGCGGTCGAGCGCGCCGACGCCGGCCGAGCCGCGCCGGCGCGGCGGGCGCTCTGGGCCGGCGCCACGCTGGGCTGGGTCTTCCTGGGGATCAAGGGCGCGGAGTACGCCGCGAAGATCGCGGCCGGGCACACCCCCGGCGTGAGCGGCTTCCTTGATCTGTACTGGGCGCTCACCGGCTTCCACGCCGCCCACGTGATCTTCGGGATCGGGTTGCTGTTGTGGGGCGCCTCCCGGCTTGGGCGCCCAGACCCCGGCTTCGAGCCCGATCTGGGCCTCAAGACCATCGGAGCCTTCTGGCACATGTGCGATCTGATCTGGGTCTTGCTGCTCCCCACCTTGTACCTGCTGTGAGGTGTACATGAGGTCCCCGCCACGCCCCGTCGAGAGCGCCGCGTCGCCGCGGCATGGTCCCGCCGGCCGCCGCATCGCCGCCGTGTGGGCTGTGCTCGTCGCGCTGGCGGTGTTGAGCTGGCTGGGCACCGAGCGGCCAGCGCTGGTGGTGGCAGCGGCCGGGACGAAGTTCATGCTCATCGGGCTCGTGTTCATGGAGCTGTGGGGCGCGCACCGGCTGTGGGCCACGCTGCTGGCGGCCTTCGCAGGGGCCTGGATCGGCGCGTGGGCGGTGCTGGGATGAGCGAGTTCGTTCTGCTGGAGGTGGCGCGGGTGTGCCGGTGCTGCGAGGTACAGGCGCGGTACTGGACGCAGGTGTTCGGGGCCCGGCGGCTGCTGGAGGGCCGGGCGGCCGGGCGGCGCTTCGTCCGGCTGGGGCTCGGCGACACCACCCTCGTGTTCACCGAGTTGGGACCCGATGAGCCCGATCGCCACCATGATCCGGAGCTGCGCGAGCACTTGGGGCTGCGAGTCGCCGATCTGGCCGGGACCTTGGCGCGGCTCGTGGCCCGTGGCGCCCGGGTGGCGCTCACCCCCGCAGCGCTGCCGGCGTGGATGGCCGCGCGAGGCGGCTTCGAGCTCGCCTGGGTGGCGGCGCCGCTGACGCCGGCGCGGCTGGCGGCGGGCGAGTACCGCCACGCGGTGGCCTTCATCGAGGCCCCGGACGGCCTGTGGGTGGAGCTCAACGCCATCGAGGAGCCCTCCGACACCGGCTGGTTCCGGGCGGCACCTCCGCCGGGCGGATCCCCATGAGTCGGCTGCTCTTGCTCAGCGCGCCTCTGGCGCGGCGCGCGCTGCCGGGCGGCGTCTGCCCGTCGCTGTCGACCCTCACCCTGGGTTCGTGGCTGCGAAGCCGAGGTGCCGATGTCGAGGTCTTCGACCCCTCGGTGGCGTTGGACGCCGAGGCGCTGGACAGCCCGCGCCAGGTGCTGGACGCCCTCGTCGCGCACATCGAGGCTCGGGATCCCGAGGTGGTCGGGATCAGCTGCCTCTCGACGCACGAGGGCCGGTTCGGGGTGGCCCTCGCGGCGCGCCTGCGCGAGCTCAGCGACCGCCCCGTGGTGCTCGGCGGGGTGTGGGCCTCGGCGCTGGCCGAGCCGGTGTTGCGACGCTGCCCGGCGGTGTCGGCGGTGGTCTGCGGCGCCGGCGAGCCCGGCGCCCTCGCCCTGGCCCGCGACGGGCTGGCGTGGCCGGCGGGCGTGCCCGGCCTCGCGTGGCGGGCCCCGGACGGCTCGGTGGTGCACAACCCGTGGGCGCGGGTGCCTCCCAGCGACGCGCCGTTGGACCTTGGCTTGCTCGCGCGCCTCGCGGCGTACGACATCTTCCCCTGGTTGGCGAGCAGGGGCTGCCCTTTCCACTGCGGCTTCTGCACGGAGCGGCTCTGCTCCCCGGACTTCATGGCGCACTCCGCCGCCCGGGTCGAGGGCGATCTGGCCGCCATCGGCGCGCTGGCGCCCGAGACGTACCTGTGGATCTGTGATCCGCTGTTCGGCGTCCCGGCGAGCCGCAACGCCTGGCTGTGTGAGCGCCTGGCCTCGGTGCCCCAGCGCTTCCTGGCGGAGTCCCGGGTGGACGTCCTGCGACCCGAGGACGTGGCGCGCATGGCCGCCGCCGGCTGCGACATGATCTACTTCGGGCTCGAGGCCATCACCCAGGCGAGCCTGGTGCGGCTGGGCAAGATCGGACCGGGGCCGGGCCGGTTCCGGCGCTACCTTGATGGGACCTTCGCGCTGGTGGCGGCCTGCCTCGAGCACGACGTGCTGCCGGTGATCGGCGTGCTGCACCCGGTGCCCGGCGACGGCCCCGATGACCTCGCGCTGGCCCTGGAGCGGCTCGGGGCGCTCGCCGCGCTAGGCCACGGGTGTGAGGGGGTCGCGCCGTGCTTCCACGCCTTCCCGCTGCGCCTGGACGCCGGCTCGCCCTTCGCCGGCGAGGCCGCGGCGCTCGCCGCCTTGGGCGCCGCCTTCACCCCCGCGGACGCCGGGCCCTTCGACGACGCGTTCTTGAGCGCCGCGTCTCCCACCGTGGGGCCGGCGGCGGCGACGGCGTTCCGCGCACAGGTGCGGGCCCTGAACGTGGACGATCCCCAGGTGATGACCCGCCTGCGGCGCTCGTTTCCTCGGCCCTACGTCCAGTTCGAGCACCCGGGGGACACGCCATGACGCCCCACTCCGGGCCCGTGCTGGTGCTGGGCGGCACGGGCTGCGCCGGCCGGGCCATCGCGCGGGATCTTCGCCTGGCGGGCTGGGCCGTGATCACGGCGGCCCGCGGGCTCAACGCGGGGCCAACGCCCGACGTTGCGGTGGACCGGCGGCAGCCCGGCGCCCTCGCGCAGGCCGTGGCCGCGACGGGCCCGGCGGCGGTGGTGGACTGTGTGGCGTTCGATGGCGCCGATGTCCAGGCGCTCGAGGACTGCGTGGGGCCCGAGGTGCCCGTGATCTTGCTGAGCAGCGCCGCGGTCTACGGGCCGGCGCGCCCGGCGGCGTACGCGGAGGTCGATCCGCCCCAGCCGACGGGGCCGCTCGGCCAGGGCAAGCGGATCGCCGAGCAGGCCTTGCGGGCCGGCGCTCGCCGCACCGCCCTGCGCCTGGGCCTGCTCTACGGGCCGGGTCACCTGCCGCTGACACCCACGGGGCGCCACCCCGACGGCCTGCAGCGGCTGCGGCACGGCCGATCAATCCCGACGCCGCGTGGCGCCACGCTCCAGCCCCTCGCCAGCAGGGATCTCGGCGGCCTGGTGCGACGCCTGCTGGCCGATCCCACCCCACCACGGCTCCTGAACGTGGCCGGTCCCGTGTCGGTGGGCTGGCGCGGCTGGCTGGGCGCGTGGGCCCATGCCCTCGGGTGCCCGGTCCCCGCATGCGTCCCGACCTCGCGGGCCGCGCTGGTCGCCGCAGCGACGCCGGCGCTGGCGGCCTTCATCCACGCGCTGCTCTCCCCACCCCAGCTCGACCGGCGCACCCTCGACGGCTACCACCCCGGCCCGTGGACGTCCCTGACCGAGGGCGTCGCTGAGGCCGCTGCCGCCTTGGCGGCGCCCGAGCTGAGGGCGGTCGAGCCCGCCGCCGGCGGCCCGGACAGCGGCGGCCCCGAAGGCCCCGCAGGGAGGCGCTGATGTCCAACCGACTGCCCCTGCTCGGCGAGCCCACGCCGCAGAGCGCCGTCGCCCGAGCCCCGACGTGGCTCGCGATGGGTTTTCGCCCGTTCTTCTTTTCGGCCAGCCTGTTCGCGGTGATCAGTGTCGGGCTGTGGCTGCACGCCCTGACCACCGGCCGCGATCCCGCCAGTGGGGTGCTGCCCCCCACCCTGTGGCACGCCCACGAGCTGACCATCGGCTACGGCCTGGGAGTGGTCGCGGGCTTCTTGCTGACCGCGGCCCGCAACTGGACCGGGCGAGACACGCTGCACGGGCGGTCCCTGCTCGCCCTGTGGCTGGTGTGGCTCGCAGGGCGGGCGCTCATGGTCGGGCCAGGAGCGCCGCCCCTTCTGATCGGAGGGGTGCAGGTCTTGTTTCCGCTGGGGCTGACCCTGGCGGTCGGGCGGGTGATCATCGTCGCCCGCTCACGCCGGAACTACGGGCTGGTCGCGTTGCTGGCGGGGCTCACCGTGGCCGTCGCAGCGGTCCACGCGGCCCCGCTCGGGGTGGATCCGCGCTGGCCTCGAGTTGGGCTCTACGGCGCGGTGCACGGGCTGGTGCTGATCAACGTGGTGGTTGCAGGTCGGATCGTGCCGCTCTTCACCCGCAACCGCACCGGGGCAGAGGTCACGAAGGTGCCCGCGGTCGAGCACCTGGCCCTGGGACTCGCCACCGCGCTGATCCCCCTGGGGGCGGTGGCCTCGGTCAGCCCCGATCCGCTGGTCCAGCGCAGCTTCGGCCTCGTGGCGGTGGCGTCGGGCGGCACGCAGCTCCTGCGAATGCGAACCTGGGGTACACGCGCGGCCCTGGGGGTGCCGCTGCTGGCGGTCCTTCACGCCGGCGCGATCTGGATCGGCCTGGGGCACCTGCTCCTCGGCGCCGTAGCCCTGGGCCTCGCGTACCCGCCCACGGTTGCCATTCACGCGCTGACGCTGGGGGTGATCGGCACCTTGACCGTGGGGATGATGACGCGGGTCAGTATGGGCCACACCGGCCGTCCCATCAGGGACCGCCCCCTGAGCACTGCCGCCTTCGTGGCCGTCAACCTGGCCACCGCGCTGCGCCTCGCAGGCCCCTTGTTGCCGCCCGCCGCCCTGGTCGGCACCTGGCACGCCTCGGGCGCGTTGTTCGCCGGTGGTTGCCTGGCCTACCTGGCGTTGGCGGGGCGCTGGCTGTGGCGTCCACGCGCCGACGGACGCCCGGGTTGAGCTGAGACAATCGCCCGCGCTCGCATCGGCGCGCTCGTCGGTCCCGTCGGTTGACAGCCCCTGCCCCCATTGCCACAGTGCGCCGGTTCGGGCCCGCCTGGGCGCCGGGGTGATCCCCCGGCCGGGGCCCGCAAACGCGGAGCGCGCCCGCGCGCAGGAGGTCTCCCGCCATGTCCGACCTGGCCGAGAAGGTCCGCCAGATCATCGTCGACCAGCTCGATGTCAGCCTCGATGAGGTGGTGCCCGAGGCGTCCTTCATCGACGACCTGGGCGCCGACTCCCTGGATCTGGTGGAGCTGGTGATGGCGATGGAGGAGCAGTTCGACGTCGAGATCCCCGACGAGGACGCCGAGAACATCCGCACCGTCCAGGACGCCATGAACTACGTGCAGCAGCACGCCGAAGAGTAAGGACCCCCGGCCAAGTGCGCGCGTTCCCTGAGCGACGGGTGGTGGTGACGGGCGTCGGCCTGATCACCCCGGTGGGCGTGGGCACCCAGGCCACGTGGCGCGGCCTGCTCGAGGGCCGCTCGGGCATCGGCCCCATCACCGCCTTCGACGCCAGCGACTTCACCGTACAGATCGCCGGGCAGGTGCCCGACTTCGACGCCAACGCGTGGGTGGGCAAGAAGGACGCCCGCCGCATGGACCGGTTCATCCAGTTCAGCGCGGCGGCCGCCGACATGGCCCTGGCCGACGCCGGGCTGCCGAGCCCGGTGCCCGATCCCGAGGACACCGGGGTGCTCATCGGGGTGGGCCTGGGCGGGCTGGGCACCATCGAAGAGGCCCACGAGATCCTGCGCACCAAGGGGCCGCGACGGCTGAGCCCCTTCATGATCCCCCGCCTGATCGCCAACCTGGCCCCCGGCACGGTGAGCATGCGCACCGGGGCCCTGGGGCCCAACCTGGGCAGCGTGAGCGCCTGCGCCACCGGCGCCCACAGCGTGGGCGACGCGGCCCGGCTCATCGCCATGGGCGACGCCGAGGTGATGCTGGCGGGCGGCGCCGAGGCCACCATCACCCCGCTGGGCGTGGGCGGCTTCGCGGCCATGAAGGCGCTGAGCGTGCGCAACGACGACCCGCAGGGCGCCAGCCGCCCCTTCGACAAGGACCGCGACGGCTTCGTGTGCGCCGAGGGCGCCGCGGTGCTGGTGTTGGAGGAGCTGGGCCGGGCCAAGGCCCGCGGCGCGCGGATCTACGCCGAGGTGGCGGGCTACGGGCAGTCGAGCGACGCGTACCACATCACCCTGCCCCACCCCGACGGCCGGGGCGCCCGGCTGGCCATGGAGCGCGCCCTGCGCGACGCGGGCCTGGCGCCCGAGCAGGTGCAGTACGTGAACGCCCACGGCACCTCGACGCCCCACGGCGACGCCGCCGAGACCCGGGGCATCCGCGCGGTGTTCGGCGCCCACGCCGACGCCCTGTGGGTGTCGAGCACCAAGTCCATGACCGGGCACATGCTGGGCGCCGCGGGGGCCGTCGAGGCGGCCGTCTGCGCCCTGGCGGTGGCCGAGGGCGTGGCGCCGCCCACCACCAACCTCACCACGCCCGATCCCGAGTGCGATCTGGACTACCTGGCCAGCGGCGCCCGGCAGGGGCCCATCGGGGCGGCGCTCACCAACTCCTTCGGCTTTGGCGGCACCAACGCCAGCCTGGTCTTCAAGGCGGTCTGAGATGCGCACGCTGGCCATCGGCAGCGATCACGCCGGCTTCAACCTGAAGCAGGCCTTGGCCGAGCACCTGCGCGCCCGCCTGGGCGACGACGCGGTGCTGGACATGGGGCCGCCCAGCGCCGCGCGGGTGGACTACCCCGACTACGCCGCCAAGGTGGCCGACGCCGTCCTGGCGGGCACGGTGGACGGGGGCGTGCTCATCTGCGGCACGGGCATCGGCATCAGCATCGCCGCCAACAAGCGCGCCGGCATCCGCGCGGCGCTCTGCCACGACGTCACCACCGCCCGCATGGCCCGCGCCCACAACGACGCCCAGATCGTGGCGCTGGGGTCGCGGGTGGTGGGCGAGCAGGTGGCCCGCGACCTGGTGGACGCCTTCCTCGAGACCGCGTTCGAGGGCGGCCGGCACGCCGACCGGATCACCAAGATCCACACCCTGGAGCCCGGCGCATGAGGTGCCCCTTCTGCCGCTCCGACGCCACCCGCGTGGTGGACTCGCGCACCATCCGCGAGCACACCACCATCCGCCGGCGGCGGCACTGCGACGGCTGCAACCGGCGCTTCACCACCTACGAGCGGGCCGAGGTGAACCTGCCCACCGTGGTCAAGCGCGACGGCAGCCGGCAGGCCTTCGACCTGGAGAAGCTGCGCAAGGGGCTGGAGACCGCGTGCCACAAGCGGGCGGTGTCGGTGGACGCCATCGAGGGGCTGCTGGGCGACGTGGAGCGCCACTTCGCCGAGCTCGCGGAGCGCGAGGTGCACAGCACCCGCATCGGCGACGAGGTGCTGCGGCGGCTGAAGGCCCTGGACGAGGTGGCCTACGTGCGCTTCGCCTCGGTGTACCGCGAGTTCTCGGACGTGCGGCAGTTCCTCACCCTGCTTGAAGCCTTGCACCCGGGTGAGGGCATCTAGGGTCGCATGTCCGACAGGCCCCCCCAGGGGTGGATGGCCGAGGCGCTGGCCCTGATCCACGCCAGCCACCATCGCACCCGCCCCAACCCCAAGGTCGGCTGCGTCATCGTGCGCGACGGGCGGATTGTGGGGCGCGGGGTCAGCGCGCCCGCCGGCGGCCCCCACGCCGAGGTCTACGCCCTGGCCGAGGCCGGCGCCGCCGCCCGCGGCGCCGACATGTACGTCACGCTGGAGCCCTGCTGCCACCACGGGCGCACCCCGCCGTGCACCGACGCCATCCTGGCGGCGGGCGTGGGGCGGGTGTTCGTGGGCGTGCGGGATCCGAACCCCAAGGTGGACGGCGGCGGCATCGCCAAGCTCGAGGCGGCAGGCGTGCCCGTGGCCGTCGGGCTCATGCCCCCCGGCCACGAGCACCAGCACGCGCCCTTCGCCCGCTACATCCTGGACGGGCGACCGTGGGTGCAGCTCAAGGCCGCCGTGAGCCTGGACGGCCGCATCGCCACCGCCGCGGGCGACAGCAAGTGGATCACCGGACCCGCCGCCCGCGCCGACGCCCACGCCCTGCGGGCCGCCGCCGACGCGGTGTTGGTGGGCAGCGGCACGGCCCGCGCCGACGATCCGGCGCTGACGGTGCGCCTGGCCCCGGGCAGCGATCCGCTGCGGGTGGTGCTGGACGCCCGCGGCGAGCTGCCCCTGGACCTGCAGCTCATGGGGCCCAACACCCGGCTGTACCACGGCCCCGACGTGCCCGCCGACCGGGTGCGCGCCTGGGGTGACTGCGGGGTGACGGCGGTGGCGGCGCCCCTGGTGGGCGGGCGGCTCGACCTGCCCGCCGTGCTCGCCGATCTGGCCCGGACCGCCGACATCGTGCGGCTGATGGTCGAGGGCGGCGGCCGCCTGCACGGGGCGCTGCTGCAGGCCGGGCTGGCGGACGAGGCCGTGTTCTACGTGGCCCCGCGGTTCATCGGCGAGGGCCGCCCGGTGCTGGCGCTGCCCTCGCCGCCGACGGTGGCCCAGGGCTGGCGGCTCGAGGGGCCCACGCACACGGTGCTCGACGCCGATGTGCGCATCCGGGGGCGCATCGTGTATGGTGCGCCGCCCACGGCGCCCGCCGACGGAGGTCATTGACGTGTTCACCGGGCTCATCGAGGCCACCGGCACCCTGCGGCGGGTCGATCCCCTGCCCAAAGGCGTGACGTTGACCCTCGGCGCGCCGCGCGCCCTGGTGGCCGAGCTGGCCCTGGGCGACAGCGTGGCGTGCGACGGGGCCTGCCTGACCGTCACCCGTTTCAGCGACGACTGGTTCACCGTGGACGCCTCGGCCGAGACCATGGCCCGCACCGCCCTGGGCGAGCGCCGACCGGGCCACCGCGTGCACCTGGAGCGCGCGCTGCGGCTGGGCGACCGGCTGGGCGGCCACATCGTGGCGGGCCACGTGGACGGCACGGGCCGGCTGGTGCGCAAGGCGCCCCTGGGCGAGGCCGTGCAGCTCGAGTTCAGCGCGCCGCCCGAGGTGGCCCGCTACCTGGTGGACAAGGGCTCCGTCGCCATCGACGGCGTGAGCCTCACCGTCAACACCGTCGACGACGCCGCCGGCACCTTCAGCGTGGTGTTGATCCCCCACACCCAAGGGGTGGTGACCCTGGCCGATCGCCCCGTGGGCAGCCGGGTGAACCTCGAGGCCGACGTGATCGGCAAGTACGTGGAGCGCCTGTTGACCCACCGCGGCGGCGCGGGGGCCCACAAGGCGCCGCTGGACCTGGAAACGCTGGCCCGCGCGGGGTTCATGAGCCGATGAAACGACAGGACGCCGACATCATCGCCCGGGTGGAGCAGGCCA
Organism: Myxococcales bacterium; assembly: GCA_020633555.1. GTDB lineage: Bacteria > Myxococcota_A > Bradymonadia > UBA7976 > UBA1532 > JACKDL01. The sequence continues at coordinate 140,452 of JACKDL010000011.1, read as the reverse complement.
TCGACGCCGTGCGCAACGGCAAGATGGTCATCCTGGTGGATGACGAGGATCGCGAGAACGAGGGCGACCTGGTCATGGCCGCCGAGCTCGTGACCCCCGCCGCCATCAACTTCATGGCCACGTACGGCCGCGGGCTCATCTGCCTGTCGCTCACGCAAGAGAAGGCCGACGCCCTCGACCTGCCCCTGATGGTGCGTCAGAACCAGAGCGGCTTCGGCACGGCCTTCACCGTGAGCATCGAGGCCGCGACCGGCGTGACCACCGGCATCAGCGCGGCCGATCGTGCCCACACGGTGCGGGTGGCGGTGAACCCCAACGCCCGGCCGGGCGATCTGGCCCGCCCGGGCCACATCTTCCCGCTGCGGGCCAAGGACGGCGGGGTGCTGGTGCGCACCGGCCAGACCGAGGGCAGCGTGGATCTGGCGCGGCTGGCCGGCCTGGAGCCCGCGGGCGTGATCTGCGAGATCATGAACGCCGACGGCACCATGGCCCGGCGCCCCCAGCTCGAGGCCTTCGCGGCCGAGCACGGGCTGCTCATCGTGTCGGTGGCCGATCTGATCCGTTACCGGCTGCTGAACGAGCGGCTGGTGAAGCGCGGGCAGGTGGTGGACCTGCAGATCAACGGCATCGGCGAGTTCCGGGCCTTCAGCTACACCAGCGCGGTGGACGACCTGGAGCACCTGGCGCTGGTGAAGGGCAACCCGCTGAAGGACGAGCCGGTGCTGGCCCGCGTGCACCAGGAGAGCCTGCTGGGCGACGTGTTCCACTGCACCTGCACCGACAGCCGCTGGAAGCTCGAGTTCGCGCTGCGCCAGATGGAGGCCGCCGGCTGCGGGGTGCTGGTGTACCTGCAGAAGCCCGCGCCGCGGCTGGCCACCGAGATGGCCCAGATGGCCGGCACCGCGCCGCCCGTGACCCCCGTGGATCGGGGCGCCGTGGGCCTGCCGCCCGATCTGCGGGAGTTCGGCATCGGCGCCCAGATCCTGCTGGACCAGGGGGTCCGCCAGCTCCGGATGATCAGCTCGAGCCCCGCGCGCATCAAGGGCGTGGAGGGCTACGGGCTGCAGCTCATCGAGCATGTGCCCATCCCGCCCCGTCCGCTGACCGCTTGACCCATTCGCCAGGAGCGTGAGTCCCATGCCCACCGTCCCCCAGCCCACCACCTACTCGGGCCACCTGAACGCGGCCGGCAAGCGCTTCGCGCTGGTGTGCGCCCGGTTCAACCACTTCATCGTCGACCAGCTCGAGATGGGCGCCATCGACACCCTGCTGCGCCACGGCGCCAGCCTGGGCGACATCGCGGTGTACCGGGTGCCGGGCGCGTGGGAGCTGCCCCTGGCCGTCAAGCGGGTGGCCGAGACCGGCAAGTTCGACGCGGTGGTCGCCCTGGGCGCGGTCATCCGTGGCTCGACGCCGCACTTCGACTACGTGTCCGCCGAGTGCGTGAAGGGCATGGCCGCGGTGCAGATGAGCAGCGCGCTGCCGGTGACCTTCGGCGTCCTCACCACCGACACCATCGAGCAGGCCATCGAGCGCGCGGGCACCAAGGCCGGCAACAAGGGCGGCGAGTCCGCGGCGGCGGCCATCGAGATGGTCAACCTGCTGGACCACCTGAGCGCGGGGACGGCGGGATGATCTCGGGGCGCCGCGCCGCCCGCGAGGCGGCCCTGGTCATCCTGTTCGCGATGGACGCGGGCCGGGTGCATGACGTGGACGAGGCCCTGCGGACCTTCACCGCCGCCCTGGCGGGCGACGACGAGGTCCTGCACCTGCTGTACGCCGACGACGACAGCCCCTTCGACGCCAAGCGCGTGGCGCGGGCCCGGCGGTTCCTGGAGCCCAGCGGCCCCGAGAGCCACTGGACCTTCGTGGAGCGCCTGGTGCGGGGCGTGTCGGACCACCTGCGGGTCATCGATGACCTGATCGGCAAGAGCTCGCTGAACTGGAAGGTGCCTCGGATGAACCGGGTGGACCGCAACATCCTGCGGCAGGCGGCGTACGAGCTGGCCTTCGAGCCCGAGGTGCCCGGCCGCGCCACCCTGAACGAGGCCATCGAGCTCGCCAAGCGCTACGGCACCGAGGACAGCGGCAAGTTCGTCAACGGCATCCTCGACCGCATCGCCCAGGAGCTGGAGCGGGTCTGAGGGTGAGCCTGTCGCGCCGCAACCGGCTGGCCATCGGCGCGTCGCCCCGCCGAAAGCTGAAGCTGGGCCCGGTGGCCCGCGGGGTCGCCGCCTCGGTGGTGGCGGGCCTGCTGGTGGCGCGCCTGTTCTTCGTGCAGCTCGTGGTGGTGCGCGGCAACACCATGGCCCCCAACGTCCTCGACGGCGACGTGCTGCTGGTGCACGCCATGGACACGCCGCGCCGCGGCGACGTGGTGCTGCTGAACGTGGGCGGCCCCTCGGTGGTGCGCCGGGTGGTCGGCCTGCCCGGCGAGACCATCGGCGCCCGGTCCGGCGTGCTGGCCCGCGACGAGCTGCCGGTGGCCACCCGCCTGGATGGCGTGTTCGCCTGGCGCTCCATCACCGAGGACGGCGACGAGCGGCCCCATCGGCAGCGCAAGCTGGTGGAGGCCACCGAGGACGGCCTGGGGCACGCGATCCTGGGGGACTACGAGGGCTCGGCCCACGCCTGGTCGCTGGACCTGCCCGACATCACCGTGCCCCCGGGCCACCTGTACGTACTGTGCGACAACCGCCGGCTGTGCCCGCTGGACGAGCGCGCGGGGCTGGTGCCCGTGGACGCGGTGGAGGGGGTGGCCCGCTCGCTGCTGTGGTACGGCGACGCCCGAGCGCAGGAGCCCGCAGAGCGCCCGCTCTACGGGGCGTTCGCGCCGTTGGCCTCGGGGCCCATCCCCGCGCTGGTGGCCCCCGGCCGGAAGTAGATCGGCTGGTACATCAGCCCACCGGGCGGCCAGTCGGCCCACAGCCCGGGGGTGCCATCGAGCTGCCGCGTCAGGCAGTCGCGCACCCCCTCGTGCATGAGCTGATCGAGCACCACCTTCACCGGGCGCGGCGCCCCCGCCGGGCTGACGCCCAGCTCCACCATCAGGGCGCCGTGCGGCACCGGCCCCTCGGCGCTCGCCAGGCAATGCTCGGCGGCCTCACGGGCGAAGCGCTGGGTGCGCGCCACCGGGAACTCGGCGTCTTCGGGCTCGGTGTTGGGGTGGGCCAGCCGGACGGCGCCTGCCGCCGGCGGGGGCGGGGGCGCCGGGACGGGCGCCGCCTCGCTCTCGGGCGCCGCAGCGGGGGCCACGGCGTCGCCGCGCACGCGGAGCTGCGGCTCGTCGGGCACGTAGGTGGCGCAGTCGTCGGGGGGGCGGGGGCCGGGGGCGGGGCGCACGGCCACCACCAGCTCCAGCGCACCGCCCGCATGGGCCTCGGTCAGGCCCTGCACCTGATCGGCGTCCACCTTCAGCAGGAAGGGCTGATCGGGCACGGCCAGGCGCATGGCCTGCGCCCGCCGGGGGCCGGCCGCCAGGAGCGCCGCGGGCCGCACCCCCACCACCCCACGCTCGGCGTCGTAGCCCGCCAGGGTGAACTCCTCGACGGTCAGCACAACCTGGCCGGGCACCGGGCAGTCGGCCCACGCGGGGGTGGCCGAGGTGGCGACCGACAGAAGGAGGAAGGCGCGCAGCATGGGGGGTCGGGTTGCTCCAGTCGCAGGGTGGTCGGTGGGACTCAACCGGGGGCCGGGGGCAGATATTTCCGAGGACGCGGTGGTCTCGGCAACCCCCCTGCCCCGGCCACCATCCCACCCCCCGGTTCGGCAGGCGGGCGCCCGCGGTCTGCCGGTGCTACCATCGCCCCCCCGACCCACGAGGCACCATGGCTCGACCCGCCCGTTCCACCCTCGCTCAAGCGCTGGCCCTGCCAGGCCTGTTGCTTTGCCTGGGGGGCCTGGGCGTCGCCTTCGCGGCGCCCGACGCGGGCCCCGCGGCGCCCGCGTCGGCGGCGGGCAGTGACGCCAAGGCCGGAGACGCCAGGCCCGGGGACGCAGCCAGCGACGCCCCCCGCGCCTTCACCAAGACCCCGGCGAAGCCACTCCCCAAGCTGAGCGACGGCGAAGGCGCCGGGCAGCGGGTGCTGGTGGTCCCCATCAAGGGCACCATCGAGCCCGGCCTGGTGCCCTTCGTGCGTCGCAGCCTGCGCGAGAACCCGGGCGTGGCCGCGGTGATCTTCGAGGTCGACACCTTCGGCGGGCGGGTGGACGCCGCCACCGAGATCCGCGACGCGGTGCTGGGCGTGAAGGTGCCCACCGTCGCCTTCATCCACCGCCGCGCCATCAGCGCGGGGGCCCTGATCTCGCTGGCCGCCGACTACCTGGTCTTCAGCAACGGCGCCAGCATGGGCGCGGCCACCCCCATCCAGATGAGCGGCGGCGAGGCCAAGCCCGTCGGCGAGAAGATGGTCAGCTACATGCGCGCCGAGATGCGTGCCACCGCCGAGGCCAAGGGCCGCAACGGTGATCTGGCCGAAGCCATGGTGGACGCCGACGTGGCCGTCGAGGGGGTGATCCCCAAGGGCAAGCTGCTGACCGTCACCACCGATCTGGCCGAGGAGCTTGGCCTGGCCAACGCCCGCCACGAGAGCCGGCGCGAGCTGCTGGCCGCCTTGGGCCTGGCCGACGCCGAGGTGGCTGCGCCCACCGAGAACTGGGCCGAGGGGCTGGCGCGCTTCCTCACCAGCCCCGCGGTCTCGGGCGTGCTCATGCTCATCGGCATGCTGGGCCTGTACATGGAGCTGTCCACCCCGGGGGTAGGCCTGCCCGGCCTCGTGGGCGTGTTGGCGCTCGGGGCCTTCTTCGGCGGCCACATGGTGGTGGCGCTGGCCGGCTGGGAGGAGGTGGCGCTCTTCCTGCTGGCCTTGGCCCTGTTGGCCGCCGAGGTCTTCGTGATCCCGGGCTTCGGGATCGCGGGCGTGGCCGGGCTGGCCTTGCTGGGCGTCAGCCTGGTCATGGCCATGATGGATCTGCCCTTGAGCGTGGCCTGGGACGGCGGCGTGGTGGCCAGCGCGCTCACCACGGTCATCCTGGCGCTGGTGGGCTCGGTGGCCCTGTTCTTCGTAGTGCTGAAGTACCTGCCCGACACCCGGCTGGCGAGCGGGCTGATGCTCAAGACCACCCTCGGCAACCCCGTGGAGCTCGGCGGTGAGGGCTACACCTCCGCCCCCGAAGACTGGACGGGCTACCTGGGCCAGCGAGGCGTGGCGAGCACCCCGCTGCGGCCCTCGGGCAAGGCCGTCATCGACGGCACGTTGGTGGACGTGGTCAGTCAGATGGACTGGATCGACAAGGGCACCCCCGTGCGGGTGATCGAGGTCGAGGGAGTGCGGATCGTGGTGGTCCGCGATGACGCCAAGGGCGTCGAGGAGGCTTGATGGGCGGCAACGTGACCTTGCTGGCGACCGCGGTCGCGGCCCTGTTCGCGGTGGGGATGTTCTTCTACTTCGTGCCGGTGGGCCTGTGGATCGCGGCGCGATTCAGCGGCGCCGCCGTGGGCATCCTGCAGCTCGTGGCCATGCGGCTGCGGCGCGTGCCGCCCTCCAGCATCGTCAACCCGCGCATCAGCGCGGTGAAGGCGGGCCTGAACGTGCCGGTGGAGCAGCTCGAGGCCCATTTCCTGGCGGGCGGTGACGTCAGCCGGGTGGTCTACGCCCTGATCTCGGCCCAAAAGGCCGGCATCCGCCTGAGCTTCGAGCGGGCGGCGGCCATCGATCTGGCCGGCCGCGACGTGCTCGAGGCCGTCAAGATGAGCGTGAATCCGAAGGTCATCCAGACCCCGAAGGTGGCCGCCGTCGCCGGCGACGGGATCCAGCTCATCGCCCTGAGCCGCATCACCCTGCGCGCCAACATCGACCGCCTGGTGGGCGGCGCGGGCGAGGAGACCATCCTGGCCCGTGTGGGCGAGGGCATCGTCACCACCATCGGCTCGGCCAAGACCCACAAGCACGTGCTCGAGAACCCCGATCGCATCAGCCAGGTGGTGATGGAGAAGGGCCTGGACTCGGGGACCGCCTTCGAGATCCTGTCCATCGACATCGCCGACGTGGACGTGGGCCAGAACATCGGCGCCAAGCTGCAGATGGATCAGGCCGAGGCCGACAAGAACATCGCCCAGGCCCGCGCCGAGAGCCGCCGGGCTATGGCGGTGGCCGAGGAGCAGGAGATGAAGGCCCGCTTCCAGGAGGCCCGCGCCAAGGTGGCCGAGGCCGAGGCCGAGGTGCCCAAGGCCCTGGCCAAGGCCCTGCTGGACGGCAACATCGGCTACATGGACTTCCTGCAGATGAAGAACGTCGAGGCCGACACCGACATGCGCCAGCACATCTCGCGCATGGGCAGCGAGACCCCCCGCAAGGAGTGAGCGTGAAGCCGGTCCCGCCGCCGGGCTTCCTGCCCACCCACCCCACCTGGCTGCGCACGCTGGTGCTCAGCCAGGCCGTCGGCGAGCGCCGGGGGCTGGCGCACCTGCGCCGGCGGCGCCCCACGCCGCCGCAGCCCTCACCGAGCGTGCCGAGCCCGCCCCCACCCGCGGACGCCGAGTAGCAGGCCGTGGACTTCGGCGAGGCCCTCGAGAAGATCATCACCCTGGTGGTGGTGCTCAACGTGCTGCGTGGGCTGGTGGGGCGCCTCACCGGACACAAGGCCGGCGAGGCGCAGAGCCCCGAGCCCCTGGCTCGGCCCCCCGCGATGGACGGCCCCGAGGCCCACGCCGGGTGGGCCGATCAGGCCCGGCTGCGCTTCGCTGACGCCCTCCGCCAGGCCGAGGGGTTGGCGGCTCGCTTGGACGATCTGCACCGCAGCCTGGCGGCCGACGATCCGCGCACTGCCGATCTGCGCGACATCATCCGGCACCCCACGCAGTCCACCCTCGATGAGGCCCTGATTCGGCTGCAGCGGGGCGTGGCCCTGGCGGCCAGCGCCGAGCCTGGGGATCTGGAGGTGCTCGTCTCGGAGACCCCCCTGTACGCGGAGGCCTTCGAGGCGCTGGGGGCCACCCAGACCCGGGCCGCCGTCATCGAGGGGCTCGTCCGGGCCCGGCGCGCCGAGGTGGGCTTCCTGGGCGACGCGGACGCCGTGGCCCGCGCCCTGCTGGCCCCGCTGACAGCCTTCGCCCAGGCCGAGGGCGTGCCCCTGCCCGCCCAGCGACCCATCTGCGTGCCCGCGGACCAGGACGCCGAGATGGTCATCCTGGGGCTCTTCCCCGATCACCCGGTGATCTTCGTGCCGCGCGACTTCGGCGACGAGGTGCCCCGCTGGCCCGCGGTGGCCCATGAGGTCGGGCACGTCTTCTGGCGCGCGGTGCCGGGGTTTGCCGACGAGGCCGCCTTCTTCGCGCCGGGGGCTGGGCCCGCCTGGCTGCCTCGGCAGGAGGGCCGCAAGCTGCTGTTCGACCTGGGCGCGGCCCTGGGCGCGTGGCAGATGGAGCTGGTGTGCGACGCCTTCGCCGTCTTGCTCACCGGCCCCGCGGGCCTGCGGGGCCTGGTGCACGCCTTTGAGGACGCCGGGGACCCGCAGGCGGTGGCCCGCGCCCACGTGGGCTTCGGCGGCCGGACGCTGGACGAGCACCCGCCCGCCGAGCTGCGCGTGCGCGTCGCCGCCCGGGTGCTGGACCGCATGGGCTTCGACCGCGAGGCGAAGGCGCTGCTGGGACAGTGGGTGCAGCTCCACGGCGAGCAGCCGCACCTGGTGATCCCCACCCTCTTCGGCTCGGCCCTGGGCTGGCCCATCGAGGCGGTGGAGGACGCCGCCTGGAAGATGATCCGGCAGATGCTGGACCACCGCTTCGCCAGCCTTGGCGGCCGCGGGCTCGAGAGCGTGCCGGGGCTGGCCGTGGGCCCCGGCCTGTGGGGCCGCGCCTTGGCCCGAGTGCCCCACCTGCTCGAGGGCGTCGCCTTCAACGACGATCCGCGCGTGGTCCTGATGGCCGCCGTCGAGGCCGCCGCTGAGCACCCGAACACAGCGGTGCTCATGCAGCGGATCCGGCAGGCGATTCGCGGCGACGGCGAGTACCGGGTGGGGACCCACGCCTATGACCTCGGGGGGCCGGCCCAGCCCGCCTCCCTGGACGCGCCGCTGACCCGGCAGGAGGTGGTGGACGCGATCATTCTCCACGCCGCCCTGGACGGCGTGCGCCGCCGCTGGCGGTAGGGGCTCGCCCGGCGCGACACCCCAACTCCCAGTGCTGGGCCGGCATCGTCCGGTTTGAGGCCCAGCCCGCACCGGAGACGTCCTGATGACCGTCACCCCGTACCGTGGCGTCACCGTGCTGGCCGCCCCCTCGCCCCGCGCCACCGTGCTGTTCGCCGTGGGCCGCGGGGGCGATCCCGCGCGCCACGGCCCGTTGCTGGAGGCGCTGCACGCGCGCGGCTGTACCGTCATCGCGCCGCGACCGGGCATGGCGCCAATGCCGCCGGGGCTGGACGTGCTGGCGACCCGGCGGGGTCAGGCCGTGGCGGCGCTGGAGGCCTTCGCGCCCGCGGCGGTGCCGGTGGTGGGCGTGGGGCACTCCATGGGCGCCACGCTGCTGCTGAGCCTGGCCGGCGCGACCCTGTGGAGCCGCGCTGGCGAGCGGCTCGCGCCGCCTGCGGTGCCCGCGCTGGCCCGCGCCGCGCTGCTGGCGCCCGCGCTGGGCTGGGTGCAGGCCCCCGGCGCGCTGGAGGGCGTACGGATCCCGGTGGCAGCGTGGGTCGGCGATCGCGACCAGGTCGCGCCGGTGGCGGCCGCGCGCGCCGTGCAAGGCCTGCTGCCCGCGCTTCAGGTGCACGTGGCCGAGGGCGCGGGGCACTTCTCGTTCCTGAACACGCCGCCGCCCCATGTGCCCGAGCCGTTGCCCGACCGGGCGACGTTCCTCGCGGCGCTGACCCGCCAGGTGGGCGACTGGCTGCTCGACGCGCCTTGACACATGCCCCAGCCACCGGCCAGCGTCGGGGCACAAGCGGGGGGACAGACAATGCGAAGGATTGCGTGGATGGCCGCCATCGTGGCGGTGGTGGGCCTGACGGGCTGCGACGACGGGGAAGGCGGCGGCAGCGCCGACGCGCAGGCGGGCGCCGATCTGGCCGGGCTCGACGGCGGCGCGGCCGATCAGGCCGTACCCATGGACGGCGCCGCGCCCGACGGCGGCGTGGGGGCCCCCCGCGTGATCGCCATCACCGCCGGCGAGCAGCACTCGGTGCTCCTGGCCGAGGGCGGGCGCGTGTTCATGGCCGGCAACGGCAACGACGGGCAGCTCTGCATGGGCGAGGCTGCGCCCTTCGCCGAGGCCTTCACCGAGCTGGCGGGCGCGGCCGCCGTGGTGGGCGTCGAGGCTGGCAGCGCCACCACCTTCCTCATCAAGGCCGACGGGAGCGCCACCGCCTGCGGCTACGCCGAGAACGGCCGCCTGGGGCTGGCCGACGGGGCCGTGGTGCGCCAGTACGAGCCGGCGCCCGTCGCCGTGGCCGATCCCATCCAGGCCATCCGGGCCGGCGGCGGACACACCCTGGTCCTGAATGGCGACGACGCCCTCATCGGCTTCGGCGCCAGCCAGAGCGGCGAGGTGGGGGTGGGCGTCAGCGGCGCCGACGTCGAGACCCCCACCGGGCTGGCCACGCTGGACGGCGAGACCGTGATCGGCTTCGACGCTGCCACCGGCGGGGGCTACAGCGTGGCGGTGACCGAGGGCGGCACGGTGTACACCTGGGGCAACAACCTGCAGGGGCAGCTCGGCGACAACGGCGCCGGTCCCAGCGCGGTGAACCCCGGCGTCCTGGGCACCGTGGACGGCGTCGCCGCCCTGGCCGCCGGCGGCGGGCACACCCTGGCGCTGAAGACCGACGGCACCGTGTGGGGCTGGGGCTTCAACGGCCAGGGCGAGCTGGGCCGAGGCGCCCCTTCGATGGTGGAGACGCCCGCGGCGGTGCCCGGCCTGAGCGGGGTGGTGGCCATCGCCACGGGCACCACCTTCAGCCTCGCGCTGGACGGCGACGGCGCCGTGTGGTGCTGGGGCGCCTCGGGCGGGGGTCAGTGTGGTCTGGGCCCACAGGTCGCGGCCAGCACGCCGACGCCAACCCGGGTGCCGGGCCTGCCGCCCATCCAGGCCATCGCCGCGGGCTCGGCCCACGCGCTGGCGCTGACCACCGACGGCCGGGTGTGGGGCTGGGGCCTGGTGGACGCCGCCCAGCTCGGCACCGGGATCAGCGACTTCCAATACGACCCCATCGAGGTGTTCTGACCGGCGGCGACGGCGAGGCGACAGCGCTGCTGGGACAGTGGGTGCAGCGCCACGGCGAGCAGCCGCGCCGGGTCATCTCCACCGTCTCTGGCTCGGCCTTCGGCTGGCCCATCGAGGCAGAGGCCGCAGGGACGGGGCGCGCCGCCGCGGGCCGTCACTCCGGCCTCGGAAAGACAAGCTCAACCGGCCAGCCGAGATCGGGATCGATGGGCAGCCGCGTCGGCGCCCCGATGGGGGTGAGCGGGAGCTGCGCCAGGCCGCCGTCCACGGCGGGATCCGAGGGCTGCGGCGGCGCGGCGTAGCGGCGGGCCCACTCGCCCGCCAGGACCAGGATCGTGCCGTCGCCCAGGTTCACGGCGGCGTCCACTCGCTGCAGGTACGGCCAGTCGGGCAGGGCGCGCCGGATCGGCACCGGCGCGTCTGGCCACAGCCGCTGGGCGAGATCCACGTCGCCCACGCGCCGCACGCGGGGCCCGCCGTCGGCGCCGCCGCTGATCCAGTAGCGGGCGACGGTGGCGTCGCGGAAGAAGAGCACTGAGCTGTCCCCCAGGTGGACGGCCGCGTCCAGCCGGTTCCAGGCCGCGGGCCAGTTGTCCACGAGGTGCCCCGCGATGGGGCGGACGGCGTGACTCTCGCCGCGGTGGCGCCCCTGGCGCTCGTACCACTCACGGTGGAAGCGCAGCACGGCCCCGTTGAAGGAGACGACCGCGTCGCTCGGCTCGCACGCCCCTCGCTGAAGGGGCAGGTGCAGGCGCGCCAGGAGGCCGACGGGACCGCGCCAGGTCGCGTAGCTCGCGCACCCGCCATCTGCCTGCACCAGGCGCACCCGGAGGTCGCGATAGGCGGCGGTCAGGCGCCATGGCGCCGGCGCCCCACCCAGCACCACCCACAGCACCAGCCCGAGCCCGTTCACCGGGCCGCCTCCTGCCCCGGCGGCGCCGAAGGGTCGGGCGCAGGCGGGTCGTCGGGGTGCCCACCCGCCTCGGCCGGTCGAAAGCGCGCGACCACCTGGGCCGCGAGCGCCGCCTGGAGCTGCGCCGGATCGGTCATCCAGCTCAGCGGCTGACCCGTGGGGAGGATCCCGATCGCGCCGCGCCCATCGGCCAGGAAGACGGCGGACTCGGCCCCGCCCAGATCGACGCCCTCGCCCGCGCCCCGGACCCACAGAGTCACCGCCCCCCCGTCCGCCACCGTCAACACCTGGTGCTGGGGGGCTGGCCCCACGGCGACGCCGACGAGTGCGGGCCACCGGGGCGTCGCGGGGGCCGTCGACGCCTCGGGTGGGGGCCCGGGCGTGGCACCGTCCGTCGGCTCTTGGCTCAGCCCCGGGGCGAAGACCACCGGCGCCATCAAGGACGCCGCCCAGAGCCGGGCCGAGCCGTCGTCACCGGCGCTCGCCACCCAGCCGTCCGGCGACACGGCGAGGGCCGTCACGGCGGTGCCCGGGGTGTGCTGGACCGGGGTGGTGTGCGACCACGCGCCGTCCGCCTGCCGGGTCCAGTGCTCCACGTGCCCGTCGGCCCGGCCGACGATGAGCCGGAGCTCCGCCGGGCTGAACGCCAGGGCCGTGGCCGGCGCCTCGCCCGTCAGCGTCACCGGCGCCCCCCCGTCCACCGGGGTGAGCCGGACCGCCGCCCCGCCCGTGGTGGTGGCGAGCCAGTCCCCCGCTGCGCTGAGCGCCGCCGCGTTGAGCGGCCCGTCGTGGCGAACCGCCGTCAGCTCGGCACCCGTGTCCACCGCCCACACCCGGGCGACGCCGCCGATCTCGGTGGTGAGGGCGCGCCCGTCGTCCCAAGCGAGCGCACCGCCGTACACAGGTTGGTCCGGGCCGCCCAGATCACGCAGCCTCCGGGCCGACCGCTGATCCCAGATCTCGGCCCCGCCGCCCGCCCGCGCCAGCAGTGCCAGGCGCCGCCCCGCAGCCACGGAGACGAAGCCCGCAGCGTCGGGCCGCACCTCGCCCTCGGCGGTGATGAAGACCGGTCGGCCCTCGACGGAGAGCTGCACGGCCCACACCCCGTCGCGGCCCGCGGCCAGCGCCCGGCCCGGGGCGGTGATGTTCAGCGCGGGGAGGGTCAGGTGCAGCCACCGGGCGAGCCCCAGGAGCCGCTGGACCGGCATCGGGCTCCCCGCCGCCAGCTCAGCCATCAACTCCACCTGCTTGAGGTTCGTGACCGCACAGGCGGTCGCCACGTGGGCCTGGACGTGGCCCATCAGCGTCAGCGGGACCTGCATCACCCAGCCGACGACAGGCCGGGCGACAAAGACGCCCGCCAACCCCAGCAACAGCATGGCCGCCCAGACTTTCAGGCGGCGGCGCATCCGGCGCCACCGGCTTGCTTTCACGAACGCGAGCTCGAGCGCGTTCAGCGCGTCGCCCTGCTGCCGGGCCTGGGGGAGCCGCGCGTCGTCGTGCCACAGCATGCTGGTGGGCTGCCCGCGCCCCGCCCACTCCACGGCCTGACGGCGCAGCGCGCGCTGCAGCGGGAGCACGTCGGCCCCAGCGTGCAACCACTCGTAGACCCGGTGCCACCCGCGCACCAAGGCGTCGTGGGCGGGCTCCACGTAGCGCACGCCATCGTCGTTGGCGCCCGAGACCAGCAGCCGCGCCGCCACCATCCGGTCGACCACGGCCTGGGTGCGGCGGGTCTCCGCGAAGGCCTCGTAGCGCAGCTCGGCCAGGGGGACCCGCCGCCGCGCCACCTTGTCGACGTCCACCGTCACCGCCCGGAGCATCAGCCGCCGCAGGCTCTCCTGCTCGGCGGGATTCGCCGCCGCGTAGAGCGCCTCGGCTCGGCTCTGCAGCGCCCCTGTCACGCCGCCCAGCGCGTCATAGTCCGCCTGCCGCAGCGCCCGGTCGCCTGCATCGCGCTCCACATGGGCCACGTACAGCTCGGCCAGCGTGAACGACAGCAGGGGCAGCCCCCCGGGCAGGGCCTGCACCTCGTCCACGAGGGTGTCCACGAGCTCCGGCGGCTCGAAATACAGGACGCGGAGCTGGGCGGGCTGCTCGATGACCGCCCGCAGCCCGTTGCGGTCCATGGGGGGCACGACGTACCTGGCCTGCGCGAAGCGATGCCCCAGGGCGGTCCCCTGAGCCCGCCCTTCGAAGTCCGAGCGCAGGGTCAGCAGGACCCGGCATCCATCGGCCAGGAGCGCCTCCAGGGCATGGCACGCGCGGCTCACCGCCCCCGGCGACGCGTTGTGCGTGAAGAGCTCCTCGAACTGATCCACCACCGCCAGCACTGGCCCCTCGGCGGCCACCCACCCCGCGCCCAGGCGCTGGACCATGCCCATCGGATCCGCCCCGGGCCGCTCTGGCCCGAGGACGGTCCAGCCGGCCGCCAGCCGGGGGAGCAAGCCCGCCTTCACCAGCGACGACTTGCCGGTGCCGCTCGCCCCCAACACCACCAGCAGCCGCTCGGCCGCCGTCAGGCGATCCTGGAGCGCCGCGATCTCGCCGTCCCGCCCGAAGAACAGGGGCGCGTGGGTTCGCTCGTAGGCCTTCAGCCCGCGCCAGGGGTTCGCCGCGGCGTCCAGGCGGGGGTCCTCGATCAGCCGTGGCGTCTGGCCCGGCACCCCGAACAAGTACTCGCCGCGGCCGTGCTCTGGCAGCGGCCAGAGCCCCGGCGTCTGCCGGGCGCCGCGCCGCTCGGCGGCCAGCTCCACCTGGTCGCGCACGTACAGGTACAGCTCGGTGGCGGTGATCACCCCATCCGGCTGGTGATCGGGCCCCGGGAGATCCGCCGCGCCGCTCAGCCCGGCCAGGACCGCCGCCGCGAAGGGGCTGTGACCGCCCTCCAGGGCGGCCTCGTCCCGCCGCCCGAGCGCCAGCCCGTCCACCAGATCAAGCGCCTTCTGATCCTCGGCGGCCGAGACCAGCACCTGGGCCGCCGTGCCCTCCAGAAAGCGTCGGAAGCGCTGCCGGTACAGCTGTGGCACCTCCGGCGCGAAGCTGCGGTGGCCCGCCCAACGGAAGCTGCCGGCGAAACAGCAGTCCAGCATCAGGAAGCGGTGCCGGCACGGCAGCGCCCGAAACGCCGCGTTGATCCGGGCCATGGGGAGGAAGCTGGTCTGCGCGCCGGCGCCCGCCACGGCGTCGACCGGCAGCAGGTAGCCCTCTGGGCCGTCGTCCCCGTCCTGTGCGATGCCGTGGCCTGCGAAGTAGAACAGCACCCGGTCGCCCGGCCCCAGCCGGCGGGGCAGCGTCTCCTCGAGCAGCCCCAGGAGAGCGGCTCGGGTCGCGGCCTCGTCCACCAGGAGCTCGACCACATAGCCCTGCTCGGTCGCCAGCCGTGAGGCCACGGCTTTCGCGTCCGCCACCGCCGTGCGCAGGTTCGGGATGGCACCCGCATAGGTGTCGATCCCGACCACGACGGCCACGCTGGTCCCGAAGTCCCCCACGGCAGCAGCCTAGTTGGTCCCCCACACACTCACCACCTTTGCGGCGCCCGCCGACATGACACCTGGGGACCCCTGGGCGCGTGGCCACATGGGTACGAACGGCAGCGTGCGCCGTCGCAGGCGTTCCCCGCCCGACCCTTGCCTTGGCGCCCGGGGAGGGCACGGTCCCCGGCGAGTGGACGACTTGACCCTGTGGGCGACTGGACCCTGCGTCCTAATGGTAACTGGACCCTGTGTCCTAGTGGACCCTGGGCGACTGGACCCTGTGGGCGACTGGACCCTGTGTCCTAACGGTACCAAGGTCTTGGGCGAGTCCGAGCTGCGTTGACTCGGGTCCGCGTTTTCATTGACGCCCGCGGTGCCCCTTGGACGGCCTGGCAGTAGCAACTCGTGGCGCAACACGCCCCGCCCTTGACCCGTAGCACCCGTCCGCCGACAGACCTCGCCCCCGGCGCTCCGAGAGCGCTGCCCGACCAACCTGTCCGAACGACCCGCCGTCAGCCGGCCCGGGCCCACGCGGAGCCCGGCGGGATCGGCTCCGTCTCGCGGAAGATCTCGGCCCAGGTCGAGCACACCACGCCCACGCCCAGCGCCGCCGCGATGGCGGTCGGCCACTGGTAGCCCTCGGGCAGCGTGGGCTCACCCACGAAGGTGCCCGCCACCAGGGACGCGACGGTGGCGTCGTACACCTCACACGCCGCCACATGCGCCTCGCGAGCGGCCTTCAGCTCGGCCTCGCGGTCTGGCCCCACGGCCCTGAAGCGGGTGCCGCGGCTGCTCTTGATCACCGTCGGCACGTAGTCATGCTGGCGGATGATCCCCTTCAGGCGGCCGTCTGGCAGGTCATAGTCATCGGGGTCCAAGCCCGCCTCGCGGTACGCCGCGCGCAGCTTCCCATAGCCCTCGCGCTGGGCCGCGCGCAGCTCGGTGTAGTGCTGCACGCGTTCCTCCAGGAGCTGCTTGATGAAGGTGCGGTAGCCCGCCGGATTGTCGGCCCAGCGGTCCAGGGGCACGAGGCGCTGCTTGATGCGGCACCACTCGCCCTTCACGTCGCCCACGCGGCGCCGCCACACCACCCCGTGCAGCCAGCCGTCGCCGCACAGCTCGTTGATGGTGTGCGGCAGGTGCCACTCGTCGGAGCGCGCGACGAGCGACTCCTTCATCCCGTGGTCGATCCCGTAGGTCATCGCCCGGACCTGGGCCTCGTCATCCAGCAGGTTGACGTTGTGGAACCGCCCGCCCCACACGGCGCCGGTGCGGCCGTGCTTGCGGTGGATGTAGCGCGCGAACTGCGCCTTGAAGTGCCCGTGAAACAGGCTGACCGCCTCGGGGATCTGGGCCCGGCAGATGATGTGCAGGTGGTTCGACATGACGAACACGAAGGCCAGATCCACCCCGTAGAGCTTGGCCGCAAAGGCGACGAACCCCCACAGCACCAGGCGGTCGTCGTCGTCCAGCTCGCTGAAGCAGTACTCGCCGCGCCGGGTGCGGCTGGTGCAGAAGTTCCACTTGCCGGGCAGGATGCAGCGCTTGCGATCCGCGCGGCGGGTCATGCCTTTGCGGTGGTACTTCGGGACGGGGCAGGCCATGGCGGGGCTCCAGACGGAAGGTGTCCAGATCCCCATCGGCGGATCTCAGGGCGTGTCGCGCTTTTCTGTCAGAGCTTCTGAGAAAGCCAACCGGATCGGCAGGTTACCCACGGCAAGGGGCGCGACTCAGGCCTTGTAGAGGCTGACCACGGCGGTGCGATCGTCGCCGCCCATGTTGGCGGTGAGGCCGATGCCCGGGGTCGTGGGCATCTGGTAGTCGCCGCACTGGCCCTTCATCTGCCGGAAGACCTCGAGCGCCTGCTTCACGCCGGTGGCGCCCACGGGGTGGCCGAAGCCCACCAGGCCGCCGCCCGTGTTCACGGGGATCTTGCCGTCGATCTGGGTGGCCCCGCTCTGAAGCAGCGCCGCCCCCTGGCCAAGTGCAGCAAAGCCCACGGCCTCGGTGGAGAGCACCTCGGCGATGGTGAAGCAGTCGTGCACCTCGGCCACCTGCACGTCGGCGGGCTTCAGGCCGGCCGCGGCGTAGGCCTTCTCGGCGGCCATCTTCACCGTGGTCATCTCCAGCGGGTTCGTGGTGGCGTTCAGGGCGCCCACCGCGATCACCGAGCTGAGCACCTGCACCACGTCGACGCGGGCCTTGCCCAGCTTGGCCAGGCCGGCCTCGCTGGCCAGGATGAGCGCCGAGGCGCCGTCGCTGACCTGGCTGCAGTCGCTGACCCGCAGCCAGTCCTTCAGGTCCTCGTTGCCCAGGAAGGTGGGGCTGAGCTTCGCGGCCTCGAGCTCCATCTTGTAGGCGCGCATGTGGGCGAAGGGGTTCTTGTTGGCGTTGCCGTAGGCCTTCACCGAGGCCAGCGCCAGGTCGTCGGTGGTGACGACGCCCGCAGCCACCGCCGCCTTGATCCGGCGCGCAAACAGGGCCGGGAAGGTGAAGGCGTCGATCTCGCGCTGCGACTTGTAGTGCGAGGCGCGCGCCAGGAAGTCGGCCCCGTCCATGGCGTTGCGGGTGTTCTGCACCTCGGCGCCCACCACCAGCACGATGTCGGCGCCGGCCCGGATGGCGTCGAAGCCGTTGCTCAACGCCAGCCCGCCCGAGGCGCAGGCGGCCTCGACGCGGGTGATGGGCTTGCCCACCAGCCCCTCGTCGGCCGCGGCCACGAGGGCGCCGAAGTGGCCCTGGTTCTCGAAGAGCTCGCCCGCGAAGTTGCCGATGAAGGCCTTGTCCACCAGCTCGCCGGTGGCGCCGGTGGCCGCAAAGGTGTCGGCCACCACCTGCTTGACCAACTGCTCGCCGTCCGGGTTGGTGCGCTTACCGAAGTCGGGGTGCTTCTTCCAGATGAAGTCGGGGTTGAACTTGCCGATGTAGGGCGTGTGGGCCCCGCCGACCAGGAACACGTCACGCATGTTCGCCTCCGTTCGGGTCAATGCACCGTGCGCACGGTGGAACCGTCAAGGGACGCAGCCTGTCGCAGCGGCGGTTGATTGTCCAGGGCTGGCGCCCCGGACGCCCGGTCAGTCCCCCGCGCAGCTCATGCGGGCGCGCATGCCCCACCGGGTGCTCATGCCCACGTCCTGGCCGGTGAGCGTGCCGTCGGGGGTCACCCAGAAGTTGGTGGGGAAGCTGGACACCCCGAACGCCTCCAGCGCCTCGCGGTTGCCCAGCAGGATGGGGTAGCGCAGGTCGTGTTCTTTGGCGTAGCGCACGATCGCGGCCGGATCCTCGCCGTCGGCCACGATGGCCAGCAGGGCCTGGTCGTCGCCCAGGCTGTCGTGCAGCGCGTTGAGGGCGCCGTACTCCACCTTGCAGACGCTGCACCAGGTGGCCCAGAAGTGGAGCTGCAGGCTCTTGCCGCGGTAGTCCGCGAGCGTTACGGGCTTGCCGTCCAGGGTGTGCAGGGTCACCTGCGGGGCGGGGCGGCCGTCGGCGGGCGTCAGGTTTCGCCGGTGCCAGTACTGGGCCACGGTGAGCACGCCGATGACGAGGCCGATGTCGATGAGCCAGCGCTGCCAGCGGGGGCGCGGGGGCTTGCGGGGCTTCGCTGGGTTCGGCGGGGGCGGTTCGGGCGATGGGGCGGGGTCGCTCATGCCCGGCAAGATACGCCACCCCAGGCGGGTGTTACCCCTGCAGGGCGCCCGCGATGGTCAATCCCACCCCGGCCAGGGCACAGACGCCGCTGAGCGCCGCCGTCAGGCTGGCGGTCTGCTTCGCGGCCCCGATCATCTCGGCCTTGCTCTTTGTGCTGACGATCCAGGCCGGGCCGCCCGCTCCGATCTGCATGCGGCCCCCACGGTCGGTGGCCTGGCCCACCACAGTCAGGTCCACGGCGGCCGGCAGGATGTGCTCGGTGTACTGGAAGCCCAGGGTGCGGCGGCCGCGGCCCATGCCGCCCACCTGCATGCTGAAGCGGCCATAGCTGAGGGTGCCGCCGCCGAACCCGCCTTGGGGGTCGAAGCGGTCCACCGTCTTCACCAGACCGTCGAAGTCGGCCCCGTGCAGGCGCACGTCGATGTCGCCGGGATCGTCCACCAGCAGGAAGTCCACGTGCTCGCTCTGGCTGGACATGGTCTCGCTGCCCCGGCGGGTGCGGCGGCGCACGTTGCCCTGGCTGTCGCGCTCCTCGTACTCCTCCTCGTACTGGCGGGTGACGGTGGCGCGGTAGTACAGGCAGGGGCGCTCGCCCAGGGGCGACATGAGCGGTTGATCGCAGCGGGCGTGGCCCGTCAGGGTGACGAACTCCTGGAAGCCGCCGCCGCCGATCTCACCGGCCACCCGCCGGGCGATGTCGGCCAGAGCGCCGGCGGTCTGGTCCGAGGCGGCCAGCAGGTAGCCCGTCTTGCGGCGGGCCATGACGTGGGCCACCCCGAGCCCCACGGCGGCGACGATGAGGATGATGCCGATGACCAGCATGAGGGGCCTCCAGAGGTCGCAGAGCGCCGGGCAGGATAAGCCGGCGAGCGCACGCCTGGGAACCCTGTGGGCGGCGGCCTGGGCGGCGGCCCTGCTGGGTCTGGCGGGGTGCGGGCCCCGGCTGACCACCCTGGCCGAGTGCGAGGCGAAGCACGGTGGCGGGCCGCGCATGACGGTCATGCCGCCCTGCGTGGACACCGTGCGCGGTGCCATGGCGGTGGAGGAGGAGTACCTGCCCGGCGTGGTGGACTGCGAGCTGGGCTGGTTCACCACCGCCGCGCCCGCCCTGGAGGCTCAGGCCATCGCGGCGCGCACCTACCTGGGCAGCTTCCTGCAGCGGCACGGCGAGGACCGGCCCGTGAAGATGACCGCTGTGTTCCAGTGCTGGCGCCCGCCCGCCCATGCCCGCAGCCGCCACGCGGTGCAGGCCACCCGCGACGTGGTGATGCACGCCGACGGCGAGCTGCTGTTCGGCAACTACGTGGCCGGGGCGAAGCACCGCGACACCGAGTGCCGCCCGTTGCCCCCCAGCGCCCACAAGCTGAGCGGCTGGGCGAGCTGGGACGCCATGCGCACCGCCTACCGCCAGGCCCGCAAGCGCGGGGACCGCAGCCCGTTTCGGGGTGTGTACTGGACCGAGATCCTGGTCACCGAGAACGCCGGGAAGACGGGCGACGCGGTGACGGGCACGCCCTTCGCCCGCAAGAGCCCGCTGAATCGAGGCGCCCTGAGCCAGTACGGCGCGGCCTGCCTGGCAAAGACCAAGGGGCTGGAGACCGACCAGATCCTGAAATGGTTCTACGGCGATGACGTGGTGCTCTCGCGGCCCTGGTCGCGGGACGACGCCACGAAGCTGCGGGCCCTGGAGGACGACGGCGAGGTGGAGGCCGAGCGCCCCGAGGTGCCCGAGACGTGACGCCGGAGCCGTTGGAGCGGGTGGGTCACGGGCACCGCTTCCGGGTGTGGCGCTGGCCCGGCACAGGGCGACCGGTGGTGTGCCTGCACGGGTTCACCGGCGACGGTCAGGACTGGGCGCCGGTGGTGGGCGCCTTCGGGGGGCGGCCGGTGTTTGCGCCGGATCTGCTCGGGCACGGCCAGAGCGACGTCGCCCCCGATCCCGCCGCCCACCGCCTGCCCGATCAGGCGCTGGCGCTGGCCCAGGCGCTGAACCTGGACGACTTCGATCTGTGGGGCTACAGCTTCGGCGGCCGCGTGGCGCTGAGCTGGGCTTGCGCGGGCCCGACAGGCGTCGGCCACCTGGGGCTCATCGGCGCCACCCCCGGCCTGGCCGATCCAGCGGACGCAGCGGCCCGGCGCGCGGCCGACGACGCCCTGGCCGGCCGCCTGCTGGGCGAGCCCCTGCCGACCTGGCTGGCCGCCTGGCAAGCCACGCCCATCATCGCCACCCAGCGGCGCATCGAGCCACAGGCCCGGCAGGCCATGCAGGCCCGGCGGCGCGCGGCCACCGCGGCCGGCTGGGCCGCGAGCCTGCGGGGCGCCGGGACGGGGGCCATGCCGTCGCTGTGGGCCAATCTGGGGGCGCTGGCGATGCCCGTGACGCTGATCACCGGCGCCGAGGACGAGAAGTTCAGCGGGCTGGCGGCGCAGATGCACCGGCTGATCCCGCGGGCCCGTCACCGCGTGCTGCCCGGGGCCGGCCACTGCGCCCACCTGGAGGCGCCCGGGGCGTTCAGCGACGCTCTGGCCAGCCTGGATGACGCGGGGCAGACTGTGGGCGACTGACCGCGGCGCGAGGGCACGGGCCGGTGTTCGAACATGATGACCAGCCATCGGCCACCGCCGACGCCATCCTGCGGGGGTTCGCGCCCGCCTGCCTGCGCGAGCCCTACCTGCGGGTCTCCGGCGCGCGGGGCTGGCCGGAGCGGCAGGTGGGCTGGGCCTTCGGCTTCGCAGAGCTGACCGCCCGCTACTTGATCGCGCTGCTGGCGCCCGAGGGGCAGGCGTCGGTGTCGTTGGACCCGGTGCTGGCCCCGACCCGCCCCGTCAGCAGCGGGGTGCTGGTGGAGCTGGCCGACGGCCTGGCCCGCGCGGTGCTGGCCCAACCGGCGGCGGTGGCCGCGCCCATCGCCCGCTGCCTGCGCGACGGCGGCCCCACGCCCGCCCTGATGGCCCTGAAGGCCCTGGTGACCGCCCGCAACGACCTGGTGCACGGCGAGACCGGCCCCACCACTGTGGGCTTCCGCGCCCAGCACTGGTTCGACACCGAGGGCCGCGATCACCTGCGCACGCTGGTGCGGGGGCTGGAGGCCATCCGCCATCGGCCCATCCACGCCCTGGACGACTACGATCCCGCCCGCCCCAGCCTGCGGCTGCTGCGGTTCGTAGGCGCCGAGCCCGAGGTGCTCCGCCTGCGCGGGCTGCCGGCGGGCCTGCGCCCCCGCGAGCCGGTGCTGATCGCCCCGGACGGGCGTTGGGTACCGCTGAGCCCGCTGGTGGCCCTGGAGGCCCACGAGGGGCTGGTGCCGCGGCTGGTGATCGCCGCGCCGAAGTGCCAGGTGGAGCTGCTGGACCCCTACGGCGAGCGGGCGCTGGCCCCCACCGATCGCTGGCTCCTGGACTGGCGCGCGCCCACGGGGCTGAAGCCCCCACCCCCGCCCAGCGCCGTACCCGATCCCCGCCTGGCCGAGGCCGTGGGCCAGCCCGCCGAGGACCGACCAGATCTGGGCCCGACGTTGACGGTGCAGAGCTTGCTGGCCCGCGGGTCGAGCGCCAGCGTCTGGCTGGTGGCCGATCGCGACGGCCGCCCGATGGCCGCGAAGGTGCTGCACCCCCAGCTCCGCCGCAGCGCCCGGCACCGGGCGAGGCTGCTGCGCGAGGTGAGCCTGCTGACCCGACTCAGCCACCCCGGCGTGGTGCGCACCCTGGGCCTGCTCGAAGACGTCCCCGCCGCCCCGGTCCTGCTGATGGACTACGCCGCCGGCGCGGATCTGTCCCGCGCCTTCAGCACCCAGCGGGCCCGCCCCAGCGAGGCCGTGGCCGTGGTGGGCGCCGTGCTGGACGCGCTGGCCCACCTGCACGCCGCCGGGGTCGTTCACCGGGACGTGAAGCCCGCCAACGTGGTGGCCACCGCCCACGGGGTCGTGCTGGTGGACCTGGGCATCGCCCGCGCCCACGAGGCACAGCGGCTCACCGCCACCACCGACGGCCTGGGCACGCTGCGCTACGCGGCCCCCGAGCAGCTCGACAACGATCCGGTGGATCACCGGGCCGATCTGTACGCCACCGGCCGGCTGCTGGCCTGGCTGCTGGCGGGCGACGAGGCCCTGGAGCCCGACGGCCTGGCCCTGCTGCCGCCCGGGTTCGCCGCGGTGGCGCGCCGGGCCACCCGGCCGCTCCCGGCCCACCGGTACCCCGACGCCACCGCCATGGCGCAGGCGCTGCGCGAGGCCGCCAACGGGGCGGACGTGGCGCCGCTGGCGGTGGGAGACCGCCTGGCACAGACGGTGTGTGTGCGCGGGGCACCCGATCTGTGGCGAGCGGGCATCTGGCGCGCGCCCGCCCTCGACGAGGCCCTCAGCGAGCCCGTGCAGGTGTTCTGTGCGGCGCTGAACACGGCGGCCGCCGACGAGCTGACCCGCACCGCGCGGCGGCTCTCCGGGGGGCGGCGCGCGCTGGTGGAGGCGGGCCTGCTGTGCCTGATCGTGGACGAGGGCGTCTCGCTGGCCGGGACGGCGCTGGGCCCCGACGCCGCGCCACCCGACACCCCGCCACCCGCCGCTGCCCCCAGCGCCGCGGCCTCGCCCGCTGCGCCACCGCCGGCGGCGCCTGCGCCCGTCGGGCCCACGGCCCTGGCCCTGGCCGCCATGCGGGTGGCCCGCGGCGGCGCGCCGCTGCGCCCGCTGGATGCGCTGGGGATCCTGCAGGGGTGGATGCAATCGCGCCCGGCCGCCCTGGCCGGTCTGCCCCCGGTCGACGGCCTCGCGGGGGACGCGCTGGCGCTGCAATGGAAGCTCGAGACCTGCCTCGTGGTGGCCGCCCTGGAGGGCGCCGCCCGCCCGCTGACCTTCACGCGCTGGTTCGCGCTGCGCGACCAGCTCCTGGGGATCGCCGCCGACGAGCGCTTGGCGCTGGGCCTGGGCGCCGCCCGCGGCCGCGCCGGGCTGGACACGCTGCTGGCCGTCCGCGAGGCCCTCTCGGCGCCCACCGCCGAGGCCCTGCGAGGCCTGCGCGAGGTCCTCGAAGGCCTGGCCGCGGGGGGCACGGGCTTGCCGCCGTTTCTGGCGGTGGGCCCCGACGGGCCCGTCCTGGCCTGGCACGGGCGGGCCGCTGACGGGGCGCGGACGCTGGCCGGCGTGCGCCCGGCCCCGTGGCCCGGCCCCCCGCTCATGGCGGCGTGGCTCGCCGCGGGGCTCAGCGCGCTGCCCGACGTGGCGGTGGCGCAGGACGCCGACCGCTGGGTAGCCCGCCAGGGGTACCGCCCCGTCGCCGTCGCGCTGGAGGTGGCCACCTTGCCCGGGAACCCCCGCACGAAGCTGGAGGTGGCCCGGCACCTGCTGTGGATCGAGCAGCACGGCGTGCACCTGTTGGGGCTCACCGACGGCGCCGGCTGGCGCTGGCTGAGGCACACGGGGCACCGGCAGTTCACCGAGGTCTTCGGGCATCCAGCGGACGCCCTCGCCCGCTGACGGGCGGCCGTTTGCGGAGGTGTCGCGTAGCGCGCCCGCGCCCGCCGGCGCACCCTGTTGAATCCCGCGCCCGTCGGCGCGTTTGGCGGCCCATGCTCGACGCGCTCCTGCAACTGGCCTTTGGGCTGGCTCTGCTGCACTGGCTGGTATCGCTGGCCGCCGCCCTGCGCTTTCGGCCGCCGCCGCCCGGCCCGGGCCCCGCCGTGGCCGTGCTGGTGCCCGCCTTCAACGAGGCGCAGGTGATCGAGGGCTGCCTGCGCCGCCTGGCCGCCTGCGATCCCCCACCCCACGAGGTGGTGGTCGTGGACGACGGCTCCACCGACGCCACCGCGCTGCGGGCCGAGGCCGCCCGCCCCTTCCTCCCCCAGCTCCGCGTGATCCGCCAGCCCAACCGGGGCAAGGCGGCGGCGCTCGACGCAGCCCTCGCGGCCACCCGTGCCCCGGTGGTGGCCGTGCTGGACGCCGACACCTGGCTGGCCCGCGACGCCCTGGGCCACCTGGCGGCGCCCTTCCGCGATCCCACGGTGGGCGCCGTGGCGGGGCGCGTGCGGGTGGGCCAGCGGGGCCAACTGGTGGAGGCGCTGCAAGCCTTCGAGTACGTGGTGGCCATCGACTTCGCCCGCCGCGCCCAGTCTGCCCTGAACGCCATCGTCACGGTGCCCGGCGCCTGCGGGGCCTTCCGCCGCGCCACCTTGACCCGCAGCGGCGGCTTCGCCAGCCCCACCCTGGCCGAGGACACCGACGCCACCCTGCGCGTCCACGGGCTGGGGGATCAGCGCGTGGTCTACCAGCCGCGGGCCATCGCCTTGACCGAGGCGCCGGCCGGCTGGCGCGACCTCTTCCGCCAGCGCTGTCGCTGGACCACCGGCAACCTGCAGTGCCTGTGGCGCCACCGCCGCCTGCTGGGGCGACGCGGCTGGTTGGGGCTGTGGGCCTTGCCCGGGTTCCTGGTGGGTCACCTTGCCATGGGCTCGACGCCCCTCGTGCTGGCCCTTGCCGTGGGCTTTGCGGCGCACGCGCCGGCGTTGGCCGTGATCTGGAGCCTGCTGCACCTGGGCATGGAGCTGACCGCGGCGGGCCTGGCGCTGCGGGCCGACGGTCGCCGGCTCGCCGGCCTGGGCTGGCTGGTGCCCCAGCGGCTGGCTTTCGCGGGGCTCTACGTCGCGGTCTTCGCGGTGGTGGCGCGGCGGCTGGCCCGGCAGCGGATCCCGGGCTGGCAGAAGCTGGAGCGCCTGGGCCTGCCCGGCGCCCCGGCCTCAGCGCACCTGGAGCACCAGCTTGCCCCGCGTCCGCTTGGTCTCCAGCCGCCGGTGAGCCTCGGCCGCCTTGTCGAGGGGCAACACGGCGTCGACGACCGCCCGTAGCTGGCCCGCGGCCACCAGGGCCGCCAGGTGGCGCAGATCGGCCCCTCGGCTCTTCACCACCACCAGCCGCGCCGTCTGCCCGCCTGCGAAACGGGTGCGCAGGTGCTGCCCGATGATCCGAGGCTCGGGCACGGTGTTCACGTACACGCCCCGCCGCCGAAGGGCCCGGCAGGCGTCGCCAAAGCGGCGGTTGCCGAAGATGTCGAACACCCCGTCGAAGGGGCCGTGGTCGAACAGGTCGGCGGCGCGGTAGTCCAGCGTCACGTCGGCGCCCAACGCGCGCAGCAGGTCGTGGTTGGCCGCGCTGCTGGTGGCGGTGACATGCGCCCCCAGCGCCTTGGCGAGCTGCACGGCGAACACCCCCACCCCGCCGCTGGCCCCGTGCAGCCCCACCCGGTCGCCGGGCCGCAGGCCGATGAGATCCCGCAGCGCCTGCAAGGCCGTCAGCGCCGCCAGGGGGACGGCCGCCGCGTCGGTGAAGCTCAGCCCGGGCGGCAGCGGCGCCACCTGATCGGCGGGCAGCACCGCCTGTTCCGCATAGCCGCCGGCGCGCCAGGCCTGGATCATGCCGAACACCGGCTGCCCCACCGCCAGGCCCTGCACCCCCGGGCCCACCGCGTCCACCACGCCCGCGACGTCGTGGCCCAGGGTCTTGGGCCACCGCGGCCCCACGAAGGCCTTGAAGCGGCCCTTCCGGACCATGACGTCCTTGGGGTTGCAGCCCGCGGCGTGCACCGCCACCCGCACCTGCCCTCGGCGCGGTCGGGGCGCCGGCACATCGGCCAGCGACAGCACCTCGGGCGGGCCGTAGCGGTGGAACTCCACCCGACGCATCGGGGCCTCCTTCACCGGTTTCTCGTTGGGCCTTGCCACCGAAATGCCGGTGGGGCATCTCAGCCGCGTCCCCTGGTACCGAGGCCATCATGCCCGATCTGATCGACCTGACGCGGGATCTGGACGCGCTGACCCGGCTGGCCGCCCAGCCCGACGCCCTGGCCGAGCTGCTGCAGCGCGCCCTGCGGGCGATCCGGGATCTGGTGCCGTACGACCTGGCCGCCGTGTACACGCTGGAGCCCGAGGCCCGCCTACGGGTCCGCGCCGCCGACGGCCCCCTGGCCGACGGGCGGGTGCGTCGGCACGTCCTGGAGCTGGCGCGCTTCCCCACCATCCAGCGCGCCCTTGAGCTGCGGCGGCCCATCGCCCTGGACGAGGAGCAGCACACCGGCGACGAGGGGGATCCCTACGACGGGCTGCTGGACCTGCCGGCGGGCCATAGCTGCATGGTGGTGCCGCTCTTCGCCGGCGACCGAAGCCTGGGCATGATGACCTTCGACCGCAGCACCTGCGGCATCTACCCCGACCAGTCGGTGGCGCTGGCGGGCGTGTACGGCCAGGTGGTGAGCATCGCCCTGCTGTTCGCGGAGCAGACCGCCCTGCTGGACCGCCTGCGCCACCAGGCCGAGGCCCGCAGCCGCCTGCTGGAGGGCGAGCGGGGCACCGACGACGCGGTGCGCTCGCTGGAGGCCAGCCGCGCCCCCGCCATGGCCGAGGTGGTGCGCCTGGCGAAGCTGGTGGCCCGCACCGACACCCCGGTGCTGATCCAGGGCGAGACGGGCACGGGCAAGGAGGTGCTGGCGCAGGCGGTGCACGCCTGGAGCCCCCGGGCCGAGCGGCCCTTCATCAAGTTGAACTGCGCCGCCATCCCCGCCGAGCTGGTGGAGAGCGAGCTGTTCGGCCACGTGAAGGGCGCATTCAGCGGCGCCACCCGCGACCGCGAGGGCCGCTTCCGCGCGGCCAACGGCGGCACGCTGCTGCTGGACGAGGTGGGCGACATGCCCCTGGAGGCCCAGGCCAAGCTGCTGCGGGCCCTGCAGTCGGGCACCTTCGAGCCCGTGGGCAGCGACCGCTCGGTGCGCGTGGACGTGCGGGTGGTGGCCGCCAGCCACGTGGAGCTGCTGAAGGCGGTGCAACAGGGCCGCTTCCGCGAGGACCTGTACTACCGGCTGGCGGTGTTCCCGCTGAGCCTGCCCGCCCTGCGCGACCGGCCCGAGGACGCGGTGGATCTGGCCAAGGTGTTCCTGGACGCGCTGGCGAAGGGCGGCCGCGGGCCCTGGAGCCTGTCGGCGGGCGCGCTGGACGCGCTGGCGGGCCACCGCTGGCCCGGCAACGTACGCGAGCTGCGCAACGCCGTGGAGCGGGCCACCATCGTGCGGGCCGCAGGGCGGATCTCGGCGGCCGATCTGGGCCTGGCCCCCGCGCCCGCCCGGCCCGCCCCCCGGCCGACGGGGGCGCCGGAAGCCGACGGCCCCTTCCCCACCTTCGCCGAGAACGAGGTGCGCCACCTGCAGGCCGCGCTGACGCGCACGGGCGACCAGATCTACGGCGACGGGGGCGCCGCCGCGTTGCTGGGGTTGAAGCCCACCACCTTGCAGAGCAAGCTGAAGAAGCACGGCCTGCGCTGAGGCGGCGACGTCTCGGGCGCGGGGAACATCTGTTCGCCGCCCACGCCCCGCCGTGGGCCCCACGAGAGCACCTGACGAGGATCACATGGTTCGCTTGACCCACCTGGCCGCCGTCGCGCTGGCCGCCCTGGCCCTGAACGCCTGCGAGAAGAAGGACGCCCCCGCCGCCGGCGGCGCCGCGCCCGCGAGCAAGGCGGCCGCCAGCCAGGCCGCCAGCGCGGCCCCCGCGTCCGCAGCCCCCGAGTCCGCGGCCCCCGCCAGCGCGGCCGCCAGCGACGCCCACGCCGGCCACGACCACGCCGGCCACGGCCACGGGGCCATCGGCGACGGCCCCACCGCGGCCGCGATGGGCGCCCCCGAGGGGGCCAAGGTGTTCTTCGTGGAGCCTGCCGATGGCGCCACCGTGGGTACGAAGGTGAAGGTGGTCTTCGGGGTCGAGGGCGTCACCGTCACCAAGGCCGGCGAGGCCCTGAAGGACAACACCCGTGGCCACCACCACATCATCATCGACGGCGAGGGCGTGGCCCAGGGCCAGGTGGTGCCCAAGGACGACAAGCACATTCACTTCGGCGGCGGCCAGACCGAGACCGAGCTGGAGCTGACCCCCGGCAAGCACACGCTGACCATGCAGTTCGCCGACGGTGCGCACATGAGCTACGGCCCCAAGATGAGCCAGACCATCACCGTCGAGGTGAAGTAAGCCCCCCGCCTGTGCCCGGCTGCCCCGCGGCCCGGTTGCGCGGCGCCGTCCGGCGTGCGACACGGTCGACCATGGACGCCATGGTCGAGATCCGGGACCTGCAGGTGCGCTACGGCGACTTCGTCGCCGTGGACGGGCTGAGCTTGAGCGTGCCCAAGGGGGCCCTGCTGGGCCTGCTGGGACCCAACGGCGCCGGCAAGACCACCACCATCAACGCCATCTGCGGGCTGCTGCAGCCCACCGCCGGACAGGTGCGGGTGGACGGCCTGGACGTCACCGCCGACGCCCGCGGGGTGCGCGCCCGGGTGGGTCTGGTGCCCCAGCAGCTCGCGCTGTACCCCACCCTCACCGTCCGGCAGAACGTGGACTTCTTCTGCGGCCTGATGGGCCTGAAGGGTCAGCGGGCCCGCGACCGCCGCGCCTGGGCGCTCGCGTTGGCCCAGCTCGACGCCAAGGCTGACGCCAAGGTCGAGACGCTGTCCGGCGGCATGAAGCGCCGGCTGAACCTGGCCTGCGGGCTGCTGCACGACCCGCCCGTCATCATCTGCGACGAGCCCACCACCGGGGTGGATCCACAGTCGCGCAACCACCTGTTCGAGACCATCCGCGGCCTGCACGCCGAGGGGCGCACGGTGATCTACACCACCCACTACATGGAGGAGGTGGAGGCCCTGTGCGACCGGGTGGCCATCGTGGATCGGGGGCGCGTCGTCGCCCACGATCGGCTGGACGCCCTGCTCGACGGCGGCGACACCACGCGCTTCCACGTCACCGCCCACGCCAGCGCCGCCCAGGTGGCCGAGGCCCTGGCGGCCTTCGCGCCGCAGGTGGTGCAGGCGCCGCGCACCCTGGAGCAGGTGTTCCTGGACCTGACCGGCCGCGGCCTGCGCGACGGCGAGGCGGACACGGGTGCCGGCGAGGGGGCCCCGTGATCGACGGCCTGCTGCAGGTGGTGCGCAAGGAGCTGGCGGTCTTCTGGGCCGACCGGCAGGGCGCGCTGCTCACGATCCTCATCCCGGTGTTGTTGGCGGGCCTGGTGGGCATGCTGTTCGCCCCCAAGGAGGGCGCGGCCACCATGGATCTGCTGGTGGTCACCGCCGAGGACCACCCCGCCGTCGCCGGCCTGATCGCCGATCTGGACGCCGACTCGATGATCACGGTGACGCGGGTGAGCGAGGCCGAGGCGCGCCGCAAGGTCGCCGCCGGCGACGCCCCCGCCGCCCTGCTGCTGCCCAAGGGCGTGGGTGACGCGCTGAGCCTCACGGGGCTGTTCACGGGCGAGCACATTCAGGTCACGCTGCTGCAGGACCCCAGCCACACCTTCGAGGCCGGCTTCGCCGGGGGGAAGATCCAGCAGGCCCTGTTCACCCGGCTGGGCAAGGCCATGGCCGATCCCAAGCAGCTCGCCACGGCCCTCACCGGGGCCCGGCTGCTCACCAAGGCGGCCCCCAGCGTTCGGCCCGAGTTCCGGGCCTTCCTGGACAGCGCCGACACCCTGGTGCGCGACGCCCCCGATCTCATCCAGGGCACCGGCGACGGCCAGGGCCTGCAGCTCCCCCTGAAGGTCACCACCGAGGACGTGGCGGGCTCGGGCGGCCCGTCGGACTACAACAGCTACGCCCACACCTTCGCCGGCATGCTGTGCATGTTCCTCATGTTCGGCAGCCTGGCCGCCGGCAAGGGCCTGGTGGAGGAGCGCGAGCAAGGCAGCCTGGTGCGCCTGCAGATGGCGCCCGTGGCCCCCGGCACCCTGCTGGTGGGCGTGGGGGTGGGCGCCGCGGTCATCGCGCTGATCATCTCGGCGGCCGTCTACCTGGCCGGCATGCTGGTGTTCGACATCCAGGTGCGGGGCTCGTGGTTGGGCTTCGTGGCCGTGCACCTGGGCCAGGCGGTGTACGTGGGCGGCTTCGCCCTGCTGCTGGCCGGCGTGGGCCGCACCGCCCGGCAGATCGACGGCCTGGGCACCTTCGCGGTGCTGGTCATGAGCTTCCTGGGCGGCGCGTGGCTGCCATCGTTCCTCATGCCCGACTGGCTGGACCACATCTCGCTGCTGATCCCCACCCGCTGGGCCACCGACGGCCTGGCCGCCATGACCTGGCGCGGCCTGCCCCTGGCCGACGGCCTCACGGCCGCCGCCGTGCTGGCCGGCTTCGGCGTTGTGCTCGGCGCCATTGGGGTGCGCACCTTCCGCTGGCGCTAGCCCGCGGGCTCAGGGCGTTTTCTTGACCGGATCCGTGGGGCCTTCGATGCTCGCCCCGTGGTCCGACCCCTCCTGGCGCTGTGGATCTTATCGAGCGCGGCCTTCGCCGCCGATCCGCCGACGATCCTGATCCAGCCCCCGACCCCCGAGGCCCCGCTGTGGGTGGGCGAGCTGCCCGCTGGCACGCCGTTTCGCCTCGCCGTGCGGCAGAGCCCCGGGTTCAAGCCCGAGCGCGTCGCTGTGTGGCCCGCCCGCAAGGGGGCGACCTGCAGCGCCCGGCCGAAGGGCGTGCACAGCCTGCGGGCCGGCCCGGTGGCCGAGGTCGAGGGCGCCCCGGCGGTGCTCTTCCTGCTGCCCCGGCTGCCCATCAACACCGACTGGTGCCTGGCCCTGGAGGGCCTGCGCTCGGTGGCCGACGCCGAACAGACCGCCATCCGCGAGGCGCTGGCCCACCTGCTGGCGCGCTACGCCGAGCCCGAGCCCCCCGAGCTGCGAGCTCAGCGGCTGGACGCCCTGAGCCAGACGCTGGGCGAGCGGGCGCGGGTGCCGGTGCGCTGCACCGATCGCCGGCTGTGCCAGGGGGCGCCCGAGCGCCCGCTGGTGGAGGCCTTGAACGCCTGGATCGAGGGCGAAGGCAACACCTCGCAGTTCATGCAGGCCGCCCAGCACGGCGACGATCTGCGGGCGGCCCAGCAGCGGCGGGCCGCGGCCCTGGACAAGCTGCGCCGCGAGGCCCCTGCGCCCGCCGACGCGCCCGAAGCGCAGCGGCTGGCCGCCGCCGTGCGCCCCGAACTGCAAGGGGCGCTGGGCCTGGCCCGCAACGCCGGGCTGCTGGACCCCGCGACCGCCGCCGTCACCGAGGACGGCGCCCTGGTCGCCGGGGTGGGCGAGGTGGCGCAGGCGCTGCGGGCCGCGGCCACCGCCGGCGAGACGGCCTGGGAGGCCAGCGGCTGCTCCAGCCGGCGCAGCGGCTGCGTCGCCCTGCAGAAGGCCTGGGTGGCCGCCCGCCGCGCCGCCGAGGCGTTGGAGGCCGAACAGCGGGCGGCCGAGGGGCTGCACCAGACCCGCGAGGCGGTGTTCGCCGCCTTCGGGGCGTGGGCCGCCGGGTTCCCGCTGACCGCCACGGCCAGCGCCGACACCGAGGTGCCCGCCTTCACGGCGCGGGCGGCCTGGTACATCGGCGCCGACGTGGGCGTGGCGGTGCCCTTCTTCGGCAGCGAGGCCAGCCTGGTGGCCTACTTCGGCGCAAGCTTCAGCTTCGTGCCCATCGACAAGGACACGCCGCTGGCGGACGACGACGGCTTCCTGAAGCGCTTCTCGGTGCTGCTGGGCGTGACGCTGAACGACCCGCGGGACACCGCCGGCAGCGTCTCGCCGGCCCTGGGCGAGACCTCGCTGCTGGTGGGCGCGGGCTTCCGGCTCACCGACTACCTGCGGGCGAGCGCCGGCGGGCTGCTGTACCGCCAGGAGGATCCGGACCCCACCGTGGACGCCCGCGACCTGAAGGTGGCGCCCTTCGTGGGGCTGTCCGTCGACATCGACGTGGCCGGGATGCTGAAGTCGAAGTACAGCGGCGCCCAGGGGTTGTGACGTGAGCGAGTTCATCATCGACCGGTTCACCGGCCCGGCGGGCCACACGCGGATCGCCAGCGGCCAGCCCTTCGAGGTCGAGGTGGTGGTGGAGGACGACGACCTGGAGGGGGGCCCCTGCCCCGTCAGCCTGTCGGTCCAGCCCAAGGCCTGCAGCGTGAGCCCCCGCAGCGTCCTGGTGGACGTGCCCGTGGGCGACGCCCAGGGCCACGCCACCGCCACGCTGGTGCTCACCGGCCCCGCCGGCACCGCCTGCCGGCTGTTCGCCACCCTGCCCAACGGCCAGCAGCGCCGGCTGCGGCTGATGATCGGCGAGGCCCCCGCGTGAGCCGGTCTGGCCTGCCCGCCCTGATCCTGGCGGCCCTGGGCCTGACCGGCTGCTATGCCGATCCGGGCGACCTGGTGCCCGAAGAGGTGCTGGGCCTGACCATCGAGGCCGCCGCGCCTGAGGCCGACGGCGCCAGCGAGGCCCTGGTGGTGCTCAGCTTCAGCGGCGACGCCACCGCCGGTGTCGCCGTGCACCTGCGAACCAGCGCGGGCGCGTGGCGCGCCGGCGACGGCCAGGGCGTCGAGACCACCGTGCGCATCCCCGCCGGCCCCCGCGCCGATCTGCGCACCCTGGAGGTGCCCCTGGCCCTGCCCCGCACCCCCGGCGATCTGCGGGTGGAGGCCGAGGTCGGCGGCGTGCTGGCCGTGACCCGGCTGGCGGTGGATCCGGCCCTCCCCGACGAGGTGGTGGCCGGCACGAGCCGCGCCGCGCTGCCGGCCGACGGCCAGAGCGTGGCCCACCTGAGCTTCGACCTGCCCCGGGCGGTGGGGCGCCCCAGCCTGGGCACGCGCCTGGCCCTGGCGGCGTGCTGCCTGGGCAGCGACGATCAGCCCACGGCCTGCCCCTTCGCCGCGCCCCTGCGTATCCCCAGCGCCGTGCGGCTGACCGACGCGACGGCCGATGACCGCCTGACGGTGGACGCCGTGGCCGATCCGCTGCGCCCGGACCAGGTGCCGGCGGGGGGCCTGGACATGGTGGTGGTGGCCACCCCGCGGGCACCCGACGATGCCACGGGCACCACCTGCGCCCCGAACCAGGGCGCCGAGATCCGCCTGACGCTCACCGTGCCCGACGGGGCCGAGTAGACCTCCCCGCAGAACTACCGAAGGCACGCCGCCGCCGGCTCGGGTACCTCTCCGGCGATGCCCCGGAGCCGCCGATGATCGCCCGCTTCTGCGCCTACGCGGTGCTGCGCAATCTGCGCTTCTTCGAGCCCTTCTTCCTGCTGTTCCTGCTCCACGACGTGGGGGTCGACTTCGTGGCCGCCGGCGCGCTGTTGGCCTATGAGAAGCTGCTGGGGGGCGCCCTGGAGGTGCCCCTGGGCGTGGTCACTGACCGCCTGGGGCGGCGGCGGGCCCTCATCGCCAGCTTCAGCCTGGCCGCCGCGGCCTTCGCTGTGTTCGCCTGGGCCGCCCACACCCGCGCCTGGACCCTGCCTCTGCTGTACCTGGGCCAGACCCTGTACGCCGTGGCCGAGGCCGCCCGCTCGGGGAGCCACAAGGCCATCATCCTGGACTGGCTGACCCAACAGGGCCGCCGCGGCGAGAAGACGCGGGTCATCGGCACCACCCGCTTCTTCAGCAAGGCCTCGGGCGGCGCGGCGGCGCTGATCGCCGGCTCGATCGTGTGGGGCACCGGGCACTTCACCGCCCTGTTCTGGGCCGCCATGGTGCCCACGCTGGGGGCGGCCGCGCTGCTCTGGACCTACCCCCGCAGCGTGGAAGGCAGCCTTTCGCAGCGGCCCCCCGAGAGCCCGGAGGGCCCCGGCCTGTGGGCCGGCCTGGCGCAGGCCGCGAAGCGCCCCGGCCTGCTGGGGCTGGTGGCCGCCTCGGTGCTGTTCGAGAGCCAGAGCAAGCTGGCGCTGGTGTACCTGCAGCCCTACCTGGCGGCGCGGCTGGCGGCGGTGGAGCTGCCCGTCGCCGCGGGCGTGGGCGCGGTGATCTACGGCGCCTGGTTCTTCATCCAGGGGCTGCTGGCGGGCTCGGCCAGCCTGCTCGCCCCCCGGGTCGAGGCCGCCACGGGCGACGCCGCGGCCGCCCTGCGCCCCCTGCACCGCGCCGCCGCCGCGGCCCTGCTGACGCTGGCCGGTCTGGCCCTCGCCGCCGACGGCGCGGTGGCGCTGATCGGCCTGCCCCTGTTCGCGGCGTTGGCGGCGCTGCAGAACCTCCGCCGCCCCCTGTTCCTGACCGCCCTGGATGACCGCATGGACGGCGCCTGGCGGGCCACGACCCTGTCCGCCGAGACCCAGCTCCGCGGCTGGGCCTACGCGGCGTCCGCGCTGGTGGCGGGGGTTCTGGCCGACGGGCCCGGGGTGCCGTGGGCGTTCGCGTGGATGGCCCTGCTCATGGCGGCCGCCGCCGGCCTGGCCGGGCGCCTCACCGGGGGCCGCTCAGCGGCCGAACCACTCGCCCAGGCAGCCGTGGGCGGTGGTCAGCAGGACCCGTAGGGGCAGGTCGCCGGGATCGACGCTGTGCACGATGCCGAACCAGTCGAAGGGCGACAGATCGCAGAAGCCGGTCTCGACGTAGCAGACCGCGTGGGAGTCGGTGCCCTGCCGGTCCAGATCCGCGCAGGTCGCGTCATAGGGCACGTTGGCCTCGACCCACTCCACCAGGCAGCGACGCACCCGCTTCAGCCAGGCGTTGGCCGCCGGGCTCACCCGGGGCTCGGTGACGATGGCGTACCGGTCGCAGTACTTGCCCGCATAGCCCAGCAGGTAGCCGTCCGAGCCGCAGGGCTGCAGCGCCTCGCGGCAGCGGTAGTATTCGCAGACGGCGCAGCCGTCGTAGCGCAGCCAGTCGGCGCACGCGGCGTCTTCGGCCGGGGGTTCGGGGGCCGTGTCGTCCTCGCACGCGGGTACGGGGCACGCGGCGAAGTAGCCGATCTTGCAAGCGAACCGGGCGATCCGCCCGCCCCCGTCGGCCTTCCCCTCCTCCAGACCCCCGGTCAGCGCGTCGCAGCTCAGCGCCAGCAGGGCGCGGGCCTCGGCCTCGTCGCAGGCGGGCGTGTCCAGCGCCGGAAACTCGCCCGCGCAGTCCGCCAGGTGGGCCGCGGCCGCGGCGCACACATCCTCGGGCGGTGGCTCGCCCGCCGGTTCGGGGGCGCAAGCCACCAGCAGCAGGGGCAGGCAGGCGGCGATCAGGCGGTACATGGCGCTCCCCGGGTGCGGCGGCGGCCGCCAAAGCAACATCCACGCCAGCGACGGCCTGCATCCCGAACCCCGGCTGCGGCGTCGAACGGCGCGCGCGGCGACGCGCCAACACGGCGGCCTGGCCACTGGAGCCTGGCCACTCCACCCGCCAGCCTTGAAGGGGCCCCATGCGCTTTCTGCACACCATGATCCGCGTCCTGGACCTGGACGCCGCCCTGCACTTCTTCTGCGAGGGGCTGGGCCTGAAGGAGGTCCGCCGCACCGAGCACGAGGCGGGCCGCTTCACCCTGGTGTTCCTGGAGACCGGCGCCGTGGGCGACACCGCCCAGCTCGAGCTCACCTACAACTGGGATCAGACCGAGCCCTACGGCGGCGGCCGGAACTTCGGCCACGTGGCCTTCGCCGTCGAGGACATCTACGCCACCTGCCGGCACCTGCAGGCCATGGGCGTGACCATCCTGCGGCCCCCCCGCGACGGGCGGATGGCCTTCGTGCGCTCCCCCGACCAGATCAGCGTGGAGCTGCTCCAGAAGGGCCAGGCCCTGCCCATCCAGGAGCCGTGGGCCAGCATGGCCTCGACGGGCACCTGGTAGCCCTTGGATCGATCCGGGCCGGCGTGCTACCGGAGCCGGTCCACGACTTGAGACCCGGGGGGCCTACGTGAAGCACACGGCGTACTGGCTGGCGGCGGCGCTCGCCCTTGGAGGCTGCGTGCCCCAGGGCGGCGGCGGCGGGGGCGGCGGCGGTCAGGGCGGCGGCGCCCAGGTCGACGGCGGCGGCGGCCCCGGCGGCGCAGGCGGCGGCGGCCCCGGCGGCGCAGGCGGCGGCGCCGGTGGCCAAGGCGGCGGCGCAGGCGGCCAGGGCGGCGGCGGCGGCGAGGGGCTCACGGGCCCCGAGGGCGACCGCGACGATGACGGCGTGCCCGACGAAGAGGACAACTGCCCCACCCAGGCCAACAACGGCCAGGGCGACGGCGACAACGACGGCGTGGGCGACGTCTGCGACAACTGCCCGCTGGCCCCCAACCCCGATCAGGCCAACGAGGACGGCGACGCCTTCGGCGATGTGTGCGACTTCACCGACGGCGACGGCGACGGCGTCATCGACACCGAGGACATCTGCCCCAACGCCCCCGATCCCGAGCAGACCGACACCGACGACGACGGCATCGGGGACGCCTGCGACAACTGCCCCGAGGAGCCCAACTTCAGCCAGCGGGACACCGACGGCGACGGCCGCGGCGACGCCTGCGACGATCCCGACGACGCCGATGATGACGGCGTGCCCGACGCCACCGACAACTGCCCCCGCCGCGCAAACCCCGACCAGGGCGACCGAGACGGCGACGGCGTGGGCAACGTCTGCGACAACTGCCCCGACGCGCCGAACAACAGCCAGACGGACAGCGATCGCGACGGCATCGGCGACGCCTGCGACATGCCCGACCCCGTGGATCGCGACAACGACGGGGTGCCCGACGCCCAGGACAACTGCCCCGACACCCCCAACCGCGATCAGGCCGACGCCGACGGCGACGGCCGCGGCGACGCCTGCGACGCGGTGGATCCCGTGCAGGGCCTGGAGGTGTCGCTGACCTGGAATGGGGACGGCGACATGGATCTGCACCTGATCCACCCCAGCGGCGCCTTCGGCGACCGCACCTACGACCTATACTACGGCAACGCCAACCCCGCCTGGGGCGCGCCCGGCCTGGTGCAGGACGCCCAGCAGGCCCCCGGCCCCGAGGCCATCCGCATCCAGGCCCCCGCCCGGGGCCGCTACACGGTCATCGCCCACCACTACGGCTTCCCGCAGGCGGGCGGCCGCCAGCTCCCGCGGGCCGAGCTGACCGTGCGCTGCGGGGACGAGGCCTGGAACGGCGCCCACAACGTGCGCGCGGAGCGCGACGCGTGGGTGGCGGTCGAGATCACCCTGCCCGACTGCACCTTCGACCCCATCGGCACCTGGCACCCGGCCACGTGCGGCCAGGGCTGCGCCTGCGAGGGCTGCCCGGTGGGCGTGTGCTACCAGGCCGACCGGCTGTGCGCCGACCGCTGCGACCCCGTCGATAGCTGCGAGATGCGCCCCGATCCGTGCGCCGGCGTGCAGTGCAACGCGGGCCAGCAGTGCAACCCCGCCACGGGCCAGTGCGAGGGCGGGGGCGGCGAGTGCAACAACAACAACGGCTGCGCCGACTTCGAGTACTGCGAGAGCGGCGTCTGCCAGCCCACGGGCAACGGCGCCGGCGCCGAGGGCTCAGGCTGCATGGCCGACAACGACTGCGGCCGTGGCCTGGTGTGCGCCAACCTTCTCATCGGCAACTTCTGCTCTCGGCCCTGCGACGAGCAGGACCCCTGCCCGGATGGGGGGCTCGGCCTGGGCTGCATCCCCGACCCGGTGCGGCCCACCCGCAGCGTCTGTGCGAGCTTCGGCTTCCCCTGACGGCCCGCCCGGGGTCCCCGGCCGCCGACGAGACCCTTGAGTCTCGCCGCTCATCTATGCCACCAACCCCTCTTCGATCCCGGCCCGCGCCGGATCCCACCCCACGGAGGTCGCCGTGTACCGCGACAACCGCCAGGCCCTGCTGGAACGCCTCGGTGAGCACGCCGCCGTCTTCTTCGCGGCCCCCGAGCAGGTGCGCAACAACGACGTGCACCACGACTACCGGCAGGACTCGGACTTCTACTACCTGACCGGCTTCGACGAGCCCGACTGCGTGCTGGTGCTCAACCCCACCCGCGACCCGGGCGAGCGCGTGGTGCTGTTCCTGCGCGAGCGCGACCCCGAGCGGGTGGTGTGGGACGGCGAGATGCTCGGCGTGGATCGCGCCTGCGAGGCCCTGGGCGTGGACCAGGCCTTCCCCATCACCGAGCTGGCCGCGAAGCTGCCCGAGGTGCTGGTGGGCGCCCACGCCGTCTACCACGACCTGGGCAAGCGGGCCGCCGACGACGCGGTGATCACCAAGGCCGTGCTGGCCGCCCGCCGGTCCCGCAAGAAGGGCAAGGACGCGCCGGGCG
This sequence comes from Myxococcales bacterium, assembly GCA_020633555.1. Classification (GTDB taxonomy): domain Bacteria; phylum Myxococcota_A; class Bradymonadia; order UBA7976; family UBA1532; genus JACKDL01. The sequence goes on along the minus strand of JACKDL010000011.1, from coordinate 102,201 downwards.
ACGTGCGCGAGCTGCTGCCGCTGCTGCACGAGGCGCGGCTCATCAAGACCGCCCCGGAGATCGAGCGCATGCGGGCCGCCGCGAAGCTGGCCGCCGAGGGCCACGTGCGGGCCATGGCGCGGATTCGGCCGGGTCACTTCGAATACGAGCTGCAGGCCGAGATGGAGTACCACTGGGCCCGCCACGGCGCCCGGCGCACGGCGTACCCCAGCATCGTGGGCAGCGGCCCCAACGCCTGCGTGCTGCACTACCGGCCCAACAGCCGGCAGATGCAAGCCGGCGACCTGGTGCTGGTGGACGCGGGCTGCGAGCTCGACTACTTCGCCAGCGACATCACCCGCACCTGGCCCGTGAGCGGCAAGTTCACCCCCGCCCAGAAGGCCGTCTATGAGGTGGTGCTGGCATCGCAGCTCGCCGCCATCGAGCGCTGCCGCCCCGGCTACAGCTTCGACAGCGTGCACGACCGCGCCGTCGAGGTGCTGGTGGACGGCATGATCGAGTTGGGCCTGCTGAAGGGCGAGCGCAAGCAGCTCATCGAGGACGAGAGCTTCAAGCGCTACTACATGCACCGCACCGGCCACTGGATCGGCATGGACGTGCACGACGTGGGCGCCTACTACGCCCAGGGCACCTCGCGGGCCCTCGAGCCGGGCATGGCGCTCACCGTAGAGCCCGGGATCTACATCGCCCCGGACGACGAGGAGGCCCCCGCCCACCTGCGCGGCATCGGCATCCGCATCGAGGACGACGTGCTGATCACCGCCGGGGCCCCCGACGTGCTCACCCACGGCGTGCCGAAGACAGTCGACGCCCTTGAGGCCCTCATCGGCAGTCAGGCCGAGTGAGCGCTCCAAGAACCGTCGAGAATACGGGGAGATAAGGGGGGGCGCCGACCCTTCGACAGGAGGGAGGGGTCGAAGGGCCGGCGACGTTCTCCTAGCAATACAAGCCCCGTGCCAACCGGAAACACGGGCCCCGCGGCCGCCTGAGCCGCGCCATAGTGTGCCAAGATTGGCACACTGCGCCAGAACTGGCACAGGAGCGCACACAATGCACGCCACCGCCCGCGCCGGCATCAACATCGCCCTGGTGAAGTACTGGGGGAAGCGCGACGACGCCGAGAACCTGCCGGCGGTGGGCAGCCTGTCGCTCACCCTCGACAGCCCCGGCACCACCACCACGGTCCGGTTCGACGCGGGCCTGCCCGCGGATCGCTTCACCTTGAACGGGCAGGAGCGGGCTGATCGCCGGGTGTTTCAGGCCCTGGACGCCGTGCGCGCCCACGCCGGGCTGGCCCTGCGCGCCCAGGTGACGAGCGAGAACACCGTGCCCACCGCCTCGGGCCTGGCCAGCAGCGCCAGCGGCGCCGCCGCGCTGGGGCTGGCTGCCTGGGCCGCCGCGGGCCTGCCCACCGACGATCTGGCCGCCCAGCCCGCGCTGGTGGCCCTGGTGCGGCGGGCCTCGGGCTCGGCCCCCCGGTCGCTCCTCGGCGGCCTGGTGGAGTTGGACCGCGACACCACCGCCGTGACCCAGGTACTGGCCCCCCAAGCCTGGGACCTGCGCATGGTGATCGCCGTCATGACCCACCAGGAAAAGAAGGTGAAGTCGCGGCCCGGCATGACTCTGACCCGCGAGACCAGCCCCTATTACGCGGCCTGGGTCGAGCACCACGCGGCCGATCTGGCGGCGGCCCGGGCGGCCATCGACGCGCGGGACCTGGACGCCCTGGGCGCCGCCATGGAGCGCAGCACCCTGCGCATGCACGCCTGCATGCTCGCGGCCGATCCCCCGCTGCGCTACCTGAGCGGGCGCACCCTGGACGCCCTGGACGCGGTGGAGGCCCTGCGGGCCGACGGGGTGAGCGCCTGGGCCACCATGGACGCGGGCCCCCATGTGAAGGTGCTGTGCCACGCCGCCGACGCCGCGCGGGTCCACCAGGCCCTCATCGACGTGGTGGGGGTGAGCGAGGTGCTCGTGGCCCGTCCGGGGCCGGGCGCCCGGCGGGTGGGCGGGTGATCCAGGTCCCCGGCAAGCTGATCCTGCTGGGCGAGTACGCGGTCCTGGCGGGCCTGCCCGCGCTGGTGGTGGCCGTGGATCGCTACGCCACCTGCACCGTCAGCCCGGGGGCGCACCCCATCATCGAGGGCGTGGGCCTGGGCCGTTTTCGCCCCGGCGACGGCGGCCACGAGCTGCCCTTCGCGCGGGCGGTGCTGGCCCGGGGGCCCGCCCCAGCGCCTGCCCACTACCGCATCGATACCCGCGCCTTCGGCGACTCCGACGCCCCAGGCGGCTGGACGAAGATGGGCCTGGGCAGCAGCGCCGCCAGCACCGTGGCGCTGGCCCGGGCGGTGGATCCCACCGCGCCGCCTGCCACCATCTACGGCCGCGCCCAGGCGGCCCACCGGCAGGTCCAGGGCACCGGCAGCGGCGCCGACGTGGCCGCCAGCGCGTTCGGCGGGGCCTTCCGCTACCGCTGGCTGGCCGGCGCAGCGGGGCCCCTGCCTGCGGGGGACGGCGCGGGCGAGGTCCACCCGCTGGGCCAGGGACCCGGCGAGGTCTGGGCCGTGTGGACCGGGGCGGCCGCCAGCACCCCGGGCCTGGTGGGCCGGGTGAAGGCGTGGGCCGCCGCCGATCCTGCGGGCCTGCGCGCCCGCCACGCCGCGCTCGCCGCCGCCGCCGAGCAGGGCTGCGTCGCCTGGCAGGCCAACGACCGCGCCGGCCTGGTGGCCGCCGCCCGCGCGGGCTTCGCGGCCTTGGACGCCCTGGCCGGCGCCAGCGGCGCGCCCCTGGTGCTGCCTGCCCACCGCACCCTGGCGGCCCTGGCCGGCGCCCACGGCGGCGCCTGCAAGCCCACCGGCGCCGGCGGCGGCGACCTGGCCTGGCGGGTGGGCCCCGATGGCGAAACCGAGGCCCGGCTGGCCCAGGCCGCCGCCGCCGCCGGGTTCCGCGCCTGGCGGTTCGAGGTCGCGCCCGCGCCCTGACCCCCTGCGGGCGAGGTTGCATTCGCCCAGCCCGATGCGTGACAACCCGGTCACGCGGGCGGGGGAGCCCGCGCCGAGGGGACCCATGAAGCACACCCACCTGCTGTTGTTCCTGGCCGCTCTGCTCACGCCGCTGTGGGCCTGTGACGACGACCCCGCCGGCGCCGCCGAGGACGCCATGGTCGCGGCCGCCGACCGCGGCCCCCGGATCGTCCCCGATCAGGCCGTGAGCCCGGCGGACGGCGGGCCCGCCCCCGACAGCGCCGTGGCCCCCGATCAAGGCCCCGCCCCGGACCAGGGGATCGCCCCCGACTGCGTCATCGACGAGGACTGCGGCCCCGACGCCGTGTGCGACCGGGGGCGCTGCATCGAAGGCACCCGCTGCGGCGAGGGCGGCGAGTGCCCCGTGGGGCGCATCTGCGTAGCCAACGTGTGCATCGCCGATCCCCGGGCCGCCGGCGGCCTGGTGGTGGATCCGGGCCGGATCCTGTTCCCCTTCGGCGAGGTGGGCGAGGAGGTCTTCCGCGGCTTCGAGGTGCGCAACGACGGCGACGACACCCTCGAGATCACCCGCTTCGAGTTCACGGGCGACCCCCAGTGGGCCCTGGACATGCCCCCCGCCCTGCCCCTGCGGCTGGTTCCGGGCCAGTCCCAGGAGATGGCGATCCGCTACGTGGCCGACGACGAGCAGGACGATCAGGGCGCGCTGAGGGTGCACAGCGACGCGGGCACCACCGAGCTGGAGCTGGTGACTCAGCACAAGGTGGTGGGCGGCGCCGATCCCTGCCTGCAGGCGATGCCCGCGCGGCTGGACTTCGGCGCCGTGGCCCGCGGCGCCGATCGCACCCTGGACCTGAACCTGGTGAGCTGCGGCATGGTGCCCGTGACCGTCAACGCCATCCGTCGCGGCAACAGCATCTTCGGGGCCCTGCCCGACACCTTCCAGCTCACCAACCCGCCGGTGTTCCCCCTGGTGATCCAGCCCGGCATGCGGGTGCCGGTGCAGGTGACCTACAGCCCCCGCCGCGCCGGCATCGAGGGCGGCTACTGGGAGGTCTTCAATGACGATCCCGCGAACCCTCGCCTGCGGGTGGACGTGAGCGCCCTGGCCAACCCGCCGCCGCTGCAGGACATCGCCCTGCACGTGCGCCTGAACTGGGACACGGATCTGACCGACGTGGACCTGCACCTCATCGGCCCGAACGGCCAGATCTGGACCTGCGACGGCGACTGCTACTTCAGCAACCCCAACCCCAACTGGGGTGACCCCAACGAGTTCCGCGACGACCCCTTCCTGGACGTGGACGACGTGGATGGCTTCGGGCCCGAGAACATCAACCTCGAGGCGCCCGCCCCGGGCACCTACCGGGTGGTGGTGCAGTACTGGGCCGATCACGGGGGCGACGATCCCGACGCCGTGGTGGAGATCCTGCAGTTCGGCCAGGTGGTGGGCCGCTACGGCCCGCAGAACCTGAGCCGCGTCAACGACGTTTGGGACGTGGTGGAGTTGGACTGGCCCGGCCAGCAGCGGCGCCCCCTGGGCGGGGTGAACAACCAGGCCGTAGGCAACCTCTGCGGCGGTTTCTGAAGCCTCCTCGGAGCGTGCTCCGGACGCCCCGCCCCCTGAGGATTCCTCAGGTCCGACCCCCCGAGTTCCGATAGAGTGCAACTTTCCGCATATGGTCCTGGGGGGGACACATGTACGCCGGACTCCGTTGGGGGCTCGCCCTGAGCCTCGGCCTTGCGTTGTTCGCCTGTGACGGCGGCGTCGACGAGAACACCGAGAGCCAGGACCTGGGGGGCCGCGCCGACGGCAGCCAGGGCGGCGTGGACCTGGGCGACGGGCGCCCGAACCCCGAGGCGGGGGTCCCCGATGGCAGCACGGACGCCGCCCCGGACGGCGGCGGAGATCGCGGCGTCGACGGCGGCGCCGACCAGGGCGCCGGCTGCCGGACCCTGGCGGACTGCGGCCCGACCGAGACCTGCGGCCCCGACGGCCAGTGCGTGCCCCGCTGTGTGCCCGGCCAGTGCCAGGACGGGCACTGCAACCCCTCGTGGTGGTGCGAGGAGGGCCCCTGCCAGGGCGACGCCGACTGCGCCCCGGGCACCCAGTGCGGCGAAGGCGGCGTCTGCCACGAGTGCGTGGTGCAGGCCGAGCTCTGCAACGGCCGCGACGACGACTGCGACGGCAGCACCGACGAAGACTTCCCCGTCGGCCAGGCCTGCCCGTACGGCCAGGGCGCGTGCGAGCGGCCCGGCGTGCTCGCCTGTGATCCCAACGGCGAGGTGATCTGCCAGGGCGAGGCCGGCGAGCCCGCCGCCGAGACCTGCAACGGCGTGGACGACGACTGCAACGGCCAGGTGGACGACGGCCTGGGCCTGGGCGACGGCTGCCAGGCGGGCCTGGGCGACTGCGCCCGCGACGGCGTGAACGTCTGCGGACCCGACGGCGCGGTGATCTGCGACGCCGAGCCCGGCGCGGCGGGCGTCGAGGCCTGCAACGGCCTGGACGACGACTGCGACGGCACCGCCGACGAGGACTTTGCGCTCGGCACCCCCTGCGAGGCGGGCGTGGGCGCGTGCGTCACCGCGGGCACCTGGGGCTGCGACTTCGCAGGCGGCCGCACCTGCACCGCCGACGTGCCGGCCGGCACCCCCGAGATCTGCGACGGGATCGACAACGACTGCGACGGCCAGACCGACAACGGCCTGGCCCAGGGTGCCTGCCAGACCGATCTGCCGGGGCTGTGCCGCGCCGGCCGGCGCCAGTGCGCCAACGGCGCCGAGGCCTGCGTGCCCAACTGGGCGGCGGCCGCCGAGACCTGCGACGGGCAGGACGAAGACTGCGACGGGCAGGCCGACGAGGGGCTGGGCACCGTGCCGTGCGGCCTGGGCGTGTGCCGCCGCGAGCTGCCCGCCTGTGAGGGCGGCCGCGCCCCCGCCTGCGACCCCCTGCTGGGCCAGCAGGCGCAGGAGCTGTGCAACGGGCTGGACGACGACTGCGACGGCCAGACCGACGAGGACCTGGTGGGCGAGGGCGAGCCCTGCGGCGTGGGCCTGGGGGCCTGCCAGCGCGCCGGCACCCGCGCCTGCGTGGACGGCGCCTGGGCCTGCAGCGCGCAGCCCGGCGAGCCCGCCCTGGAGACCTGCAACGGCCTGGACGACGACTGCGACGGCATGGTGGACGACGGCGCCATCGCCGAGGGCGCCGTGTGCCCGGTGGGCGTGGGCGCCTGCCAGCGCGACGGCGTGCCCGTCTGCCAGGACGGCCAGACCCTGTGTTTGGGCGAGCCCGGCCCGCCCGGCGAGGAGATCTGCAACGGCGTCGACGACAACTGCGACGGCACCGTGGACGAGGGCTTCGGCGAGGTGTGCGGCCAGGGCCAATGCCGGCGGGTGCTGGCGGCCTGCGACGGCGGCGAGCCCGCCGTGTGCGATCCCCTGGCGGGCGCCACCCCCGAGACCTGCGACGGCCTGGACAACGACTGCGACGGCCAGATCGACGAGGACGCCGCCGGCGTGGGCGAGGCCTGCGACCTGGGCGGCGGCTGCGCCGTGCCCGGCGTGCGGACCTGCGAGGCCGGGCGGCTGGCCTGCCGGCTCGATCCGCAGGCGGTGCCCGCCGAGCGCTGCAACGGCCTGGACGACGACTGCGACGGGGTGACCGATGAGGCCCCCGAGGATGAGGGCGGCGCCTGCTCGGCGGGCGTGGGCGCCTGCGAGCAGCCCGGCCAGCTCCGCTGCATGTTGGGCCAGCTCGCTTGCGACGCCGTCGCCGGTCTGCCCGGCGCCGAGATCTGCAACGGCGAGGACGACGACTGCGACGGCGCGGTGGACGACGGCCTGGGCACCGTGGCCTGTGGCCAGGGCGTGTGCGCCCGCGACCTGCCTGCCTGCGTGGCCGGCCAGCCCGCGGCCTGCGACGCGCTGCAGGGCGCCGCGCCCGAGGTGTGCGACGGCCTGGACAACGACTGCGACGGCCAGACCGACGAGGACGCCGACGGCGGCGCCTGCACCGCGGGCGTGGGCGCCTGCCAGGCGGCGGGCGTGGATCGCTGCGTGGGCGGCCAGCTCGTCTGCGACGCGCCGCGCCTGAACGGCAGCCCCGAGGCCTGCAACGGCGTGGACGACGACTGCAACGGCCAGATCGACGATGGCCTGGGCCTGGGCGCCCCGTGCGCCGTGGGCGTGGGCGCCTGCCAGGCGCAGGGGCAGCAGGTGTGTGACGCCCAGGGCGGCGTGGCCTGCGACGCCGCACCCCGTCAGCCTGGGGTCGAGGCCTGCAACGGCCTGGACGACGACTGCGACGGCCAGACCGACGAGGACACCGCGGGCCAGCCCTGCGACACCGGCAACCCCGGCGTGTGCGCCGCGGGCCTCACCACGTGCCAGGCCGGCGCGCCCGGCTGCGCGCCCCAGGTGCAGCCCGGCGCCGAGATCTGCAACGGGCTGGACGACGACTGCGACGGCCAGGTGGACGACGGCCTGGGCACCGTGCCTTGCGGCGCGGGCGCTTGCGCCCGTGAGCTGCCCGCCTGCGTGGACGGCGCGCCGCCCGCCTGCGACCCCGACGCGCAGGCCCAGCCCGAGGTGTGCAACCGCGCCGACGACGACTGCGACGGCCTGGTGGACGAGGGCCTGGGCGGCGAGGCCTGTACCGCCGGCCAGGGCGTCTGCGCCGCCGACGGCGCCATGCGCTGCCAGGCGGGCCAGATGCGCTGCGACGCCCCCGTGGGCCAGCCCGGCGTGGAGCTGTGCAACGGCCTGGACGACGACTGCGACGGGCAGATCGACAACGATCCCCAGGACGTGGGGCCCTGCGCCGCCGGCGTGGGCGCCTGCCGCGACGAGGCGGTGAGCGCGTGCGTGGACGGCGCCGTGGTCTGCCCCGCCCGGGCCGGCCAGCCCGCCGATGAGATCTGTGACGGCATCGACAACGACTGTGACGGCGACCTCGACGAGGGCTTCGGCAGCACGGTCTGCGGCCTGGGCGCCTGCCGCCACGCGGTACCCAACTGCGACGGCGACGCCGATCCCCCCGTGTGCGACCCCATGGCGGGGGCGCAGCCCGAGGTGTGTGACGGCGTCGACAACGACTGCGACGGCGTCATCGACAACGACGCCCCGGGCGGCGGCGACAACTGCGTGGTGGGCCTGGGCGCCTGCCGGATCGTGGCGCAGACCCGCTGCATCAACGGGGTCATCGCCTGCCCGGCCAGCCCGCTGCCCGCCAGCCCCGAGATCTGCAACAACGTCGACGACGACTGCGACGGCCAGGTGGACGAGGACGCCGATCGCGTGGGCGAGGCCTGCACCTGGGGCATGGGCATCTGCCGCCGCCCGGGCCAGATGGCCTGCGTGGACGGCTTCCTGGGCTGCAACGTGCAGCCCGGCGAGCCCCAGGCCGAGGTGTGCAACGGCCTGGATGACGACTGCGACGGCCGCGTGGACAACGACCTGGGCACCACCGCCTGCGGCGTGGGCCAGTGCCGCCGCGAGGTGGCCGCCTGCACCGCCGGCGCCCCCACCGCCTGTGAGCCCTTCCCCGCCCGCGCCGAGATCTGCGACGGTCTGGACAACGACTGCGACGGGCAGGTGGACGAGGACACCGGCACTTTGAACTGCGGCCTGGGCGCCTGCGCCCGCGCGCTGCCCCGCTGCGTGGACGGCCGCCTGAACAGCTGCGACCCCATGGTGGGCGCCGCCCCGGAAGTCTGCGACGGCGTGGACAACGACTGCGACGGCGTGGTGGACGACGGCATCGCGCCCCGCGCCTGCTCCGCCGGCATCGGCGTCTGCCAGCGCTTCGACTTCGAGAGCTGCCAGGCCGGCCAGTGGACCTGCGCCGCCCAGGCCGGCCCGCCCGATCCCGACGGCGAGACCTGCAACAACCTGGACGACGACTGCGATGGCCAGACCGACGAGCAGGTGCCCGGCACCGGCGGCGCCTGCGCCCGGGGCGTGGGTGGCTGTGCCCGCCAGGGCGTGGTGTCGTGCACCGACGGCTTCATCGGCTGCTCGGCCGTGGCCGGCGACGCGGTCATCGAGATCTGCAACGGCGTCGACGACGACTGCGACGGCGACACCGACGAGGTGGGCCCCGACTGCAACGCCAACGGCATCGGCGACACCTGCGACCTGGCCGACGGCATCCGCGACTGCAACGCCAACGGCATCCCCGACGTCTGCGACATCAACGAGCGCCGCAGCCCCGACTGCAACGACAACGGCGTCCCCGACGAGTGCAACGGCGACGGCGACGGCTGCGTGCCCGACCTCATCCCGCCCACCGTGGACACCTGGGTCCAGGGCAACGTCATCAACCGCGGCATGACCATCCAGATCATCGTGGACGCCGCCGATCAAGGCCGCGGCCTCGACCAGGTGGGTCTGCTGGTGGACGGCGAGCCCGTGGCGCTGGATGCCCTGCACCAGACCTTCCACGAGTTCACCCGCGCCGGCTTCATCGACGTGGTGGGCTGGGCCACCGATCGCGCCGGCAACCGCACCGAGGACGCCACCCAGGTGCGCGTGCTCGAGCCCACCGATCAGGCCAACCCGGTCATCCAGTTCCACAGCCCTGCCAACGGCCAGCAGGTCTTCGCCGACGTGGTGTTCAACATCAGCGTCCAGGACCAGAGCCTGACCGACTGGTGGCTGACCTGGGGCCCCAACGGCAACCCCGCCGCCGAGGAGATCGCCCGCGGCACCGATCCCGTGGACCACCAGGACGTGGCCACCATCCCCGTCAACGGCCTGCAGGCCGGCTGGTACCAGTTCCAGCTCACCGCCACCGACGTGAACGGCCGCGGCGCCCGCATCACCGGTAGCTTCCAGGTGCCCAACTGCGCCCCGGTGGCCGAGATCTGCGACGGCGTGGACAACGACTGCGACGGCGTGGCCGATGACGGCGTGGCCGGCAAGGGCGCCCCCTGCACCGTCGGCGCCGGCGCCTGCGCCCGCGACGGCGTGGGCGTCTGCGCCCTGGACGGCAGCGTCATGTGCTCGGTGGCCCCCGGCGCCCCCCAGATCGAGCTGTGCGACGGCGTGGACAACGACTGCGACGGCTCGGTGGACGAGCGCTGGCCGCTGGGGCAGGTCTGCCACCTGGGCGTGGGCGGCTGCCGCCGCGCCGGCGAGGTGGTCTGCACCCAGGACACCACCGCCGCCATCTGCGACGCGGTGGCCGGCCAGCCCCAGGCCGAGGCCTGCAACGGTGTCGACGACGACTGCGACGGCGAGGTGGACGAGGGCATCCGCGGCTGCGGCGTGGACACCCCGCCCACCATCCAGGTGCTCGCCCCCGTGGGCGACGTGGCCCAGCCGGGCGACGTGGTCATCGACCTGGACGTCACCGACGACTTCGGCGTGGCCGCCGTCTCGCTGACCGTGAACGGCGTGGCCACCCCGCTGGACGCCAACCGAGACGCCACGCTGGTCAACGCGCGGCCCAGGATCTACCGCCTGGTCATCCAGGCCACCGACGATCAGGGCCAGACCAGCGAGCTCGAGCACGTGTTCCGGGTGCTCGACCCCCTGGACCAGTTCAACCCGCAGGCCAGCATCGACCAGCCCCGCCCCGACGGGCTGGTGCAGCTCGTGGCCCCCGTGCGCGGCGTGGCCTTCGACGCCAACCTGGTGCGCTGGACCCTCAGCCTGGGTCCCCCGGGTGAGCCCGCCAACCAGGTCATCGCCAGCGGCACCACCTCGGTGGACGGCCTGCTCGGCGAGATCGATCCCGTCCTGTTCCCAGCGGGCGCGTACCAGCTCACGTTGGAGGTCGAGGACGTCAACTACCGGCGCACCTCCACCGTGCAGCGCTTCCGCATCGACGCCTGCGGCGACAACGTCGAAGTCTGTGACGGCCGCGACAACGACTGCGACCACCTGGCCGACGAGGATCTGCCGAACTGCCCGGGCGACCAGCAGCCCCCCCAGGTGCAGATCGGTGTGCCCGTCGAGCTGACCAACGTGGGCGCCCCGCTGGAGGTGACCGTCTTCGCCCTGGACGACGTGTGGGTCGACCGGGTGGAGCTGGTGGTCAACGGCGTGGCGCAGCCCTGGGAGAACAACAGCACCGCCGTGGTGGTGCCCCAGGTGCCCGGCGTGCTCACCCTGGTGGCCCGCGCCTTCGACACCGCCGGCAACGTGGGCGAGGCGAGCACCAGCGTGCGCGTGCTGGACCCCAACGACCTCGACGCCCCCATCATCGAGATCACCCAGCCCGCGGCCGACGCCGCCGTGGACGGCGCGGTGGTGGTGCAGGGCCGCATCCAGGACCCCAACCTGTGGGCCTGGAGCATCCACGACGGCACCGCGGCCGATCCCACCGCCACCTTGCTGGCCGAGGGCAGCGATCCCCTGGACGGGGTGCTGGTGGCTTTCGATCCGAGCGCCAAGCCCGACGGCCGCTACCAGCTGTTCATCCAAGCCGAGGACGTGAACGGCCGCCGGCGCACGCTCGCCTGGCCCTATCGCCTGCGGCCCTGTGAGCCCGCCCCCGAGCGCTGCGACGGCATCGACAACGACTGCAACGGCCAGATCGACGACGCCTTCCCCGAGCTGGGCCAGCCCTGTGAGATCGGCGTGGGCCTGTGCACCCAGCAGGGCCAGCTCGCCTGCCGCGCCGACGGCGCGGGGGTCGCCTGCGCCGCCGTGCCCATCGCGCCGCAGCCCGAGCGCTGCGACGCCCTGGATCACGACTGCGACGGCCTGAACACCAACGGGTTCGCCGTGGGCCAGGTCTGCCGCGCCGGCGTGGGGGCCTGTGAGCGGCTGGGGCGCACCGTCTGTTCGGCGGACGGCGCGGGCATCACCTGCGACGCCGTGGCCGGTCAGCCCGCCGCCGAGATCTGCGACCAGATCGACAACGACTGCGACGGCCAGACCGACGAGGGCTTCCCCCAGATCGAGTGCGGCGTGGGCGCCTGCCACCACATCGTGGGCGCCTGTGAGGGCGCGGCGGCCTGCGATCCCTTCCGAGGCGCCCGGGCCGAGACCTGCAACGGGATCGACGACGACTGCGACGGCCAGGTGGACGAGGATCCCGCGGACGCCGGCAGCCCCTGCCAGGTGGGCGTGGGTGTCTGCGCCCGCAACGGCCTGGAGGTGTGCGACGCCGGCCAGATCACCTGCGGGGCCGTCGCGGGCGCCGCGGGCCCCGAGATCTGCGACCAGCTCGACAACGACTGCGACGGACAGACCGACGAGGACTTCGTCTGCCCCGACACGAGCGATCCCGTGGTGCAGGTGGGGGTGTCGCCCATCCCGGTCGACATCGGCCAGGCGGTCACCATCACCGTCATCGCCCAGGACGATCGGGGCGAGCCCACCGTCGCCGTCACCGTGGACGACGTGCCGCTGCCCCTGGACGCCAACGGGCAGGCCGTGTACGTGCCCCAGGACTTCGGGGCCTTCACCGTGCGCGTGGTGGTCACCGACGACGCCGGCAACCAGACCGTGAAGGTGGTCACCGGCGCCGCCCGCGATCCCGCCGATCAGACCCACCCCACCGCGACGATCACGGGCCCCGCCGAAGACAGCGAGCACGGCGTGGCCGTGGCCGTCACCGGCACCGCCGATGACGCGACCCTGGTGGAGTGGACCCTGGCCTACGCCTTGAAGTCGAAGCCCAACGACTGGGTGGAGTTCGCCCGGGGCGATCAGCCCGTCATCGACGGCGAGCTGGGCAGGCTGGACCCCACGCTCATGCTCAATGGCCTGTACACGCTGCGGCTGCTGGTGCGCGACGCCAGCGGCCTGCGCAGCGCCGACTACCAGAACGTGCGGGTGTACGGCGACGCCAAGGTGGGCCTGTTCACCATCACCTACACCGACGCCACCATCAGCGTGGCGGGCATGCCGCTGACCGTCGAGCGCACCTATGACTCGCGGGTGAAGACCAACGAGGACTTCGGCGTGGGCTGGACCCTGGACATCCGCCAGGGACGGCTGGAGCACAACAAGCCCATCGACGAGGGCTGGCAGTTCCAGCGCGGCGGCTTCCTGGGCCTGGACCAGTGCGCGGGGGCCAGCGCCACCGAGGTGAAGCTCACCGAGTTCCACCTGAGCGAGAGCCGCAGCTACACCTTCCGGCCCGTGCTCACCTCGCTGGGCTCGGGCGGCCACGGCATCTGCTGGGCGCAGCTCAACTTCCAGTTCGTCAAGAGCAAGGGCGGCGGCCGGGCGAAGCTGGAGATGGTGGGCTTCAACCAGCTGCTGTACCTCAACGACGGCTCGGGCCACATCTACGAGGACTTCGGCGAGGACTTCCGCCTCGACCAGGTGCTGCTGACGGTGGAGGACGGCCGGGAGTTCGCCTTCGATCGGGGCCGGGACGGCATCTTCATCCTGCGCGACCAGAACGGGAACCAGACCGAGATCCGCAACGACGGCGTGCACAACTCGGCGGGCAAGGGCATCGACTTCGAGAAGGACGCGGCGGGCCGGATCACCGCCCTGGTCCTGCCCGGCGGGGCCCGGGTGACCTACACCTACGACGCCAACGGGGATCTGAGCACCGTCACCGACGAGGCCGGCAACACCACCCGCTTCCGCTACAACCGCAGCCACGGGCTGACCGAGATCATCGACCCCAGCGGCAACACGCCCGTGCGCAACGAGTACGACGACAGCGGCCGCCTGGTGGCCGTGGTGTACCCCGACGGCACCCGCACCAACATGGATCACGACCTGGACGGCCGCACCGAGGTGGTCCGCGATCGCCTGGGCCACGTGGAGATCCTCACCTACAACGAGGACGGCCAGATCACCCGCAAGGTGGACAAGCTGGGGCAGCTGTGGCGCTACGAGTTCGATGCCAACGGGCGGCCGCTCAGCGAGACCGCGCCCGACGGGGTGATCACCCGCCGCGAGTACGACGCCGATGGGCACGTGGTGGCCGAGTTCGACGGCCTGGGGCGCGCCAAGCGCCGCACCTACACCGCCCAGGGCTGGCTGGCCAGCGAGACGGACCGCGCCGGCGGCGTCACCCGCTACGCCTACGACGCCGCGGGCAACCTGATCACCATCACCGATCCCCTGGGGGGCGTGACGCGGCACACCTACGACGCCGCGGGCAACCCCGCCACGGTGACCGATGCCGAGGGGGGGGTGACCACCACCGAGTACGACGAGTACGGGCAGCTGCTGCGCGAGATCAGCCCCGAGGGCGTCGTGACCCGCTACACCTACAACCAGCGCGGCGGGAAGACCTCCGAGACGCTGGAGTGGCACGTGGACGGTGAGCTCGTCGAGATCACCACCCAGTACGAGTACGACGAGAAGAACCGCCTGGTTGCCCAGGTGGACGCCATGGGCGGCCGCAAGACCGTGGAGTACGACCCCCGCGGCAACAAGGTGGCCGAGACCGACGCCAGCGGCGCCCGCTACACCTGGACCTACGACGACCGCAACAACCTGATCCGCCGGGGCTTCCCCGACGACACCTTCGAGATCTACCGCTACGACGCCGAGGACCGGCGGGTGGCCACGGTGGATCGGGGCGGCCGCGAGACGCGGGTCACCTACGACGCGCTGGGCCGGGTGATCCGCACCGATCTGCCCGACGGCACCCACACCGAGCGCGCCTACGACGTGCGCAACAAGGTCGTGCTCGAGGTGAGGCCCAACGGGGGTGAGGCGCGCTTCACCTACGACGCGGCGGGGCAGCTGCTGGAGGCCATCAACGCCGTCGGTGACGCCACCACCTACACCTACGACGCCGCGGGCCGGCGCACGTCGGTGACGAGCGGCAACGGGCACACCACCCGCTACGAGTACGACGCCAAGGGCCAACAGACCGCCACCGTCTTCCCCGACGGCACCCGCCGCGAGAAGCGCTACGACCGCCGCGGCCTGGTGATCGCCGAGGTGGATCAGGCGGGCCGCACCACCGCCTTCGAGTACGACGGCGACGGGCGGCTGGTGACCGTCATCGACCCCCTGGGTGGCGAGACCCACTACGCCTGGGACGAGATGAAGCACCGCACCCGGATCACCGACGCCCTGGGCCGCGTGAACACCTACGGCTACGACCGCCTGGGGCGGCTGGTGCGCCACACCCTGCCCAGCGGCCGCCAGGAGTTCATGGATCACGACCTGATGGGCAACCTGGTCCAGAAGGTGGACTTCGCCGGCCAGGTGTTCCGCTTCGAGTACGACGAGGTCAACCAGCTGGTGCGCCGCGAGCTGCCCGACGGCACCGTCGAGCACGGCGCCCACACCCCCACCGAGCGGCGCTCGCAGCTCGACGACGGCCGCGGCGTGACCCGGTGGCGCTACGACGCTCTGGACCGCGAGATCGAGCGGGTGGAGCCCGACGGCACCTGGGTGCGCCACGCCTACGACGGCCTGGGCAACCCCACCGAGGTGCGCACGGCGCAGGGCGTCACGCGCATGACCTACGACGCCGAGGGGCGGCTGGAGACGGTCACCGATCGCTTCGCCCGCACCGCCCGCTACACCTACGACGGGGCGGGCAACCGGGCCAGCCTGACCCTGCCCAACGGCGTGCGCACCACCTACCTGTACGACACCCTGGAGCGCCTGGTGGGCCTGGAGACGGTGGACGCCCAGGGCGCGCTGATCGCCCGCTACGCCTACACCCTGGGCGACGTGGGTGAGCGCCTGGTGGTGGCCGAGGGCCACACCGGGCGGACCCTGCGCTACACCTACGACGATCTGACCCGCCTGGTGCGCGAACAGACCGAGATCGACGGGGACGTCGTGCGCGACGTGCAGTACACCTACGACGCCGTGGGCAACCGCCTGACCCGCACCGTCGACGGCGTGCAGACCCACTACGACTATGACGACGACGACCGCCTGATCGGCCAGGACGGCTTGCCGCTGAGCTACGACGACAACGGCCGCCTGATCGCCGTGGGCGACCAGCTCACGCAGACCTGGGACACCCTGGGCCGCCTGGCCGAGGTCCAGACCGGCGACGCGGTCATCGACTACGACTACGACGTCGACGGCCAGCGGGTGGGGCGGACCGTCACCGTGGGCGAGGCGGTGCACACCACCCGCTACGTCATCGACAAGGTGGGCGAGTGGTCGCAGCTCCTCGAGGAGCACGCGGCCGACGGCGCCCTGCTCGCCGAGTACACCTATGGCCAGGAGCTGCTCAGCCTGCGCCGCGCCAACACCGAGCGCTACTACGTGGTGGACGGCAGCCAGTCCGTGCGTGCGCTGACCGACGGCGACGGTGCCATCACCGATCTGTACGCCTACGACGCCTTCGGCGGCCTGCTGGACGAGGTGGGCGACACCGAGAACCCGCACCTGTTCGGGGGCCAGTACCTGGATCCCAACACCGGCTACTACTACATGCGCGCCCGCTGGTACGACCCCGAGGCGGGCCGCTTCACCAGCCGCGATCCGGTGGAGGGTCTGGAGCGCGATCCGCAGACGCTGCACCGCTACGTGTATGTGCGCAACGAGCCGCTGACCAGCTACGACCCCAACGGCGAGTTCATGGTCAGCGTCATGGTGGGCGTGGGCATCCAGGGCACCCTGCGCCACACCTACACCACGTTCCTGATCCGGTTCCTGCTGTCGACGCTGAAGATCGCCATGTGCCAGCTCAAGCCGGCCTACGCCGACCGGGATCAGGCGATCATGAAGCTGCTCGACGGCATGCCCGGCGCCGATCTGGAGGTGGCCACCGCCCAGCGCGCCATCGCCTCGGCCTACCGGATGATCCTCATCGAGGGGGCGAAGATCGCCTTCGAGATGGCCAAGGACTACAAGATGACCCAGAAGGAGGTGGACGTGCACTACGGCCACTTCATCGCCGCCGCGCAGTGCCACAAGTACAACCCGCACTGCCGCCCCAGCCCGGCCCTGGCCAAGGCCAAGTGGCTGCGGACCGAGACGAAGAAGAAGTTCGACTGGCAGGGGGCGTCGTGGGACGCGGCCAAGCTGGCGGCGCGGGCCATGAAGGGCTTCAAGGACTCCTGTGAGAAGGCGGAGTTCGCCGCCGATGTCACCGAGAAGCTCTGGAGCTACATGCCGAAGTTCTGACCTGAAGGGTGGAGCGCGGCGTTCCGGGTGGCTCGGGTGCCTGGCTCTGGTGATAGCTGGCTGGCTGGTGAGGCTGGCTGGTGAGGCTGGCTGGTGCCAGGGGACTCTGGGAGTCAGGGAGGCTGACCGAGCCAAGCTGTCGAACCTGGGCAAAATTCGGGTTCCGACCGGCTTCTGCCTGACTTCGAGGCGCAATGGTGCGCTGGCGCGGTGCGCTGGTGGGCTTGGAATCGGTGGAACCCCTTTGAACTCAGGGGGCGGGGGTCAACCGCCGGGGTCGGGGCCTGTCGGCCGGCTCAAGCGCAACGGGCGGATCACGACCGGCAGATCTGGGCCCTCGGTGCCGTGATGGACCACACGTTGCCGAGTAGGTCGGCGCCGAGATGTGCCTGACCTGGCCAGCAGGCGCCGGCCGCGGCAGCGGCGGTGGGGCCGGCGGCCAGGCGGCGGCGGCGCCGAGCGCCGAGTCGCACACGGGCGTTGCGGGCCTGCTGACGGCGCTTCATGCGGCGAGTCCGCGTGAAGGTCTTCAGGGCCCGGCGCGCGTCGGCCGCCTTGGCCTCCAACTCCGCGAAAGTGGGGACGTAGGGGGCGGGCGGCACCGGGTCATCACTCTCGGCGCCGTGGCCCGCCTTGGCCAGGTTGGCGGCCACCTTGGCGCGCTGCTCGGCGGTCCGGCGCAGTGCGACCTCCAAAGGGCCGGGCACCGCGAAGTCGTCGCCCCAGCCGGTCAGGTCCAGGGTCTCGGCCGCGGCGTCCAGCGCGCGCTCGCGGGCCTCCATGCCCTCGGCGTAGCCGGCCAGGTAGTCCGCGACCTCCTGCGCCGTCCCCCGCACCCGCGGGGCCCCCGTGCCCGTCTGCGGGCTCCCGGTCTGTGAGCGGGGGTCAGCCGCGCGCATACGGTCGGCGCCCAGCACCTCGACGCCCTCGGCTTCGCGGCGCGTGGCATGGGCCTGGGTGCTCTGGTCGATGAGCGCCTTCGCCTCGCGCTGGCGCCGCGTCTTGGTCCAGCGCTGCTCGAAGGGCCAAGGGTGCAGCGGCACCGTCACCTTCTCGCCGAACTCGGCCCGGCGTGGGCTGTGCCAGGGCACGCCGGCCTTGCTCATGGCCGTCTTGTCGTACCAGGTCCCCTCCAGCTCGAAGTTACCGCGGGCCTTGGCGCTGATGGAGTTCACGCACGGGTTGTCTGCGGGCGAGGCGAACAGGTTCTCGGGCAGGCCCTGCTCGACGATGTACTGCTGGCGCACGGGCTGGGCGCTCTCGTGCAGCACCGTGCCCGAGTAGCGCTGACCCCAGATCTTGGCCTCCCAGTCGCACGCCAGGCCCACCTTCTTGGCCAGCGCGCTGTTCAGGTCGCGCATGAAGGCCGCGGCCGCCGCTTGGCAGGTGGCCGTGAACGCGGCGTGGTAGTGCGTCGACAGGAAGCTCAGCTCGTGCAGGCGCACGGTGGCAGCGTGGCGCGCCAGCACGCGGCCGATGACGCCCAACACCAGGTCGTTGAGTTCGGCGCTGGGGCGCAGCAGGCGGCGCGCCTCCAAGACCCGGGTCATGACCTCCAGGGTCACCACGCCGGGGTAGTAGCGGCAGGGGCGGGGCATGGGGGCACACGGGCAGCGGGGGGCCTATGTGCCCTATCGGCGGGCTGGCGGGCGTGTCGCGTCTTTTTGCTGGTCCAGCGTGCTTTTTTGTCCGCGGCGCTCCAGGGCGGGCCCGCGCCGGCCCCCGCGACGCCCACCTTCCAGGGGATGTCGTCGCGCAGCCGCCGCCACACCCGCCGCACCGGCCGGGTGTAGGCCCGGTCGCTCGCGCCATGGCCTGCGCGCCCGTCCGGTGGAGGCGGCAGCGTCGGCGCCTGCGAAGGCGGCTGCGCGCCCTCCCGGGCCCACGCCAGGGTCACCACGCCCGCCATGATCAGGGTGAAGGCCAACGCCCAGAGCAGCCCGTCCATGTGCACCTCCTTCGGGTCAGTACACCCCTGTCCTGGAAGCGCGGGCGGGCCCTTTATGGCGTCAGTTGATCTTCCAGTCCTCGGGCAGCTCGATGCGGTAGCCCAGCTTCACCTCGGCCTCGCCGTTGCCGCTCAGCTTCACCGGCCAGGTGAGCAGCCCCGTCAGGCTGTCGAGCGCGTACCCCTTGGTGGTCTGCTCCTTGTCGAGCTTCACCTTGATGTCGTCCACCTTGCTCACCGGGATGTTCTCGCGCAGCTCGACGGTGGCCGCCGTGCGCGTCCGGCTCTTCAGGGTGAACGCCAGCTCCCGCGGCAGGGTGCGGGTGCTGCTCAGGAAGCCCGGATCACGGCTGCTGTCCTTGATGACCTCCCGCTCGGCGCGGAAGGCCTCGTCGATGCCCAGCGACGCCTCGATGGGGGCGCCGGGCCCCTTGTGCTCCAGCCAGGTGTCACCCACGAAGGTGCCGTTGCGCCAGGTGTGCACCCGGCCCGCCATCAGCGGGTAGGGCGCCGGGTTCTCGAAGGCCACCACCTGATAGACGTAGGGGGTCTTCTTGGGCACGGCCACCAGCTTCACCTCGCCGCGGGTGCTGCGGCTGTCCACCGGGGCCCAGTAGGGGCGACCGTCGGCGGCGATGTCGGCCTTGTGGGGCAAGGTCAGCGTGATGGACTGGCCCTTGTCGTCCAGGGCCGCGCCCGCCGGTCCGGTGTCGGCCTTCGCGCCCCCACCGGCCTCAGCACGCTCCCGCTTCTCGGTGGCCTGCACCAGCACCTTCTGGTCGCTGCCCTTGCTGCCGTAGATGCGCAGCGGCGCCGGCATGGGGGCCTCGACGCCCAGCCAGGGCTTGGCGCTCGACAGCACCAGGATCACGCCGCCCCAGTCCTCGCCGGTGGCCTGCTGGACCACTGCGCCCACGCGCACCTCCACCTGACCCCGGCCGGTCTTCTGGCCGTCGCCCAGGCTGAAACGCAGGTCGTACTCGGGCTTCCAGGTGGCGCCGGGCACCACGTAGCTCAGCGACACCTCGGCCCGGGCCGCGCCCTTGCAGTCCACCGCCACCTCAGCCCGCCAGGCGGCGTCGCCGGTGCCCGCCTGCACCTCGTCGAGCCGGCGCTGGGCGTCGTCGCGCTGCCGCTGCAGCTCGGCGCGGCGCTCCGACAGGTCGTGCACCGCCTTCACCCGCGCCACCGCCTCGCCCTGCAGCCCGTCCAGGGCCTTGCCCCAGGCCGCCGTGCCCGGCTTCGGGTTGCGCATGCCCTCGTTGATCAGGGCCGCCAGGTGGCCCTGGAACTCCTGGGCGTCCCCCGAGGCGGCCGCCTCCAGGGCCAGGGCGTCGTCCACCTCGCGCAGCTTGACGTCCAGCGCCTCCAGCTCGGCCCGCAGCGGGCCCAGGCGGGCGTCGTCGGCGGCGTCCACGTTCACCTGCCGGGCGGTGGTGCCGATGGCCTCTGCCGTGCCCCGCGCCGCGCCCCGCAGGGTGCGCGGCTGCAGCACCTCGGGCAGCGGGAAGAACACCGCGCGGGCCTCGCCGGCCTTGCAGGTCACCGTCTGCTGGCGCGTGACCTGGGCGCGATCGCCGAAGACCACCACCTTCTCGATGCCGTCGGCCCGCTGGGCGTGGGCGCCCCCGGCCGCGGCCAGCAGCGTGGCGCCCAGCAGCAGGCGCAGCTTCATGTCCGTGCTCCGCTTCATGTCCGGCCCCCTCACCGCTGGTACAGCTTCCAGTTCGCCGGCCGCTTGATGCGGTAGCTGAACTCGATGGTCTTCTTCTCGCCGGGCTTCAGCTCCACCTGGAAGGCCATGATCCCGGTGTCATCGGGCCCCTCGCTGGCCTTCAGGCTCAGCTTGCCGCGCTCGATCTTCAGGTCCTCGACGTCGCTGATGGGGAACTGCTCCACCACCCGCACGCTCACGGCGCGGCGCTTGTGGTTCACCACGTCGATCTCGGTGGTGTAGCCGGTGATGTCGTCCTTGCTGAACACCCCCTCGGTCTTGGTCTTGGGGATCAGCCGGCGCACGAACTTGATGTCCTCGTCGGCGCCCAGCGGGAGCTGCACGTCGCCGCCCACGCCGGTGGTCTCGAGCTGACCCGAGCCCACGTAGTCGGCGCCCACGAAGATGTCCACCGGGCCACCCAGCAGAGGCTTGTCGCCGCGGTTCTTCACGGTGGCCTTCAGGAAGGCCGTGGGCTCCAGCGCCGGCGAGGCCTCGTAGAAGGGCTCCACCGGATAGGCCTCGGCCGAAAGCGGCACGGTGTGCTGCTCGGGGCTCGAGGGCACGGTGACCCGGGTGGTGCTCGAGTAGACGTAGTCCAGGCCCCCGGCCACCACCGCCGGCAGGCTGGGGTCGTGGAACACGGGGCCGCGGGCGGGCGGAGCCTCGAACAGGTCCAGCCCGACGGCCGCAGCGCCCGGCCGACGGGTGCTCACCGAAGCGGGGGCCACCATCCCCTCAGCGACGCTGTCCTCGAAGTCCATGGGCGCGTCGTCCGCCATCTCGGCCATGGCCGGCGCAGGCTCCATGGGCGGAGGGGGCGGCGCCATCGGCGCCCGCGACGCAGCCCGCTTGGGGCGCGGCGCCCCCGCGCCGTAGCCGCGGCCCGAGCCGCCGCCCAGCGCGCCCACCGAGCCCAGCCCGATGGTGGCGGTACCGAAGCCGCCGCCGCCCACGCCGGATCCCGACAGGCCCGCGGCGTAGCCCGTGGCCGCGGCCCCCTGCCCCACCTGCAGCGCCTGCTCGATGCGCTGCTGCAGGGTGTCGCGGGCCTGCGCCTCCTTCAGCTCGGCCGGGGTCTGCCGCGCCGTCGGCGGCGGCAGGGTCTGCACGTTGCGGTGCTCGCGGGGCCGCGGGCGGGGCGTGAAATCCTTCGCCTCGCCCAGGGTCCAGGTGAGCAGCTCGGGCGCCTCGATGCCCTGCCCCGGGATGGCCGTGGACAGGGCCAGCGCCACGTCGTCCCAGTCCTCGCCGGTGGCCTGGCTCACCCGGCCCGCCGTGCGGATGGTCAGCCGCCGGCCGCCGTCGGTGAGCTCGGTGGTGTAGGCCGGCCGCCACGAGGCCCCCGGCACGAAGTACTCCACCGCCAGCTCGGGGGCGGCGCGCTGGGCGTCGATGAGCGCCACCACCTGCACGGTGCGCCGCCGCGAGAAGGCCTCGGTGCGGAAGCGCTGCAGCTCGGCCTGCAGCTTCGCAGCCGCCTTCACCACCGCCTCACGCTCGCGATCCATCTGGCGCAGCTCGGCCACCAGGTCGGCCCGCCGCCCGTGCACGAAGTCGCGCACGGCCTTCCAGCCCTGCGGATCCACCTGCGGCGTGGCCTTGCGATCGTCCTCGTCGGGCAGGGGCTTGGGGGCCAACCCGTCCAGGAACTGGGTCTCGGCGAGCAGCACCGCCCGCCGGGCGTCGTGGCGGGCCAGCTTCAGGCCGATGGCCTCGAGCTGCTCCACCAGCCCCGTGGCCTGCCCGATGGCGGCCCGGGGCTGCTCCACGGGCACGGCCTGCACCCGCAGCACCTCGGCCCCCTTGGCCGACACGCGGATGGTGTCGATGAAGGTGGCGCCGGGCAGATCGGGCAGGCGCACGGCGCGCACGCCGGTGCCGCCGGCGGCCTTGCCGGCGCGCTCCACGCGGGCGCGATCGCTGAAGACAGTGACCGTCTGGATGGGCGCCTCGACCGCCTCGGCGGTGACGAACACGTCGGGCCCGGCGGTGACCGCGGGCACCTTGGCGCCGTGGGCCGGGGCCAACGACAGGGCGAGCGCGGCGACCAACCACCGCAGGCGTGACTTCATGAGCTCCTCTCCCTCCATGGCGCGGGGCTGCGGCCTTCAACGGCCCAGCCCCGCGGTGGATCTGCAACGCGGGTCGCTTGCGACCCCGGCGGGGGCTCTGCCATCCTCGCCCACCACCCACGCCCCTGTGACAGGCCCGACATGAGCGAGTTCCCGCACCTGGCCGAGGAGCACCCGCGGACCCTCATCCCCGCGCTGTGCCGGCAGTTCTACCTGCAGGGCTGGTTCACCGGCACCGGCGGCGGCATCAGCGTGCGCCTGCGCGACCGGGTCTACATCGCGCCCACCGGCGTGCAGAAGGAGCGGATCCGCTCCGAGGACCTGTTCGTGCTGGATCGGCAGCGCAACATCGTCGAGGCCCCCGTGGACGAGCACCTGCGGCTCAGCGCGTGCCTGCCCTTGTTCTACAACGCCTACGACGGGCGCGACGCGGGCGCCGTGCTGCACAGCCACAGCCGCCACGCGGTGCTGGCCACCATGCTCACCGAGGGCGACGTGCTGCGCATCACCCACCTGGAGATGCTCAAGGGCCTGCGGGGCAAGGGCTACCACGACGTGGTCGAGATCCCGATCATCGAGAACACCGCCCACGAGTGCGATCTCACCGAGGCCATGGCCGACGCCATGGCCCGCCACCCCGACGTGGACGCGGTGCTGGTGCGCCGCCACGGCATCTACGTGTGGGGCAGCGACTGGCGGCAGGCGAAGACGCAGGCCGAGTGCCTGGACTACCTGTGCGCCGCCGCCGTGGACATGCGCCGGCTGGGCTTCGATCCCACCGTGCCGCCCCCAGCGAGGAGTTGAACATGCGTGCCTACTGGCTGAACGAGGGGCCCAGCGCGGCCATCGACGAGGCGTTCCTGGCGAGCCAGGGCGTCACCTACGAGAGGCTGCCCCTGGATCCGGCCGCCTACCAGGGCCCGTTGGACGCCCTGAAGGCCGCCAACGGCTACATCGAGCAGGACATCGTGCAGCTCGCCCCCGACACGCCGAACCTCGACGCCATCTGCGCGAAGTTCGACAAGGAGCACACCCACGACGACGACGAGGTGCGCTTCGTCCTCGAGGGCGAGGGCATCTTCGACATCCGCACCACCGACGACCGCATGATGCGGGTGGTGGTCGAGGCCGGGGACCTCATCGTCGTGCCCGCCGATCGCCACCACCTGTTCCTGCTCACCGAGAAGAAGCACATCCGCTGCGTGCGCCTGTTCCAGGACGCCGCCGGCTGGGTGCCGCACTACCGGGCCGCCTGATCCCATGGCGGTGCTGCCCATCCTTCAGCTCGGCGATCCGCGCCTGCGCCAGGTGAGCCGGCCGGTGACCGCCGCGGAGCTGGCCACGCCGGCCACCCAGGCCTTCATCGACGATCTCATCGAGACCATGCACCACGCCCACGGGGCCGGCCTGGCCGCCCCTCAGGTGGGCGATCTGCGCCGCATCTGCGCGGTGCACGTGCGCAAGAACCCGCGCTACCCCTACAAGCCCGACCACCCGCTCACCGTGTTCGTGAACCCGGTCATCGAGGTGGTGGGCGACGCGGTGGAGTGGATCTACGAGGGCTGCCTGAGCGTGCCCGATCTGCGCGGCCTCGTGCCCCGGCACATGCACGTGCGGGTCACCGCGTGGGATCGGCATGGGCAGCCCATGGCCCTGGAGGCTCGCGGCCTGAGCGCCGGCACGTACCAGCACGAGTTCGACCACCTGGACGGCCTGCTGTTCGTGGATCGGGTGGCCGACGCCCGCACGCTCACCACCTGGGCCGAGTTCGACAAGCACCACAAGGCCGAGTTCGTCGCCCACGCCCAGGCCATCAACGCCCGCTACCTGGGCGCGCCCGAGAAAAACGACGGGCCGATTGAATAGAGTCGTCGACCTCCGGTCGACGGGCCGCTCGCCGGCCCGGCCGGAGGCATAAACCCCCAGGGAGGGAACCCATGAAGCGTCTCATGCTCGCGGCCGCCGCCGGCCTGCTCTTTGCTGCCCCCGCTGCCCAGGCCGCGCCGCCCGCTCGGCGGCCCATGAAGGCCCCGGTCAAGCGGGCCACCCCCAAGAAGGCCACTGCGGGCGACCAGGCCGGCCAGGCCGCTGCCGGCGCGCTCGCCAGCCTGTGCCCCGCCACCCTCACCTGCAAGGTGGGCCAGACCGGCGGCGTGGTGCTGAACAAGGCCAGCGGGCCCGCCCACCAGAGCGACGGCCGCCTGGGTTGCCTGTACGAGACGGGCTTCGTGCAGGTGGACACCCGTCGGAACAAGTGCCAGGACGTTCCGGTGTCGCTGGCGGGGTGCTCGGGCCACAACAAGCGCGTGGCCAGCCTCAGCCGGGGCTGGGTGAGCTACCGGAGCAACACCCCCCGGGACGGCAAGTGCAACGTGCAGGCGCACGTGCGGCTCCAGACCAAGTAGCCCTCCGACAGCCCGCAGCCGGGCCCGCCTGCTCAGCGAGCCCGTCCCCAGCGCGGCCTACCGACAGAAGAACAAGAAGCAGTTGCCCGAGCGGCACTCGATGTTGCTCGCGCAGGCGTGCCCGTTGTTCCACTTCGGCTGACAGCTCCCGCCCACATCGCACCACTCGTTGGCGCCGCAGTGATTGTGGGCGCCGCACTCTCGGCAGAACAGCGCCACACAGTGCCCCGACCGGCACTCCCGGTCGGTGACGCAGGCGTGGCCGTTGTTCCACAGCGTCTGGCAGAAGCCCGCGGCGTCGCACCACTCCCCCGCCCCGCACTCGGCGTCGCGGTTGCACTCGCGGCAGAAGCCCAGCACGCAGTTGTCCGAGGCGCACTCGCGGTTGCTGACGCAGGCGTGGCCGTTGGCCCACAGGGGCTGACAGGCGCCGCCGGCGTCGCACCACTCGTTCGCGCCGCAGTCGTTGTCCGCCGCGCACTCGCGGCAGAACTGCAGCACGCAGTGCCCCGAGCGGCACTCGCGATCGGTGGCGCAGGCGTGGCCGTTGTTCCACAGCGGCTGACAGAAGCCCGCCACGTCGCACCACTCGTTCGCCCCGCAGTGTTGGTCCCCGCCACACTCGCGGCAGAAGCCCAGCACGCAGTGCCCGGACTGGCACTCCACGTCCGTGGCGCACACATGACCGTTGCCCCACTCGGGCTGGCAGAAGCCCGCGGCATCGCACCACTCGTCCGCGCCGCACTCGGCGTGGCGGTCGCACTCCCGGCAGAAGCCCAGCACGCAGTTGCCGGATCGGCACTCCACGTTCGTCACACAGGCGTGGCCGTTGGCCCACTCGGGCTGACAGACACCGGCCACATCGCACCACTCGCCCGCCGGGCAGTCGCCGTGGGCGTCGCACTCGACACAGATCAGGTTCTCACAGCGGCCCGACTGGCACTCCACCGCGGTGACGCAGGCGTGGCCCCCGTCCCACTTGGGCTGGCAGGCGCCGCCCACGTCGCACCACTGGTTCGCCGCGCAGTCGGCGTGGCCCGCGCACTGGCGGCAGAACAGCGCCACGCAGTGCCCGGACTGGCACTCCACGTCCGTGACGCAGGCGTGGCCGTTGCCCCACTCGGGCTGGCAGAAGCCCAGGGCGTCACACCACTCGTTCGCCCCGCACTCCGCGTGCTGATCGCACTCGCGGCAGAAACCCGCCACGCAGTTGCCCGACCCACACTCCCGGGCGCTCAGGCAGGCGTGGCCGTTCTCCCACTGGGGCTGGCAGAAGCCCAGGGCGTCGCACCACTCGTTGGCGCCGCACTCCGCGTCGCGGTTGCACTCGCGGCAGAAGCCCGCCACGCAGTTGTCCGAGGCACACTCCCGGTCGCTCAAGCACGCGTGGCCCTCGTCCCACTTGGGCTGACAGAAGCCCGCCACGTCGCACCAGCGGCCCTCGGGGCAGTCCCGGTCGCCGTCGCAGGCCCGGCAGAAGCCCAACACGCACGCGCCCGACCGACACTCCACGGCGCTCAGGCACGCGTGCCCGTCGTCCCACAGGGGCTGGCAGAAGCCGGCCACGTCGCACCACTGTTCGCAGGCGCAGTCGCCCTGATCCGTGCAGTGGGCGCAGAAGCCCAACCGGCAGGAACCGTTGGCGCACTCCACGTCGCTCAGGCACGCGTGCCCGGGCGCCCACTTGGGCTGGCAGATGCCCAGCACGTCACACCACTGGCCGGCATCGCAGTCTGCGTGCTGCCCGCAGTTGGCGCACAGACCCAGGCTGCACGCGCCGGACGCACACTCCACGTCGCTCAGGCAGGCGTGGCCCGCTTGCCACTTGGGCACACAGACGTTGCTCAGGTCACACCACTCCTCCGCGGAGCAGTCCCCGTGGTCATCGCAGTTCTCACAGATGCCAAAGGGACACCGACCGGACTGGCACTCCACGCCGCTCAGGCACAGGTGCCCGGCCTCCCAGCGCGGCCGGCACACCCCGGCCACGTCGCACCAGCCAAACGCGCAGTCGTTGTGATCCTGGCAGTTCGCGCAGATGCCCACGCGACACTCGCCCGAGGCACACTCCGCGTTGGCCACGCACACATGGCCGGCCTGGAACAGGGGCACGCAGCGGTCGCCCACGCAGCGCGCGTCGGGCCCGCAGTCGCCGCCGGGGCCGCACTCGCCGGGCAGGCCCAGCCCGATGGCCTGGGCGTCCAGGGCCTCGCACGCCCCGTCGGCCACCGGCGCGGCCAGCCCCTCGAGCCCGCGCTCACGGCGCGCCCGCTCCCAGGTGCGCACGAAGGCCTCGGCCCCGCGCAGCATGGGCTCGATGCGCCTGTTGTCGATGCCGATGTTGCGCAGGTCCTGCACCATGTCCGGCAGCATGCCGATGTGGGCGAAGCCGTCGGTGTTGTAGTCGAAGGTCCGGTCGCCGGTGGTCTGTGGCGGCAGCGCCTCGAAGCCCGGGAGCTGCACCGGGTAATGCACCCGCGAGATCTGGTGCTGAGCCGCCCCTTGGGGCTCGCCCCCGGGGGCCTCGCGGCAGCGCCCCTCGCCGAACCGCGGCGAGGGGTGGCGGGGGGTGCCGTTCAGGTCGCTGCCCAGCGCCACCGCGTTGCCCACCTGGGACGCCGCGAACAGGTACTCCTGCGCCCAGGTCTTGCTCGACTGGGCGCAGTCGGCGGGGATGTCGGCCACCGCCTGCTGGCAGGTGTCGGCGTCGTGGTCGTGGTCGCAGCCGTGGAAGCCGCCGCCCATCAGGCCCACCATGCCGCCCGTCTCGGCCACGGCGCGGAAGTCCTCGCAGGTCATCATCCGTTCGCTGCGCGCGGCCCCCTGGATCACCGGCAGCCCGTGGGCGTGCGAGAACACCACGGGGTACTGCTCGGCCCGCAGCACGTCGATCACCTCGTCGCGGGTGCGCCGGCCCATGTGATCCACGTCGATGATCAGGCCCAGGGCCATCATCTCATCGATCAGATGGCGCCCCAGATCGGTCAGGCCCTTCACGTTGCACTGCCCGTCCTCGGCCTGGAACATCGCGCTGTCCACCCCGATGGCCGCGGTCAGCACGGCCATGAACGGATCACGCCCGTGGGCGAAGCGGTAGCCCTCGGCCCGGCAGTCTCGGCTCTCGTAGGGCCGGTCGTTGTAGACCAGGTTCGCCACCGCCCAGACGTCGTTGAACAGGGCCGTGCCGCCGAAGGCGTTGTTGGCGCCGTGGATGGGGATGATGTGGCGCACGCCCTGCGCGTGCAGGGCCCGCAGCTCGCGGCTGACGTGCTCGGGGGTGCAGGCGTCGTTGGCCTCGGTGCAGTCGAACAGCGCCGAGACCTCGACGCTGAGCACCACCGCCAGGCGGCCGCTGCGGATGACCTCGCGGGCCTCGGCGGGGCTCTCGACGATGCGATACCAGCCCGTGTCGTTGAGCTGGCCGTCGTCCTGACGATCCACCCACGCCTCCAGGGCCCGCGCCTCGTCGAGCTGCCGCTGGATGGACGGGCCCTCTTCGCACGGGTAGCGCTGCCCGGCGGCCACCTGGCACAGCAGGCGGTTCTCCACCGCCATCATCGAGATCAGGCGCAGCCCGCCCCGCCAGGCCCGCTCCAGCCAGTCGACATAGGCCTGCTGGTGCGCCCGGCTGTACCAGTGGGGCCAGCCCTGGAAGTCGGGCCAGCCGCCCGGGGCGTGCCCGACGGGCTCACCGATGCCGGCGCTGATGGGATCGATGCCGCAGACGCCGTGGGCCGCCAGGTTGTTGCCCGTGCAGCCGGCGTTGGTGCAGGGCAGGCCCCGCTCGCTGCAGCAGTGCAGCGCCTGCTCGGGCCCCGCGCAGCCGAGCGGCGTCGAGCCCGGGTAGGCCTCGCCCTGGATGAAGCCGCCGCCGAAGGCCAGGTTGGCCATCTGGTGCAGGTGGATGTCGGCCATGCCCCAGAGCGCCTCGTCGATCTCCTGGGTGCAGCGGGTGGAGCAGTAGCCGCACTCCACCTGGCCGAAGGCCGGCTCACAGTGATCGGTGTTGGCGGGGCCCTCGTCGCAGGCCTCGCCGGGCTGCACCACACCGTCGCCACAGTTGGGTGGGATGCCACCGCCTTGGCCGCCTTGGCCGCCCTGGCCCCCGGCACCGCCTTGGCCGCCAGCACCGCCTTGGCCCCCGGCACCGCCGCCCTGGCCGCCCGCGCCCGCGTCGCCGCCAAACCCACCAAATGCCCCGTGGCCCCCGACGCCTCCGGCGCCGGCGTCCCCGCCTGTGCCGCCTTGACCCCCGGCACCGCCGCCTTGGCCGCCCGCACCGCCGCCCTGACCGCCCGGCACCGCCGCCTTGGCCGCCCGCACCGCCGCCTTGGCTGCCGGCACCACCGCCTTGGCCGCCCGCACCGCCGCCCTGGCCGCCCGCACCGCCGCCCTGGCCGCCCGCACCAGCCTGGCCGCCGGCCCCGCCTTGGGCGGCCCCGTCGCCTCGGCCGCCCGCGCCCGCGTCATCGGCGACGGCCGCGTCGGATCCCACCGCGCCGGGCAGCGCGTCGCACGACACCACCAGCGCCGCCAGCCAGAGCAAATGCCATCGCATATGATCGTCCTCGAGTTCCCCGCCCTGAGCATGGCGGGCGTTCGCGCGCTGCGCCAGGGGCCTATGCGCCCAACGCCCGCCGCAGCCAGGCGCGCGCGAACCGCCACTCCCGTTCCACGGTCCGCAGGCTCGTGTCGAGCACCTCGGCCACTTCGGGCAGCGGCAGCCCCGTGAACACCCGCAGCTCCACCACCCGCGCCTGACGCTCGCTCAGCGCGGCCAGCTTGGTGAGCAGGTCGTCCAGCGCCAGCAGGTCGACGGGCGCGCCCGCTTCCCCCAGCCCCCGGCTCTCCAGCGTCACCCGCTGCCAGTCGGCGCCCCCCCGCTTCTCGGCCTGCGCCCGACGCGCGTGATCCGTCAGGATCTGGCGCATGGCCGTGGCGGCGATGGCGAAGAAGTGCTCGCGGTCGCGGGCCACAGTGCCGGCCCGGTCGAGCTTCAGATAGGCCTCGTTCACCAGGGCCGTGGGTTGCAGGGTGTGCGCCCCGCGGCCGCGGAAGTAGCGCGCCGCCAGCGCCCTGAGCTCGGCGTACACCTGAGGCGTCAGGGCGACGCCCGCGTCGACGGGGGGTGCGTTCATGGCAGCAGCCTACTACGCTGGTGCCATGCCAGACAGTCTGCTCACCGGGGAGGCAGCCCACGCCCGCCTGTGCGAGGCCTTCGACGCCCTGTGCGACGCCTCGCCCGCCGAGCAGGCCGCCGGCGTGGCCGCGCTGCGGGCCCGAGACGCGGGCCTGGGGCAGGCGCTGGCCGATCTGCTCGCGCTGGACGACGACGCCGAGGTCACCGGCTGGCTGGCGGGCGGGGTCGCGGTGGTCATCGAGCCGCCGAACCCGCTCGTGGCGCGGCTCGACGCAGCCCGCCCGGACGCCCCGGTCAGGCTGGGCGATCTGGCCGTGTTCGACCGCCTGGGGGCGGGGGGCATGGGGGCGGTGTACGCGGCACGCCCCACCGACGGCGGCCCGGCGGTGGCGATCAAGACCCTGCACCGTCTATCACCCAAGGCCATCCAGCGCCTGAAGGCGGAGTTCCGGGTGGTGCGGGCCATCGTCCACCCCCACGTGGTCACCCCCCACGCGCTGCTGCACATCGAAGGCAGCTGGTGCCTGCGCCTGCCGCTGGTGCCCGGCACCGACTGGCTGACCCACGTGGCGCCCCAGGGCCCCGAGCCCGGCGTGGGGGACCGGCTGCGGGCCACGGTGCCCGCCCTGTGCGCGGGCCTGCAGGCCCTGCACGCCGCCGGCGTGCTGCACCTGGACGTCAAGCCCGGCAACGTGCGGGTCACGCCGGCGGGCCAGGTGAAGCTGCTGGACTTCGGCATCGCCCACGCGGCCCGGGCCGAGCGCACCCCCGCCGAGGGCATCAGCGGCACCCCCGCCTACATGGCCCCCGAGCAGTACGTGCCCGGCCCCGTCACCCCGGCGGCGGACGTCTACGCGGTGGGCGTCCTGCTCTATCAGGCCCTGACCGGACGCCTGCCGCTGGGCGGCGACGGGCCCGATCTGGCGGCGCGCAAGGCCAGCGCCGATCCCGCGGCGCTGCCGCTTGACGTCCCCTGGGCGCCGCGCGGCTGGCTGGCCCTGTGCCGGCGCTGCCTGGCCCCCCAGCCGGACCAGCGGCCCACGCTGGCGCAGGTGGCCGGGACGTTCGGCGCCGCCGTGGTGGAGCCCACGCCCGACGTGGCCCCCTTCGTGGGTCGGCTGGCCGAGCAGGCGGCGCTCGCGGACGCGTGGGCGCGCGCCCAAGTCGGCAGCCACACGGTGCAGGTCATCGGCCCGTCCGGTATGGGCAAGTCCCGGCTGGTGGCGCGCTTCGCCGCCGGGCTGTCGGACGCCCTGGTGCTGCGCGGCCAGTGCCACCCGCACGAGGCCATCCCCTTCCGGGCCTTGGACGCCGGCATGGACGCCCTGGCGAGCGCCCTGGTGGGCGACGCCGCGCTGGTGGCGGACGCCCCGGCCCCGCTGGGTCCGCTGGTGGACGCCTTCCCGGTGCTGGCCCAGGCGCTGCCCCACGGGGCGACGGATCAGGGGGACGTGTCGGAGGCGCTGGCGGGGCTGCTCGGCGCGCTGGCCGCTCGCCGCCCGGTGGCCTGGATCATCGACGACGCGCAGTGGGGTGACGCCGACAGCGCCCGGGTGCTGGCCCAGGTGTTGGCGCTGCTGCCCCAGGCCCGCTGGTTGCTGGTGCTGGTGGTGCGCGACGACGGCCCGCCCGGGCCGCTCGTGGCGGCCCTGGCGGCCGCCGAGCTGACCTCCCAGCGGATCGCCGTGCCGCCGCTTTCACCGGCCGAGTGCGCGACCTTGGCCGAGGCCCTGGGCGCCCCAGCCGCGCGGGCCAAGGCCGCCCGATCAGCCACCGACGGCGTGCCGGCGCTGGTCGAGGAGTACGCCCACGGCGACGGGGTGGCCGACGCGCTGGCGGGGCGCCTGGCCCAGCTACCGCCCCCCCTGCGCCGGGTGTTGCGCGTCCTGGCCGTGGCTGGGGCGCCGCTCCCGGCGCGGCTGGCCCTGGAGTTGGCGGGTGTAGAGGGCGATCCCTACGCCGCCCTGGCCCGCCTGGAGGCCGCCCGCCTGGTGCGCGCCCACGGCGTGGACGGCGCGCTGGACGTCTTCCACGACCGGGTGCGGGCCGTGGTGCAGGCCACCATCGACGCCAGCGCTCGGCCCGCGCTGCACGGGGCGCTGGCCTCGGCCCTGGCCGCCGTGGGCGCGCCCGCCGACGCGCTGGCCCACCACCACCACCAGGCCGGCGACGCCCCCGCCGCCGCCCGCCACGCCCGCGTCGCCGCCGAGCACGCCCTGGCGCACCGGTCCTACGACCACGCCGCGCAGCGCTACGCCCAAGCTCTGGCCTGGGGTGAACCCTGGTCCGCCGAGGTGCGGCGGGCGTTGCTGGCGGGCCGAGCCCGCGCCCTGGTGCTGGCCGGACGCTCGGCCGAGGCCGCCGACGCCTTGCACGCCCTCGCCGACGAGAGCCCCGCGGGTGAGCGCAACCCCCTGCGGCAGCAGGCGGTGGAGCAGCGCTTCTACAGCGGGCACACGGTGGAGGCGCTGGCCGAGGCCGCCCCCCTCCAGCGCGCCCTGGGCGTGGCGTTCCCCCGCCGCCTGGTGCCGGCGCTGGGGGCCACGGTGTGGCACCAGGCGCGCCTGGCCCGCCACGACCTGCAGTTCTCCACCGCGGCCGTCGCCCCCGACGCGCAGGCCCGCATGGCCCTGCGCTATGTGTTGGGGCGGGGTCTCAGCCTGGCGGAGAGCGCCGCCACCGGGGCCGTGTTCCTCAAGGGCCTGCGCGAGGCGCTGGTCGCCGGCGCCCCCGCGCAGATCACCCGCAGCCTGTGCCACTAGGGCTTCATGCTGGCCTTCAGCGGGCGCCCCGCCCTAGCGGCGCGGGCGCAACAGGTGCTGGACCGCGCCCACGCCCTCGCCACCGAGCACGACCGACCTGATCTGGTGGCCCAGGTGCGCGTGTTCCGCGGCATGGTGGCCATCTGCGCCTGCCGCTACCCCGTGGGGCTGGCCCACGTGGAGGCGGGCCTGGCCCAGTTCGCCCAGCTCGCCGTGGACGCCACCTATGAGCGCGCGGTGGCCCGCACCATGGCCTTCTCGGCGCACATCGGCTGCGGCCGGCTGCGCGACGCCCTCGTGGCCGGCCGCCGCTGGGTGGCCGATCAGGAGGTCCGCCGCAACCGCTTCGGGCGGGCCATGGGGCGGCTGCTCGTGGGCTTCGCGGCGCTGGGGTTGGAGGGCCTGGATCCCACCCCGCTGTGCGTCGAGATCGTCGCCGAGCGCCAGGGCGAAGCCCTGCGGGGCTTGGTGCTGTCGATGGTGCTCATGGTGCAGGCCAGCAGCGCGCTGTACTTCGAGCGCCCCACAGACGCCCTGGCCGTGGTGCAGCGCCACTGGGGCCCGGTGGTGCGCCAGGGCGGCCTGCTCATGCAGTTCGCGCGGGTGTTCCTGCTGGGCCTGCGCGGGCGCTGCGGCGCAGCGGCGGGGACCCCGGCCGGGCGGCGCATCGCCCGCCGCTGCGCCCGCCGCCTGCTGCGCGAGCGCTGCCCCCAGGCCGACGGCGAGGCCGCCATCAGCCGCGCCCTGCTCACCCCCGCGGGGCTCGACCCGCGGGCCCACTGGGCCCGGGCCGAGGCCGCCTTCGCGGCCGCCGAGCTGCCGCTGCAGCGGGCCGCCGCCGCGTGGGCCGGCAGCGGGGGCAGCGCCGAGATCCAGGCGACCTTCCAGGCGGCCGGGGTGCACGACCCGGCGGGCTGGAGCGCTGTGCTGATCGGGCGCCGCCCGTCTGCCTGACCCCCGCCTCACTTTTCTTGGCGGGGTTTGATCCAGCCCCGCGTGGGTGGAGGTGAGCGGCGTGACCACGCGGGTCACCGCCCACACCCACGAGGAGTTGGATCATGAGGGGGCTCTTCACCCACGGGCTGCTCGCCCTGGCGATCGCCGCGGGCCTGTTCGGCTGCGGCGCCGACGACGACACGACCACCGGCCAGCCCGACGGGCGGCCGAGCGACGCCCTGCCCGGCGACAGCGACCTGCCCGAGGACGACGCCCACACACCCCAGGCCGACGCGCATGTGCCCCCGGATGACGGCGACGTGCTCGACGTCGACGGCGGGGCCGACGCCGACGGGGGCGTCGAGCTGGACCCGGGCCGCGCCGGCGGCTGCACGCCCGATCCCGACCGCGTCGCCGCCCAAGAGCGCTGCGCCGATGACCTGAACTGCCCCTGCGGCACCCACTGCGCGCTGGGCCTGTGCGAGGCCGACTGCCTGGGTGACGCCGACTGCCCGAACGGGCTGATCTGCGACGACGCGGGCCGCTGCGCCGAGGACATCCCCGATCCGGAGAGCCGCCGCCCGCCACCGCCCCCCCGCGCCGAGGGCGAACTGGGCGTCGCCCCCGGCGTGGTCTCGGGCGACGGCGACGTCCGCGAGGTGCGAGTGACCGCTCGCGGCGCCGGTTTCGCCCGGGCCCGGGCCGTGGCCTCGCCCGGCATGGCGGTGCGCTGCGCCGCCGAGGGCGACTTCGCCGACCACTGCACCTTCGCGCTGGATCGCAACGGCAGCGCCGCGCTGGCCCTGCGGCCCACCGACGACGCCCCCCCCGGGCAGGTGGGCGAGGTGCGGGTGTTCGCCGGCCACCAGCTCCAGGCGGTGGTGTACGCGCCCGCCGCGCGGGCTGGGCTGGAGAAGGACGGCGAGCCGCTGGAGGGCGTCTACGAGGGCGTGGCCGTGCGGGTCCAGGTGGGCCTGGTGGGCGACGTGGCCCCCGCCGCCGCCGTGAGCCTGCCGGTGACGTTGGAGGTGGACGCCGACGGGCGGGTGGCGCTGAGCGACGATCTGGGCACCTGGCAGCCCGACGGACAGCCGTGGATCGGCCAGCTCGAGGGCGCCGGCGACGCCCTGCGCCTGGCCCTGCCCGCCCGCCCGTGGCTGGAGGGGGCCCAGACGGCGTTCGTCGCAGGCCTCTCGGCCGCCGAGGTGCCGGTGGCCTTCGCACCAGGCAGCCTGCGGCTGGATCTGCCCATCACCTACCAGGGGTTGACCGCCACCCTCGCCCCCGAGGCGCCCGACGGCTGCGCCGATCGCCTGGCCTGCGTGCAGGGCTGCGACTTCGAGCCGCTGTGCGCCTTGCGCTGCCTGGAGGGGCTGCCGCAGGCCTCGCGCGCCCTGGCCGAGGCGGTCGGGCTCTGCGGGGTCCGCCGCTGCCTCCCCAGCCCGTCGGCGCAGTGCGTGGCCGCCGAGTGTGCCGATGAGTTGGCCGCGTGCGAAGCCGACGCCCCCGCGCCCGAAGCGGCGCCGGTGCCCCCCGAGCCCACCAGCACCTGGCGGATCGCCGTGCGGCGCGTGGGCGATCGCGCCGATCGCCCGCTGCCCGCCGCGGCCCCGGCCCCCGCGCTGGATGCTGCGCGGGCCTTTGAGCAGACCGCCTTGGAGATCAACTTGGAGGCGCAGGTCCAAGCCCCGCTGACGGCCGAGTGGGTGCTCTGCGCCGCGAACGAGCGCGATCCGGCCCCGGCGCCGCTGGAGGCTCGCTTGGGCGCGGTGTCGGGCGATCTGGTCTGCGGGGCCCTCGGCGTGGCCGTCCGCGCGGAGCAGGTCGCCGATCGCGGGGACGCCCTCGACGCCAGCGAGCTTCTCGACGCCTGCGTGGACGATCTGCAGGCCGCCGCCTGGCGCGACAACCTGGTGGGCCGGTTCGGCAGCCGCGGGTGCATCGACGCCAACCGCCGCCTGATGGCCATCGGCACCGTGGCGGGTCGGGTGGCCCGCGGCCAGGCGGGCCCCGGCGAGGTGCGCCTGATGCACCGGCTCATCCAGCAGTGGCTGGCCGTCAACACCTACGTGCCCCGCGAGGTGCTGCAGCGCGCGGCGCTGCGGGCCATCAGCAACGAAGCGGACCGGTCAGGGGACGCGCTGGGGGTGCTGGTGCGCGGCTGGGACGTGTTCCTGTTCCCGCGGGTGGCCACGGCCATGGCCCGCCTGGACGCTGCGGTCCTCCGCGATCCGGATTACCGACCCTTCTATCTCGACGGCCCCGCCCCGTTCGACGCCCATGGCGAGCACCACGTGGGCCTGCCGGTGGCGATCGTCGAGGCGCTGCGCGCCCAACTCGAACTGGCCGAGGCCGTCATCGAGGCCGCGCGGCTGGAAGATGAGGGCGAGGCCGAGGCCGTCGCCCACACGGCCGCCCTGCTGCAGCGCGCGCAGGTGATGCGGGCCATGGCCGTGGGCCTGGCACAGCGCGCCGGCGGCGACGCGTCCTGGGCGGCCGCCTTCGCCACCGCCGACGCCGCGCTCTCGGACATGCAGGGCAGGGTCATCACGGCGGTCGAGGCGTGGCAGCGCGGCGCCAACCCGCTGGGCATCGACGAGGCCGATCTGCCGCTGCTGGTGGACGGGGATCTGATGGGCGACAACGCGCGCTTCCGGGCGGCCTCCCAAGCGTTCCTCGGCGCGCGCGGCCGCGCCTTCGAGGCCATCGAAGACGCCGCCACCGCCCTGGAGCGCGCCCGGGACGCGTGGAACGACCAACGGGATCGCGACATCCAGGGCGCGCTGCGGGCCCAGGCCCACGTCGACCGCATCCAGACCCTGCGCGCCGAGGCAGGCGCCGAGGTGGACGCCCTGTGCGGCCGCCCCGACGGCCTGAGCACCGACGCCCTGCTGGAGGACTGGCACGACTTCGACGCTCGCCGCTGCTACCGGCGGGAGGACGCCCCCGCCCACTGCGCCGCGGTGCTGGAGCCCGACGACGGCCCGGGTGATCCCGACCGCTTCGTCTGGCAAGCCCTGCTGACCGAGCCGGAGCTGAACTTCCACCTGTGCCGCGCCGGCTGGCACATGCCCGCGGACGCGCACCAGCGCCTGGGCGCCGCCTTCATGGGCACGGCCTGGCTGGTCGTGGCCGAGGCCGACGCGTGGCACCCCAACCCCGCCTACTGGCCCCTGCTGCCGTGCGCGCGGGCCGGGCGGGTGACCCTGGCCGAGTGCGAAGATGGCCCCTGCGCGGTGTGCGGCGACGCGGCGCCTGTGCTGCTGGGCGAGGACGTGCTGGCCTGGAGCGTGCGCGGCCCCCGGCCCGCCGCCCAGGCCGAGGCCGCGTGCCGCCAGATCACCGGCTTCGCCGGCGCCGTGCCCACCCGCGACGCGCTGATGGACGAGGTGTTTGGCGCCGACGGCGGCGACGACTTCAGTCCCCGCCCGTCGCTGGCGCCCTGCGTGCGCGGTGAGATCGGTGACCGCGTCATCGAGATCGAGAGCCTGGCGCTGGCGGTGCAAGCCGCCTACGCCCGGCTGTCGGCCGCGCAGGCCCACTACGACCTGGACATCACCAGTTGCAACCTGGCCGCGGACGGTGCCGCCCAGGCTCAGCGCCTCACCGAGGCCCACAATGACACCATGAGCGATCTGCGCGCGGTGAAGCTGGGCGCCCAGGTGGCCTCGAACGCCGCGGGCGCCGCGAAGGACTGCGCCGGCTTCGTGCAGGGCACCACCCCCACGCCCATGGGCGCGGGCGCCACCGCGGCCGGCTGTGGCGCCGCCGCCGCCGAGGCGGTGGCCGACTCGGTGGTGGACGGCATGGACTTCGCGATGGAGGAGGCCGAGGCGAAGCACGAGGCCTTGCTGGCCCGGCTCGCGGCCGATGTGGAGCGGCGGGTCTGCTACAACGACGCCGAGCACAACCTGGTGGAAGTGCGCGAGCTGATGATCGAGGTCAACCGCGCGCTGACCGAGCTGAGCGGCGCGACCGTGCGCTTCGACAACGCCGTGGCCCGCGCCCGCACCGTGTTCCTGGAGGGCCGCGCCGATCTGGCCGCGCTGCAGGGCCGGGCGATCCCCAGCCTGGCCTATGACCCCTGGCTGGACGAGCGCGCCACCACCTACGTCCGCGCGCTGCGTCGCGCCCGCCGCATGACCTACCTGGCCGTGCGGGCGGTGGAGTACGAGCAGCAGGCTACCCTGGGTGCGCAGCGCCTGGCGGTGTTCGCGGCGCAGAGCCCCGACGACCTGCAGGCGGTGTCCACGGGGCTGCAGGATCGGGCAGACGACGTGGGCGTGAACGGCCGCGCCCCCCAGGGGCAGCCGCTGGTGCTCAGCCTGCGCCGCGAGATCCTGCAGGTGGCAGATCTGAGCGATCTGCCCGAAGGCAACCGCCCCCTGAGCGACGTGGCGCGCTTCCGCGCCTGGCTCACCGCGCCTCGCTTCGCTGTCTTTGACGCAGACGGCGTCTACCAAGGCCAGCGGCTGCCCTTCAGCCTGGCCCCCTTGGCCGCGCTGGGGCTGGGCGACGCGGGCGGCGTGCCCATCTTCGCGCAGGCGGACTGCGCCGAGCGGCTGTGGTCGGTGAACGCCAGCATCCAGGGCGGCGAGGGCCTGTTCCACGGCGAGCGCACCAGCGCCTGCTCGGCCAACCGCTGCCGGATCACCCTGGAGAAGGCCAACACCTTCTACAGCCAGCGGTGCGCCGACGACGGGCTGCAGGTGGCCGCCATCCGGCCCTCGCGCAACCTGCTGGACAGCGCCGATCGCGCCCAGGCGGGTGAGGCCGACCGCTTCAGCAAGGCCCGCATCGGCACCGCGCTGAACGTGAGCGCGGCGGAGTTCGAGGCGGGCGACTATGACGACGGGGCCTCCACCGAGCTGGCCGGCCGGGGGCTGTACGGCGCCTACGCCCTGTTCCTGCCGGCCTCGTCCCTCAGCCTGAACAGCCCCGACGGCGTCACCGACGGCCTGAACCTGAACGCGGTGGACGACATCCTGCTGCGCATCGACTACCTGTCGGTGGCGGCGGACTGAACTTTTCTTGGCGGGGTTCGCGCCGCCAGCGCGTGGGTGGAGGTGAGCGGCCCGACAGGCGGGCCGCCTCACCCACTGCGAGGCCATCTCATGTTCAGCACTGCTCTGTGGCGACTGCCCCTTCTCATCTGTCTGCTCGCCCTGACCGCCGGGTGCGGCCAAGGCGACGACTGGAGCGGCGACGGCGAAGACGGCGGCACCCCCGAGTGGGACGGCGCCGTCCCGGTCACCGCCCCCGACGCCGCGCCCCCGGAGGGCGGCTCCTTCTTCGACGAGCCTGAGTCGCCCAGCCGTGGCTGCACCCGGGACCCAGCGCGCGTCGCCGCCATGGAGGCGTGCGCGGTCGACGCGGACTGCCCATGCGGCACCGCTTGCCTGCTCGGACGCTGCGAGGCCGAGTGTCTGGCGGACGCCGAGTGCGGCCCGAGCGAGTGGTGCGACGATCGGGGCCAGTGTGCGGAGACCCTCCCGGTTCGACGCGCACCGCCGCCGCCCGGCGGCGGCGAAGGCGGCCTGCACCTTGAAGAGTGAGCCCGGCCTGCAGGCCTGCTTCGGCGGCTGCCCCTGGGCGGCTGACCCGGCCGGCCCGCCGCCCCCCGCTCAGCCCGGCGGATCGGTGGGCATGATGGGGCGCACCTCCACCCGGCCGGTCTCCATGGCCGGGCACAGCGCAGCCCACTTCAGGGCCTCCTCGAGGCTGGCGCACTCCACCAGATAGAAGCCGCCCAGTTGCTCGGCGGTCTCGGCGAAGGGACCGTCGGTGGTCACCAGCGCCCCGCCCGCCCTGGTCAGCGTGGTGGCCGTGCTGGTGGGCATCAGGGCCTCTCCGCCCCGCATGACCCCGGCCTCCACCAGCGCGTGGGTGTACGCCACCCACGGCGCCATCATCGCCTCGAAGGCGGCCTCGTCCTGGGGCGCGTCGCCCGCCGCGGCCTCGTTGTCGTACAGCAAGAACATGTACTGCATGGTCGCCCCCGCTCAGCCCGGCATGTCGGTGGGCATGATGGGGCGCACCTCCACCTTGCCGTAGTGGATCATGGGGCAGCGCTGGGCCCACTTCAGGGCCTCGTCCAGGCTGTCGCACTCCACCAGGTAGTAGCCGCCGAGCTGCTCGGCGGTCTCGGCGAAGGGCCCGTCGGTGGTCACCACGGCGCCCGCTGCCCTGCTCAAGGTGGTGGCGCTGCCGGTGGGCATCAGCGCGTTGCCGCCCCGCATCACGCCCGCCGCCACCAGCGCCGCGTTGTAGGCCGCCCAGGGCGCCATCCACTCAGCGAAGGCCACGGGATCCGTGGGGGGCTCGGGGTTCTTGGTCTCGTCGCTGTACAGCAAGAACAGGTACTGCATCTCAAGTCTCCTTCACACCGTCGTTCGTCGTGGTGTACCCGCCTGACGCGCACCGCTCAGGCCGATCGACCGGCGCGATCACTTTTCTCGTTCTTCGGCCGCGTGGCCCCCCAGGGCGGCGAGCCGGCGGGCCAGGTGGCGGGCCTCCACCGGGTTGTTCACCCGGGCCAGCGCCTCGCGGAAGGCGGCGCGGGCGTCGGTGAGGCGGCCGGCTCGCCGCAGCAGCTCGGCCCGGGCCGCGGGCAGCCGGTGCGAGGTCGCCAGCGCCGGCTCGCCGGCCAGCGCCTCCAGGCGGGCGAGCCCGGCGTCCAGGCCACCGGCCATGGCCACCGCCACCGCGGCGTTCAGCCGGACCACCGGGTTGCCACCGGTCTGCCGTTCGAGCACCGCGTACAGCGCGGCGATCTGCATCCAGTCGGTGTCGGCCGCCGACGGCGCGCGGGCGTGCAGCGCCGCGATGGCGGCCTCGATGGCGTAGGTGGCCGTGGGCCGCCCGCGCAGGCCAGCCTCCACCAGGGGCAGCGCCTCGGCGATGAGCGCCCGATCCCAGCGGCCCCGGTCCTGGTCTGCCAGCAGCACCAGCTCGCCGGCGTCATCGACGCGGGCCGCCCGCCGGGCGTGGTGCAGCAGCATCAACGCCAGCAGGCCCTGGACCTCGGCCCGCTCGGGCAGCAGCCCCGACACCAGCCGCGCCAGGCGGATGGCCTCGTCGCACAGGTCCACCCGCAGCAGGGTGTCGCCGTCCGTGGCGGCGTAGCCCTCGGTGAACACCAGGTAGACGGTGTGCAGCACCGCCGCCAGCCGCGGCTCGAGCTGCTCGGGCCCCGGCACCTCGTAGCGGATGCCCGCCTGGTCGATCTTGCGCTGGGCCCGCACCAACCGCTGCTGAAGGGTCGTGCGCTGTACCAGGAAAGCGCGGGCCACCTGCTCGCTGGTGAGCCCGCACACCGTGCGCAGGGTCAGCCCGATCTGCGCCTCGGGGGCCAGCGCCGGGTGGCAGCAGGTGAAGATGAGCCGCAGGGCATCATCGGCCAGGTGGGCGTCCTCGAAGGCGTCGTCCAGGGCCCGCGCCATGACCTGCGCCGGCGCCTCGGCAGCGATCTGCGCCGCCTTCTGTCGCCAGCGCCCCTGCCGCCGGTAGCGATCGATGGCGCCGTTGCGCGCGGTGCGCCGCAGCCAGGCCAGCGGCACCTCGGGGAGCCCCTCGCGGCCCCACACCTCCAGCGCCTTCGCGAAGGTGTCCTGCACCACATCCTCGGCCGCCTCGAAGCCGCCCAGGATGCGGATGAGCGGCGCCACGAGCGCCCGGTGGTGGGCCCGGTGCAGCCCGTCGATCGCGCGGTTCAGGTCCATCGCCGGGCAGCATGGCGCGCCGCCCCGCCGCACGCCAGCCGCCTGACCTCTGGCACGGCCACGCCCCCCTTGGCATGGTGGGCGCGCCCAGGACGGAGCCCACCATGTCGAGCCGAGTCGCCTTGCCGAGCCGGGCCACCCCGGCCCCGATGCCGGCCGTGATCCACGCCGCGGGGGTCTACGTGCGCGACGGCGCCGGCCGCGTGCTGGCGTTCCGCCGCGCGGCCTCGGGCCGGTTCGGGCTGCCCTTTGGCCTCGTGGATCCGGGCGAGGACGCCGCGCAGGCCGCCACCCGCGAGTGCCGGGAGGAGACGGGCTACGCCGTGCGCCTGCTGGACCACCCGCCCTTCGTGGGCCCGTCGCCCAGCGGCAAGCCCGCGGCCGCCTTCGCGGCACAGCTCACCGGCGAGCGCACCCCACCCACCCACCCCGACGAGGGCGCGCCCGCCTGGGTGACGCCCACGGAGCTGCTGGCCGACACCGAGTTCCCCGACTACCTGCGCGCCATGTTCCGCCACTTCCAGGACCTCGGCCCACCGCCCTGAACGCTCGCCGCGGGTGCCGGGCGGTGAAACGCTTGGACCGCCTGCGGCGTCCCCCACCCCAAACCCGACCTTGACCCCATGGAGCCCCACGATGCTCGCGGTGCTGTCCCCCGCCAAGAAGCTCACCCCCACCCTGCGCGCCGGCCTGGGCCACACCCAGCCGGCCCTGCAGGACGACATCGCGGCGCTGATGAAGGTCACCCGCCGACTCACCGTGGCGCAGATCCGCGAGCTCATGGACCTGAGCGAGTCCCTGGGCCAGCTCAACTTCGAGCGGTTCCAGGCCATGGGCCTGCCCTTCGACGCCGACAACGCCGTGCACGCGCTGTTCAGCTTCGCGGGGGACACCTATGTGGGCCTGCAGGCCGACACCCTGACGGACGAAGACGTGGCCTTCGCCCAGGACCACGTGGCCATCCTCTCGGGGCTGTACGGCCTGCTGCGGCCGCTGGATCTCATGCAGCCGTACCGGCTCGAGATGGGCACCGGGCTGGCCACCCGGCGCGGCAAGACCCTGTACGCCTTCTGGGGCGCTCGGCTGGCCGCCTATGCCAACCAGCTCACCGCAGGACACAGCGATCGCACGGTGGTGGTGTGCGCCTCCAGCGAGTACAGCAAGGCCTTGCGCACCCACAAGCTGGCGGGTCCGGTCATCACCCCGGTCTTCAAGGAAGAGCACAACGGCAAGCTCAGCGTCATCAGCTTCTACGCCAAGCAGGCCCGGGGCATGTTGGCCCGCTACCTGGTGGACGAGCGCTTGACCACCCCCGAAGGGCTGAAGGCCTTCGACCGCGGCGGCTACCGCTTCGACCCCGAGCTCTCCTCTGCCGACGAGTGGGTGTTCTGGCGGCCCAAGCCCACGCCCAAGGGCAAGTAGCTCGCGACGGGAGCGGTTTTCGACAGCCTGCCAGGGCTCAGCGCCCGTAGAGGCTCAGGGTGAACAGCACGCTGGGGCCCAGCCGCACCGCCGAGCCGTCCAGCGAGCAGCCCTGGCACGCCTGGAACCGGGGCGCCCCCGCCCACAACACCTGGCGCAGCACCAGCCCCAGCCCCAGGCCCCCCACCCAGGCGTCCTCGACCGCCCAGGACAGCCCCAGCGGAACCGCCAGGGCCACCTCATCACGCACCGCCCGCACGCCGCTGTTCGGGCCGTCGGTCACCGTCGGATCCACCGGATCGTTCAGGCCCTCGGGCGCGTCCACGAAGTCGAACCACCAGGCCTCGGGCCCCAGGCTGGCGAACACGCCCACCATGCCCGTGCGCTCGGCGCCGGTGCGGCTCAGCTCGAGCCCGGTGCGACCCCACGGGGCGTTGCGCCCGAAGCCCCACAGCCAGGCCCCGGCGGCGCTCAGGGCGGCGTCCACCGGCCCTCGGGCCACCTGACAGCGCAGCTCCACCCCGGCCCGCAGCGGCGACAGCAGCCCGCCCACCTCGCAGGGGTCGAACAGCCCGTAGCGCAGCTCCCCTT
Source organism: Myxococcales bacterium (assembly GCA_020633555.1). GTDB lineage: Bacteria > Myxococcota_A > Bradymonadia > UBA7976 > UBA1532 > JACKDL01. The sequence continues at coordinate 58,478 of JACKDL010000011.1, read as the reverse complement.
CGAACCACAGGGGCGGCACCCACACCGCGGTGCCGTCGGCCACGCCCGTGCCCACCGCGTCCACGGTCACGGCCCGGCCGTCGCCCAGCCGCCCGTCGAGCTGCGCCGGCGCCACCCGCGCGAGCGGCAGGTGGGCGCTCCAGCTCACGGCCCCGGGGGCTGCCACCCGGGCCGGGCGGGGTTGCACGGTGGACTGGCACGCCCACAGGGGCGCCAGCAGCAGGGGCAGGGCGAGCACGGTGCGCATGCCCCTTGGGAGCCCATCGGCGGCTCACCTGTCAAAAGGATTCCCCCGCCCACGGTGAAGATCAGGGTCGCCGGCCCGTTCACCGGCCGCCGTTGACCGGCCGCCCGCGGCGCGGCCATCCTGCGCCCACAGCCAACGAGGGGGGACCTCACGATGATCCAGCTCTTCACCCTGGTGGCGGCCCTCGCCGCCCCGAACCCGTCCGTCGCCGAGTGCCACGCCTGGGCCAAGGCCGAGAAGGTCACCCAGGCCCAGACCAACGCCTGCCTGCGCCGCCTGCTCAGCGACGCCTACGGCGGCAAGATGGACGGCGAGCTTCTCACCCTGGATCCCAACCCGGCCACGAAGTGGGAGCCCGACTTCCTCAAGGAAGACCTGGAGCGCGCCCTGAAGCACCACAAGACGGTGTGCTACGCCCCGACCACCGACCCCGCCACGCTCTGCGGCCGCAGCGAGGAGCTCTTCACCCGGCAGATCGGCCGGAAGATGAGCCTGTTCGAGGACGTGAACGTGGGCAGCTTCGAGGCCGTGCTCGGCAAGATCATCGCCGGCCAGAAGCTCACCAAGGAGGACCTGACGCCCAGCCCCGACGCCGGCTTCTCGGCGCTGACCCTGTGGAAGCTGCGCAACGCCGCCTACGCCCGCCACGGCTACAAGTTCAAGAAGCAGGACCTGAACGACTTCTTCTACGGGCCGCGCACCGGCGATCAGAAGCTCGACAACGGCATGCTGCCGCTGACCCACGAGCTGAAGGCCAACGTCACGCTGACCGCAGAGGACGGCGCGAACGTGCGGCTGATCAAGGAGTTCGAGGCCCGGCTCAAGTAGCGCTTGACCGGTGGGGGCCACCCCACGACCGTGCGGCCACACCCTTCCCCGCAAGGCCCACGATGAACGCCTCCACCGCCGACTCGCCGACCCCGAGCCACCTCCCTGACGTGGCCGAGCTGCCGCTGGATCCGCAACTCGACCTGCGCCTGGTCCGCGAGCTGCCCGTGTCGGCGGCCCAGGCCTGGGCGGCGTACACCCAGCCCGCGCTGTTGCAGCAGTGGTTCTGCCCCCGCCCCTGGACCGTCAGCCACTGCGAGGTGGATCCGCGACCCGGTGGCACCTTCCTGGCGGTCATGCGCTCGCCCGAGGGCGAGAATCAGCCGGCTGTCGCCGGCTGCGTGCTCGTGGCCGAGCCCGACCGTCGTCTGGTGTGGACCGACGCGGTGGGCCCCGGCTTCCGCCCCCGCGAGGGCGGCTTCATGACGGCCACCATCGAGTTCACGCCCACCGCCACGGGCTGCCGGTACACCGCCACGGTGCGCCACGCCACGGCCGAGGCCTGCCGCCAGCACGCCGAGATGGGCTTCGAGCAGGGCTGGGGCGCCGCCCTCGACCAGCTCGTGGCCTTGATGCAGGCCTGACCCCGCCCGTCCGGCCCCAACCCCGGCGGCCGCCTACCAGCCGCAGGTCTGGCCCTTGTTCTGTTCCTGGAGCCAGGCGCGCAGCGGCGCGAAGTACTCCAGCAGGGCCGAGGCGTCCATCTGGCGCTGACCGGTGAAGGCCTCCATGGCGTCAGGCCAGGGCTTGCTGGCGCCCATGGCCAGCACCTTGGCCAGCCGGTCGCCGGCGGCCTGGCTGCCCGCGAAGCTGCAGGTGTGCAGCGGGCCCTCGTGGCCGGCGGCCTCGCACAGCGCCTTGTAGAACTGGAACTGCACCACGAAGGACAGGAAGTAGCGCACGTACGGCGTGTTGGCCGGGATGTGGTACTTCGCGCCCGGGTCGAAGGCGTCCTTGGGCCGCGCCACCGGTGCGTGGATGCCCTGGTACTCGCCGCGCAGCTTCCACCAGTGGTCGTTCCACTGTTCCGGCGACACCTTCCCGCTGAACACATCCCAGCGCCACTGATCGATCATCCGCCCGAACGGCAGGAAGGCGATCTTGTCGAGCGCCACCTTCATCTGCACGTTCAGCAGGCCCTCGTCGTCGGTGGGCACGCTGTCCAGGATGCCCGCCTGCTTCAGGTAGCCCGGGGTCACCGACAGGGCCAGGGCGTCGCCGATGGCCTCGTGGAAGCCGTCGTGGGCGCCGCTCTGATACAGGATGGGGAGCTGGTTGTAATACAGGTAGTAATAGATGTGCCCCAGCTCGTGGTGGATGGTGATCAGGTCCGACTCGGTGGGCTCGATGCACATCTTGATGCGCACGTCCCCGCGGTAGCTCACGTCCCACGCGCTGGCATGGCACTTCACGTCGCGGTCGCGCGGCTTCACGAACAGGCTGCGCTCGAAGAAGGTCTTGGGCAGCGCCTTCAGACCCAGCCCGGTGAAGAAGCCCTCGGCCAGCTTCACCATCTTCAGCGCGTCCCAGCCCTTGGCCTTCAGCGCGCCGGTCACGTCCAGCGGCGCCTTGCCGGGGAAGGGCTCCACCAGCGGGTAGATCTCCAGCCACTCCTGGGCCCACATGTTGCCCAGCACGTGCGCGGGGATGGTGCCCTTGCCCTCGACCACCCCCGGGTACTTCTGCGCCAGCCGGCCGCGCACGTAGCAGTGCAGCTCCTCGTACAGCGGGCGCACCTGCTGCCACAACCGCTCGGTCTCGGCCTCGAAGGCGGGGGCGGGCATGTCGTAGCCCGAGCGCCACATGTCGCCCAGATCCTTGAACTCCAAGGACTTTGCGCCCTCATTGCCCAGCGCCACGAAGCGCTCGTACAGGGGCTTCATGGCGGGCGACACCGTGCGCCAGCGCTGCCAGGCCTCGAGCAGGGCCTGCGGATCACGGCTCTCGCCCATGATCTTCGACAGTGCCCCCAGGTCCTGGCAGGCGTCGCCCGTCTGGCCCTCGGGGCACCACTTCCCCGCCCCGTACATGGCCCCCAGATCCGCCAGCGTCTTCGCCAGCTCACTGCGCTTCGCCGGATCCAGCGGCGCGGGCGCCGGTGTGGACAGGCGCAGCAGGGTCAGCATGCGCTTCGACTCCGGGTCCAGCTTGGCGATGGGGTAGGCCGCCGAGGCCTGGATGGCCTCGCTGGTGGCCGCCATCAGCCGCTCGGACGCTGCCGCCTCGATGGCCTGCGTGTCGACCGTGATGAAGTTCGCAGCCACCCACGCGGCGCGCTCGGCCTCGGACCAGCGCTCGATGAGCCGGGCGTTGACGTCCTTCAGGAAGTCTTTGATGGGCAGCTTCGGCTTCGCCGCGGCCCCCTGGGGCAGCGCGGCGGGCAGCAGGGCCAGCAGCAGGATCGCGAGTGGGCGCACGGGCAGGATCTCCAGCGGGGGTGAACCGCGGGAGCTTACCGCAGGCTCACCCGATGGCGAGCTTGATGAACGCCTCGCGGGCCTTCAGGTCGTCGCGGAACACCCCGGTGTAGGCCGAGGTGGTGGTCATGGAGTGCTGCTTCTCGACCCCGCGCATCTGCATGCACAGGTGCTGCGCCTGGATGATCACCGCCACGCCCTGCGGCCGAAGGGCGGCGTCGATGGCGTCGCGGATCTGCACCGTCAGGCGCTCCTGCACCTGCAGCCGGCGGGCGAAGGCGTCCACCACGCGGGGGATCTTGCTCAGGCCCACGATGCGCCCGTCGGGCACGTAGGCCACGTGGGCCTTGCCGAAGAAGGGCAGCATGTGGTGCTCGCACATCGAGAAGAGCTCGATGTCCTTCACCAGCACCGTCTCGTTGTAGGCCTCCTCGAAGACGGCGCTCGCGAGGATCGCCTGTGGATCCTGGTGCATGCCGTGGGTGAGGAAGGCCAGCGCCTTGGCCACGCGGGTGGGGGTGTCCACCAGGGCGCCGCGATCAGGGTCCTCGCCCAGGGCCGCCAGCAGGGCCCGGACGTGCGCGGCCATGCCGGCGATGACGTCGGCGTCATAGTCGTCCTGCCGCTGATAGACCGCCTTCCCCATCTTCACTCCGGCGCCAGGGGTGGTCGGCGGTGCTACCGGAACCGGGGCCGCGGCGCAAGCGCGGGCGACCCTGACGGGCCACCCCGACTACATCCGCCAGCAGTAGTTCACCGCGTTGGCGCACGCGGCGTGGTCATTCACATACGCCGAGAACGAGCAGCCGTTGGCGCCGCAGTTGTAGGCGCCGCCCTCGTTGGGCGCCACGTAGTCCGCGGCCGCGTCACCCGCGCAGTACCGGGAGTCCCCCCAGCCGTCCAGGTGCGCCCGCGCGTTGTAGGCCCCGTCGACCGTCGAGCAGCCGTAGTTGGCCGCCACGCCCCCGAAGAGCCGCGCGCACTGGGCCACACACGAGGTGGACGTCGCCTCGGTCCAAGGGGGCCCATCGCCCACGTTGAACTGGCCCACCTGCCCGTTCATGGCGGGGGCGCAGACGGGATCGTCACCGCAGTCGAAGTCGTCGCAGTCGATGAAGCTGTCGCCATCGTTGTCGCGGCCGTCGCCGCAGTCGCGCTCCACCCGGACGCCCGCGGGCGCGCACACCACGTTCTCGGCCGTCGGCAGGTTGCAGCCGCCGAAGGGCGCCCAGTCGGCGTCGGGCGCCCCGCCGCCGGCGCGGAAGATCACACAGATCTCGGCGGCGTCGCACTGGCCCTCGTCGAACGAGATGGGCTCGCCCAGGCCGGCCCGCTCACACGCCATCGCCGCGCAGCCCGCGGCGTCGCCGCACCCGTTCCAGTCGCTGCAGCTCCCGTGGTGGCCGTAGACCTCGTTGGCGGGCAACGCGACGCCCTCGCCGCCGCCACAGACGTCCTCGTCCACGGTGCCGTCGCAGTCGTTGTCGAGGCCATCACACTGCTCCGGCCGGGCCGGCCCGGGCTCGGCGTCGCAGACGAACTCCCCGGCGGTGCAGATCAGGGTGCCCACGGCCTGGCAGGCGCCCACGCCGTCACGGCAGGCCTCACCGCGCACGTCCTCGTCCACCTGCCCGTCGCAGTCGTTGTCCTCGCCGTCGCAGCGCTCGTCCTCGGGCTGGCCGGCGGCGATGGGGCACTCCACGCCGCCCTCGCCGTCGCAGGCCAGGCGGCCTTCGACGAAGCAGGCGCCCAGGCCGCGCGTGCACGCGTCGCCCACCCCGAAGCCCTCGTCGATGTCGCCGTCGCAGTCGTTGTCGGCGCCGTCGCAGATCTCCACCTCGAAGGTCTCGCAGGGGCCCCAGGTCCCGCCGACGCAGGCCTGCTCGCCGGCGCAGCCGCCGTCCACCTGGCAGGCCTGGATCTGGCCGGGGTTGCAGCCGGGATCGCCGCCCGCACCGCCCATGCCACCGGCACCGCCCGCCCCACCCATGCCACCGGCACCGCCGGCACCGCCCGCACCGCCGGCACCGCCCGCACCGCCCATGCCACCGGCACCGCCCGCGCCGCCGGCCCCGCCCTCACCACCGACGCCACCGACGCCGCCGGCACCGCCGGCCCCGCCGCCGAACCCGCCGAAGGCGCCCCCGTCGTTCTGACCGCCGCCGCCGGCGCCACCCAGCCCGCCGTCATCGCGGCCGCCGCCGCCGCCCGCGGGGATGCACCCCGCGAGCCCCACCAGGCTCCCCAGGACCACCGAACGCAGCACCACGCTCGCCATGACACACCTCCTGCAACGCAGACTCGGCGGCTGTCTACGCGATGCCCCCGGGCGGATGCCAGCGGATGTTCGCAGGCCGTGCGCGACGGGCGCTGCGGCGGGTAAGCTGCCGGCGACCCGTGGAGGCCCCATGCAGATCCAGCCCGTCGACACCGCCGGCCGCGAAGGCCACCCGCTGTCCATGTATGAGCTGACGGCCGCCGAGCTGGCGACGCAGCCCGAGATCCTGGCCGACCTGTTCGAGGCTCGGCACACCGGCGTGGTGGTGCGCGGCGCGCTGCCCCAGGCGCAGGCCCTGGCCGATCGCATCAACGACGCCGGCCTGGCCGACCTGTGGGCGTCGCCCAACCGGGGCATGCCAGGCGGCGAGCTGAAGGTCATTGGCGAAGCCGCCACCCCCACCTTCACCAAGATGCAGGGCCCCAGCGTCGAGCAGTATGGCGAGGCCGCCCGCACCCACCGCGCCACCATGGCCCGGGTGTTCGGCGAGCTGGAGCCCACCGCCCGCATCAACCACCTGTTCAGCGGCCTGAACGGCGGGCGCGCCGCCGGCCCGGCGCAGTTCGACGGCCACCTGCCCTGGAGCCCCTACACGGTGCGGGCCCTGGGCCCCGGCCAGCAGATCTACTCGCACCACGACCTGCACTACTGGCTGGCGGTGTATCAGCGGCTGCCGCAGGCCCTGGATCGCACCAGCCTGCTGAGCTGGTTCATCACCGTGCAGGCCCCCACCGGCGGCGGTGAGCTCACGGTCTATGGGCTGTGGGGCAGCGATCCCAACCCGCCCATGCTCCCCACCCGTTTCCTCGACACGCAGGCCTTGGAGGCGCGCTTCGGCAAGCACGCCTTCGACCTGCGGGCGGGCGACCTGGTGGTGTTCGACTCGGGGCGGCACGTGCACCGGGTGACGCCGGTGACCGGCGATCGGCCCCGGCTCACGCTGGGCGGGTTCATGACGTTGGACACGGCCCGCACCCGCGCCGCGTACTGGAGCTGAGCGGCCGGCCCGGTGGGCCCGCGGCTCAGGCGAAGACCTTCGCCAGGATGATGGCCGCGATGGGCGGCACGAAGATCCAGAACAGCGGCACGAAGGCGCTCTTGGTGACCACGGGCTCGGCGGTCGGCCGGGGCTTCTGGGCGGTCTGCTTCTGGGAAGTCTGCTTCTGGGCGGTCTGAGACATCGGAACTCTCCCGGGCCCGGCCGCTGCCGGGCCACACCACGACCCTCAGGCGACCGTCGGTCGCCAGGAAACACTTTCAGTTCAACGGGTTGCTCGGAGTGGTGCCGTTCCTCGGCTCAGGGCGCGCTGCGGTGGGCCTGGCCCGACCGGCGGACCCGGTACACCGGACCGCGGGAGCGCGCGCACGTCGTAGCGTCCGGCAGCAGCCGGCGGGCCGACAGCGCGGCCTGGGGGGTCAGCGGGCGGGCGGACCGCGCCGCCAGCGGCTGCGGCCCCGCGGGGTCGGGCTCGGCGGGGCGGGGCTCGGTGGGCGCGGCGTCCGCGAGCGCCCCGGGCCGAGGCGCCGCCAGCCCGCGGGCTGGTGGCGCCTCGTCCAGATCACCGGCGGCCGCTGCGGGCGACCCTACCGCCCTCGGCGCGGGCGCCAGCGTGACGCCGACCAGGATCAGCAGCCCCGCGGCGCGGAGCACCCAGGCGATCCACCTCATGGGCGAAGACGGTGCGCCGACCGTTGGCGCCTTTCAAGTAGATCGACAGGCCCTTGCGGCGCTGCGTCCGGCGACGGTTTCGGGGGGGATCGGGGCCCACGTTGGCCGACCCACGGCGCGCCGCACCGGCTCTCAGCCCCCGAAGGCCCCGGGGATCGGCTGGTAGATCTCCACCCGGCGGCCGTCCGGGTCACGCACCCACGCGAAGCGCCCGTACCCCTCGTCCTGCGTGCGGATCACCGCCACGCCCCGGCTGCGAGCGTGCGCCAACGCCGCGTCCATGTCCGTCACGCGCACGTTCACCATGAAGGGCTGGTCGCCATACATGGCGTCGCCCTCGGTGGGCTCGGGCACCGGCGCAGGCACCGGCGGCAACGGCACCTTCGCCTTCATGATGGCGAAGTGGAAGTCGAGCACCTTCGTGGGGTCCATCCGGTCTGCCGCCAGGAACATCTGGTAGCGACTGTCGCCCATGGCCTGCCACTGGAAGCCGAACACGTCGGCGTACCAGTCGGCCAGCGCCGCGGGCTGGTCCGAGAAGACGAAGGTCCCGCCCACGCCAGACAGAAAGTCGGCCATCGGATCACCCCCGGGGGCGCCTCGCCCCGCCGTGATGGCGCCCGGTCAGCGCCAGTTGAAGTACACCTTCACCCGCGCCCCCTCGGGGGCGTCCGCCTTGGGCTTCACCAGCTCGAAGCCAAAGCCGGCGTCGGGCACGGTCACGCCGCCGAAGGGCAGCTTGGGGTTCTGCCAGCGGGCGGGCGTGCCGTCGTCGAACTTCGTCACCGCCGGGTGCGGCTTGCCCAGCACCTTCTTCAGGCCCTTGCCCTCGATCTCGAAGACCTCGTAGCCGTCCTCGAAGGGCTCGAGCGCGAAGGGCGCGTCCAGGGTGTGCAGGTAGCGCAGGCTGCGGTCGCGCAGGCGCCAGAAGGCCGGCTTCTTGGGCGCGGTCTTGTAGTCGTACAGCTCGCTCACGCCGTCGCGCTTCTCGCGCTCGGGGCCCGGCAGGAAGCGGTTCACCAGCTCGTAGCCGAACACGAGCTGCTTGCCGTCCACGGTCAAGGTGTCGATGAAGGCGGTGTCCTGCGGGCAGGCCCCGCCCAGCGCCTCGGCGTCCAGATCCACCGGCCGATAGTCCGGGTTGCGCACGGCGCACACGGTCTCGCGGAAGGCCGCCTGCAAGGTCTTCTGATCCGCCTCGGCCTTCACGTCGTAGTGCGTGTCGAAAGCCTCGAACTGGCCCCGCGCCATGTCCTCCAGGCCGGGGATCGGCGTCTCGTTGGGCCAGGCGTCCAGCGCCAGCAGCGAGCCGCGGCCCGGCCCGTTGGTGGCGGGGTCGTTCTCGCTCCAGGCGTAGGCGCCGTCGAAGTACCAGGCCAGCACGCCCGGGCGAGGGCGCACCCGCAGCGCCCGCAGACGGCCCAGCTTCACATCCCAGAAGAAGCGGTAGCCCTGATCGCCCAGGCCGTTGTCGTAGCTGCCTTCGGCGTAGGGGTCGCGGAACTCCAGCACATAGTAGTGGGGCACCAGCAGGGTGTGCTCGCCCGCCGAGGGCGTCCACCCGTCGAGCTGCCACGCTCGGGGCCGCCGCTCGCCCTCGAAGTCATCGGCGAACAGCACGGTGTCGCCCTGGGTGACCTTCAGATCGTCGATGAGGATGCCCGGCTCCACCGCCGCCATGTCGGTGAAGTAGCGGATGCGCACGGTGACGGTGCGGCCCGCGTACGGCGACAGATCGAAGCTCGGCCGCACCCAGGTGGCCGCCTTGCAGGGGCTCTCCTTCTGGCCCGCCTTGTCCTCGCCGTGGGCGATCTTCTCGCTGGGATCACAGCCCTGGGCGCTCTCGTTCTTGCCATCGCCGTCCAGGTCGCCCGACAGGCCCGTGAAGCCCGGCAGGGTGTGCTTGCCGTCGTGGCCGTGCTTGGCCGGCATGAAGCGCTTGTCGCTCGTCTGGATGCGCTCCCAGGCGTCGCCGGCTCGCACCTCGACGTAGGCGAAGTCCCAGCCGGCCTCGATCTGCCACCAGGCGTCGAAGCTCAGCGCAATGGGCTGCCCCTGCTGCGCCTTGCTCAGATCCAGCCTCAACGCCGCCGTCTGGCTCAGGTGGTTGCCCTGCCCGCTGTACAGCCCCTGCTGCCCCTGCGGCGGGGTGGCCAGCTTCACCTGCTGGCTCTTGGGCGGCAGCGCCACCAGCGCCGCGCGGTGCAGGCCCGCGGCGCGCTTGCGGTGCGCCGTGGGCACGGCGTCCAGCGCCTCGTCCAGCCGGCGCAGGTACACCGACTGCACCTTCTGCCCGCCAAAGGCCGGGGGCAGCACCACGCGGGGGTTCAGCCAGCCGAGCTGGATGCGCGACCAGGCGCTCATGTTCTGCGCCACGGGGCTGCTGGTGGCGCTCATCACCTCCCAGCCGCCGGTGCTGTTGTTGCTGGTGCGCGCATAGATGTCGGGCAGGCCGATGCTGTGCCCGAACTCATGGATGAAGGTGCTGGGCTCGGTGTATTCGGACTGCATGTTGTAGTCCAGCGACCACAGGCCGGGCCGGATCTGCATGCCGCCGCGCACGTGCATGCGCCCCTCGACCACGGGGCCCTGATCCTCGCGCTTCTGAATCTTGAAGCGGTGCGGCCACAGGCGGTCCACACACTCCAGCTCCCTGGGATCCAGCGTCTTCAACACATCCATGTCGGCGTTGGGATCCAGTTTGCGCTGCAGGCCGTACAGCCCGTGGCAGCTCGACTGCCCGTTGCCCGCGTACACCAGCACCAGGTGGTCCAGGTAGCCGTCGGGCTCGTTCAGGATGCCGTCACCGTCGAAGTCCTGCGGATCCCAGCGGTCGAAGCTGGCCCAGTCCAGCCCGGGGTTGGCCTGCGCCACCAGGGTCAGGGCCTCCTCCACCAGGCCCTCGGGATCCTTGTCGTTGCGCCAGTCACCGCCCATCTGCCGGTAGCTGCGCCCGTAGTCGGCGCGGGTCTTCGACAGCGTCACCGGCGGCAGCACGTGCCCCTGCAGGTGGTACGTGCCCAGGCTCTGCCGGTGGTAGTAGTGGCTCAGGGTGTTGGGCTTCTCGTACCTGGGATCGAACAGCTTGTCCTGGTACCAGGCCGCCAGCTTCTGATCCTGCGCCTGGTCACCCTGGTAGCGCTCGAAGCCCAGGTCGCTGAAGCGCACCAGCACCACGAGCTGCTTGTGGGGCTCAGCCTCGGGGGCATGCACCGGCGGCAGGTGATCCCAGCGCGTCACCGGGTTGCCCAGCGCCTCGAAGCGCAGGTGCGCCAGGTCATCCATCAGCCGGGCGCGGGCGTGATCCAGACCCCCGCCGGGCGCGGCCACGGCCGGCGCGGCCACGGCCAGGGCGATCAGCGGCGAGGAAAGCAGCGACAGGGCAAGGCGGCGCACGGCGACTCCGAGGGTGGGACGTGAACCGGGCGATTCAAGCGGCCCGGGCGCCGTGCTACAAGCCCTGCGTTGGATTCCACGGCGAGGGCCCCATGGCCGAGCGACTGATCTTCCGCGGCGCCACCGTGCACACCGGCCTGGAGGGCGCGGCCGCGCTCATCCCCGACGGCCAGGTGGTGGTCGAAGGCGGCCGCATCGTGAGCGTGGGCCCCGCCTGCCCCGTGGACGGCGGCGGGCAGGTCATCGACGGCACGGGCCAGCACCTGTGCCCGGGCTTCATCGACGCCCACACCCACGTGGGCAACCTGCCCGAGGGCTTCGTGGGCGAGTCCAAGGATTTCAACGAGATGACCCGCCCGGTCACCCCCGAGATGCGCGCGCTGGACGCCATCTGGCCGGGCGACATGGCCTTCGAGAAGGCCCGCCGGCACGGCGTCACCACCCTGTGTACCCTGCCGGGCAGCGCCAACGTCATCGGCGGCACCGCGGTGGTCATGAAGACCGTGGGCAACGACGTGGAGCGCATGGCGCTCAGGCCCCGCGACCACCTGAAGGTGGCCTTCGGGCACAACGTGAAGCACAGCCACGGGATCAAGAGCGGCCGCATGCCCCTGACCCGCATGGGCATCGCCCACCTGTTCCGCGAGGCGTTCGAGAAGGCCGAGCGCTACGAGCAGGCCCGGCTGCTGGATCCCGATCGCACCCCGCCCGACCGGGGGCTGGACGTGCTGGTCCAGGCCCTGAACCGCGAGATCCCCGTGCGGGCCCACGCCTACCGCGCCGACGACATCCTCACGGCCATCCGGCTGGCGAAGGAGTTCGGCCTGGAGCTCATCCTGGAGCACGCCTACGAGGCGCCCATGGTGCTCGATCAGGTGCAGGCCGCCGGCGTGGGCATCGTGTACGGCCCGGCCTTCCGCACCTGCGGCAACTCGGAGCAGCTCAACTTCGGCTTCGAGCACGTGAAGACCCTGCTGGACGCCGGCCTGCGGGTGGCGGTGATGACCGACCACCCCATCGTGCCCGTGCAGTACCTGCCCCTGCAGGCGGGCCTGTGCGTGCGCCACGGCGTCGAGCCCGAGGCCGCCCTGCGCTGCATCACCGCCACCGCCGCCGATCTGCTGGGCGTGGCCCACCGCGTGGGGCGCCTCAAGCCCGGCCTGGACGCCGATCTGGTGCTGCTGGACGGCCCGCCATTGGCGGTGGAGAGCCGGGTCACCGGCGTGTGGGTGGACGGGGCGCCCGTCCTGGCCTGACGGCGCTGGTCAGCCCCGCGGGCGGGCCGGTAGGCTGCGCACTCTGCCGTCGACACCCCCTGCGGAGGTCCCATGCGTCTCGTGTCGCCCCGCCCCACGTCCACCCACCGGCTCGCCCTGGCGCTGAGCCTGAGTGTGGGTGCGCTGGGCCTGCTGGCCTGTGGCAGCGCCAACTCCACGCCGCCCGCCCCGGCCAGCGCGGCGTCCAGCGTGGCGGCCACTCCGGAGTCCACTGCCGCCACGACCCCGGACGCCACCCCCAAGCGCGCCCCCGTGGGCACCGTGCCCCTGGGCGCACCCTGCGGCGGCGCGCGGGGCCTGTGTGACGCCGACGGCTACTGCCGCTTCCCCGACGAGGCCGCGTGCGGCGACGGCGACGTGGCCGGCGTGTGCACCGCCCGGCCCACGGGCTGCGCCCGCACCTGCCCCCGGGTGTGCGCCTGCGACGGCGCCGATCTGTGCAACACCTGCGTGGCCCGCGCCCGCGGCTTCTCGGTGCGCCACAAGGGGCGCTGCGGCGCGCCCGCGGCCAGCGCGGAGGTCACCGATGAGGCGCCCTGAGCTCCCTTGGCGGGCCGCCACCCTGGGCGCGGTGCTGCTCGCCGGCTGCGCCCCCGAGGCCACCCCACCGCCGACCGAGACCGCGCGGCGACCCATCACCCGCGGCCGCCGCGCGACGGCGGGTGACCTGCACGCCACCGTGGCCCTCACCGACGCCAGCGGCGACGAGGCCAACTGCACCGGCGCCCTGATCGCCCCGCGCCTGGTGCTCACCGCCGCCCACTGCGTCGTCGAGCAGGACGAGGAGACCGACGCCATCGTGCGCGTCTTCCAGCCCAATGAGCTGGGCGTGGTGGCGGGCGCGGTGGACGTGGCCCAGGCGCCGGCCGTCTACGCCGTGACACAGGTCGTCCTGCACCCCGAGTACCCCTATGAGGCCGAGCCCGACCACCCCACCGGCGCGGGCCGCTACGACGACATCGCCCTGCTGGTGCTGAGCGACGCCGTGACGGAGCTGCCCTGGGTCGAGGTGCCCGACGCCGCCTCGGCCGGCGAGTACCTGACCGCGGGCACCGAGCTCACCCTCACCGGCTACGGCGCCACCGGCCCCGATCAGGACGACAGCGGGCTGCTCTACATCGGCGAAGCGGCCTTCGCCGAACAGGTGGGCCAGGAGATCCTGGTCGGCGGCCCCGGCCTCACCGACACCTGCCCCGGCGACTCGGGCGGACCCGTCTACCTGCTGGGCGACGGCGAAGCGCCCTGGCTCGTGGGCGTCACCTCGCGCGGGGTCGACAACAGCGACGCCACCTGCGGCGATGGCGGGATCTACACCTACGCGCCGGCCTACCGGGGCTGGATCATCGACAGCGCCGGCGGCCTGTTCCCGCCCAGCGACGAGCCGGGCGCAGGCGGCGCCGGCGGCCAGGGCGGGACCGGCGGCGACGACTTCATCGACGACGACGAGGGCGGAGGCGGCGACGACGGCTGCTCGGCCGCCCCGAACACGCCGGGCAGTGGCTGGCTGGCCGCCATCTCGCTGCTGGCCCTGCGGCGCCGGCGCCGTGCAAGCGCCGGCGCCTGCTGACCGGCCCCGGTCGCCGCACGCTGTGCTGCGGGCCTTGAATTTGCCTCGGCTGCACCCGTAGGGCCGCCTCCCCCTTGGAGGCCCCAATGCTCACTGCCCCGCTCTTGTGCATCAGCCTGCTCGCTGCGCCCGCCGTGGCGCCGCCCGACCCCGCGGCCGTGGCCGCCCATGCCAACGCGGCGGGCCTCCCCGACCTGCGGGCGGTCCCGGCCGCGGCCACGGCTTTGGATTCGGCTGCGCGCTACCGCACCGTGGGCACCGTCTCGGCCCTGACGGGCGCCGTGCTTTCCCTGGTGGGCCTGGCGCTGCTGGCCAACGTCGAGGACTCCGGGTGGGGGACGGGCCTGGCGGTCACGGGCAGCGCGGGCCTGCTCACCGGCGCCGGCTTCCTCATCGCCGAGCAGGTGGCCCGACAGGACGCGCTGGACGCCTACTCGGCCGAGCTGGCCCATCGGGCCGGCGGGGGAGACGGCGCCGCGGTCCGAAGCGCCTGGCTCCAGCTCCGGTTCTGAGGCGCCTGCCTGCACAAAAAAAAAGAACGCCCAGGGGCCGTCCCCACGGCCCCTGGGCGTTCGCGTCCCCCCAGCTGGAGTCGGTCGGCGGCCCGGCCGCCGGCGCGCCTCAGGCGCAGGTGTCGCGGAAGTGGTCGGCCAGCGCGCCGTCGTGGCACAGGGTGCGCAGGCGGCGCAGGGCCTGACCCTGGATCTGACGGATGCGCTCGCGGGTGAGCTCGAAGACCTCGCCCACCTCCTCCAAGGTGTAGTTCTGGCGCACGCCGATGCCGAAGCGCAGCTTCAGCACCCGCGCCTCGCGCTCGGTGAGCTTGTCGAGCACGTCCTCGATGGCGGTGCCGAGCAGGGCGTGGCCGGCGCGCTCGTTGGGATCGGGGGCGCCCTCGTCCTCGATGAACGAGCCCAGGGTGCTGGCGTCGTCCTCGGCCCCGGCGGGCTGGTCCAGGCTCAGCCGGGTGCGCCCGAAGGCCATCACCTCGCTCAGCTTGGTGGGCTCCAGCTCCAGGTGCTCGGCGATCTCGTCCAGCGTGGGCTCCCGGTCGTAGTTCTGCGTGAGCGCCCGGCGAGCGTTGGCGATCTTGTTCAGCAGATCGATCTGGTGCACCGGCAGCCGCACCGTCCGGCCGCTGTCGGCGATGGCCCGGGTGATGGCCTGCCGGATCCACCACGTCGCGTAGGTGCTGAACTTGTGGCCGCGGCGGTGATCGAACTTGTCCACCGCGCGCATCAGGCCCAGGTTGCCCTCCTGCAGCAGATCGCCCAGGGGCAGGCCGCGGTTGCGGTAGCGCTTGCCGATGCTCACCACCAGCCGCAGGTTGGCCTCGATCATCTTGTGGCGGTGGCGGTCGAGCCGCCGCTTGCAGGCGTTCAGCTCGCGGATGTAGCCCTGGAAGGCGTCCCAGGGCAGCCCCAGCTCGGCCTCGTGCCGCTGCAGGCGATGCAGCGCCCGGGTCCCCACGGGCCCCAGGCCGTTCTCGGCCAGATCGGCCCAGCTCGCCATGGTGACCTTGCGCTGGTTCAGCTCCTCCACCAGACGCTCCACCAGGGGCCAGCTCAGCCGCATGGAGTGGAAGTGCTCGAGGAGCTCGGCCTCGTAGTCCCGGCGGCCGCTTGCGCCCTTCATCTGGGCGCGGGCCCGGGCGCGGGCCACCCGCACGATGGACTTCGTGGTCTTGGCCAGGTCGGCCACGCTGAGCTTGGCGTCGAAGGCGCCGCGGGGGTTGAGCCGGCCGTCGGCGAAGCGCTCCGGCAGCTCGGTGACCAGCCGCACGCCCACCTCGGCGCTCAGGAGCTGGGTGACCAGCGCGTCCCGGGCGTCTGCCATCTGGCAGCCCAGGTTGAACTCGTCTTCGCGGGTGAGCAGCCCCTCGCGACCAATGCGCGAGAGGTACATGCCCACCACGTCGCTGTCCATCGAGGCGCTCGACGTGGACTCGGCCATGGGGAATCTCCAGCGAAGCAAAATCACCGGGAACCGCATGCACGATGCGTGCCGCAGCCCGTATCTGACGGAATTGCCCGGGGTTTGCGGGTTTGCGGCGGTGCCCGGGGGGCCGAGCCCGCCGCAACCCTGACATTCGTGTCATGGCCGCTGACACCAATGTCATTGGGCACATGGACCCCAGCCTCGTGCCGCGCGAAAATTAGCCGAAAGGCCAAGGTCAACACCAACCCGCGACCGCGACGTACCTGCGCGGCAGGCCGCGACGGCGCCCGCCGCCGCGCGTCCAATCCCCGTTGGATCGACCCTGGAGCCCCCATGCCCGTCCTGTCGAGCGCCGCCCTGGTGGCGGCGCTGTGCTCGCCCCCCACCCCCGCCCACGCCGCCGTGGCGCGCCTGCAGGCCCAGCAGCCCCAGGTGCGCGTGACCTGGCGCGGCGAGGGGCCCTCGCTCATCACCGGGCTGCGCCTGCCCACCCAGGGGGCCGATCCCCTGGCCCGGGCCGCCGACTTCCTGGCCCGCCACGGGGCGCTGCTGGGGACCGCCGACTGGCGCCCGCTGGCGGTCCGCCCCCAGGGCACCCGCATGGTGGTGCAGCTCGCGCAGCACCACGGCGGCCACGTCGTGCTCGACCGCGGGGCGTCGCTGACCCTGGACGCCCAGGGCGACGTGGTGGCCCTGCACGGCGCCCGCCCGCCGCTGGCCGAGGTGGCGCGCGCCACCATCGACGCCGCCCAGGCCGTGCGCCTGGCCACCGAGGCGGTGGTGGGGCACCCGGCCCCGGCCGTGGCCGCCAAGGCCACCGCCCGCCCGGTGGTGCTGGCCCAGGGCGCCTACGGGGCCCAGGCCTACGAGGTGCGCGTGCTGGACAAGGTGGTGCGGGTGGACGCCGCCGCCGGCCAGGTGGTGGGCGTGCAGAAGGGGTGGATGGAATGAGCCGCTGGATCACGCGCGGCCTGTCCGCCGCCCTCGCCCTGACCGGCGCCGCCCCGCTCACCGCCTGCGACGACGGGCAGCAGCCCGCCGGGGATCCGCCCATCGAGGTGGCGCTGCCCGACGCCGCACCGCAGCCCGACGCGGCGCCGCCGCCCGACGCCGCCGTCGACGCCGCGCCCCCGCCGATCCTCGACGCCCCCGAGGCGTGGGTCTACGAGAACGACCCCATCACCGACCGGGGCGAGCTCAGCCAGGTGATCCTGAACAAGAGCACCGATCCCGAGGGCCGGCTCACCAGCGACTGGGTGCAGGTGTTCAACTGCCTGAACGAGGACGGCGGCGTGACGGCCATGCCCGATCTGGGTGGCTTCCAGATCACCGTGCAGCTCTGCCGCGAAGAGCAGACGGTGCGGCCCGATCCCGACGGCCACTACCTGAGCATCGAGCCGCCCGCCGACGCCTCGGATCCGAACGACCCGTTCGCCGAGGTGATGATGTACCACCACGTCAACCGGGCCCATGACTACTTCAAGGGCACCCACGGCTTCGACGGGCTGGACTTCCCGCTCACGGCCATCGTGAACCTGCAGCTCAAGACCGATCCGCCACTGCCCATCCCCGGCTTCCAGCCCGGCCCCGACGGCTGGATCGAGTTCGCCAACGCCGCCTTCTTCCCCGAGGAGAGCTGGCGGCAGCTCGCCGCCCAGTTCGGCCTGCCGCCCCGGGACGGCGACTCGATCATCTTCGGCCAGGCCCAGCACGACTTCAGCTACGACGCCCGGGTGATCCTGCACGAGTACACCCACGCGGTGATCGGCACCGACCGCCTGCAGGCGCCGGCCGTGGTGGACCGCTACGGCCTCGACAACTCGCCGCGCTCGATGAACGAGGGCCTGGCGGACTACTTCGCGGCCACCCTGGCGGACGACCCGGTGGTGGGCGCCTACGGCATCGGGCAGCTCGCCCCGGACCTGGTGCGCGACCTGAGCGAGCCGCGCAAGTGCCCCGCCGACACCACCGACGAGATCCACGATCACGGCAAGGTGGTGGGCTCGGCGCTGTGGGCCGTGCGCAACGCCGTGGGCCCGCAGGCGGCCGACGGCATCGTGTGGACGGCGCTGAGCCAGTTCACGATGGACACCACCCACGCCGAGGCCGGCGAGCTGTTCCTGGCCGCCGCCACCGAGGCCGGCCTGGCCGAGCAGGTGGAGCCCATCCTCACCGACTTCGGGCTGCTGGGCTGCGAGCGCGTGCTGCCCTTTGGCGGCTACCGCCCCACCGGCGACAACCGCGGCATCGTGGTGGAGGGCAAGCAGAGCCTGGGGCTGTTCGGGCTGGGCAACGGCTCGCCCGCCTACAAGCAGTTCCGCTTCGAGGTGCCCGCGGGCGCGCCGGGCGTGCGCCTGGCCTGGACCCAGAGCAACCAGGGGGGTGGCTTCGGCGGCGGCGGCGGACCCACCGCCCTCGACCTGGCCGTGCGCTTCGGCGAGCCCGTGGGCGTGCGGGTGGAGCGGCAGGTGGAGTTCGACCACGACCAGCGCCACGAGCCGCCGCTGGCCGGCACCGGCCAGGCCATCGTGCTCACCGGCGACTGCCTGCCCGCGGACGGCGGCACCGGCTACCTGCTTTGGATCAACGACGGCCTGAGCGCGACCACGATCATCGGCACCGAGTACGAGGTGCTGGCGAACGAGCCGGCCGCCGGCGACTTCATCGTGGACTGCCGCCCCGAGCCCGAGCCCGAGGTCGACGGGGGGGTGCCCGAGCCCGACGCCGGGCTGGACGGGGGCTCGCCCGAGGCCGACGCCGAGGTGGACGCGGCGCTGCCCGAGGCCGACGCCGAGATGGACGCCGGCGTCCCCTGATCCGCCCACGACCCGCCCCGGCCGCCCGGTGTCAACGTGGCGGCGCCCCAAGCGGCGCCGGTCCGGTACACTGCGGCGGCGAGGCCCTGCCGCCGGCAGGAGAGAGGTCGTCCGTCCGTGCCCCCCACCCGCACCGCCCCCCGCCGGCTCCATCCGGAGCCGCTCTCCCTCCGGCGCTTGCTGCTGTCCGTGGCGCTGCCCGCCCTGGCCCTGCTCCTGGGTGGCTGTGACGACGGGGCCCCCAGCGCGGCCGCAACCTGCGTGGGCCCCAACGGCGCCCTGGCGGTGGGTGAGGCCGAGATCGACCCGCTGACCTGCGTGCGCTGCGAGTGCAACGCCGACGGCACGCTGGGCTGCATCAACCTGCCCGGCTGCCAGCCCGCCGACGCCGGCCCCGACCGCGGGCCGCGGCCCGATGAGGGCATCGCCGGCGGCCAGGACGCCAGCCCCGAGGCCTGCACCGCCGAACAGAACGGCTGCGTGGATCCCATGACCGCCCGGCGCTGCCTGCCCAACGGGCAGCTCGTGGAGCTGGAGTGCGTGGGCGAGGAGCGCTGCGTGCTGGACCGCTGCGCCCGCCCCATCTGCACGCCCGGCGAGCTGTACTGCTCCCTCGGCCGACGCAAGCGCTGCGACGAGACCGGCTTCGACGGCACCCCCGAGCCCTGCGGCGACGGGCATGTGTGCGTCGAGGATCGCTGCGTGGATCCACAGGGGGACGTGCTGCTGGTGATCGACACCTCGGGCTCCATGCTCGATCCGGTGGCGCCGCCCACGCCGCAGGACTTCCCCGTCTGCGAAGATCCCGACGCCCCCTACACGCGCATCGGGCTGGTGAAGCGGGCCCTGCGCGAGCTGTTCGCCAGTGAGGCCGCCGACGGGCTGCGGCTGGCCATGCAGCGTTTCCCGCAGACCACCCGGTCGCTGGGTGTCTGTGGGCCGGGGCACTACCAGGCCGCCGACACCCTGCCCGGCCACACCGAGCAACCCAGCCTGACCCGCGACCAGCTCAGCGCCGGGCTACCGCACATCCTGGCGGTGCCGTTTACCGCCGACGGCAGCTTTCCGGCCCAGGCGCTGGACCGCTGGATCGACTTCGACGAGCAGTACGGGGTGATCAGCGAGGACTGCGTGGCCTGCCCCAGCGACAGCCAGTGCGTGGACGGCGAGTGCGTGGGCCACCTGGAGCCCGAGCTGCGCGCTCAGGGCAGCACGCCCTTGGGCCGCAGCCTGTTCTATGGCAGCGAGTACTTCCGGCACTTCGTCCTGCGCGAAGGCAAGGCCTGCCGGGCCGACGCCGACTGCGACTCACCCCACTACACCTGCCAGGACGGCGCCTGCCACGACCCGCTCTACGACTGCCGTCCCTACGTGGTGATCCTGTTCACCGACGGCGGCGAGTCAGTGGATCCCGAGCCCGACGACCTGTTCAACCCCGTGGTGCAGGCCCGCCGGCTGAACCTGGGGCTGGACTGCGCGGACGCCGGCGACTGCTTCGCGCCCGCCGAGTGCCTGGAGGGGCGCTGCGTCACCGGCCGCTGCCAGGGCGCGCCCACTGAGGGCTGCCTGGCCGACGCGGACTGCGGCACCGCGCGGCCCTGCATGCCCGCCGAGGTGGCCCCCGCGGGCTCGTTCCCGCAGGCGCAGCGGGTGCGGCACCCCGGCGGCCGCCCCGCCCGGCTCACCGTGCACGTGGTGGACGCCGTGGGGGGCTTCGCCACCAACCGCCGGGCCGCCTTCTGGGGCGGCGGCGTGTACCAACGGGTGGATCGCTTCGCCGTGGCCGACCTGGTGGCGGTGCTCACGCCGCTGTTCGACACCAAGGCCGTGCTCGATCGTTGCCTGGCGCGGTAAACTTCCGTACCGGCTGAACGAAGAACCCGGGGGGGACGGACACATGACGCGTTGGGGGTGGGCCGGCCTGGCCCTGTGGGGGGCCTTGGGCCTGGGCGGCTGCAGCGAGAGCCCCGCCGGGGCGGTGACCTGCGCGCTGCTGGGCGCGACGGTGGGCGTGGACGAGGTGGTGGTGGACCGTGAAGTGGGCCTGCGCTGCGTGTGCATGGCCGACGGCGAGGGCCGCTGTGAGCCGCTGACGGACATGGGCGCCGAGGCGCCCGACCGGGGCGGGCTGGCGGACCAGGCGGTGGACATGGCCCCGCCGCGGGACATGGCGCCCGTGCCCGACGAGGGGCCCGAGCCCGATCAGGGCCCCCGCCCCGACGACGGCCCCGAGCCTGATCAGGGCCCCGAGCCCGACGAGGGCCCCGAGCCCGACATGGCGCCCGATCCGGACATGGGCCCGGAGCCCGACATGGCCCCCCCCGAGCCCGAGTGCGAGGCCGGCCAGCCCGTGTGCGTGGGCGGCGAGCGCTTCACCTGCACGGCCGCGGGCCGCCTGGGGCCCGCCGATCCCTGCCCCGCCGGCGAGCTGTGCGCCTTGGGCGGCTGCGTGGCCGCCACGCCCGACGTGATGCTGCTGGTGGACACCTCGAGCAGCATGGACACCGCCGTGGCCGACGGCGAGGCCGAGGCCTTCCCCATCTGCGAGAGCGCCGACGCGCCCTTCACCCAGCTCGGACGGGTGAAGGCGGCCCTGGAGGCCCTGTTCCAGACCGACGCGGTGGATCAGGTGCGCCTGGGCCTGGCCCACATGCCCACCGACTTCACCCGCACCTTCGACTGCCCCGAGGGCTACTACCGGCAGCGGCGCGTATGGCCCAGTTTCAGTGTCGATCCGCAGACTTACAGCGACCCCGACTACATGCAGGTGCGCGACGGCGTCATCGGCGTGCCCTGGGTGCCCGAGGGCGGCACCGACGTGGCGGGCCTGCTGAGCTGGGTGGACGAGGCCGAGGTGTTCGAGCCCAACGGCCTGGCCTGCGATGACCCCGCCTGCTACGGCGCCTGCAACCGCGACAACTGCCTGACCCACACCGATCCCGAGCTGCGGTCCGTGGGCGACTCGGTGTTCGGCAAGGCGCTGTTCATCGCCGCCACCTACGTGGAGAAGGAGGTGCTGTCGGCCGGTGTGGAGTGCGGCGCCTGCCCCGAGCCCTACGCCTGCGTGGGCGGCACCTGCCAGGATCCCCTGGGCGACTGTCGCCAGCGGGCGGTGATCGTCTTCATGGATGGGCCCGAGGTGGAGGACTTCGACGAGACCCAGAGCTACTTCGCGCCCACGGTGCAGGCCAAGCGGCTGCGCTACGGCCTGGGCTGCGCGGTGGACGAAGACTGCCTGGGCGTGGCCGTGTGCGACACCGGGCGCTGCCGCGCCGGCCGCTGCACCACCGATCCCAGCCTGGCCTGCGGCGAGCGCGCCGACTGCCCCGACGGCGGGCGCTGCACCCTGCGCGACCTGAACTACGGCGGCGCCGAGACCGCCTGGGTGATCCGCGAGCCCGACGGCCGCCCGGCGCGCATGACGGTGCACGTCATCGACGCCAGCGGCACCAACGCCGGCGCCGATCTGGCCCACTGGGGCGAGGGGCTGCATGTCGTGGTCGACGACTATGACGTGGGCAACCTGCTGGCGGCCTACCAGACGGTCATCGCCGAGGTCCGCGCCCGCACCGCCCGCTGCCTGGAGGCGCGGTGATCTGCGGGCCCTGCGGGCGCTGAGCGGCTTGCCGCCGGGGCCGGGGGCCGTGTAACCAGACGGTTCACCCCCCGCGCCGGGAGCCACCGACCATGCGACGCCTGCCCCTCCGCCGCCTGGCTGCCACGCTCGGGCTGCTGGCGCTGGCCCTGCCCAACACCGGCTGCATCAAGCGCATGGCGGTGAACGCCCTGGGTGACGCCCTGGCGAAGGGCGGCGGCACCTACGCCCGCGACGACGATCCCGAGCTGGTGCGCGACGCCACCGCCTTCGGGCTGAAGACCATCGAGAGCCTGCTGGACGCCGAGCCCGATCACGCGGGCCTGCGCCTGGCGGCCGCCCGCGGCTTCACCCAGTACGCCTTCGCCTTTCTGCAGTCCGAGGCCGACTACGTCGAGGAGGCGGATTACGCCCAGGCGAAGCACATGCGGCAGCGGGCGTGGCGCATGTTCCGGCGCGCCCGCGCCCACGGGCTGCGCGGCCTGGCCATCGAGCACGCCGACTTCGAGGCCCGCCTGCGCAAGGATCCCGCCGCCCTGCTGGCCAAGGTGGACGAGGACGAGGTGGGGCTGCTGGTGTGGACCGGGCTGGCCTGGGCGGCGGCGGTGGCCATCAACAAAGAGGACGCCGAGCTGGCGGCCGACGTGCCGCTGGTGGAGCCCCTGATGCAGCGCGCCCTGGCGCTGGACCCCGGCTTCGGCGGCGGCGCCATCCACGACTTCCTGTTCTCGTGGTACACGGGCCGGCCCAAGTCGGCGGGGGGCGATCCCGACAAGGGGCTGGCCCACCACCAGGAGGGGCTGGCCCTGGCCAAAGGGCAGCGCATCGCGCCGCTGGTGGCCTACGCCGAGGGCGTGTGCGTGAAGCAGCAGGACCAGGCCTGCTTCCACAAGTACCTGGACGAGGCCCTGGCCTTCGACCCCGACGCGGTGCCCGAGCAGCGGCTGGCCAACCTGGTCGCGCGCAAGCGCGCGCTGTGGTTGAAGGGTCGCGTCGAGGATCTGTTTCTATGAACCGTCTTCAGTATCCCCCTGTGACCCGCTCACGAAAGGGCCTGTTCATGCTGCGCCGGACCCCCCTGACCCTGACCGCCCTGCTGGCCCTGCTGGCCCTGCTGGCACCCGGCGTGGCCGCCGCCCGCAAGGTGACCGTGAAGCTGGCCACGCTGGCGCCGAAGGGCACGGCCTACCACGACATCCTCAGCGAGATGGCGGCGGAGTGGAAAGACCTGTCCGACGGGCAGGTGCAGGTGAAGATCTTCCCCGGCGGCGTGGCGGGCGACGACGTGAACGTGGTGCGCAAGATGCGCCTGGGCACGGTGTCGGGCGGCCTGCTGACCTCGGCGGGCGTGGCCACCATCCACAAGGCCATCCACGGCGTCATCCTGCCCATGGGCTACAAGAGCCGCGCCGAGCTGGACTATGTGTTCGACAAGATGCGCCCCACCCTCGAGGCCGCCTACGCACAGGAGGGCTTCGTGGTGCTCAACTGGGTGTCCGTGGGCTTCGTGCGCTTCTTCACCAAGGAGAAGGCCGCCACGCCCGAGGAGCTGCAGAAAATGAAGCTCTTCACCTGGGCCGGCCGCGAGGAGGCCCTGGCCATGTGGAAGGCCGCCGGCTTCAACCCCGTGCCCCTGCCCAGCACCGAGATCAGCACGGGCCTGCAGACGGGCCTGATCGACGCCCTGCCCACCACCCCGCAGGCCGCCAACCTGATGAACTGGTACACCCACGTGGGCTACATGATCGACGAGCCCTGGGCCCCGCTGGTGGGCGGCACGGTCATCAGCAAAGAGGTGTGGGAACAGATCGATCCCGCCCTGCGCGCCAAGCTGGCCGAGAGCGCCCGCAAGGCCGGCGAGAAGCTGAACGCGGCCTCGCGCCCCGCCAACCAGAACGCCATCGACGCCATGACAAAGCGGGGCCTGCAGCTCGTGAAGCTGACCGCCGAGCAGCGCGCGGACTGGGCGAAGCGCGTCGAGGCCGCCTACCCCATGTTCCGCGAGACCTACGCCCCGGGGCCCTACTTCGACGAGGCCCTGAAGCACCGCGACGCCTTCCGCAAGCTGGGCGGCTTCACCGACGGCGCGGCGGAGTAGGCGCGCGATGGAGCGGGCACGCCGGGCGCTGCACCGCGTCGAGAACGCGCTGCTGATCGCCGTGTTCTTCGGGGCCATCGGCCTGCCCCTGCTGGTGGCCGCGTCGCGCATCGCGAAGTTCCATGTGCCCCACGCCCACGCGCTGCTGTCGCAGCTCTTGCTGTGGCTGACCTTCCTGGGCGGTCTGGTGGCCACCCGCGAGCGCAAGCACCTGCAGCTCTCGGCCAACGAGGTGGTGAAGCCCGGTCCCGTACGCACCGCCATGCGGGCGGCCACCGCGGGCCTGTCGGCCACCATCACCGCCCTGCTGGGCTACGCGGCCTGGCAGGTGGCCATGGCCAGCAAGGCGCAGGGCGGCGTGCTGCCCTTCGGCCTGCCGAGCTGGATCAGCGAGCTGGTCATGCCCGTCACGCTGGGGCTCATGGCGGCGCGGCTGGTGTGGCAGGCGGGCGAGGGCTGGCGGCCGCGGCTGGTGGCGCTGGCCCTGCTGCCGGTGGGCTTCCTGCTCGACCTGGGCCCCCTGCCCGAGCTGGTGGAGGGGCACACCTGGGGGCTGGCCCTGGCGGTGCTGGTGGGCGCCGTGCTGGGCGCCCCGGTGTTCGTGGCCATGGCCGGCCTGGGCATGCTGTTCTACTTCGCCGACAACACCCCCATCGCGGCGGTGAGCGGCGAGATCTACCGGCTGATCACCCAGCCCACCCTGCCCGCCGTGCCCCTGCTCACCGTCACCGGCTACGTGTTGGCCGAGAGCAAGGCCAGCGAGCGGCTGGTGCGCTTCTTCCGCGCTCTGTTCGGCTGGATGCCCGGCGGCGTGGCGGTGCTGGTCACCGCGGTGTGCGCGGTGTTCACCACCTTCACCGGCGGCAGCGGCGTCACCATCATCGCCCTGGGCGGGCTGGTGTACGGCATCCTGCGCGATGACAAGTACCCCGAGGGCTTCAGCCTGGGGCTGGTCACCGCCTCGGGCAGCCTGGGCCTGCTGTTCCCCCCCAGCCTGCCGGTGATCCTGTATGCGGTAGTCGTGTCGGCCAGCCCCGAGTTCACCGTGCCCGCCGAGGATCTGTACCTGGCCGGCGTGCTGCCCGGGCTGCTGATGGTGCTGCTGGTGGCCGGCTACGGCGTGTGGCGCGGCCGCAGGTACGAGGGGCCCCGGCAGGCCTTCGACGTGGGCGAGGTGCTGCGCGCCACCTGGGCCGCCAAGTGGGAGCTGTCGGTGCCGCTGGTGGTGGTGGGGGTGTTCGCCGCGGGCCTGGCCAGCATGGTCGAGGCCGCCGCCCTGGCCGCCGCCTACGCGCTCATCCTGAGCACGGTGATCACCCGCGACATCCACCCGGTGCGCGAGCTGCCGCAGGTGATGGTGCACGCGGGCGTGCTGGTGGGCGCCGTGCTGGTGCTGCTGGCCAGCGCCATGGGCCTGTCCAGCTATGTGTTGGTCGAGGCCGCCGTGCCCGATCTGTTGCTGGAGTGGGCGGCCTCGCACATCGAGAGCAAGTGGGCCTTCCTGCTGGCGCTGAACGGGCTGCTGCTGCTGCTGGGCGCCGTGCTCGAGATCTACAGCGCCATCGTCATCATCCCGCCCATCCTGGCGCCGCTGGCGCTGCACTACGGGGTGGATCCGGTGCACCTGGGCATCATCTTCCTGGCCAACCTGGAGCTGGGCTTCCTGACGCCGCCGGTGGGGCTGAACCTGTTCCTCAGCGCCAGCCGCTTCGAGGTGCCCATGGTGCGGCTGTACCGCGAGATGGTGCCGTACCTGCTCATCCTGG
This sequence comes from Myxococcales bacterium, assembly GCA_020633555.1. Classification (GTDB taxonomy): domain Bacteria; phylum Myxococcota_A; class Bradymonadia; order UBA7976; family UBA1532; genus JACKDL01. The sequence continues at coordinate 32,586 of JACKDL010000011.1, read as the reverse complement.
GCGTGGGGGTGCTGCTCATCACGTATGTGCCCGCGCTGAGCGTGGGCGTGCGCGACGCGCTCAAGCCGCCCGTCGAGGCGCCCGCGGCCGCGCCCTGACGGGGGCGGCCAGACCAGGCCAGGCTACGCAGCCACCAGCGCCTTCACCACCAGCGACACCCCGGCCACGCCCGCAAACACCAGCACCGCGACGCGCAGGGGCCGCCCCTCGACCTTGGTGAGCAGGGTCTTGCTGGCCCACACCCCCGCCAGCAGCCCCACGGTCATCACCAGCGCCCGCCACAGGTCGCCCACGCCCAGCACGCCCGCCCAGGCGCGGCCGGCGATGGTCACCAGCGCGCCGAAGCCGAACACCACCGCCAGGGTGGCCCGCAGGGTGGCGCCCGCCGCGTCGCGGTACAGCAGCGCCAGCGGGGGACCGCCGATGGCCGACAGGGTGCCCATGAAGCCGCTGGCGATGCCGCCGCCCAGCAGCGTGGCCCCGGTGCGGCGCACGGTCAGGCCGGCCGCCATGAGCGCCACCGCCACCACCACCACGCTGCCCAGCGCCAGATCCATGATCTGCCGGTCGGCCACCTTCAGCACCGCCGCCCCCAGCGCCGCGCCCACGGCCCCGCCCACGCTCAGGCGCAGCGCCCCGGGCATGTCGGCCGCCCGCCACTCGCGGGCCATCATGGCCAGGGCCAGCGGCAGCGACAGCAGCACCTGCGGGCTGGGCGCCAGCAGCGGGCTCACCAGCGCCAGGATGGGCACCGACACCAGCCCCATGCCGAAGCCCAGCGTGCCCTGCACCACCCCCGCCAGGAAGCTCACGGCCACGCCGGCGGCCAGGGCCCACGGCCCCACCTCCAGGGCCCCCCAGACGGCGTCCGCCCATGCGGTGTCCATGAGGCTCAGAGTTCGTCGGCCGGGTTGACGATGATCGGGGCCATGCCCTCCACCCAGGCGCGGTGGAAGCGGCGCACCTGCAGGATGGTCTCGCGGCCCAGCATCACGTTGTCGTGGGTGGCGTCGCGGCGGCGCACCACGCCGCTCACCTCGCGCTCGCTCACCTCTTTGTATTGGAACAGACCGGCGGTCAGCGCCCCCAGGTTGCCCTGCACGGGCGCCGTCTCGGGCTCGGGCAGGAACGGCAGCCCCACGATGGTGGGCCGCACGGGCGGGATCTGCCAGGCGCGGGCCAGGGCGGCCGTGGTGGAGTTGGGCACCACCTGGTCGCCCACGGCCATCACCATCAGCGTGTGCGGCCCCTGCGCGTCGTCGAAGCGGTCGCCCATCACATGCGGGCCGTAGTTCACCGGATCGCCCGCCTCGGCCACGGTCTGCAGGGCGCCGAACAGCCGCTCCCGCTCGCCGTCGGGGGTGCGCGAGGGCACGAACAGCCGCAGCAGCGTCTCGAAGGCCGCGCCGTCGCGCATCACGCTCGACAGCCGCCCGCCGGGCATGCCCAGCACGGCCACCTGCAGCCCGCCGTCCAGGGCCAGCAGCTCGCTGCCCATGATCCCGCCCAGGCTGAAGCCGAAGTAGCCCATCTGGCCGGGATCCACGTCGGGGGTGCCGTCGCCGTCGATGTCGGGGTTGGCCCGGATGAGCGCCAGGGTCTGCAGCCGGTCGTAGGTGCTCTGGCGGAAGTTGTCGCGCAGGGCCAGGGCGTTGACGGTGCGGCTGGCCAGATCGGCCGCGAAGAACTGGCTGATCAGCGCCACCGCGTCGGCGCCCACGCCGCCCGGGTGCTCGCCGTGGGCCACGGCGTCCACCGCCACCACGGTGATGGGCGAGTCGCCGGTGAGCTGGCTGACGAAGCCGCCCAGGCTGCGGTCGCCGCCCAGGCCGTGCCCCACCAGGTACGTGGGCCAGGGCCCCTCGCCCTCGGCGGGGAACCACACGCTCACGGGAAGCTGCCAGTCGCGCTGGGGGCTGCCGTCCACCACCACGCCGTCGGCGTAGCGGTAGTCATACGCGGTGAACGTACCCTCGCAGTGGATCTGGCGCCCGCTGGGCACGCAGGTGGGCGGCGCGGTCCACGCAAAGTCGCGACCCGCAATGTCAGCGGCCACCGCCCGCGAGGTGGCGTGCAGGGTCTGGGTGGTGAACACCGTGGCGCCCCGGATCTCGGCGGCGTCCAGGCCGAGCTGTTCGGGCAGCGCGGCGTAGCGAGGGGCCAGCTCGCCCAGGCGGCCGTCGCCCTCGCCGGCCAGCAGCGCCGCCAGGGTGGGCGACGGATCGATGCACCCCTCCTGCGCCTGGAGCTCGGCGGTGATCACCACGGCGTGCTCGGTGGCGCCCCGCAGCGGCCGCGCTGGCCAGAGCGCCAGCGTGCGGCCCTCGTCCAACACCACCGGCTCGTAGTCCACGGCCACCGGCGGCTCGGCCCCCAAGTCGTACAGCCGCACGCCCGGGTGCATCTCGTGCATCACCGGGAAGGTGCCGTCGAGGGCCACGAACACCGGCGCGCTGGTGCCGAAGCCGTCCAGGGCGTTCATGCCGGCGTACAGGCCCTGCAGCGTGGCGCTGGCCTCGGCGAACCAGGGGGCGTCGTCCAGGATCTGCACCCGCAGGCCGGTGCCCTTGCTGGCGTCGGCCACGGTCCAGTAGTCGTCGGGGAAGCTGGTGAGCTGCCCTGGCAAGCCTTCGGGATCATAGGCAAAAGCCGCTGGACACGGCGCTCCCGCGTCGGGCGCCGCCAGGTCGGGCGCCGGTGTGCCCTGATCGGCGGCCGGGGCCTCCTGGGCCGGGCTCGTCTCGGGGTCTTCCGCGCAGGCGACCAGCAGCGCGGGCAGGGACAGCAGGGCGGCGATGCGACGCACGGTGAGCTCCAGGAGGTCAGGGACGCGCGGAGTCTACTGGCAACGCCCGGCAAGGCACAGGCCAGCGGACCGCAGGCGCCCCCAGGCCGGGCGTGACCGACGCGGCCCTGCCAACCCCTACAAATCTTTCACAACCTTTCGAAGGCCCCCTCACACCCTTTTGGGCGGCGGTCCGTAGATTCACGGACGCACCGCTCAGGAGGGTTCCCCGTTGCGTCGCGCACCGCTCATGTCACTCACCGTCCTCGCCTTGGGGCTGGCCGCCAGCGCCGCCCAGGCGGGCCCGATCTTCCTGCCCGGCAGCCTGCGAGGCGACTCGCTGGTGCCCACGCCCACCGAGGCCCAGCCCTTCCGGGCGCGCTACAGCACCACCACCGGCGACATCGCCGGGGGCACGGCGCGGCTGGTGATCACCGACGTGGTGACGGGCCCCGCCGAGCCCATCGACGCCGTGGCCCTGCTGCCGCTGCCGAAGGGCACGGCCGCCGACGCGGTGCAGGTGACGCTGGACGGGCAGCCGGCCGAGGGGCGCTTCCTGGACGCCGCCACCGCCGGCGATCGCTACGCCGACTTCGCCGCGGCCTCGAAGCAGGCGGGCCTGGTGGCGCTGACCGGGCAGCCCGCGTGGCTCATCCCCAAGGTGCGGCTGGGCGCGAAGCACACCGTGGCCGTGACCCTCACCGCCCCCGCCACCGCCCCCGCCGCGGGCTTCGCGCGGGTGCTCAGCCCCCTGCCCTCGGGCACCTTCGGCAGTGCCCCGCCCGAGCGGATCACGGTGGATCTCACCGTCACCGGGCAGGCCCCCGTGCGGGGGATCATCAGCCCCAGCCACGAGGTGGACGTCACCCGCCTGAGCCCGAACCAGGCCCGGGTGCGCGCCACGCTGCAGGGCCTGGCCGACGGCCCCGACGCCTTCGAGCTGCTGTGGGCCGAGGACGCCGATCCCGTGGGCCTGCGGGTCATCACCCACCGCGCCGAGGGCGAGGATGACGGCTACTTCCTGGTGCTGGGCCACCCCACCGGCGGCGGCACCGGCGAGGCGCCGCCCAAGGACGTGGTGTTCGTGCTGGACACCAGCGGGAGCATGCGCGGGGCCAAGATGGAGCAGGCCCGCGACGCCATCACCTGGGCGCTGGGCAAGCTGGCGCCGGAGGACCGCTTCAACGTCATCACCTTCGGCACCGAGGTGCGCCGCTTCGCCGACGGGCCCGTGGCCGCCGACGCCGCCGCCCGGGCCAAGGCCACCGACTTCGTGGACGAGACCCTGGCCATGGGCCGCACCAACATCGCCGACGCCCTGGCGGCCGCGGTGGCGGGTGACCGTGACCCCGAGCGGCTGCGGGTGGTGCTGTTCCTCACCGACGGCTCGCCCACCGCCGGCGAGGTGGAGCCCGAGAAGATCCTGAAGGCCCTGCCCCAGACCGCCCAGGCCGGCGACGCGCGGATCTTCGCGCTGGGCGTGGGCCACGACGTGAACACCTGGCTGCTGGATCAGATGGCCGCGCGCAGCGGCGGCCGCAGCGTGTTCGTGGGCCCCGACGAGGCCATCGACGCCACCATCGCCAGCCTGTACGAGAGCCTGCAGCACCCCCTGGCCGACGCCATCGCCTTGGACTTCGGCGGCCTGAAGGTCGACAAGGTGCACCCCACCAGCCTGGGCGCGCTCTTCCAGGGGCAGGAGGTGCTGGTGAGCGGCCGCTACAGCGGCGGCGGGCGCCACACCGTGCGCCTGAAGGGTCGCCTGGGCAAGGCGGACCGGGCCTGGTCCACCACCCTGGAGTTCCCCGCCAAGGCCGATCCCGCCGACGCGTTCGTGGCCTCGCTGTGGGCCGCCCGGCGCATCGGCGCGCTGCTGCGCGACCTGCGCCTGGAGGGCCACGACGACGCCCTGGTGAAGGAGGTCATCGAGCTGTCGCGGCGCTTCGGCATCGTCACCGAGTACACCGCGTTCATCGCCCAGGCGGGCGGCGACGTGGACGGGGCGGCCATCGCCGACACCCTGACCCGGGTGCGCGAGGCCAACCAGCAGCGCAGCGGCTCGTGGGCCTTCAACCAGGCCGCCAACGAGAAGGCGCTCATCGGCCGCAAGGCGTCGACGAGCACGGCGAACTACTACCGGGACCGCCAGGGCAAGCGGAAGCGCGCCGAGGTCAAGACCGTGGGGCGCAAGGCCTTCTACAAGAAGGACGACAAGTGGGTGCAGGCGGACGCCCCCGCCGCCGCCGCCCCCGCGAACAAGCGCCGAGTGAAGCGCTTCAGCCCCGAGTACTTCGAGCTGGTGAAGAAGAGCCCCGACTTCGCCGAGGCCCAGAAGCTGGACGCGCCCGTCGAGATGACCGTGGCCGACGAGCAGGTGGAGGTCTACTGATGCGCGCCCTGACCCTGACCCTGACGGCCCTGGCGGTGGCCCCGCTGCTGGTCGGCCCCGCCGCCGCCCGCGAGCCCCGCCCGATCCGCAAGCAGCTCCTGCCGGCGGAGCAGCAGGCCCTGCCCCTGCAGCAGCGGCGGGTGTTCAACCAGGTCCAGATGAACGACCTGGAGTTCAACAACCGCGCCGTGGGCAACCTGCGGGTGGGCAACCTGGACAACTTCGGGAGCCTGCGGGCCGGCCCGCCGGGCGCGGGCTTCCACACCCCGTGGGACGGCCGGCTGACCGCGCGGGCCATCCGCACGGCCATCGACGACGCCCTGCTGTTCCTGCGCCGCCAGCAGAACCCCGACGGCTCCATCGGGCAGAACCACTGGGCCCAGGGCGGCCCCACCGCGCTGGCCGCGCTGGCCATGCTGGCCGCCGGCAGCCACCCGGTGACGGATCCCGAGCTGGCCAAGGCCATCGCCTTCCTCGAGAAGCTGGAGCCCGACAACACCTACGTGCGCGGCATCCGCGCCAACGTGTGGGAGTACGCCCTGCGCAAGGTGCCCGGCGTGGACCGCTGGCGGGTGGCCCTGAAGGCCGACTTCGACTGGCTGCTCAGCGCCCACAACGGCCAGGGCTGGCGCTACAACCACAGCAGCCGCGACTGGGACAACTCGTGCAGCCAGTACGGCGTGCTGGGCCTTTGGGCCGGCATGCGGGCGGGCTACAAGGTGCCCGACGGCATGTGGGCCAAGCTGTCGCAGCACTTCCTGTCGGTGCAGAACCCCGACGGCGGCTGGGGCTACATCACCGGGGGCTCCAGCCCCAACATGGCCACCGCCGGCCTGGCCAGCATGTTCCTGGTGTTCGACGCCTTCCACGGCAAGCGCGCCTACGCCCGCGGGCAGGCCGAGCACGCCGACGAGGGCGCCGAACAGGTGCTGGCGGCCATCGCCAAGGGCATGGACTGGCTGGCGTCGCAGGAGGGCCGCGGCAACACCGACAGCTACTACCTGTACGGCATCGAGCGCACCGCCGTGGCCGGCGGCCGCAAGTACCTGGGCGGCGCCGACTGGTTCCGCGACGGCGCGCAGACGGTGCTGCAGGCCCAGCAGCCCGACGGCTCCATCGAGCTGGGCCGCGGCCCGGTGGTGGGCACGGCCCTGAGCACGCTGTTCATGGTGTACGGCGGCGCCCCGGTGGCCTTCGACAAGCTGCAGTGGGGCGACGACCAGGACTGGAACCGCAACCCCCGCGACCTGGCCAACGTGACCCGCCAGCTCTGGAGCGCCTACGAGCGCCCGCTGAACTGGCACACCGTGTCGCTGAGCGCGCCCGTCGAGGAGTTCGAGGCCCCCATCCTGTTCCTCAGCGGCACCCGCGCGCCCACGCTGACGGCCGCCGACAAGGCGCTGCTGCGCACCTACGTGGCCCGCGGTGGGGTCATCCTGGCGGAGCCGAGCGACCACGCGCCGGCCTTCAAGCAGGCCATGGAGGCCCTGGCCACCGAGCTGTTCCCCGAGGGGCGGCTGGCGCCGCTGGCCGCCGAGCACCCGCTGTTCACCGTGGTGAAGCAGCCCTGGCAGACCCGCCCCGCCCTGCGCGGGCTGGATCACGGCGGCCGCACGGTGTTCTTCCTGTCCGACGGCTACCTGGCGCAGGCCTGGCAGGTGGGCGACGTGGAGGCCGACGCCTTCAAGCTGGCCATGAACCTGCTGTTCTACGCCACCGACCGCGCCGCCCTGGCGGGGCGGTTCAGCGACGTGCCCGACGGCGCGGCCGCCGAGGCCCGCGGCGGGCAGGTGGTGGGCGTGCACGGCGTGAACGTGCCCGCCGCCCAGAGCTGGGCCACCGCCGGCGAGGGCCTGGCCCACCACACGGGCATCCGCGCCGAGGCCCGCGCGGTGGATCTGGCCGAGCTGGACGGGGTGGACCTGCTGCACATCAGCGGCCGCGGCGACTGGACCCTGACCCCCATGGAGGCGGTGGCGCTGCAGGCCTTCGTGCTGCGCGGCGGCACCCTGCTGGTGGACGCCTGGGGTGGCGACGCCCGCTTCGCCGAGCAGGCCCGCGGCCACCTGGCCGCCCTGTTCGACGGGCTGGCCCCCCTGGGCGCCACCGATCCGTTGGTGCTGGGGCAGTTCGACGGCGGAAGCGACCTGGCCCGCGCCCGGCTGACCCTGGCGGCCCGGCGGATCCTGCGTCGGCAGGGCGCCGCACAGGCCGACGGGCCCCAGCTCGAGGTGGCGGGCGCCGGCGACGGCCGGGTGCTGTTCAGCGCCTTCGACGTGGGCGCCGCCCTGGGCGGGGTGCCGGTGTTCGGGGCCGCGGGCTACACCCCCGCCTGGGCCCGCGCGCTCGTGGGCAACCTGCTGGCCCGCCGGGCGGGCTGAGGCCCACCGGCTCCCCGGCTCGGGCCCGGAGGCTGGGCAGCGGGCCCACCTGGGCTGCGATCAGGGCTGCCCGAACACACGCTGGTTCAGGTGCCTGTCAATCCAAGGTCACCTGCGGCAGGGTGCGCCCATGACTGAGCCCCTGATCGACCTGCTGCCCGCCGCCCTGGCCCGCCGCGCCCCGCTGCTCGAGGCGCTGGCCGCCGAGGGCACCACCGCGGTCCGCCTGTTCCACGGCGCCGCCGAGGGCCGCCCTGGCCTCACCGTCGACGCCTACGGCGCGCACGCGCTGGTGCAGACCTTCCGTGAGCCCCTGGCCGACGGCGAGCTGGCCGCCATCGAGGATGCGGTCCAGCGCCCCGCCGTTTGGCGCCACCGCGGCCGGACCCCGGCAGACCCGCCCGTGCCCGACTGGGCCAGGGCCCCCACCCCCTTCGCCGAGCACGGCCTGCGCGTGACCGCGCCCCTCGTCCACCGGGGGCAGGATCCGCATCTGTTCCTGGACTTCCGCGCCGCCCGCCGCTGGCTCAAGGCCCACAGCGCCGGCAAGCGCGTGCTGAACACCTTCGCCTACACCGGCTTCGCGGGCCTGATCTGCGCCGCCCACGGCGCCGCAAAGGTCACCCAGCTCGACCACGGCCGCTGGTGCCTGGACGTGGCCGAGCGCTGGGCCCGCGCGCACGAGCTGGTCACCGAGATCGTGCGCGAGGACTTCATCCCCGCCGTGCGGCAGTGGGCCGGCCTGAACGTGAAGGGCCGCGGCGCCCAGCGGGGGGGCTGGAGCCGGCGCGGCGAGCGCCGCTTCGACCTTGTGATCCTGGATCCGCCCACCTTCACCAAGACCCGCTTCGGCGCGGTGGACATCGAGCGCGACTACGCCTCGCTGGCCAAGCCCGCCCTGAAGTGCCTGGCCCCCGGCGGCGCCCTGCTGGCCACCAACCACAGCCCGCGGGTGGACCGCGACGCCTGGATCGCCAGCGTGCGCCGCGCGGGCGAGAAGGCCGGCGTGACGGTGAGCGAGGTGACCGTCATTGAGCCCGACGCCGACTTCCCCAGCTACGACGGCCAGCCCCCCCTGAGCTGCGCCGTGTTCCACACCGCGTAGCCAGCCGACCCCACGCGAGTGGCGGCGCGACCCATGGCCCCCGTCACACGTCTTCGCGGGCAGGAGGACCCGATGGAAGCACCCAAGCCGGCCCTGAGCGTGCTGGGCACCGAGCTGAGCGAGTGCGGCTGCCAGCCCATGACCGGCTGGTTCCGCGACGGCCACTGCCGCACCGATCACCACGATCTGGGCCGCCACGTGGTGTGCGCCCGGGTCACCGCGGAGTTCCTGGCCTTCAGCAAGGCCAAGGGCAACGACCTGAGCACCCCGCGCCCCGAGCTCGACTTCCCCGGCCTGCAACCCGGCGACCGCTGGTGCCTGTGCGCGCTGCGCTGGCAAGAGGCCTTCGACGCCGGCGTGGCCCCGCCGGTAGTGCTCGAGGCCACCCACGAGCGCGCCCTGCAGTTCGTAACCCTCAGCGACCTGAAGGCCTGCGCCTGGGCCCACTGATCCGGCGAACGCGCTCAGCCCGCGCTCACGGCGCCGCCAGCAGCCGCGCCCGCTCCGCCTGCAGCTTCTGGATCTCGGCCTGCGCCTCGGACTTGTAGGCGTTGCCCACCGTCTTCGTCTGGCGCACCGGCCCGGTGGCCGTGGTGCGGCAGGCCCCGCTCACCGGATCGGCGCTCACGCAGCGCGTCTCCTGCACGTACCCGCTGCTCACCACCCGCCGATCGGGCCCGTCGGCCAGCGGCTGCAGCTCGGCGATCTGCGCGTCGATCTCGTCGATGCGCGCCTGCCGCTTCGCCGCGGCCTCGGCGGCCCGCGCCTGCGCCCACTCGGCCTCGCGGCGGGCTGCGCAGGCCGGATCGGCGCTGCACGCCTTGGCCTCGGCCGCCTGCTGCCGCGCCGCCGCCTTGCGCGCCTCCATCTGCGTCTTCTCCATGGCGGTGATCAGGCGGTCGCGCCGCCTGCGCTCGGCCGCCCGTGCGTCGCGCCGCGCCTGCGCCTCGTGCCGCCCACCCCGGGACCCCGCCTGCGACCGCGCCTCGGCCACCCGCTCGGCGATCAGCCGACGGGGCTCCGGGCTGCGACACACTGTGGGCGTCTCCCCACCCTCGGGCAGGCCCTCGGGCAGCAACATCTCGGCGCAGTCCCGATCCGCCCGGACCAGCGCCTGGAGGAAGCAGTCCACCACCGCCGGCGTGCGCGCGAACGGCCGCGCCTGGGCGAACCGCGCCGCCACCTCGACCTCGGTCAGCGGCACGTGCGTGCTCTTGTGGATGTTCGACGGTGCCGTGGCCAGGCACGCCTCGATGCCCAGCCGCATCACCAGCCCCTCGGACCCGCCCTCGGACCCGTCGAACAGCGCCCGCGCCACGGGCTCCGCAACCGCGCCGCCCAGCCCCAGCGCCAGCTCGACCTCGGGCCACCGCACCCGCGTGCCCAGCCGCATCATCTGCGCGACCCGATCCGCCCGGCCCGCGCCGATGTACTTCCGCAGCGCCGTGTTCCGCGCCGAAGCCGTGCCCTTCAGCTCGTACTGCGCCGCCTGCAGGTCGTTGTCGGCCAGCGCCGCCTCCACGGCGGCCAGCGTCTCGTGCATGGGTCGGCTGGCCGGTCGCCCGCTGCAACCCGCCGCCAAAGTCAGTAGCGCCAGCGCCACCCCTCGCCGCTTCAACACACCCACGGGCACGCCCCTCCAGGCCTTCTGCACGTCACGATGCCAGACACCGGTGGCGCCGTCAGGCGTCTCCTGCCGAGCCCGGGACGCCCGCGGCGCGACCTGCCCAACGACGCCCGCATCCCGGTGTGCTACATCGTCCGGCCGGCGCCCAGCCGCCCCTTCAGACCCACAGCCCGCCGCCGTGTGCGGCCTTGGAGCCTGCCGTGTTCCTGCTCGACGCCGCCGCGATCCTGCTGTGCCTGGCCGCAATCCTGGGCCTGATCAACCACCACCTGCTCAAGCTGCCCTTCGCCATCGGCATGCTCGTGGCGGGCCTGCTCGGCTCGCTGGGCGTACTGGGCCTCGACGCTCTGGTGCCCGCGCTGGACCTGGCCCCCCGGGTGCGCGCCGCCGTGCTCCAGGTGGACTTCGCGAAGGCCGTGCTCAGCGGCATGCTCAGCCTGCTGCTGTTCGCCGGCGCCCTGCACACCGATCTGGGCCGCCTGAAGGCCAAGGCCGCCCCCATCCTCACCCTGGCCACCGTGGGCGTGGTCATCAGCACTGCCGTGGCGGGCGCCGCCGCCTGGCTGGTCTTCGGCGCCGTCGGCCTGGGCCTGCCCTTCGCCTGGTGCCTTGTGTTCGGCGCCCTCATCTCGCCCACCGATCCCATCGCCGTGCTGGGCATCATGAAGGCCGCCGGCGCCCCCAAGGAGCTCGAGATCAAGGTCATCGGCGAGAGCCTGTTCAACGACGGCATCGGGGTGGTGGTCTACGCGGTGCTCCTGACCCTGGCGCTCAGCCCCGACGGCGGCCTGGGCGCCGGCGAGGTCAGCGTGCTGCTGGCCAAGGAGGTGTTGGGTGGCGTGGGCCTGGGCCTGGGCGTGGGGCTGCTGGCCGAGCGCGCCCTGCGTACCCTGGACGAGGCCAACCTCGAGATCCTGATCACCCTGGCCGCCGTGTTCGGGATCAACCTGCTGGCCACCCGCCTGCACGTCTCGGCCCCCCTGGCCGCCGTGGTGGCCGGCCTGCTGCTGGGCAACCGCGGCCGCCAGACCGCCATGAGCGCCGGCACCCAGAGCGCGCTGGACACGGTGTGGACCTTCATCGACGAGGCCCTGAACGCCCTGCTGTTCCTGCTGATCGGCGTGGAGTTCTTCGCCATCGACTACAGCCGCAGCGACTACCTCATCGCCGCCGCCGTGCTGGTGCCCGCCGTGCTGGTGGCCCGCCTGGTCGGCGTGGCCGTCCCGGTGGCCGTGCTCCGCGCCCGGCTGGCCATCGGCAAGGGCACCATCCGCCTGCTCACCTGGGGCGGCCTGAAGGGCGGCATCTCCATCGCGCTGGCCATGAAGCTGCCCGAGTTCGAGGGCCGCAACGCCGTGCTCACCGCCACCTACGCCGTGGTCGTGTTCTCCATCGTGGTGCAGGGCCTCACCGTGGGCCCGCTGATCCGACGGCTGACCGCGCAGCGCTGACAGGGTGTGCGGGGCCTGGCTCAGCCGTGGCGCGCCACCCGGAAGCGCCGGCCCTTGATCGGCGTCGAGCGCAGGATCCGCAGCGCGGCCTCGGCGGCGGCGCGCTTCACCGCCACGAAGGTCACCTGCTCCATCCGGTCGATCTGGCCCACGTCCTGGCCGGCGACGCCGCCCTTTGCGGTGAGCGCGCCCAGCACGTCGCCGGCGCTGATCTTGGCCTTGCGGCCGCCGCTGATCGACAGCGTGACCATGGGCGGCGCCAGCGCGGGGCTCGGGCCGTCGATGTCCAGCGGGGCGGGCGTGGTCTGGTGGTCTGCGCCCAGCACCTCGCAGATGGCCTGCACCCGCGCGCCTTGGCCGGGGGTCACCAGCGAGAAGGCGTGGCCGGTGGCCCCGGCCCGGCCCGTGCGGCCCACGCGGTGCACGTACGTCTGCGGCTCGAAGGGCAGGTCGTAGTTGATCACCGCGTCCAGCCCCTGGATGTCCAGGCCGCGGGCCGCCACGTCGGTGGCCACCAGCACCCGGCAGCTCTGGTTGGCGAAGCGCACCATCACCAAGGTGCGGTCGGCCTGATCCAGGTCGCCGTGAAAGGCCAGGCTGTGCACGCCGGCCGCGTTGAGCGCGGCGTACACCGCCCGGCACTGCGCCTTGGTGTTGCAGAAGATGATGGCCGACTCGAGCGGGTGCTGCGCCAGCAGCGTCAGGGTGGCGCGCCCCTTGTCGGACTCGGCCGCGCCCAGGAAGGCGTGGCTGATCACCCCCGGCGCGTGCTGGCGATCCACCGTGATGTGTTCGGGCGTCGCCAACACAGCCGCCGCCAGCGCGCGCACCCCCTCGGGCAGGGTCGCCGAGAAACACAGGGTCTGTCGCTCGCGCGGCACATGGCGCACGATGGCGTCGATCTGATCGATGAACCCCATGTCGAGCATGCGATCGGCCTCGTCCAGCACCAGCGTACGCACCCCGTCCAGGATCAAGCTGCCGCGCTGCAGAAGCTGCAGCACCCGCCCGGGCGTACCCACCACCACGTGCGCCGGATGGGTGAGCGACTGCTCCTGGCGCCGAATGGGCACGCCCCCGGTGACCGTGGCCACCTTCACGTTGGGCTGGAAGCGCGCCACCCGCCGCAGCTCGTCGGCCACCTGCACCGCCAGCTCGCGGGTGGGGCACAGCACCAGCGCCTGCACCCCCTGCCCGTCGCGGTCCAGCCGCTCCATGAGCCCGATCCCGAAGGCCGCCGTCTTCCCGCTGCCCGTCTTCGCTTGCGCCAGCACATCCCGCCCCGCCAGCACCGCGGGCAGGCTGGCCGCCTGGATCGCGGTGGGGGCCGCGTAGCCCAGCTCGCCCAGGTTGGCGAGCATGGCGGGCGACAGGTTCAACGACGCGAAGCTGGGCATGGGCTGGGTCCGTCCGGCGGTCAGGGCGGCGCAGGGTAGCGGAAGTCACAACGCCTGCAAGCAGGGTCGCCGGCTCCCGCCGTCGAGCGCAGCCTCCGCGGGTCGCCAAGGCCCGTTCCCCCGACCCCCCTGCCCGCTGTATGACGGCGCCTTCGACCGGAGGAGCCCGTCATGCCCACCTTCCCCGAGAACCTGGAGCCCGCCCTCATCTGGCAGCACTTCGCGCGCATCTGCGGCGTGCCGCACGGCTCGGGCCACGAGGCCGCGCTGCGCGCGTCGCTCATCGAGTGGGCGCAGGACCGCAACCTGGATCACGCGGTGGACGACGTGGGCAACCTGGTGATCCGCGTGCCGGCGACGCCGGGGTACGAGGGGCGGCCGACGACGGTGATCCAGGGGCACATCGACATGGTGTGCGAGAAGGAGCCCGAGCTGGCGCACGACTTCGCCACCGATCCCATCCAGGTGGTGCTGGAGGACGGGTTCGTGACGGCCGTGGGCACCACGCTGGGGGCCGACAACGGCATCGGCGTGGCGTGCGGCATGGCGATCGCCGACGACCCGGATGCAGAGCACGGGCCGCTGGAGCTGCTGTGCACCGTGGACGAGGAGCGGGGCATGACCGGGGCCTTCGGACTGAAGCCGGGCTTCGTGACGGGCACGCGCATGCTGAACCTGGACACGGAGGAGGAGGGCGCGCTGTACGTGGGGTGCGCGGGCGGCGGCGACGTGGACAGCCGCTGGGCCGTGCAGCGCGAGGCGGCGCCCGCCGGCTACGTGGGCGCGAAGGTCACCGTGAAGGGGCTGGTGGGCGGCCACTCGGGGCTGGACATCCACCGCAACCGGGCGAACGCCATCAAGTGCCTGGCGCAGGCGCTCTGGGCGGCCCAGTCGGCTGAGATCCCCTTGCGGATCGAGCACTTCCAGGGCGGCAGCATGCGCAACGCGGTGCCGCGCGATGCGTGGGCGACGGTGGCCGTGCCGGGCGACACGGCGCAGGCCCTGGCGCAGGTGGTGGCGGCGCAGCAGGCCGAGCTGCAGGCCATCTTCGGGCGCACGGATCCGGGGCTGACGGTGACGCTGAGCGAGGCGCCCGTGGGCACGCCGTGGACGGCCAGGCTGACGCAGCAGGTGCTGAGCGCCATCGTGGCGAACCCCAGCGGGGTGGCGGCCATGAGCCCCGACGTGCCCGGGTTGGTGGAGACGAGCAACAACCTGGGCGTGGTGCGTACCACCGCCGACACGGTGGAGATGGTGAACTGCACGCGGTCGAGCCGGGGGCCCGATCTGGAGGCGCTGCGGCAGAGCATCCGCGCGGTGCACCTGTTGGCGGGCGCCGAGGTGACGCTGGAGCCCAGCTACCCGGGCTGGCAGCCCGACATGAGCTCGCCGCTGTTGGCGAAGGTGCAGGCGGTGCACGAGGCGGTGTTCGGGCGGCCGGCGGCCATCAAGGCGATCCACGCGGGGCTGGAGTGCGGGCTGCTGAAGCGCGCATACCCGGACATGGACATGATCTCCATGGGCCCCGACATCTTCGGCGCCCACTCGCCCAGCGAGCGGCTGAGCGTGGCGTCGACGGCGAAGTTCTACACGCTGGTGAAGGCGACGCTGGCGGCGCTGGACTGAGCGCGGGCCCCGCTGAGCGGGCGCCGGCAACGGCTGCGCAACATCCCCCGGGCAAGGCTTGCACCGCCCCCGCGCGCCGGCCACCGTGCGGGGCGGAGGTGCTGCCATGGCGCTCGTCGATCTGGATCCCACCCTGCCCGCCGCCGACCGGGCGGACGCCATCCTGGCCACCCTGGCCGCCGCCGCCGAGGCCGACTACATCGGCGAGGCGGTGACCCAGCTCGCCCACGGGCTGCAGGCCGCTGACCGGGCGCGCGCCAGCGGCGACGTGGAGCTGATGCTGGGCGCGCTGCTGCACGACATCGGGCACCTGGCGGATCCCACCGCGCCGCAGATGGACAGGCTGGGCACGGTGGATCACGAGGGCCTGGGCGAGCGCCTGCTGCTGAAGCTGGGCTGCAGCGAGCGGCTGGCACGCATGGTGGGCGGCCACGTGGACGCCAAGCGCTACCTGATGCGACGGCCCAGCTACGCCAGCAAGCTCAGCGAGGCGTCGCGCCAGACCCTGGCCCACCAGGGCGGGCCCATGACCGACTTCGAGGCGGTGGCCTTCGAGGAGGATCCGCTGCACCGCGATCTGCTGCGGGTGCGGGCCTGGGACGAGGCGGCGAAGCTGCCCGACGCCGACGTGCCGGGGCTGGACTTCTGGCGCCCTATCCTGCTCGACCATCTGTTGGCGCAGGAGGCCAAGGCGGTGACGGCACCGCTGGAGACGCCGCTGACGCCCGAACAGATCGCCGCCTGGCAGCGCGACCATCTGTTGGTGCTGCCCGGTGTGTTGGCGGGCGAGGCGCTGGACCGGCTGCGGGGCTGGGTGGAGGACCTGGAGGCTCGCCCCGAGACGCCGGGCAAGTGGATGAAGTACTTCGAGCGGGGCACACAGGCGCGGCAGCTCTGCCGGGTGGAGGACTTCGTGCCCCACCACGCGGGCCTGGCCGAGCTGCTGTGCGGCGAGGCCCTGCTGGCCCGCCTGGGCGAGCTGCTGGGCGAGCCGGCGGTGCTGTTCAAGGAGAAGATCAACTTCAAGCTGCCCGGCGGTGCGGGCTTCACGGCGCACCAGGACGCGCCGGCCTTCGACACCTTTGGCACGCAGTACCATGTGACCGTGCTGATCGCGGTGGACGAACAGACCCGGGCCAACGGCGGGCTGGAGTTCAGCGATCCGGTGCCCGAGGGCGTGCTGCTGCCCCAGCGGGCCGACAAGTCGGTGGCCGAGGCCACCGAGGCCGAGCTGCCGTGGTATCCGCTGGATCTGCCCGCCGGCTCGGTGGCCGTGTTCGACAGCTTCATCCCGCACCGCTCGGACACCAACCGCACCGACGCGCCGCGGCGGGGGCTGTACGTGACCTACAACCGGGCGCGCGACGGCGCGCACCGGGCGGCGTACTTCGCCGACAAGCGCGCCAACTTCCCGCCCGAGGTGGAGCGGGTGCCCGGCGTGGACTACCTGGCGACGGCAGGGCGGTACAACGTGGGCAACCCCATCCGCTGAGCGCGTCCCCTCAGGGGGGGTCCACCCGCCGCCACTGGCCCGGGGCCAGATCGCCCAGGGTGTAGGGGCCCACGGCGAAACGCACCAGGCGCAGGGTGGGCAGGCCCACGGCAGCGGTCATGCGGCGCACCTGCCGGTTCTTTCCCTCGCCGATCCAAAGCTCCAGCCAGGCGTCGGGCACGGTCTGGCGCACCCGGATGGGCGGGTCGCGCGGGGGCAGATCCGGGGGCGCGATGGCTTGGACCCGGCAGGGCTGGGTGCGCTGGCCCTGGATGACCACGCCGGCCCGCAGCTCGGCGAGCTGAGCCGGGGTCGGCGCGCCCTCGACCTGCACCCAATAGCCCTTTTGTTTCCCGAACTTCGGGTGGCTCAGCCGGTGCTGCAGGCCGCCGTCGTCGGTGAGCACCAGCAGGCCCTCGCTGTCGCGGTCCAGGCGGCCGGCGGCGTACACGCCGGGCACGTCCACGTAGTCGGCCAGGGTGGGCCGCGGGGGCAGCGGCTGGCCGTCAGGGCCAGGGGGGCGGCGGGCGTCGGTGAACTGGCACAGCACGTCGTAGGGCTTGTTCAGCAGGAGCACCGTGGCGGGGCCGGCCGGCCGACTGGGGGTGGGCGCCGTTGGGCGCGCAGGGCGCTGGCCAGGGCGGCGGAGGGGGCGACGGGAGGGCACGGCTTGCTCCAGGGGCCAGGATCCCGCCCAGCCTGCCAGCGCCCCGCCCGCACCGCTACGGATCTGCCCCCGTCCCCCTTTCGCCGCCGCGCCGGGCGCGGGACACTGCGCGCGCCCAACCAGGGAGGTCGCCGTGCGCCTGTCCCCCGCGCTCCTGTGCCTCGTCGCACTGGGGTGCACCCCGAAGTCGCCCCAGAAGCCCGCCCCCGCTCCCGCCGCCGCCGCATCGGAGCCCACCGCGCCGACGAGCGCGGCTGTCGGAAGCCTCGCCGCCGCCAGCACAGCGCCCGAGGCCGTGGCCCCGGGGACCGCTGCGCCCCCCAGCGCGGCGCCCGAGCCCCCGACCCCCGACGGGGCCGTGGGCGACGCCGCCAGGCCCGACGGGGGCGCACCCGACGGGGCGAGGCCGGACGGAGCAAGCCCCGACGGGGCCGCCCCCTCGAGCGCCGCAGCGCCAGCGTCAGCGCCGCCGACCGTGGCCCTGGACCCCCGCGAAGGTCGCGCCGCCGCGCGCTGCTCGAAGTTGGTGGCCGCGGTGGCGATCAACGGCGAGAAGCTGAGCACCTTCGCCAAGGTGGCGCCCGCCTTCGCCGCCGTGCAGGACGGCGGCCTGGTGTGGATCTGCCCGGGCGCCCACCCGGTGAAGGCCACGCTGCTGCTGAAGGGGCGCTCGCAGGTCACGGTGGCCGGCCGGGACGCCCTGATGCTGGCCGTGGACGACCTGGCGGTGCTGCGCCTGGAGGGCGGCGCCGCGCTGCGCGTGCTGGGGGTGAGCTTCGGCCACGCGGTGTCGGGCGGCGGGTGCGCCTCGGACGTGGTGCAGGCCAAGGGCGTGAAGGGCCTGCTCGTGCGCGGCGTGGGCCTGCACGGCTCGGGCGTGGTGGGGCTGGCGCTGGACGGGGTGAGCGACGCCGTGGTCGAGGACAGCCTGGTGGTGGAGTGCCAGACCGGCCTGACCGCGGTGGGGCCCCGGCCGACGACGCGCCGCAACCGCTTCGTGTTGAACGATCGCCACCTGGGCGACGGGCTGACCGCCGGTGAGTCGGACACGCTGGGGCCACAGCGGGTGCAGGCCGGCCTGCCCGACGTGACGCCCCTGAGCCCCGATCCCCTGGCGGGCGCCGCCGCGGTGCCGCTGGACGATCGCCTGGGTAAGCGCTGGGCCATCCTGCACACCGAGCTGTTCACCGAGCTGAACGGCGAGGCGTGCGGGCGCAACGCCGAGACGGGCGAGTGCACCAAGGTGCTGCCCGCCGACGGCGCGGCGCCGGAGCACCCCGCCGCGCAGGCCAAGGCGCTGACGGTGCTGCGGCCCGACGGGCCGTGTGTCGCCAACCTGGGGCCGCTGCAGCGGCTCGAGCACCGGGGGTGCGAGCCGTCGGTCTTCCAGGTGCGCGAGGTGCTGGGCTGCGCCGGCCCGGTGGCCCCCATGGCCTTCGTGGGGGGCGAGGTGGCGGCGGTGAAGGGGCTGCGCTGGGTGCCCCGGACGGGCATCGGCCGAGGGGACGCCGCGCCGCCCGAGCTGGACGCCTGGGCCGCCAAGACCCTGGCCGACGACGTGATCCGCGAGCCAATCGTGGCGGCGTCACCCGGGGGGCACTGGGCCCATGTGCGCTGGATCGCCGACGCGGGAAAGGAGCGGCTGGTGACCCACGGCGTGGGGATCCAGCTCGAGCTGGGCGACTGCCACGTGGCCGAGCGGAGCTACACCGCAAGCTGGGTGAATGACGCGGCCTTCGCCCTGCCGGACGATCTGGTGACCTGGACGCCCTGGGTGGGCGTGCTGGCCCGCGAGGGGCGGGTGTGGGCCGTGGCCGCCCGCGGGGCCACGCTGACCCAGCTCTTCGTGCGGCAGGGGGCGACGGTGAAGGCGGCCTGGGAGGGCTACCACTCCGCCGAGCACGATGAGTGCCTGGCGGGCTGGGGCCCCCTCGCCCACGAGTACCCCTGCGGCCCCTGACAGGGCGCGGGCTCAGGGGTCCAGGCGCTCGGCGCGATGCGGGCGCAGGGCCTTGAGCACCTGCTCGGCCACATGGATGGGCGCGATGAACCAGGCGATCCCATGCTGGGCGCTGGCCGCCTCGACCCCGGACTCGCCCGCGAGCCCCGCGCGCGCCAGGAACTCGCGCAGGTGGATATGGAAGTGCTCGGCGGTGCCCGGCCCGTCGGCGCCGCGGTAGTCCCACAGCAGCTTGAAGCGGGGCGCGGGGGGCGGGGTCACGGGGGGCTCGGTCATCGCGGGTACAGCAGGGCGCCGCAGGTGGCCACCGGCGCGCTGCAGCGGATGTGCTCCAGGCAGTGGTTGTGCCCGAGGGCGCGCTGGCCGCTCCACTGGCTGCCGTTCCACGACCAGATGCTGTTGTCGTGGGGGCTGGCGAAGCAGTTGCCCCGCTTGGCTGAAACGATGTCGAAGCCGCCGTAGCCCTGGCACTGGCACAGGCGCGCCGCCGAGCCGGCGTGGTTGTCCACCGCACCGTCGTTGGCCATCTGGGCTTCGCCCAGGGCCGCCGCGCAGGTCCGCTGAGTCTGGTCGATGCCGCCGCCACCTCGCAGCAGGTCCAGCGTGGGCGGCAGCGCCGGGTCGAAGATGGCGACGAAGCTGGCGTCGGCGGCGGCCTGCGGGCCCTCGCAGGTGAGCTCGAAGCGCGTGTCGGCCACCACCCCGGGCACCGCGTGCTCGCCGAAGGCGGCGTCGGGCCCCTGAAGCTCGCGCAGCACGTCGGGCCCGGCCCGCAGGGTGCAGCGATCCACCCCCAGGGTGCGCCAGGTGAGCGTCACCGTGCGCGGGGCGCAGCCCGACGGAGGCGCCTCGGAGGCGTCGAGCATGACCCGCGGCGCGGGCGGCGGCATGTCGGGGGGCGGGGCCTGGTCGCGCACGGCGGCGTCGCGCAGCAGCGTGGCGTCGTCCGTCGGGCCCGCGTCGAGCGTCTGTGGATCGCGGTCCTCGGGATCGCGGTCCTCGGCGTCCCCGGGGGGGCGCCCGCCCCGATCGACCGGCGGCGGGGTGAGGTCCCGGGCCAGGACCGCGCCATCGGTGATCAGGGCCTGATCCAAGGGCGGCCCGCCGTCGCCATCGAGCGGCGGGAACTCGGCCGTACAGGCGGCGGCCAGGAGGGCAAGGCTGAGGGGCAGGGCGCGCATGGGCCCATGGTAGCGCCGTCCGCGCCGGCGGCCAGTCCCCGGTGAAAACGGTTGTCGCCCGCGACCCGGGCGGCGGTGGCGAATCTTGGCAACCGTGAACCAACCATAGACACCATGGGGACATGCATTGAACAAGCACACTTGGACCATCGCGGTGCTGGCCGCGCTGAGCTTGCTGGCCTGTGACGACGGCGACGGCGCCGCCAGCCCGAGCGGAGGCGCTGACGCGGCCGCGGCCGCCGATCAGGGCTCGGCGCCCGACGCCGCCGTGTCTGCCCCGGCCGACGCCGGCCCGGAGCCCGACGCGGCCCCCCCCTCGGGCGACGTGGTGGGCCGCTGCCAGTACGTGAACCGCTTCAGCCAGGGCGAGGAGTGCAAGGCCTACGTGGGCGCCGCCTGGACCGCCGAGTCCGCCGCCGCCGACTGCGAGGCCGTGTTCCTCAACCAGCCCGGCACCTTCGAGGCCGGCGTGCCCTGCGGCTACGAGGCCGAGCTGGGCTCGTGCGCCGTGGGTGACATGGCCGCCGACGGCTATGTGCTGGTGAGCGCCGGCAACGACCCGGCCGACTGCGGGTTGTCGCAGACGGGGTGCGAGACCTTCGCCGGGGGCAGCTTCACCCCCGCCGGTGTGTGCATGGCCGACGATCGCTGCCCCGAGCCCGAGCCCACGGTGGGCCCCGTGTTCGTGCAGCCCTACACCGACTGCCGCCCGCCGCTGGAGGGCGAGCCGCCCGGCGCCGGCCCCGACGGCCAGGTGTGCACCCCCGTGATCGTGTCGGGCTGCACCGAGCCCGGCCGGCGCTACGCCGACTACGCGAGCTGCGCCGACGTGATCACCCAGCGCCCCTACTCGGCCTACGGCGAGGTGCCCCAGGTGGACCCCGAGGACCCCCGCCTGGCGGACGAGGGCTACCTGGGCGAGCTGGCCTGGGTGAAGACCGAGATGGAGGCCTGCGCCTGCGCCTGCTGCCACACCACCAGCGACACCCCCAACGGGTTCAGCCTGTGGGACACCGAGGCGGGCCCCCTGTGGATCGACACCATCCCCGACACCGGCCTGGCCATGCTGGCGGGCTGGGTGGGCAGCGACGCCTTCGGGGCCGTGCCGACCGCGGACAACAACGGCTTCGAGCGCATCCACACGGGCACGCCCACCACCGACACGGCGCGCATGGTGGCGTTCCTGGAGCGGGAGCTGGCCCGCCGCGGCCGCGCCGAGCCCGAGTTCGCCGAGACCCGGCCCTTTGGCGGCCCGCTGGTGGTGCAGCAGGAGTACGAGCCCAGCGAGTGCGCCCGTGGGCAGGGCGTGGAGCCCGACGGCACGGTGGTCTGGACCGGTGGGGCCGCCCGCTACGTCTACGTGATGGCGCCAGACGCAGCGAACCCGGGCGCGCCGCCCAACCTGAACGTGCCCGAGGGCACCCTGTGGCACGTCAACGTGCCCACCGCCGAGCCCCTGCCCATGGGCTGCGGCATGAAGTACGGCGAGGCCCCCTCGAACGCGGTGCAGGTGGTGCCCGCGGACGGCGCGGCGCCGGCGCTGGAGCCCGGCAAGCAGTACTACCTTTACGTCATGCGCGACGTGGGCCTGCCCATCACCCGCTGCCTGTTCACCTTCCAGGGCGAATAGCAGGCCACGCGCTTGGCCCCTTGCGCCGCAGCGGCTACGCTGGCTGCGACCGGGGGTGAACATGAAGCGAGCAGTGTGGGCGGCGGCCGTGGGCCTTCTGGCCTTGGGCGGCTGTGACGGCAGCGTGCAGAGCCCGTCGCAGGGGCCTGGGGCCGACCAGGGCCTGGGCAAGGACGGCGGGGTGGCGCCCATCGAGCCGGGGCCCGGCGGCGCCGGGGGTGAGCCCGGCGGCCAGGGCGGCGCGGGCGGCCAAGACGCAGGCGGCTCGGGGGGCCAGGGCGCGGGCGGCGAAGGCGGCGGCGCTGGGGGCGCGGGCGGCGCGGGCGGCGCGCCCATGCCCGAGCACTGCGCCAACCCGGGGCGCCCCGTCATGCGCCGGCTGAACCGCCAGGAGTACGACAACACTCTGCACGACCTGCTGGGCGACGACTCCCGGCCCGCGGCGCACAGCTTCCCCGAGGACGACCTGGGCTACGGCTTCGACACGGTGGGCGACACCCTGAACGTGTCGGCCATCCACCTGGAGGCCATGCTGGGCGCCGCCGAGCATGCGGTGAACCTGGCCCTGGACGGCCCGGTGCAGACGGCCCTGCAGGTGTTCGAGGCCGAGACGGTGGGCAGCCCCGTGGGCGCCGCGTGGCGCGGCGAGGCCTGGAACCTGTGGTCCAACGGCGAGCTGGCCGTCTCGACCCCCTTCCCCGCCGAGGGCCGCTACGCCATCCGCGTGCGGGCCTGGGCCAGCCAGGCCGGGCCCGACGTGGCCCGCATGACCATCAGCGTCGACAACCAGGTGGTGGCCACGCTGGACGTGCCCGCCACCCAGGACGCCCCCGACACCTACGCGGTGGAGATCCAGGCCGCCGAAGGCCACCACGCCGTCGCGGTGGCCTTCATCAACGACTTCTACCAGCCCGACAACCCCGATCCCGCGCAGCGCGATCGCAACCTGTTCGTGGACTTCTTCGAGATCGAGGGGCCCCTGGACGCCCAGCCGCCCAACCCGGCCATCCGGGCGCGGATCATGCCCTGCGAGCCCGCCGACGACACGGATCTGGCCTGCGCCCGCGACATCGTGGGGGGCTTCGCCCGGCGGGCGTGGCGGCGGCCCGTCGAGGCCGCCGAGGTGGACGCCCTGCTGGCGCTGGTGGAGGGGGCCGTGGCCGAGGGCGACGGCATCGACTCCGGGGTGCGGCTGGCGCTGCAGGCGACGCTGGTGTCGCCCAACTTCCTGTTCAAGGTGGAGGCCGGCGGCGACGCCCGGGCGCTCACGGATCACGAGCTGGCCACCCGGCTGAGCTTCTTCCTGTGGGCCGGCCCGCCCGACGACGCCCTGCTGGACGCCGCGGACGCCGGCGCCCTGCGCGGCGACGGGCTGACGGCCCAGGTGCAGCGCATGCTGGCGGACCCCAAGGCCCGCCGGGCGGTGGATCACTTCGGCCGGCAGTGGCTGCACACCGACTCCATGCGGGCGGTGGATCCCGACTGGAACTTCTTCCCCGACTTCGACGACGCCCTGCGGGCGGCCATGATCACCGAGGCCGAGCTGTTCTTCGCCGATCGGGTGGCCGCCGACGCGCCCCTGACCGGCCTGCTGGTGGCCGATCACACCTTCCTGAACGCCCGGCTGGCCGCCCACTACGGCGTGGCCCTGGAGGGGCCCGAGCTGGCCGATCTGCCCGGCTGGCATCAGGTGGCGCTGGACGGCGTGGAGCGGGTGGGCCTGCTGACCCTGGGCAGCACCCTGACGCTGACCAGCTACTCCACCCGCACCAGCCCCGTGAAGCGGGGCAAGTGGGTGCTGGAGCAGATGCTGTGCGAGCCGCCGCCCCCACCCCCGCCCGGGGTGGAGGCCGAGCTGGGCGAGGTGGATCAGGACCTGAGCCTGCGCGAGCGGCTGGCCCAGCACCGCGAGGATCCGAGCTGCGCGGCCTGCCACGTGATGATGGATCCCATCGGGCTGGGGCTGGAGAACTACGACGGCATCGGCGCCTGGCGGACCATGGACGGCGCGCACCCGGTGGACGCCAGCGGCGAGCTGCCCGACGGCAGCACCTTCTCGGGCGGGGCCGAGCTGGCGGACATCCTGGCCGAGGACCACCGGCTGGCCGCCTGCTACGCCAGCAAGCTGGCCACCTTCGCGCTGGGGCGCGGGGTGAGCCAGTACGACCGCTGCCTGAAGACCACCGTGGTGGAGCCCACCGCGCCCGGCGGCCACGGCCTGCGGGCGGTGGCCGAGGCGCTGGTGCGCAGCCCCCTGTTCACCCATCGGGGCGCCGCGCCTCAGGAGGGCGAGTGATGTTGCCGCTGCTGCGCAAGCCCATGGATCGCCGGGCTTTTCTGCGGGGCGCCGGGGCGGCCCTGAGCCTGCCTCTGCTGGAGGCCATGCTGCCCGGCCTGGCCCGCGCCCAGGGCGCCGCGCCGCCCACCCGGTTCGTGGCCTTCTACGTGCCCAACGGCATGCACATGCCCTCGTGGACGCCCGCCGCCGTGGGCGCCGACTGGGCCATCACGCCCATCCTGGCGCCGGTGGCGGCCTTCAAGGACCGGCTGAACGTGCTGTCGGGGCTGAACAACCTGCCCGCCCAGCCGGACGGGCCGGGGGATCACGCGGGGGGCACCTCGGGCTTCCTGACCGCCGCCCACGCCTACAAGACCGACGGCGCCAACATCCGGCTGGGCGTGAGCATCGACCAGGTCATCGCCCAGGCGGTGGGCGGCCGGCACCGCTTCAGCTCGCTGGTGCTGGGCGCCGAGGGCGGCGGCAACGCCGGGGGCTGCGACTCGGGCTACTCGTGCGCCTACAGCCGCAACATCTCGTGGGTGGGCGAGAGCCAGCCCGCGGCCAAGGAGATCAACCCCGCGGCCCTGTTCGACCGGCTGTTCGGCACGCCCGAGGGGGTGGATCCCGCGGCCGTGGCCCGGCAGCGGCGGGGCAAGCGCAGCATCCTGGACTACGTGAAGGCCGACGTGACCCGGCTGAACACGAGGCTGGGCGCCCCCGACCGGCTGAAGCTGGACCAGTACCTGACCGGCGTACGCGAGGTGGAGCGCCAGATCACCCTGGCCGAGGCCCAGCAGTGCGACGCCGGGGCCCGCCCCGAGCCGCCCGAGCTGTACACCCAGCGCATCGAGCAGATGATCGACCTGCTGGTGCTGGCGCTGCAGTGCGATCAGGCGCCGGTGGCCACCTTCATGCTGGCCAACGCGGGCACCAACCGCAGCTTCCCCTTCCTGAACATCGCCGAGGGGCACCACCAGCTCAGCCACCACCAGGGCAACCCCGACAACCACGCCAAGCTGGAGCAGATCGACATCTGGGAGCTGACCCAGCTCGCGCGGCTGCTGGAGCGCATGGCGGCCGTGGAGGAGGCGGGCGGCACCCTGCTGGACCACAGCGTGGTGTTCTTCTCGAGCGAGATCGAGGACGGCAACAGCCACCGCCACCGGGACCTGCCGGTGATCCTGGCGGGCAGCGCCGGCGGGCGGATCGCCACCGGGCGGCACCTGCGCTTCGACGGAGCGCCCATGGGCAACCTGTTCACCACCGTGGCTGGGCTGTGCGGCGTGCAGGGCCTGGAGCGCTTCGGCGACGACGGCACCGGGGCCCTGGACCTGGGCTGACCGACCCGCGCCGGGCCCTGCGCCGCGCCCGCATGCGAGCGCGGGTATTTTTCGTCATCCGCTGCTAGAGTGGCCGGCCATGGGGGACCAGCGCTTTCAGACCGGGGAGCTCATCCTCGACCGCTACCGGGTGCAGGGCGTCCTGGGCGCCGGCGGTGTGGGCGTGGTGTACGACACCATGGACGACCGCATCGGCCGCGCCGCTGCCGTGAAGGTGCTGCGGCGCTCGGCGCAGGATCACCGCACCGCCGCCCGCCGCACGGTGCGCGAGGCCCGCACCCTGGCGTCGCTCAGCCACCCGCACCTGGTCACCCTGCTGGACTTCGAGTACCTGGACGACGGGTGCCCGGTGCTGGTGATGGAGCGCGTGCACGGCGAGTCCGCCGCCGCGGTGCTCCAGCGCGAGGGCTGCCTGCCCGTGGCCGCCGTGGTCGACATCCTGCGCCAGAGCCTGGGGGCCCTGGCCGAGCTGCACGCCGCCGGCATCATCCACCGCGATCTGAAGCCCGGGAACATCCTGCTGGAGCAGGTGGAGCCCGACCGCTTCAACGTGAAGCTCATCGACTTCGGCATCGTGCAGCTCGTGGCCGACGACGGCGCCACCGCGCTGACCCTGAGCGGCGAGGTCTTCGGCAGCCCGCGCTACATGGCGCCCGAGCAGTGGACCCAGAAGCCGGTGGAGCCGCGCACCGACCTGTACGCCCTGGGGCTCATCGCCCACGTGCTGCTGGCGGGCGACCACTTCATCCAGGTGCGCAACCCGGTGCAGATCTTCGAGGCGCACCTGCAGCCGAGCCGGCCGCACCTGACGGTGACCGGCGCCGGCGAGCCCGTACCGCCCATGCTGGCCAACCTGGTGCACCGCGCGATCCAACCCAACGCCGAGCAGCGCTTCCAGACGGCCGCCGACATGCGCCGGGCCCTGGAGCCCCTGCTGTCGCCCTCGGGGCACTTCATCCCCTCGGGGCTGCACTGGCTGGACGATGACGAGTCCACCACCGTGGCGCCGCCCCCCGATCCCGACGCCACCATCCTGGACCCCGGGGCCCTGCAGAAGGCGCTCATGCACGCCACCGGCGATGGCTTCCCCAGCCTGCAGGCGCCGGCGCCGCCTGCGCCCAAGGCCGTGGGCGACGTGCGGCTGGCCGTCACCGAAGGCGACGAGCGCACCGGCGTGACCCGCGGTGACTTCGAGCGCGCCCTGCGCGAGAGCAAGCTGCCCACCCCGCAGGCGGTGGCGAGCCTGCCCCCGCTGGCCACGCCCACGGTCATCGTCGAGGACCGCCCCACCGTGCCCGAGCGCATGCCGCCCAGGCCGCCGGTGGCCCCGGGCGCGCGGGTCCACCCCGACGTGGCCGAGGCCTTCCGTCCCCGGGAGGAGGCGCCTGCGACCAAGGGCTTCTGGGCCCGGCTGTGGCAGCGCCTGTTCGGCTGATTGCGCCTCTTCGTCACCGAGAAGCCCTCCGTCGCCCGGGATCTGGCCAAGGTGCTGGGCGCCCACCGCAAGGGTGAGGCCTGCCTGGAGGGCGACGGCGTGCGGGTGACCTGGTGCCTGGGTCACCTGATCGAGACGGCCACCCCCGAGCAACACGACCCCCGCTGGAAACGCTGGGATCCCGAGACGTTGCCCATCTTGCCGCGGCAGCTCGAGCTGGTGCCGGTGAAGAAGACCCGCGCCCACTTCAACGCGGTGAAGCGGCACCTGCGCGACCGGGCGGTGACCGAGGTGGTCAACGCCTGCGACGCCGGGCGCGAGGGCGAGCTGATCTTCCGCTACGTCTACCAGGTGGCCGGCTGCCAGAGGCCCGTGCTGCGCTTCTGGGTGTCGTCGCTGACGCCCGCCGCCATCCGCGCCGGGCTGGCGGATCTGCGCCCCGGGGCCCGGTACGACCCGCTGGCCCACGCCGCTCGCTGCCGCGCCGAGGCCGACTGGCTGGTGGGCATGAACGCCACCCGCGCCCTGACCTCGCGCAGCGCCCACCTGCTGAGCGTGGGCCGGGTGCAGACGCCCACCCTGGCGCTGGTGGTGGCGCGGGAGCAGGCCATCGAGGCGTTTGTGCCCGAGGACTACTTCGAGGTCGAGGCCCGGCTCGAGGCCGAGGCGGGCGGCTGGGTGGCCCGCTGGATCGGCGCCGTGGGGGCGCCGCCGCCCGAGGACAAGGCCCAGGTGGGGCGCCTGGGCGACCGCGCCGAGGCCGACGGGCTGGCCGCGCGGCTGCGGGGCGCGCCGGCCCAGGTGGTGGCCGCCGAGCGCGAGCGCCAGCAGGTGCCGCCGCCCCAGCTCTACCACCTGACCGCGCTGCAGCAGGCCGCCAACCGGCGCTTCGGGCTCACGGCCGACCAGACCCTGAAGGCCGCCCAGAGCCTGTACGAGCGCCACAAGGCGCTGACCTACCCGCGCACCGACTCGCGCCACCTGACGCAGGACGTGGCCGCCACCCTGCCCCAGGTGGTGAGCGCCGTGGCGGGCGTCGGCCCCTGGGCGCCGGTGGCGCAGCAGATCCAGGCCCAGGGTGTGCCCCGGCTGGGGCGGCGCTTTGTAGACGACGGGCAGGTGGGCGATCACCACGCCCTGCTGCCCACCCCCACGGCCCCCGATCTGAGCAAGCTGAACGCCGACGAGCGCCGCGTCTACGAGCTGGTGGTGCGCCGCACGCTGGCCATGTGCCTGCCGCCGGCCGAGTACGCGAAGACGCGCCTGGAGGCCCACGCCGCCGGGCAGCGGCTGGAGGCCCGTGGGCGCGTGCGGCTGGATCCCGGCTGGGAAGTGGCCGATCCGCCCCCCGCGCCCAGCGGCGCGGCCGCGGCCGAGGCGGTGGAGCTGCCCCTGGTGGAGCCCGGCGACCCCGCGCAGGTGGTGGACACCCGGGTGCTGAGCAAGCAGACCCGGCCGCCGCCGCGCTACACCGAGGCCACCCTGCTGGGGGCCATGGAGCGGGCCGGGCGCGAGCTGGATGACGCCGCGCTGCGGGCTGCCATGCGCGAGGCCGGGCTGGGCACGCCGGCCACCCGGGCGGCCATCCTCGAGACCCTGCTGCGCCGCGACTACCTGGGTCGGCAGGGCAAGCTGCTGGTGCCGCGGCCGCTGGGGCGGGCGCTCGTCCAGGCCATCCCCGTGGAGGCCCTGACCAGCCCGGTGCTCACCGGCGCGTGGGAGCAGCGGCTGCAGGCCATCGCCGACGGCCAGGCGCCCGCCATGCCCTTCCGCCGCGACATCCGCGCCTTCGTGCGCCACGCGGTGCAGGCGCTGCTGGCGGCGCCACGGGTGGACCTGCCCGCGGGGGCGGCGCCCGCCGAGCGCGGGCGGGGGCGGAAGGGGCGCCGGGGACGCAAGGGACAGCGCGGCACGGACGGGCGTGGCGCCGAGCGGCGGGGGCCACCGCGGCGCGACGTCCCCCGGGCCGAGCCGCCGAGCCCGCCGGCGCGCCCAGGGCTCCCCTGCCCGGCCTGCGGCGACGGGCGGGTGATCCGTGGGCGGCTGGCCTGGGGCTGCGACCGCTGGCAGGCCGGCTGCGCGTTCCGGGTGCCCTTCGAGGTGGACGGGGTCGCCGTGCCCGACGACGAGCTCGATCGGCTGGTGCGCCAGGGGCGCACCCGGCTGTTCGCCGAGCGCCCCGACGCCTCGGCCCGCAGCGGCACCCGGCGCTTCCGCCTGGCCCTGGACGGCGGCGCGCTGCGCTGGGAGGCCCGCGGCGAGAATTCGTAGGCGGCGAAAAAGGCGACGGGCCGTGGCGGCGTAGCCCCGGGCAGACACTCGAACCCCGGACAGCCCGCTCGGAGGAACCCCATGCGCCTGCTGATCACCCTCGCCCTCGTCGCCCTGGCCGCGCCCGCGGTGGCCGCCCCCTTCACCATGACCTGCACCAGCGGCGGCTCGATGACCGCCACCGTCACGCAGTCCCAGGGCCGGCGCGCCGGCGCGGGTTCGGCGCGGGTGGTGTTCCGCTACAAGAAGGCCAGGCAGGGGGCCAACGAGGCCGCCCCGGCCCAGGGCCAGTGCGCCTGGGCCCACCGCGGCCTGAACGACCGCGAAGGCGAGTCCGCCGGGTTCAAGCCCGCGTTGGCCGGCTTCAGCACCGTGAAGGCCGGGCCCCGCGGGCTGGAGGTGCGCTTCTCGGACGACAACCTGGACAAGCTGATGAAGCACGTCAGCAAGCCCGGCCAGCGCTTCAGCCTGATCGTGGCCAACAAGGCTGGCCGGCTGGAGATCGAGAAGGTGCACTGAGCCCGGCGCCGGGGGCCGGGGCCGCGCCTCACGGGGCGACGCCGACCCCCTCGGCCGCGTTGGCCCGGGTCACGGCGTCCTGCCAGGTCAGCGGGCTGCGCGCGGGCTGCCGCCAGTGCGTCACCGCCGACTCCGGGCGGCTGAACTCAGCCCACGCGATCATCGCCGCCACGTGGGCCTCGCTGCCCACGAAGCCGTACATGCTGGCCTCGTCGCGCCAGACGGTGAACGTCCGCGCCACCGAGCAGCCCTCGTCGAAGGTGGTGGCCTGCCCGAGCAGGCCGTCGGCCTGTGACAGGGCCAGGATGATGGGCCCCACGAGCGCCCCGAACCGCTGGTGGGCCTGGGGCGTCGGGTGCACGAAGAGCACCGTGCTGCTCACCACCACCTCGTCCAGATCGCCGTCGAGCAGCACCCCGTCGCGGTAGCCCGGGCCGTGCAGCGCCGGGGGGGCCCAGGCCCGGGCCTCGCAGGCCAGCGTGTCGGCCACGCTCGGCAGCGCGGGCGGCGCGGGCGGCGGATCCTCGGCCGGGGGCGCCGCGCCCGGATCGGCCGACTGCGCGTCGGCGGGCGCGGCGCTCGCCGGGATGGCGTCGGGGGCCGGCGCGGCCTCGTGGGCGTCGTCCTCGGCGCCGCAGGCGGTGAGCGCCAGGGTCAGGGCGGTGAGCGCGGCCAGCAGTGTGCGGTTCATCGGGCGGTCTCCTTCGGGGTGACGGGCTGCAGGGTGGCGAAGCCGAGCCGCTTGAAGTCGCGGCCCAGGCGGGTGGAACGGAAGTCGCGCTGCCAGGCGAAGACGGTGGCCGTCACCGCCGCGCCCTGGGAGGGGCACGCGCCCATCGTCACCAGCCAATCCGGCGCGTCGGCGAGGCGCACGTAGCAGTAGCGGCGGGCCGCCAGGCGCTCGACCACCGCGCCATGGCGGGTCTCGGCGGCGGGCTCGGCCTGGGCGAGCGGGTGGGCGGCGGCCCCGACGGGTGCCAGGGCGAGGATCAGGGAGAGCAGGCGGCGCATCGCGACCTCCAGGGTTCAGGTGTCGCCCACTCTGCCGGCGCGCGGGCCCCGCCGGCTTGGCCGCCTGCGCCACGCCCTTGACCGAACGCGCCATGCCCCTGACATTTCGTGCCAAGGGGGTGGAGGCCCCAGGCGATGGCGGCGGATCACGCACGCGGCGAGATGGTGGAGGCCACCCGGGCGGTGGTGGCGGCGGCCCGCGCCGCGGGGGTGGTGGTCGAGCCGATCCTGGCGGAGTTCGGCCTGACGCCCGCCGTGCTGGCCGATCCCAGCCAGCGCTTGGCCATCGACGGCACCGACGGGCTGTGGGCCCGCCTGGTGCAGGCCAGCGGCGATCCCGATCTGCCCCTGCGCGCCGTCGAGCACAGCCCCTTCGGCACCTTCCAGGTCATCGACTTCCTGGGGGCCAACAGCCCGACGGTGGGCGGGGGCATCGCCGCCCTGACCCGCTACTTCCACATCATCCACCCCCACCTGTCGCTGACGGTGGATCCGGCGGGCCCCCCGTGGCGGGTGGAGGCGCGCTCGCAGGTTTGGGAGGGCGCGTCGTTCACGCTGGCCATGGTCTTGCGGCGCTTCCACACCCTGGCGGGCCCCTGCGTGCCCAACCGGGTGCGGGTGACCCGCGCCCCCACCCGCGACCCCGAGCTGGCGACCCGCCTGTTCGGCCCCCACATCGAGTGGCGCGCCGACGCCGACGTGGCCTGGCTGGACGACGCCACCTGGCGGCGGCCCATGCCCAACGCCGATCCCGCCTTGCTGCCCCTGCTGCACGCCCACGCCCGCCAGGCCGCCGGGCCGCCCCCCTCGGATCTGGAGGGGCAGGTGGTGGCCATCACCCGCCAGCTCCTCCCCAGCGGCCGCGCCGACGCCGATCACGTGGCGGCGCGCCTGGGCCTCAGCCGGCGGACCCTGCAGCGCCGGCTGGGTGAGGTGGGCACGGCCTTCTCGACCCTGCTGGCCCAGGTGCGCCGAGATCGCGCCACCCGGCTGCTGGCCGATCCCTCGCTGAGCCTGGTGGAGGTCGCGCTACTGCTGGGCTACGCCGACGAGACGGCCTTCCAGCGGGCCTTCCGCCGTTGGTTCGGCACCTCACCGGGGCGGTGGCGCAGGGCGCACGCCGGCTGACCCGGGGCGCTCAAGCGCACCCCGCCCGCGGGCCGTGGGTGCAGGCGAACGCGCTGAGGGAGGTGCCCATGTCCACCGCGACCCCGCTGCCCGCCGGCATCCGCCGGCGCCGCCTGAAGGAGACGGGGGCCGCCCTGGCGCAGGCCGCGGGGCAGCTCAAGGCCAAGGTCACCGGCGCCTTGGGGCGCCTGGGTGAGGTGGTCTCGCTGGCCCCGCGGGACGACGCGCTGCCGACCCACGCGGGACGCCCGCCGTGCTCCGAGTCGCTGATCATGCAGCTCAAGCGCCCCGAGCGCAGCGTGCGCTGGGAGACCGCCCTGCAGCTCGCTCGGGCCGTGCACGCCCAGCACCCCACGGACGATCCGAGCTGGGCCCGTGCGCGGAAGCTGACGGTGCTGATCCTGCACGACCTGCTGACCTGGTTTGGCCCCAGCGACCTGAAGAAGGCCCGCAAGGCGGCCACCTGGTACGTGCGCCTGCTGGAGGCGGAGCCCGCCCGGGCCCTGAGCGGCCTGGATCAGGCGCTCCAGCGCATCGAGGAGCAGAAGGCCGATCTGCACGCCCGTGAGTCGCCCGCGCACTACACGGATCGGGGCGAGGTGGCGCTGCTGAAGGCGCGCATCGGGCACTACGATCCGCTGATCCAGCACCTGGAGGGGCTGAAGGGGCCGCTGCGGGCCAAGGCCCACGCCCAGCTGGCCCGCGACGAGGCGGCCAAGGCGCCGCAGGGCTTCATGGGCCGGCTGCGCGCGCTGTTCGGCGGGTAGCCGGCACACTGAGCGCGTTCACGTCGCCGAAGGGCGGGGACCGCGGCCGCCGAGAAGCCGCAGCCCACCGGCGGAGGCCTCGGCGGCGCGGTCCGGCACCCGATCCACCACGGCGGCCAACCGGAGCGCCACACGATCCGCTA